>AMYZ01000013.1 GCA_000335715.1 beta proteobacterium L13
AAAGCCCAGCTCACACGAGCTGGGCTTTGTGCTTTGTACTGACAACGTCCCCCTTCCCTTTGCTGGCCTGCGGCCAGCCCCCGCTAGGCAGGTGTCAAGCTGTGATTGCGGCGCTATAGTAATGCTGGTGGCCGGCATAGCTCAGTTGGTAGAGCAGCGCATTCGTAATGCGAAGGTCGGGGGTTCGATTCCTCTTGCCGGCACCACGCAAGCTGATAAAAAGCCCGATCGAAGGATCGGGCTTTTTATTGAGCACCAGCTTTGATAGCAGTTTACGCCTCGGGAACGTTTAACGAGTTGATGTTGAAGCCGGCATCCACGTAGGTGATTTCGCCGGTAATGCCGGAGGAAAGATCAGACAGCAAGAAGGCGGCGGTATTGCCTACCTCCTCGGTGGTAACGTTGCGACGCAGACAGGATTGGCCGGCTGCCATGTTGAGTAGCTTGCTGAAGCCGGAAATGCCTGCAGCAGCAAGTGTCTTGATAGGGCCTGCGGAGATGCCATTGACGCGGATGCCTTCTTTGCCCAGGCTGGCTGCCATGAAGCGCACGGAGGCTTCCAGGCTGGCTTTGGCCAAGCCCATCACATTGTAGTTCGGTATGGCGCGTACGGCCCCCAGGTAAGACAGGGTCAGCAGGGCTGCGCGGCGGCCTTGCATCATGGGGCGTGCTGCTTTGGCCAGTGCGGCAAAGCTGTAGGCAGAAACGTCGTGGGCGGTGTGAAATGCTTCACGGCTGAGCGCATCCAGAAAATCACCTTCCAGTGCTTCGCGCGGGGCGTAGGCTATGGCGTGTACCAGGCCGTCCAGCCCGTCCCAGTCTTTACCCAGGCTGCTGAAAAGCTGGGTGATTTCTGCGTCGTTCTGAACGTCACAGCGATAAACCAGCGTGCTGCCAAAGTCGGCAGCCATTTCGCGGACACGGTCTTCCAGCTTGTCTACCACGTAGGTGAAGGCGAGCTCGGCCCCTTCGCGATGGCAGGCTTGTGCAATGCCGTAGGCAATGGAGCGGTTCGAGATCATGCCGGTGATCAGAATCTTTTTGCCTTGCAGGAAACCCATGTTAAATCCTTTTCAATCTAAAGCAGCCGGGCATTATAACGGTCAATCGACCGACCGTCTTGTAAAGCAAAGGTCTGGCCGGCTTTGTCCTGTCATTTAGGGTTGATGCAGGGAGGGGGAGTTGTTACCATCGCCTGTAAGCTTAAAATCGACACCCAATCGAGAGGAAAACAATGAGCGACCTGATTCTGCACGTGACTGATGATTCGTTTGAACAGCAAGTCCTGAAGGCTGATGCCCCTGTACTGGTAGATTACTGGGCTGAATGGTGCGGTCCTTGCAAAATGATTGCCCCTATCCTGGACGATGTGGCAAAAGAATATGAAGGCCGTCTGGTGGTTGCCAAACTGAATATCGATCAGAACGAGGCAACACCACCTAAATTCGGTATCCGTGGTATTCCTACCCTGATGCTGTTTAAAGGCGGTGAAGTGGCAGCCACCAAGGTTGGTGCGTTGTCCAAGACACAGCTGATCGAGTTCCTGAATGCGCACCTGTAATTGATTGACAGCTAGTGCCTCTTGGACTATCTTCCCAATAGTCCAGTACGCGAGCGGCCTTGGCCGCTCGTTTCATATTTCCCTTCTTTATTTCCTCAGTCTCGGTGCTCTTTGCCGCCTTGTTACATTCTTAGGCTGACCGTACACATATGCATCTATCTGATCTAAAGCGCCAACATGTTAGCGAACTCGTGGAAATGGCTATTTCCAACGAGATTGATGGCGCCAACCGCCTGCGCAAGCAGGACCTGATTTTCGCGCTGCTGAAAAACCAGGCGAAAAAAGGTGAAAGTATTTTTGGCGAAGGTACGCTGGAGGTATTGCCGGATGGCTTCGGCTTCCTGCGTAGCCCTGATTCGTCATACCTGGCAGGCCCGGATGATATTTACGTCAGCCCGTCCCAGATTCGCCGCTTTAATCTGCATACCGGCGACACCATCGAGGGTGAGATCCGCACGCCTAAAGAAGGCGAGCGCTACTTTGCCCTGGTGAAGGTGGACAAGGTGAATGGTGGCCCGCCGGAGCAGGCCAAGCACAAGATCCTGTTCGAGAACCTGACGCCGCTGTTCCCGACCGAGCGCCTGCACCTAGAGCGTGATATCAAGGCTGAAGAAAATGTTACCAGTCGCCTGATTGACCTGATTGCCCCTATCGGCAAAGGTCAGCGTGGCTTGCTGGTGGCGCCGCCCAAGTCCGGTAAGACAGTGATGCTGAAGCATATTGCCCACGCCATCACCACCAACCATCCGGAAGTGGAAATGATCGTGCTGCTGATCGACGAGCGTCCGGAAGAAGTGACCGAGATGCAGCGTTCGGTGCGCGGCGAGGTGGTATCGTCAACGTTTGACGAGCCGGCTACTCGCCACGTGCAAGTAGCCGAAATGGTGATCGAGAAGGCCAAGCGCCTGGTAGAGCACAAAAAAGATGTGGTGATCCTGCTGGATTCCATCACCCGTCTGGCTCGCGCCTACAACACCGTGATTCCGGCCTCCGGCAAAGTGCTGACCGGTGGTGTGGATTCCAACGCGCTGCAGCGCCCCAAGCGTTTCTTTGGTGCTGCACGTAATATCGAAGAAGGCGGCTCGCTGACCATCATTGCTACCGCGCTGGTGGATACCGGCTCGCGTATGGATGACGTGATCTACGAAGAATTCAAGGGTACCGGTAATATGGAGATCCACCTGGATCGCCGTATGGCCGAAAAACGCATCTTCCCGGCGATTAACATCAACCGCTCGGGTACCCGCCGCGAAGAGCTGCTGATTCCGCAAGAACAGCTACAGCGCATCTGGGTGCTGCGCAAGCTGCTGTACCCGATGGACGACCTGGAAGCGATGGAGTTCATGCTGGACAAGCTGCGCGCGACCAAGTCGAACTTGGCCTTCTTTGATTCGATGCGTCGCTAAGCGTACCATCAGGCAAAGTACACAACGCCAGGCCATGCGGTCTGGCGTTTTTCATGGCGATTTGTATGCTGGATTATTTACTGGATTTTGACGGTTACTCGGTAATCGGGACGGTAGCCTTTGCGGTGTCGGGCTATTTGCTGGGTGTGCGCAAGCACCTGGACTTGCTGGGTATCATCATTGTGACCTTGCTCACGGCCATCGGCGGCGGGGTGATACGGGATGTACTGGTTGGCCGCATGCCACAGGTTTTTCTGGATAACACCAACCTGATCATCATTGCTATCACCCTGTTGGTGGCGATGGCGGCGCGCCTGCATAAGCGCGAACACGAGCTGCTGGCCACGCTGTTTATCGTGGCAGATTCGATAGGGCTGGTTGCGTTCAGCCTGGCAGGGGCTAAATTGGGAGTGGAGTACCACATCAATGCGTTTGGTGTGATTTTGCTGGGTTTCGTTACTGCTGTGGGTGGCGGTATCGTGCGGGACATGATGGTGAACGATGTGCCGTTTATCCTGCATAAAGATTTTTACGGCACGGTGTCCATTGTGGTGGCCGTGGCGCTATACGTGCTGGCCACGTTGGGGTGGGATCATATTCTGGCGGTGCAGCTGGTTTTTGTCTCCGGGGTGGCGTTGCGCCTGGTGGCGCATTGGGGGGAGCTGTCACTGCCCAAGATTGGCGCAGGTAAAAAAAGAGGCTAAGCCATGTTGTATGCCCGGGGTGAGGAGGAGTTGGCCGCACTGCTAGCCAGTTTGTCGCAAGTGCCGCTGGCAGATGATGCGGAAGGGCTATTGCCCAGAGATGTCGGTAGCAAGCCGGCAGCGGTGCTGATTCTGGTGCTATGGCAGCCCGATGGCTGGCAGGTGGTGCTGACACGCCGCACCGCCCATTTGCGTAGCCATGCCGGGCAGATCAGCTTTCCTGGTGGTCGGCTGGAAGAGGGCGATGCCAGTGCGGCCATGGCGGCGCTGCGCGAGGCCGAGGAAGAGATAGGCTTGCCGGCCAGTGCCGTGCGTGTGGTGGCGCAGATGGGGCAGTATCAAACCATTACCGGCTATGCTGTTACGCCAGTGCTGGGGGTGCTCACGCAGCCGGTGGTGTTCCGGCCATCGCCCGACGAGGTGGATGAAGTGTTTACTCTGCCCTTGTCGCTGGCGCTGGATACGCGGCAGTACGAGCGCCATCACTACGAGCGCGATGGCTATCGCGGCCATTATTATTCGCTGACGCACGGCGCGTACTATGTGTGGGGCGCAACAGCAGCGATGCTGCGGCGTTTGGCGCTAGCCCACGCCAGCCTGCCAGCATAAGAAAACCGGCCTGGTGGCCGGTTTTTCTTTGCGTCACAGCCTGATGCTGTTTTGTCTCAGGCTTGGCTGAAGCGCATCGACAGGTCGATGGCACGCACGTCTTTGGTAAGCTTGCCGATGGAGATGCGATCAACGCCGGTTTCGGCAATGGCGCGCACGGTGCTGAAATCTACGCCGCCGGAAGCTTCCAGTAGCGCACGGCCTTCGCTCAGGCGCACCGCCTCGCGCATATCGTCCAGCGACATATTATCCAGCAGTACCAGCGTGCAGCCTGCGGCCAACGCTTCGTTCAGCTCGGCGAGGTTTTCTACTTCTACCTGAATGCTTACCTGCGGCGGGGCCAGCTCGCGTGCACGCTGCAGTGCCTGCGTGATGCTGCCGGCGGCCATAATGTGGTTTTCCTTGATCAGGATGCCGTCGTACAGGCCGATGCGCTGGTTGACGCCGCCGCCAACGGTAACGGCGTACTTTTGCGCCAGGCGCATGCCAGGCAGGGTTTTGCGGGTATCCAGAATGCGGGCGCGGGTGCCGGCGATCAATTCACTATAGCGCTGGGTCTCGGTAGCCACGGCAGACAGGGTTTGCAGAATGTTCAGTGCGGTGCGTTCGGCAGTAAGCAGTGCACGGGCAGGGCCGCTGATGTGGCATAGCACGGTATTGGCGGTGACTTGCTGGCCCTCGGCGACTTGCCAGCTTACCTGGCAGCGCGGGTCTACCTGACGAAACGCTTCGTCAAACCAGGCTTGCCCGCACACCGTTGCCGGCTCGCGCACTATGACGGATGCCTTGCCCTGGCTGTCTGCGTCGATCAGCAGCGCGGTCCAGTCCTGCTGGCCAATATCTTCTGCCAGCGCCTGGCTGATCAGGTTGGCAATGTGGTGGGGGGCGGGCAAGCTAAACATGACAGTCATCCGTTATAAGGTTGGCCGCATTTTACCTGATTGTGCCGGGCTGGGGTTTTTGTGGCGCTGGCGGGCTTTGTTATGATGGCCGGTATCACTGAGCAAAATGGAGTGAGCATGAATTTTCTGGCCGGGCAGTTTGCACTGCCTTGGGTGTGGGGGGCGAATGGCCTGTGGCTGGCCATGTTGCTGCTGTGTGCCAGGCGCGTGGCGTGGCGCGCGTTGCCCGCGCAGGCGGTGTCTGCCTGGTGCGGGGCTTGCGTCGTGCTGATGGGGTTTACGCTGGCCAAGGCGGGTTTGCAGCCCGGCTTGTCGTTTCATTTGCTGGGGGCGACGGTGTTTACCCTGCTGGCCGGGCCGTGGCTCGCCTTGCT
The DNA here is from genome assembly GCA_000335715.1 of beta proteobacterium L13. Taxonomy (GTDB): domain Bacteria; phylum Pseudomonadota; class Gammaproteobacteria; order Burkholderiales; family Chromobacteriaceae; genus Vogesella. The sequence continues at coordinate 5,557 of AMYZ01000013.1, forward strand.
GGCGCTGTCGCTGGTGCAGCTGGTGCTGGTGGCGGCCGGGCTGATGGACCCATTGGCCATCGGCCTGAATGTATTGCTGAGCTATGTGCCGGCGGTGTTGCTGACGACTGCCGTGCTGCACTGGGCGCGGCAGCGGCTGGCGCCGAACCTGTTTGTCTACGTGTTCGTGAACGCTTTTCTGGCGGGGGCGGCAAGCTTGCTGTTGGCTGCGGCGGCCGGTTTGCTGGCTTTGGGGCTGGCGGGGGTGTACCCGGTAGACCATCTGCTGGGCGAAGTGTTGCCCTTTTACTTTTTGCTGGCGTGGTCCGAGGCGTTTACCAGTGGCCTGGTAATGGCGATACTGATTGTGTACCGGCCGCAATGGGTGGCCACGTTTGATGACCGGCGTTATCTGGTGAATTAGGAGCCTGCGATGCAGTTTGCTTTCTGGGCGGTATTGATTGCCGCCGTGTTGCCCTTGCTGTTTGCCGCCATGTCCAAGGCTGGCGGTATGAATAACCATGCTCCGCGCGCCGCACAAGCGGCGCTGACTGGCTGGCGTTTGCGTGCGCACTGGGCGCAGCAAAATAGCTGGGAGGCTTTCCCGGTGTTTGCTGCTGCGGTGGTGGTGGCGTTTCTGAATCTGGTGTCGCAGGGCAAGATGGATGCGGCAGCGGCGGTGTTTCTGCTGGCGCGTGTGGCGTACGGGGCGTGCTATCTGGCCGATAAGCCCAGCCTGCGTTCGCTGTCCTGGCTGGTGGGCTACGCGGCGGTGATTTACCTGTTTCTGGCGGCTGCGCATCTGTTGTAAACACCAGCAGCCATGCAACAGCGGCCAACCTTGTCGGCAAGGTTGGCCGCTGTTGCATGGGCAGGTTTACAGTACGATGGGTTCCGGGTCCAGCACCACGCCGTATTGCTGGTAAACCGTCTGGCGTACCTTGCTGGCCAGGGCCCACATCTGTGCGCCGCTGGCATGGCCGTGGTTTACCAGCACCAATGCCTGCTTGTCGTGTACGGCCGCATCGCCGTCACGGTAGCCCTTCAGGCCGGCTTGCTCGATCAGCCAGCCTGCGGCCAACTTGACGCTGCCATCGGCCTGCGGGTAGTGCGGCAGGGTGGGGTGTTGTGCCAGCAGGGTATCGGCCTGCTCGCGCGGCACGATGGGGTTTTTGAAGAAACTGCCGGCGTTACCCAGTACCGCCGGGTCGGGGAGCTTGCTCTGGCGGATGCTGATGACCGCCTGGCTGACTTGCAGTGCTGTCGGCTCGTCGGTGCAGCCCATGGCGGCCAGTGCCTTGCTGATGTCGCCGTAGCCTATGCGAGGCTGGAACGTTTTGTTCAGGCGGAAGCGCACCGCCGTTACCAGATAGCGCCCGGCCAGCGCCTGTTTGAAGATACTGTCACGGTAGGCAAAGTGGCAGTCTGCATTGCTCAGCACCACCTTGCTGCCACCGGTGGCCAGGTCGGCGCACACCACTTCGTGAATCAGGTCTTTGACTTCTACGCCATACGCGCCGATGTTCTGGATAGGGCTGGCGCCCACGGTGCCGGGGATCAGGCTGAGGTTTTCCAGCCCGCTCCAGCCCTGTTGCAAGGTGTATTGCACAAAGTCGTGCCATACCTCGCCGCCTGCAGCCTGCACCAGTACGTGCTGCTCGTCCTCGGCGACAAGCTGTACGCCTTTCAGGCAGTTCTGGATGATGACACCCTCGAAGTCCTGGGTGAACAGCATATTGCTGCCGCCGCCCAGCCACAGCAGCGGGCCTTGCTGTACCACCGGCTGTGCCAGCAGGATGGGCAGCTGGGCCAGGTCGGTGAGCTGGCTGAAAAAGGCGGCTTTCACGTTCATGCCGAAGGTGTTGAAGGCACGGATGGGTTGTTCGCGATAAATAACAGGTGTCACGGTATTCTTTCAGGCAGTTTGGCGGTGCAGCCGGCGGCGGCTCTCGCGCGATAGATAGCTTACCAGCAGCAGGCCGGCCAGGCTCAGGCTGATCACCAGTGCCAGCCAGAAACCATGCACACCCATGGGCAGGCTCAGGCCGGGTAGCGGCAGATGACCCAGGCCCAGTAGCGACCCCAGGCCCAAGCCGACCAGCCAGAACGACACAATATGGATCACCATGGGCATGGTGGTGATCTTGTAGCCGCGCAGCGCGGCCGAGGCGATGGTCTGCATGGCGTCTGTCAGCTGGTAGAAGGCGGCAAACAGCATCAGCGACATGCCCAGGGTAATCACCGCCGGGTCGCTGCTGTAAGTGCGCATGATGCTTTCGCGCCCCAGCAGTACCCACACCATGGTCAGGCAGGCCAGCGCCACGCCCATGGCCAGGCCCACGCCGCATACGGTGCGTGCACCGCGGTAATCGCCCGCACCCACGCGCTGGCCCACGCGGATGGTGAGCGCCACGCCGATGCTTTGCGGAATCATGTAGATTACGCTGGAAAAATTCAGCACCGCCTGATGGGTAGCCACTACCGTGGTGCCCAGCTTGGCCACCAGCAGCGCAATAAAGGAAAACAGGCTCACTTCCACAAAAAAGGACAGGCCTATGGGCAGCCCCAGCTTGATAAAGGCAGGAAAACGCTGCCACTGCGGCCAACTGAAGCCGCCGGTTAGGCCGTAAGGCTGGTATGCCTGCTGGTATTTGATGACAGCAAACAGCGCGGCAGCGTTAAACCACATCACCATGCCGGTTGCCCAGCCGCAGCCGGCCCCGCCTAGCGCGGGCAGGCCGGCCAGGCCGTGGATCAGTGCGTAGTTCAGCGGGATATTGAGCAGCAGGCCGCAGATGCTGACCAGCATGATGGGGCGGGTATGGTTCAGGCTGGAGCTGAAGGCGTACAGCGCACGGTGCAGAATGGCCGCCGGCATCCCCATGGCGCTACCGGTAATAAACAGCATGGCCTTGTCTTCTACGCTGGCAGGCAAGTCCAGCCACAGACGCAGCAGCGGCTGGATGGCCAACATCAGCAGCATGCCCAGCACGCCCAGCATCAGGCCAAACCACAGGCCCTGGCGCGCGGTGGCACCGATCTGGTGAGTGTCGCCGCGGCCAACTTGCTGCGACAGGATGGGGTTCATGGCCGAGGCGATGCCCATCAGCGTGACATACACGGTAATGAAGACGCTGGAGCCCAGCGACACTGCTGCCAGGTCGTCGGTGCTGACGTGGCCAGCCATCACGGTGTCGACAAAGCCGGTAGCAACCTGGGCAATCTGTGCCACCATCATCGGCAGCGCCAGCTTGCCCAGGGTGTGGGCTTCCATCCGCAGGGTGGCGGCGGGGGTTCGGTTCAGATCAAACAGCATGCAAGGTGGAAACGGGTGGGGGTAAAGGCGGCATTATACGGGCGCAGCCCCGGGCCGTGCGGCCAACCTTGCGAACGCTGTGTCAGCCAAAGCGCGCCGGCGGGTCGCGGCGTAGATGGCAGCTGATCAGCAAGTCGTGCCCGAAGCGTGCATTGATATTGAGTGCTTCGGTCAGGCTGAGCGCGTGGATGGCCAGCGTGCCTTGCTGCAGGGTGATATCCAGGCCGCGCTCGGTAGCGTAGGCGGCCAGCTCGGTAAGCTTGTGGCGTGTGCCGGTTGTGGCGTTGGCGGTGAGCGAGCCGCTCAGTGTGGGGGCGGTGCAGCGCGGGGTGATGGCAAAATCGGTGTAGCGGTCTTCTTGGCAGTCGTACATGGCAGTCTCCGTAGCGTGTTGCGCGCCCGGCTGGCCGAGCGACGCTTTAGCAGAATTTCGAAAGCGCCCTGCAAGTTGTCGATTAACTCGGCGCGTAAAACGGTAGTGTGGCCTGGCTGCCTGCCAAAGAAAAACCCGCTGCAGCAATAAAGCGGTCAGCGGGTGATCTGCACGCTTTAGCTGGTATTTATCGGGCGCCCCGCAAGCAGTAACAAATCGGCGCAGGTTCAAAATTAGAGCAGTCTATCGATACTGTCAAGTGCCGTCTTGGCACAATGCTGGAGAATGCGCAGAATATCGGGCTATAATCCCCCGCTTGAATCCGGGTAGCGACCGCTGCCTCCCACCTTCTTCCAGATACTGTTCCTGATGATTCGCAAACTGATCAGCCGCGTTTTCGACCTGCCAACCGGCATCGGCCGCAACAAACCCAAGCCGCGTGTGCTATCGCTGGCACAGCACGGCGTGCGCCGCGATGCCCTTAGCCATGCTGCCTTGCGTGTGGTATCGCGGCTGCAAGAATCCGGCCACAGTGCCTTTGTGGTAGGCGGGGCAGTGCGCGACTTGCTGCTGGGCGTATCGCCCAAGGATTTTGACGTGGCCACCAGCGCCACGCCGGAAGAAGTGCACCATATATTCCGCCGCTCGCGCATCATCGGCCGCCGCTTCCGCATTGTGCACGTGATGATGGGGCCGGAAACCATCGAAGTAACGACCTTCCGCGGCGGTGAAGTAGGCAAGACCAACGAAACCGGCCGCATCATGGCGGACAACACGTACGGTAACCAGTCCGAAGACGCCTTGCGCCGCGACTTTACCGTGAATGCACTGTTCTATAACCCCACCGATGAAACCATCATCGACTATCACCATGGGGTAAAAGACCTGCAGGCGAAAAAGCTGGTGATGATCGGCCAACCGGCCCGCCGCTACCAGGAAGACCCAGTGCGCATGCTGCGTGCCGTGCGCCTGGCGGCCAAGCTGGGTTTCGAGATCGACGAACACACGCGCAAGCCGATTGCCTCGCACGCGCACCTGCTGAAAAACGAGCCGCCTGCGCGGCTGTTTGACGAGCTGCTCAAGCTGCTGCACTCCGGCCACGCTTACGCCTGCCTGAAAAAGCTGCGTGACGAAGGCTTGTCGCGCGGTATTTTCCCGCTGCTGGACGCGGTGATGGACGAAGAGGGTGGCGAAGCCTTCCTCAAGCTGGCGCTGGCCAGCACCGACGAGCGCATCCGTGCCGACAAGCCGGTGTCGGTAGGCTTCATGTTGGCCGCATTGCTGTGGGCACAGGTAAACAACCGCTGGAAAGCGCGCACTGCCGATGGCGAGAAATCCATTGCCGCGCTGATGGAGGCCATGGCCGAAGTCGAATCGCTGCAGGATGAAGACTTTGCCATCCCGCGCCGCTTCTCCGCCACCATGCGTGAAATCTGGGCATTGCAGCCGCGTTTTGACAACCGCAATGGCGCCCGCCCGTTCCGTTTCCTGGAGCAGCCGCGCTTCCGTGCCGCTTTCGATTTCTACTGCTTGCGCGCCGAGGTGGGCGACGTACCGCGCGAGATGGTGCAATGGTGGGCCGAGTTCCAGCACGCTGACCACGCCGACCGCCAGCTGCTGGTAGAAGAAGCACGCCATGCGCCGCCCGCTGCCAATGGCGACAGCGCCGAGCGCAAAAAGCGCCGTCGCCGCCGCAAACCCAATGCTCGCCCCAGCGAAGGTAGTGCCGAGTGAGCCGTGCCGTTATTGCGCTAGGCAGTAATCTGGAAAACCCGGTACAGCAAGTGGAGGCTGCGCTGGCTGCCATCGCCGCGCTGCCCGGTGTTGCTTTGCTGCGCCGCTCTTCCTGCTACCAGACGGCGCCAGTCGGCTACGCCGACCAGCCTGACTTCATCAATGCCGTGTGTGAGGTGGAAACCACGCTGGCGCCACAGGCGCTGTTGGCCGCACTGCTGGAAGTCGAGCAGGCTTTTGGCCGCGTTCGCACCTTCCGCAACGCCCCGCGCGTGCTGGACCTGGACCTGCTGCTGGTTGAGGGCGTGGTGCTGGACACCGCCTTCCTGACCCTGCCGCACCCGCGTATGCATCAGCGCGCATTCGTGATGCTGCCGCTGGCGGAAATGGCCGCCGATATGCAGGTGGGCGCACACGGTGCCGCGGCGGATATTGCTGCCGGTCTGGACCCGGCGGGCGTAAAACGTTTGGCTTAGACAGGAGCGAGCTATGTCGAATTTGCGATATGTGGTGGTAGAAGGCCCGATAGCGTGCGGTAAATCCCTGCTGGCACGCCGCCTGGCTGACTATTGGCAAATCCGCCTGCTGGCGGAGGACGCAGAGCAGAACCCGTTTCTGGAGCGTTTTTACCGCCACCCGCCGTACCACGCATTTTCTACCCAGCTGAGCTTTCTGATGCAACGCGCCGATGCGGCGCAAGCCATGCTGCACGGCGATATGCTGGCCGCGCCCTTGGTGTCCGACTTCCTGTTCGACAAGGACGCCATGTTTGCGGCGCAGACGCTGGATAAAGACGAGCTGGCGCTGTATCAGCGCATCGTGCAGCGTTTCCTGCCCGAGCACCCGGTACCCGACCTGGTCATTTACCTGCAGGCATCGCCGGAAACCGTCAGCAAAAGGTTGGCCGCACGCGCCGCCGCTGGCGAAGTGATTGCGATGCCGGAAGGCTACGTGCAGCGCATGCACGAAGCCTACAGTACCTTTTTTCACGCCTACGAGGCGGCTCCGCTCCTGATCGTCAACACCGACCATCTTGATCTGGTTGAAGGTGAAGAAGATTTCGGGCTATTGTTGCGCTGCATCAGCGAGATGCGTGGCCAGCGCAGTTACTTCAACAAGGGCATATAAAGCCCTGGGCGCGCCCGGCCACAAGCTGGACAACGCGCAACCGGAAGAAGCAACAAGGATAAAAGACATGAAAGTCACCGTTAACACCCTGCACAGCATGGCGGCCGAGGGGCAAAAAATCGCCATGATGACCTGCTACGACGCCAGCTTTGCCAGCCTGCTCGATAGCGCCGGGGTAGATATCATGCTGATCGGCGATTCGCTGGGCATGGTGATCCGCGGGGAAAGTTCCACGCTGCCTGTCTCGATGGACGAGATGGCCTACCACACCCGCTGTGTGGCCCGTGGCAGCCAGCGCGCCCTGATTCTGGCCGACCTGCCGTTTGGTGCCTATCAGGAAAGCCCGGCGCAAGCCTTTGCCAGCTCGGCACGCCTGATGCAGGCTGGTGCCCACATGGTGAAGCTCGAAGGCGGTGCCTTCATGGCCGATACCGTACGCTTCCTGGTGCAGCGCGGCGTGCCGGTATGTGCCCACATCGGCCTCACCCCGCAGTTTGTCAACGCTTTTGGTGGCTACAAGGTGCAGGGCAAGAGCGAAAGCGACGCCGAGCGTATCGTGGAAGAAGCCCGCATTCTGGCCGAGGCCGGTGCCAGCATGGTGCTGATGGAATGCGTGCCTGCCGCGCTGGCCAAGCGCGTCACAGAGAGCATCAGCGTGCCGACTATCGGCATTGGTGCCGGCCCGGATGTCTCCGGCCAGGTACTGGTACTGCACGACGTGCTGGGCGTGTTCCCGGGCAAGAAAGCCCGCTTCGTGAAGAACTTCATGGATGAGGCGCAAAGCATCCAGGGCGCCGTCGGTGCCTATGTCAGCGCGGTCAAGGACGGCAGCTTCCCGGCGCCCGAGCACTGTTTCTGAGTTACACGCCAGGGCCCGAGCCGCAGCGCCGGGCCGTGAGCCCTCACTGAGTGAGTACCATGCAAATCATTCGTAGCATCGCCCAGCTGCGCGCCTGGCGCAAAACCGCTGGCCGTCTGGCTTTTGTCCCTACCATGGGCAACCTTCATGCCGGCCACCTGGCCCTGGTAGAAGCAGCACGCCAGCATGCAGACAAAGTGGTGGTCAGCATTTTTGTTAACCGCCTGCAGTTTGGCCAGGGCGAAGACTTTGACGCCTACCCGCGCACTTTCGAGGCCGACTGCGCCAAGCTGGAAGCCGCCGGTGTGGACGTGTTGTTCTTCCCGGACGAGCGCGAGCTGTACCCGCGCATCAAGCAAGACTTCAACGTTGAGCCGCCGCATATCCAGAACGAGCTGTGTGGCGCCTTCCGCCCCGGCCACTTCCGTGGCGTGGCCACCGTGGTGAGCAAGCTGTTCAACATCGTGCAGGCTGACGTGGCCTGTTTCGGCAAGAAAGACTTCCAGCAGCTGCACGTGATCCGTGCCATGGTGGACGACCTGAACATGCCGATCGAGATCGTGCCGGTGGACACAGGCCGTGCAGAAGATGGCCTGGCGCTGTCGTCGCGCAATGGCTACCTGAGCGCCGAAGAGCGCGCCGAGGCGCCGCGTCTGTACCGCCACCTTTCTGCCATCCGCGATGCGCTGCTGGCGGGTGACAACCGTTACGCCGTGCTGGAAAAAGCCGCTGCCGACGACCTGGCCGCGCACGGCTGGCGCGTGGACTATATCGAGGTGCGCCAGGCCGACACGCTGGAAGTCGCCCATGCTGGCGAGCCGCGCCTGGTTGTGCTGGCTGCTGCCCGCCTGGGCCGTACCCGCCTGATCGACAATATCGAAGTAACGCGCTGATCTAGCAGCGCCCGTAACAGGAAAAAACCATGCAGCGTTCCATGCTGAAATCCAAGCTTCACCGTGTTACCACCACCCATGCCGAGCTGCATTACATCGGCTCGTGCGCTATCGACGAAAACCTGCTGGAAGCGGCAGACATTCGCGAGTACGAAGAAATCCAGATCTGGAACGTGACCAATGGCGAGCGCTTTGCTACCTACGCCATCCGCGCCGAGCGTGGCTCGGGTACCATTTCGGTGAACGGCTCGGCAGCGCGCCGCGCCGCCCCTGGCGACCTGCTGATCATCGCCAGCTTTGCCGCCTACGAAGACAGCGAGCTGGCCGGCCACAGCCCCAAGCTGGTGTTTGTCGACGAGAAAAACGTGATTACCGAAGTAAAAGGTGCAACGCCGGTACAGCCCGCTTAAGGTTGGCCGCAGCGAAGCAAAAAGACAGCCATTGGCTGTCTTTTTTTATGGGTGTAACTTTATTGCACCGCATCACTTTTCCCGGGATTCAGGCTTGGCTATAGTGCCAAGTAGATGATTTTTCTGGAAAGGTGGCGGCTATGCAGGGACGATGCTTGTGCGGTGCGATAAGTTACCGCTTTCGCGGCCAACCTTACCATGTCACCCATTGCCACTGCGCGTCGTGCCGCAAGGCCAGCGGCGCGCCCTTTGTTACCTGGTTCACCGTGCGCAGTATCGATTTGCAATGGCAGGGCGAATTGCGCTTGTACCATTCGTCGCTGGGGGTAAAGCGTGGTTTTTGCCCGCAATGCGGTACCACGCTGAGCTACCGCCACGAGGCCTCGCCAGACGAGATTGATATCACGGCGGCCACGCTGGACCAGCCCGAACTGCTGGCGCCGGAAGACCATACCTGGGCCGACCAGATGCTGCTGTGGGTGCGCGACAGCCTGTCCCCGCTGCTGCCTGCGCACCCGCGCCACCGCCAGACGCAGCCTTATCAGAGCAAGGCGACAGGGGAGAGCAGTACGCCGTCTTCGTCGGCGTAGAGCCAGTGGCCGGGGGTGAAGTCCACGCCGGCAAAGTTCAGTACCAGGTTCCGCGTGCCTTCGTTGCGCTTGACAGACTTTTTCGGGTTGGTATCCAGCGCGCGTACGCCTAGCGGTAGCGCCGCGATGGCGACCGAGTCGCGAATGCAGCCGTAGATCACCACGCCTTCCCACTGGTTTTTTACCGCCAGCTCGGCAATCTGGTCACCCAGCAGGGCGCAGCGTTTCGAGCCGCCGCCGTCTACTACCAGCACCTTGCCCGCGCCGGGCTCGGCCAGCATCTCGCGTACCAGGGTGTTGTCTTCGTACAGCTTAAGGGTAACGATCTGGCCGCTAAAGCGCGGCTTGCCACCGTAGCTTTTCAGCATGGGCTCCAGCACGGCTACGCGGCCTTCGTGGGCGTCGTACAGGTCGGTTGTCAGAAAGCTCATGGTTTCTCCTTTGTTTCAAGCGCCACCGTGAGGCTGGCCGTATATTCGGCCATACCGTACCGGCGTAAAAAAGCCGCCTGGCGGCGGCTGGAAATCAGTTCATGCGTAGCGGCACAAACAGCGTGCTGTCACCACGTCTCACCAGCAGGGCAATATTGCCGCGGGCGTCGTTCAAGGCTTTTTCGAAGCCTTTCACCGTGGTGACCTCTACCTGGTTCAGGCCGATGATGATGTCACCGTGCTGCAGGCCGGCACGGGCAGACAGGCCCTGTACCTTTTGTACAAACAACCCGCCACGAATGCCCAGCTCCTGTTTGTCGCTGGCGCTCAGCTCCGACAGTGTCAGGCCCAGCTTGCCAAACTGGTAGCTTTGCGGCACGTCCGGCTGGCTTTGCTCCGGCGATGCCTGGGCTTGCTCGGGTGCCAGCTCGGCCAGGGTGGCGTCGATGTTTTGCTCTTTGCCCTTGCGCCACACACCCAGCTTGATGACTGCGCCCGGTGGCTGATCGCCTACCATGCGCGGCAGGTCGCGCGAGCTTTCCACGTTCTGGCCGTTCAGGCGCAGGATGATGTCACCAATCTGCACACCGGCGCGGCTGGCCGGGCCGGACGGCTCCACGCGCACCACCAGTGCACCACGGGCACGGTCCAGCCCGAAGGACTGCGCCAGCTCCTGCGAGACTTCCTGGATATGCACGCCCAGCTGGCCGCGGCTGACTTTGCCTTTGGCTTTGAGCTGGTCGGCTACCTTCATCGCCAGGTCGATCGGAATGGCAAACGAGATCCCCATGAAACCACCGCTGCGGCTGTAGATCTGCGAGTTGATGCCGATCACTTCGCCTTTCAGGTTGAACAGCGGGCCGCCGGAGTTACCCGGGTTGATGGCCACGTCGGTCTGGATGAAGGGCACATAGCTTTCGTCCGGCAGGCTGCGGCCTTTGGCCGACACGATGCCGGCGGTGACGGTGTTTTCAAAACCGAACGGCGCGCCGATGGCGGCTACCCATTCGCCCACTTTCAGCTCGTCCGGCGTGCCGGTCTTGACGGTGGGCAAGTTGGCCGCGTCGATCTTCAGCACGGCCACGTCGGTGCGTTTGTCCAGGCCCACCAGCTTGGCGCGCATTTCGCGCTTGTCGGTGAGCATGACCTTGATCTGGCTGCTGCCGGTGACCACGTGGGCATTGGTGAGGATGTAGCCGTCATCGGTGATGATGAAGCCGCTGCCGAACGAGACGCTCTCGGAAGGCGGCGGGGTTTCCTGCTGCTGGTTCGGGTTGGGCATGTAGCGGCGGAAGAATTCGTAGAACGGGTCGTCTTCCGGTACCGGGTAGGGGTTGTCGCTCTGGCTGGCGCGCGCTTCGGCGCGCATAGCCTGGATATTGACTACCGCCGGGCCTTCGCGCTCTACCAGCTGGGTAAAGTCTGGCAGCAACATGGCCACGCTGCCGTCGGCCTTGGCCGGCACGGCGACAGGTGCACCCTTGTCGTCTTTGAACAGTGCTTCGATTTTGCCGCAACCCCCTACAGACAGGGCGACAGCGGTGATGAGGGCCAAGCGTGTGCAGGCGTTCACCTGGGCAATCCTTTTAGATTCGTTTATCGCTGGTGGGCAGCGATGACAGTAAAAATCAATCAACAGGCGATCATCATAGCGGTTTTGCCGGATATTCGCAGAGGTCTGCAATCACGCAGCGCTCGCAGTCGGGTTTTCTGGCTTTGCAAACGTAGCGCCCGTGCAGGATAAGCCAATGATGCGCGTCTTGTTTGTATTCGGCGGGCACAAAACGTAACAGTTTGTCTTCTACTTCGCGCACGTCTTTGCCGGGCGCCAGCCGGGTGCGGTTACTGACGCGGAAGATATGGGTATCTACCGCAATGGTGGGGTGGCCAAAGGCGGTATTCAACACCACGTTGGCGGTTTTGCGGCCAACCCCTGGCAGCGCTTCCAGCGCTTCGCGGCTTTCCGGCACCTCGCCACCGTGCTGTTGCAGCAGGATGCGACAGGTTTCTATGCTGTTTTTGGCCTTGGTGCGGTACAGGCCTATGGTCTTGATGTACTCCTCCAGCCCGGCCACCCCCAGCGCGTACATTTTGTCTGGCGTGGGTGCCACCTGGAACAGCACGCGGGTGGCTTTGTTCACGCCCACGTCGGTAGCTTGTGCCGACAGCAGTACGGCGATCAGTAGCTGGAACGGCGTGTCGTATTCCAGCTCGGTGGTGGGGTGCGGGTTGTGGGCTTGCAGGCGGGCAAAGATTTGCTGGCGTATGGTCTTGTTCATGGTGCGGGGCTCGCTTCGGCGTGAGGTGCAAGGTTGGCCGCAGCGGCTGCGCGCTGGCGTGCGCGGGCATCCAGTACGTTCTTGCCGGCAATCAGCAGCGCCAGCCCCAGGAAAGCGCCCGGGGGCAGCAGCATCAGCAGGAACTGGTAATCCGGCCCGGCCAGCTGCAGGGTCAGCTGCTGGCCGGCGGGGCCAAGCAGCTTGTCGGCGCCGGCCAGTAGCGTGCCTTTACCCAGCAGCTCGCGCAGCGCGCCCAGCGCCACCAGTACGCCGGTCAGGCCCAGCCCCATCATGGTACCGTCCCACGCAGCCTCGCGCACCGGCTGGCGCGAGGCAAACGCTTCGGCGCGCGCCATCACGATGCAGTTGGTGGTGATCAGCGGGATGAAGATGCCCAGCACCAGGTACAGCTCGTGCAGCCAGGCGTTCATGGCCAGGTCCACACAAGTGACCAGGCTGGCGATGATCATGATGAACACCGGGTTGCGGATATCGTGCGGCACCCAGTGCCGCACGCTGGACACGGTGGCGCTGGATAGCGCCGTCACCAGCGTGGTGGCCAGGCCCAGCGCCAGCGCGTTGACCACGTTATTGCTGATGGCCAGTACCGGGCACAGGCCCAGCAGCTGCACCAGGCCGGGGTTTTGCTGCCACAGGCCCTTGCGGCTGATGTCTTGCCATACGGAAGGGGTGTTGCTCATGGTTGTCCTTGCAGCAGGCGCGCTTGCGCCGTGCGGTAGTAATCGCTGCAGCGTGCCACCGCCGCGCTGACGGCGCGGGCGGAAATGGTAGCGCCGCTGACATAATCGGTATCGCCGCCGTCTTTTTTCACTGCCCAGTGGCTATCGGCCGGCTTGCCGGCAAACTGGCGCGCCCACGGGCTGACAGCCAGGTCGATGTAATCGCCCAGCCCCGGCGTTTCGCGGTGGCTGACCACGCGCACGCCTTGCACCGTGCCGTTGCGGGCGATGCCGACCAGCAGCTCGATGCGGCCGCCGTAGCCGTTGGGGGCGGCGGCTTCCAGCACCACGCCGCTGAGCTGGCCATGCTGGCGCGCCAGGTAAATGTTGGCCGCATCGCGCTGTGCCAGTTGCTGTGCGATGGCCGCTGGCAGCGGTACGGCGCTAGCGGCCAGGTTGTTGTCGAAACTGCCTGCCGGCAAGGCTTGCGCCAACAGCGCGGCGCGGGTAGCTGCCTCGTTGGCTGCTACTTGTTGGTGGGTGGCCAGCCAGGTGCCGGCCAGCAAGAGCGTGGCGGTGGCGGCAAAGGCGGCCAGCGTCAGCGCGCTACGGCGTGCCTGGGTGGCGGCCTTACGCATGGCGGCCCCCTTTGCGGCCGAACACACGCGGCTGGGTGGTTTGGTCTATGAAGGGCACGGCCATATTCATGATCAGCACGGCAAACGCCACCGCATCGGGAAAGCCACCAAACACGCGGATGACCACCACCAGCACGCCCACCAGAAAGCCGAAGATCAAGCGGCCCAGCGGCGTGGTGCTGCCGCTGACCGGGTCGGTCACGATAAAGCCGGCCGCCAGCAGGGTGGCACCGTTGAGCAGATGGAATAGCGGGCTGGCGTACTGCGCCGGCTGCCACAGCCACAGCGGCAGGCTGACGGCCAGCACGCCTGCCAGCATGGCCAGCGGCGTGCGCCACGGGATCAGCTTCTGCTGCCACAGCCACAGGCCGCCCAGCGCCCATGCCAGTGCTACCCATTCGCCACCGGCATTGCCCCAGTGGCCGAAGCGCGGCTGTTGTAGCAGCTGAGATGCATCCTGCCCGCCCTGCAGCAGGCCTGTTTTCAGTACGTCCAGCGGTGTGGCGCTGGAGATGGCGTCCAGGCTGCTGCCGGCCGGCAGCGTGTGGGTGAAGATCCACTGCAGCTGAGCTGCAGCGTCCAGCGCGGCCAACGGCGTGCCCCAGGCTGCCATCTGTGCCGGAAACGACACGATCATTACCGCAAAGCCGACCATGGCCGGGTTGAACGGGTTGTTGCCCAGCCCGCCGTACAACTGTTTGCCAAGCACGATGGCAAACAGCGTGGCCAGCACGATCATCCACCAGGCGCCCAGCGGCGGCATGGATAGCGCCAGCAGCCAGGCGGTAACGACGGCGGAAAGGTCGGCCAGTGCCGGGGCGACCGGGCGCTGGCGTAGCCGCAGCACGGCGGCCTCGGCTGCCAGCGCCGTGACGGTGGCCAGCAGCAGCTGCACCAGCACGCCGGGGCCAAAGCAGTACACCGACACGGCGATGCCGGGCAGCAGGGCGGCCAGTACTTTCAGCATCACCCGCGACACGGTGACAGGGCGGGCGATATGGGTAGCGTGAATGCTCATGATGCGGCGTCTTTCTTGGCCTCGGCGACAGCTTTGCGGGCGGCAGCGCGTGCCATGGCGGCTTCGATGGCGGCGCGTTTGGCGTCGTCCATGCCGGTTTGCGCCGGGGTGGCAGTGGCTGTGCTGTCAGGGTTGGCCGCATCGCCAGCTTTTGCCGCTTCGGCGGCGGCTTTGCGGGCGGCGGCGCGGGCCATGGCGGCTTCGATGGCGGCGCGTTTGGCGTCGTCCATGCCGGTTTGCGCCGGGGTGGCAGTGGCTGTGCTGTCAGGGTTGGCCGCATCGCCAGCTTTTGCCGCTTCGGCGGCAGCTTTGCGGGCGGCAGCGCGGGCCATGGCGGCCTGTATTGCCGCTTGCTTGGCGTCGTCCAAGCCGCTGGTGTGTTGCTCGGACAGCGGTTTGGCTTCTTTTTGTGCAGCCGCGCGCGCCAGTGCCGCCGCGATGGCCGCTTTTTTGGCGTCGTCCATGCCTGTGGCGGCGGGGGCTGGCACCGGGCTGGCTGTCTGGTTGGCAAGCTTGGCGGCCTGCTCGGCGGCGCGTGCTGCCACACGTGCGGCTTTTTCCGATTTGTCGCGTTCTATGCGGAACTGGCGGAATTCGTGGCGCTGCCGCGCCAGGCTGGCGCTTTTCTTGTCGCGCTCGGCGGCCCATATCTCGCTCTTGGCAAAGCGGTAGTAGTCCACCAGCGGGATCTGGCTGGGGCAGACATAGCTGCAGGCGCCGCATTCGATGCAGTCGAACAAGTGGCGCTCTTGCGCCTTGCCGAACTGGCGCGACTTGGCAAACCAGAACAGGTCCATCGGTTGCAGCTCGGCCGGGCACACGCTGGCGCAGTCGCCGCAGCGGATGCAGGCCTGCTCGGCCGGGCGCGGGGGGAACAGTGCTGCGTTTTTGGCGATCAGGCAGTTGCCGGCTTTGGGCAGGCCGGCGGCCAGGTCGGGCAGGGTGATGCCCATCATCGGGCCGCCCATGATCACGTCGGCGTTCGGGTCGCTCATGCCGGCCTGCTGCAGCAGCCAGGCCAGCGGCGTGCCGATGGCCACCTCGTAGTTGGCCGCACGTGCGACGGCGCCGGTAACGGTGACGATGCGGCTGAGCAGCGGTTCGCCGTGCAATACGGCGTGGGCGATGGCGTACAGCGTGCCCACGTTCAGGCACTGCACGCCCAGGTCGGTGGCGCGGATGCCGTGCGGCACTTCGATGCCGGTCAGGATGCGGATCAGCTGTTTGGCGCCGCCGCTGGGGTATTTGGTGGGGATGCTTACCACGCGGTAGGCGGTGCCGGCGCAGGCGGCCTGCATGGCAGCGATGGCTTGCGGCTTGTTGTCTTCGATGCCGATCAGCACCTCGCCCGCCTGCAGCGCATGCGCGGCGATGCGGATGCCGTCGACAATGCCGGCGGCGCGCTCGCGCATCAGCAAGTCGTCGCAGCTGATGAACGGCTCGCACTCGGCACCGTTTACCACCAGCGTGGCCAGCTTGCCGGCGGCCAGCTTCAGGTGGGTGGGGAACACCGCGCCGCCCAGGCCGACCACGCCCATGGCTTGCAGGTGCTGGCGCAGCGTGGCGGCGTCGGCTTGCTGCCAGTCCAGCGGCTGGCGCGGCTGCCATTCGTCCAGGCCATCCGGCTGCAGCGTGACGGTGTCTACCGGCAGGCCGGACGGGTGGGCAAACGGGTGCGGGCCGATGGCGGTGATGGTGCCCGACGTGGGCGCGTGTACGGCGGCCGACAGCCGGCCGTCCGGCTCGGCCAGGGTTTCGCCCTTGCGCACGTGCTGGCCCACGGCCACGGTTGGCCGCGCCGCATTGCCCACGCTTTGCGCCAGCGCGATGTGCAGCTGAGGCGGCAAGGGCAGCGCCTGGATCGGGCTGCCGGTGGCGGCGTCTTTGTGCTGCGGCGGGTGGATGCCGCCGTGAAAGTCGTACAGCCAACTCATGGCTTCACTGCCTTGATGGGAATGGTGGGGTAGCGCCATTTCCAGTTGGTGAGGTCGGTGCCGTGCGGAATCATGCGGATGCAGTCCACCGGACAGGGTGGCAGGCACAGCTCGCAGCCGGTGCATTCGCTGGCGATGATGGTGTGCATCTGCTTGGCCGAGCCAAGGATGGCGTCCACCGGACAGGCCTGGATGCACAGCGTACAGCCGATACAGGTGGCTTCGTCGATCAGTGCCACGGCTTTGGGTTTGGGCTGCGCGGCGCCGGCGTCGAACGGTTTGAAGTCCACGCCCAGCAGCTCGGCCAGCTTGCGGATGCCGTCTTCGCCGCCCGGCGGGCATTTGTTGATGTCTTCCTCGCCGCTGGCGATGGCCTCGGCGTAGGGGCGACAGCCGGGGTGGCCGCACTGGCCGCACTGGGTTTGTGGCAGGATGTCGTCGATCTTGTCGACCAGCGGGTCGGCATCCACCTTGAAACGCACCGAGGCATAGCCGAGGATGGCGCCCAATAGCAGGGCTAGCGCCACCATTACCAGCAGCGCGTAAAGCAGGGTTGTCATCGTGTCAGGCCTCCGAAGCCCATAAAGGCCAGGCTCATCAGCGCGGCAGTAACCAGCGCGATGGCGTTGCCCTGGAACGGCGCGGGGATGTCGGCGCCTTCCAGGCGCTCACGCATGGCGCCAAACAGGATCAGGATCAGGCTAAAGCCCAGCGCGCTACCAAAGCCGAATACCAGCGATTCGGCAAAACTGTGCTGCAGCTGGGCGTTAAGCAGCGGAATGCCCAGCACGGCGCAGTTGGTGGTAATCAGTGGCAGGTAGATGCCCAGCACCTGGTACAGCACCGGGCTGGTTTTGTGGATCACCATTTCGGTGAACTGCACGATACCGGCAATGATGACGATGAACGACAGCGTGCGCAGGAATTCCAGGTTGGCCGCAATCAGCAGCTGGTTCACCAGATGGCTGCTGCCGGCGGCCAGCGTCAGCACGAAGGTGGTGGCGGCGCCCATGCCGATGGCGGCTTCCAGCTTCTTGGAAACCCCCATGAAAGGGCAAAGGCCCAGTACCCGTACCAGCACCACGTTATTGACGAGCACGGTGCTGACCAGGATGAGCAAATAATGTCCGAGGTCCATTGAGGGGGGAAGGTGGCGTTAATGGGCGAATTATCCTTGATAAGGCAGCCGCGCTTCAACCTTCATTCCCGCAGGGTTGGCCGCAGCAGGGCGATGGGGCGCGGTGGCCGGGCGGCAGGCGTAAAAATGCCGCGCGGTGATTGCAGCACGCGCGCGGCCAAGGAGGGTAAAACAGTACATCTACAGGGAACCTGAAACCGGGTGGCTACCCGGTACGGCCTGCGCCGCAGCGCAGGCCGTGTACTGCAGCAGATCAGGTAGCCGCTTCTTGCAGCTGGGCAAGAATCTGCGGGTTTTCCAGCGTGGAGGTATCCTGGCTGATCTCCTCGCCCTTGGCGATGGAGCGCAGCAGGCGGCGCATGATCTTGCCGGAACGGGTCTTGGGCAGGTTTTCGCCAAAGCGGATGTCGTCCGGCTGGGCGATCTTGCCAATCTCGTGCGCTACCCAGCTCTTCAGCTCGGCGGCCACTTTTTTGGCTTCTTCGCCTTGCGGGCGGGCACCTTTCAGCACTACAAAGGCCACCACGGCTTCCCCCTTGATGTCGTGCGGCTTACCTACCACGGCGGCTTCGGCTACCAGCGGGTTGGCCACCAGTGCCGACTCGATTTCCATGGTGCCCAGGCGGTGGCCGGATACGTTCAGCACGTCATCGATACGGCCCATGATCCAGAAGTAGCCGTTTTCGTCACGGTTGGCCGAGTCGCCCGCCAGGTAGTACTGGCCGTTGAATTCGTCCGGGAAGTAGGTTTTCTTGAAGCGGTCCGGGTCGTTCCAGATGGTGCGTACCAGGGACGGGAACGGTTTCTTGATTACCAGGAAGCCACCACGGCCCGGCTCTACCTGCGCACCGGATTCATCGACGATGTCGGCGATGATGCCCGGCAGCGGCAGGGTGCAAGAGCCCGGCTTGGTCGGTACTGCGCCTGGCAGCGGGGCGATCATGGCGGAGCCGGTTTCGGTTTGCCACCAGGTGTCCACGATAGGGCAGCGGCCGCCGCCTACCACTTCGTAGTACCACATCCACGCTTCAGGGTTGATCGGCTCGCCCACGGTGCCCAGGATGCGCAGGCTGGACAGGTCGAACTGTTTTGGCAGGTCGGCACCCAGCTTGATCAGCGAGCGGATAGCGGTAGGGGCAGTGTAGAAAATGGAAACCTTGTGTTTCTCGATCATGCTCCAGAAGCGGCTGGCATCCGGGTAGGTCGGTACGCCTTCAAACACCACCTGGGTAGCGCCTGTGGCCAGCGGGCCGTAGCAGATATAGGAGTGGCCAGTAATCCAGCCCACGTCGGCGGTGCACCAGTACACGTCGTTCGGCTTGTAGTCGAACGCCCAGCGGAAGCTGTTCAGTGCGCCCAGCAGGTAGCCGGCGCTGCTGTGCTGGATGCCTTTGGGCTTACCGGTGGAGCCGGAGGTGTACAGAATGAACAGCGGGTCTTCGGCGTTCATCCATTCCGGTTCGCAGTATTCGGCCTGGCCTTCGATCAGCTTGTGCCACCATACATCGCGGCCTTCTGCCCAGTTGGCGCCGCCGTTGGTGCGCTGGTAAACCACGACAGTGCTGACCGATTCGCAGCCTTCCATGGCCAGCGCTTCGTCTACGGTGGCTTTCAGTGGCACGGTTTTGCCACCGCGCAGGCCTTCGTTGGCAGTGATCACGGCTTTGGCGCCGGCATCCTGGATGCGGTCGCGTACGGCACCGGCGGAGAAACCGCCAAATACAACAGAGTGGATGGCGCCGATACGGGCGCAGGCCTGCATGGCCACGATGGCTTCAATCACCATCGGCATGTAAATCACGACGCGGTCGCCTTTGCCGATACCCTGGCTCTTCAGGCCGTTGGCAAACTGGCACACGCGGCGGTGCAATTCGGAGTAGGTGACGCGGGTAACTTCACCGTCGTCAGCTTCAAAAATCAGTGCAATCTTGTTGGCATTCACTGCCAGGTGACGGTCCAGGCAGTTGTAGGAAACGTTCAGCACGCCATCGTCAAACCATTTGAAGAACGGGGCATTGCTGTCATCCAGCACGCGGGAAAACGGTTTTTTCCAGGTAATCAGTTCGCGGGCCAGGTCACCCCAGAAGGACAGATAGTGGTCGTCAGCTTGTTCGCACAGGGCGTTGTAGGCATCCATCCCCGAGACAGTGGCCTTGCGGCGGAAGTCTTCGCTGGGTGGGAAGCTGCGGGTTTCCTTCAGGATCGATTCGAGGGTAGACATAGTGGCTCCTTAATTATCTCTTTGGTTGGCCGCACCGCGAACGGTGCGGCCTTTGCTACGGGTAAGGCTTAGTGTTTCGAGGCGCCCGATGCACCGATACCGGTCATGGAGCGGACAAACTGTGCGTCAAACTTGGCTTTTTCTTCTTCTGCGGCTTTGGAGGTATCCAGTACCGAGAACAACCAGGTAAAGAAGAAGGCCAGGCTCATGGAGAACAGGGCAGGGTTTTTGTACGGGAACGGTGCCGAACCTTTGGCGTGGCCCATTACGTCTACCCATACTGCTGGCCCCAGGATGATCATGACCACGGCAGACACCAGACCGATGGCACCACCGATTACGGCGCCGCGGGTAGTCAGACCCTTCCAGAACATGGACAGGAACAGTACCGGGAAGTTGGCCGATGCTGCGATCGAGAAGGCCAGGCCCACCATGAAGGCGATGTTCTGTTTCTCGAACACCAGACCCAGCACGATGGCGATCACGCCCAGTGCCAGTGTGGTCAGCTTGGATACACGCATTTCATCCTTCTCGTTCGCCTTGCCCTTCTTGATAACCGAAGCGTACAGGTCGTGCGATACAGCCGATGCGCCAGACAGGGTCAGGCCAGCTACCACCGCCAGAATGGTGGCGAACGCCACAGCGGAGATGAAGCCGTAGAACAGGTCGCCACCCACAGCGTGCGACAGGTGAATCGCGGCCATGTTGTTGCCGCCCAGCAGCTGGGTCAGCGGCTTGCCGTCTTTCACGATGGTTTCCATGAAGGCCGGCTGGTTCAGTACCAGTACGATGGCGCCGAAACCGATGATGAAGGTCAGGATGTAGAAGTAGCCGATAAAGCCGGTAGCGTAGAACACCGATTTGCGGGCTTCTTTGGCGTTGCTCACGGTGAAGAAGCGCATCAGGATGTGCGGCAGGCCAGCGGTACCAAACATCAGGGCCAGGCCCAGCGAGATGGAATCGATCGGGTCTGCCTTGCCTGGGGACATGATGGCTAGGCCTTTGGCGTGTACTTCAGTGGCTTTCTGGAACAGGGTTTCCGGGCTGAAGCCCACGGAAGCCATCACCATGAAGGCCATGAAAGTGGCGCCGGACAGCAGGATAACCGCCTTGATGATCTGCACCCAGGTGGTGGCCAGCATGCCGCCGAACATCACGTACATCACCATCAGCACGCCTACCAGGATCACGGCAGTGCTGTAGTTCAGGCCGAACAGCAACTGGATCAGTTTGCCGGCACCAACCATCTGCGCGATCAGGTACAGCGCTACCACGACCAGTGTGCCGGTGGCGGCAAAGGTGCGTACAGGGGTTTGCTGCAGGCGATAGGACGCTACGTCGGCGAAAGTGAATTTACCCAGGTTACGCAGGCGCTCGGCGACCAGGAACAGAATGATAGGCCAGCCCACCAGGAAGCCCATGGAGTAGATCAGGCCGTCGTAGCCTTTTTCGAACACCATGGCCGAAATACCCAGGAAAGACGCGGCGGACATGTAGTCACCCGCAATGGCCAGGCCGTTCTGGAAGCCGGTAATGCCACCACCGCCGGTGTAGAAGTCGGAGGCGGACTGGGTGCGGCGCGCCGCCCAGTAGGTGATGTAGAGTGTTCCGGAAACAAACAGCAGGAACATGATGATGGCCGTCCAGTTGGTGGCCTGTTTCTGCACGTCACCATCGATTGCGCCTGCTGCCATGGCAACAGCCGGCAGCAAGCTCAGCGAGGCAAGTGCGGTGGATTTCATCCAGCTTTTCATTGTTTTGCCTCCTCGATAATCTGCTGGTTGAGCTGATCAAACTCGGTGTTGGCTTTGCGAACATAGATGCCGGTCAGTACAAACGCCGACACAATGATGAAAATGCCCACCGGAATGCCGACTGTGGTAACGCCGCCAGACAGCGATGCGCCCAAGGTAGCCGGCGAGAAGGCAAGTACCAGGATGAAGCCGTAGTAAATTGCCAGCATGACGATGCTGAGTAGCCATCCGAGGCTGGATCTCTTTTGGACCAGTTCTGCGAACTTCGGATTGGCTTGCACCCGTTTCAGGATGTCCTCGTTCATTGTTTCCTCCTTTGTTTGTCGCGAACTGCGGAAAAACAGTAATCGCTAAGGGGAAATTACGACTTTGGTGCAGGCGGCTGCTAATCGTTTTTTCTGATGTGGCAAATAAAGTTTGGCGTGCATGGTAAAAAAACACCATTGTTTACATGGGTTTGCAGTCGAGCATTTGCTTTATTGATGCATGACATAAGCGATTTCTATGCATCTTTTTGAGACACAGCCCTTGTGGCGTAGCAGGGGCTTGTAGAGAATGGTGGGCAGCTTATCGAAACGGGCTGAACCCGTGCGTGCGTGGCGCGCAACCTAATCTAGAGGGCAGTACAGGGATGGAAATCTATCAGCTGAGGACCTTTGTGACGGTGGCGCAGCAAGGCCACCTGACACAGGCTGCTGAAGTCTTGCATTTGTCCCAGCCGGCGGTGACGGCGCAGATCAAGGCAATTGAAGAAGAAGTGGGCATGCCCCTGTTCGAGCGAACCGCCGGCGGGGTGGTACTGACCCTGGCCGGGCAAGAGTTGTTACCGCAGGCCCAGGACATTCTGGCGGCTGCGCGTCAGTTGTTGAATCATGCCCGGGGGCTAAAAGGCCAGCTTAGTGGCAAAGCACAGCTGGGCATTACCCTGACCCCGGATATCTTGCGCGTGGGGGAGCTGGTGGTACGTATTGCCGAGCGCTACCCCCTGCTGGAAGTCTGTTTGCATCAGGGCGTAACTGGTGACGTGCTCAATGCCGTACGCAAGAAAGAGCTGGATGGTGGTTTTTATCTGGGCAAAAACCCCTACGCCAACGTGCACACCGTACTGCTGGACCACCTGCCTTTGCGGATCGTGGCGCCACCCGGCTGGCTTTCTCGTATTAATGCGGCCAACCCCAAGGAACTAGGCCGCCTGCCCTGGGTAGGCATTTCCCAGTTTTCCAGTTTGTCCAAAATTGTCAGCGAGCTATGGCGTGAGCTGAATATTTCTCCAAAGAAAGTGTCAGAGTGCGATAACCTCTTTACGGCGATAGAGTTGGTGAAGGCTGGCGTGGGGCTATCGCTCATTCGCGAGCAGGACGCCTTGCTGGCTGCGGCCCGTGGCCAGCTTGAAGTCGTGCCGGATATCGTCAAAAGTGCCGAGTTGCAATTTGTGTTTTCGGCAGACAAAGCGGCTGATCCGGTTCTGTCTGTTCTGGTAAGCGAGTTGTCGGCTGTGTGGCAGTTGGCTTGATGTAGGGTAACCCTCGGGCAGGAGTCGGTATGGTCAAGGTATTCGAGCAGTATCTGGATGTATGCCAGCGTGCGCAGCAGCGCTGGATGGCCGCTCAGGCAGATTATCTGCGCCACTTTTACCCGCGTGCACTGGATGATGTGCCATTCAATCACCAGCAGATCAACCAGCGGCTGGAAGATACCTTGCAGTCTGGTGCCGCCATGATGCAGGTGTCGGCTGACATTAACCACGAACTGCTGGTGTTGGGCGAGCGCTGGGTGGGTTCGCAGCAGAAACAATGGTTGCAGTACCTGGACAAGACACCGCGTGCGCTGGCGCCGTGCTTCATGCCCCTGGACGCCGGCTTGTCCGGCTGTATGATCGCGAGCCGTGCCTCGCGCCAGATACACCATTTTGCCTCTACCCAGCTCAGCACTGCTCCGCTCAATGCGGTACGTGGTGCACAGCGCGTTTACCGCCGCAGCATGAAATAACCCTGCACTTTGCTGGTGTTTCTGTCGTACAAGCCTCGTTAGAATATTTGCCACCCAGCCTGCGCGTTGTTACTGCTGCAGGCTGGGTGTGTTTCTTTCATGCTATGTTTTTCGCCCAGCCAGACTACCCATGATCGCGCCGCCCAGAATCAGCGTGGCGGCTATCCAGCTGGTGCTGTTCATGGTGCCCAGGCCGCTGGCTGCCAGCGTCATGGTGGAGAGGAGCGGGGTAAGGTAAGACAAGGCGCCAATTTGGCGTGGGTCGGCCGATTTCATGGCGATATTCCAGAAAAAGAACGATAGCCCCAGCGGCCCTATGCCCATGGCCAGTAGCGCCAGCCATTCTTGTTTGTCCGGCAGGATGGCAGGCTCAAACGCTAGGTGGCACAGGCCGGCCAGCACGGCTGATGCCAGGCAAAAACCGCCTACGGCAGCATTGGGGAAGGCAGGAAGTTTGCGGGTTTGCAGGCTGTAGCAGGCCCAGGTAAAAGCAGCAGCCAGGGCAAAGATGAACCCTACAGGCAGTACTGACGGCAGCTGCAGCTGGCCCTTGGTCACAATCAGTGCCGCACCGCTAAAACCGCATAGCGAAGCCACAATATGCGGCCAACGTAGCGTGCCCAGCTTGAAAACGGGGCTAAGTAGCACAATCAGTAATGGCCACAAGTAATTCAGCAGATTGGCTTCGAGTGCTGGCGCGGTGCGAAATGCGGTAAATAGCAGGCAATGATAGCCAAATATACCGGCCACGCCAGTGATGAAGGTTTTTGCCGGAACGCGCCATTGTGCAATTTGCCGGATGCTCAAGAGAGAGCCAATTGCCAGCGCAATGGCGGTTACCAGAAAAGGTGGTAATCGTTGGGTGAAGGTGCCCAAGCTTGCCAGGGATGACCACAATAGAATAGCCATCAGGGCATAAACGAGTGGGTGAGTCGCGGTCGTGTGTGTGTTTGGCATGGTTTTGTGACGGTTTTTTATTTGTTTCGGGCGACAGGGTTCAGGCATTCTGAATGCTGTGCCTGCTTAGATCAATATTTATTGAGGTGTGCGATGCAGCAGCTAATAGAACAGTGGCTAGTAGAGAATGAGGGTGAAATCCGTGACGGCGACGAGCTGAAATTGCCAGCTTATGTACAACAGTTGGCCGCAGTGGAAGCCGGGCGGGCGTATTCCTTGCTGAGCAAGTATGCCTTGCTGCATATCCATGGTGATGACGCGACTACTTTTCTGCAGGGGCAATTTTCTTGCGATGTGGCGGCGATTGCTGCGGGTGGGGTAACGCTGGGCAGCTATTCCAATGCCAAGGGTCGTATGCAGGCGACCTTTATTCTGGCCGGCGTGGCGGGGCAATATTATCTGCTGTTGCGCAAGGATATTGCCGAGGGTTTCCGCCGTCGCCTGAGCATGTTTGTTTTGCGTGCCAAAGTAAAAATCGACGCCGTGACAGAGCAGTATGCGCTGTGGCTGCAGCAGGATGCGCAGGCGGTACAGCCTGCCTTGATCGATGTGCATGAAGGTGGCCTGCAGTTGTCGATAGGTCATGGCATGATGCTGCGCCTTGTCAGTCAGCCTCAGCCCATGCTCTGGCAGCAGGGGTTGCAGGCGGTAGGAAGTGTGGCGGCTGATTATCTGTTTATTCGTGCCGGCCTGGGGTGGGTATCGCAGGCTACATTTGAAGAATTCGTGCCGCAAATGCTGAACCTGGAATTGCTTGGCGGTATCAGCTTCAAGAAGGGTTGCTATCCGGGGCAGGAAATTGTGGCACGTACGCAATATCTGGGCAAAGTAAAGCGCCGTTTGTACCGTGCCAATGTGCGTGGCGCCAGCGTAAAAGAGGGCGCAGCGATTATTACGGCTGCTACTGGTGATCAGGTTATTGGCCGGGTAGTGTTGGCGGCGGAAATGGCAGATGGCAGTGTGGCGTGCTTGCTGGTGCTGCAGCACACTGCATGGGAAGGGCAGCCGGTGTTGCAGGGTAATCCCGATGCCGTAATAGAAAAACAGTCTTTGCCATATAATCTACCGGATGCTGATTGATTGTAATGGCTTGTTTGTGCAATATAAGCTTGACTAAAGTTACTTGGGTGACTAACTTAGTTAAAGTTTAATATTGTTCGGTCAAGGGGAGTTGTAAATGGAACTGTCTACTGTTGATTTTGCAGAACTGCTGCAACTGCGTGCTGATGTGGATGCGGAAATTCGTCGTCGCGAAAGCGAAGAAAAAGCCAAGGCCGCCAAACAGGTGCTGGAGCTGATCCGTACTCATGGCCTGGATATCGAAGATATCGCCAGTAAATCCGCCAAGCTGGGTTCTGCTCCTGCTGCCGGCACCCGTAAACCGGTAGAAGCCAAGTATCGTCACCCGGACGATGCCAGCCTGTCGTGGACTGGTCGTGGTCGCAAGCCGCTGTGGGTTGTGGCTTGGCTCGACGCTGGCCATGCACTGGAAGCACTGCAGATTAAATAAGGCTTGTTGTATTGCCAGACAAACGCCATGCAGATGCATGGCGTTTTGTTTTTTGTGACGGAATCATCGCGTATACTCAGTGTATTGAATTCTGTGCAGCCGATATATACGCTGGTGCGCAAACCTATGGTCAAGCTTGATTTTTTCTCTTTTGGCAGCAAAAAAAATTCGCATCCGCTTGACTCTGTCAAGCTGATTGGCGAGTGGTATGCGCCGCTTGCGCGTGAAACCGGTCCGGTAGCGCATGCGAAGGTGAGTGAGCTGCTGATGCAGTTTAATGCCCAAAGTGAAAACTACAGCCCCGAGGCGCTTGAGGCGGTACTCGAGCTGGACAGGCTGATTTCAGTGCATCACCAGCAGCTATGCGAACAGTACTTGCTGAATACGCGCATGCCCAAGGCGCTGGAGGCACAGCTGCGTGCGCAGATACTGGGTTACGGCCGGCAGATACTGGCGGCTTACCAGCGTTTTATGGGCTTCGATCCGGATGACCGTGCAGCGGCATCGATACGCATTCTGTTGCCGGCAGTCATTGCGCGCATGATGCATTACCTCACCGAGTTTGCCCTCTGGCAATACTATCGGCACTTTCTGCCAGACGAGATGTTCTGGCGTAACGTCAACCAGCTATTTGCCTATGCCGAGCAGCATCATATCGATGCCGTACCGGTGCAGCTGTTTGGCGAGGGAGACGTCACAACCATCCACGACCTGTACCTGTCGCTGATGATGGTGTCCACGCTGACCAGCGGTAACCTGGCTACTCGGCAAATCCGTTTTGCTTACCAGTTGTCTTTGCTTACCTCCAACAGTATGGCCTTGGGGCAGGATTATCAGGGCGATGCCAGCTTCATGATCAATCTCTCGGTAGGTCTGCCCCCTGGCCGTGTTCGTGATGTTATGCCCAAGGGCAATATCCGCGTATGGAGCACAGCGGACCTGGTTGACCAGCTGACGAACTGGGTGTCGATTTTCGAGTCCGGTGCCGTGCCTTCCGAGCTGAAAGCCATCATGACGGCCGGCGTGGATGCGGGTTTATTGCGCTATCTATGTCGTGAATGGTCGGTCAGGCCTTATCTGTATGAGCGTGCCCAGCGCGTTCGTGTTGACAGCCAGCAAATTGAAGTAGCGCAACGATTTCCACAGCTGCATAAGCTGGTGCGTGAGCAGGAAGAGAAGGCGCGTGAAGATACGCGACGTACTGGCGGCAATGAAGACAATTTTGATACCGCTGACGAAGTGCGCATCTACGGCTTTGTGACCAGCCGCCGGCGCGAGCGGCAGGTGCAGCCACTGCAGCAGCAACAGAAAGAACAGTTCCCGTTCTGGGACGTGGATAACCGCAGCGAAACCGGTTTGGGCTTGAGCTTGCCCGCCCAGGGGAATGAATGGGTGGCACTGGGTACCTTGCTCGGCTTTCGCCAGCGTGGCGATAATGACTGGTCGCTTGGGGTGGTGAGGCGCCTGCAGCGCCCAGGCCAGGACAAGCTATACCTTGGGGTGCACATCCTGACCAATCGCCCTGTTGCCGCTGCGTTGCGGCAGGAGGAGGGCCGCTCGGTAGATCCGGCCACGCCGGGCGATATGGTATGGAACCAGGGCGAGATAGCCCTGTTTGTCCCCCTGTTGCGCGAGGGCAAAAAGCTTAATACGGTGCTGATTTCGATTGGTACCTATGCCATGGGCAAGCAGTACCAGATGGTGGCTCGCGGTAAAGTATTCCTGATCAGTCTGGGGCGGGTGGTCGAGAAGGGCACCGATTGGTGCCAGGCAGAAATTGAGCTGATCAAAACCTTATCGTAGTAATTCGGGTACAAAAAAAGCCGCGTAATGCGGCTTTTTTCATGTGGGGAATATTTAGCGTATGGTTTTGAGCACGCCATAAATCGCACTGAGTGTTGCCTCGCCCAGACGCAAGCTGCGCTGGCCGTTCCAGCCAGTATCGTCGTCCGGTAGGTTGTCGTTGTCCTTGAACGGCATTTCCAGTGTATAAGCCAGGCACTGGAACTGGTGACCTACCCAGGCTGTGGCCATGGACAGGTTGGCCGCACCCGGCTCGTCCCGTGTATAGCCGTGCTCGTCCTGAAAGTCTGGTGAAGCTACTTTCAGTTGCTGTTTGAACTGTTCTTCCAGCTCGGCAATGCGCGGACTGTAGCTGGGCACGCCTTCGGTGCCGGCCACGAATACATAAGGGATGGCTTCGTCGCCATGGATGTCCAGATACAGGTCTACGCCGGTTTCCAGCATCTTGTTGCGTACATGAAAGACTTCCGGGCTGGTTTCCAGGCTGGGGTTCAGCCATTCGCGGTTCAGGTTGGCGCCTGCTGCATTGGTGCGCAGGTTGCCCAGCACCGAGCCATCCGGGTTCATATTGGGTACCACATAGAAGGTGGCGCGATCCAGCAGGGCGCGCGAGGTGGGGTCTTGCGAATCCAGCAGGCGGGTCAGGAAACCTTCTACAAACCATTCGGCCATGGTTTCGCCTGGATGCTGGCGCGCAGTAACCCAGATTTTCAGGTCAGACTCGACCTCGTGGCCGATGGTCAGCAGGTTAATGTCACGCTGTTGTACGGTTGAGCCCAGGTCGCTTACCTGGCACAGGCCCGAACTTTGCGCCATGCCGATCAGGTTCAGGTGCTGTTCGTGCGAGTAGGGCTCGAAATAGGCGTAGTAGATGCTACCAGCCAGCGGCGCGTGTTCGATCACCAGCTCGTTGCCATCCAGATAGGTGGGGACGCGGAACCAGTTGACACGATCGTAAGAGGCGACGGCCTGATAGCCTTCCCAGCCTTTGGGGTAGGCAGTATTCTGGATATCCAGAAAACGGATGCGGCAGGTTTCGTACGCCGCGCCTTGCAGCCGGAAGTAAAACCATTGCGCAAAGTCCGAGGCATTGTCTTTACGGATGCGCAATTGAATGTCTTCAAATCCGTTGATGGCTACTACTTCGATGCTGCCTGCGTCGAAATTGCTACTGATTTTCATGCTGCAATGCTTCCAGTCGTTGGCTTGATGCTGCGCATTGTAACCCTTACGCGGGCAAGCTACTACGTGCGCGCAGCAAAGAAAAATCCCCGCCATCGGGCGGGGATTCTATCTGGCATATGGCTGCAATCAGGCAGCAGGGCCAGTGCGCTTTGCCGCAGCTTTTACCGCATCGGCGGTGGCGCTGGTTGCGGCTTTTACGCTGCTGTCGGCAAATTCGGCTACTTGCTGGCCGGCTTTGCTCAGGGTGCTGAAGGCGGCAGCGCTAGCGGCAAGGCCGGATTTCAGTGCATTAACGGCAGCTTCGGAACCGGCCGGTGCGTTTTTGGTCAGGGCTTCAACATTGCCGATCAGGGTTTTGTTCAGGTCGGCGATATTGCTCTCGGCCACTTTGCTCAGCTCGGTCTGGGTTTGCGACACGATGTCGTAAACGTTGCGGCTGTTGGCTACAGCTTGCTCCAGGTTCTGGGCGGCCAGTTTGTTTACGCGGGACAGCGCTTCTTGCGGGTCTTTCACGCTGCCCAGCTCGCGAGCCAGCTTCACGTTTTCTTCCAGAGTCTGTTTGGACAGCTCCAGGCTCAGTTTGGCAAAGCGCTCTGCGCTATCCAGTGTGATTTGTGCAACGCGGAAAGCGGCTTCGAAGCCATTTGCGGACAGTTTGGCGAATTGTTCGTTAGAAGTAGTCATACTGGGATCCTCGTAACACAATAGATGTTGATTGCATGGTTTGGCACAGCAGTGTTCTGTAGTCGCACCGTCTGAAGCGGTGTTTTTGTGCAATGCACAATGATGATCGAATGTTAGCGTGGCTGCGGCTGGCTGACTAGGAGTTTTGCTCTAGGCTGTTGCATTTATGGTAATGTGGCGGCACACAACAAAACAGATAAGCTGGGAGAGTGTTTCATGAGCGTAGAAAAACGGGTGATCAAGAAGTACCCGAACCGTCGTCTGTACGATACTGCAACCAGTTCCTATATCACGCTGGGGGATGTAAAGCAGCTGGTACTGGATAATGTGGACATTCAGGTGGTAGACGCCAAAACCCACGATGACATTACCCGTGGCGTACTGCTGCAGATCATTCTGGAGGAGGAAAGCGGTGGCTCGCCGATGTTCAGCTACGAAGTGCTGACGCAGTTCATCCGCTTTTACGGCCAGGCCATGCAAGGCATGATGGGCCCCTTCCTGGAAAAAAACCTGCAGGTTTTTGTGCAACTGCAACAAAAAATGCAGGAGCAAACCAAGGCCATGTATGGCGACAACCCGTTGCTGGGCGCCAAACTGTGGGGTGATTTCCTGAACTTCCAGGGCCCGGCCATGCAGAACATGATGTCCAGCTACCTGGACCAGAGCACCAATATGTTCCTGGACATGCAAAACCGCATGCAAGAGCAAGCGCGTACCATGTTTACCGGCTTTGGCTTTCCCGCCTACCCGCCAGTGCGCGAAGACGGCAAGGATGAGCCGGGCAAGTAGTTTTATTGCGCAGAATTTTTTATAATCCACTCCATCTAGCCGGGCGCTCACTGTAGCGCCCGGCTTTCTGTCTTTATTGATCTACAGGGTTGACGTTTACATGTCGCACATTGCTCCAAAAGTAGGCTTCGTGAGCCTGGGCTGTCCGAAAGCTGCCTCTGACTCCGAGCAGATCCTGACGCGCCTGCGCGCCGAGGGTTATGAAATTTCCGGTACGTACAATGGTGCTGACCTGGTGGTCGTCAATACCTGTGGTTTTATTGATGCAGCGGTGCAAGAGTCGCTGGATGCTATCGGTGAGGCGCTCAACGAAAACGGCAAGGTGATCGTTACCGGCTGTCTGGGTGCCAAGGGCGACGTGGTAAAAGAAGCGCACCCGTCGGTGTTGGCCATCACCGGCCCGCACGCCACCGACGAGGTGATGACCCACGTACATACCCACCTGCCCAAGCCGCACGACCCGTTTGTGGACCTGGTGCCGGATATCGGCGTGCGCCTGACGCCCAAGCACTACGCTTACGTGAAGATTTCCGAAGGCTGTAACCACCGCTGCACCTTCTGCATCATTCCGTCCATGCGTGGCGACCTGGACAGCCGTGCCATCGACAGCGTGTTGTCCGAAGCGGCCAACCTGGCCAAGGCCGGCGTGAAAGAGCTGCTGATTATCTCGCAAGATACATCGGCCTACGGCGTGGACCAGAAGTACAAGCTGGGCTTCTACAATGGCCGCCCGATCAAGACCCGCCTGCTGGAGCTGTGCGAAGAGCTGGGCAAGCACGGCATCTGGGTGCGTCTGCACTACGTGTACCCGTACCCGAGCGTGGACGACATCATCCCGCTGATGGCCGAAGGCAAGATCCTGCCGTACCTGGATATCCCGTTCCAGCACGCCAGCCAGAAGATCCTGAAACTGATGAAGCGCCCGGCCAATAGCGAAAACGTGCTGGGTCGCATCAAAAAATGGCGCGAGATCTGCCCGGACCTGGTGATCCGCTCTACCTTCATCGTGGGCTTCCCTGGCGAAACCGAAGAAGACTTCGAAGAGCTGCTGGCCTTTATCGAAGAAGCGCAGCTGGACCGCGTCGGCTGTTTCACCTACTCGCCGGTAGAAGGCGCGGCGGCC
This sequence comes from beta proteobacterium L13, assembly GCA_000335715.1. Classification (GTDB taxonomy): domain Bacteria; phylum Pseudomonadota; class Gammaproteobacteria; order Burkholderiales; family Chromobacteriaceae; genus Vogesella. The sequence continues at coordinate 36,972 of AMYZ01000013.1, forward strand.
AACGAGCTGGCCGACCCGGTGCCGGAAGACGTGAAAGAAGTCCGCAAAGAGCGCTTCATGGCGGTACAGGCGGAAATTTCTGCCGCCCGTCTGGCGGCGCGGGTTGGCCGCACGCTGACCGTGCTGGTGGACGAGATCGATGAAGAAGGTACCGCCATCTGCCGCAGCTACGCCGATGCGCCAGAGATCGACGGCCTGGTGTTCATCGAGGACGCAGACGATCTGAACGTAGGCGACTTCGTGCAGGTAGAGATCGTGGACGCCACCGAGCACGACCTGTGGGGCGCGCGCGTGTAAGCGTTGGCAGTGGCCACACAAGAAAACGGCGCCCGGTTACCCGGCGCCGTTTTTTCATGCCTGTCGCTGCCGGCTCAGGCTCTGGCCAGCAGCACCGGCACGCCGCAATCGCGCAGCCGCTGCAGCTTGTGCGGCTCGGCGTCTGCTTCCAGTACCAGCTGGCTGATGTCGGCCATGGCGGCTACCGAAAACGGGCTGGCGGTATCCAGCTTTTCATTGGTGACGCATAGCACCACCTGGCTGCTGTGGCGCACCAGCTCGCGTTTCAGCGCGGCTTCTTCCGACAGCGTCGTGCCCACACCCAGCTCGATATCCAGCGAGCAGGTGCCCAGAAAGCAGATGTCCGGCCGCAGTGTCTGGATTTCCAGCATGGCGCTGCTGCCCATGGTGCCGCCGATGCGATGGTCCATGCGGCCGCCCACCACCAGCACTTCCAGCGCGCTGCGCCCCAGCAGCGCGGCGGCAATGGGAATGGCATTGGTGGCGATGGTCAGCGGCAGCCCATCGGGGATGGCGCGGGCGATTTCCAGATTGGTGGTGCCGGAATCCAGAAACACGAATTGCCCGGGCCGCAGCAACTGCACTGCCGCTGCGGCCAACCTAGCTTTGCGCGCGATGTTCTCGTGGCTGCGCTGGCTGAAGTTGCCGGTATTCGGCGTCATGGCGATGGCGCCGCCGTACACGCGCTGGCAGACGCCGCTGCTGGCTAACTCGCGCAGGTCGCGGCGGATGGAGTCTTCCGACACCCCCAGTGTTTGCGCCAGTTCGGCGGCAACGACGCGGCCATCCTGTTGCAAGCGCTGGCGGATATAGGTCTGGCGGTCGCTGGGCAGGCCAGGTGGAGCGGGCTGGGTCATGTTGGGCCGGTAGGATAAGGCAAAGCGACATCGTGCAACATTCGGCAGGCTGTGGTCAATGTTTTGCCGAATGTTGCGGGATTTAACGCGGCTTTGCTTGCCTGTTTCTGCATGATTGTGCACAATGATGCCAGGTTATTCGATGGGAGCTTGTTATGTTGCGCGCCGTGATTACCGACCTGGATGGCACTTTCCTGGGGGCAGACTCGCAGCCATTACCTGCCAATATGGACGCCCTGCGCCGCGCGGCCGCTGCGGGCTGCCAGATCATGGTGGCTACCGGCCGCCATTACCCCTTTGTGCAAGCTTTGTTGCAGCAGCTGGGTGTGCCGGCCTGGGTATTGAGCGCCAACGGCGCGCGGGTGCACGCGCCGGATGGCAGCGTGTTTGCTGCGGCCAACCTGGCCCCGGCGCTGGTGCAAAAGCTGGTACAACCCGAGCTGGCCATGGGTGCCGAGATGGCCTTGTATCTGGACGATCGTCGGCTGGCTTGCCGCTATCACGGCGGTGGTCTGGACTGGTACGCGCAGGCGGCCGAGCAGCTGGACAGCCTGGCCGACTACCACGGCCGCGACGTGGCCAAGATTGTTTACTGCGGCGAGCCGGCGCTGCTGGCGCGCATCGAGGCCGATATCCTGTACCGCTTTGAAGGCCAGCTGGCGCTGACCTATTCGCAAGACTGCTATCTGGAGGCCATGGCGCCAGGTGTCAGCAAGGGCAGTGCCTTGCTGGGTGTGCTGCAGCAGCTGGATATCGACCCGGCAGATTGTGCGGCTTTTGGCGACGCGCTGAACGACGCCGAGATGCTGGCATTGGTGGGCCACCCGCACGTGATGGCCAACGCCAGTGCCGCGCTGCGCCAGCGCGTGCCGCTGGCACCGGTGATCGGCCACCACGCCGAGGCTGCGGTGGCGCAGGCGCTGGCGCGCTGGTTTGCCTGAGGCGGGTAGCCCAAGGTTGGCCGCACGTGTGCTGTAGCGGCGATGTGCGCCAAAAAAGCCCTTGCCATCAAGGCAAGGGCTTTTTGTCGTCCGGGGTCGTGGTGACGCCTTAGCCGGCGGCGTGCTCGCGCTCGATTGCCTCGATCTCTTCCTGTAGCAGCATCCAGTCTTCTTCCACGCTTTCCAGCTGGCTGGCCACCTCGCCCTGGCGGCGAATGCTGTCGGCCAGCTTGGCTTTGTTGGCGTCGCTGTAAGCGCCCTCACTGGACAGGAAAGCATCCAGCTCGGCTTTTTCCTTGCCCAGTGTTTCCAGCGATTTTTCCAGCTTGCCCAGCTTGGCCAGCAGCGGCTTCTTGGCGGTGGCCAACTTCTGTCGTGCCTCGGCCTCCTGGCGCTTCTGGTCTTTGCGGTTCACCGCTTGTGCGTCGCCGCTGGATGGGCGGTTGGCCTCGGCCAGCTGCGCCAGGCGCCACTGGCGGTAGTCTTCTAGGTCGCCGTCGAACGGCTGCACCGTGCCGTCGGCCACCAGCCAGAACACGTCGGTGGTGGATTCCAGCAGCGAGCGGTCGTGCGACACCACTACCAGCGCGCCGCCAAAATCCTGCAGCGCCAGCGTCAGCGCGTGGCGCATTTCCAGGTCCAGGTGGTTGGTCGGTTCATCTAGCAGCAGCAGGTTGGGCTTTTGCCACACGATCATCGCCAGCGCCAGCCGCGATTTCTCGCCGCCGGACATCGGGCCCACCGGGTCGCTAACCATATCGCCACGGAAGTTGAAACCACCGAGGAAGGTGCGCAGCTCCTGCTCGCGTACCTCGGGTGCCAGACGCTGCATGTGGCGCAGCGGCGATTCGTCCGGGCGCAGCGTGTCCAGCTGGTGCTGGGCGAAGTAGCCGATCTTCAGCGTTTGCGCACAGATCAGCTCGCCGCTTTGCGGTGGCAGCTCGCCGGCCAGCAGCTTCACTAGCGTGGATTTGCCGGCGCCGTTGACGCCTAGCAGGCCGATACGGCTGCCGGCCTCTACCGATACCGCCAGGCGGTGCAGGATGGTGGTGCTGCCGTAGCCTACGTTGGCCGCATCCAGCCGCAGCAGCGGGTTGGGCAGGTTGTCCGGCGTATCGAAATGGAAGTCGAAAGGCGAGGCCACGTGCGCTGGCGCGATGCGTTCCAGCTTTTCCAGTGCCTTGACGCGGCTTTGTGCCTGGCGCGCCTTGCTGGCCTTGGCCTTGAAGCGGGTGATGAAAGATTCCAGATGCGCGATCTGGCGCTGTTGCTTCTCGTAGTCGCCTTGCTGGCGCGACAGCTTTTCAGCGCGCATCACCTCGAACTGGCTGTAGTTGCCGGTGTAGAGGGTGAGGCTCTGGCTGGATACGTCAACGATGTGGCTGGTGATGCTGTCGAGGAAGTCGCGGTCGTGCGAGATCACCAGCAGCGTGCCTTCGTAGGCTTTCAGCCAGTCTTCCAGCCACAGTACCGTTTCCAGGTCCAGGTGGTTGGTGGGCTCGTCCAGCAGCAGCAGGTCGGAGCGGCACATCAGCGCCTGCGCCAGGTTCAGCCGCATGCGCCAGCCGCCAGAGAAGGTGGACACCGGGCGTTCGTGGCTATCGGGCGCAAAGCCCAGGCCGTTTAGCAGCTTGGCGGCGCGTGACGGTGCTGCATAGCCGCCGATGCGCTCCAGCTCGCCGTGCAGGCTGCCGATGGCGTGGCCGTCGCCGCTGGTCTCGGCTGCGGCCAACTTGTGCTGCAGGCCACGCAGCTCGGCGTCGCCGTCCAGCACGTAGTCCAGCGCCGATTGCGCCAGCGCCGGGGTTTCCTGTGCCACGTGGGCCAGGGTCCAGTGCGGCGGTACGATGGCGTCGCCGCTATCGGCGTGCAGCTCGCCTTTGAGCAGGGCGAACAGGCTGGATTTGCCGGCGCCGTTGGCGCCAACGATGCCGGCCTTGTTGCCGGGGTTGATGGTGAGGTTGGCCGCAATCAGCAGTTCTTTCAGGCCGCGGCGCAGGGTAAGGTTTTTTAGCTGGATCATGTTGGCTTAAGGTTGGCCGCACGCGCTGCCAGCACGGTGCTGGCGGGCGCGTGCGGTGGCATGAGGGGTTATGCGGCCGGCAGGCTGGAGAGTTCCCAGCGTGGTTTCACCGTAAAGCCGCCGGCCGGTGTGGCGTATTTCAGGCGCATGGCGCCGGCGAAGGCGATCATGGCGCCGTTGTCGGTGCACAGCTTCAGCGGCGGGTAGAACACCTGGTATTTGCGGCGGCGGGTGGCGTCGTCCAGCGCGGCGCGCAGCTGCTTGTTGGCGCCTACGCCGCCAGCGACCACGATGCGCTGCATGCCGGTTTGCTTCAGCGCCTTGATGCACTTGCTCACCAGCACCTCGACGATGGCTTCCTGGAAAGCGCGGCAGATGTCCTTGCGTGCTTGCTCGTCGATGCTGCCATGCTCGGCCTCTACCTGTTTGCTCAGCATCAGCACCGCGGTTTTCAGGCCGGAGAAGCTCATGTCGAGGTTGGCCGAATGCAGCATGGGGCGCGGCAGCTCGAAGCGGGTGGGGTCGCCTTCTTCGGCCAGGCGCGATAGTAGCGGGCCGCCAGGGTAGGGCAGGCCCAGCAGCTTGGCGGTTTTGTCGAACGCTTCGCCAGCGGCGTCGTCCAGCGTTTCGCCCAGGATCTCGTACTGGCCCACGCCGCGTACCGCCATGATCTGCGTGTGGCCGCCGGAAACCAGCAAGGCCAGGAAAGGGAAGTCCGGGCGCGGTTCGGCCAGCAGCGGCGACAGCAGGTGGCCTTCCAGATGGTGCACGGCAATCACCGGCTTGCCCAGGCCGTAGGCTAGCGCGTTGGCGTAGCTGGCACCTACCAGCAGCGCACCACCCAGCCCGGGGCCCTGGGTGTAGGCAATGGCGTCGATGTCCTGCAGGGTAACGCCTGCTTCGGCCAGGCAGGCGTCGGTGAGCGGGCGTACGCGGCGGATATGGTCGCGGCTGGCCAGCTCGGGCACCACGCCGCCGTATTCGGCGTGCATGGCCATCTGGGAGTGCAGCTGGTCGGCAATCAGGCCGCGTTCGGTGTCGTACAGGGCGACGCCGGTTTCGTCACAGGACGATTCGATACCAAGAACAAGCATGTGTGTGCGCTTCAAAACTAAATAATCTTTTCATTTTACCGGTGATTCTTTGTCCGCCCAAATCGGCGATGTTAGGCTGATGCCCTGTTTCAATCGGAGAGCAAGCATGAAGGCAAGACTGAAGTGGGTGGATGGCGTGTGTTTCATGGGTGAAACCGGCAGTGGCCACGCCGTGGTGATGGACGGTGCACCCGAAGGTGGCGGCCGCAACCTGGGCCCGCGACCGATGGAGCTGCTGTTGCTGGGGACGGCCGGTTGTACCAGCTACGACGTATTGTCCATCCTGAAAAAGTCGCGTCAGGACGTGCGTGACTGCTGGGTGGAGATGGACGCCGAGCGTGCCGATACCGACCCGAAAGTGTTTACCAGGATTCACTTTCACTTTGTGGTGGTTGGCCGCAGCCTGAAGGCGGACGTCGTGGCGCGCGCCATCAGCCTGTCTGCCGAAAAGTACTGTTCGGCTTCCATCATGCTGGGCAAAACCGCAGACATTACCCACGACTTCGAGATTCGCGAAGACGATTGAGTGGCCTGCTGTACCGGTAGAAGCGCCGCCTGCGGGCGGCGTTTTGCATGGTGCGGCAATAATTGCCGCAGGTTTTGCCGCTTGGCTGGCGGGGAAGGGCTGCCAATCGGCAGTAAGCAGGTTTTCTTGAGGCTTTTGGCTAAAAAAAGCTGGCACGCTTTGTGCTGAAATGGGCTGACTCAAGGAAAAATAGCCATGCTGAACAAAATCTCCTCCCACCTAGACTTCTTCCAGCGTTCGCTGGATCTGCGCGCCGCGCGGGCAGAGGTCATTGCCAGCAATATCGCGAACGCCGATACCCCTGGCTACAAGGCGATGGACTTTGACTTCGGCAAGGCGCTGAAAAGCCAGACCGCCGCGCAGCAGGCTAGCGGGGTGGCTTTGGCGCAAACCGATAACCGCCACATGGCTGCCATGGGTAGCCGTGCGGTAGAAGGTGGCCTGCAGCACCGCAGTGCAGTGCAGCGCAGCCTGGACGGCAACACCGTGGATATGGATGTGGAGCGCTCGGCCTTTACCGACAACGCCATGAAATACCAGTCCACCTTGACCTTCCTGAACAAGCGCATCAGCGGTCTGATGGAAGCCATCAAAGGAGGCCAGTAATCATGTCTCTGTCTAATGTGTTCAATATTGCCGGTTCGGCACTGACCGCGCAGTCCATGCGCCTGAACCTGGTGGCCAGCAATATCGCCAACGCTGAAAGCACGGCATCGTCTACCGGCGAACCTTACCGCGCGCGCCATGCCGTGTTTACTGCCGTGCCGGTAAGCGCCAATACCCCGCAAGTGGCCGGTGTGCGTGTTACTGCCGTGGCGGAAGATACCTCGCCGTTTCGCATGAAGTACCAGCCGGGTCACCCGTTGGCGGACGACAAAGGCTACGTGCGCATGCCGAACGTGAACCCGGTAGAAGAGATGGCCGACATGATTTCGGCGTCGCGCTCCTACCAGACCAACGTAGAAATTGTGAATGCAGCCAAGACCATGCTGCAGAAGACCCTGCAGTTGGGCCAGTAAGGCAAGGAACTAGATCATGGCTACCAGTATTGCATCGACCAATTTTGATTACAGCTCGCTGAACCCGACGGCTGCCACCGGCAATACGGCTACCGGCAACTCCTCGGCTGAAATCCAGAACCGTTTTCTGACGCTGCTCACCACGCAGCTGCGGGCGCAAGACCCGATGAACCCGATGGATAACAGCCAGATGACCAGCCAGATGGCGCAGATCAGTACCGTCAGCGGTTTGGAGAGCGTGAATCAGGCGGTAAAAAGCATGACCGAGAGCCAGGCCGCCAGCCAATCCTTGCTGGCTACCATGCTGATTGGCCGCCAGGTATTGAGCCCCAACGACAAGTTGACGCTGGCTGACGGCAAAGCAGTAGGTACGATCGAATTCGCCAAGCCGGCCAGCCAAGTGGTGGTAACCGTAACCAACAGCAACGGTACCGTGGTGGACAGCTTCGAAATGGGTCCGCAAAAGCAGGGCCAGTTTGTCTTTAGCTGGGATGGCAAAGGCTCGAACGGTGCTACACAGCCCAATGGCGAGTACGCCTTCAAGGTAGAGGCTACAGCGGATGGTACGGCAGTGGGTGCCACCATGATGGCGCCTACCAAGGTAACCAGTGTGGCCTGGGAAAAAGGCATTCCGATGTTTGTGGTGTCTACCGGTGAGCGTTTGCCGGTAAGCAAGATCAGTCAGATCCTTTGATTTGCGGTGTGAGAGTTTAGGAGAGAATCATGAGTTTTCAGCAAGGTTTGAGTGGTCTCAACGCCGCAGCCAAACAACTGGATGTGATCGGTAACAACGTTTCCAACGCCAGTACCGTGGGTTTCAAATCGTCCCGCGCCGAGTTTTCCGACCTGTACGCTACCAGCCTGTATGGTGTGAGCGATACCGAGTCCGGTATTGGTTCGCAAACCATCAAGGTGGCGCAGCAGTTCCAGCAAGGCAACATTACGGCCACCAAAAACCCGCTGGATATGGCGATTTCGGGCGCTGGCTTCTTCAAGCTGTGGAGTGACCCTACTGCCACATCTACCTTCTTTACCCGTAACGGCCAGTTCAAGCTGGATAAGGATGGTTACTTCGTCAACAACGGTAATTACCTGGTTGGCGAGCCAGTTGGCGGTGGTGATGATGCGCCAATCAAGATTGACCGTGCCGGCCTGCCAGGTACGCCATCTACTGCGCTGGATTGGCAGTTCAACCTGGATGCAGACCAGAAGTCGCCGCTGATCGACTACACGGCATCCCCTACTGCGCTGAAAGCGCCGGTGCCAGCAATTACGCCTAGTGACGCAACTACGTATAACTTCACCACCAGTATGCGTGTTTATGACAAGGTGGGTAGTGCGCACACGGTATCGTTGTATTTCCAGCGCCAGGCTGTGGCAGGTACGCCGCCAGCTGTTAACAATACCTGGAACGTTTCCTACAAGCTCAATAACAACCCTGTGCAGGGTGTTGGTTCGGTGTCGTTTACTGCAGACGGCAAGCTGACGGCGCCATTCTCGTTTACGGTGCCTGGTGGCCCTGCTGCGGCCAACTTGCCGGTGCCTGGCCAGCCAAACCAGCTGGGTGATGCCGGTATTGTGGTGAATCTGGCTGGTACTACCCAGTATTCCGGTAGCTTCACTGTGGCCAAGGCCAAGGTGGATGGTAATGCCAAGGGTGAGCTGGTGGGTGTGGAAACAGCGGATGATGGCAACATCATTGCCAAGTATTCCAATGGCCGTGCGCAAAGTGTTGGCCGTGTCCGCCTTTATCTGTTTGATAACGCCCAGGGGTTGCAGCCTAATGGCGAGAATAACTGGGCATCTACCGCAGCATCGGGTGATCCTAAGCCTGGCTTCCCGGGTGAGGGGAGTTTCGGCAAATTGCAATCGTCTGCTATTGAAGAGTCTAATGCGGACACCACGGCCGAACTTATTAACATGATTGTGGCGCAGCGTTTTTACCAGGCAAACGCACAAACCATTAAAACGCAGGATGCCATCCTGCAGACGCTGTTGAACCTGCGCTAATTAATCTGAATAGGTAGTGTGATATGGACAAGATGATTTACCTGGCCATGACCAGTGCCAAGCATGTGGAACTGCAGCAGGCTACGACGGCAAATAATCTGGCTAATATTCACACTACCGGCTTTAAAGCCGAATTGAATGCTTTTCGCGCATTGCCTGTTGTGGGTGATGGTGCGCCTACCCGTATATACCAGGTAGACAATACAGTCGGCCATGATTTGTCCCAGGGGGCGATGCAGCTGACCGGCAATAATTTCGATTTTGCCATTGCCGGTCCGGGTTTTTTTGCCGTTGAGGCGCCAAATGGTGGTGAAGCCTATACCCGGGATGGCGGTTTTTTGCTGGATTCGGGCGGTGTTTTGCGTACTAGAACTGGCATGGCTATTGCTAGTGATGGTGGTCAGCTAGTCATGCCGCAAGGCTCGTTGCCCGATCTGCGGCAAGATGGCACCTTGTTTGCCATCCCTGCAAATGGCGGGCAGCCGCAAGAAATCGGTAGATTGAAACTGGTTAATCCGGCAGCAAACGAAGTATATAAAGGCGAAGATGGTTTGTTTCGCCTGAATAGTGGTCAAGATGCAGATGCCGACCCTGTGGTAAAAGTAAAGGCCGGTTATCTGGAGGGTAGTAATGTTAATGCGGTGGATAGCCTGGTTCAGATGATTAGCCATGCAAAACATTATGATCTTAGTGTAAAATTGATGCAAAATGCAGAGCAGAACAGCAAGCATGCAACGCAAATATTGTCTGTTAGCTAAATAAAAAACGACACCGGGTAGGTATTTAATTATGATGCGTTCGCTTTATACGGCCAAGTCGGGGATGGAATCCAGCCAGTTTCGCCTGGATGTGATTTCCAATAACCTGGCTAACGTGGGAACCAAAGGTTTCAAGCGTAGCGCTGCCGTTTTTGAAGACTTGATGTATCAGACCCTGCGTACGCCGGGCTCGCGTCTTCAAACGGGTGAAACCTTGCCTACCGGTTTGACCGTAGGTTTAGGCGCCGCCCCCATGGCTACTGCCCGTGTGCATACCGAAGGTGGCCTGAGTACCACGGGGAATGTATTTGACCTGGCGGTAAACGGCCGTGGTTTTTTCAAAGTACAAACGCCGGATGGCCAGACTGCGTACACACGTAATGGCCAGTTTCAGCGTGGTGCTACCGGCCGTTTGGAAACGGCTGAAGGCTACCCGGTGCAGCCGGAAATTTCAGTGCCCGACGGTACGGCCTACCAGGTTTCGGAAGACGGTGCGGTGTCTTATCTGGCGCCTGGCGCTACCGAGCGTACCCAGGCAGGGCAGCTGGAGCTGGCCGATTTTATCAACCCGGCCGGGCTGGATGCGATTGGCGGTAACCTGTATCTGGAAACAGCGGCCTCGGGCGCTGCGGTAACTGGCACGGGTGGTTTGCTGGGCTTTGGTAAGGTGAAATCCGGTTTCCTGGAAGAGTCGAACGTAAACGTGGCGGAAGAGCTGGTGAGCATGATTCAGGCGCAACGTGCCTATGAAATGAACTCGCGTGCCATCAAGACTTCCGACGAAATGTTGCAAAAGCTGACTCAGCTTTAATGTGGGGGTGGGTATGACTAAATGGCTAGGCATGGCAGGCACGGTGCTCGCACTGTTGGCCCTGGCTGGCTGCAGTACGCAGTCTGCCCCGATTACCCACCAGCCGATGTCTGTGCGGCCGCAGCCTGTGCCCATGGCCATGCCGGCAGACGGCTCCATATTTCAGGTGAGCAATTACAAACCGTTTTTTGAAGATCAGACGCCGGTAAGGGTGGGTGATTTGTTGACGGTGCAGATTCGTGAAAGCACTACGTCATCAAACAAGGAAGACTCGGCCGGGCAGCGGAATTCAAAGATCGATGGCAGCATTGCGGCCAACCTGTCATTGCCGTTTTTCCCTGGTTCGCTGGAGAAAAAGCTGGGTGGTACCAGTTTGAGTGGTTCTGGCACGGCTAGCGAACAAGGTAAGACCAGTAGCAATAACAGCAGCTCGTTCAATTCTTCGATTACCGTGACGGTGATTGATGTTTACCCGAACGGCAATCTGCTGGTAAGCGGCGAGAAGCAGATGAAAATCAACAGCGAGCACGAGTTTATCCGGCTGTCTGGTGTGGTAAACCCGCGGGATATCAAGCAGGGGAATACGGTAGAGTCCACCCGCATTGCGGATGCACGTATCGAGCAGCTGAACGAGGGGCGTGGTCGGGCGTATAACGATACCGGCTGGCTGCAAAAGATCTTCTTGTCTGTGCTGCCGTTCTAGAACTGGGCCAAGTAATGAAACGTATCTGGCTGGTGGTGTGTTTGTCCTTGCTGGCTTCGCAGGCCATGGCGGCTCAGCGACTTAAAGAGCTGGTGAATGTCGCCGGTGTGCGTTCCAACCCCTTGCTGGGCTACGGTCTGGTGGTGGGTCTGGATGGCAGTGGTGACAAGGCAGGCTCGTCGCCGTTTACCAGCCAGTCGCTTGCCAGCATGTTGAATCAGCTGGGTGTGCAGGTGCCGGTGGGTACTAAGCTGGACCCGAAAAATGTGGCGGCAGTAACCTTGACGGCAACGATTCCGCCTTTTGCGCGGCGTGGCCAGGCGATGGATGTGACCGTGTCATCGGTGGGTGATGCCAAGAGTTTGCGTGGTGGCACGCTACTGATGTCCCCGCTCAAGGGGGCTGACGGCCAGATTTATGCACTGGCACAAGGTAATGTCGTGGTAGGTGGTGCAGGTGCTGCTGCTGGTGGTAGCAAGGCCCAGGTAAATCACCTGAGTGTTGGCCGCATTCCTGCTGGTGCTACGGTTGAACGCGAGGTTCCGAACGCGTTTGCCAGTGGCGAGGTGGTGGCCTTGAATTTGCAGGAGTCTGACTTCACCACGGCCAATCGCGTGGTGCAGGCGGTTAACAAAGAATTCGGCCCCGGCGTAGCCAGGGCGGTAGATGGTGGCTTGATAGAAGTACGCGCGCCGCAAGACAGTAATGCCCGCATACAGTTTTTGGCCAAGCTGGAAAATATTGCCGTAGAACCGGCAGAAGTTTCACCGGTGGTGATCGTGAATGCCCGTACCGGGTCTATCGTGATGAATCGTGCGGTCAAGATTGAGCCTTGTGCGATTGCTCACGGTAATTTGTCGGTAACGGTAAATGGTAATAGCAATGTCAGCCAGCCGCCGGCATTGAGTGGTGGGCAAACTACCGTTACCAACCAGGCCGACATTTCGATCAAGGCTGATGGCGGCAAGGTATTGAGTTTGCCGGGCAGTGCTTCGCTGTCCCAGGTGGTGAGCGCATTGAATTCGGTGGGGGCAACCCCGCAAGATCTGGTTTCGATTCTGCAGGCGATGAAAACGTCTGGTGCCTTGAAGGCAGACCTGCAGATTATTTGACACAAGTTGATAGGCACTCCGTTATTTATGGAGTTTTGGTGGGCGATACCTTGGGTATCGCCCCTTTTTTTTGTGGCAACGACGAGCTGGCCTGATATTTGCTGCAGTGGTGAATCGATAGAGGATTTGCCGCCATGATCAACCCCAACAGTACTGCTAACCGTTTGGCAATGGACCCGGAAGCTACCCGGGCCATGAGCGATCTGGCACGCAAAGATCCCAAAGAGGCTGTCAAACAAGTAGCTGGCCAATTTGAGGCCATGCTGATGGGGCAGCTGATGTCCTCCATGCGGGCTTCTTCTCTGAGTGATGAAGACGATAGCCAGGAGATGGATACCTACCGTGGCATGTACGACCAGCAAATCGTGCAAACCATGGTACAAGCCGGTGGCTTTGGCTTGGCGGATGCTTTGTCGGGTTATCTGTTGAAATCCCTGCCGGATGTACCGGCAGAGATTGCCGCCGAGCCAGCTGCGTTGCCAGTGGCGCCGGTGGTCAGGAAGGCATTGGGGGCCTATGAGGCAGCCGCCACGGCCGCGCCGGCGCCGGCGGTGACAAGCACAGAGCCTTTGTCTGGTAGCAAGCAGTCGTTTGTTGACACCATGCTGCCTCACGCCAGTCAGGCTGCTGCGCGCTTGGGCGTGGCGCCAGAGGTGCTGGTGGGGCATGCGGCGCTGGAGTCTGGCTGGGGGCAGCGTGCTATTCGCCACCCTGATGGCCGCAATAGCTACAACCTGTTCGGCATCAAGGCTACGCCGGGCTGGAAGGGCGATGTTGTCGCCACCATGACCACGGAGTACGAGGGGGGCGTGGCGCAAAAGCAGCTGGGGGCGTTCCGCTCTTATCCGTCGCTGCAGGCAGCATTCGATGATTATGCACGCCTATTGTCTGATAACCCGCGTTACCAGCAGGCCTTGAATCAGGGGCAGAATGTTGCCGGTTTTGCTACAGCATTGCAGCGGGGTGGTTATGCCACCGATCCGGCCTATGCGCAGAAATTGCAGGCTGTCATTCGTACCGTTGCCAGTATTTGACACTTCATTAATTGGCAATGGTGTCGATAAACAGTATTAAGGAGAACTGATATGAGCGGGAGCATTTTCGGTATCGCTGTCACAGGCCTCAATGCGGCCAAGGCAGCGCTGGAAACCACCAGCCATAATATTGGCAACGTGAATACACAAGGCTATAGCCGTCAGACAACCACGCAGAAGGCAAGCGACCCGTTGTTTGAGGGGTATGGTTTTGTGGGCACGGGTGCGAACCTTACCGGTGTGAACCGCATTTTTGACCAGTTTACCGAAGCGCAACTGCGGGACGTGAATGCCAAAGTGGCATCGCTGGACGCGCAGACGCAGTCCTTGCATGACCTTGATAACCTGATGGCAGATTCCAATGCTGGCCTGTCATCGGTAGTACAAGGTTTTTTCAGCAGCATCCAAACGCTGAATGCGCAGCCTTCCTCCACGGCTGCGCGCCAATCGGTATTGAGCCAGGCCCAGGCACTGGCTGGCCGTTTTGCCGCCATTGGCAGCCGCGTTGAGGAGCTGCGCCAAGGCTTGTCTATCCAGGCAAATTCGAGTGTGGAGAGCATCAATGCCCATGCTTCGGAAATCGCCAGCATCAACCGGCAGATTGCCACCATGCAACAGGGGGCCGGCAGGCTGCCAAACGATTTGCTGGATCGCCGTGATGCTTTGGTACAAAAGCTCAATGGCCTGATCAAGACCGATGTGGTGGTGCAGGATGATGGCAGCTACAGCATTTTTGTCGGGCAGGGGCAGGCACTGGTGCTGGGTGACCAGGCCGGCAAGATGGTATTGCAGCGAGTCAACCCCGATGATCCTGACGCGATCTCGGTTGGCATTGCCATTCCGAACGTCAACGGTACGATTACCGTGGACCCCGCGCGTATGGGTGGCGGCAAGCTGGAAGGTATCATGGGTGTGCTTGGCACCGATGTGCGCCGTATCCAGACGGACCTGGGGCGTATGGCAGTGGAAATGTCTGATGCATTCAATCGCCAGCACGCCTTGGGCTATGACCTGACAGGCCAGCCCGCCATCGGTGCCCTGTTTTTTGCGGACCTCACGGCAGAGCGTACTGCCGCCGAAGCGACTGGTGCCAGCCCGGACAAGCAGGCTTTCTACATGCGTCAGGCGCTGGACAAGTTTGCCGTGGTGATTGCCGACCCGTCCAAGATTGCCGCCTCGTCTTCCTTGCAGGGCAAGAATGTGGCCGACCCGGTGGCGGGCAAGCCTAGCATCGCTTCGATCTGGCAAACGGCCAACTTGCACCGCTCAACTACGCCGGCACAGGATACCAATCCCACCCTGGGCCAGGTCTTGCTGCAAGCGACACCAGCTGTGCCCAGCCTGAATATGCATTACGACCCGTCAGTGGCCGGGGTGCCATTTTCGATTACGCCTGTGCCGGGCTTAACTATCAGTGCTGTGTCGTTGTCTACTACACAGTCGGGTGTGTACGAATTTACTGTGCAAAGCGGTAATGACAAGGTAAATATCCAGTTCAAGCCGGAAGGGGTGTCGACCACGCCGCAAGACATCACGCTGAGTACCAAGCCGCTTGGTACTCAGGCTGCGCAAGACAATGCCAATATGCTGGAAATGTCGCGATTGCAGACTAAGCCCCTGGTGCGGCCAACGCCTACCGCATCGTCAAACCTGGTGCCGCCGCTGACCGACAAGCCCACTACCAACCTGCAATCTTTTTATGGCCAGATGGTGAGCTACGTGGGTAACCGTACCAATGTGGCCCAGATTGCACTGACCGCACAAGAGGCCTCGCAGCAGCAAGTGTCGCTGAATCGCGAAGAGATTTCCGGGGTGAATCTGGATGAGGAAGCGGCCAACCTGATTCGCTTTCAGCAAGCGTACCAAGCGTCAAGCCGTGTTATCCAGGTAGCGCAGGATATGTTCAAGAATTTGCTGGAGCTTCGCTAAGCGAGGAGATAAACCATGCGAGTAAGTAGCAACTCCCAATACATGTTGGGTACTTATGGCCTGCAGACCAAGCAGGCACAGCTGAATCATTTGCAGGAACAACTCTCTACCCTGCGCAGGGTAGTACGCCCTTCTGATGACCCGGTTGCGGCAACCCAGGCGGTGTCGGTCGCCCAGTCACAGTCGATGAATGGCCAGCAGATCAAGAATGCCGGCATGGCCGCCAGTCAGCTGGCCATTACGGATACGGCTTTGCAAAGCGCATCAACGACGATTTCCAATATCAAGACCCTGGCCATTCAGGCAGGTAATGGTGCACTGAGCAACGATAACCGCAGAGCCATCCAGAACGAGATGCGTGAGCGGGTGAAAGAGTTGATTGGCCTGGCCAATACCTCGGATGGCTCGGGCAATTACATCTTTGGCGGTACGCGCAAGGATGTGGCGCCATTTGTACAGTCGGGTGCCGCGAATGCTAGCTACCAGGGTGATCAGCAGCGCCAGGAAGTGCCTATTGCCTCTGGCCGGGAGCTGCCGATTACCGAGGTGGGCAACGATATTTTCACGCCGGGCCTGTGGAATACACTGGCTAGTCTTGATACGGCGCTGACGCAAGGGCCTGCTGGTTCACCAACGTATAGCGCTGACTTGCAAGCGGTGCTTTCCGGTCTGGATAAAGGCCTGGCCACACTGCTGGCCGGGCAGGCCAGTGTGGGTGGCCGCCAGCAGGAAATCGACTCACTGCAGCAGCTGGGTGAAAGCATGTCGGTACAGTACGCCAGCCAGATGAGTAACCTGGTAGACCTGGATTTCGCCAAGGCGACATCGGAGTTCCAGATGGCAATGACGGCTTTGCAGACCAGCCAGAAAACCTATGCGCAAATCGGTCAGTTATCGCTATTCAACCATATCTGATTCCGCTTTGCGGCCAACCCCTGCTGCCGTACAATAGCGCCCCTCATCACAGGTAGGCGCTATTGTTTTGTCTGCCTTTTACGCGGAGTCATTATGGAACCAGTACGCTTGTCAAAACGCATGGCCGAGATGGGCTTGTGTTCCCGTCGCGAGGCGGATAGCTATATCGAGCAAGGCTGGGTACGCGTCAATGGTGAGGTGGCTGTGCTGGGGCAGAAAGTCACCTCTGCTGACCAGATCCAGCTGGATGATCGCCTGGGCAAGGCGCAAGCGCAGCGCGTGACCATCCTGATCAACAAACCAATGGGTTATGTGTCCAGCCAGGCTGAAAACGGCTACCAGCCGGCAGCCGCGCTGATTACACCGGATAACCACTGGGTAGAAGACAAGTCGGGCATCCGCTTTACCCGCGATCACATGAAAGGCCTGGCGCCTGCCGGGCGTCTGGATATCGACTCGGTGGGCCTGCTAGTACTCACGCAAGATGGCCGCGTTGCCAAAGAAATCATTGGCGAGCGCTCTGATGTGGAAAAAGAGTATCTGGTCCGGGTGGAAGGTAACCTGACGCCTGAAGGCCTGAAGTTACTGAATCACGGTCTGTCCCTGGATGGCGAGGCGCTGTTGCCGGCCAAGGTATGGTGGCAGAACGAAGACCAGCTGCGTTTTATCCTGAAAGAAGGCAAAAAGCGCCAGATTCGCCGCATGTGCGAGCTGGTAGGCTTGCATGTCGTGGGCCTGAAGCGCATACGCATCGGTACCATCATGCTGGGCGACCTGCCTACCGGCAAGTGGCGCTATCTGTCGGCAGAAGAGCATTTCTCCTGAGCCTGTTTGCACCATAAAAAAGACCCGCGTTGGCGGGTCTTTTTGTATGTGGCCGAAGTGTCAGGTATTCCAAATTTTCAGCAGGAAAGCCGGGCGTACGCCAGCTTCTTTCAGGGAAATGGGCTCGGTAATGGTGTGCTCGGTGGTGCGGGTATTGCGTGGTAGCGGTTCACCATACATTTCCCCGCTGGCCGAGCGGATGGCGGCGACCTTGGGGTGTTTGGTATTGCTGTCGCTTGGCCGGTGCGTGACAACGGCAATCTCGTGATTGGCCAGCCGTACAAAGCTGCCCGGCGGATAGATGCCCAGCTCTTTGATCAGCAGGGCAACAAACCGCGGGTCAAACTCGCTGAATTCGCCTTTAAACAGCCGCCCAAGCGCGATGGATGGCAAGCGTCCGGCACGATGCGCCTGCGTAACCAGCAGTGATGTCAGGACATCGGTCAGGCGGATCAGGTGGGCACCCGGGTCGATCTCTTCTTTTTTCAGGCCGTAGGGGTAGCCCGAGCCGTTCCATTCTTCATGGTGCTGCTGTACCAGCAAATGCCAGCGCTCGTCATCCACCCCCAGGTCGCGCAGGATGGCAGAAGACAATAGCGGGTGCGCGTACATGTCCGATTTTTGCGAAACATCCAGCGCGGTTTCTTGCTTGCTCAGGTCAGTGTGCAGCTTGGTGGCCGCAATATTCATGGTCAGCGCGGCGCATAACAAGACGTGCATTTCCTTGGCCGGCAGATTCAGGCGGCGGCCCAGAATGCCCAGCATGGCGGCGGTGTGCAGGCTATGCATACTGCCATAGTCGTTGAACGGCACCAGCAGACAGGAGGCAATCAGCCCGTCAGGCTGTTTTTCCGCCAGGGTGAGCAGGCGGCTGGCTACGTGGCTTATGTCGCTGCAAAAGTGCTGGGAATGAAAGTAGCGGTTCAGCAGTCCATTGACCTTGTGCGCCAGCTGATCCAGCTCAACCAGCGGGTTGAGTACCTGATTCACCGCCTGGCGCCGTTCCTGCTCTTGTCGCTCGCGGCGCTCACGTAGCTCTTTTTCCACCAGTGCTGCTTTTGCCGAGTTTTCTAGTTGGCCGTGCTCGACCAGCTTTTGCTTTTGCTCCGGCGTCAGCACGTAGTGCCCCTGCTTTACCAGCAGCATGCCGCTGCGGTGGTATACATCTACGGGTAGCTGTTTACCCACCATAATCATGTCGGCCGACAGCTTGCTTTTCTCGGTCATGGCATTGTGATGTTTACGGGTTACGCATATAAGTACAGTGTATCACTTGTTGGCTCATTTATAAGTCGAGCTTCCAGATCGATGTCGCGCCCACAGGCTGGCCAGATATTGCGGGCGGATGCCAATCTGTTTCTGGTCAATGGCTTGCAGGATGCGGTACTCGTGCGCGCTAGCCTCGCGCAGCTGTGGTTTGTTGTACGGCGCACCATCGTTGCGACGCAGCACGGCAACGCAGGGTTCGTCGGCACGCTCGCGCCGGCTGAGTACCACGCCCATTTCCTGGTTTGCCAACTGCACAAAACTACCCGGCGGGTAGATGCCTAACTCTTTCACCAGCAATGACGTAAAGCGGTAGTCAAACAGCGCATTCGCTTCCATGAAGATCTGTGCCAGCGCGGTATTGGGCTTCATGGCCGAGCGGTAGGTGCGTGGCACCAGCTTGGCGGCGGTCACGTCTGCCAGGTGCAACAGGTGCGATAGCGACTCGATGTTTT
Source organism: beta proteobacterium L13 (assembly GCA_000335715.1). Lineage (GTDB taxonomy): Bacteria > Pseudomonadota > Gammaproteobacteria > Burkholderiales > Chromobacteriaceae > Vogesella. The sequence continues at coordinate 55,547 of AMYZ01000013.1, forward strand.
CTTTGTCCAGCCGGTAAGGGTAGCCCTTGCCGTCCCATTTTTCATGGTGGGTTTGTACCAGCAAATGCCACAACTCGTCTGTAATGCCCAGCTCGCGCAACATGGCAGACGATAGCAGCGGGTGGCCTTCTATCAGGTTGCGCTGTTCCTGGCTCAGCGGGCTGCTTTGGTGGTGCAGCTCGTCCATCAGGCTGGCAATGGACAGGTTCATGGTGAGCGCCGCCGAGATCAGGCTATTGCGCTCGGGCTGCTCTAGCGCCAGCCTGCGGGTCAGCACCGCCAGGATAATGCCGACGTGAATGCTGTGCGCTGACGAATATTTTGCCAGTGGTACCAGCAGCAGTGAGGCCAGCATGCCGTCCGGGGCTTTTTCGGTAAAGGCAATGAGGCGGTTGGCCAGCGCGCGCACACGCTGCTCGAAGCCGCGGGCCGACAAGCCGGCGCCCAGCAGGTAGTCCAGATGGCGCGCGGCATACTGGATTTCTTCAAAAGGGCTGAATTCGCCACTGATGCGGGCAAGATCACTTTCAACCGGCGGCAAGGCGCTGGCCGGGTGGGTCATGCCCAGGGCTACCAGGCGTTCGCGCTGTTTTTCGTTCAGCACATAGTGCCCCTTGCGCAGCAGCAGCAGTCCGTTGGCCGCATAAATGTCGGCCGGCAGGGTTTCACCTACCTTCAGGATGCTATCGAGGGGCGCTTTGTGTTCTGTGCTTTGCATGATGGGCAGACGCGAATGAGCATGTGCAGAATTCTGGCACAAATCGGCTACGGTGGCTGGCGCGCGTGGCAATAAAGCCGGCCAGCCTGTACCGAGGTGCTGCTTTTAGTCTGCCACGGCATTGCGCCGTGGCAGTTTGGGGCTTAGATGCCGCGAGGCAGCTCGCTCCACAGCTTTTCCAGGCGCTTGCCGGACACCGGGTACGGTGTTTTCAGCTCTTGCGCAAACAGGCCGACGCGCAGCTCTTCGATGTGCCAGCGGAAGGCCTGCAGCTGCGGCGAAGGTTGGCCGCGTTCGGTTTCTTCGGCCATGCGGGCTTCCCAGCGCGCCCATAGCTCGCGGATTTCGGCGCCGCGCTGGCCATCGCGCTGGGCGTTGGTCGGCTGTTTGTCCATGCGCAGGCTCATCGCTTTCATGTAGCGCGGCAGGTGTGGCAGCTGGCTCCATGGTGTGGCGTACAGAAAGCCTTTGTACACCAGGCGTTCCAGCTGCTGCTTCAGCTCGAAGCCCAGCTTGTGCTTTTGCAGCTTGGCACTGAGCAAGCCGTATTCGGCGGCAATCTGGTTCAGGTAGCCGGTGACTGCCTGCGTGACGGCGGGCAGGCGGGTGCGGGCGCGGGCTTTCTGATCGTTAAACGCCTTCTCTGTGCGCGGTACGTCGTCGTCGCCGATAAAAGCACGGTCGCAGATGGCGGCGATAGCGTCCTGCAGCAGCTCGTCCACATTGCACACATTGCGCAGTTGCAGGCCCAGCTGCGTCATGCCCGGCAGGCCCTTGTTCATCTGCTTCATGTGCTCCTTCAGCTGGTACTGCAGCAGGCGGATTACCCCTTTGCGGTGCGCTAGGTTGGCCGCACCCTCGGTGTCGAACAGGCGGATGGCCACGTGCTCGCCCTTGGCGTCGGTTTCGATGGTCAGTGCCGGGAAGCCGGTAAGCTGCTGGCGGCCACGGGCAAACTGTATCGCCTGCGGCAGCTCGCCAAAGTCCCACGCTTCTACGTGGTCGCGCTCGAACTCGGCGCTGGTGTCGCGGAAAGTCAGCTGCGCCGCCTGGCCAAACTGCTTTTGCAGCGCCAGGAGGTCGCGGCCCATGCCGATTTCCTGCTTGCCGTCGTCCACAATGCGGAAGTTGAACAGCAAGTGCGCCGGCAGCTCGATGGCATCAAAAGCCAGCGGGTCTACCTTCACGCCGCCGGTGTGGCGCAGGATGAAGTGCGCCAGCTGCGGGCCGATCGGCTTGGCGGTATCCGGCTCGGTCAGCAAGAACTGGGTGACAAAATCCGGCACCGGCACGCAGCTGCGGCGTAGCTGCTTGGGCAGGCCTTTGATCATGGCCTGCAGTTTTTCGCGGATCATGCCCGGCACCAGCCATTCGAACTCGGCCGGCTGCAGGGTGTTGAGCACCGCCAGCGGCAGGTCGATGGTGACGCCATCCAGCGGGTGGTTCGGCTCGAAACGGTAGCGCAGGCGGCAGCGGCTTTCGGCCAGCTCGCACCACTCGGGGAACTGGTTTTCCGATACGTGCTCGGCAGCGTGGCGCATCAGCTCCTCGCGGGTGAGGAACAGCACTTTCGGGTTGGCCTGCTCGGCGGTTTTGCGCCAGGCTTCAAAGCTGGCGGCGTCTACCACGTCGCTGGCGATGCGCTCGGCGTAAAAGGCGTACAGCGCTTCTTCGTCTACCAGCACGTCCTGGCGGCGCGCCTTGTGTTCCAGCTGCTCTACCTCGCGGATCAGCTGCTGGTTGCGCTGGAAGAACGGCGCGTTGCTCACGTATTCCATGGCCACCAGTGCGCCACGGATAAACAGCTCGCGCGCTTCTTCGGGCGCAATGCGGCCGTAGCTTACCGGGCGGCGCGCAATCAGCGTCAGCCCGAACAGCGTGACGCGCTCGCTGGCCACCACTTCGCCACGGGCTTTTTCCCAGTGCGGCTCGAAGTGATGCAGGCGGATCAGGTGCGGTGCCACGGCCTCGACCCATTCCGGCTCGATCTTGGCCACGCAGCGGCCGTACAGCTTGGTGGTTTCTACCAGCTCGGCCACCACCACCCATTTGGGGCGCAGTTTTTTCAGGCCGGTGCCGGGGAACACCAGAAAGCTGCCGCCACGGGCGCTGGTGTAGTCATCGCTTTCCTGCGACTTCATGCCGATATTGCCGATCAGGCCGGTCAGCAGCGCCTTGTGCAGCCTTTCGTACGCCACGGTGTCGGCCTGGGCGCGTTTCTTGGCGCTGGTTTCCAGGTTGGCCTGCACCGGGGCCGGGGCGTGGGCCTTGTTTTTGTCGATCAGGCCCATCTCGGCGGCGATGTCTACCAGCTGGGCGTGCAGCTCGCGCCACTCGCGCATGCGCAGGTGCGACAGAAAGTGCTCGTGGCACAGGTTTACCAGCTGGCGGTTGCTTTGCTTGTTGGCCAGCGCATCGGCAAAGAAGTCCCACAGGTGCAGCCAGGACAGGAAGTCGGATTTTTCGTCGTTAAAGCGCGTGTGCGCGCGGTCGGCTGCCTCGCGCGCCTCGAACGGCCGCTCGCGCGGGTCTTGTATCGACAAGCCGGCGGCGATGATCAATACCTCGCGCACGCAGCCAAAGTCGCGCCCGGCCAGCAACATGCGGCCAACCTTGGGGTCCACCGGAATGCGCGCCAGCTCCTTGCCCACGGCGGTGAGCGCCAGCTGTTCGTCCACCGCGCCCAGCTCTTGCAGTACCTGGTAGCCGTCGGCAATCAGGCGGCTGGACGGCGGCTCGATAAAGGGGAACTGGTCCACCACGCCCAGCTGCAGTGCGGCCATGCGCAGGATCACCGCTGCCAGGCTGCTGCGCACGATTTCCGGGTCGGTAAATGCGCTGCGGGCGTTGAAGTCGGCTTCGTCGTACAGGCGCACGCAGATACCGGCCTCGACACGGCCGCAACGGCCAGCGCGCTGGCGCGCCGCCGCTTGCGAGATTTTCTCTACCTGCAGCTGTTCTACCTTGGCACGCGGGCTGTAGCGTTTGATGCGCGCCAGGCCGGTATCGATCACGTATTTGATGCCCGGCACGGTGAGCGAGGTTTCCGCCACGTTGGTGGCCAGCACGATGCGGCGCCCGCCGGAGGGCTTGAAGATTTTCTGCTGGTCTTCGTTGGACAGGCGGGCAAACAGCGGCAGGATCTCGTAGTGGCGGATGCCGCTGCGGCGCAGCTTGTCGGCGGTGTCGCGGATTTCGCGCTCGCCAGGCAGGAACACCAGGATATCGCCAGCGCCGTGGCGCGAGATTTCCGACACCGCCTCCACGATGGCGTCTTCCATCTCCATTTCGCGCTCGTCCTCGTCGCGCTGCTTCAGCGGGCGGTAGCGCACCTCTACCGGGTAGGTACGGCCGGAGACTTCGATCACCGGCGCGTTGTTAAAGTGGCGGGCAAAGCGGTCGGCGTCGATGGTGGCCGAGGTAATGATCACTTTCAGGTCGGTGCGGCGCGGCAGCAGCTGCTTCAGGTAGCCCAGCAGAAAGTCGATGTTGAGGCTGCGCTCGTGCGCCTCGTCAATGATGATGGTGTCGTAGTTGCTCAGGTAGCGGTCGGTCTGCGTTTCGGCCAGCAGGATGCCATCGGTCATCAGCTTGATGACGTTGCGCTCGGACTGCTTGTCGTTAAAGCGCACCTTGAAACCCACATGGGTGCCCAGCTCGCTGCCCAGCTCCTGCGCGATGCGCGTGGCGACCGAGCGTGCGGCCAACCTGCGCGGCTGGGTGTGGCCGATCAGCCCGTATACGCCACGGCCCAGCTCCAGGCAGATCTTGGGCAGCTGCGTGGTTTTGCCGGAGCCGGTTTCGCCGCAGATGATCACCACCTGGTTGGCCGCAATCGCTGCCTTGATATCGTCCAGCTTCTGGTTGACCGGCAGTACCTCATCAAACGTTGGCCGCGGCAGGTGCTCGGCACGCACGGCGGCTCGGCTGGCGGAGCGGGCAACTTGCGCGGCGATGTCGGCCAGCAGCTTGTCGGCAGGCTGCTGCTTGCGCACGCGTTGTTCGGCGTCCTGCAGCTTGCGTTTCAGGATGTGGCGGTCGCGCAGCAGGCAGGTGGAGAGGGCGGCTTTGAGTTCGGGCAGGGTGGGGGTGGTCATGCGGGCTTAAAGAGCAAAATTCGACAAGGCGGCAGTATAACAGAGCGCAGGCAGCAAAAAGCCCGCCAAGGCGGGCTGGTTGGCTTGGTGCCGGGTGGCGTCAGGCGCTGGTGCTGATGCTGGTTTGTGCTTTGCCGGTGTCGGCGCTGTCGGCTTTTTTCAGGCTGACGGCATCGCCAGTAGGGATGCCTTCTTTTTCCCAGCGGTCAAACTCGGCCATGATCACCTTGCGAGTGTCTTCGCTGATCTGTGGCAGCTTGCCGCCCAGCATTTTGGCGGCGTCGTCAAAGCCTTTCTCTACCGCCTTGCGGAACGTCGCCAGTTTTTCCGGGTCGTCACCTATACCCATCTTGGCAAAAGTCAAAATGCGCTCGGCGGTCTTGCGCACGCCGAATTCGCCGTCTTCGGACACGGCTTCTTTCGCCTTGGCAATGGTTTCGGCATCGGCGCTGAGCTTCTGCTCACCGCTGACCAGCTTGCTCCACTCCAGGCCTTGTTTTTCCACCATGCCACCGAGCAGCTGCATGAACTCGTCTACCTTGCGGTTGGATTCGTCCAGCATGCTTTGCAGGTCGGGCTTGTCTTTGGCTGCGGTTTTGCGCGGGTCGCCGTAGGTTTGGGCCTCGTCCAGCTGGCGTTGGCCCAGTTCTACTTTTTCCTGGGTTTCGCCGGGGCTGGTGTCGGGACTGGCCTGTGTTTTGGTATTGGCAGGCACGCTGGCAGGCAAGGCCGGGCGGCTGCTGATGCTGCTGATGTCCATAATGGCTCCAGTCAGAATGTACGGATAGGCATCTGCTTTATCGGCAGATTTGGCCAGAAGGTGAGGGGTTTTTCCGTGCGTCGGATATAAATGACGCATCTATGGATGCGTGCGGCATTTTTGATAAGATGCTGTAATATTTAGGCGAATCAGAGAAGAAAAGGCCTGGTGCTGGTGGCATGTCACCCCAGAGTGGCCAAACTGGTATCTTTCTGGATTTTTCTTTGCAATGGCTTTCAAATGAGCTGTTAAACTGTAAATAGATATTTACTTATATGTTGTCCTCTGGAGCCTGGCGTGTCCTTATCGCATACCGTTGAAAGCATTGTGTCCCGGAATGTCCTGTGTTGCCCGCCCACCTTGTCGGTGGCCGAGGCCGCACGTGCCATGTGCGACGCTTTGTGCGGGTCGATTGTGGTGGTGGACGAGTCCGGCGAGCCTGTAGGGATCTGGACCGAAACCGACGCTATCAAGCTGGACTTGCGCCAGGACGATATGGCCAGCCAAAGCATGGGCAGTGTGATGAGCTCGCCGGTGCTGGGCATCGCACTGGATTGCCCGCTGCAGGATGCGACGCGCGTACTGATGGAAAACAATGTGCGCCACCTGATTGTGCGCGATGAGCACGGCAAGATGGTGGGCGTGGTGTCGGCTACGGATATCCTGCTGAACCAGGACGCCGAGCTGTTCCTGCGCATGAAGCGGCTCGATAGCCTGGCACGCGAATCGCTGGTGGTGATCTATGCCGAAGCGCCGGCCGCGGAAGTGATGCAGTGCATGCGTGACTTTTCGGTAGAAGCGCTGGCGGTGCGCTATGCCGATGGCAGCTGGGGCATTATCACGCGCCGTGACATGGTGCGCTTTCTGGCGCAGCCGGATGAAGCGCGCTGCGCGGCCGACCTGGCCAGCTACCCCTTGCGTTCGGTGCCGGCCACGCTGACCTTGCTGGCGGCGCGCAAGGTGTTCATGGAATACCAGATCCGCCACCTGGGTGTGGTGGCTGACGATGGCAAGCTATTGGCCATTATCAGCATGGCGGACATTCTTGCGTCCATCGAGCAAGAGTACCTGTCCGAGCTGCGTGCCGTGCTGCGCGAGCGCGATGAAGCCCTGCTGCGCTCGCGCGAGAGCCTGCAGTTGGCGGACAAGGTGTTCGAGTCCACCATGGAAGGCATCCTGATTACCGACCCTAATGGCGTGATCCAGTCGGTCAACCCGGCTTTCAGCCGGATTACCGGTTATACCCGCGACGAAGCAGTCGGGCAGACGCCGGCGCTGCTAAAGTCCGGCCGCCAAGGGGATGATTTTTACCAGCGCATGTGGGGCCAGCTCAAGCAGCAGGGCATGTGGCAGGGCGAGGTGGTCAACCGCCGTAAAAGTGGCCTGCTGTATACCGAGCACCTGACCATCACCGCCATACCCGATGGCCACGGCGGGGCGCGGCACTACGTGGCGGTGTTTACCGACATTACCCAGCGCAAGCAGGCGGAAGAACGCCTGCACTTTCTGGCCAACCACGACGCGCTGACCGGCCTGCCCAACCGCACGCTGTTTGGCGAAAAACTGCAGCTGGCGGTAGAGCGTGCGCTGGAGCAAACGCAGCGCCTGGCGCTGATCTTTATCGACCTGGACCGTTTCAAGCTCATCAATGACACGCTGGGCCACCAGGCTGGCGACGAGCTATTGGTCAAGATAGCCTGCCGTATCCAGAACCAGCTGCCCGCAGGGGCGGTAGCAGCCCGCCTGGCAGGGGACGAATTTACCGTGCTGCTGTCTGGCATCGCGCAGCCGAATGCCGTTGCCAGCCTGGCGCAAACCATGCTGGAAAGCATCACCGGCGAGGTGGTGCTGGGGGCGGGTAACAAGGTGTTCGTGTCCGCCAGCCTGGGCATTGCCATGTTCCCCGACGATGGCAATACCGCCGAAAGTCTGCTGGTGAATGCCGATGCGGCCATGTACCGCGCCAAGAGTCGCGGCAAAAATACCTTCCAGTTTTACACTGCCGACATGAACGCCAGCGCCATGGCGCGTCTGAAGCTGGAGTACAGCCTGCACCGCGCGCTGATGAAGCAGGAATTCCAGGTGTGGTACCAGCCCAAGGTAGAAGTGGCCAGCGGCCGTCTGGTGGGTATGGAGGCGCTGATACGCTGGCACAACCCGGAGATGGGTATGGTGCCGCCGGCCGAATTTATCCCGGTGGCGGAAGAGTGCGCGCTGATCGTGCCGCTGGGTAGCTGGGTGCTGCAAGAGGCCTGCCGTTTCAGCAAGACGCTGCTGGACGAGTTCGGCTTTGATGGCAAGGTGGCGGTCAACCTGTCCGGGCGGCAGCTCAAGTTTGGCCAGATCGTGGACAGCGTGCGCGAGATACTGGCCGATAGCGGCCTGCCGGCGTCCTGCCTGGAGCTGGAAATGACCGAAAGCACGGCGATGGACACCGATGTGGAAGTCATGAAGGCGCTGGAGGGGCTGCGTGATATCGGCGTGACACTGGCCATTGATGACTTTGGTACCGGCTACTCCTCGCTGGCTTATCTCAAGCGCTTGCCGGTGCAGGTGCTGAAGATCGACCGCTCCTTTATCAAGGATCTGGATCACGACCGTGACGACGCCGCCATCGCCTCGGCCATTATTTCCATGGGCCGCAGCCTGGGCTTGTCCATTGTGGCGGAGGGGGTCGAGCTGCCGGCGCACCGTGATTTCCTGCAAGCCGAAGGCTGCCACATGGCGCAGGGCTATCTGTTTGGCAAGCCTATGCCGGCGGTGGAGTTCCGCCAGCTCTATATGGCTCAGCTGCCGCAAACCGCCGTCGTACTGGCGCAGGGCAGCGACGAAGGCCGCTGAGCTCGCGCGCTGCCGTGGCATGGTTCAGCGCGGCAGGCTCAGTGTTTCCGTGGCCACCACCTGGCCATCTTCCAGCAGCCGGGTGTCGATACGACAGCTTTCTGCGGCGCCCAGGCTGATCTGCAGGCTTGAGAGCGTGGCCGTGCCATCGGCACCCACGATAGCCTGGCCGGCCTGGTGGATGCTGGCGCTGCCTGCCGGCCCGGTTTTGTTGGCCGTCATGTCATAGCGGAATACGCGCCCAGAGGGGGCGGTAATGTGCGGCACAATCGTCCATAGCTGGGCCGTGTGACTCACCTCGGACCAGATGCCTGGTGTGCCGTCGTTTGCCATTGCGTGTGCTGTCATGCCGGTCATGCTCCAGAAAACCAGGCGAGCCGCCAGGTAATAATGCGGGTAGGTCATGGGCTAGCCTGTCGGGAAACGGAAAATGGCGGGCCAGGCCCGCCAAGTGTGAGTACTGCTTAACGTTGATAGACGTTGGCAAAGTTACCTGCCCCGCCGCTCTGGGTGATGCTGGCCACTTGGCCGCTACCGCCCTGATCCGCTATCGCCACATTATGTGCGGCGGCAACACCCAGCCCGGACTGCGTGATGGTGGCCACCTGCAAGTTTCCGGTTTGCAGAATCGATGCGTCGTTGAATTCACTGCTTTGCACCACGGTACCGGTATTGGACAGGCCGCTTTGCGTCACGGTGGCGTTCAGGCTGCTGCCGTTAGACTGGCTAACCGAGGCGACATGGTTGTTGCCGGTCTGGGTAAGCAGTGCCGTGGCATTCCGGGTGACAAACTGCGTCGCCGTTGCCTGGTTGTTATTGCCGGTTTGCACCACGGTGACCACGCCATAATTGTTCAGCGGGGTCTGGTAGTTGCCATCCTGGCTCACGTTGGCCGTATTGGCTACGCCTGCCTGGGTGATGTTGGCCGTGGCGTAATCCGCCCAGCGGGTCTGCGTGATATTGCCGGTGTTTTGCGAGCCGCTCTGGCTGACATTAGCCTTGGCGTGCCAGGTATCGCCGGACTGCGTGATGCTGGCTGTCTGTAGCGTGCCGGTTTGCCCGGTGCGGGCGTCATTGTCCTGTCCGCCGGTCTGGGTAATGGTGGCCAGATGATCAGCGCCGGTCTGGTTGCTTTCTGCATAGCTGCTGCGTTCGCCGTCCTGCGTGATATTGGCGCTGGCGCGGAAGGAAACATCGGTCTGGTTTACCAGCGCGGTATTGCCGGTGGCGTTATTGACCTGCTTGACCGAGGCGCTGACGCCGTCGGGAGTATGGCCGGGGGTGTTGGTACCTATCTGGTTAATGGTGGCCTGGTTGTCGTTGCCCTGCTGCACCACGGTGGCCAGAGCACCATTGGCGAAGCTGCTATTGGGGCTAGAGGGGGCCTGATTGACCTTGGCGGTATTGCGCAGGCCATTCTGGCCGATGTCGGCGTTGGCCAGCCAGGCATTGTTCTGGTCGATGGTAGCGGTATTGCCGGTACCGATGCTGTTTATCTTGGCCTGGGTATTGGCGCCCCATGTCTGATTGATGGTGGCCGCGTTACTGGTACCGTCCTGTTTGACGGCGGCTTTGCTCACGCCAAAGCCGAATACTTCGTTTACCTGATTTACGTTGGCGCTATTCGAGTCACCATTCTGGTCTACGGTGGCCTCGTATGCGTAAGCGGTGGCAGACAGCCCGGAAGCGATGGCTAGAGCAATAATGCTGAGCTTGGTGTTCATGGTGCATTCTCCGATTTCGTTGATGCGAGGCAGCAAGGTTTTGCTACCAACTACCCTTGAGCTGTACTGGCCGCTCAAAGTCAGTTTCTTTGTGTCACCGTGGCCACGTTGTTGTTGCCGCTTTGTGTCACGGTGACGCTCTGGCCGTGCCCAAGCTGCAGGATGTGCGCCTGGTTCCGGCTGCCGCTTTGCAGCAGCAGCGCGCTATTGTTGCTACCGCCCTGGGCGATGCGGGCAAGCTGGTTCAGCCCCTGCTGGCTGAGGGTGATGCTGTTATCGTTGCCCGCTTGCAGTAGCGTGGCCACATGGCCATCGCCTAGCTGCTGGGCTTGCAGCACGTTCCGGTAGCCACTTTGCGAGGCCATCAGGTAGTTGGCGTGGCCATCCTGTTTGACGGTGGCCTGCTGTGCGCCCTGGTTGCCGGCGTAGGTCTGGTAGGCCTGCAGTTCGCTGGCACCGAATAGTTCGGTATCGGCTGCCAGGTCGATATCACTGGCGAAGCAGTGCACACTGCTGGCGGCCAACAACATCATGGCGATCGCCTGGCAGGTAAATCGCGGGCTGAGGGAGGTGTTCATGGTTGGCCGCCTGTATCGGGTTTCGTTGCATTCAGCATCCGGCTTTCATGCCTGGCGAACAATCGCCTGTGCGGTGCGATTTCCGGCCTCGCCGGCTCACGATTTGGCCTGAGTGCGGCGGGCAAAACTCAGGCTAAAAGCTGAGTGCGCAGTGGCATGAAACGGCAGTAAAAACAATAAGGGCGGCACCCGTGCCTGGGTGGCCGGCCTTATCCGGTGTGGCAAGGTCAGTGCCGTGACTTTTCTGCGGGTTTTTCTGTGGCCAGAAAACGCTCAATCTCGTCCTGGCCCAGGCGCTGGTTGTCGCTCATGGCGGCAAGGTAACGCTGCACGATGGGTGAATGGACCTCGTCCGGGTTATCCAGCGCCCAGTGATTGTCCTTTATGCCCTGGATAATCAGGTAGATCAGCGCCGATTCGATGGCTTCGTTCACGCATAGCTGGGCCGGCTCGTTGCGGGTGTAGCCTACCTCCATCTCGAACAGTTTCTGGTAGGAAACAAAGCGGAAGATATCCACCCCCAGCTTGTAGGAATAAATGCCCTTGGTGGTGGTGGTGCTCACCAGCACGCGGCCGGTACGGATGTCCACGGCGCGCAGGTTCACCGTCACCTGGTCGGTGCGGTACTGCTCGGACGCGCCCACGCCCAGGTAGCGCGCGCCGGCGCCGCCCGTTTTGACATTGGTTTCGAAGCTGATGATGCCGCCTTCCAGCAAGATGCTGGCCGGCAGCAGGCCGATCAGGTTGCTGCCGCTTGGTGGTGACTCGATGGCGCGCACGATGCGCCGTTCGGTCAGCACGTTTTGCAGGCCTTCGCGCTCTACTGGCACAAACCAGTTCGAATCCAGCATCGCCTTGTTCAGCAGCGACGCAGCGCCTTGCGTTACCGCGGTGGAAAACGAGCTGTCCGGCGATGGTTTGTATTGCCCGGTCTGGTCACGAAAGCCGTACACGGCAGCGGTAATCTTGCCTTTGGGTGGTGGCAGCATCGCCAGGTCGCGGTGGATGCTGCTGGGTGCGGTCAGCCCCGCCGGGTGCGAGCTGGTGGCCAGCGCCATATCGCGCTCGCGGTCTATGGCCGAGCACCCTGCCAGCAGCGGCAGGCAGGCCAGCAAGCTGTAAGCAGCAGGGCGCTGCAGGGGCCAGCACAGGTTTGGGTGTTTCATGATGGTTTCCTCACAGCGCGCTACGGACTTCGAAGCTGGTGGACGCGCCGGTAAGCCTGTCGGTGGTGGTGATCCTGAGCATGCCGCCGCCAATATCGATGATCGAAATGGAGAAGTTGGCAGTGTTGATGTTGCCGGGAATCAGGTTGCCGTTGTGGTCAAACACGCTGCCGGTAATGGAGGCGGCCAGGCGGTCCAGCACCATGGCTTGCAGGCGCTGGTTGAAGGTGTCCAGTGCGCTGAAGGTGGTGCCGGCACGGTTGTCGTACGGTGCTACGTAATGGTTCTGGGCGTTGGCGCTATTCATCAGCACCGGGCCGTTTTGCGGGTTGCCGCCAAAGGACGGGTTGTTGGGCAGGTAGATCAATTCGGTGGCCTGCGCGCTGCAGAGCAAGAGCGCGCCGGCCACCAGCAGTACGGTAGGGCATAGGCGAAATGTCATGGTAGGGCTCCTTGGGGAGTGATGCAGCGGGGTTAGGGCAGCTCCTCTTTGCCCAGGTCCGGGTCGTGCAGGATCTGGCTCATCAGCCGCTGGTCGGCCACTTTACCGGCCAGGTAGCGCGCGGTTTCGATGGCCAGTGGCGTGATGGTGGCGCTACGGCCGGCGTACAGGAAAACCTTGGCTGCCGGGCGGTTGTTGTATTCCACCGTGATGGCGCTGCCCCAGCGCGCGGAGGGCTTTTCGATGATGGTGAGGTCAACACCGTCGGTGCCGGTCTGGCTGCGCCATGCGGTGGAAAAGTCATGCACGAAGGCCGCGCCGAAATGCGTCATGGTGCGGTCCACGATAAAGCCGGTGGCGTACTCGAACTGCGTGCCGCTCAGCTCGATGCTGGTGCCACTGTCGATAGGCACCTCATCGTCTGCCGCGCGTGCCGCCATGGCGGCAAACAGCAGGCCGGCGCAGAGCAGGCCACCAGGGGCCAGGCGGCAGGCCGTCATTGTGGCCACTCGAAATTCACCAGCGCCCACGACACTGCTTGCACGCGGTTGTTGACTTTGATCTTGCGAAACAGGTTGTAGACGTGAGTCTTGATGGTGTGCGGGCTGACGTGCAGTACCTGGGCGATTTCCGCGTTTTTGGCCCCCGAGATCATGGCGCGCAGGATTTGCGTTTCTTTTGCCGTCAGGCTGGCGTCGCAGGTGTTGGGGTGGTGCTGGATGCAGCGGGTTTCTTCCAGGTAGGCGGCCAACACCTTGCGTGGCAGCCAATGTTCGTGACTGCTGAGCGACTGGATGCCCTGCAGGAAATGTGCCTCACCCGTGTTCTCGTAAAACAGTCCCCGCACCTTTGGCCAGCGCAGCAGGCGGTCAAACGCCTGGCCGGCGGGCGAGTTGAACACGGCAATCACGCTGATTTGCTCGTGTATGTCGAGTACCTGGGCTTCGAGCAGCAGCTGGCTGCTGGCGCCGGCGTCCAGCAGGGCCAGTACGCCTTGCTGCGGCCCGCACAGGCGGGCATCTTCCGGGGCCCGGATGGCGCAGGCCAGACCCAGGTGCTCCTCGATCAGCCGCGACAGCAAGGCGTTCTGCAGGTTGCGGTGGCCAAAAATCATGCACGACGCGATAGCGGTGTCTTGCCGGGTGGCATGGGCAGAACGGGTCATGTGCGCTCCTTGAAACGTGATGGGCATCACTGCGTCAGTGGCGCTCCTGCGCGTCCTGCCAAAGGAGTGCGCTGACTGGCTTACAGCACCTTATTAAAAATTGGCGCTGTTTGATGTCTGCTAGCGCACACACGGAACAATTGTGGTGTGGGCTGCGCTGGGGGGCGCTTTGGCCGAGCTGGCCGGCTTGGGGGGCGGCGGGTACGAAAAAGCCGTTCACGCGCGGGCGTGAACGGCTGGGGTGTAGGGCAGGTGACAAGGTTGGCCGCATGCGGCCAACCTTGCGGGTGTAGCTTAGCCGCCGATCTTGTCGCGGCCACCCATGTACGGGCGCAGCACTTCGGGGATGGTGACGCTGCCGTCGGCGTTCTGGTAGTTTTCCAGTACCGCCACCAGCGTGCGGCCCACGGCCAGACCGGAGCCGTTCAGCGTGTGCACGTAGCGGTTTTTGCCGTCGGCATCCTTGAAGCGGGCCATCATGCGGCGCGCCTGGAAGTCGCCCATATTCGAGCAGGAGCTGATCTCGCGGTAGGTGTTCTGCGCCGGCAGCCACACTTCCAGGTCGAAGGTCTTGTGTGCGCCAAAGCCCATGTCGCCGCTGCACAGCGCCATCACGCGGTAGGGCAGCCCCAGCTGCTGCAGGATCACTTCGGCGTGGCCCACCATTTCGTCCAGCGCGGCAAAAGAGTGCTCCGGGTGGGCGATCTGTACCATTTCCACCTTGTCGAACTGGTGCTGGCGGATCAGGCCACGGGTGTCACGGCCGTAGGCGCCGGCTTCGGAGCGGAAGCAAGGCGAGTGGGCGGTGAACTTCAGCGGCAGCTCGTCGTGCTTCAGTACCGACTCGCGCACCATATTGGTCATGGTGATTTCCGAGGTGGAGATCAGGTACTGCGCCTGGGCGGCGGCTTCGCCACCACGCTCTACGCGGAACATGTCTTCGGCAAACTTCGGCAGCTGGCCGGTGCCGTACAGTACATCGCTGTTCACGATGTACGGGGTGTAGGTTTCGCTGTAGCCGTGCTGTTCGGTGTGGGTGTTCAGCATGAACTGCGCCAGCGCGCGGTGCAGGCGGGCGATGTCGGCGCGCAGCACGGTAAAGCGTGCGCCGGACAGCTTGGCGCCGGTTTCGAAGTCCAGGCCCAGCGGGGCACCCACGTCTACGTGGTCCTTGATGTCGAAATCAAAGCTGCGCGGGGTGCCCCAGCGGCGTACTTCCACGTTGCCGCTCTCGTCGCTGCCGGCCGGTACCGATTCGTGCGGCAGGTTGGGGATGGTGAGCAGCCAGTTATCCAGGCGGCTTTGTACTGCGGCGAAGGCGTCTTCGGCGGCCTTCAGCTCGTCACCCAGCGAGGCAACCTGCGCCATGATGGCGGACACGTCTTCGCCGTTTTTCTTGGCAATGCCAATCTGCTTGGAGCTGCTGTTGCGCTGGGATTGCAGGTCCTGCATGCGGGTTTGCAGGGATTTGCGTTCGGCTTCCAGGCTGTTGAAAGCGTCTGCTTCCAGTGTGTAGCCACGGGCGGCCAGGCGGGCCGCCACTTCTTCGATATTGCTGCGCAGCAGTTGAATGTCCAGCATGTTTCAGTCCTGTTTCTTGGTATTGGCTTCGTCATCCAGCTGGCGTAAAAACGCCAGCTTGTCGGCAATCTTGCCCTCCAGCCCGCGCGGCACCGGTTCATACCAGCGCACATCTTCCAGGCCTTCCGGCATATAGGTTTCGCCCGCCGCATAGGCATGCGGCTCGTCGTGGGCGTAGCGATATTCGTGGCCGTAGCCCAGCTCTTTCATCAGCCGGGTAGGCGCATTGCGCAAGTGTACCGGTACCGGGCGCGAGCTGTCGCCTGCCACGAAGGCGCGGGCAGCATTATACGCCATGTAGCCGGCATTACTCTTGGCGGCTATGGCCAGGTAGATCACCGCCTGCCCCAGCGCCAGCTCGCCCTCGGGGCTACCCAGGCGCTCGTAGGTGGTGGCGGCGTCGTTGGCGATCTGCATGGCGCGCGGGTCGGCCAGGCCGATGTCTTCCCACGCCATGCGCACGATGCGCCGCGCCAGGTAGCGCGGGTCGGCGCCGCCGTCCAGCATGCGCGTCAGCCAGTACAGCGCGGCGTCGGGGTTGGAGCCGCGTACCGATTTGTGCAGCGCCGAAATCTGGTCGTAGAAGGCGTCACCGCCTTTGTCGAAACGGCGGGCGTTGACGCTGAGCACCTCTGCCAGAAAAGCGCTGTCGATGCGCGCGGTTTTGCGCGCCAGCGCGGCGGTGCGGGTTTGTTCCAGCAGGTTCAGGAAGCGGCGGGCGTCGCCGTCGGCGTAGCCGCTAAGGGCGGCGCGGGCGTCGTCGTCAAAGGCCAGGCCGTCCAGCGCACCGTTGGCCGCAGCGCGGTCGAACAGGGCGTGCAGGTCCGCCTGCGCAAGCGGTTTCAGTACATAAACCTGGGCGCGCGACAGCAGCGCGGCGTTGACTTCGAATGAGGGGTTTTCGGTGGTGGCGCCGATGAAGGTGAGCAGGCCGGATTCCACAAACGGCAAAAACGCATCTTGCTGGCTTTTGTTGAAGCGGTGTACTTCGTCCACAAACAGAATGGTGCGCCGCCCGCTGCGTTGCAGCGTGGCGTGGGCGCGCTCTACCGCTTCGCGGATATCCTTTACGCCGGACAGCACGGCCGATAGCGGGATGAAATCGGCATCGAAGGCATTGGCCAGAATGCGCGCCAGCGTGGTTTTGCCTACACCGGGTGGCCCCCACAGCATCATGCTGTGCGGTACTTGCGCCTCGATGGCCATACGCAGCGGTTTGCCGGGGCCAATCAGGTGCTGCTGGCCGATCACGTCGTCCAGCGTGGTGGGGCGCAGTGCCTCGGCTAGCGGCTTGTGCGGCTCGCGTGCAAACAGGTCCATGGTTTACTCGCTGACCAGGTCTACGCCCTTGGGCGGGGTGAAGCTGAAGTTAGCCGCAGGCAGTGCCGGGTTTTTCCTGATGTCGCTAAAGCGGATGCGGGTCTGGTTGCCAAAGCTGTCGCCCAGCTCCATCTCTACCAGCTGGTTGTTGCTGAAGCCCATCTTGATGGACTCAAAGGTGTTGTCGGCTTTTTTGGGGCTGGCGGCCAGCCATTCCACGTCGCCTTGCTTGCCCATTTCGCGCAGCAGGTAGTCGCGCTCGATGGCGTTGCTGCCAGCCAGCAGCGCGGCCGGGCTGCTGCCCAGCGCGCCGGCCTGCTTGCGCTTGGTGATTTGCGCCAGCTCTTTGTCGTAGATCCACAGCGTATTGCCGTCGCCCACGATCAGCTGCTCGAACGGTTTGCTGTACGCCCAGCGCAGTTTGCCGGGGCGTTGCAGCTCCATGATGCCGCTGGCGGTTTCCTGCTTGCCCTTGCTGCTTACCGTCTGGCTGAAGCTGGCAGACAGGGTTTTGGTGCTGCTGACAAACTGTTTGAGCTGGGCAATGGCGGCGGCGTGGGCCGGGGCGGCCATGGCAAGGCAGAGCAGGGTGCTGGCGATGATCTTCATGGTGTTCCTTGTGTGGGGTCGTGGCAGTGTGACCGCCGGTGCGGCGGGGGATTCGCACTGCTTAACAAGGCTTAACACTCTGGCGGGCAGTGCGTGCCGCCAGTGAGGTGCGGCCAACCCTGGCAGGTTGGCCGCAGCGGTGGCTTAGCTGAAACGGTTGGTGATGGGGTAGCGCCAGTCTTTGCCGAAGCCGCGATGGGTAATGCGCGGGCCCACCGGTGCCTGGCGGCGCTTGTATTCGTTGATTTTCAGCAGGCGCACTACCTTGTTGACGTCGGCTTCGGCAAAGCCGTCGCGGATGATCTCGGCGGCCGACATATTGTGCTCCACGTAGCGCGCCATGATGGCGTCCAGCACCTCGTACGGCGGTAGGCTGTCCTGGTCTTTCTGGTCCGGGCGCAGCTCGGCCGACGGCGGGCGGGTGATGATGCGCTCGGGGATGATGTCGCCCTGGGTGTTGCGCCAGCGGCACAGCTCGAATACCAGGGTCTTGGCCACGTCTTTCAGTACGGCAAAGCCGCCGGCCATGTCGCCGTACAGCGTGCAGTAGCCGGTGGTCATTTCCGACTTGTTGCCGGTGGTCAGCACCAGCTTGCCGGTTTTGTTGGACAGTGCCATCAGCAGGGTGCCGCGAATGCGTGCCTGCAGGTTTTCTTCGGTGGTATCCATGGCCAGGCCGTCAAACGACGGCGCCAGTGCGGCCATGAAGCTTTCGTACATCGGCCAGATTTCGATTTCGTCGTACTTCACGCCCACGCGCTGCACCATGTCGCGGCTGTCGTCCACGCTGATGTCGGCGGTGTAGCGTGACGGCATCATCACCGCGTGTACGCGCTCGGCGCCCAGCGCGTCCACGGCGATGGCCAGCGTCAGCGCGGAGTCGATGCCGCCGGACAAGCCTAGCAGCGCGCCGGGGAAGCCGTTTTTGTTGATGTAGTCGCGCACGCCTACCACCAGCGCGCGGTAGACGCTTTCCAGCTCGCCGGGCAGGGCGGCCTGGCTGGCCGGGGCGAGGTCGCCATCCTTGTAGTCCAGCAGCAGCAGTTCGTCGTCGTAGGCGGCGGCCTGGGCTACCAGCTCGCCCTGCGTATTCAGTGCGAACGAGCCACCGTCGAACACCAGCTCGTCCTGGCCGCCGGTGAGGTTGACGTAGGCGATGGGCAGGCCGGTTTCCTGCACGCGGTAGCGCAGCATCTCGTGACGGGTGCCGATCTTGTTGCGGTGGAACGGCGAGGCGTTCAGCGACACGATCACGTTGGCGCCGGCGTCGGCGGCTTCGCTGGCTGGTTCGATAGACCAGACGTCTTCGCAGATCAGCACGCCAACCTGCACGCCGTTCTGTTCGAATACCAGTGGCGCCGCGCCGGGGGTGAAGTAGCGACATTCATCGAATACTTCGTTATTGGGCAGCAGCATCTTGTGGTACTGGCCCAGGCGGTGGCCGTCGCGCAGCACGGTGGCGGCGTTAAAGCGCTCGTTGCCCAGCTTGGCCGGGTGGCCGATCACCAGCGTAATGCCGTCCAGCTGCTCCAGCTCGTCCAGGCCGGCGGCAATGGCGCGGTAGAAATGGTCGCGCAGCAGCAGGTCTTCCGGGCTGTAGCCGGTGAGGGCCAGCTCCGGGGTGACCAGGATGTCGGCCCCCTGCGCCATGGCTTGTTGAGCCAGGGCCAGGATTTTCTGGGTATTGCCGGTGATGTCGCCAACAACCGGGTTGAACTGGGCTAGGGCAATGCGCATCGTGTTTTCACGGGGTGTGTTTTGCAATGCCGCAATTCTACCTGAAGCCGCGCAGGCTGGCTGCTAGGCGCATGCTGGCAGGGGAATGCGCAATGTGATCAAGGGCTTGGCCTGGCTGGGTGTGGCTGGCAGGCACGGCCAGTTGGCCGCAGGGCAGGGGAAGTATGCATTTTTTTGTAAAAAAGCTTGCCAAGGCGGGGGGGCTTCACTAGAATGCGCAGCCTCTGACGACAAAACGCCGCAAGGCCGGTCGAAAAGAGCCATCTGGAGAGGTGGATGAGTGGCTTAAGTCGCACGCCTGGAAAGCGTGTTCAGGGTAATACCCTGACGGGGGTTCGAATCCCCCCCTCTCCGCCAAGTTTTTACAATCTGCGCCCAGCCGGAGATTGCCGCAGCCCAGGCTGCCAGCAAAGTATTCTGGAGAGGTGGATGAGTGGCTTAAGTCGCACGCCTGGAAAGCGTGTTCAGGGTAATACCCTGACGGGGGTTCGAATCCCCCCCTCTCCGCCAGAATCAAAAAGCCCTGCGCATTAGCGCGGGGCTTTTTGCTTTGCTGCCAGGCGCAGGCAGGTGCTATCACCAATGACCAGCCGTGCCATGCGGCCAACTTTGCAGAAAGCCCGCCATGACCCACCCAGTAGACGCGCTGATTGCGGCGCTGCCCAAAACCGAGCTGCACCTGCATATTGAAGGCACGTTGGAGCCGGAGCTGATGTTTGCCCTGGCCGCGCGTAACGGCATTACCCTGCCGTATGCCAGCATCGACACGCTGCGCGCCGCTTACCAGTTCGACAGCCTGCAGTCGTTTCTGGACCTGTACTACGCCGGTGCGGGTGTGCTGCAAACCGAGCAGGACTTCTACGACCTGACCTGGGCCTACCTGGAACGCGCGCACGCCGACCGCATCGTGCATGCCGAAATCTTCTTCGACCCGCAAACGCACACCGACCGGGGCATCGACTTTGCCACCGTTTACCACGGCATTCGCCGTGCGCTGGACGCCGCGCAGGCGCAGTGGGGCATGAGCTCGCGCCTGATCATGAGCTTTTTGCGCCACCTCAGCGAAGAGGCCGGCATGGCGGTGCTGGACCAGGCCGAGCCGTTCCTGGCCGGTATTGATGGCTTCGGGCTGGACTCCAGCGAGCTGGGCCACCCGCCGTCCAAGTTTGCCCGGCTGTTTGCCCGTTGCCACGCGCTGGGCCTGCCCTGTGTGGCGCACGCCGGCGAAGAAGGCCCGGCGGCGTATGTGGTCGAGGCGCTGGACCTGCTGCAGGTATGCCGCATCGACCACGGCGTACGCAGCCTGGAGGACGAGGCGCTGGTGCAAAGGTTGGCCGCAGACCGCACGCCGCTCACAGTATGCCCGCTGTCCAACCAGCGCCTGCAGGTCACGCCGGATCTGAGCCAGCACCCGCTGCGCCGCATGCTGCAGGCCGGCCTGGCAGCCATGGTGAACTCGGACGACCCGGCTTATTTTGGTGGCTACCTGAACCAGAACTTCTACGCCTGCCGCGAGGCCTTAGGCCTGAGCGACGCCGAAGTGGTACAGCTGGTGAACAACAGCTTCGAGGCCAGCTGGCTGCCAGCTGCCGATAAACAGCACTGGCTGGGCGAGGTTGGCCGCATCCATGCACAGTGGCAGGCGGCGCAGGCTGGCTGATCGCCAGGTTTGGCGTCGTCAAACAACAAGGCCACGGCTATGCCGTGGCCTTGTGCTTTTGCGTGGCAGATCAGGCCGGGCGCCGGCCGTGGCTCAGGCTTTGCCCTTGGTGAGCTGGTGGTGGTCCAGCAGTACCTGGTAGCTGGCGCTGGCGGCCTCGGCCAGCTCGGCCTGGCGCGGGTGGCCGGCAAAGACCAGCTCGGCGTCCAGGCTGCGCAGGGCGCGGCGGACGCAGGTGCAGACCTCTACCGCAGCGTTGAAGTCTGGCGCGCTGATGACGCGACCATTGCGGATCTTGCGTGCGTAAACGGCCGCCATTTGCCCGTATTTCATGGCCATCTCGCAGGCTTGCCAGGCGCTGTCTTCTTCCAGGCTGGCAAACAGCTGCAGCACGGTATGGCAGGCGGCCTCGGCGCGGGCGTGGCGTTTGTCGGCCGCCTGGCGCTCGGCGCTGGCGGAGGCGGGCTTGCTGCCGCCGTGGCGGGGTTTGCTCATGGTGTGTCTTCCCGGGCGTGGCCCTGATAAAAGCATTTGGCGCACACGGCGTGGTAGCGCGTGTCGTCGCCGATATCGACTTGTGGCCCTTCTTTTATGCGCTGACCCTGGCCGTCTACACGGATATGCATGGTGGCTTTGCGGCCACAGGTGCAGATGGTCTTGATCTCTTCGATGTCCTCAGCCAGCGACAGCAGCCAGGCGGCACCGGGGAAGGGCTCGCCCTTGAAGTCGCTGCGCAGGCCAAAGCAGATCACCGGCACGTGGCGGGTGTGCGCCAGGCGGTGCAGCTGCTGCGCCTGCTCGCTGGTGAGGAACTGCGCTTCGTCGATCAGCACGCAGGCGATGTCCTGGTAGTCCTGCGCCAGAAAATCAAAGCCATCGTCGTAGGTCAGCGCGTCGCGCTGGATATTCAGCCGCGAGGTGATCTTGCCCACGCCATAGCGGTTATCGATGGCGGCGGTGTACAGCCGTACGGCCTTGCCCATGGTTTCGTAGTTGTTGGCGATCTGCAAAAGCTGGGTGCTCTTGCCGCTATTCATTGCGGCGTAGCGGTAAAAAAGTTTGGCCATGGGCGTGTTGGTGCGTAAGGGGCTGGCATTTTAGCCCAAGCAGGGCGGGGTGTGCGAACAGTGCGTTTGCGCAGCCGGCTTACGTTTACGGAAGTGTGCCGCTATCATGATGCTGCAATGCACACAAAGGATCACCATGGACAAGAAACTGCCTTTGCTGGACCGCCGTACCATCACCATGCGCTGGGGCGATATGGACGCGGTAGGGCACCTGAACAATACCTATTATTTTCGCTACATGGAGCAGATCCGTGTGGAATGGCTGGATGGCATCGGCCACCCCATCAACCCGGCCGGCATCGGCCCGGTGCTGGGCAGCACCAGCTGTACCTACAAGCGCGAGCTGTCTTACCCGGCTACCGTGGTGGTGAGCAGCGAGGTGGTCAAGGTTGGCCGCAGCAGCCTGACGCTACGCCATCACTTCTATCTGGCTGGCGACGACAGCACCGTGTACGCAGTGGGCGAGGCCACGCTGGTGTGGGTGGATTACCAGGCGGGCAAGTCGGTGTCCATCCCCGAGCCTATCCGCGAGCGGCTGCGCGCTGCGGGTGCCGAGGCCTGACGCAGGCAGCACCATAAGAAAGGCGCCGTTCATATGAGCGGCGCCTTTTTGCTTTGTGGTGGCGACGGGGTCAGTCGCGTTCGCGCAGCTTCTGCCGAATGATGTCGCGAATCAGGAAACGGCTGGGGTGGATGGCGTCCATGATGGGCTTGGGCAGCGGCGCCGGCTCGTTGTCCAGCAGGCTGGCCAGCACCTCGCCGCATAGCGGGGCCGTGACCATGCCGCGCGAGCCGTGCGCGGTGCTGACAAACAGGCCGGTGACCTCGGGGGCGCTCTGGCTCAGTTTCAGCGACGCATCGCGCCCCAGCGGGGCGTACAGGTCGTTGAAGGCTTCGCGGTCCACAATGGCGCCGCACATGGGCAGGTAGTCCGGGCTGGTGCAGCGCAGTGCGGCGCGGCCGTTGCACTGGCTGGCTGTCAGGCTGTCGCCGCCTAGCGCCTGGTGCAGGGCCGGAGCCATCTGCGCCAGCATGTCCAGGTTTTCCTGGTGTTCGCTGTTGCAGGGCTGGGTGTCGCTGGTATCAAACTTGAAGGTGGCGCCCATGCAGTGCGTGCCGTTGCGCGCCGGTGAAATATAGCCCTCACCGCACAGCACGGTTTTCAGTGTATTGCTGGCCGGCGTGGCGGCCACTACCGACACCTGGCCGCGGATGCGCTTTACCGGCAGGTAGAAGGTGGGGTCGAACTGCACGGTTTCGTTGGCGGTGGCCAGCACGGCAATACCGCCTATGGCCAGCGGGCCATCGCTGCCTATGGCCACCCAGCTATGGTCGGCCGGGTTTTGCGATAGCTCGGTAATGGCAGTGGCCAGGCGCACGGTGATGTTGGGGTGATCCAGCAGGCGGCGTACCAGCGCCGGCGGGTGCAGCCAGCCCCCTTGCGGGAAGTACAGCCCCGCTTGCGTGATGGGCAGGCCCGCCAGCTGCGAGGCTTGCTCGGCGTCCACCGCGTGCAGGATGTCGTGCGGCAGGCCCGCCAGGGCCAGGCCCTGCTGACGTTTGCTTTCTTCGGCATTGTGCGCCAGCTGCAGTACACCGCACTGGCGCCAG
Source organism: beta proteobacterium L13 (assembly GCA_000335715.1). Classification (GTDB taxonomy): domain Bacteria; phylum Pseudomonadota; class Gammaproteobacteria; order Burkholderiales; family Chromobacteriaceae; genus Vogesella. The sequence goes on from AMYZ01000013.1 coordinate 78,623, forward strand.
GTATCGTCGCTTTGTGGCAGGCTGCTGGCCAGGGTGCGCAGGCTGTAGCCGTAGCCGGACAAAATCAGCTGGGTCAGCGGGGTAAAGTGCGGCGACAGCTTGGTGTACAGCACGCCTTGCGGGTTGCCCGAGGCTTCGTTGGCCGGCACCGGGTGGCGGTCTACCACCGTAACCTGCCAGCCGCGCACGGCCAGGCTGTGGGCAATGCTGGCACCGGCAATGCCGGCGCCTACCACAATGGCACTGCGCTCCAGGTGCTCGGGCAGCTGGGGGCGCGCATACCAGGGCGCTTGCCAGCTGCTGGCGGGGGCGCTGGCCAGCCGGCCACGCGTCATCTCCCGTTTGCTGCCAAAGCCGGGGACTTTTCCCACGGCAAAGCCGGCCTCGGCCAGGCCGCGGCGTACCACGCCGGCGCAGGTAAAGGTGGCCAGCGTGGCGCCGGGCTTGCTCAGGCGTGCCAGCTGTTCAAACAGTGCTGGCTGCCACATGTCGGGGTTGCGTGACGGGGCGAAACCATCCAGAAACCAGGCATTCACGCTGGCGTCCAGTTCGGGCAGGGTGGTGAGTGCATCGCCCACCAGCAGGGTAAGCGTGATGCGCCCGCCCGCCAGTACAAAGCGGTGCCAGCCCGGTGCCATGGCTTGATATTGCTGTAGCAGCTCGCCAGCCTCTGCGGCCAACGCTGGCCACATGGCCAGCGCTCGCTGCATGTCGTCAGGGGAGAGCGGGTGTTTTTCCGTGCTGACAAAGGCCAGGCGGGCGCCTGCTGGTGCGTCGGCCAGAAAGCACTGCCACGCCATCAGAAAGTTCAGCCCGGTGCCAAACCCGGTTTCGCCTATGGTAAACAGCTCACCGTTTTGCAGTGCGGCAAAACGCTGCGGCAGATCGTTGTTGTCGATAAACACATGGCGGGTTTCGGCCAGGCCGCTATCGCGCGAGAAGTACACATCGCCGTAGTCGGCCGACATCGGCAGGCCGGTGCTCCAGTCCAGACGGGCAGGGTAAAGAGGTGAAGTCATGCTGTTGCCAGGTGCCATGGGCACGGGGTGAATCCGAGATGGTGCATAGTATGCCTGCTTGCAATAAAAGCGCCTATGCGGCAGCGCAAAAAACCGGTCGCGTTTGGCGCGGCCGGCCTGGCGGGTTTGCTAGTCGATTTGCCAGCGCAGGTTGAAGGTGGTGGTGGCGGGCATCATGCGGTCTTTCCAGTGGATTTCCGGCACATAGCCTATCTCCAGCTGCAGCAGCTTGCCGCCTACCGTAACAAAGGGCAGCCCGGCCAGGCCGTGCATGCCGCTGCCGTTGAGGTAGCCCACCATCAGCCCGGCGCCTACGACGACGTTCTCGCCGACTTCCCATTGTTTGCGGCCGCCACCGGCTACAAAGTAGGCCGTTTCACGGCGCGAGTCGCGATAGCTGCCGCCGCGCACAAACAGGCTGTAGTCCACTTGCGGTTCGGCCAGCTCCAGACCCAGGCCGGGGTTGCTGTTGTTCAGGTCGCAGTTATAGCGCGTGCCGTCACAGCTGCCGTGATGCGAGGCACCGAAAACCAGTACCGAGGTGTCTGCCATGGCGCTGCTACAGCCCAGCGCCAGCGTGATTGCCAGTAGGTTTGTTTTCATATTGCCCCCGTATTTTGATAAGACATGCTTTATCGACCGTGGCTTGCTCTTTGATGGTAGGCAAAAAGCCGGCAATGTGAACCTTGAAAAGCAGTGGCTTTCGCCCCAGCTAGATAGCATCGGATTCTCATTGCAAGGAGGCTGTCATGCGTTTCGACAAACTCACCACCAAATTCCAGCAGGCCCTGGCCGAGTCCCAGAGCCTGGCGCTGGCTTCGGATAATGCTTTCATCGAGCCGCAGCACCTGCTGCTGGCCATGCTGGACGACGCCGAGAGTGGCGTGGGCAGCCTGCTGGCGCGTGCCGGTACCAATATTGGCGCACTCAAAAGTGCGTTGCGCGACAGTGTGGCGCGTTTGCCAAAGGTGAGCGGCGGCGACGGCGAGATTACCGTGTCGCGCGACTTGGGCAAGCTGCTGAACCTCACCGACCAGGCCGCCACCAAACGCGGTGACCAGTTCATTGCCAGCGAGCTGTTCCTGCTGGTGTTGGCCGCAGACAAGGGCGAAGCTGCGCGCCTGCTGAAACAGCACGGCGGCCAGCTGTCGGCGATCGTAGCCGCAGTGGACGCGGTACGCGGCGGCGATGGCGTGGATAGCGCCGACGCCGAAGAGCAGCGCGAGGCGCTGAAAAAATACACGCTGGACCTGACCGAGCGCGCCCGCATGGGCAAGCTGGACCCGGTGATCGGCCGCGACGACGAAATCCGCCGCGCCATCCAGGTATTGCAGCGGCGCACCAAGAACAACCCGGTGCTCATCGGCGAACCGGGCGTGGGCAAGACCGCCATTGTGGAGGGGCTGGCGCAGCGCATTGTGAACGGCGAAGTACCGGAAAGCCTGAAGCACAAGAAGCTGCTGGTGCTGGACATGGCCGGCCTGATTGCCGGTGCCAAGTTCCGCGGCGAGTTCGAGGAGCGGCTGAAAGCGGTGCTGAACGATGTGGCCAAGGACGAAGGCAACATCATCCTGTTCATCGATGAAATCCACACCATGGTGGGTGCTGGCAAGGCTGAAGGCGCGATGGACGCCGGCAATATGCTGAAACCGGCGCTGGCACGCGGCGAGCTGCACTGCCTGGGTGCCACCACGCTGGACGAGTACCGCAAGTACATCGAAAAAGACGCCGCGCTGGAGCGCCGTTTCCAGAAAGTGATGGTCAACGAGCCGTCGGTGGAAGACACCATCGCCATCCTGCGCGGCCTGCAAGAAAAGTACGAAATCCACCACGGCGTGGACATTACCGACCCGGCCATCGTGGCCGCCGCCGAGCTGAGCCAGCGCTACATCACCGACCGCTTTTTGCCGGACAAGGCCATCGACCTGATCGACGAGGCCGCGTCCAAGATCAAGATGGAGCTGGATTCCAAGCCGGAAGAAATGGACAAACTGGATCGCCGCCTGATCCAGCTCAAGATCGAGCGCGAGGCGGTGAAGCGCGAGAGCGACGAGGCATCCAGAAAACGCCTGCAGCTGATCGAGGACGAAATCGACAGCCTGTCGCGCGAATACGCCGACCTGGAAGAAATCTGGAAGGCCGAAAAGGCCAGCCAGCAGGGCAGCCAGGCGATCAAGGAAGAAATCGAGCAGGTAAAACTGGAAATCGAGGAGCTGAAGCGCCGCGGCGACTGGCAAAAACTGGCCGAGCTGCAATACGGCAAACTGCCGCAGCTGGAAAACCGGCTGAAGGACGCCGAGGCTGCCAGTAGCGACGACGCCAAGCCGAACCGCCTGCTGCGCACCCAGGTAGGGGCCGAGGAAATCGCCGAGGTGGTATCGCGCATGACCGGCATACCGGTGAGCAAGATGCTCACCGGCGAGCGCGAAAAATTGCTACAGATGGAAAACGCACTGCACCAGCGCGTGGTAGGGCAGAACGAGGCGGTTACCGCGGTGGCCGACGCCATCCGCCGTTCGCGCTCCGGCCTGGCCGACCCGAACCGCCCTTACGGCAGCTTCCTGTTCCTGGGGCCCACCGGCGTGGGCAAGACCGAGCTGTGCAAGGCCTTGGCCGGTTTCATGTTTGATAGCGAAGAGCACCTGATCCGCATCGATATGTCCGAGTACATGGAAAAGCACTCGGTATCGCGCCTGATCGGTGCGCCACCGGGCTACGTGGGCTACGAGGAGGGCGGCATGCTCACCGAGCAGGTGCGTCGCAAGCCTTACAGCGTGATCCTGCTGGACGAGGTGGAAAAAGCCCACCCGGATGTGTTCAACGTGCTGCTGCAGGTGCTGGACGACGGCCGCCTGACCGACGGCCAGGGCCGCACTGTAGACTTCAAGAACACCGTGATCGTGATGACGTCCAATATGGGCAGCCAGCACATCCAGAACATGGCCGATAGTGACTATCAGGTCATCAAGCTGGCGGTGATGGCCGAGGTGAAAGCGCACTTCCGCCCCGAGTTTGTGAACCGTATCGACGAGCTGGTGGTGTTCCACGCACTGGGCGAGGCGCAGATCAAGTCCATCGCGCGTATCCAGCTGAAGCGGCTGGAGGCACGCCTGGCCAAGCTGGATATCAGCCTGCAGGTGGGCGACGATGCACTGGCGCTGATTGCCGAGGCCGGTTTCGACCCGGTGTACGGTGCGCGGCCACTGAAACGCGCTATCCAGAGCGAGATCGAAAACCCGCTGGCCAAAGCCATTCTGGCTGGCAAATACCCGCCCAAGTCCACTGTAATGGTAGAGGTCGCCGGTGGCGGCCTGCGCTTTGCCTGATGGATGTTGCCGGCTAAGCGTACCGGGTAGTGTGCGGCCAACCTGCCAGCCAGGTTGGCCGCATTTTTCAATGCCTGCTGCGGGCTGATGGTTTTGCACGAAATGAACCCTGGCGCCCGTAGCGTGGTCATAAAAAGACATTGTGCTGACGCGCTGCTATGTCTGGCTTGCCAGCCGGGCGGCTTCGCGTCAGTCTGGGCACGGTACGCAATACCGCCGTGACTCACCAGAATAACGACAACCGTTTCAGGAAGGTGCATGGATCAACTCTTGCAAAACCTGGCCAGCCGCCAGGGCACAGACAGCCCGGTCGGCCCGCTGGCCGCGCTGCTGGCCGCCGTACGGCCCGACGATGCCGGCGACTTTGTGCAGGCCACCAGCAATCTGCGGGCGCTCACCTATTTGCTGAGCCGCCACCCTGACTACCGCGCCGGCCTGCGCCGCGCCATTCTCGACCTGCTGGGGGCTACCCGCCAGGTACAGCTGTATACCGACACCGGGCTGCTGTCCAACGAGCCGTTTTCCACCGCCATCAAGCGCCGTATCGGCGAGCGCCTGCTACCGCCGGCGCGCTCTGCCCACCACCTGGCCGACCAGTTTGGCCTGATCTTCAACCACCCCGAAGACTACCGCTGGGTAAGCAGCGTGGCGCAGGAAGTATGGCTGGAGCTGTGGCAGGCGCTGGCCTGGGGTGAGCTGCCGCCGGCTGCGGCCAACCCGGTGCGGCTGCAGCTGCTGGAAGCGGTGCAGGTGCTGACCGCGCGCATTACCGCTATCGGGCTGGAGCCGGAGCTGGTGCGTGTTTACCCGGATATCGAGCGCTTCGAGTCGCCGTTTCTGCATCTGGGCGCCGAAGCCATGCGCTATGTCGAATCGGCGCGCCATGCCATGGTGGATACCAGCTGCCAGCCGCTGGACGAAAAACACATGCTGGTGCTGCTGGAGCAGTGCGAGCAGCTGATTGCCCGCCTGCGCAAGGTAGCGCACGAGCGTGGCGTGTCGGTAAGCCTGACCTATCACCTGATCCGCCTGAGCCAGCATATCGGCCGCTTGCGTACCTTGCTGGGTTTGCTCGATACCGATAGCAGCCCGGCGGCCAACGGTACGCTGTTCAGCCTGCTGGCCGAGCTGGTGCGCGCCGATAACCGCCGCTTCAGCGTGCGCGATGTGTTTACCAGCAATACCGAAATGCTGGCGCGCCAGGTCACCGAGCACGCCGGCCGTCACGGCGAGCATTACATTGCCGAAGACCGCAAGCAGTGGAAAGACATGGCCAGCGCCGCGCTAGGGGCCGGCGTGATCGTGGGTTTCATGGCACTGATCAAACTGCTGCTGGCCAAGCTGCACCTGCCGCTGATCTGGGAAGCGCTGGCCTTCGGCCTGAATTACGCGCTGGGTTTCATGCTGGTGCACGTGCTGCATTTCACCATCGCCACCAAGCAGCCGGCGATGACGGCGGCGCGCATTGCGGCGGTGATTCACGAGTCCGGTGGCAAGCCGGACATGCCGCAGCTGGCCGAGCTGGTAGCCAAGGTAATGCGCACCCAGTTGATTGCCATTGTCGGCAACGTGATGGCGGCCATTCCGGTGGCGTGGCTGATCGCTGTGTGCTGGCAGAGCGTGACCGGTGCGCCGGTGGTGAACACCGACAAAGCCGCGCATCTGCTGGCCGACCTCGACCCGCTGCACAGCCCGGCCATCTTCCACGCCGCCATTGCCGGTGTGTACCTGTTCCTGGCCGGCCTGATCGCCGGCTACTACGACAACCTGGCCATCTACCGCCAGATTCCGCAAAGGTTGGCCGCATTGCCCTGGCTGAACCGCCTGCTGGGCGCGGCGCGTACCCAGCGCCTGGCAAACTATGTGGAGCACAACCTGGGTGGCCTGGCAGGCAATTTCTATTTCGGCCTGTTCCTGGGCGTTACCGGCACCATCGGCTTCCTGCTGGGGCTGCCGCTGGATATCCGCCACATCACTTTCTCGTCGGCCTACCTGTCGTACGCAGCGGTGAGCTACGACTACCTGATCCCGCTGAATGTGGTGCTGTGGTCGGTGGCGGGCGTGCTGCTGATCGGCATGACCAACCTGCTGGTGAGCTTCATGCTGGCACTGTGGGTGGCATTGCGTTCGCGCAAGCTCAAAGGTACCGACGCCTGGCCGCTGCTGCCGGCACTGGTGCGCCGTTTCTGGCAAAAGCCGAAAGACTTTTTCATTCCGCCCAAGGATGCGGTAGCAGAACCACCCGCACCTTAAAGCGATGGTTTGTCACTACGGCCAGCCGGTTTACGCCGGCTGGTTTTTTTATGGCTGCGGGGTGGCAGACAAGAAAAACCCGCCATGATGGCGGGCCGAACTCCGGGTATGGAGAGGAGAAACATGCAGCGGGAGATGTCTTTTTTATAGATGTCTATACGATAAAAGCCACTGCCGATGATGAATTCTGTGTTCCGCCCCGAGAATCTTGCGCGGTGCTTGGCTGCGCTGTAGCACAGCCAAGCTCAAAAGTAGCCTGTGGTGCGCTTTTTGCTGCGGATATGAGCGGCGTAGGCCTCGGTGTTGGCGGTGCTGACTTGCCGTGCCAGGGCGTTGTGCTGCCAGGTCAGGGCGTGGCCGCCGGCCAGCTGTTTTTGCAGTGTTACGGTGCAGCTACCTTGCGGCCAACTATAGGCACTTACCTGGCGATTACCGTGGCCGGCTGGCAGGCCATAGCGTGCGGTCAGCTCGTTATATAGCGGGTCGATGGCGGTGCCCGCCGGGTAGTCAAACCGTATCTGGTAGAGCGTGTCATCCAGAAAAGCCAGTTGCAGCTGCTGGCTGCCGCTATGTTGCGGCATGGTCACGTGCATGATGATGACCCGCTTGTTGGGGATGTTTTCCGGCGCGGCGCTCAGGAACGCTTCCTGGGCATTGCCATAAAACTCGCCCGTGATGTGCGCCTGCTGTGTCTGCATGGTTTGTTGCGCCTGTTCGCGCGAGTGGCTGCCGGGTAGCAGCCCGAATAGCGGCAAGCTGGTTTGTGCGTAGGCGGGCAGGGCGAGGCAGGCGGCGATCAGCCAGCGAGCCAGGGTGGCGTTGGGCAGGGGCATGTAGGCTGGTGGCGCAAGGTTGGCATGCCGGCAGTATATCGTGCTGCCGCTTGATGCAGGCGGGGTGGATGCGAGTGGGGCGCGACCACGGTGCAAGTGTGCGGGCCGCAGGCAGGCGATAAAGAAAATCTAACTATTCGAGAAAATCATTCAATTGGATTTGGCTATTGATCTGCGGCATGATGGCACCTGTCGACAACGACACCACTGCAACCAAGGAGCCCGATATGTCCATCATCAATAGCCAGATCAAACCGTTTGCCAGCAAAGCCTTCCACAACGGCCAGTTCATCGATGTAACTGACCAGACCCTGCTGGGCAAATGGTCTGTTGTGTTCTTCTACCCGGCCGACTTCACCTTCGTGTGCCCGACCGAGCTGGGCGACCTGGCCGACCTGTACCCGGAATTCCAGAAGCTGGGCGTGGAAATCTACTCGGTATCCACCGACACCCACTTCACCCACAAAGCGTGGCACGACACGTCTGACACCATCAAGAAAATCCAGTACCCGATGCTGGCCGACCCGACTCACCTGATCTCCCGCAACTTTGGCGTGCTGATCGAAGAAGCCGGCCTGGCCGACCGCGGTACCTTCGTGATCGATCCGGAAGGCAAGATCCAGATCGTGGAAATCAACGCCGGTGGCGTGGGCCGCGACGCAGCCGAGCTGCTGCGCAAGGTAAAAGCCGCCCAGTACGTAGCCGCCCACCCGGGTGAAGTGTGCCCGGCCAAATGGCAAGAAGGCGACGCTACCCTGGCCCCGTCGCTGGACCTGGTAGGCAAGATCTGATTTCCCGCCACGCTGCAGCCGCTGGCTGACAGTACGGCACCTTGACGAGGTTAGCCGGCCTCTCCCGGCCAGCCCTGTCTCCACCCGACATTTATGCCGGGTGCCCCGGAAAGCGGCCTTGCGGCCAACCCTGGCCCTGACGCCGCTTTCCCGGGTACCCGTTACCAAGGAGCACACCATGCTGGACAACAATATCAAGACCCAACTGCAAGCTTATCTGACCAACCTGCAACACCCCATCGAGCTGGTTGCCAGCCTGGGTGGCGGCGCCAAAGACGAAGAAGTACGCGGCCTGCTGGCCGACATCGCCAGCCTGTCGGACAAAGTCAGCGCCCGCTTTGACGGCAATGACGCCCGCAAGCCATCGTTCACCATTGCCCGCCCAGGCGACGCCGCCCCGCGCGTGCAGTTTGCCGGTGTGCCGATGGGCCACGAGTTCACCTCGCTGGTGCTGGCGCTGCTGCAGGTAGGCGGCCACCCGTCCAAGGCGGGCCAGGAGCTGATCCAGCAAGTGAAAGACCTGCAGGGTGAGTTCACTTTCGAAACCTACATCTCGCTGTCGTGCCAGAACTGCCCGGACGTTGTGCAGGCGCTGAACCTGATGGCCGTGCTGAACCCCGCCATCCGCCACACCATGGTAGACGGCGCGCTGTTCCAGGCCGAGGTCGCCGACCGCCAGATCATGTCCGTCCCCACCGTGTACCTGAACGGTGAAGTATTCGGCCAGGGCCGTATGGGGCTGGAAGAAATCGTCGCCAAGCTCGACACCGGCGCCGCCGCCCGCGACGCCGAAAAGCTGGCGCAAAAAGACGCCTTCGACGTACTGGTCGTAGGCGGTGGCCCGGCCGGCGCTGCTGCCGCCATCTACACCGCCCGTAAAGGCATCCGTACCGGCGTGGTGGCCGAACGCTTCGGCGGCCAGGTGCTGGATACCATGGGCATCGAAAACTTCATCTCGGTGAAAGAAACCGAAGGCCCGAAACTGGCGATGGCGCTGGAGCAGCACGTCAAAGAGTACGACGTAGACGTGATGAACCTGCAGCGAGCCAGCAAGCTGATCGCCGCCAGCGAAAGCGCCAGCGGCCTGACCGAAGTGCAGCTGCAAAGCGGTGCCACGCTGAAAGCCAAGTCGGTGATCATCGCCACCGGCGCGCGCTGGCGCGAAATGAACGTGCCGGGCGAGCAGCAATACCGCAACAAGGGCGTGGCGTACTGCCCGCACTGCGACGGCCCGCTGTTCAAAGGCAAGCGCGTGGCGGTGATTGGCGGTGGCAACTCCGGCGTGGAAGCGGCTATCGACCTGGCCGGTATCGTGTCGCACGTCACCCTGCTGGAGTTTGGTGACGCCATGCGCGCCGACGCCGTGCTGCAAAACAAGCTGCGCAGCCTGCCCAACGTCACCATCATCCTGCAGGCGCAGACCACCGAAGTCACCGGCGACGGCAGCAAGGTCAACGGCCTGGCCTATACCGACCGCGTTAGCGGCGAGGCGCGCCATATCGCTCTGGAAGGCATTTTTGTGCAGATCGGCCTGCTGCCCAACACCGACTGGCTGAAAGGCACCATCGAGCTCACCAGCCGCGGCGAGATCATCACCGGCCGCCACCAGGACACCAGTGTGGCAGGTGTGTTCGCTGCCGGAGACGTGACCGACGTGCCGTACAAGCAGATCATCATCGCCATGGGCGAGGGCGCCAAAGCCGCGCTGGGCGCGTTCGACCACCTGATCCGCAGCAGCGCACCGGCTGCCTGAAACAACACTGTGTAAAGCCTCCTTGGGCGCCCTGTGGTCTTGTGACCCGGGGCGTTTTTTTTGGCGGCGGGCCTTGCCAGCTTGTCTTGACTTATCGACGGAGTGTGGCTGAAAGGTGTCAGCCGATAAAAAGCACTTCAATTTGCGGCCAACTTCAGGTAAAAAGAGCCATCACGTCATGCCCGCCCGCCGGGTGTGACGCTTTTTGTTTCTGGCCCGCGGTTGCACGTGTCTTGCTGCCGCGGGCCTCACGTTTTCACGAGAGGAGACCCCGTGTCCCACGGCGATACCCCATCCGATGTATTCCACCTGGGCCTGACCCGCGCCCAGCTCGAGGGCGCTACCCTGGCCATCATTCCGGGCGACCCGGCACGCGTTGAACGCATTGCCCGCAAGCTCGACAACCCGCGCCACCTGTCTACCCAGCGCGAATTCACTACCTGGCTGGCCGAAATCGACGGCAAGCCCATCGTGGTGTGTTCCACCGGCATCGGCGGCCCGTCCACCTCCATCGCGGTAGAAGAGCTGGCGCAGCTGGGCGTGCGCACCTTCCTGCGCGTGGGCACCACCGGTGCCATCCAGCCGCATATCAATGTGGGCGACGTGCTGGTGACCACCGGCGCGGTGCGCTTGGACGGCGCCAGCCAGCACTTTGCGCCGCTGGCCTACCCGGCGGTGGCCGACTTTGCCTGCACCACCGCGCTGGTGAACGCCGCGCGCGACGCCGGCCAGGCCGTGCACGTGGGCATTACCGCGTCGAGCGATACCTTCTACCCGGGGCAGGAACGTTACGACACCTACAGCGGCCGCGTGGTGCAGCACTTTGTCGGCAGCATGAAAGAGTGGCAGGCCATGGGTGTGATGAACTACGAAATGGAGTCGGCTACGCTGCTGACCATGTGCGCCACCATGGGCCTGCGCGCCGGTATGGTGGCTGGCGTGCTGGTGAACCGCACGCAGCAGGAAATCCCCGACACCACGCAGATCAAGGCGTCGGAAACCACGGCGGTGGATATCGTCATCGCTGCGGCACGCCAGCTGGTTTAAGCCAGGCTATGCGGCCAACCCTGGCGGCTGCTGCAAAAAGCCCTGTCTCTGTAGAGGCAGGGCTTTTGTTTTGCGCGTGGGTTCAGCGCGGGAGTAGCCGCAGCAGCCGGCCTTGCGGCGCGTCGGTCAGCAGGTAGAGCAGGCCGTCCGGCCCCTGGCGTACGTCGCGTACACGCTGGCCGTCACTAACAGCCAGCTTTTCTTCCGCCACCACGCGCTGGCCTTGCAGCGTCAGTCGTGCCAGGTAGCCGAATTTCAGCGAGCCGGTAAACAGGCTGCCCTGCCAAACCTTGCCGTAGCGGTCGCTGCTCAGCCACGCCAGGCCCGAAGGGGCGATCGACGGTGTCCAGTAGTGCAGCGGTTGCGCCATGCCGGTCTGGCGTGTCAGCCCGGCGCCGATCTGGCCGCCGCCGTATTGCTGGCCGTAGGTAATGACTGGCCAGCCCTGGTTGCTGCCGGCTGCCGGGCGGTTCAGCTCGTCGCCGCCTTGCGGGCCGTGCTCCACCAGCCACAGCTGGCCATCCGGGCCCAGTGTGGCGCCCTGCGGGTTGCGGTGGCCCAGGCTCCAGATGGCAGCTAGCGCATCACTGCGGCCAACGTAGGGGTTGTCCGGCGGGATGCTGCCGTCCGGGCGCAGCCGCACCACCTTGCCCAGCGTGTTGTCCAGCCGCTGAGCGTCCTGCATGCGGCTGAAGCGTTCGCCCAGGGTAAGCCATAGCGTGCTGTCGCTTTGTTGTGCGATGCGGCAACCGAAGTGCAGGCGGCTGGCTACCGCCGGCTGCTGGCGGAAGATCACCGTCACGTCCTGCAGCTGCTGGCCATCCGGGCTAAGCCGGGCGCGCGCCAGCGCCGTGCGGTTGCCGCCCTCACCGGCCTCGCTGTAGCAAAAATACAGCTGGCGGTTGTCGGCAAAGCGGCGGTCGGCCACCACGTCCAGCAGGCCGCCCTGGCCGCCGGCATCCACTGCCGGTACGCCGGCTACGCGGGCGACGCTACGGCCGCTGGCGTCCAGCAGCCAGAGTTGGCCGCGCCGCTCGCTCACCAGCATGCGGCCCTGGTCGATAAACGCCAGCGCCCACGGGTGGTGCAGGCTGTCGTTCAGCACCTCGCTGCGCAAGGTGGCGGGCTGGGCGTGGGCAAGCAGCGGCAAGGCAAGCAAGGGCAGGGCGAGGCGATGCATGGCGGGCTCCATTTGGCTGTCGCTGGCACGCGGGCTGCTGGCAGTTTGGGCGTGGCGATGCGCGCTATAGGTCAGCACGCCGCGCCGCCTTATGCCTGCAGTGCTTTAGTGTCGGGCCAGGCGGTGCTGTTTGGCGTAGCTGGCGCGGGCGATCTGCTGGATTTCGCACGACACCTGCACGTCCAGTGCCGGGTTGTCGGGGCAGTGCACCAGCAGCGCGTCCAGTACCTGCTGCGCCAGCGTTTGCTGTACTGCCTCGCTGCGGCCTTCCAGGATGGCCAGCCGGGCGTGGATGAAGGCGCGCTGCGGGTTGCGGGCGGTGCCCACCTGATAGCAGCTCACCATGCTGGCGCGGCTTTTGATGTCGATTTCGCTGAACTGGCCGCTGGCTTCCAGTGCCAGGTTGGCTTGCTGCAAGGCGGTAGCCGCGTCGAAGCTGGCGAGGTTGTCGCTGTATTCCAGATATAAGTGGGGCATGGCGTGTCGCATCGGCGAAGGGCTTGGGGTGGCCATGATACCGCAGCTGCCGCAGGCGCCCGCAAGTGGCCAAAACATGCGACAATCGCGCCAGTTTTTGCGGGCAGCCACGGCTGCCCGCCTTCGTTTGTTACCGGAAGCCTGCCATGTCCCAGATCGCCAGTGTGCGCGTGTTGTCGCTGATCCCGCCGATGACACAGCTGAATACGCCTTACCCGTCCACCGCCTATATCACCGGCTTTTTGCGCTCGCGCGGGGTGACGGCGGTGCAGGAAGACCTGGCGCTGGCGCTGGTGCTGCAGCTGTTTTCGATCGATGGCTTGCAGGCTATCCGCCAGCGTATCGACGCCATCGCGCCGAAGAAGCGCAGCGCGCAGGTGCGCTTCTTTGTCGACAATTTCGAGCAGTACCTGGCCACCATCGACCGCGTCATCGCCTTTTTGCAGGGGCGCGACAGCACGCTGGCGCACCGCATCTGCAGCCGTGGCCTGCTGCCGGAAGGCGCCCGCTTTGCCGCGCTGGACAACTACGTGGACCCGGAAGACCCGTACGGCGGCGACCCGCTGGCGTGGGCGTTCGGCGCGCTGGGCAGCTACGACCGCGCCCGCCACCTGGCCACGCTGTACCTGAACGACCTGGCCGACGTGGTGCGCGACGCTGCCGATAGCCGCTTCGAGTTCGTGCGCTACGCCGAGTCGCTGGCGATGAGCCAGCCCACCTTCGACCCGCTGGCCGAAGGCTTGGCCGCACCGCCCACGCTGGTAGACGACATACTGGCCGCCCTCACGGTGGCGGCGGTAGAGCGCCACCAGCCCGACCTGGTGCTGCTGTCGGTGCCGTTCCCCGGCTCGGTGTACGCCGCGTTCCGCATTGCGCAAACCATCAAGGCACGTTGGCCGCATATCCGCACCGCGCTGGGCGGCGGCTTTGCCAATACCGAGTTGCGCGAGCTGAAAGAGCCGCGCGTGTTCGATTACTTTGATTTTGTCACGCTGGACGACGGCGAAAAGCCGCTGTTGGCGCTGATCGAGCACCTGCAGGGCCAGCGTGGTGTCAGCCGCCTGGTGCGCACCTACGTGCGCGAAGGCGATGCGGTGCGTTACATCAACATGATGGAAGCCGACATCCCGTTCGAAGAGGTAGGCACGCCCACCTGGGACGGGCTGCCCATCCACCGCTACCTGTCGCTGCTGGACATGCTCAACCCCATGCACCGGCTGTGGAGCGATGGCCGCTGGAACAAGCTGACGGTGGCGCACGGCTGCTACTGGAAAAAATGCAGCTTCTGCGACGTGACGCTGGACTACATCTCGCGCTACGAAACCGCGTCCGCCACCACGCTGGTGGACCGCATCGAGGCCATTATTGCCGAAACCGGCCAGACCGGTTTCCATTTTGTGGACGAAGCGGCGCCACCCAAGATGCTGCGCGCCTTGGCCGAGGAGCTGCTGCGGCGCAAGGTGTCGATTTCGTGGTGGGGCAATATCCGCTTTGAAAAATCGTTCACCCCCGAGCTGTGCCAGCTGCTGGCCGAGTCGGGCTGTATCGCCATTTCCGGCGGGCTGGAAGTGGCGTCCGACCGCCTCTTGAAGCTGATGAAAAAAGGCGTGTCGGTAGAGCAGGTGGCACGCGTGACGCAGGGCTTTACCGAAGCCGGCATTCTGGTGCACGCCTACCTGATGTACGGCTTCCCCACCCAGACGGTGCAAGACACGGTGGACGCGCTGGAATACGTGCGCCAGCTATTCGAAAACGGCTGCATCCAGAGCGGCTTCTTCCACCGTTTTGCCTGTACCGTGCACTCGCCGGTGGGGCAAAGCCCGGACGAGTACGGCGTGAAGCTGATCCCGCTGACCGAGGTAACGTTTGCCAAGAACGACGTGGGTTTCATCGACCCCACCGGTACCGACCACGACACGCTGGGCCGTGGCCTGAACAAGGCGCTGTACAACTATATGCACGGCATTGGTCTGGAAGCCGACGTGCGCGAGTGGTTCGAGATGCGCGTGCCACGCAGCCGCGTGCCGCGCCATTTCATCAGCAAGGCGCTGAATCCGCAGCGCTAGGTTGCTTTAGAAGCCAACAGCAGTTTGCCGTGCTCGTAATGTCATGTGGTTAATGATGGCTGGTGTTTTTGGCTAGGGATTTGCTACGTTGAAAAGTACTAATGTGTCCGCTATGCGGATACTGTTTAAGTGCCGGTTCCGCCCGGCAAACGGGAAAGGGGGCGGATTGCCGCCCCCTTTTCATTCCCCCGCAACCCGGGGCTGCTCGAAACCCCGTCCAAAATGGCACGCCCCAGGCGCCGCCGAACTCGCTCCTCGCTAACGGCTCGGAGCTCAAACAAATCGGCGTCTTAAAACCTGAGGCGCACCATTTTGACCGGCTCGCGCCAACGGGATGGGGCGCTTCACTCACGCCCTATTACTTGATGCCAAGCACATTCGCCCAACTGATTGGTACTGCGCCAGCCCGTGGCTTTTGTCATGCGTTTTATTTTATCGATACTGGGGCCAATCCGAGGTCAGGGTTGGCCGCATTTTCTTTTGCCAGCGCGGGGCGTGCTGGAGTAGGGTAGCGGCCCTTGTTTGACGTTTTTGTGAAGATACGATGCGCTACGCCATCTATTACGCGCCCGCACCGCGCAGCGCCCTGTGGCGCGCCGGCAGCGAATGGCTGGGCTGGGACGCCGCCCGTGGCGTTACCTTGCTGCCGCCCGCGCTGCCCGGGGGGCTGCTGGCCCGTTTGTCCCCACTCACGCGCCGTGCCGCGCATTACGGCTGGCACGCCACGCTGAAAGCACCGTTCCGGCTGGCCGACGGTGTGGACGAGGCGACACTGCTGCAACAGGTTGCCGCCCTGGCCGCCACCTGTACGCCCTTTTCGCTGCCCTTGCAGGTAGGCACGCTACGCGACGCCACCGTGCTGCGTGTGGCGGGCGACACCGCTGCCATAGACGCGCTGGCCGAGCGCTGCGTGCGTCAACTGCGGCCGCTGGGCGCACCCGCGCCGGATCGCCCCGGTCTGAGCCCGCGCGAGGCCGAGCTGCACGCCGCCTGGGGCTACCCTTATGTACTGGATCAGTTCTGCTTTCACCTGACACTGGCGCGTTACAGCCGCGAGCCGGCGCTGCAAGCGGCCATCGAGCGTGCGGCGGTGGCGCATTTCGACGGCGTGCTGCAGGCCGAGGTGGCGGCGTTGTCGGTATTTGTGGAACCCCGCCCCGACGAGCCGATGCGGCTGCTGGCCGAGTGCGGTTTTGATGGCAGCCTCACGCGCCACCTGCGCTGATACTGCCTGGCGTAGCAAAGACAAAAGCCCTGCGGCCAACCTTGTTCTGGTTGGCCGCAGGGCTTTTGGCGTTTGATTTAGCGGGTTTGGCGCGCTGCTGCCGCTACGTGCAGGCAGGCCGGGCACAGGCAGTCGCCGCTTGCACCGGCGGGGCTGGCCAGCGGTGGCAGGTCGGCGCACCAGCAGCCGCCCTGACTGCCGCCCGTACCGCAGCTAAACGCCGTACCGCACTGGCTACAGGCCAGGCTACGTGCCGGCAGGGGCTGGCGCAGGCTGGCGATGCGGTCCAGCGCAGCCTGCTTTTGTACGTTGCTGGCGCGCGACCAGCCGGTGATTTCGTCCAGCGTACGCAGGCAGCCGGTGCAATAGCGGCCGCTATCGTCCAGCTTGCACTGCTTGATGCAGGGCGAGGCGACCTCAGTCATGGCTGCCATCCGTCAGGGCGAAGCTGGCCAGCAGCAGGGTAGTGGCCTGTGCGCAGTGCAGGGTGGCTTCGGCGGCCTCATCCAGCCAGGCAGCCGCCATGCTGTGCAGCGTGTGGCCGGCCCATTGCAGCTGGCCGCTGGCAACAAACAGCAGGCTGCGCTCTGGCAGCGTCAGGCGGTGGCTGCCCGCATCCAGCACCAGCTGCTGGCAGTGGTGGCGGGCCAGGCCGCGCCGGCTCATCACGTTAAAGTCGCGTACTTTGCCACCCAGGCGCAGGCCGGATAGCGACAAGGCGCCATCGAACGCCAGTGGCGGCTGGCCAGCCAGCAGGGTGCCAAACAGCTGGGCGCCGTTCATCAGCGCCAGGCCGTCGCCTTCCAGTATGGCCAGGCTGCGGTCCACGCCGGCAAAGTGGGAGAACGGGCCATCACTGTCTACTTCGGCCACGCTGACGCGGTAGGTAAAGCTGTCCAGGCTGGCCCCGGGCGGGTAGGCCAGTAGCTGGCGGGTACTGCCGCCGCCGTTTTTCCAGGTGCTGGGCGGGCAGTCCTGCAGTCGAATAATGTGCATGATTATTGTTTGATGTTTCTGTGCCGAGGCGCGATGGTAGCATGGCTGTTTCTACTGCTACAGGGGAAGTCACCATGTCTGACATTAGCTTGCGCCCGGCCCGCCCCGGTGACGATGCCTTGCTGGCCAGCCTGCACGCGGTGAGCTGGCAGTACGCCTACGCCGGCCAGCTGCCGGCCGATTTCCTGCGCGACGAGCTGGGCGATTTCATGGCCGCCAAGTGGGCTGCGCGCCTGGCCGAACCGGCGGCCACCTACCGCATCGCCATTGCCGAGGTGGCGGGCGTGGCGGCCGGTTTTGTCTGCCTGTGGCCGGCCGCCGAACCGCACAAAGGCGTGTATCTGGACAACCTGCACGTATTGCCCGCGTTTCAGGGCCTGGGGCTGGGCCGGCGGCTGATGGCGTGGGCAGCCGCCGAAACACAGCAGGGTTGGCCGCAGCAGCCGCTGTTTTTGTATGTGCTGGCGGCCAACGCGCAGGCGCGGGCGGTGTACCGGCGCATGGGCGGATTTGAAACAATGCATCAGGATGTGGCCATGCCCGGCAATGTCACCCTGCCTGCCATGCAGGTTACGTGGCAGGATGTGCCGGGCTTGCTGGCTTTGCTGCAACGGCCGGGGTGATGCGTCAAGGCGCTTGTCGCAGCGCAACAGCAGGGTGCGTGGTAGACTTTCGCCATCCGGTTTCTTCTTGCGTGCCAGCCTGTGCGGCCAACCCGTGCCGCGGGCCGGCATGTTTTGCCATCACATGGAGCCCTGCATGTCCTCTTCGATTTTCGCCGCCGTAGAAATGGCACCGCGCGACCCGATTCTGGGTCTGAACGAAGCTTTTAACGCCGATACCCGCCCGGTCAAAGTAAACCTGGGCGTAGGCGTTTATTACGACGACAACGGCAAAATCCCGCTGCTGGCCGCAGTAAAATCCGCCGAAAAAGCCCGCCTGGAAGCCATGCCGCCGCGTGGTTACCAGCCTATCGAAGGCCCGGCTGCCTACACCCAGGCGGTACAAAACCTGCTGTTCGGTACCGGTAGCGAGCTGGCCGAATCCGGCCGCGTGGTGACTGCCGAAGCCCTGGGTGGCACCGGCGCACTGAAGATCGGTGCCGACTTCCTGAAACGCCTGAACCCGAACGCCAAGGTATACATCAGCGACCCGTCGTGGGAAAACCACCGCGCGCTGTTCGAGTCGGCCGGTTTCACCGTAGAAAACTACCCGTACTACGACGCAGAAACCCGTGGCGTGAATTTTGCCGCCATGAAGGCTTTCCTGCTGGGCCTGGATGCCGGCTCCATCATCGTGCTGCACGCCTGCTGCCATAACCCTACCGGCGCCGACATGAGCGACGCGCAGTGGGCCGAAGTGGTAGACGCCTGCCGCGAAAAAGGTCTGGTGCCGTTCCTGGACATGGCTTACCAAGGCTTTGCCGACGGTATCGAAGCCGACGCCGTAGCCGTGCGCCTGTTCTCCGCTTCCGGCCTGCAGTTCTTCGTGTCCAGCTCCTTCTCCAAGAGCTTCTCGCTGTACGGCGAGCGCGTGGGCGCGTTGTCCATCGTGACAGCCAGCAAGGAAGAAGCCGGCCGCGTGCTGTCGCAGCTGAAACGTGTGATCCGTACCAACTACTCCAACCCGCCGATCCACGGTGGCGCTGTAGTCGCTGCCGTGCTGTCCAGCCCGGAACTGCGCCAGCAGTGGGAAGACGAGCTGGCCGGCATGCGCGATCGCATCCGTGCCATGCGTACGGCACTGGTGGAAGCCATCCAGGCACAGGGCGTTAGCCAGGACTTCAGCTTTGTGATCAAGCAACGCGGCATGTTCAGCTACACCGGCCTGACCGTGGCCCAGGTAGATCGCCTGAAAGAAGAGTTCGGCATCTACGCTGTGTCTACCGGCCGTATCTGCCTGGCCGCACTGAACAGCAAGAACATCGGCTACGTGGCCGAAGCCATCGCCAAGGTGGTAAAGGCTTAAGCCTTTGATCCATAGGAAAAAAGCCCCGCCATCTGGCGGGGCTTTTTCATGCCTGTCGCGTGAGCCAGGCAGCCAGTAGCCAGCCTGCCGCACAACACATCAGCAAGGCACTGGCCGCGCCGATGTGATTGGCCAGCCAACCCGCCAGCAAGCTGCTGATGGCCGCGACCAGCACCTGGTTGCGGTAGCTGCGCGCGCTGGCGGCAGCGGTATGCTGTTTGTCGAACGTCTGCAGCAGGCCATGCCAGCCCAGGCTGAACACCACATTCGACAGCACATGGGCAGCAAACACCAGTAACAAGGCCAGGCTTGGCCATGGCAGCCAGGCAATGGCCAGATAGCAGGCGGAAAAGCCGGCCAGGCAGCCCAACATCATGCCACGGTTGTGCCGGCCCAGCTGCTGGCTGCTCACCAGCAGTGGGCCGCACAGCTGGCCCAGGCTGCGGGCAAACAACAGTGGTAGCACCTGCTGGCTGTGTGGTGGCAATAGCGCCGGTAACAATGCCATAGCTGGTGCACCCACAGCAGCCAGCGCCGGCAAGATAGCCAAGGCACGGCGCTGCCGGCTGCCCAGCCTGGCGGACAAAGGCTGGATGGCGATGTGATGGACTAGCGCTTGTGCGGGGATGCGCGCCAGCAGTATCACCGCCCCGCCAAAGCTGCTGGCAGCCAGGAGCAATAGCCACGCGTTGCCCAGCAAGCCGTGCAGCAGGGCGCCAGCGCCGACGCCCATGACCACGTGGCAGGCAAAGGCGAGGGTGTCGAGCAAGGCGGCGGCGGGCAGTTCGTGTGCGGCCAACCTGGCCTTGCCATAGTGTGCCAGCGCCGGCAGGGCCATGCCGCTGCCTAGTGCAGCTATGGCCGTGCCCAATTGTAGCCAGTAAGTGGCGGAAGAGGCCACGCCTTGCCACAGCAGTAGCAAGCCGGCCAGGCTAGCCAGCTCGCCGAGCATTAACACATGGCGGCAATCGCTACGGCGCAATAGCCGCTCCCCCAGCAGGCTGCCCAGTAGCCCGGGTGCGCTGGATAGCACAAAGCTCAGCGCCAGGGTGGCGGGGGCGGCCTGGCGGGCCAGCAGTTCGGTGTAAACGACAATGAAACAGAGGCCGCTGCCGATGGAGCTGAGCAGCAGTGCCGCGCACAAACGGCGCAGCCATGCGTGCGCGCACAATGCGCGCCAGAAAATAGGGAACATGATGTCTTCCTGAATAGCGTAGCCGCACCCCGATCGGGGCGAGTGGTCAGTACGGTGTCAGGAGGGCATCACATGGGTAGGCGGGTATTCGATAAAACAGACAAGCCCGCATGGTGCGGGCTGTGGCCAAAGGGTGTCAAGTGCCTAGTCGTCGTGATCACGACGGGGGTGTTTGCGTAGCCCCCAGGCCTTGCCGCGTGGCTTGCGATAGTCATCACGGCGGTATTCGGTGTGGCGGTATTCGCTGCGGCCGTGGCGCGGGTGGCGATACGCCTGGCGGGCTTCCTGTTGCACTACCACGGTTTGCGGTTTGTTCTTGGCCGCGATGACCGCGCCGGTCGCACCGCCGATGGCGCCACCGATGATGGCACCATCACGGCCACCAACACTTTGGCCGATGGCCGCGCCGGCTGCACCGGTAGCCGCACCCACAATAACGCTGTGCAAGTCGTTGGCCTGCGCCGGCAAGCTCAGGCTGCCCAGGGCCAGGGCGATTAGCGGGAAGAGGTGGCGCATGGGGGTTTCCTTGTTGCAATTGATGCCGGCAGTGTAGGCCGGCGCGAGCGGCCGCTCTGCTGCGCTTTTGTGCCGGCTGTGTGACAGCGTGTGACAAGGGGCTTGACCGGATATCGGGGCTCGAAAAAAATAATCGTCCGATCATTTTGCTGCTGTTACAGCCCTTAGCGTATGTCTGCCTGTCTGGATTGCGGCGCCTGCTGCGCCACGTTTCGTGTGTCTTTTTACTGGGCCGAAGCCGAAGATGGCGGCGGCGGGGTGCCGGTGCACCTGACTGAAAAAGTCGATAGTTTTCACCGCTGCATGCGCGGCACCTGGTCTGCTGCACCGCATTGCGCTGCACTGCAAGGCGAGGTTGGCCGCAAAGTGAGCTGTACGATTTACCCGCAGCGACCCAGCCCGTGCCACCAGGTAGAAGAGGGCTCGGCGCAGTGCCAGCGTGCGCGCCGCCAGCATGGCCTGTTGCCACTGGACCATTGCCGGCATGAAAAAGCCCGGCTAGCCATGGGCTGCCGGGCGTGCATTGCGGGGCGTGCTCAGGTTTTATGCTGGCAGGGGATGACTTCCATCTGCGTGAGCAAATCCATTACTTCTACCGATGCGCGCTCCATATCGTGCAGTGCGCGGGTTGCGCTGTTGAAGTCGCCGGCGTAGAAGGCCTGCAGTGCCTTGCGGCCTTGCTCGTGCACGCGTTCGTGCGGGGCATCCAGCTGGGTATAGCTGTGCGAACCACGACACTCGTGGTGGCCACGGCCTTCGAAATACCATTTGCCCAGGCGACAGTTGCGGTGGCTGGATACCTGGTCCGGGTTCAGGGTGTGGTAGCCGATAAAGGCCTTGTAGATGTCCAGCTTGAACACGATATGGTCCAGCTTCACCACTTCCATGAAGCTGGTGTTGGTGCCGGTAGCAATGGCATTGGCCATGGCTTCGCTGTCGCTGACCAGTTTCTTGATGGCGGTGGCGATTTCCAGGCCGGTGTTGCGGTAGCCTTCTGCCTGCTCGGCGGCCTCGCCTACTTGCTGTTTGGTGTTGTTGGAGGCGGTTTCCACGTCGGTTACCAGGCTGGCGATTTCGTTGGTGGCCTGGCTGGTGCGTTCGGCCAGCTTGCGTACCTCGTCCGCTACCACGGCAAAACCACGGCCCTGTTCGCCGGCGCGTGCGGCTTCGATGGCGGCGTTCAGCGCCAGCAGGTTGGTCTGGTCGGCTACATCTTTGATCAGCTGCACAAACTGGCGAATCTGCCCGGTCTTGCTGCTGAGGGTATCCATTTGCTGTGCGGTTTGCTGCTGGGCATCGGCAATGCGCGTAAAGCTTTCTGCGAGGGTGTCTACCGCGCCACGGGTATGGTGCAGGCTGGAGATGGCATCGGTGGCCAGGGCAAACTTGGTTTCCATCATTTCTGCCAGCGCAGCAAACGACTGGCGGATGGAGGCTGTGCTCTCACAGAACTCGCCAAACGGCTCGCGATATACGGCGCGTTTGGACTGGTTAACCTGTTCTTCTGCCTGGGCTTGCTGGCATTGCTGATAGGCGCCCTGACAGGCTTGCAGCTCGCGCGCCAGCGCGGCTTTTTCTTTATCCAGCTCGTCAATGCGGGCTTGCAGTGCGTCGATTTTTTTGCGGTTACCAAACATGCTCTAAGTGCTCCATCCAGCGTAATTGTTTGAATTTTTTCTGATGCGCTGAGGATACCTTCACTTCCCTACGGGTGGCTAAGTAATTGTGTGCCGGTGTTGCTTTGGGTCAGCCTTATTGGCTTGGCATCCGGTCGGTTTTCCGAACGTTGCCCGGTATTCCGTACGGCAAACCGGCATGCAGTGACTAAGTGCTTTTTGTTAAGTCTTTGTTTTTAAATGGGGCGGTGGGCGCAATAAAAGCTGGCCTGCAATCTGCTTATACAGGGGTAGAGCCGATACCCGAATGCGGCCAATAAAAACACCTCGGGATAGAGCAAAAACCACAATCCGGCAACGACCGGACGTCGTCGGGCCGCCTCGCAGCGGTGACAGCTGCGGGGCGGTTCACGGCCCATCTTCTCCCTTCCTTACTGCGCGATCTGGCCGCTGGCTGCAGGGTGTGATAGAACGCTTGGATCTCTGCACATGTTCCGGCTACTTCTCGACATGATTACCTCCCGAATACGCAAACCGCTGGTGTGGGTCAGCGTGCTGCTGCTATTGGTGCTGCTGTTCAGCCTGATGACGTACCGTATTTCGTTTCGCGCCGGTACCGAAGCCTTGCGCGAAAGCGGTAACCGCCAGCTGGAGCTGCACGCGCGAGGGGTAGAAAGCGAGATCGAGCGCTATATCTGGCTGCCGCGGCTATTGGGCCTGCATACGGCAACGCGCCAGCTGCTGCAGCAGGACAACCCGAGCATCCGCACAGAAGTAGACAACTTTTCTACGCTGCGGCGCGAGGTTAACGAGTACCTGGACGGCATGAGCACGCGCAGCGGCACGCTGGCGCTGTTTGTGCTGGATGGCAGCGGGCGGGTGCTGGCTGCCAGCAACTGGCGGCGCAACGACAGCTCGGTGGGCGAAGACATGTCGCAGCGCCCGTATTTTGTCGAGGCCATGGCGGGTGGGCAGGGCCAGTTCTATGGCCTGGATAGCCTGTCCGGCGAGCCGGGCTACTACTTGTCCAGCCCCTTGCGCATCGGTGATCGCATCATCGGTGTGGCTGTGGCCAAGGTGCGGCTAAGCCAGCTGGAGCAGGGCTGGCGCAAGGCTAACTCCAATGCCCTGGTGACCGACGAAAACGGCGTGGTGATCCTGTCTACCAACCCGGATTGGTACCTGCGTGCGCTGCACCCCATCAGCGCCGAGCGGCGCGAGCAGCTGGCGCGTAGCCTGCAATATCACTGGTCGCCGCTCCCCATCCTGAGCCTGGCCGAGCGCGTGACGCTGTCGCCTGGCGTCGAGCAGTGGGGGGTGGGCGATGCGGCCAACCCGCTGCGTGTGCACCGCTACCTGATGCAATCGCGCACGCTCAACGACACCCGCTGGCAGCTCACCATGCTCAGCCCGCTCAACGACGTGCGCAGCGCGGCACTGACGCACGCCATGCTGTCAGCGGCCATCGTGGCGTTTCTTACCCTGCTGATTATTGCCATGAACGAGCGGCGCAAGGCGCTGGCCACCAAGCTGGCCGCGCGCGAGGCGCTGGAAGAAGCCAACAGCGAGCTGGAGCGTCGGATTACCGAACGCACCGCCGACCTGAAGGCCAGTAACGATCGCCTGCGAGCCGAAATCCGCGAGCGCGAGCTGGCCGAGCAAAGCCTGCGCAAAACCCAGAACGAGCTGATCCAGGCCGGTAAGCTCGCGGTTATCGGCCAGATGTCCACCAGCATTGCCCACGAGCTGAACCAGCCACTGGCGGCGCTGCGCACCCTGTCGGGCAATACCGTCAAGTTCTTGCAGCGCGGCGCGTACGATGTGGCTGCGGCCAACCTGCAAACCATAGGCGAGCTGGTAGAGCGCATGGGCAAGATCACGGCCTCGCTGCGCTCCTTTGCACGCCGTTCCGAACACGCCGGCGGGCGCGCCAGGTTGGCCGCAGGCGTGGACGCCGCGCTGTTTCTGCTGCATCCGCGCCTGAGCCGCGAGCCGGTAACGGTGATCAACCAGCTGCAGGACGTGGAGCTGGCGATTGACCAGACGCGGCTGGAGCAGATTCTGGTGAACCTGCTGGCCAATGCCATGGATGCGCTGCAAGGGCGTACCGAGCCCACCATCGTCTTGAGCGGGCGCCAGGAAGGCAGCAGCTATGCGCTGGCGGTCAGTGATAACGGCTGTGGCTTGCCGCAGCACGTGATGCAGCATCTGTTCGAACCGTTTTTTACCACCAAGCCCGCAGACCGCGGCCTGGGCCTGGGTCTGACGCTGTCGGCCAGCCTGGCGGCGGCAGCCGATGGCGCGCTCAAGGCGGGCGCGTCGGCCAGTGGTGGTGCCGAATTCACCCTTACCTTGCCCCTGTATGCAGGGGAGGACACTCACCATGCATGATGATCTGACCGTATTGTTTGTCGAGGACGACCCGCACGTATTGCTGGGCTGTCAGCAGGCACTGCTGCTGGAAGATATCCCGGTAGTGGGCTGCGCCAGTGCCGAGCTGGCATTGCAGAAAATCGAGGCGGGCATGGTGCCCGGTATTGTCATCAGCGATATCCGCCTGCCCGGCATGGACGGGCTCACGCTGATGGACCGTCTGCTGCAGGTAGACCGCCAGCTACCGGTGGTACTGATTACCGGCCACGGTGACGTTGCCATGGCGGTGCAAGCCATGAAAGACGGTGCTTACGATTTTGTGGAAAAGCCTTTTTCGCCGGAAAAGCTGGTAGACGTGGCCCGCCGCGCGCTGGCACAGCGTCGCCTCACGCTGGAGGTGGCCAGCCTGCGCCGCCAGCTGGATGGCCGCCAGTCGCTGGAACAGCGCATCATCGGCCGCTCCGATGGCATTCGCCGCCTGCGCGAGCTGCTGCTGAACGTGGCAGACACCTCGGCCAACGTGCTGATCAATGGCGAAACCGGTACCGGCAAAGAGCTGGTAGCCAGCTGCCTGCACGATTTCAGCCGCCGCAAAGACCACCAGTACGTGGCCATCAACTGCGGCGGCCTGCCGGAAAACCTGTTCGAAAGCGAAATCTTTGGCCATGAAGCCAATGCCTTTACCGGTGCCGGCAAGCGCCGCATCGGCAAGATCGAGCACGCCAACAAGGGCACGCTGTTTCTGGACGAAGTCGAGTCCATGCCCATCAACCTGCAGATCAAGCTGCTGCGTGTGCTGCAAGAGCACAAGCTGGAGCGCCTGGGCAGCAACCAGTCGGTGCCGGTGGATTGCCGCCTGATTGCCGCTACCAAGGACGACCTGGACGAGTTGTCGCAGCAGGGCAAGTTTCGCTCCGATTTTTACTACCGCCTGAACGTGGTCACGCTGGAGCTGCCGCCGCTGCGCGAGCGGCGCGAGGATATTCCGCTGCTGTTCGATTGTTTCTTGCAGCAGGCTGCTTTGCGCTTTGACCGCGAGCCCAGCGGGCTGGACCGCAAGACCCAGAGCCAGCTGATGGCGCACGATTGGCCAGGCAATGTGCGCGAGCTGCGTAACGTGGCCGAGCGCTTTGCGCTGGGCCTGCCGGTATTCAAAGGCAGCGGTGGCGAAAGCGTGAGCCACAGCCTGTCCGACGCGGTAGAAGCCTACGAGAAGAGCCTGATCGTGGAAGCGCTGCGCCGCCACGGCGGCAATATGACCCAGGCTAGCGCGGCACTGGGCACCCCCAAGACCACATTGTTCGACAAGGTTAAAAAGTACGGCCTGCAGGGCGGCTAGCCGCAGCCTTTTGCTGCCGGGCTAGCCATGTCGTACAGCGCCAGGTCGCTACGGTGTCGCAGGGCAGACCTGCTTGCTGATCTGCCCTGTCATGGCGCGGTTTGGGCCAGGCAAGAGCGCCCAATTTGGGTTGTGTTTGCATGTTTGTGCCATGCGGCCGCGTCACAATTGCCCCATCCGATTCAGCATCGATGGGTAGTAGATGAAGGTCTCTCAGCACATATTGCGAACGTTACTGGCAGTGCTTTTCCCGGTAGTCTTGGCGCTGCTTTGGCTGGTATACAGTGGCTGGAAAGCACAGCACGAAGCGGTGGAGCAGCAGCTTGATGCGCTTGCCCTGCAGCAGCAACAGCTGCTGGATGCCCAGCTGTTGCAGGGTCGCCGCGTAGCGGCAGCACTGGCCGCCACGGACTGGGCACGCTCGCTGGATGGCGCTCGTTGCCCTGCCGGGGCGATGCAGCAGTTTTTACTGGCTGCCAATGGCTTCAGCGATATGGTCACGCTGACAGCTAGCGGGCAGATCGTGTGTTCTACAACGCCTGTAGAGGGCGTAGTGCACATGCGCGCGCATCATTTGCCGGAACTGAAGGATTTGCTTGCCCGGCAGTCTATAGCGGTCAGTGAGCCTATGCTGACGCCTGATTCGCGGCGCCGTGTGGTGTTGGTGTCGCATCCTTTGCGTGATACTGCGGGCAAGCTGCAAGGCCAGGTGGTACTGGCGCTGGACTTGCAGCATTTGGTAAGGCCTGCCACGCCAGCCTGGTTGCCCTCCAGTGTTTCCTGGCGTGTGCTCAGTGCAGGTGGCCAGCTGCTGCAGGCCTCTGCCCGGAATAGCGGTGGGCAAGCTGATCAGCTGCTTGTATCGCGTAATCTGCAGAGTGCGCCCTGGCGGGTGGTGGTGACCATGCCGCACGCTACCGTGCACCAGTTCCTGCAGCAGCAAAACCTGCCCTTGACGCTGAGCATGTTGGCCGCACTGCTGCTGGCCGTGGCTTGCGGCTGGCTCTTTGTGCGCTACCTGTTGCGAAGCATCCATCAGCTCACGGATTTTGTGCTCAGAGTCAGAAAGGGCGAGGCAAGCTTGCGCACCGAGCCGGTAGGGCCGCAGGAGCTGGTTGTGCTGGGGCAGGAAATCAACCGCATGCTGGACGCGGCAGATTATTCCGAATCACGCTACCGCTTGCTGTTTGCCGCCTCTGCAGATGGTGTGCTGGTTGTCAGCCCGCAGATGCAAATCCTGGCGGTCAACGAGCAGGGGGCCAATATGTTTGGCTATAGCGTGGACGAGCTCACCGGCCAGAATGTAGACGTGCTGATTCCGCAGGCGCTCAGGGCCGCTCACCGCCATGTCACGGCTAATTATGTGGCTTCGCCTGTCGGGCGTAGCATGGGGCTGCGGCCAACCTTGCGCGGCGTCAAAAAAGACGGTACCGAGGTGCTGCTGCAAATTACCCTCAGCCCGCTACCTGCCGGGGGGATTGCCGCGATTGTGCGCGATGTGAGCGAGCGTCACCAGATGCAGGCACGCATGCAGTGGCTTGCGCAGTATGACGCCATGACCAGTCTGCCCAACCGCCTACTGCTGGCGGATCGTCTGGAACAGGCCTTGCGCAGGGCACAATTCAGCCAGCAGCCTTTGGCACTGGTACTGGTGGGTCTGGATCATTTCAAACTCATCAATGATGCCTGGGGGCATAGCAGTGGTGACCGTGTGTTGTCACAGTTTGGCCGCCGTTTGCTCGATAGCCTGGGCGAGGGCTGGACGGTGGCCCGTGTGGGTGGCGACGAGTTTGCCATTGTGGTGGAAGACGGTGCAGAGCCGCACCAGCTGCCGGGCGTGCTGGAAAAGCTGCGCCAAGCCCTGCTGGCGCCGCTGGAAACTACCGGCGGTCACCGCCTGGTAGTCGGGGGCTCGATGGGTGTGGCCTTGTTCCCCGATGATGCCGACGATGCCAGTGAGCTCATGAAGGCGGCAGATATTGCATTGGAGCAAGCCAAAATGAGCCAGCGGGGCGGCGTGCGCTTTTATAGCGAACAGCATGCGCCGCGCTACCGTCAAGAACTGGAGCTGGAGGCCCGCTTGCGCCAGGCGATTGCTGCTGACGAGCTACTGCCTTTCTTTCAGCCCATTGTTGACATTGCCACTGGCCGGATTGTCTGCGTCGAGGCATTGGTACGCTGGCCATCCGACGGTGGCATGATGTCGCCCGCGGTGTTTCTGCCGGTGGCCGAGGCGGCCGGCCTGCTGCCGGGCCTGGAGCGCCAGGTGCGGCGCAAGGCGCTGGCAGAGCTGCGTCAATGGCATGCAGAAGGCTTGTCGTTGCAACTGTCATTGAATGTATCCGCCGCCGAATTTGATAGCCCGCAATTTGTCGGGGATCTGGCGGCATTGGTACAAGAAGCAGGCTTGTCCCCATCTGCGTTGGTACTTGAAATCACAGAGGGTGCCGTGCTGGGTAACCAGGACGCGGCGCAGGCACGCATGCAGCAGCTGCAGAGCAGCGGCTACCGCATTGCCATTGATGACTTCGGTACCGGTTACTCCAGCCTGTCATACCTGCATAGCTATCCGTTTGACCGGCTCAAGCTGGACCGTTCGTTTGTGGCTCGTCTGACCCATGATGAGCGCGCCTGCAAGGTGACGGCTGCGATTATTGCGATGGCGCACGAGCTATCGCTGATGGTAATTGCCGAAGGCGTAGAGGAGGCGGAAGAGCTGAGCCTGCTGCAAAAAATGGGTTGTGGTTTGGTGCAAGGCTTTTACCTGCACCGGCCGATGCCGGCGCAGGCCTTGGGTGAGCTTATGTGCCAGCCACTAGCGTAGTGCTTTGTAACCTGGCGAGTTTCGCAGCTGTCTGAGCAATCAGGCTAGCCTGAGCCAGTAAGATCTGGTGATAGCTAGCCTGTTTTTCATGGTTCACCAGCAAGCCGCCATTATCCAGCCGCGTTACCCAGCCTGATTCGATCATTTGCAGGATTTTGCGACGTACGGTTTCGCGTGGGTAGCCGGTTGCTTCCGAGAGTGAGTGGATATTGGAAAAGGCGTAGTCCTCTGCCGCAATCTTGTGACGGGCCTGGGCCACGGGGTGGCGGCTGCTGATTTCGCTGAGCAAATAAGCCTTGATCAGATCGCCATCAAACAGCCTCGTTTGCATGCGAACCTGGGTGGTATACAAGTGATTGACTTGGGCAACCCGGCAGGCGGTATTGAGTGTAGTGGTAGTGGTTTGTTGAAATGCGGTGAGGCAGTACTCGGGTATGTTGTCTTGTAGCAGGCAGGCGGGGTAGTTGCATTTGCTGACTTCTGGCCAGATTTTTTTATTCATGATTTAAGCATCCTCAGGCGCCACCATGGCGGACCTGTCTGATCGTTAGTGTAGCGCGCCCCAGATCGCTATTTAACGCCCGTTGTGCTTCTTTTTTAATGAATATTGATTATTCAATTCAACTATATCTATTTTGCCGCAATAAGCTGCCAATTAAGCTTGGGTATTGGTGATTTGTATTTTGTATATGCTATCCAGTGGCTGGACGTGCCTCGCGCTTGGCTTTGGCGTGCGCCGGGTTCCTGTGCATCGGTGTTACATGATTCTGACAGATTTGGTTCATATGGCACGGCGGTGTGGCGCCAGCGCTAGCCGGGCCGCTAGAGGGTGCCTTGCTTGTGTCGGCGTGCAGCGGGTGTTTTGTCGGCAGAAGCTGCCATCTGAAGCACGCGCAGCTTGTTGGCGGTAATGGCCACTAGCCTGGTTTGTGCCAGCAGCATGCCATGATATTCGGCCTGGCGGGCCGGGTTCAGTAGCAAGCCGCCATTGGGCAGCCGGGTCACCCAGCCCGCTTCGATCAGCTGCAGTATCTTGCGGCGTACCGTTTCGCGCGGGTAGCCGGTCGCTTCGGCTAGTGAATGGATATTGGAAAACGCGTAGCCCTCGGCTGCCAGGCCATGACGAGCTTGCGCTACCGGGTGGCGGCTGCCGATTTCGCTCAACAGGTAGGCCTTGACCAGGTCACCGTCAAACAGCGCCACCTGGCTGCGTGCCTGTTCGGTTTGCAGGTGGCTTACCAGTGCCGCCAGGCAAGCGGCGTTATCGGTAGTGGTTCCGGGCTGGCTAAATTGCGCCACACACTGGGCAGGGAGGTGCTCCTGTTGCAGGCAGGCGGGGTAGCTGCAGAGACTGGCTATCGGCCAGGCAGTTCGGGTCATGATGGGATCCGTTCGTGGTGGGGCCGGTGTCGGCTGCTCACTGTTGCAGTGTACTGCGCGGGCAGTCAGGCAGATTTAATCTGCATCAGTTGCGTGTCGGTTCGCACGAGGGTCGGGTATTGATTGATGTATTTCGCATTGCCATCGGCATTTGATGGTAAAGGGGTTTTATTGTGCTGCCAATGGCATGAATGCAGTGCTTTGTGACAGTTAAATGTCAATAAACACTTTGCTTATGCTGGTGTTGCCGATATGCAGTGGCAATAACCAACATAACCGCAACAATGATTGCGAGGAGAGCATTGTGCCTAACATCATCAAGAGTGCAGTACTGACCTTGCCGCTGGCCCTGGCGCTGAGCGGCTGTCTGAATCATGGCAGCAGCGGGGACGAAGAGCCCAATCTGCAAGGGCGCTTTTTGCTGGGTACCACCGCCAAGGCGGTACAGGACAGCTGCGACCAGGCATTGAAGAGTGCGGCCAACCAGTTGGCAGCCATCCGGGCCATCCCGCTGGCCACAGCCGACAAGGCCGGTTTGCTGGTGCGCTGGAACGAAGTGAACCAGTTGCTGGATAGCACCAGCGGTACTGCCGACCTGCAGGCCAATACCGATACCCGCCAGGACCTGCGCGACGCCGCCTTGGCGTGTACCGAAAAAGTGTCCAGCCAGTACACCGACATGTACCAGGACGAGGCGCTGTATCAGCGCATGAATGCCGTGCTGCCGGCCGACGAGCTGGATACGCTGGCCAAGCGCGACATCCTGAAAGGCTTCGAAAGCTCGGGCATTAGCCTGGATGCCGCCAAGCGCGCGCAGTTCAAGCAGCTGTCGGATGACATGACCACGCTGGCCAACGAGTTCAACGCCAATGTGGCCAACGACGGCAAGATCATCGTTACCCTCAGCCCGGCTGAGACTGCCGGTATCGATGCGGCTTTCCTGGCGACCATCCCCAAAGATACGGCCGGCAACTACCCGTTCAAGCTGAACTACCCCAACCGCGACAACATCATGGGTTACGCCAGCAATGAAGAAGCGCGGCGCAAGTTCTACGTGGCCTTCATGCAGCGTGGCGGCAATCGCAACATCACCATCCTGGACGAGCTGTCCAAGAAGCGTCGCCAGCAAGCACAGCTGCTGGGCAAGGAAAGCTTTGCCGCCTGGACGCTGGAAGACCGCATGGCCGGCACGCCCAAGGCCGTGGATGACTTCCTGGCCAGCGTAGGCAGCAAGGTAGACGCGCTGGAGAAAAAGGAAATTGCCGACCTGACCACACTGAAGCGCAGCGATACGGCCAACCCGGCAGCCAAGCTGGAGCGCTGGGACGTGACCTACTACCAGACCAAGGTGAAGAAGCAGAACTACGCGCTGGACCAGGGCGAAGTGCGCAAGCAGTTCCCCACCCAGGGTTCGGTAGACTGGCTGCTGCTGGTGTCCAGCCGCCTGTACGGTCTCACGTTCAAGGCCAACGCCAAACTGCCGGTATGGCACCCGGAAGTGAAGGCTTACGATGTGTACGAAGCCGACGGCAAGACCTATATCGGCAGCTTCTACATGGACCTGTTCCCACGTGACGACAAGTACGGTCATGCCGCCGCCTGGGGTGTGCGCGGTGTCAGCACCCAGCTGGATGCCAAGCCGGTTAGCGTGCTGGTGACCAACTTCGACAAGGGTGGCCTCAGCTCCGACGAGCTGGAAACGCTGTTCCACGAATTCGGCCACGTACTGCACGGCGTGCTGTCCAAAACCCGTTACAGCTTCCACGCCGGTACCAATGTGAAGCGCGACTTTGTGGAAGCGCCGTCGCAGATGTTCGAAGAGTGGACGCGCCGCCCGGAGGTAACCCGCCTGCTCACCGAAGCCTGCGCCAGCTGCAAACCGGTAGACGCCGCGCTGATCGCCAAGATCAAGGCGGCCAACAACTACGGCGCCGGCATCCAGTACGCCCGCCAGCGCCTGTACGCCAGCTACGATATGTCGCTGGTGGGCAAGGACTACCAGGCACCGCTGGCCTCGTGGCAAGCGCTGGAAGGCGCCACCCCGCTGGGCTACGTGCCCGCCACGCTGTTCCCGGCCGGCTTTGGCCACCTGGCAGGCGGCTATGCGGCCGGCTACTACGGCTATATGTGGTCGGAAGTGATGGCGCTGGACATGCAGTCGGCCTACGGCAGCAACTTCATGGACCCGAAAGTGGGCGCCAAGTACCGCAGCCTGATTCTGGAAAAAGGCGGCGAGGTGAACCCGATGACACTGGTAACCCAGTTCCTCGGCCGCGCGCCCAACAGCGACGCCTTCTTTGCCCAGATTACCGGCACCCGCCAGTAATACCGGCGCCGGTGGCCTGGCGGCCTTGGCCGCTGCCTGCTGGCTACCTGCAAAATCCACCCCGCCCTGGCGGGGTTTTTCATTGCCTGCAGCCAGGGTTGGCCGCAAAAAAAAGACCAGCCGGGTCCAGGGGCTGGTCGCAAAATCCTGGCAGATCCAGGGAGAGAAAACGTCAAGGCTTAGTTGGCCGGTTTTTTTACCAGGCCCAGTGCCACGGCGGTCAGTGCGGTGCCGGCGGCCAAGGCCACCAGGTACATGCCCAGGTTGGTCACCGCATTGGGGATGGGCAGCACGAACACGCCACCGTGCGGCACGCGCAGCTCGCAACCGGCGGCCATCGAGATGGCACCGGCCAGCGCCGAGCCGGCTACCAGCGCCGGGATCACGCGCAGCGGGTCTTTGGCGGCAAACGGGATGGCGCCTTCGGTAATGAAGGAAATACCCAGCACGCCGGCCGCTTTGGCGCCTTCGCGCTCGTCGGCGCTAAAGCGGTTCTTGAACAGCAGTGCGGCCAGCGCAATGCCCAGCGGCGGGGTCATGCCGGCGGCCATCACGGCGGCCATCGGCGCGTACACCTGGCTGGCCAGCAGGCCGGTGGCGAAGGTGTAGGCGGCCTTGTTGATCGGGCCACCCATATCGAAGGCCATCATGCCGCCCAGGATCATGCCCAGTGCCAGCGCGCTGGAGCCCTGCAGGCCTTTGAGCCAGTCGGTTACCGCGCCCAGTGCGGCAGCCACCGGCTGGCCCAGCACGTAGTACATCAGCAGGCCGACGATGGTGGTACCCAGCAGCGGCAGGATCAGCACCGGCTTCAGGCCGTCAAAATTGCGACCCAGCTGGATTTTCTCGTTCAGGTACTTCACCGCGTAACCGGCAATGAAGCCCGCCACGATGCCACCCAGAAAGCCGGAGCCGATGGAGCCGGCGATCATGCCGCCGGCCATGCCGGGCGCAATGCCGGGGCGGTCGGCGATGGAGTAGGCGATGTAGCCGGCCAGTACCGGCACCATCAGCGCAAACGAGGCCTTGGCGCCGATATTGAACAGCGTCCAGCCCAGCGTGCCCTTGAAGGCGTCTTCGTACACATAAATGCCGCCCAGCGCAAAGCCCAGCGCAATCAGCAGGCCGCCGGTTACCACGAACGGCAGCATGAAGGACACGCCGGTCATCAGGTGTTTGTAGGCTGCGCTGCGTTCGCTGTTCTTGCTGTCAGGGTTGGCCGCAGCCTGGGGCTGGGCGTCGCCGCTGGCTTGGTGCGGGCGGGCTTCCGTCTGTGCGCGTTTTACCAGCGCGATGCCGTCGTTGATGGCGGCCTTGGTGCCGCTGCTGTACAGGCGTTTGCCGCTGAAGCGGTCCAGGTTGACCTGGGTGTCGGCGGCGATGATCACCAGGTCGGCGGCGGCGATGTCGGCCGCACTCAGGGTGTTTTGCGAGCCGACCGAACCCTGGGTTTCTACTTTGATGTCGTGACCCAGGTTGGCCGCAGCCTGGCTCAGGCCTTCGGCGGCCATAAAGGTGTGGGCAATGCCGGTGGGGCAAGAGGTAATGGCCACGATGCGCAGCTTGCCGCTAGCGGCGGGGGCGGCAGCCGGGCTTGCGCCCAGTGCGGCGGCAATCACGCCGCCAGCATTGGCCAGCACGGCGTCCAGGTTGGCCGCATGGCTGGCGCGGCCGTGCAGGCGGCCGGTGTCGGCATCGCCTTCGGCAATCACGATAACCGCATCAGCCGCTGCCAGCTGGGCGTCATCCAGGCGGCCCTGCACGCTTTGTGCGTGGCGGATTTCGATAGCGATCTGGTGGCCGGCTTGCTGCGCGGCCTTGCGCAGCGCCTCGGCAGCCAGCTGCCCCTGCGCCAGCCGTTGCGGGCAGGCAATGATGGCCAGTACGTTTGACATGGTGAATCTCCTCTATGTGCCGCTGTGCGGGCTTTTTTGGTCGTGCATCCGGTGCCGCTGCGCGGCGCTGTTGTTATGGGGTCAGGGGCTTTACCTGAATGCGTGCTTGCAGGCGCATTACCTCTGCGGTATCCGGCAGGTGCGGGCCGATATGCGCCAGCTTGGCGGCGGCAAAGGCCATGCCCAGGCGCAGCACTTCCGGCCACGCCGGTGTCTGGCCGGGGGCAGTGGCGTGCAAGGCGGCCACCAGCCCGGCTACCAGCGCATCGCCAGCGCCAACGGTGCTTTTCAGGCTGTCCAGTTTTAGCGGCTCGGCCTGCCAGCAGCCCTGTTCGCAGCACAGCAGCGCGCCGGCGCTGCCCAGCGACACCGCCACCACGGCGATGCCGCGTGCCTGCAGCGTGCGGGCAGCTTGTGCTACGGCCGCCACGTCGGGCAGGGCGTGGCCCAGGTATTGTTCCAGCTCGTGCTGGTTTGGCTTGATCAGCCACGGCAGCGCGTCCGGTGGCAGCGCCAGCGCCTGTTGCAGCGCCGGGCCGCTGGTGTCCAGCACCACGCGCGCGCCCAGTGCCTTCAGCTGGCGGGTGTACTGTGCCCAGCAGCCGTCGTCCACACCGGCGGGCAGGCTGCCGGCCAGTACTGCCAGGCTGTTTTGTTCTATGTGCTCATCCAGCAGCAGCTGCAGCTTGGCCAGCGCACCGGTGCTGGGCTGGATGCCCGGCAGATTGATGTCGGTGGTGTCCAGCGTGCTGGCGTCCACCAGCTTGATATTGGTGCGCGTGCTGCCGCCCACGCGGATAAAGGCGTCGCGGATGCCCTTGTCGGCAAACAGGTCTTCGAACGGCGTGGTGTTGTCGCGGCCCAGCAGGCCGCTGGCCACCACCGGCACGCCCCAGTCGGCCAGGCAGCTGGCCACGTTCACACCTTTGCCACCAGCGTTGATGTGCACCTCGCTGGCCAGGTTGACGGCTCCGGTGCGCAGCAGCGGCACGGTAACGGTCTGGTCCAGCGCCGGGTTCAGCGTCAGGGTGATGACGGGCTGGCTCATGCCTGCACCCCTTGCAGCGCACGTACTTCGGCGGCGCTGTCGCAGCCCAGCGCCGCCTGGGCCAGCGCTTGCAGTGCGGCCAGGTCGGCAGCGCGGATGCTGGCTTTGGCGGCCGGGATGTCACGCGGGCTCATCGACAGCTCGGACACGCCCAGGCCGGTGAGGATGGCGGCGCCCAGCGGGTCGCCGGCCATGCCGCCGCACACGCCTACCCAGCGGCCGTGGGCGCGGGCGCCGGCCACGGTTTGCGCGATCAGGCGCAGTACTGCCGGGTGCAGGCTGTCGGCTTCGGCGGCCAGCTCCGGGTGCTGGCGGTCGATGGCCAGTACGTATTGGGTGAGGTCGTTAGTGCCCACCGAGAAGAAGTCCACGTGCTCGGCCAGACGGTCGGCCATGGTGGCGGCGGCTGGCACTTCCACCATGATGCCCAGCGGCACTACCGGCGCGTTCAGCTCGGCGCGAACCTGCTCGCACTGGGCGCGTAGCAGTTTCACTTCGGCCAGCGTGCTCACCATCGGGAACATGATGGACAGCGGGCCGTGGGCCGCGGCGCGGTACAGCGCGCGCAGCTGCGGCAGCATCAGGTCCGGGCGGCGCAGCAGCAGGCGCACGCCGCGCACGCCGAGGAAGGGGTTTTCTTCGTGCGGCAGGTTCAGGTAGGGCACCTGCTTGTCGCCGCCGATATCCAGCGTGCGGATCACCAGCGGGCGGCCGTCCAGTGCGGCCAACATGGCGCGGTAGGTCTGGTATTGCTCTTCCTCGTCCGGCGCGCTGTCGCGCTCCAGGAACAGGAACTCGGTACGCATCAGGCCCACGCCTTCGGCGCCGGCTTGCAGCGCGGCGGCCACTTGTTCCGGGCGGTTGACGTTGGCCGCCACCTCCACCTGCTGGCCGTCACGGGTGCGGGCGGGCTGCTGTGCCTCGCGCGTGGCCTGCAGCAGCTTGTCGTGCTGGGCCTGTTGCCACTGGCGGGCGCTGGCCAGGTCGTCGTCGCCGGCGTTCAGGTACACGGTGCCGCTGTCGCCGTCGACGATCAGCGTGGTGCCGTCCTGAATATCCAGCACCGCGCTGCCGGCGGCTACCACGGCGGGCAGGTCCAGTGTGCGGGCCAGAATGGCGGTGTGCGAGGTCGGGCCGCCCTGGGCGGTAATCAGCGCCAGCGTTTGTTTGGGGTTCAGCGTGGCGGTGTCGGACGGTGCCAGGTCGGCGGCGATCAGCACTTCGTTGTCGCGCTGCGCGCCTTTGCCGGCGTCCAGCGCCAGGTCCGGTGCCAGCTTGGCCAACACGCGGCGGCCAGCGTCGCGCAGGTCGGCGGCACGGGCGGCCAGCAGCGGGTTGCCCAGCGCGGCCAGGCGGTCGGCCAGGCGCTGTACCGCTTCGTGCCAGGCCCAGGCCACGCCGTGGCCTTCTACCATCAGCTGGCAGGTGAGGGTGATGAGGTCGGTGTCGGACAGCAGCTCGGCCTGCGCCAGGAAGATGCCGCCTTCGGTCTTGCCCAGGCGGCGGGTGGTGTCGTCGGCCAGGGCTTGCAGCTCGCTGCGGGTGGTGGTGAGGGCGGTTTCCAGCAGATCGCCGTCGTAGCCCAGCGTGGCGGGTACGTCCGGCACCACAATCTGTTGCGCTTTCAGCACGCGTGCCTGGCCAATCACCAGGCCGGGGCTGGCGGTAATGCCGCGCAGCGCCAGCAGCTTGCCGGACGGCTGCCACTGCTGGCGGCTGGCCTTGGCGGCGGCTTTGGCCGCGGCCTGGGCGTCGGCCACTTCTTGCGCGGTGAGCTGGTTGGCGATAGCCAGCATCGCCTGTAGTGCAGCGTCGGCGTCCGGGCCGTCGGTGGACAGCTGCAGCGTGTGGCCGTGCTCGGCGCCCAGCTGCAGCAGGCTGATCATGTTTTTGGCGTCGGCCACGTCGTTGCCGTTGCGTACCTGCACGGTGGCGGCAAAGCGGCGTGCTTGCTCGCTCCAGGCGCGTGCCGGGCGGGCGTGCAGGCCGTTGGGGTAGTTCAGCTGCCAGCTGGCGCTGTGGGCCAGGTCGGTGGCCGGGGCCGCAGGGGCGGCTGGCGCAGCGGCGCTGTCGTCCAGCGCGGCGATCAGGTCTTGCGGGTTGTTGGTGGCAAACAGCTGGGCCAGGCGGCTTTCGTCCTGCAGCAGGCGGGTGAGGCGGCGCAGCAGGGCGATGTGTTCGTCGGACTGGGCGGCAATGGCAATCACCAGGTGCACGCGCTGGCCCGGGTTCCACTCCACGCCTTCCGGCACTTGCAGGATGGCAATGCCGGTTTCGCGGATCAGGTGGCGGTCTTCGATCATGCCGTGCGGAATGGCAACGCCGTGGCCGAGGAAAGTATTGGCAACGGTTTCGCGACGCAGCAGGCTGTCGATATAGGCCGGGTCGATACGGCCTGTCTTGGCCAGCAATTGGCCTGCAGCCTTGATTGCACTGGTTTTTTCTTGTGCCTGGGCGCCAAGTTGAACCAGCTCTGCGCGGATGATCTGAGTGGACATGGGGTGCTGTCTCCGGATTATTTGTGTATTGCTGTGTGGTGCAATTGAAATCGATCCCAATTTTTGTGTCAATATTTGTGTCAGCTTTGGTGGTACCATTTCACCACAACGTTGCGCCAGCCCAAGGTTGGCCGCATGAAATCGATTCCGGAGCATGCAAGTGGCAAAGATCAAGGATGTGGCAGAAGCGGCGGGGGTGTCTCCGTCCACCGTTTCGCGGGTGCTGTGTAACGGCCCGGTCAGCGACAAGGTACGCAAGCGCGTGGAAGAAGCGATGCGGCAGCTGGATTACCGGCCCAATCTGGCGGCGCGGCGCCTGCGCTCGCAACACACCGATACCATCGGCCTGATCGTGTCGGACATCCGCAACCCGTTCTTTACCGCCGTCAGCCGCGCGGTGGAGGACGAGGCCTACCGCAACGGCATGCGGGTGATCCTGTGCAATACCGACGAGAACCCCGACAAAGAGGCGATGTACCTGCGCCTGATGCAGGAAGAACGCGTGACCGGCGTGATCTTTGCCCCCACGCGCCAGACCGTGGCCAACCTGGACCCGGCGGCGCTGGGTTTTCCGGTGGTAATGATCGACCGTGCCAGCCGTGATGTGACCACCGATGCGGTGGTGCTGGACAACCGCCGTGCGGCGGCCGCGCTGGTGGAGCACCTGCTGGCGCAGGGTTACCGCGACATCGCCGGTGTGTTCGGCAATACCAGTAGCACCGGCATGGAGCGCCACGCCGGTTTTGCCGAGGCCATGCAGCAAGCCGGCCTGCCGGCGCCGGCGCAGTTTGTGGCGCCCAGTGTAGAGGCGGCAGAGCAGGCTGTGCTGGCCATGTTGGCCGCAGAACAGCGCCCGCGGGCACTGGTGGTGAGTAATGGCGTGCTGATGCTGGGCGCGGTGCGGGCGCTGAAATCAGCCGGCCTGCACTGGCCGCAAGATGTGGCGCTGGCCGGTTTTGACAATGATGTGTGGACCGAGCTGCTGGGCGACGGCCTTACCGTGATCGAGCAGCCGGTAGGCGAAATCGGCCGCGCCGCCATGGCCATGCTGCTGGAGCGGCTGGATGACGCCGAGCGCAGCCCGCG
The DNA here is from genome assembly GCA_000335715.1 of beta proteobacterium L13. Taxonomy (GTDB): domain Bacteria; phylum Pseudomonadota; class Gammaproteobacteria; order Burkholderiales; family Chromobacteriaceae; genus Vogesella. The sequence goes on from AMYZ01000013.1 coordinate 117,653, forward strand.
CATCGTGGTGCTGCAAGGCAAGCTGCTGGCACGCGGCAGCAGCGCCCCGGTGGCTTGATGCCTTACCTTAAAAAAACAACACCCCGCAGTGCATCGGCAGGCGGGGTGTTTTGCATGGTGGTAGGCGCTCAGTCTGCAGTGTGGTGTCGGGCAACCAGCTGGCGGAAGGCGGGCAGGAAGTCATCCTGCACATAAGGCTTGAGCAGGGCCAGTACCTGGCGTACACCACGGTGGCTGGATGCCTCGTTGATGGGGGCTTTCGGGCGCGCGGTCTGTTCGAAAGCAAACCAGAACTTCACCACCAGCCAGATATTCACCGATACCGGCTCGATATCTTCCAAATCCATCTTGAGCAGGCCCAGCCGGATAAATTCGCGGAAGTGGCCTTCCAGAATGGTTTGCAGCTCGCCGTTCACAAACTGGTGGTAGTCGGCCTGTAGCTGCGGGTTGCGCGCCATCAGGCCGGGCAGGTCGTAGAACATGAAGCGGAACTGCCACATGGCCTCGAATGCGGTTTCCAGGTAGTTCACCAGGTCGGCCACGTCCATCTGGCGGTCTGACGGCACGGCCAGGCGTTCGCTGATGAAGCGCCGGTAGCTCAGGAAAATCTGGTGCACGATCTCTTCCTTGTTGCGGAAGTGATAGTACAGGTTGCCCGGGCTGATCCCCAGATGCGCCGCGATATGGTTGGTGGTGATATTGCGTTCACCGTGCTCGTTGAACAGCTTCAGGCTGTCCTGCACGATGCGGTCGTAGGTTTTGATCCGGGTCTTGGGCATGGTTTAGTCTGCGTCGGCAATATTGTTATCAGTATGTTCCGGAAAGCAGGCAAACATGAAGCGGCGCAGGATGGCCTGCTCGGCACGCTGGCGTTCGCGCTGCGGTACGGCGATGCGCACAATCAGGCGGTATTCTTTTTCAGATGCAGGTTGCAGGGCAATGCGTGGCTCTACCGATGGCGTATCCATCATCAGTTTGTGCTCCAGCATGGCCATATGGTGGCGCGCATCGGCCAGCCAGGGGGCGCATACATCGCTGGCAATGTCCTGCAGCTGGCGCTCGGCCATGGCCGGTGCGATGCGGTAGGGCAGCGGGATGGTGATGATGTGCATCACGTACTCGCCGGTAAAGTTCTCGCGCACCACCGGGTGGGTCAGCAGCAGGCTGTTGGGGAAGCTGGCCGATTTGCCGGTAAGCTGGTGCGAGTCGTGACGCGGGCCGATCTCGATAATGGTGGTGCTGAGCATGGTGATGTCCTGCACCCGCCCGCGCATGCCTTGCAGCTCGATAATGTCGCCCAGCTCGTAGCTGTTGGAGATGGAGCGCACCAGGCCGCCGCCCAGGCACATCAGCAGCTCTTTGGTGGCCACCACCAGTGCGGCGGCAAACGCCACCATGGACAGCGCGATGGTTTGCAGCTCGCGCGCCCAGATAATCACGAAGCCCGCCAGGCCGATAATGATCATGGCGTTACGCACATTGATCGCCCAGCGCCGGCGGGTGTCTACCGGCACCTGCGGGTTGGCCGCAATGGCACGCACGATGCTGGTGTGTACCAGCAGCAATACCAGCACCAGTACGGTGGAGCGCAGCAAGTCGGCGCCGTAATCGTGCAGGATGGGTGCGAGCCAGGCGGGCATGGGCAGGGTTACCGGCATCAGTCGTTCAGTTTGACAGCGTGCTCACGGGTTTCGTGGAACACGATGTCCGGCCAGCGCTCCTGCGTCAGTGCCAGGTTCACGCGGTTCGGTGCCAGGTAGGCCAGGTTGCCGCCGGCGTCGGTGGCAATGTTCATGGTCAGCGCGTTGCCGAATTCTTCCAGCTTCTTGCGGTCGTTGCAGCTGAACCAGCGTGCCGACCAGATGCTGCACGATTCGAACACCGCGTCCACACCGTATTCGGCGGCCAGGCGGCTGGCGACCACTTCAAACTGCAGCACACCCACGGCACCCAGAATCAGGTCGCCGCCGTTGTGCGGCTTGAATACCTGTACCGCGCCTTCTTCACCCAGCTGTTGCAGGCCTTTTTGCAGCTGCTTGAGCTTGAGCGGGTTCTTGATGCGCACGCTGCGGAACATTTCCGGCGCAAAGAACGGAATGCCGGTAAAGGTCAGCTCTTCGCCTTCGGAGAAGCTGTCACCGATCTGGATATTGCCGTGGTTGGGGATGCCGATGATGTCGCCGGCAAAAGCTTCTTCCACGATTTCGCGGTCGTGCGACATGAAGGTCACCACCGACGAGGCGGCGATGTCACGGTTCAGGCGCAGGTGCTTCATCTTCATGCCACGCTCGAAGCGGCCGGAACACACGCGCAGGAAGGCGATGCGGTCACGGTGTTTCGGGTCCATATTGGCCTGGATCTTGAACACGAAGCCGGAGAACTTGCCTTCGGTCGGCGCCACGTCGCGCACGGTGGCGTCGCGCAGCTGCGGGGCCGGCGCCCAGTTGATCAGCGCGTCCAGAATCTCGCGGATACCGAAGTTGTTGATAGCCGAGCCAAAGAACACCGGCGTCAGCTCGCCGGCCAGGAATTCTTCCAGGTTCCACTCGTTGGAGGCGCCTTGTACCAGCTCGATCTCCATGCGCAGCTGTTCCATTTCCAGCGGGAACAGTTCGTCCAGGCGCGGGTTGTCGATACCCTTGATCACCTCGATGTCGGTAATCAGCTTTTCGCTGCCGGCTTCAAACAGGATGACTTCGTCAGACAGCAGGCTGTACACGCCGCGGAAGGCCTTGCCCATGCCGATAGGCCAGGTGATGGGCGCGCAGCGGATCTTCAGCACGTTTTCCACTTCGTCCAGCAGCTCCAGGCTATCGCGCACTTCACGGTCGTACTTGTTCATGAAGGTGACGATAGGGGTATTACGCAGGCGGCAAACGTTCAGCAGCTTGATGGTTTGCTCTTCCACGCCCTTGGCCGCGTCGATCACCATCAGTGCGCTATCCACCGCGGTCAGTACGCGGTAGGTATCTTCCGAGAAGTCCTGGTGGCCTGGGGTGTCCAGCAGGTTCACCGTGTGGTCGCGGTAGTCGAACTGCATCACCGACGAGGCCACCGAAATGCCGCGCTGCTTCTCGATTTCCATCCAGTCGGAAGTGGCAAACTTGCCGCCCTTCTTGCCTTTTACCGTGCCTGCCATCTGGATGGCGCCCGAAAACAGCAACAGCTTTTCGGTCAGCGTGGTTTTACCGGCGTCAGGGTGGGAGATGATGGCGAAGGTGCGGCGCTGCGCAACTTCTTCGGCAATGCGGGTCAGTTCGGCGGACATGGATGCTCGTCTGGTAAAGATTCGGAAAAACAGGCGATTGTACTGCATTCTGGCGGTTTCATAGAAGCCGCAGCGGGCTATGCGGCCAACCTTTTGCCGCGTATCGCCTCGTATTTGCAGTGCAACACGGTACAATCGTGTTTTCGGATGTTTGCGGAGCCAGCAGAATGTTTACCGGTATCGTGCAGGGCATGGCCACTGTGGTGGCGGTGGAAGAAAAAAACCAGTTTCGTACCCACAAGGTACGCCTGCCGGCGGCGCTGCTGCCGGGCCTGCAGATCGGCGCCTCGGTGGCACACAACGGCTGCTGCCTCACCGTAACCGCCATCGACGGCGACGTGGTGAGTTTTGACCTGATCGCCGAAACACTGCGCCTGACCAACCTCGGCCGCCTGCAAGCCGGCGACGCGGTGAACGTGGAACGCGCAGCGCGCTTTGGCGATGACATCGGCGGCCACAGCATGTCCGGCCACATCATCAGCACCGCTACCGTGAGCGACATTATCAGCAGCCCGGACAACCGCACGCTGTGGTTCACCCTGCCGCGCGAACTGATGAAGTACGTGCTGATCAAAGGCTATATCGGTGTAGACGGCTGCAGCCTGACCATTGGCGACGTGCGCGACGACGGCTTCTGCGTGAATCTGATCCCGGAAACGCTGCAGCGCACGCTGCTGGGCGTACGCCAGGTGGGCGATGTGGTGAATATTGAAATCGACCCGCAAACCCAGGCCATTGTCGACACCGTAGAGCGCGTGTTGGCCGCACGCGGCGCTTGATTGCCGGCCGGGTAGCCCCATCTATAAATGAATTACTCCTGCATGGCGCGTGGCGCCATGCTCCATAGCAGCCAGGCGCGCCGCAGGCGTGCGGGAAGGACGACACAATGAGCATTGCCCCTATCCAGGAAATCATTGCCGACATCAAGGCCGGCAAAATGGTGGTGTTGATGGACGCGGAAGACCGCGAAAACGAAGGCGACCTGGTGATGGCCGCCGAGCACGTTACCCCGGAAGCCATCAACTTCATGGCCAAGTACGGCCGCGGCCTGATCTGTCTTACCCTCTCCGAAGAGCGCTGCAAGCAGCTGAATCTGCCGATGATGGCCACCAATAACGGCACCAGCTTCGGCACCAACTTTACCGTGTCCATCGAGGCGGCCGAGGGCGTGACCACCGGCATTTCCGCCGCCGACCGTGCCCACACCACGCTGGTGGCGGTGGCGCGTGATGCGCGCCCCACCGACATCGTGCAGCCTGGCCACGTGTTCCCGCTGAAAGCGCAAAAGGGCGGCGTGCTGGTGCGCGCCGGCCATACCGAAGCCGGCTGCGACCTGTCGCGCCTGGCCGGGCTGGAGCCTGCCTCGGTGATCTGCGAAATCATGAACGACGACGGCACCATGGCACGCCTGCCGGAGCTGCTGGAGTTCGCCCGCGAGCACAACCTGAAAGTCGGCACCATTGCCGACCTCATCCACTACCGCAGCCGTACCGAGTGCTTTGTCGAACAGGTAGGGCAGCGCCTGGCTGAAACGCCGTTTGGTGCGTTCCAGCTGCACGTATTTCAGGACGTACTGACCCGAGCCACCCACCTGGCGCTGGTATGCGGCCAACCTCGCGCCGACAAGGAAACGCTGGTGCGCGTGCACGAGCCGCTGTCGGTGATGGACCTGCTGGACCCGCTGTCCGGCAAGCACAGCTGGACTATTCCCAACGCGCTGGAAGAAATCAGCGAGCGCGGCTGCGGCGTGGTGATCCTGCTGCACCGCCCCGAATCCGGCGCCGACATCCTGGCGCGCGCGCTGCCCGAGCAGGCGGAAAAAGGCCCGCGTCAGCGCTGGGACAGCAAGACCTTCGGCATTGGCGCACAAATGCTGCGCGCACTGGGCGTGGGCAAGATGAAGCTGATGGCCTCGCCGGTCAGCCTGCCGTCCATGACCGGTTTTGGTCTGGAGGTGACCGGCTTTGTGCAACCTGAACACGTGCACGTGGATTTGGATTAAAATACGCCCCTTTCTAGATTTGGCTGTCGCCGCAAGGAGAACCGCATGCTGGACCAAGTAAACCGTATTACCCCTGATCTTTCCGGCAAAGGTCTGAAGATTGGCGTGGTAATGTGCCGCTTTAACGAGCTGGTTTGTCATGGTCTGCGTGATGCCTGCCTGGCCGAGCTGCAAGCACTGGGCGTGGCGCCCGCCGACGTGACCCTGGCCACCGTGCCGGGCGCGCTGGAAGCCCCGCTGGTGCTGCAAACCATGGCAAAAACAGGCCGCTTTGACGCGCTGATCGCGCTGGGCGCGGTAATTCGCGGTGAGACCTATCACTTTGAGCTGGTGTCCAATGAATCCGGCGCGGGCATTACCCGCGTGGGCCTGGACGCCGGCATCCCGATTGCCAACGCCATTCTCACCACCGAAAACGACGAGCAGGCCGAAGTCCGCATGTCGGTAAAAGGCCGTGAAGCCGCCCAGGTGGCTGTAGAGATGGTCAATCTGCACAAGACCCTGCGCGGCTAAGCTGCCGCGCCTGCTCTTTAGATACAAGGAAAGCTGTAATGAAAACCGCCCGCCGCCGCGCCCGTGAGTATGCCGTACAGGGTATTTACGAGTGGCAGCTGAATGCCGACCGCCCGGCATCGCTGATTGAAAAGCACCTGCGCGAAAATGACTACTTCGTGAAAGCCGACGAAGCCCTGTTCCGCGAAATCCTGTTTGGTGTACTGCGCGACGCCGCCGACCTGTCCAAATACCTGGTGCCTTACTACGAGCGCGATGCCGCCGAAGTCAGCCCGGTAGAGCGCGCCATCATGCTGATGGCAGCTTTCGAGCTGATCTCGCACCCGCAGACCCCGTGCCCGGTCATCATCAACGAAGCCATCGAAATCGCCAAAACCTTTGGCGGCACCGACGGCCACAAATTCGTTAACGGCGTACTGGACAAGCTGGCTGCCGACGTGCGCGCCGACGAAGTCAAGGCTATCCGTAGCCGCCGCCAGGCAGACTGATATTGCTGCAGCCTGCGGGCTGTACTGCCAGAGCCCGGCCTTGCCGGGCTTTTTTATTGGTTTGCTCCCCGGATGCGCCTGCGGCTTATCCGGGCTACGGTCTTATCCGGGCAATGGTTTGTCCTGGCCATGGCCGGGTGGCGGAGTAGGTTTTTTCAAAGGTTGGCCGCAAGCAGGCTTGTGGCCAGTGTGGTGATAACGGGATGACCGAATTTGATCTGATACGGCGGCACTTTACCCGCGCCGCGCCCAATGCGGTGCTGGGCGTGGGCGATGATGCGGCCATTGTGCGGCCAACCCTGGGCTGCGACTTGCACGTGTCTACCGACATGCTGGTAGAAGGGCGCCATTTTTTTGCCGATGTCTGCCCGGAGGCCTTGGGGCGCAAGGCGCTGGCGGTGAATCTGTCCGATATGGCCGCCATGGGCGCTACCCCGCGCTGGGTGACACTGGCACTGGCACTGCCACGGCTGGATGAAGCCTGGGCTGCCGCGTTTGCGCGCGGCTTTTTTGGCCTGGCGGCCGAGCATGGCGTCAGCGTGGTGGGTGGCGATACCACGCGCGGCCCGCTGACGCTGTCGGTGACCATCTTTGGCGAAACGCCGCACGGCCAGGCGCTGCGCCGCGATGCTGCGCAGCCGGGCGACGATATCTGGGTGTCAGGCCAGCTGGGTCTGGCCGCTGCCGCCTTGCAGCAGCGGCTGTCGGGTGGCGCCGAGATGCTGCCGGCCGATTGCCTGCTGAGGCTGGAGCGCCCGCAGCCACGCGTGGCGCTGGGGCGCGCCTTGCTGGGCGTCGCGCGCGCGGCGCTGGACGTGTCCGACGGCTTTGCGGCAGACCTGTCTCACATTCTGGCGCGCTCCGGCGTCAGTGCCGAGGTGTGGGTGGATGCCTTGCCCACGCACCCGCAGCTCGCGGCCGAGCGTAGCCGCTGGCTGGCGGCCATCGCGGCGGGTGGGGATGATTACGAATTGTGCTTTACTGCGGCCCCTGCGCAGGCGGCGGCGGTGCAGGCTGCTGCCGCGCAGGCTGGTGTGGCGGTGCACAAGGTTGGCCGCATTGTGGCGGGTGAGGGTTTACGCCTGCTGGCTGCCGATGGGCAGGCGGTGGCGCTGGAAAGGTTGGGTTATGACCACTTTGCCTAAGCCGGACGTGCGCTTTTTGCTGCGGCACCCGGCGCATTTTCTGGCGCTGGGCTTTGGTAGCGGGCTGATTACGCCTGCGCCGGGTACCTGGGGCAGTATTGCCGCCTTGCCGCTGGCGGCGGGTTTGCACCTGGCCGGTGTGCAGGGCGTGATGCTGGCCTGGCTGGCGCTGCCGCTGTTTGTGCTGGGCGTGTGGGTGTGCGGCGTGACCGGCCGGGCGCTGGGGGTGGCCGATAGCGGCCATATCGTGTGGGACGAAATCGTGGCTATGCTGCTGGTGCTGGCGGCGGTGCCGGCGACGCCCGTGGCATGGTTGGCCGCATTGCTGGCGTTTCGTGTGTTCGATATCGTCAAGCCGTGGCCGATACGCTGGCTGGATGCTCGCGTACACGGCGGTTTTGGCGTGATGCTGGACGATGTGGTGGCAGCGCTGTTTGCCGTGCTGGTGCTGTGGTCGGTGTTGCCGTATCTGCCAGCCTGATTGCTGCAACGGCTGCCTGTGCTGGCAGCGATATTAAAAGCCACCCCGGTCTTGCCGTGGGTGGCTTTGTTTTGTGCTGCTTTTGCATATCAAAGACAAATAAAAAACCCAGCACCAGGCTGG
>AMYZ01000014.1 GCA_000335715.1 beta proteobacterium L13
GGAGGCGAACTATACCCAGACAGCCAAAGGGCGTCAACACTTATTGCAATGTTTTTTACTACAACCCCAGCAAACCACTGATTGCGAAGAAAAAAGACCGCGATTTTTTTTGGATTGCCCCATAAACTGGCGCACTTTCCGATTGGATGTAACAGTAAATGACCAGCAGCAAGCACGCGCCACACTGGCTTTTTGACCTGGATGACACGCTACACCATGCCGGTGCGGCGGTTTTTCCCATGATTAACGAGTACATGACTAGCTATATATGCCGCAATGTTGGCGTGGTACGAGCAGAGGCTGACAGGCTGCGCACAGAGTACTGGCAGCGTTATGGTGCAACGCTAGCAGGCTTGCAGCGGCACCATGGTATTGCCCCACACCATTTCCTGGCGCAGACACACCCTATGGAAAGCTTGTTGCCGTTGATTGAAACCAGCACGCAACTGCCTCAGTGGATGAGGCGCCTCAATGGGCGCAAATGGGTATTCTCCAACGGCCCTCAGCATTATGTGGAAGCAATCGTGCGCCACTTGGGGATAGAGGCACAGATTGAGGGCTGTTTTGGTATGGACAGTTTTGGCTTGACGCCCAAGCCACGGGTAGCAGCGTATACCAGGGTTCTGCGCCAGGCAGGTCTGGATGCAGGGCGCTGTATCATGGTGGAAGATTCTGCGGCCAACCTGAAAACAGCGAAGCGACTGGGCATGCGTACCGTATGGCTGAGCCACCAGTACCGCAAACCTGCCTGGGTGGACTGGCGCATCACCTCACTGTTTGATCTGCGGCGGATTTAGTTGCTGCCAGCAAGAAAACAACAGGCAAACCAATGCGGCTGCCGGCCACAAGTCTGAAAGAAAATCCAGTAACGCACTCATATTGAGCAGATGCCCGTATGGCCAGCGGAACAGTGACAGAAAGTCGGACTGCACCTCGCTGAGCGGCCACAAGGTAGCGGCAAACTGCGCCAGCAACAATGCCAGTATGGCAGTGATGGTTTGCGCGAAACGTGACCGACCGGCAAAAAACCACAGCAGCAGGAAGCCGGCAGTCAGGCCGGTAACCAGGTGCGGGTTGATCCACTGAAACAGCGCGAAGGGTTTAAGCAACACACCGGCGGCCAACATCTTGCAAAACCAGATACCGGCAAGCAGTAACAGGATGGCTTTAAAGCGATCGACCTTCTGCCGCAATAAGCTGGTCATGAACAGGCAGGCCGCCAGCATATTGGCCATGGCGCCGCCTGCCTCAACCAGAAACAGGAACAGCCGCGGGTTGTCCAGCGGCGAAACATAGGGCTGCGGCAGGCCTTGCGGATAAGCCACCACGCCAAACAAGGGCATGGCGGGATTGAGCTGCGTGATAAACCAAAGCCCCAGCAGCAGCAGCCCGTAATCTACCGCGCTATGGTCGGCAAAGTGGCGGCGGCGCCATTGCTTGAGGTGGTGCCACTGGCGGCGAAACAGTGGTGATACAGCCAGCGTGGCGCCAATGCATGCGCCGGCAACATTGCACAGCACATCCAGATTGGAAGCCACGCGCATGGGCAGGAATTCTTGCAGGAACTCGACACCGATACTGGTGAGACTCGCCACGAAGATAGCCAGCAGAAATGACTGCCAGCGAGGCAACAGCAACAACGCCAGGCTGAAACCATAGGGAATATAGATGACAACGTTGGCCGCATTATCAAAAAAGCGGAAGTAAAACGGCAGCGGGTAAGTAAGAAATTCGAAAAACGGCCGCCCGGAATAAGCCCAGCCAGTAAAGGGGTACAGGCTGAGAAAGAAGATCACCACGGCATTGACCAGCGCCGCATAAAGCGCAACGTGACTATGGGTGGCGCGGCCGGTTTGCGCGGTCATTGAACAGGAACTTCCGGATGGATGAACAAGTACAGCATACCCAGCACCCCATGGGCTGACAAGCTGGCCACAGGCCATATGGGGGTGTTTACAAACAAATAAAAAGGGCACCGGAGTGCCCTTTTTTCACACGATAACGCAAGTATTAGAACTTGGTACCGATACCTACGCTGGTAACCAGCGGGTTGATGTCCAGGGTGCCAGCATCGGCGCCACCGGCTTTAACCTTGGTTTTGATCCAGATTTTTTTCACATCAAAGTTCAGGAAAATGTCTTTGGTCAGCGGGGTATCCATACCTACTTGCAGCGCTGGGCCAAAGCTATTTTTGTCTACGGTCAGTTTCAGACCGGACTTGTCTTTCAGGCTATAGAAGCGGGTGTAGTTCACACCGGCACCCACGTATGGGCGGAACTCCCCTTGCGGGTTGAAGTGATACTGGGCAGTAACGGTTGGCGGCAGTACTTTAACGGAACCGATATCGGCACCACCGGCAGTCAGGGTGTGCTTGGATGTACCCAGAATCAGCTCTACGCCAACATTGTTGGTCAGCATGTAGGTGAAGTCGACTTCAGGGATGGTGTCGTCTTTTACATCTACTTTCAGTGCTTCCAGAGTTTTATCTACAGAAGTCTCCGGGTTCACATTGGTCACGCGGAAGCGCGCCAGGATATCACCCTGGGCAGCGAAGGCACTGGAAGTCAGCAGGGTAGCCAGAGCAGCAATAGCAAGCTTTTTCATCATTATCTCCAAGCGGGTAGCTAGCAAAAATCGTTCGCTTGCGTGTCCGCTTATTGACTTGACTCACTGCGGACAGTAGCTTGCGACGTCAGAACCTAGATTAACCTTGCGCCGCACCATCGTTTTTGCGCTAGATCATGAAAAAATCATGAAATATCACGACTTGAGGGACTTCATGTCCCAGCTTGAGGCACAGGGCGAGCTCAAACGCATTACCCACCCTGTCTCCCCCCACCTGGAAATGACCGAAATCGGCGACCGCGTGCTCAAAGCCGGCGGCCCTGCCCTACTGTTTACCCAGCCGCAAGCCGGCGACAAACGCTACGACATCCCGGTGCTGGCCAACCTGTTCGGTACCCCCAAACGCGTGGCCATGGGTATGGGTGCCAGTGACGTGATGGCGCTGCGCGAAATCGGCCAGACGCTGGCTTACCTGAAAGAGCCGGAGCCGCCAAAAGGCTTTCGCGATGCCTGGGACAAGTTGCCGCTGCTGAAGCAGGTATTGTCGATGGCACCAAAAGAAGTGCGCAAAGCCCCCTGCCAGGAAATCGTGTGGGAAGGCGACGAGGTAGACCTGTCGCGCCTGCCTATCCAGCATTGCTGGCCGGGCGACGTGGCCCCGCTGATTACCTGGGGCCTCACCGTTACCCGCGGCCCGCACAAGAAGCGGCAAAACCTGGGTATCTACCGCCAGCAAGTCATCGGCCGCAACCGCGTGATCATGCGCTGGCTGGCGCACCGCGGCGGCGCGCTGGACTACCGTGAATTCCGTGCGGCCAACCCTGACAAGCCTTACCCGGTTGCCGTGGTGCTGGGCTGCGACCCGGCCACCATCCTGGGCGCGGTGACCCCGGTGCCGGATACGCTGTCCGAATACCAGTTTGCCGGCCTGCTGCGCGGCAGCCGCACCGAGCTGGTAAAGTGCATTGGCTCTGATCTGCAAGTACCGGCCAGTGCCGAAATCGTGCTGGAAGGCCACATCCACCCCAATGATATGGCGATGGAAGGCCCGTATGGCGACCACACCGGCTACTACAACGAGCAGGACAGCTTCCCGGTATTCACCATCGACCGCATCACCATGCGCGAGAACCCGGTGTACCACAGCACCTACACCGGCAAACCGCCGGACGAACCCGCCATTCTGGGCGTGGCGCTGAACGAAGTATTCGTACCCATCCTGCAGAAGCAGTTTCCCGAGATCGTGGACTTCTACCTGCCACCGGAAGGTTGCAGCTACCGCATGGCGGTGATCAGCATCAAGAAACAGTACCCCGGCCACGCCAAGCGCGTGATGATGGGCTGCTGGAGCTTCCTGCGCCAGTTCATGTACACCAAATTCATCGTGGTGGTGGACGATGACGTGAACACGCGCGACTGGAAAGAAGTGATCTGGGCCATCACTACCCGCATGGACCCGGTACGCGATACCACGCTGATCGAGAATACGCCGATCGACTATCTGGATTTCGCCAGCCCGATCTCCGGCCTGGGGGGCAAAATGGGGCTGGACGCCACCAACAAGCTTCCGGGTGAAACAAACCGCGAATGGGGCACAACCATCAGTATGAGTGCCGCAGTGTCGGCCCGTATCGATAGCATCTGGCAGGAACTGGGTCTGTAACACATAGAAATGTAGCGCAATGTTGCGACATGCCAATAAAATGATGCCGACAGCTTGATGGCCGGAGCGAATCACCACATACCGCTTCGGCCATTTTAACCCGACGCAACAAGCGAGGCTCATCGTGGCACCCCACCCTACCAGGCTACATCAGGCATTTTTTCTGACAACTTTGTGCACTGCACTCGCACTGACAGGCTGCGGCGGCGGCGGGGGTGGCGGGGGCAGCTCAGGGCAGACTGCCACGCAAAGTGCTGGTGGCAGTAGTACTGGTAGCTCAAGCGGAACAACGAGCAGCGTATCGAAAGCCGCATCTATCAGTTTCAGTTCGGCCACGCCTGATGTGCTTGTCTATCAAGGCGGGGAAGGTGAAACGCAGGCTGAGGTGAAGTTTCTGGTGAAAGACGCCTTGAATCAGCCACTGGCAGGTGAAACGGTCAAGTTCTCATTGAATACCGCAGTGGGCGGCTTGGCACTTCAATCAAGCCAGGCTGTAACCGATAGCAGCGGCGTTGCCACCGCGCGCGTCATATCTGGTACCGTACCTACCCCAGTGCGGGTAACCGCGACAGCCGGTAAATACAGCGCCCAGTCCAGCCAGCTTGCTATCAGCACCGGCCTTCCGCATCAGAATGGCTTCTCGCTTTCAGTTTCCAACTACAACCCGGCGTTCTATAACACCGACGGCGTCAGCATTACTCTTACTGCACGAGCATCCGACCGCCAAGGCAATCCGGTACCAGACGGCACCACAGTCAATTTTGTTACCGAGGGCGGTATCGGCACCATCACCTCCAAGTGCAGCATGACAGCAGGTAGCTGCAACGTCACCCTGCTGAGCAGCGGTTTCCGTAACGCACTGGTGGATGCCGGCCGCCAGACCGTGTTGGCCTACATGCAAGGCGAAGAAAGCTTTGACGACAAAAACAGCAACGGCGTATTCGACACTGGTGAGTTTGTCAGCAACTACGACCTGCCCGAGGCATTTCTCGATGCCCGCCCTGGCCAGGCCAGAACTACCGCTAACAAAGCACAAAGCTGGCTGACTGTTGCTGGCAACAGTTACTCCGAATTTTATCTGGACATCAACGGTAACGGTATCCACGATGAAGTGGGCAATGGTTTTTTTGATGGTGTCGCCCGTTCGGATGGCCGCGCCGCCTCAACCGTACACCTGCGACGCACCACAGAAATCATATGGGGTATCAGCAACAACAGTCTCATCCACATCCCAGCCAAAGGAGCTGCAGGGCTGAGCAATTTCGACCTATGCCCGGCCAGCAGCGCCACAGTCAGCTATACACCGGCAGACATTTTCGCAAATACCTTGCCTGCTGGTACTACGGTTGCCTTCAGCGTCACGACGACCGCAGCCGCGGCCAGTGCGGCGCTCTCCGGCACCACGTCGCACACCATCGGCAACCAGGTAGACCGGCCTGAGACATACACTACCAACCTAGGCCTTGCCACAGGTGTTACCTGCGGCACGGCTGCCACGGCGCCGGATACGCTGACGATCACCATCACGCTACCGGGCAGCGCCACCCCAAAACCTTCGACTTCCCCATCTTCTAAGTTTAACCACACAAGCCAATCAGGCCGCGCTATCATCGCGGCCTGATTGTTTTTAACCGGAGTCCCACCATGACCAACCCGAACTCGCCAAACCGTCTGAAACGCCTGTCGCCACGCCAACGCAAGAAACTGCGCGTGGGCGAGTTCCAGGAGCTGGGCTTTACCGTCGTTGCGGCACTGGCAGGCCTGGACGATGCGGCCAACGATGCTTTCCTGAACGGCTGGCTGGAAGCGGTTGACGCACAAGGCGTGAGCTTTGGTGGCCACTTTAGCGATGGCCAGCTCGATGGCATCGTGTTCCCGGTAAACGGCGTGAAAGTGACCGCCGAAGTACAGGCTGCACTGGCTGCCTGGCTCAAAGGCCGCAGCGAAGTATCCGGCGTAGAAGTCAGCGGCCTGCTGGACGTATGGCATAGCGCCTGGTAAGCCATAGGCTACCCGCCAAAAAGCCTGCCACCCGGCAGGCTTTTTTCTTGATACAGCAACATGAAAAAAGGTTGGCCGCACACCGTGACGGCATGCGGCCAACCTTTTTTGTACCAGACTAGGGCAGTAACGGTGCACTAGCTGCGCTCCAGCTCCCACAGGGCAGATTGCAGCGACTCCATGCGCGTATCCAGCGCACTGCGTGCATCGGCCAGCGCCTTGTTATAGATGGCCGGGCCAATACGGTCGGCCACCAGCAAGACCAGCGCCTGGGCGTCAAAACCGCCCAGCTCTACCTCGTGTTCACCCGCCAGATACTGTTGTACCTGGCTGGCCAGTTCTGCCAGCTGCGGCTGGGTCAGATAGCGTTCATCGCTTTTCATGATGCGTCCATCGTTGTCCAGCCGACAGTGTCGGGGCATTAGCCCTGTTTGGCAAATGCCGGTTCCATCTCGGGTTCGCGGCGCGGCTGCGGGTCGATGTCGTCGTCTTCATCCAGCACCGGCTGGGCAGCGCCCAGCTCTTTTTCGCTCTTGGCGACCACGCAGGCTGCGATAGCGTTGCCCAGTACGTTGGTAGCGGAGCGGCCCATGTCCAGGAAGTGGTCCACACCCAGCAGCAACAGCAGGCCGGCTTCCGGAATATTGAACTGCGCCAGCGTGGCGGCAATCACCACCAGCGAAGCACGCGGCACACCGGCCATGCCTTTGGAGGTCACCATCAGGATCAGCAGCATGGTGATTTCCTGCGACAGACTCAGGTCGATACCGTAGGCCTGGGCGATGAAGATGGTGGCAAAGGTGCAGTACATCATCGAGCCGTCCAGGTTGAACGAGTAGCCCATCGGCAGCACAAAGCTGGCGATGCGGTCGCTACAACCAAAACGCTTCAGGCGGTCCAGGGTTTTCGGGTAGGCGGCTTCCGAGCTGGCCGTGGAGAACGCCAGCAGTGCCGGTTCGCGGATGGCGCGTAGCAGCTCCAGTACACGGCGTTTCAGGAATAGCGAGCCCATGCCCAGCAGTGCCAGCCACAGCAGGCCCAGCGACAGGTAGAACTGCGCCATGAAGCTGCCGTAGGTAGACAGGATGCCCAGGCCTTCTTTGGCTACCATGCCGGCAATCGCGGCAAACACGGCAAAGGGGGCGAAGTTCATCACGTAGCCGGTGACTTTCAGCATGATGTGCGCCACGGCGTCGATAGCGTCGATCAGGCCTTTGGCCTTGTCGCCGATAGCCGAGGCAGCGGTGCCGAAGAACAGCGAAAACACCACGATGGCCAGGATTTCGTTCTTGGCCAGCGCGTCAAACACGCTCTTCGGAATCAGGTGGCTGATGAAGTCTTTCAGCGTCAGCGCGCCTTTCTCGATACCCGAGCTGGCGGTCACTTCCGGCAGCGGCAGGCCCAGGCCCACGCCCGGCTTCAGCAGGTTCACCATCACCAGGCCCAGCAGCAGCGATACCAGCGAGGCGGTCACAAACCAGCCCATCGCCTTGGCACCAATGCGGCCAACGGTAGCCGAATCACCCATGCGGGCAATACCCACCACCAGGGTAGAGAACACCAGTGGCGCAATGATCATCTTGATCAGGCGCAGGAAGATGTCGGTCAGAATGGACAGCTGGTCGGCAAACGATTTGATCGCTTCTTCGCTACCAGCCATTTCACGCCAGCCGTAGCCGGCAATGATACCCAGCACCATGGCGGCCAGGATCATCTTGGTCAATCGATTAAGTTTCACGGTATTTCCCTGTATTGCTTTGTGAAATTAATCCTTTGTAGTGTCCGCTCCGGTCATTGCCGGGCAGTACATCAGCACCGTAGCGCTTGTTTTTATCCGGCCGCAGGGGCAAGCCTGCCGCGCAGGGCTGGCATTAAAACAGAAAGCGGGCGTGCTGTAATCAGGCAAATCCCGCACCACAGCACAAGCAGGCCGGCCAAAGCGGCGGGCTCTGCCAGCGCGGGCAAGCTTGTGGCAGCCACTGCGCATGCAGAGCAATAAACATGCAAGTTCGCATGACAAATTGCGCAATCGTACCCGCCCAGATCGGGCGATGTGCAGGCAAAAAAATGCCGCCATACCTTGCGGTAGGGCGGCCAAACTTCACATCACATTCAAGAGAGAGGGAATCTTTACAGCGTGAGCCAGCGCGGGCTGGTCAGGGCTGCCGGCTGCAGCACGGTGTCCAGCTGCTCGCGGGTCAACAGGCCACGGCGCAGCACGATGTCGTACACGCTGCCACCGCTCTGGTGCGCTTCGGTGGCCACCTCGGTGGCAGCGGCGTAGCCAATGTAGGGGTTCAGCGCGGTCACCAGGCCCACCGAGCGGTGTACGGTGTCCAGCAGATAGTCGCGGTTGGCGGTAATGCCTACCACGCAGTTATCGCGCAGCGTGTCGCAGGCGGCGGCCAGGTGGCTGACGCTGCGGAACAGGCTGTAGGCAATCACCGGCTCGAAGGCGTTCAGCTGCAGCTGGCCGGCCTCGGCCGCCATGGTGACGGTCATGTCGTTACCGATCACCTCGTAGGCCACCTGGGTCACCACTTCCGGAATCACCGGGTTCACCTTGCCCGGCATGATGGACGAACCCGCCTGGCGCGCCGGCAGGTTGATCTCGCCCAGGCCGGCTCGCGGGCCGGAAGACAACAGGCGTAAGTCGTTGCAGCTCTTGGACAGCTTCACCGCCACGCGCTTGAGCACGCCGGATAGCTGCACGAAGGCGCCGCAGTCCTGGGTAGCTTCGATCAGGTTGGGCGCGGTTTCCAGCGCCAGGCCAGTCAGCGCCGACAGCTTCTCGCACACCAGCGGGGTGTAGTCCGGGTGCGCGGTAATGCCGGTGCCGATCGCGGTGGCGCCCAGGTTGATTTCCAGCATCAGGGCGCTGGCTTCGTACAGGCGTTGTTCGTCTTCACCCAGCATCACGGCGTAGGTGCGGAATTCCTGGCCCAGGGTCATCGGTACCGCGTCCTGCAGCTGGGTGCGGCCCATCTTCAGCACGTCGGCAAATTCGTCGGCCTTGTCGTCGAAGGCGTCGCGCAGGCGGGCCATGGCCGCCAGCAGGCGCTGTACGCCCCAGAAGGTGGCCAGGCGCAGCGCGGTGGGGTACACGTCATTGGTACTCTGGCCCATGTTAACGTGCTCGTTGGGGTGCAGGTGCTGGTATTCGCCCTTGCCGTGGCCCAACAGCTCCAGCGCGCGGTTGGCGATCACCTCGTTGGCGTTCATATTGGTGGAGGTGCCCGCACCGCCCTGGATCACGTCTACCACAAACTGGTCGTGCAGCTTGCCGGCGCGGATTTCCTCGCAGGCCAGCACGATGGCTTCCTTGTGGTGATCGGCCAGAATGCCCAGCTGGTGGTTAGCCAGCGCGGCAGCCTGCTTGATCACCGCCAATGCACGGATCAGGTCGCCGTAGCTGGCGATGGTCTGGCCGGTGATGGGGAAGTTTTCGATAGCACGCAGGGTGTGCACGCCCCAGTAGGCGTGTGCC
The DNA here is from genome assembly GCA_000335715.1 of beta proteobacterium L13. GTDB lineage: Bacteria > Pseudomonadota > Gammaproteobacteria > Burkholderiales > Chromobacteriaceae > Vogesella. The sequence goes on from AMYZ01000014.1 coordinate 9,717, forward strand.
GGGACCTCGCGGTCCCCCAGCAGATCGTGTTCCAGGCGGGTGGTCATAGGTGTTGTCTTTTGCTTTTTGTGGAGTGCGTGCACTGTAGCGGCAGCCCTATGGCGGCGGCCAATTCCGAATGGCGATAGGATCATGCAAGATTTGCATGATCTGGCAAATGGCGGCTTTTTGCGGCCAACGTGCCAGGATATTGGGCGAAACAGACACCGATTGAACACAGGCAAAGACATCCACCACATGGATTGTGTGTAGCGTGCCGGGTTCACCAGGCTGGCAAACTGCTGGCGAACGCGAACATACGTAGGAGTACCCGCCCGGATAGCCCGCTCACCCCACGCTCACACCGCCGGGTAGCGTGCGGCCAACCCTTGCCACAGCGCATCCAGCTGCGGCAGCTCGCGCCGCGCATCGCGGTAGACGCGGATTTCCATTTGCAGCGACCACGCCTCGCCGCCGGCAGCCGCCAGCTGCCCGGCGGCCAGCTCGCGCTGCACCGCGCTCTGCGGCAAGAACGCCACGCCGTGGCCTTCCAGCACCATCGCCTTCAGGCCTTCGGCCATGTCGGTTTCGAAGCGCTGCTGCAGCAGGCAGGGCTGCGGTGCGCGCTGGATGATCAGTTCCACCATGCGGCGAAAGTAGGCATTGGGGCCGTAGGCCAGAAACGGCAGCGGCGCGCCGTCGCTGCCAGGCAGCTGCCACAAGGGTTGGCCGTGCTCGGCGCGGCAGAACGGCTGTAGCGTTTCGCTGCCAAGGCGCAGGCCGTGGTAACGGCTGTCCGGCAGCTCCACCGGGTGGCGCGGGTGGTGGTAGCACAGCAGCAGGTCGGCGTTGCCTTCGGTCAGCGCGATCACCGCGTCGTGCACGTTATGCGCCAGCAGGCGCCAGGCCACCTCGCCCAGCGTGGCCTGCTCGTCGGCCAGCCAGCGCGGCACAAAGCCGAACGACAGCGTATGCGGCACCGCCAGCGTCAGCGTGGCCGCGTCAGCCTGCTGCAGGCCGCGCAGCAGGCTGCGCGTGCTGGACAGCTCGCCCACCAGCAGGCGTGCTTTTTCCTGCAGCAGCTCACCGGCCGGCGTCAGCCGCGTGGGCCAGGTGGTGCGGTCGATCAGGTCGGCGCCCAGCCAGTTTTCCAGCGCCTTGATGCGGCGGGAAAACGCCGGCTGCGTGAGGTGGCGCAGCTCGGCCGAGCGGGTGAAACTGCCGGTTTCGGCCAATACCAGAAAGTCTTCCAGCCAGCGGGTTTCCATGCGTGCTCCGGTGTCGAAGGTTGGCCGCAGCCTACCGTACTGCCGCCTCGCCCGCTACCAGGCGCTGCTGCCAGCGCAGCCAGCGGCCGGTGCCGTGCCACACCCAGCGCAACACTTTCCAGCCCAGTATGCTGCCGATCAGGCCCAGCAGGGTGAGCACCAGCCCGAACACCAGCACACTGCCAGACGACGCTTTGGGCAGGCCGCTCAGCTCGATGCTGTCGACACCATCACCGATACGCAGCTGCGACAACTGGCCACTGGCGTCGCGCTCCAGGCGGAAGTGCTCGTCGCCATCGCGCGCCTCGATCACCAGCTTGCCGCTGGCTGGGTCCGGCTCGATCCGCACCGTTTCGCCATGATCGCTTTCGATGCGTATCCGTGGTGGCGTACCGTCACGCGGGCCGGCAGCGATGAGCCACGGGCCGACGCCACTGTCGTTCACCACGATATTGTCCAGGGACGGCCAGCCGAACACGCTATGGCTGGCCCAGCCGCCGGTGATCAGCAAACCGGCCACCAGCATGCCGACGGCCCCCAGCCACAGGCTGCCCAGCCAGGTCAGCAAGAACAGGTAGGGAAAGGCCAGCAGCACGTTCAGCACGCCCAGGCCGGCCAGCGCGCCCAGCGCCTGCTTCATATTGGCCGGGCTTTTGTCGGCTTCCCAGTCGGCCAGCTTGCGTTCGGCAGTGAGCTCGCGCGCCAGGCGTTCCGGCTCGCCCAGCGCGGCGCATACCTCGGCCTCGCTGCGGCCATCGGCGGCGGCGTCATCAAAATAGGCGCGGTAGTCGGCCAGGATCTCTTCTCGTTCGGCCGGGCCGAGTTTGCCCAGTGCTGCGGCCAACCTTTGCAGATACTGTTCACGGTTCATGGTGTGTCTCCTTCTGGCCGGGGCTGCCCCAGCACGGCATTGATCTCGGCAACGAAACTGCCCCATTCCCGGCGCATGGCGGCCAGCGCCTCGCCCCCGGCCGGCGTCAGCCGGTAATACTTGCGCGCAGGCCCGCTGGCCGACTCCACCAGATAGGTGCTGACCCAGTCGTCGCCTTGCAGGCGGCGCATCAGCGGGTAAATGGTGCCTTCGCTGATATCCATGCTCTGCGCCAGCGTACTGACGATCTCGTAGACATAGCTGTCGTGGCGGGCCAGCACAGCCAGCACGCACATTTCCAGCGTGCCTTTGCGCAGTTGCGTCTTCATGCCGCGCTTCCTTCCCCAGCCAGGCGCGCTGCGTGGCACCCACCCGGCTCACCGCCATCGCATGGCATGCGGGTGCCTTGCGGTAATTGGGCGTAGTGCGTGGCCGCCAGCACATGGCCTGTTATGGTTGATCTCATCATCGTATCCTCACTACCTTGCAATACAAGGAACCAGTCGGCAACGTGCCGCTGATGATGGCTTCATCCTAGCAGCGCACTACTGTGCATTGCAAGGTAGCTGTGCATACCAATAGCAAAATAGCCGTGCACCGCCAGCGCTGGGCACCAGGCAAACCCACGCCAGGCAAGGCATTGCACCCTTGTTGCAATATGTCGACATGCTGCAAATGCACATTTCGATAATGGCTAACAAACGTTTAATTATCGACATAAAAGCGCGGCATAGTATCCCCAGCCTCCACCCGGACCCGCCCATGCCTTACCTGATTACCCTGTGCGCCAGCGTATTGCTGGCGTGGCTGTTATGGCCAGCCACACCCGATGCCGCCCCTGCGCCGCTGGCCAGCCATGCCCAGACACGTGCCACACCGGCAGCCTTGCCCCTGCCCGCCATACCGGCCACCCCGGTAGCCGTAACACGCCCGGCCAAGGCCGTGCCGGACGAGATGCAGACATGGCTGGCGGCGCGCTATGGCAGCAACCCGCCGCTACACCAGGCCATGCAGCAGTTGGCCGCAGGCTGGGCGCAAGCCATACACGAGGTACACGACCAGGACAGCGCCCACCGCGCCGGTGTCCGCATCGCCCGCGCCATTGCCTGCGTCATGGACCCGGCCACGCTGGAAAGCAGCGGCCAGGACCAGCAATGGGCCTACGACCAGATCATCGCCGCGCGCGCCGAAATGCTGAGCCGCCCGGCCGACAGCGACGCCTACATCCGCTTTCAAGGGCTGGCCGCCGGCCAGTACTTTGCCGACCCCGGTGCCACGCCCTGCACGGCGGCACCGGTAACACACCCCTGAGCAACGCACTTCGGGAGACACCCATGCACCAACGCACTAGCACACTCGCCGCCACCCTCTTGCTGGCCATCGCCGGCAGCGCCCACGCCGCGCCCGCAGCCGTGGTCTACGTCAACGGCATCCAGAACACTTTTGACGATGCGGTCGCCAGCTTGCAATTGCTGAAAGGCAGCCTGCAGGCGCGCAAACTGGACAAAGGCTACGTCTACGGCAACGCCTACAACGCCACCAATGGTTTCTTTGCCGACCTGCAGCAGGTGTTCCGCCAGAAAAACCAGGAAACACAAAGCGCCCGCGACTTCTGGCGCTATGTGGACGGCGGTGCCGCGCAGCCGGGCTGGATGAGCCAGGCCATGGTAGACAGCTACGTGAAAAGCTTTGCCGGCGAGCAGCAGATGACCGAGCTACCGCAACACGTGGGCATGTACCGCCGTTATCTGGGCGAGGGCCGCAAGGTGGTGCTGGTAGCGCACTCGCAGGGCAACCTGTACGCCAACGTGGGGCAGAACCTGCTGGTAGGCGGCCCGGAAAAAGCGCTGGGCAAGGTGGTGACGGTGGGCGTGGCCACGCCGGCACAGTACGTGTTGCCCCAGTCCAGCTACGTTACCTCCAGCTGGGACCAGGTGATCAACGGCCTGCGCGTGGTGAAAAACGTGCTGCCGGCCAACGCCAGCATCGGCTTCCACCCGATCAGCGACCTGCTGGGGCATTCGTTTGCCAAGATCTACCTGAACAAGAGCTACGCCACCAGCAGCACCATCTTGCAGCAAGTGAGCCAGAAAGCCGGTTGAGGCCGGGGTAGCAGGTTGGCCGCGAGCGATGCGGCCAACCCGGCAAGCACAAGGCCCGCCGGCTATGCCGGCGGGCCTTGTGCTTTGCTGCAGTAAAGCGGTGTCGGTACGCGCTAGCGCCGCGCCTGCTCCAGCCAGTCGGCCGTGGCCTCGGCCGCCTTGAACTCGTGCACCACGCCCTGCATCAGCGCAAAGGCCTGCGCCGCGTCCAGCGCGTCGCACGCTGCACGCAGCGCTGCCAGGTGCTGCGCCAGCTCGGCCGGTGGCAGGTGGTATTCCTGCGCGCGCAGGATGCGCGGGTGCTCGGTGGGCAGCACGTTGTCGCCGATCAGCAGCTCCTCGTACAGCTTTTCGCCCGGGCGCAGGCCAGTGCAGCGTATCTCCACGTCGCCCTGCGGGTTGCGCTCGTCGCGCACTTGCAGGCCGGACAGATGAATCATGCGCCGCGCCAGGTCGATGATGCGCACCGGCTCGCCCATGTCCAGCACGAACACGTCGCCGCCCTGCCCCATCGCGCCGGCCTGGATCACCAGCTGCGCTGCCTCTGGGATGGTCATGAAGTAGCGGGTAATCTCCGGGTGCGTCAGCGTCACCGGGCCGCCACTGGCGATCTGCTGCTTGAACAGCGGCACTACCGAGCCGGAGCTGCCCAGCACATTGCCAAAACGCACCATCACAAAGCGGGTACGGCTGCCCGCCGCGTGGCGCGCCTGCAGCGCCAGCTCGGCCAGGCGTTTGGTGGCGCCCATCACATTGGTTGGCCGCACGGCTTTGTCGGTAGAGATCAGCACGAAAGTGGCCACGCCCGCGTCTTCGGCGGCGCGGGCGCAGGTGTCTGTGCCAAAGGCGTTGTTGACGATGCCGGCCACCGGGTTGTGTTCCACCATCGGCACGTGCTTGTAGGCGGCAGCGTGGTAGACAGTGTCTACCTGCATGCCCTGCAATACCGCCAGCAGGCGCGGGTAGTCGGTCACGCTGCCCAGGAACGGCACGCGCTGCACCGCCGGCGCCAGGCGGGCCAGCTCCTGGTCGATGGCGTACAGCGCGTACTCGCTGGCCTCGAACAGCACGATGCGCGCCGGCTTCTGCCGCACGATCTGGCGGCACAGCTCCGAGCCAATCGACCCGCCCGCGCCAGTGACCATCACCACCTTGCCGCTGATGTTGGCCGCCAGCAGCTCGGGCTGCGGCGGTACCGGGTCGCGGCCCAGCAGGTCGTCGATGCCCACCTCGCGCAGCTCGGTCACGCGCACCTCGCCGGACACCAGGTCGGCCATACCCGGCAGGCGCTTGATCGGCACGTGCAGCGCTTCCAGCTTTTCCAGAATCTCGCGGTGGCGGCCACGGCTGGCCGACGGAATAGCCAGCAGAATCAGCTCGGCCTCGGTGTCTTGCAGCAGCTGCGGCAGCTCGTGCGGGCCGTGCACCGCCAGGCCACGGAAGGTACGGCGCCACAGCTGCGGGTTATCGTCCACAAACGCCATCGGGCGGTACTCGCGCCCTTCCAGCAGGCCGGCCATCAGCTGCAGCCCGGCACGGCCGGCACCATAGATCAGCACCGGGCGGCGCGGCGCGTCCAGTGCGTCGATCCGCCTTACCAGACCACGCAGCAGAAAGCGGCTGCCGCCGATATAGGCCATGGCGAACACCCAGAAGATGATGATGGAGGTGCGCGGAAAGGCGCCAATGCCCGCCATCAGGATCACCGCCATCAATACCAGCACCGACAGCGACACGCCGACGAACACGGTGTAGACAATGCGGTCATCCAGAAACTTCAGCACCGCGCGGTACAGACCCAGCTTGATGAAGATGGGCAGCACCCACAGCGGCGGCACGGCAAAAATCCACAGGTAGGGGTCCAGCTTCGGGTCCCAGTTGCCGCCCAGGCGCAGCAGTACCGCGCTCCACATGGCCAGCGGTAGCAGCAGTGCGTCCAGCAGCATCAGCAGCGCCATCTTGTGATGACGCGAGAAGGAAAGCAGTTTTTCCAGCATGTAAACCTTTTGTCTCAACAGCGCACCGGCTCAGGGCATGGCCGCGCCAACAGCCTGGCGCACCGGGATGCCCGCCGGGTCGAAATCATCCAGGCAAAACACGTTGATACCGAAGTTATCCGGCGTCACACGCTTGCGGTGGAAGGGGTAAATGCCGCACACCTTGCAAAAGAAATGGCGGGCAGTATGGGTATGAAACTGGTACTCCGCCAGCTGCTCGGCACCGGCCAGCAAGGTGAAGCAGCTCTCGTGCACCTTCACCATCAGCGCATTTTTCTTGCGGCACAGCGAGCAGTCGCACATGGTCAGCTCGGGGAAATCGGTGCGGATCTCGAACTGTACGGCGCCGCAATGGCAGCTGCCTCGATAGGTTTGTTCCGGTCGGCTCATGCTTGTTGTCCTCAGCGGGTAACGATCTTCAGCAAGGTGGCCACGATGATCTGCACGTCGCCTGCCAGTGTGTGGCTTTGCGCGTAGCGCACGTAGTAGCCCAGTTTTTCCGGCAGCACCTGCTCGATGTAGGCGCGCTCGGGGTCGGCGGCCTTACCCAGTATCTCGTTCTCGTCGATCATGCGGATCGACGCCCAGTCGGTAATGCCGGGGCGTACCGACAGCACGATGCCCTTCACGCTGTCCGGGTAGTGCGCCACGTATTTGGGCACCTCGGGGCGCGGGCCCACCAGGCTCATGTCGCCGTACAGCACGTCCAGCAGCTGCGGCAGCTCGTCCAGCTTGGTCTTGCGCAGCAGTTGGCCGGCGCGCGTCACGCGCTGGTCGGCCCCCACCGTCAGCTGGCCGGCAGCTTCGGCGCCGATCTTCATGGTGCGGAACTTGTGGATGCGGAACAGCTGGCCGCCGCGCCCTACCCGCACCTGGCGGAAAAACACCGGGCCGGGCGAATCCAGCTTGACCCACAGCGCGATGGCCAAGAGCAGCGGCCAGATCAGCCACAGGCCGGCCAGCACCGCCACCAGGTCGAACAGGCGCTTGGCCAGCGCCGAGCCGGGGCGTGCGGCCAAGGTTGGCCGCAGCGTGTCTGGTGGCATTGCATCCGGGCCGCTCGCGGCGCTTTGGCTATCTTCTTGCGGATCGCGCATCACTGCCCCAGCAGCTGGCGCACAGCAGCGATAACGCGGGTCTGGTCGTCGTCGCTCATGCGGGTGTACAGCGGCAGCGTCACTTCGGCTTCAAACGCCGCGTCGGCCACCGGGAACTGCGCGCGCGTCAGGCCGTAGGTATCGCGCCATACCGGCTGGCGGTGCAGCGGAATAAAGTGCACCGAGCAGCCTATGCCCAGCTCGGCCATCTTCACGATGAAATCATCGCGGCTGATGCCGGCCTGCGGCTGCAGGCGTACCGGGTACAGGTGCCAGGCGTGGTTGCTGCCGGCGTCGGCCGGGTGCGCGGGCAAGGTCAGCGGCAGGTCGGCCAGCTCGGCGTCGTAGCGGGCCGCCATCGCCTCGCGCTTTTGCAGGAAGCCGTCGATTTTCTTCAGCTGGTGGATGCCCATCGCCGCGGCGGTGTCCGGCATATTGTACTTGTAGCCCGGGGCCACCACTTCGTAGTACCAGGCCGGGGTCTTGGACGTATAGCGGTCGAAAGCGTCGCGGCTGATGCCGTGCAGGCGCATGATCTTGCAGCGGGCAATGATGTCGGCGTGGCGCGATACCACCATGCCACCCTCGCCGGTGGTCATGGTCTTGTTGGCGTAAAAGCTGAACACCGTCACATCGGAATCCAGCGCCCCCACCAGCGTGCCCTTGTAGTAAGTGGGCATGGCGTGGGCGGCGTCTTCCACCACCTTCAGGCCGTGCTCGCGCGCAATGGCGATGATGGCGTCCATATCGCAGGCCAGGCCGGCAAAGTGCACCGGGATGATGGCGCGGGTTTTATCGGTAATGGCCGCGCGGATGGCGTCCGGGCGGATATTGAAAGTGGCAGGGTCCACGTCCACGCACACCGGGTGCGCGCCCAGGTAGCGCACCACCTCGGCGGTGGCGGTAAAGGTGTAGCTGGGCACGATCACCTCGTCGCCCTCTTTCACCCCGACTGCCTCCAGCGCCAGGTGCAGGCCGGCGGTAGCGGAGTTCACCGCGATGGCTTCCACGCCACCGCCGATGTAGGCAGCAAAATCCGCCTCGAACTGGCGCGTTTTCGGGCCGGTGGTTACCCAGCCGGAACGCAGCGCGTCGACGACTTCATTGATCTCGTCCTCGCCGATATCCGGCAGGGCGAAGGGGAGGAATTTTTGTTGGGTCATTTGGATTAACTTCTATTTCTTATAGATAGCACTAAGTTCATCAAAGAACGCAGCCCTAGCATTTAGCATTTTGGCGCGCCATTCATAAATTTCATCTTCACCAACCTCTTCTGGTGATGAAGAAAAACGCTTTCGCATTTCCCCTGCAACGTCACCATATAGCCTCAATTTTTCTTGTGCCGACTTATGTCCCAACAAGAGCAGCTTTGCTTCTGCCGAAGTCATCTCTTGGAAAGCATCAAAGAGCTCCCTTTGGGCAGCTTTTACTTTCTCGGTATCAGGTGAATTCCGCTTTAACCCGTTCTTCGCACGAATTGCATCACCGACCCATACCCAATAAACAAGAGAAGCACTAGTGAATCTCTCAACATGCTCTGCAACCAACTCAAGTAGCTCGTTGCTTCGTCTACGCCGCTCTTTCTCAGCATCCCGATCATGGTTCTTCTTCGCTAGAAGAAAAGAACTAAAAGCAGCGATCAGTGCACCCAAGCCAATCTTTACGGCTGAGTCAACAACATCAATCCAAGTCATGAACGCTCCCAGCCGAGAACACAAGGCTTATCCTTGTTACCTATGTATATCCATCACTAAGCCTGGCCGACGCCGCCCATCCCGTTGGCGCGAGCCGGTTGGCGGCGTAGCGCCAGGGTTTTAAGACGCCGATTTGTCTGAGCCCTGAGCCGTTAGCGAAGGGCGAGTTCGGCGGCGCCCTGGCGCTGCGTTGCCTGCCGGGGTTTCGAGCAGCCCCGGGTCGCCTTTTCTTTGGGTTCTTTCTTTTGGCGACGCAAAAGAAAGAACCTCGCCACCGCTCGACAGCGGCATGTAAACAGCACCGCGCAGCGGTTCATCAAACAAGCTACCAAAGGTTGGCCGCAACCCACGTTCCCCGGATGCGCCTGCGGCTTATCCGGGCTACCAGCCACCGGCATACCCGGCGGCCACTTATTTCAACTTGTCCGACAACACCTTGCCCCACCGCTGCGTCGGCAGCTCCACCCAGCGGTGGATGGCCTGTGCGATGCTCCAGGTTACCCCCAGCGCGATGGCTACCATCGCCCACCACGGGGTGCCGTATTGTGCCAGCGTAAACAGGATGGCGTAACCGACCGTGGCGTGACACACGTACCAGGCGTAGCTGACGCTGGCCACCCGCGTCAGCAGCGGCACCGCTACCAGCTGCGGCCGCCACGCCGCCACCACAAACAGCGCCACGCCGATGCCATAGCTGGCGTACAGGCCAGTGTCGCCCCAGCCGGTAAGCCATACGTATAGCGCCAGCATGCCGATAAAGTGCAGCACGGTTTCCACGCGGCCGGCGTGGCCGGTCTGGTAGAAGTACACCCAGCTGCCGGCAAACATCAGCGGGAAGTAACACACAATGGTCTGAAAGCCGTTTACCGGCGCAAAGCGGCACAGCCATACCAATAGTGGCAGCAGCAGCCAGATCGCCCACTTGATGCGGCGGCCGGTTAGCGTGAAAGCGATGCCCAGCATGGCGTAAAACCACAGCTCTACTTTCAGCGTCCACATCACCGGGTCGATATTGCGGCCGCCTATCCAGTCGATCAGCGCGATGCTGACGTGGCCCAGTACGTCGCGCGCGCTCACGCTCCACACACCGCCAGGCAGCTGTGCGGCCAACCATAGCGCGGCCACCGTCACTGCGAGCCCGGCCCAGTAGGTGGGGTAGATGCGGAAGAAGCGCGACACGGCAAAGCGCAGCGCGCCCATGCGCGTGAGCGATAGCGGAATCAGCAGGCCGGAAATCAGCAGAAACAGCCCCACCCCCACCGCGCCCAGGTTGAACGGCAGCACGAACGACGCGCCGTCGTAGCCGGGCAGCGGTGGCACGCTCATCACCTCGGCGATGCGGTCGCGGCGCTGCCAGAACGTCTGCGTGTAGTGGAACAGCACCACGGCCAGCATGGCCAGGCCGCGCAGGCCGTCGGCAAAATCAAAGCGGATGTGTGGCTGCTGGCTCATGTGGCCTCCGGTGGGCGCGGGCGGCTGCCCAGTATTTCGACAAAACGTAGCAGGTAGCCGTCCGGGGCTTGCCACAGCCCCTCCAGCTGGCCTTCTTCTTCGTTGTCTGCCACGGCGTACCAGCTTTCCTGCAGCGGGCGGAAGCAGGGGTAAGCGGCGGCCTCTAGCCGTGCGGCCAACGCGGTCACGTCACCTACCTCGATCTGCAGGTTGATGCCGCGGCCAAACGGCGTTTGCAGCTCGCCGGTGTGCCAGCCCTGCGGGTGCCAGGCTTCCAGCATCAGCTGCGCCTGGCCCAGCTCCAGGTAGACAAAATCGGGCGCATTGCGGCGAAAGCGCACGCTAAAGCCGGCGGCCTGATAAAACGGCAGCGACCGCGCCATGTCGGTGACGGTCAGCTCCGGCACCATCGGGTTCCAGTAAGGCTCACTCATCGTGTTATGCGCTTTCTACAGTTGGCCGCAGGCTTGCCGCGACAGGTTGGGCCGGGCTTACTTCACGCCCTGCAGGAAGCGGCGCGCCAGCACCGCGTAATCGTGCCTGGCCAGCACAAACTTTTTGCCGGCAGCGCCCATGCGGCCGCGTTCGTTCGGCGTGGTGGCCAGCAGGCGGCGCATGCCGTCGGCAATGGCGGCCGGGTCTTCTACCGCCACGCTCACCCCGCAGCCGGACTCGGCCACCATGTCGTTACCGGCTTCCACCGAGTGCAGCACCGGGCGCGCGGCCATCATGTAATCAAACAGCTTGTTGGGGTTGATGCCGAAACGGTAAATCGGCAGCTTACGCCAGCCGATGTACAGCGCGTCGCACTCGGCCAGAAAGGCTGGCACGGCGCGCTTGGCAATAGCCGGCAAAAAGCTGACGTTATCTAGGCCCAGCGCCTGCGCCTGCTGCACCAGCGCGGCTTTGTCGGGGCCATCGCCCACCAGCACCACCTGCAGCTTGTCGGCCAGCGCCGGGTCCTGCCGGATCAGGCTGGCGGCTTGCAGCAGGTAATCCAGCGCGTTGGCCAGGCCGTGGCCGCCGGCGTAACCCAGAATAAAGCGCTTTTGCGCCTTCAGCTCGGCCAGGCGCATGCGGTGCTCGCCCGGCAGCGGCTCGGGCTTATCCTGCCACTCGGCAACATCCACGCCGTTAGGGATCACCACGTATTTTTCCGGCGCCATGCCGTGCGCCATCATGTAGTCCTTGGCGCACGGCAGCATGGACACCACGGTGTCGGCTTTCTTGTAGCCAAAGTCCTCGGCCCACTGCAGCAGGCGGATGAACGGGTGTTTCGGGCTCATGCCGCCCACCTCTACCGGCGTCAGCGGCCACAGGTCGTGCACCTCGTACACCAGCCGGGCGCCGGTTTTTCCAGCGATAAAGGCCGCCGGGATGGTATCCAGCGGATAGGTGGACGAGGCAATCACCACGTCCGGTTTCCAGTCGCGCAGGTAGCGGCCGGACAAGCCCAGCACACGGCCCAGAAAGCGGAAGATATTAATGACGCGCTTGGCACCGTTGCCCTCGTAGCGCGGGGTCTTGCACCAGGTATAGCGGATGCCGTCGATGTCCTGGTCGGCGTACTTGGCTGTTAATTCCGGGTTGCGCTGGCGCAGGTGCGAGTAGTCGGCCGCCACGATATGCACCTCGTGGCCGGCTTTCACCCATTCGCGGGCCAGGTAGTAGGGGCGGAATTCCATGCCATGCAGCGGGCTGCCGGCGTAGTGGTTGATGTAAAGAATGCGCACGATAGTGGGGTCTGTTATGGGGTGAACGGCTACATCAGGCCGGCGGCGATATTGATCATCAGCGCCAGCACGGTGGTGTTGAAGGCAAACGACAGCATGCAGTGCAAGGTACCGGTACGGCGCATGGCCGCACTACTGAGCGCCACGTCGGCGGTTTGCCCCGAGGTGCCGATCACCACGGGAAAGTAAAAAAAGTCGCCATAGTCCGGCATCGCCGTGCCGGGGAAATCCAGCCCCGGCGCCTGGCCGCGGTTCAGCGCCAGAAAATAGCCGTGGGCGTAATGCAGCGCGAACATGGTCTGGGTAAACAGCCAGGACGACACAATGGTGAGCACGCACAGCGCAATGTGGCCGCTGCGTACCGCACCGTGCAGCTGGCGCGCCACCGACAGCTCGGCCACGATGGCCAGCAGGCACACCAGCGCGGAGGCGGCCACCAGCAATAGCAGCAGGCTGCGGCCCTCGGCCTGCACCAGCGCGTGCTGGTGGATTTTGTCCTCGTCGCTCTGGCGCATCATGTACGCCGCCAGCAGCAGGTACAACGCGGCGCCGGCGTTCCAGCCCAGCAGGTTGGCCGTGAGCTGGCTTAGCGGGTAGCACGCCCCCGCCAGCCACGCCACCAGGCCGCCGCACAGCAGGGCTACGCCCAGGCGCGGGTGGGCCTGCAGCATGCGTAGCGGCCAGCCGATGGCAGCCATGCTACTGCGCCTGCCCTGCGGCAGCGCCCTGCTCCATGCGCAGCCAGTCAAAGTAAGCCAGCACAATGCCCAGCGGCGCCCACAACATGCCGTGGGTGAGCAGGCGTTCGGTGCTGGGGATGGCGCCACTGGCCACCCATTGCATGCCCACCACCAGACAGGCCAGCATCATGCCGCGGCTAGACAGACCGTAGGCCATCAGAAAGCGCATCTGGCCGCCTTTAGCCACACGCTGCCAGCCGGCGTAATCGTTGGCCGCCAGCCGTGCAAACCAGGCGCCATTGCGCCAGTGCCACAGCGTGTAAGCCAGCGCCAGCGCGGCGTGGCCACCCAGCGTGGCGGCGGTGAGCGGCGCGCCGTACCACAGCCATTGCACCACACAGAACAGCAGCCACAACGGCAGGGCGATATACAGCAGGGTCAGGGGCATGGAGCGCTTCATGCGGCCAACCCCCGGTACAGGTCTACCAGCTTGGCGCCTTCGGCGGCCCAGCTGTATTTGGCCAGCACCGCTTGCTTGCCGGACAGGCCCATCAGGCGGGCGCGCTCGTCGTCGCCCAGCAGCTGGGCAATGGCGTCGGCGATGGCGCGCGGGTCTTGCGGGTCCACCAGCAGGCCGCAGTCGGCGTCTTCGATGATCTCGCGCCACAGCGGAAAATCACTGGCGATCACCGGCATGCCGGCCGCCATGTACTCGAACAGCTTGATCGGCAGCGATTCCACGTAGCTGGGCGTGGGCAGCAGCGTCACCAGGCCGATCTTGCTGGCGGCCAGCACGTCTGCCACGCCGGCGCGGTCCAGCACGCCCAGGTCGTTGACGCGGCTCCAGCCGGCTTCGCGCTGCAGCGCGGCTTTCAGGTCCGGCTCACTCCACAGACCAGCCAGGTTGAGGCGGGTGTCGGTGTCTGGCAGCGCGGCGATGATGGGCTCGATGCCACGGGTGCGGCTGATGCCGCCCAGGTAGCACACTTCGTTGCGGCGGCTGGCCCATGGCGTGTCGCGCACCAGCTCGGCCAGAATCGGGTAGTTGCACACGTCCACCACGCGGCGGGCACCGGCCTGCTCGAAGCGGCGGCGGATCACCGGCGTGGCGGCCACGATGGCGTCGAAGCGGCGCGCGGCGTAGTCTTCCAGCGTTTCCACCACGCGCGACACCAGCGGCCGCGCCATGCCGGGAATCCAGTGCTTGGCCAGCACCTGGCGCGGCACGTCCTCGTGCACGTCGTACACCACCTTGATGCCGGCCTGCTGCAGGCGCAGCGCGGCAGGGATCAGCTCCGGGTCGTGAAAGTGCGCCACGTCGGGCATCAGCTGCAGCGCTTTTTCGTACACCCGCTTCACGGTGCCGGTCATGCGCGACAAGCGGCCGCCGCTTTTCGGCCCCACGTCGTGCAGGCGCACGCCGCGGTTGATCTCGTCGCCGTTACCGTCGGCCACGATCAGGTGCACCTCGTGGCCGGCTTCGGCCAGCGTGGCGCACTCTTTCACGAAGATGCGGATATCGTGGCGCGGATGGGCGCTGGTGAGGTGGGCAATTTTCATCTGTTCAAACCTGTCTACGGGTGACGACTCGTTTTGTTACTGCGTTGGCCGGGAAGCTTTTGGCCACGAAACCCACGAAAAAACACGAACCTTTCTTTAGCCACGGAAAAAGCGGAAAGCACGAAAGCACACCGACACCGCTGCGGCCAACCTTGCTTAGGCGATGGTTTTGTCCGCGCCTTCGGTGTATTCCGTGGCAAAAAAAACGCCTTTGCCTTTTTCGTGCCCTTTTGTGGGTTTCGTGGCCAACGCCTTTTATTGTTTCGTGGCAAAAAACCTCAGCACAATTCCCGGTAAATCTGCGCAAAGCGCTGCATGTTCTCGCGATACAGCCCCTTGGTCTGTACCAGCTGGCGGTTCAGTGCCGTGGCGCTGGCCAGTGCGGCATTATCGCCTGCGCGCCGTAGCTGCGTCTTCAGCGCACAGCCCAGCCGGCCCAGGTCTTCCACGATGGCGCCGTTGACGCCGTCCAGCACCCATTCCAGGTTGGCCGGCAGGTTGGACAACACCGGCAGGCAGCCGTGGCCCATGGCTTCCAGCAGGCTGATGCTGGTGGCGTCGCTCATCGGTACGCTGACAAACACGCGCGCGTCGCGATAGTGCTGCGCCAGCACCTCGGGCGCCACGAAGCCGGTAAACACCACCCGCTGCAGCCCCAGCTGCTGCGCCAGTGCCTGCAAGCTGGCTGTTTCGTCACCGCTGGCGGCCACGGTAAGCTGCCAGCCGGCCAGCGTGGCGTCGGCTTCTACCTGCGCCCAGGCGCGGAGGATGGCGTCGATGCGGTACAGCGGCTTGTGCAGGCGGCACGACAGCACCGACAGCGGCTTGGCGGCGATGTCCGGCGGCGGCGGCAGCGCGTCCATGCCGAAGTTCAGCACGTCCATGCGCGCTATCGCTGCCAGCTGGCGGCACACGGCGGCCATGTGCAGCGAATCACTGGTCACAGCGCTGGCGGCGGCCAGGTTGGCCGCCACCATCTTTTTCATCAGCGCGTTCTGCTGCGGCAGCAGCAACACGTCCGAGCCCCAGGTGGTGAGCACCCACGGCAGCTTGCGGCCGGCCAGTGCACGGCGAGCATGCCAGGCCACGCTATTGGCCTGGTGCACGTGCACGATGTCGGGTTTGATCTCGTCAATCAGCCGCGCCAACCGGCCAGCGGTGCCCAGCGCCTTCAGGCTGAAATCCACCTGCAGCACGCGGCCCAGGTTGGCCGCATGGTAGCGCGGCGGCAGCGGGCCGTTGCTGGCCAGGTGCACTTCGCTGACGTGCGGGGCGATACCGGCCAGATAACGGTGGGTGTGCACCGAGGCAGAGCCGATCAGAAGAAGCTTCATATTGACTTTCTGGCCACGAAAACCACGAAAAAACACGAACAAGGCGGCCTGCTCTTGGCCACGCCCTGCTTATCTCTAGCGCGATTATGCCGCCAGGCCTTTTCGTGTTGGTGAGTGTCGTTGCCGACCATGTATTTATTCCAGCTCCGCTTGCAGCGCCGCCAACAGCCGCGCCAGCTTGCGCTCCAGCGCGACGTCCACGCCGATGGCAATGTTCACCGGCAGGTTCAACACGGTGGCGGCCAGCGCCTCGCCGTGCGGTGCCTGGCCGGCCCGGTAGCCGTGGCGGAAGCTGCCGGACGGATGGATGACATCGTCGAACCAGACGCCGATATTCAGCCCGCTGGCCGCACTCAGGCGGCGCGCCAGCGCGGCCTTGTCGGCCGCCGGGTGCGGTAGCGCAAACGGGTAGCGCACCCAGTGGGTAGCAGCATCCGCCGGCCACTGCCGCAATGCCGGCAGCGCGGCCAGCGCGCTGCGGTAACGCGCCACCAGCGCCTGCTTGTGCGCCAGCACGGCGGGCAGGCTGGCCAGCTGGCGGCGCACCAGCACGCTGGATAGCAGCGGCATGGCGCGCGCCGGGTGCGGCTCGCCGAATAGCACTTCGTCGTCGCCAGAGCGGTACACCAGCCCCACGCGGCGCGCCAGCGCCATGCTGATGCGCCCGGCCAGCGGCCAACGTGCGGCCAACAGGTGCGATAGCAAGGTGGCCAGCAAGCGCCACTCGTCGGCGCAGCGCAGCTCGGGCAAATCGGCATCCGGCAAGCTGGCGCCGGCCGGCAGAATCGCCATGCCACCAATGCCGCCGCTCAGGTTCTTGCTGTATTCAAAACTGAAAAACGCGCCGTCGTGATAGGTACCCAGCCACTGGCCGTCCAGCTGCGAGGCAAAGCCGTGGGCGGCGTCGTCAACAAAGCGTACCTGGCGGTGCTTCTCGCGCAGCCAGGTGGGCACCTCGCACGCCACGCCAAAGTTGTGCGGCACCACCACCACGCGGGTAGCCGGGCGGATGGCGGCGTCCAGCGCCAGCCAGTCCAGGTTCAGACCGCCGGCAGCGATATCGACAAAGCGCACACGGGCGCCGCTGGGCGGCACCTGGTTGGGCACTACCACGCAGGTAAAGGCGGGCACCAGCACTTCGTCGCCGGCCTGCACATCGTGTAGCTGCAGCAAGGCGGCAAAGGCGGTGCGGCCGCTGTCGAACAGGCGGATGCGCTCTGCTGCCACGCCAAACTGCCTGGCCAGCTCGGTACGCAAGGCAGCCCGGTGGCGGCGACGGCCCAGCAGCATGGCCGGCAGTGCGCCAAACAGCTGCAGGAGGGTCAGCGAATTGCCGGTCAGCATAGCGGTTTGACCTTTCTGGCGGGCTGGCCGGCGTACACCCAGCCACTGTCCAGCACGCCCTTCACCACGCTGCCAGCCCCCACCACCACGTTGTCACCGATAACCGCGCCAGGCAGCACGATGCAGCCGGCGCCGATGAACACATTGTTGCCAATGCGGATATCGCCATCGACATGGCAGGCGGTAAACGGGGTGGCTGGCGCGTCGGCCGGAATGCCGTTGCTGTGGCAGAAAAACTGGCAGCGCGGGCCGATGGCCACGTGCTCGCCCACCTGCAGCTGGTTGGCACCGATCAGGCAGTAAAAATAAGGCGCCATATGGCTGTGCGCGCCCAGGCGCAGGCCGCCGCCACCGTGGGCCAGCACGTCGCCGCCCCAGTACAGGCGGGCGTGGGCACCCAGCGTCAGGCTGGCCGCAGCGGCATGCACCGACGGGTTCACCCGCGCCCCCGGCGCCAGTTGCGCCCCGCGCAGGCGTAGCCAGCAGCGCCACAGCAGCAGTGTTATGCGATCAAGCATCGTGTTGTTCCCGGCGGCGCAACAGGCGGAAAACCCACGCCACATAGGCCGCAAAATAAACCGTCATCACCAGCGACATCACGCCAAAAGCGCGCATGGCGTCGTGGCTGGCCATATACACCGCCGCAAACGCCGCCAGGTTCACCACCACGCCCACCAGCACAAAGACAAACGACGCACGCTGCTGCCCCAGCACCATCGGCACCATGAAGGCCGGGCCGGCAATAAACGCCGCGGCAAAATACGGCGACAGCACGGCGGCGATGTCACCGGCGCCGTGCCAGCCCGCGCCGAACACCCAGGCAAACAGCGGCCCGCCCCACAAACCCAGCACGCTAAACGGCACAACAGCCAGCGCCGCCAGCATCAGCAGCGCCCGCGCCAGCATGCCGCGCAGCGCACGGCCATGGCCCGCCGCCTCGGCCAGGTCGCGAAACACCACCTGCGACACGGCCTGCCCCACCAGCGCTGCCGGCAGCTTGAGCACGCGCAGCACCAGCGCGTACTGCCCCACCACCGCACTGCCGGATAATGCGGCCAACATGGCCAGCATCAAGGAATCCTGAAACGCCACCACAAAAGCGTGCGGCGTGTTGACCAGCGGAAACTCGCGATAGCGCCGCGCCTGTACCAGCAGGCTGGCACGGCGATGGCCGCGCAGCCAGGCAAAGCGGCCAGCCACATCGCGCCAGGCCAGCGCCAGCAGCGCCAACAGCTGCCCGGCCAGCTGCGACACAATCAAACCCGCCGCCGCCAGCCCACTGTAACCGGCGGCCACTTGCAGCAGCGATACCCCCAGCGACTGCACCACCCGCCCCTGGGCGTTGGCCGCATAGCGGCGCTGGCGGTTATTCCAGGCCGTCCACGCTGCCACGCAGCCCGCCAGCCACACGCCCAGCGGCAGCCACGGCAGCCACATGGCCAGCGCTGGCTGGCCCAGCGCGCTGGCGATGGCCTGGTGCCACGGCCAGAACAGCAACAGGCACAGCGCACACAGCGCCGTATTGATCAGCAGCGCCAGGCGCATCAGCCGTGCGGCGTCGGCATCGTCCGCTGGCAACACCACCGCCATGTCGTAACGGGCAGTGGCTACCACGGCCAGGTTGGACAGCCAGGCCACAAACACCGCCAGCACGCCGAAATCTGCCGGCGTGTACAACCGGGTAAGCAGCGGCGCAAACAGCAAGGGCAGCGCCTGCGCCAGCGCCGCCCCGCTTGCCAGGGTGGCCACATGGCGGGCAAAGCCGCCTGCGGCCAACCTTTGCCATACCGTGGCCAATTAGCCCAGCGCCTTCTTCACCGCCGCCACGATGACGTCTTGCGTCGCCTCGTCCAGGAAGGGGTGCATAGGCAGGCTCATCACGCGGCGGCCGGCGGCTTCGGCCACCGGGAAGCTGCCCTCGCCCTGGCCCAGGTGGGCGAAGGCCGGCTGCAGGTGCAGCGGAATCGGGTAATGCACGGCGGTGGGCACGCCCAGCGCCTGCAGCGCTTGCTGCACGGCTTCGCGGTTAGCCACCTCGATGGTGTACTGCGCGTAAACGTGGCTGTTGCCTGCCACGATCACCGGCACGCGTGCCACGTCTTGCAGCAGCGCGCTGTAGCGGGCACCGATGCGGGCGCGGGCGGCTACTTCGTCCGGGAAGCTGGGCAGCTTGGCCAGCAGCACGGCAGCCTGGATGGTGTCGAGGCGACCATTGAGGCCGATCACCGGGTGGTGATAGCGGCGGTCCTGCCCGTGAATGCGGATTTCGCGCATTTTCTTGGCCAGCTCGTCGTCGTTGGTGAACACCGCACCGCCGTCGCCGTAGCAGCCCAGCGGCTTGCTGGGGAAGAAACTGGTGGTGCCGATGGTGCACAGGTTGCCGGAGCGCTGGCCGTGCTGGCTGGCGCCAAAGCTCTGCGCGCCGTCTTCGATCACCGGCAGGCCGTGCTTGGCGGCAATGGCGTTGATGGCGGTGAAGTCGGCACACTGGCCGTACAGGCTGACCGGCATGATGGCGCGGGTTTTCGGGGTGATCGCCGCTTCCAGCAGCGCCGGGTCCAGGTTGTAGGTGACCGGGTCGATATCGACAAACACCGGCGTGGCGCCCAGCAGGGCGATCATCTCGCCGGTGGCGATGAAGGTGAACGGGGTGGTAATCACCTCGTCGCCGGCTTTCACGCCCAGCGCCATCAGCGCAATCAGCAGCGCCTTGGTGCCGTCGCACACGCCGATGGCGTGCTTGGCGCCGGTGTAGGCGGCCAGCTGGGCCTCTACTTCTTTGACCTCGGGCCCCATGATGTACTGGCCGTGGTCCAGCACCGCGTGGATGCGGGCGTCGATGTCGGCTTTCAGGTGCTGGTACTGCGCTTTCAGGTCGATGAACTGGATGGACATGCGCACGACTCCTAACAATTTCTAAAAAATGGAAAAACAAGAAATACCAAAAGTGTAACGATCAAAATTACATAACCTTACTGCCCACATCACCTTAGTATCTTCCGCATATTGCAGGAGAATATCTCTGCTTATAGCGGTGTACAGTGATTGCCACCGATATCGTAACGTTGGCCGCAAGTCGAGCAGGTATGTTGGTCAATGATGTCGGGCAGGCGCTCGCCGCACTGACACATCCAGCCAATGCGCTTGGCCGGCGTACCCACCATAAGCGCGTACGGCTTCACGTCCTTGGTGACCACCGCGCCGGCGCCGATGAAGGCGTATTCGCCAATGGTGTGGCCACACACCACAGTGGCGTTGGCGCCGATGGTGGCACCGCGCTTCACGATGGTGCGGCGGTATTCGCTTTTACGGTTGACGTGGCTGCGCGGGTTGTTAACGTTGGTGAACACCATGGACGGACCGCAGAACACGTCGTCTTCCAGCGTTACCGCGTCGTAGATAGACACGTTGTTCTGTACCTTCACGTTGTCGCCGATGATGACATCGTTGCCGACAAACACGTTCTGGCCAAAGGAGCAGCGGGTGCCGATACGCGCCTGCCTGCAGATGTGTACCCAGTGCCAGACGCGGGTGTCGGCACCAATCTGTGCACCGTCATCGACGATGGCGGTAGGGTGTACAGCATAGTTCATGATTTTGTCCTTTCGATATGAACAAGAAGACTGCACAAGGATTTAATATCCAATATGTCTATCGAAAAATGATGATTCCCACCATTTGACTCTCCTGCGACTTTGCTAGTTTCTGACTTAGCCAGTAGCTTCGATGACCAAATAAAATCAAATCAACAGCCGGTTATTGCTGTGCAGGTTGTTTTCTTTCAGACGGCGCACAAACTCGCCGAACTCCAGGCCGAAGCGGCCTTCCAGCTCGTCGGCACGCTTTTCCAGCGCGTCCCAGCTGGTGCTGCCTGGCGTGCTCTTGAACGCCATCACCGCCACGTTGCCGTGGGTGAGGGCCGGCAGCTCGATCACGCGGCCTTCGAATACGCCCAACAGGCGCTCGACAAACTGGTGATAACGCTTGTCGCCGCTCCACCAGTTGGTGACGAACACGCCGTCTTCGGTGAGCGCGCGGTGGCAGTCTTCGAAAAATTCTTCGGTAGTGAGCTCATCCACGATCTGCAGGCCGTCAAAGCCGTCCACCATGATCACGTCGGTGGATTCGCGGAATACTTTCACGTACTCGGCACCATCGGCCTGCACGATCTGGAAGAAGTCGCCCTCTTCCGGCAGCTGGAAAAACGCCCGCGCCACGGCGATGACTTGCGGGTTGATGTCTACCGCCACGCTCACCGCGTTGGGCAGGTATTCGTCGATCCAGCGCGCGAACGAGCCGCCGCCCAGGCCGATTTGCAGGATGTGCGACGGGTCGTCGCGCCACAGCAAAAAGCCCATCATGGCGCGGCTGTAGCTCAGTACCAGGTCGGCCGGGTCGTCCAGGTCCATCGAGCTCTGGATGGTTTCCGAGCCCAGGTGCAGCGAGCGGATATTGTCCGCCTCGGAGATTTCCACTTCCGGCATGGCGTCCACGCTATTGCGCACGCGGCGGCGGAAGGGGTGCAGTGCCTTACCCGCCACAGCTGTCTCCCGCCTGGCTATCGGCCTTGGGGCGCGAATCCAGAATGCTGATGGTACGGCGCGGTTTGGCAGCCATCGGCTCGCCGTCGTCGTCCTCGGCCAGCGCCACCGGGTCGCGGAATTCTTCCTTGTCGAAGGCGGTATCGCCGCCTTCAAACGGGCTGTCGCCGGTTTGCAGGCCGGCAAAATCGAACAGCTTGGTGTCGGCCAGATGCGATGGCACCACGTTTTGCAGGGCGCGGAACATGCTTTCCACGCGCCCTGGGAAGCGTTTGTCCCAGTCGTTCACCATCTCTTTCACCACCTGGCGCTGCAGGTTGGGCTGCGAGCCGCACAGGTTACACGGGATGATGGGGAAGCCGCGTAACGTGGCGTAGCGTTCCAGGTCTTTTTCGCGGCAGTAGGCCAGCGGGCGGATCACCATGTGGCGGCCGTCGTCGGACACCAGCTTGGGTGGCATGGACTTGAGCTTGCCGCCGTAGAACATGTTCAGGAACAGGGTGTGCAGCATGTCGTCGCGGTGGTGGCCCAGCGCGATCTTGGTGGCACCCAGCTCGTCGGCCACACGGTAAAGGATGCCGCGACGCAGGCGCGAGCACAGGCTGCAGGTGGTTTTGCCTTCCGGGATCAGGCGCTTGACGATGCTGTAGGTGTCTTCCTCGATGATGCGGTATTCCACACCGATGGATTCCAGATACTGCGGCAGCACGTGCTCGGGGAAGCCTGGCTGTTTCTGGTCCAGGTTCACGGCCACGATGCTGAAGCTGATGGGCGCCGATTTTTGCAGGCCCAGCAGGATATCGAGCAGGCCGTAGCTATCCTTGCCGCCGGACAGGCAGACCATCACGCGGTCGCCTTCTTCGATCATGTTGAAGTCGTTGATGGCGGCACCCACGTGGTGGCGCAGGCGCTTGGTAAGTTTATTGCCCTCGAACACGGCCTTTTTGGCCTTGTCGTCGGCAGTCTGTTGCGGTTCGGACATGAGGTACGGCTAAGAAATTGAAAAACCGGCTATTTTAGCCCCCGGCGGCCGGTTTGTACCATCGCCACACCGGCTTTTTTTCACCAGTGCGGCAGGCAGCCGCGCGACAAGGTTGGCCGCAACTACAGCACCACGCTGCGGCCACCGTCTACCGCCAGAATCTGGCCGTTGACGTAGTCGGTATCAAACAGCAAAAACGCCACCGCGCGCGCGATGTCGTCCGGCACGCCGGTGCGCTGCAGCGGGATGGTGGCTTCGATGGCCTGGCGCTCGGCGCTGTCGAACGATACTTCGTCTTCCGGCCACAGGTTCACCCCGGGCGACACGCCGTTAACACGCACCTGCGGCGCCAGCTCCAGCGCCAGGCTACGGATGAGCTGCGCGTGGCCGGCCTTGGCCAGGCTGTATACCAGGTGGCGCTTCATCGGCCGCTCGGCGTGGATGTCCACAATACCGACAATGGCACCGTGGTTGGCCGCCAGGTACGGCGCAGCGGCCTGCGCCAGAAACAGCGGGGCTTTGAGGTTGCTGCCCATCAGGTCGAACCAGTCCTGCTCGCTGATGCGGCCAACGTCGGTGGGGTAAAAGCTGGAGGCATTGTTCACCAGCCCGTCCAGCCGGCCAAAGCAGCCCACGGCGTCGGCCACCAGCGCCGGCAGCGCGGCACTATCCAGCAAGTCAGCCTGCGCCAGCGCCACCGTATCGGGGCGCTGTGCGTTCAGCTCGGCCGCCAGTGCCTGTGCCTGCGCCCGCGAGCCGCGGTAATGCAGCACCAGCCGCGCGCCACGGGCGTGCAGATGGCGGGCGATACCGGCGCCAACGCGGCGTGCGGCACCAGTGATGAGCACCACTTTATCGTTGAGCAAGTTGTTCATGCTGGCCCCTTTTGCATTGAGTATGTGGCAAGGCGCTTGGCGTCTGCGCGCCAATTAGCGACAATCCGCCATTCTAGTGGCAGTTGCCGCCAGAGACGAGAACTCGCTGCTGCCAGCACACGGCAGCCGGTGCGCCCTGCGCGCACCGCCACCCGCCAGCCGATGTAAAACACCATGACCCTGCCCCAGCCTTCCGCCGACGCCCTGGCCATCAGCCGCACCCTGGCCACCACCCTTGCCGCCGACATCGCCGACAACGGCGGCTGGATACCGTTTTCGCGCTTCATGGAGCAGGCGCTATACGCGCCGGGCCTGGGCTATTACACCGCCGGCAGCCGCAAGTTTGGCGAAGGCGGCGATTTTGTCACCGCGCCGGAGCTGTCGCCGCTGTTTGCGCAAACGCTGGCGCGCCAGCTGGCCGCGCTGCTGCCGCAAACCGCCGGCCACCTGCTGGAGTTCGGCGCCGGCACCGGCCGCCTGGCGGCCGACCTGCTGGCCGAGCTGGAGGCACTGGGCCAGCTACCGGCCAGCTACACCATCGTCGACCTGTCGCCCGACCTGATCGAGCGCCAGCGTGCCACGCTGGCCGAGCGCGTGCCGCACCTGGCCAGCCGCGTACAGTGGGCGGCGGCGCTGCCGGCCAGCTTCGATGGCATCATGCTGGGCAACGAGGTGCTGGACGCCATGCCGTGCGAGCTGGTGAGCCGCGGCGTGGATGGCACGCTGCAGCAACGCGGCGTTACCGTGCTGGACGGTGCCTTCTGTTACGAAGACCGCCCGTTTACCGACGCCGCACTGGCAGGGTTGGCCGCAGAGCTGATACCCGCCACCCCCGGTTACACCAGCGAGATCAGCCTGGCCAACCGCGCCTTTATCCGCACGCTGGGGCAAACACTGCAGCGCGGCGCCATCATCATGATCGACTACGGCCACAGCGCCAGCGAGTACTACCACCCCGAACGCCACATGGGCACGCTGCTGGGCCACTACCGCCACCACACCATCCAGGACCTGTTCTACCTGCCGGGCCTGATGGACATCACCTGCCACGTGGATTTCAGCGCGGTAGCGCAAAGCGGCATCAACGCCGGGCTGGACCTGATCGGCTACTGCAGCCAGGCGCAGTTCCTGATCAACTGCGGCATCACCGAGCTGCTATCGCATCTGGATGCGGCCAACGTGAAGCAATACCTGCCGCTGGCCAAGGCCGCGCAGCGCCTGCTGTCGCCGGTAGAAATGGGCGAAACCTTCAAGGTAATCGGCTTTGGCAAAGGGGTAGATATCGACTGGGCAGGCTTTGCCAGTGGCGACCGTTGCTACACACTGTAAACTCGGCAGCAGGATTTGCACGAAATCTATTGACAGTGCAAAAACGGCTCGGTTATAGTTCGCAGCCTTGATGCAGCGCATCGAGATGTGGCGAATTAGCTCAGTCGGTTAGAGCGACGGAATCATAATCCGCAGGTCCGGGGTTCGAGTCCCTGATTCGCCACCACAGTTTGCGAAGCACTGCTTTGGCAGGGTTTCACGGCGAATTAGCTCAGTCGGTTAGAGCGACGGAATCATAATCCGCAGGTCCGGGGTTCGAGTCCCTGATTCGCCACCAACACAAAAAACCAGCCTTCGGGCTGGTTTTTTGCTTTGTGTCCCAATCTACAATCACCGCAAGTTCATGCAGCACGGCACTATCGTTTTACGCACCATGCAAGCCGCCGATTTCGGCGCCATCCTCGCCATACAGGCACAAAGCTACCCCGCCAAGCTGATCGAAAGCCGCGACGCCCTGGCCTCGCGCCATGCGCTATCGCCCGATACCTGCTGGGTAGCCGAACACGGTGGCGAGGTAAAGGGCTATGTCTTTGCCCACCCGTGGCACGGCGATAGCCCGCCGCAGCTGAACCAGCCGCTAGCGGCACTACCTGCCCGCCATGACACCTTGTTCATCCACGACATGGCACTGTGCCGCAGCACCCGTGGCCGCGGCATCGCGCCGCGTCTGCTGGCACGGCTGCAGGACAAGGCGCGCGAGCGCGGCCTGCGCTTTGCCCGCCTGGTGGCGGTGCAAGGCGCCCAGCACTACTGGGCGCGCCACGGCTACCGCCCCTACCCGCTACCGGCAGCCAAGCTGGCCTGCTACGGCGACGACGCTACCGGCATGGTGGCGGAGTTGGCCGCATCAGCCATCAACCAGCCCGGCTAATTCAGCCAGCACCTCGGCGCGGCGCTGCACCGTGGCGTATTCGCCGTGCAGGTTAGCCAACGCCATGGCGTGCACGGTCTGCGCGCTGTGCGCCACGCCGTCGAAATCGTGCTGCGCGTAGGCGTAGCAGCCATCGGCCACTACCCGCACGTCAAAACCGAGGTTACCGCCGCTGCGCGCCGTGGCCTCTACCGAGTTGTTGGTGCTGACACCCGCCACCACCAAGCGGCGGATGCCGCGCTGGTGCAGCCAGCGTTCCAGCTGGCTGTGGGTAAAGGCGTCCGGCACGTGTTTGTCCACCACGTGCTCGTGCGGCAGCGGCGCCAGCGCCGGCTGCCATTCCACTCCGTCCTGCCCCGGCCAGAACGGCGAGCCAGGCGTGCGCGACAGGTGGCGCACGTGTACCACCGGTTGCCCGGCCTGGCGCCAGGCGGCCAGCAGGCCCGCGATCACCGCCTCGGCGCCGGGGTTGTTACGCGTGTGCGCCGGCATGCGCTGCATGCCTTTTTGCATATCGATGATGATGAGTGCGCTCGGCGCGGCAAGCTGGGTCATGCGGCAGTCTCCACAGGCAAAGTGTCATTCTAGCCGTGCTTGCGGCCAACCCTGGGCGCAAAACAAAACCCGGCGCTGTCGGGGGACAGGGCCGGGCTGATCAGGCAGCGTGGCTGGCTTACATCTTCACGCCCAGCTCGCGCAGGCGTTCGGCCAGGTAAGCGCCGGCGGTATAGCGCGCGGATAGCACCACTTCGTCACGCGGGTGCAGGAACAGCGGCAGCGACACGCGGCTCTTGCTGGCGCCTTCGCCGGTGGGGTTGACCACGCGGTGCTGGGTGGACGGGTAGTAGCCGCCGGAAGCTTCGCTCAGCATGTCGCCGATATTGATGATCAGCATGCCGAAATCACAGGGTACGTCGATCCAGTTGCCGTTCATGTCCTGTACTTGCAGGCCCGGCTCGTTGGCCGCCGGCAGAATGGTCAGCAGGTTGATGTCGCCGTGCGCAGCGGCGCGCAGCGAGCCGGCCGGCTCGTTGCCGGTCAGCGGCGGGTAGCGCAGCACGCGCAGCAGGGTTTTCTGGCTGCCCTGGATCATCTGCGACAGCGGCTCGCTGTAGTTGGCCGCGATGTCGGCCGGGGTGTACTGCTCTACCCAGGCCAGCAGCTCTTGCGCCAGCGTGTTGGCGGTGTCGTAGTAGCGCATGGCGTCGTCTTTCAGCTGCGCCGGAATGCGCCCCCACGGGTAGATGTGGAAGTATTCCTTGATGTCTTTCTGGGTATGGCCCTTGGCGGTTTCGGAGATTTCCGGCGAGAAGTAGCCGTCCTGCTTTTCTACCGAGAAAGCAAAATCGTGCTTTTCTTCGGTGCCGAAGAACGCCAGCCAGTTGCGGTAGATGCTTTCTACCAGCTCCTGCGGAATGGGGTGGTTCACCAGTACGCCAAAGCCGGTTTCGTGCAGGCTGCGGGTGAACTGTTCGGCCGCGTCGGGCGCGCGGTAATCGACTACGCGTACGTTCATGTCGGGTTTCCTCGTGTGGCGGCACGGCGGCCGCAAACCGGCGCACCAATGCAAAGGCGGCGCATTCTACGCCGCCTTCAGCCTGCGCGGAAGTACCCTATTTGATTTACCAATGGCATATCAACGGCATGGCGCCGGGTACATTTTCACGTTTCAGCACACCAGCATCGACCAGCTTTTTTACCCGCCAGAACAAAAAGCTATCGCATAGCCAGGCTTGCTCCTCATGCCCCATCACCTCCCCCACCAGCCTTGTCACAGGCCACTTGCCGGCCTTTTTTATGGCATTGACAAGCGCATTGTCGTAATGGTCGATCGGGTACTGCTGTAGCGTGCCTTGCGCGTCGAGATAGCGTATTCCGTCGCCATGTTCCTGCCAGTAACGCCACTGTGCGGCCAACTTTTCACGCTCGGCAGCCGTCAGCAGCCGGGCTTGGGCAAACAGCCCCGGCAGCGCCTGCGGCGGCTGCATGCCCATGTAGCTGCGACGGCCGTCCTGCGGCAGCGCCACGTGGTACAGCGGGGTATCGGCGTGGGCGTGCTCGGCCAGCATGCACAGCATCAGCCATTCGCCGGCGTGGCCGCCGGCCCAGGCGTATAGCGGCGCACGGCGCTCGAAAGCTTTCAGCTGCGCCTTGCGGCTGGCCCAGTAGGCGTGCACGAAGTCTTCGCCCTGCTGCGGCCACCAGTCTTGCGCCCACAACACCGCGTTCCAGTAACCCATGCGCGCCTGCGGGTCGATCAGATCGCAATCGGCCAACGGGCCCTGGCTGAAATCCTCCTGGAAGCACAGCACTTCGCCCGGCAATACACCATCGGCACACAGCTGCTGCAGCGTGGCCGCCGTCGACGGCAGGGCAAAGTGAACGGGGTTGGCGCTCATACGCGCTGGTCCATGTCTAGGGCCGGGGTGCCCGGACAAAGCTGCGCCACCACGCGGGCCGGTACGCCTACCACCGTGCAGTGTGCCGGTACGTCGTCCAGCACCACGCTGCCCGCACCCACCTTGGAGCAGTCACCGATACGGATATTGCCCAGAATGGAGGTATTGGCACCGATCAGCACGCCATCGCCCACTTTCGGGTGGCGGTCGCCGTGGTCCTTGCCGGTACCGCCCAACGTCACGCCTTGCAAGATCGACACGTTATTGCCGATAACGGCAGTTTCGCCCACCACAATACCGGTACCGTGGTCCAGCATGACGCCGTGGCCAATCTTGGCAGCCGGGTGGATATCGGCACCCATTACCTCGGAGATGCGGTTTTGCAAGAAATACGCCAGCGTCTTTCTGCCTTCCTGCCACAGCCAGTGGGTAATACGCTGGCTTTGCAAGGCATGAAAGCCCTTGAAGTACAGCAGCGGGGTGGAATAGCTATCGCACGCCGGGTCGCGCTCAAAGCAGGCGGTAATGTCGGCACGCACCGCCTGGATAATGGCAGGGTTGGCCGCAAAGGCCTCGCGGAACAGCTCCATCAATGCGCGGGCGTCCATCACCGGGCTGGCCAGCTTGCTGGACAGGTGAAACGCCAGCACGTCTTCCAGCGTACCGTGGCGCAGCACGGTCATGTGCAGGAAGCTGGCCAGCAACGGCTCGTCGCGCACCGCCAGCTCGGCCTCTTGCAGAATGGCCAGCCACAGCGCGTCGTGATTGCTTGCAGTCATGCTCTTACCTTTACTTGTTCTGCTTGCCCTTGTTTGTGGGCATGAAAAAGGGCGCTGCCTGCCGGCGCGCCCTGGGGGTGTACGATACGCGGCCAACTTGCAGCTGATGGCACCGCGCCGGCCTTTCAAGGCCTACATCAGTACCACGTCGAATTGTTCCTGGCTGTAGGTGCTCTCTACGGCCAGCGAAATCGGCTTGCCGATAAAGTCGATCAGCATGGCCAGGCTTTGTGATTCTTCGTCCAGCAGCATGTCGATCACGCTTTGTGCTGCTAGGATGCGGAAGCCTTTGGCGTCAAAGCGGCGGGCTTCGCGTACGATTTCGCGCTGGATCTCGTAACACACGGTTTGCGCGGTCTTGATCTCGCCGCGCCCCTGACACACCGGACACGGCTCGCACAGCACGTGGGCCAGGCTCTCGCGAGTGCGCTTGCGCGTCACCTCCACCAAGCCCAGGCTGGTAAAGCCGTTCAGCGTCACGCGGGTGCGGTCGCGCGCCAGCGCCTTGGCCAGCTCGGCCAGCACGGCTTCGCGGTGCTCGGCGTTATCCATATCGATGAAATCGACAATGATGATACCGCCCAGATTGCGCAGGCGCAGCTGTCGTGCTAGCGCCAGCGTGGCTTCCAGGTTGGTCTTGAAGATGGTTTCGTCAAAATTGCGGTTACCCACAAAGCCGCCGGTGTTCACATCGATGGTGGTCATCGCCTCGGTCTGGTCGATGATCAGGTAGCCGCCAAACTTCAGGTTTACCCGGCGCGACAGCGCCTTGTCGATCTCGGTTTCGATACCGTGCAGCTCGAACAGCGGGCGCTCGCCGCTATAGCGTTCGATCTTGGCCACTGCCGACTGCACATAGGCCTCGGCAAACTCCACCATCTTGCCGTAGTTCTCGGTGGAATCCACGATCACCTTTTCGGTGTGGTCGCTCACCATGTCGCGCAGTACGCGCACCGCCAGCGGCAGGTCTTCGTACAGCAGGCTTTGCGCGGGCAAGTGCTGCGATTTGTAGCGGATATCGGCCCACAGCTTGGACAAGTAGCCGATATCGGCCCCCAGCTCGGCGTCGGTGGCGGTTTCCGCGCTGGTGCGGATGATGTAGCCACGCGGCGCACCGTCCGGCAGCTGTTTTTCCAGCCTAGCCTTCAGGCTGTGGCGGTCGGATTCCTGCTCGATCTTCTGCGAAATGCCGATATGTTCTTCCTGCGGCAGGTGCACCAGAAAACGCCCGGCCAGGCTGATCTGCGTGGACAGCCGCGCGCCCTTGGTACCGATCGGGTCCTTGATCACCTGCACCAGTACGGTCTGGCCTTCGAACAGCATTTTTTCGATGCGCTGCGGCTCGGACGGGTGCTGGCGCTGCTCCAGTACATCGGCAATATGCAGGAAAGCGGCGCGCTCCAGACCGATCTCGATAAAGGCACTCTGCATGCCGGGCAGCACGCGCTTGACCTGGCCCAGGTAGATATTGCCCACGATGCCGCGGCTGGCAGCGCGCTCGATATGCAGCTCCTGCACGACGGCGTCTTCCAGCACCGCTACACGGGTTTCCTGCGGCGTGATATTGACCAGGATCTGCTCTTTCGGGCGCGGCAGGTCACGGGGTAGCGGAATGGGTTGATGCAGCATGGCAGGGCTCCGGGGGTAGCTCATCAGGGAAACTGGAAACCGAAGTTGCCAAGAATCTGTGCGGTTTCATGAATCGGCAAGCCCATCACGCCACTGTAGCTGCCATCGATGCGGGTAATGAAGACAGCAGCGCGGCCCTGGATGCCGTAGGCACCGGCCTTGTCGAACGGCTCGCCGCTGTCGATATAACGCTGGATTTCGTCTTCGCTCAGCGGCTTGAACGTTACATGGGTCACGCTGGTGCGTACTTCGACATGATCGCCCTGGCGTACCGCCACACTGGTCACGGCCTGGTGGCTACGGCCGGAAAACGCTTGCAGCATGCGGCGGGCGTCGGCTGCGTCTGCGGGTTTGCCGAAGATTTCGCCGTCTTGCACTACCGTAGTATCGGCGGCCAGCAGCGGGCGCTCGGGCAGGCCACACTGCTGTACCACTTGCCAGCCGGCGGCGGCCTTCTCGCGCGCCAGGCGCTCGGTGTAGGTGATGGCGTCTTCGCCAGGCAGGACGCTTTCATCGATATCGGCGTGGATACGCTCCAGGCTCACGCCCATGCCGGTG
The DNA here is from genome assembly GCA_000335715.1 of beta proteobacterium L13. Taxonomy (GTDB): domain Bacteria; phylum Pseudomonadota; class Gammaproteobacteria; order Burkholderiales; family Chromobacteriaceae; genus Vogesella. The sequence goes on from AMYZ01000014.1 coordinate 40,791, forward strand.
AGGATTTCGCGGCGGCGCGGGCTGCCGGAGGCCAGATAAATGCGGGAATCTTGTGCGCTCATGATGGGACGGGTTGGTCATCTAGCGGGCTAGATTACCAGAGCCAGCGCCTGCGGCATATGCCGCAGGCTTGCGCTGGCGCAAGCCTTTGCCCTGCCCGGCCTGCGGCCAACCCTGCCTGCTGCGCTTATTGTGCTGTCCAGCCACCGTCTACCGGCAGCGCCACGCCAGTCAGGTTATGCGCCCAGTCGCCGCACAGCATGGCTACCGCCTCGGCAATGTCTGCCGGCTGGCTCATGCGTCCGGACGGCTGTTTTTCCAGCACCAGGTCGCGCGCGCCTTCGTCGCGGCCAACGCCCAGCTTGGCGGCGCGCGCCAGTATCTGTGGCTCGATCAGCGCGGTTTCCACCCAGCCCGGGCACACGGCATTCACGGTGACGCCCAGGCCGGCTGTTTCCAGCGCCGCGGCCTTGGTCATGCCCACAATGCCGAACTTGCTGGCCACATAGGGTAGCTTGCCGCTGGACGCCACCAGGCCGTGTACCGAGGCAATATTGATGATGCGGCCCCAGCCTGCGGCCAACATGCCGGGCAAGCACAGCTGCATCAAATGGAATGCCGCCGACAGATTGACGGCAATAATGTCGTCCCACTTCTGCGCTGGCATTTCCAGCAAGGGCGCGGCGTGCTGCATGCCGGCATTGTTCACCAGCACGTCTACCGTGCCGTAGTGCGCCAATACGGTTTCAGCCAATTGTCGTGTGGCGTCGCCACTGCGCAGATCGGCGCTGAAAAAAGCGGCGTCGGCCGCGCCCGCGCTGCGCACCGCCGCCAGTGCGGCCGCCTGCCCCGCCTCGTCTGCCAAGCCATGCAAGGCGATACGCCAGCCGTTGGCCGCCAGGCGGCAGGCTATAGCCAGGCCAATGCCACGGTCGGCACCGGTAATCAATGCAGTTTTCTGCTGCGGCATGCTGTACCTCCTTCACTAGCCTGATTGCATGAATGCAACTATTTCAATTGGATGTAGCAATTATTTGCGACAATTTCGATAAAAATACTTAGGCATTTTTGATTGATGAAATAATGCCAACATCAACCCCACACCACACCCTGCCCGAGGTTTGCCAACCATGTCCTGGTTACACCGTGTGAGTATCCGTACCAAACTGGTCTGCCTGTTTGTGCTGCTGAACATTCTGACCGTGCTGTCTTTTTCGGTACACAGCTACATTCGCAGCAGCGAACAAGCCGTGGCGATCATCGACACCCGCCTGAACGCGGCCGCGCGCGCCATCCCTGCCTTGCTGGGCGAGCCGTTTCTGGCACGCATGTTTACTGCCGGCAGCGTCAGCCCGCAGCAGATGCTGAACAACGCCAGCCGCATGGACAACTACGCGCGCCAGTTTGGCGTGAAATATCTCTATATGCTGTGGCAGAAAGACGGCAAGGTGGTTTACCTGGCCGACGGTGCCGGTGAAGCCGAACGCAGCAGCAACACCTTCGGCCACCACCTGGAAGCCTACGAAGCCAGTACTGGCTTGCTAGAGGCCTTTGCCAGCCAAAGCGTGCAGTACGACGAATACACCGACAAATACGGCACCTTCCGCTCCATCTTTTTGCCAGTCAGCATCAACGGCCAGCAAGTCATCCTGGCCGCCGACGTACCGCTGGAGCAAGCCATGGCCAGCCGCCAGGCCGTACTGCAAGAAGTCTTGCTGATCGGCACGCTGTCCTTGCTCTCCGGCCTGGCCATATCCTGGCTGCTGGCCAGCATGTTGGCCGCATCCATCAGCAAAATCGCCAGCCATATCGCCCTGCAAGCGCGCGAGCGCAACCTGAGCGGCAAACTGAATATCCGCGGCAGTGACGAAGTCGCCCAGATGGCACACAGCTTCAACCAGCTGTGCCAGTCGGTCAGCCATACCCTGCACGAAGTATCGGACAACGCCAGCCAAACCTTCCACAGCGCCGAAAACGTGCGCCAGAGCACGCAGCATATGCGCGAGGCGGCCAGCCGCAGCCAGCAGTCGCTGCACACCTTGCACAGCTGCAGCGACGATATCAGCGCGCTGAGCGACCAGAGCAGCCAGATGCTGAACCAGGCCCAGCAACAGCTGGCCAGCGTAGACCAGGAGCTGGCGCTGTCGCGCGGGGCCGTCGGCGAGCTGAGCCACGGCATGCACCAGCACGTGGCCGACAACCGCCAGCTGGCGCAACGCTTTGATGCGCTATCGGCCGATGTGCAAAACATTACCGGCATCCTGCAGCGCATTGCCGGCATTTCCGAGCAAACCAACCTGCTGGCGCTGAACGCTGCCATCGAGGCCGCCCGTGCGGGCGAAGCCGGGCGTGGCTTTGCCGTGGTAGCCGACGAGGTACGCAAGCTGGCAGGCCAAACCCAGGCCACGCTGGCCGAAACCGACAGCTTTGTCGGCAAGCTGCTGCAAACCATACGCGACACGGCCGGGGTGATTACCACCCAGGCCGACGAGGCAGACAAGCTGTCCGGCTGCTCGGCTACCGTGCAAAACACGCTGGAGCAAACCCGCAGCCTGCTGGCATCGCTGCAGCAGGCGTTTGACTTGAACGTGAGCCATAGCCAGGAAATCCGGCAGCACATCCACACCATGGGCCAGCATATGCAAACGCTGGGCGGCGAAATAGCCAGCAACCGCGAAGAAGCAGACAGCCTGTCTACCGAAGCGGCCAGCATGGAAGAGTGCTCGCGCCTGCTCAATAGCTCCTTGCAAGGCTTCCGCTTCTAAGCTGGACCCAGGGTATATAGTACTGTGGTGATCCTTATCGAAGCCTGACGATGCCGAACGTGCTACGCCTGACCATCATCCTGCTCTGCCTGCTGCCCCCGGCCTGGGCAGCAGAAGTGCGCCTGGCCGTGGGGCTGACCAAGCTACCTTATGTAGAAGAAGGCGGCCGCAGCGGGCTGGAGGCCGCGCTCGCCATCGCCACCCTGACGCAGGCTGGCTACCAGGTGAAGGTAGTCCAGCTACCGCAGGCACGCGGGCTGGCCATGCTGAAGGAAGGCCAGGTGGATGCCATGATCACGCTGACCCCCACAGCCTCGGATGCCCTGTTCTATTCGCAGCCGCTGCTGTATTACCGCAACCGCGCCATCGCCCTGCACAATAGCGGTATTGTGCTGACCCAGCTTGGCGACCTGTCGCGCTATAGTGTGGCCAGCTTCCAGAACGCCCGCCTGTTGTTCGGCCCCGAATTTGCCAGCGCGGTCACCCGTTCGCCCAATTACAGCGAACACGCCGACCAGGACACCCTGAACCGCCTGCTGCTGAACCGCCGGGTGGATGTCATCATCAGCGACGAGTTCATCTTTCGCGCCAACCCCACCCAAACCGACCTGAACGGCCAGCGCCACGCCACCGTCAGCTACGCCCTGCTTGGGAGCTCGCCGCGCCATGTCGGCTTTGCCAACGTTTACCTGCGGCAACAATTCGATAACGCGCTGCTGCAGCTGAAAACCAGCGGCGAGTACGAGCGCATCACCCAGCTGTATCGCCAGCGCTACCAGCTGCCCAATTGAAAAACGCCCTACCCTCTAGGGGTAAGGCGCCTGGCGCGTACATTGCGGCCAACCTTATTTACGGCGCTTGCCCGCCAGATCATTCAGCACGCACGACGCGGCAAACAGGCCAAAGCTGGCCGTGACCACCACGCTGGCGCCAAAACCCGCGCACGACAAACCCTGCGGCCCGCGCGCCTCGCCCGTGTCACAGGCCTGCACCTGCGGGTACACCAGCGGCTCGGTGGAATACACACAGCGCACGCCCAGCTTGCGCCCCTGCTCGCGGCTAAAGCCGTAATGGCGGCGCAGGGTATAACGCAGCTTGGACAGCAAAGGGTCTTCGGTGACCGCCCCCAGGTCGGCAATGGCAATACGCGTCGGGTCCATCTGCCCGCCCGCGCCACCCGACACCACAAACGGCTGGCGGCGGCGCACACACCAGGCCGCCATGGCCGCTTTCACCTTCAGGCTATCGATGCAGTCCACGATATAGTCAAAACCCTGGCCCAGCATGGCGTCCAGGTTGTCTTCGGTGACAAAGTCTTCTACCTCGGTCACCACGCAAGCCGGGTTGATGGCGCGTACGCGCTCGGCCAGCGCGGTAACCTTGGCCATGCCGTACAACGGGTCCAGCGCCGGTAGCTGGCGGTTGGTGTTGGACTCGGCAATATTGTCCAGGTCGATCAGCGTGAGGTGGCCGATACCGCTGCGCGCCAGCGACTCCACCACCCAGGAACCCACCCCGCCCACGCCCACCACACACACCTTGGCCGCAGCAAAGCGCTGCAAGGCCGCTTCGCCATATAAACGGGCGACACCGCCAAAGCGGCGATCCAGATCGGCTTCCATGCCAGACTCCCCAAACAAAACGGCCAAGCATAACCAAGCCGCCGGTACGACACCAGCCCATTGCGTGCGTACGTATATCGAAAGAACTAGGGCATACCCCCACGCCCTTTGCTAGACTGCCACCATAGCCACATGCAAGGAGCGGGCTTTGAGCAATAAGCCAACACACAAGACATCGTCCGGCGAGCTGGCCGGCTTTGTACGGCTGAACGAAGGCATCAAAGGCGTGGTGCTGATTGCCTTCCAGATCAACATCATGGCGCTGAACGCCATCTTGCTGGCGCACCGTGCCGGCGAGGTAGCGCTGGGCTTTGGCGTGATCTCGAAAGAGCTGCGCAGCCTGTCGGTAGAGCTCACCGGCCTGATGCAAGAGCTGTCCAACGATGCCTACCTGGCGGTGAACCTGATCTCCGACCTGCTGCGCCAGGAGCGGCGCTACCGGCTGCTGAAAAAAGCCACCGACCTGGTAGCCGACCCCTCCCCCGCCCTGCGCGATGTCATGGTGCGGCGCGAAGAAGAATTCAGCCTGATCACCTACCGCGTGCGTGACGTGCGCCTGCGCCTGCTGGACCGGCTGGAAGACGCCCGCAAGCTGTGCCAGTTCGGCACCGCCATTTCCCGCTCGGCCAAAATCGAAGCCGCCTACGGCCGCGAGTACGGCCGCGCCCTGGCCGAAGTCAGCCAGGAATTTGACCAGAAAATACAGAACATCCTGCCCTCCATCGAGGCGCTGTGCACAGGAATGCAAAGAAGATGAAGACCGCCCAGACCATCTACCAGGAAGGCAGCCACCGCTGGGTCGTCATCGCCCGCGACCCGTCCAAGCCAAACTGCGTAATCGACACCAACGAATACCTGATCAGCCGCGAAGGCGACAACCTGCTGACCGACCCCGGCGGCAGCGAAATCTTCCCCGCCGTGTTTGCCGCCCTGTCCACCATCGTGGACCCGATGGCTATCCGCTACCTGTTTGCCTCGCACCAGGACCCGGACATCATCTCGTCGCTGGGCCTGTGGCTGGAATGCAACCCCGAGATCCGCTGCTATGTAAGCCGCCTGTGGAGCAGCTTCATCCCGCACTTTGGCGGCGACGAAAACTCGCTGGCCGCCATCCCCGACGAGGGCATGAGCATGCCGCTGGGCAGCGGCCAGATCGAGTACGTACCCGCACACTTCCTGCACTCTTCCGGCAACTTCCACCTGTACGACCCGGACGCACGCATCCTGTTTAGCGGCGACGTGGGCGCAGCCCTGATGCCACCCGAAGAAGACGAGCTGTTCGTACGCGACTTCGACAAGCACATCCGCCACGCCGAGGGCTTTCACCGCCGCTGGATGGGCTCCACCGAAGCCAAGCTGGACTGGTGCGAACGCGCCAGCCGCATGAAGATCGACATGCTGTGCCCGCAGCACGGCAGCATCTACCAGGGCGACGACGTGATGCGCTTCATCAACTGGTTTGCCGAGCTGCCAGTGGGCCTGTCCACGTTCCGCCACCGCCGTTAAGCAAGATGACTTGAAATAAGCCGGCCATCTTCCTAAGTTGAAGAACCTCCGCAGCCAGCGGAGGTTCTTGTCTTTTATGGGAGAGCATCCTGATGAAGTCGCCGCGCTTTGATATCGATCTGGACAAACACTACAAGGCCACCGTGGTCATTGCCTGCCCCGCTTGCGGGCACGAAAACCGCCACCACCTGGCCAGCCTGCAGCCCGACAGTACCCTGGCCTGCGTGTGCGGTAGTGACATCAGCCTGACCGCCTACGGCCTGCAAAGCGCCCATGACAAAGCCGCTGCCATCAAGGCGGCTTACCACATCAACGCCGCCTGAACACTGTTTTGGCAAAATCACGCTTCTATAAGCACAGCCCCTGCTGGCACAATCAGGCAAATGCCTGAATCACGACAACGGCAACCCGCGGGTTGCCGTTTCACTTTCCGCACAGGAGCCAGCATGCCCACCGTTACCGATTTGCGCAGCGACACCGTTACCCACCCCACCCCGGCCATGCGCCAGGCCATGGCCAACGCCGTGGTCGGCGACGACGTCTACGGCGACGACCCCACGGTGCAGGAGCTGGAAACGTTGGCCGCACACCTGCTGGGCAAAGAAGCCGCGCTGTTCGTGCCCAGCGGCAACTTTGGCAACCAGCTGGCGCTGTTTACCCACTGCCAGCGCGGCGACGAGGTGATTCTGGGCGACGACTGTCACATCGTGTGGCACGAAACCGGCGGCGCCGCCGTCATTGCCGGCGTACAGCTGCGCACCATTGCCAGCGACAACGGCGTACTGCCGGCTGCCGAGGTGAAAAAGCGCATCCGTGACGGCGAAGACATCCACTGGCCGCGCACCGGCCTGATCTGTCTGGAAAACGCGCACAGCAACGGCCGCGTCATCCCGCTGGCCGACATGGCGGCGGTGTGGGAGGTGGCACAGCAGCACGGCGTACCGGTGCACCTGGACGGTGCCCGCGTGTTCAACGCCGCCGTGCACCTGGGCTGCGACGTGCGTGATATCACCCGCTACTGCGACACCGTGATGTGCTGCCTGTCCAAAGGCCTGGCCGCGCCGGTAGGCTCCATCCTGGCCGGCCCGGCCGCCTTCATCGCCCGCGCCCGCAAAAACCGCAAGCTGCTGGGCGGCGGCCTGCGCCAGGTAGGCGTACTGGCCGCGCCCGGCCTGCTGGCGCTCACCGACATGGTGGCGCGCCTGCCGGAAGACCACGCCAACGCCCGCTATCTGGCCGAACAGCTGGCCGCCTTGCCCGGCGTAGAAGTGAAGCTGGACGATGTGCACATCAATATGGTGTGGTTCAGCCTGCCCGCCACACTGGATAGCGGCCGCCTGATGGCGGCACTGGCTGCGGCCAACATCAAGGCCAACGGGCCGGAACACGGCCTGATGCGGCTGGTGACGCACTGGCAGGTTGGCCGCAACGAGCTGGACCGCGTCGTCGCCGTATTCGCCAGCGTGCTGGCCGCATGACGCTGACCATCGCGCTGGCGCTGTTTGCCGCCGCATTCGCCGCCGGAGGCCTCAACGCCGTGGCCGGTGGCGGCACGCTGATTACCTTCCCGGCACTGGTGGCGGCCGGGGTACCGCCCATTGTGGCCAACGCCACCAGCTCGGTATCGCAATGGCCCGGCTACGTGGCCAGCAGCCTCACCTTCCGCCGCGAACTCGCCGGCCAGCGCGCCATGGCGGGCATGAGTATCGCCAGCGTGCTGGGCGGCCTGGTGGGCGGCTGGCTGGTCACCGTAGTATCGCCCCGGCTGTTCGACGTGCTGATCCCGTGGCTGATCCTGCTGGCCACCGCCATGTTTGCCTTCAGCGCCACGCTGACGCGCTGGATGAGCCAGCACGCGGCCAACGTTGGCCGCAGCACCGGCGCGCTGCTGCTAGGGCAGTTCATGGTCAGCATTTACGGCGGCTTTTTCGGCGGCGGCATGGGCATCATGATGCTGGCGCTGTACAGCCTGTTTGCGCTAGATACCCTCACCCGCATGAACGCGCTGAAAACCTGGCTGTCGGTGCTGATCTCCGGCGTGGCGGTGCTCACCTTCATCGCGGCCGGCCTGGTGGACTGGCCCGCCGCGCTGGTGATGCTGGCCGGCACCATCTGCGGCGGCGTGGCCGGCGCCCGCCTCGCCCGCCGCCTGCCGGCGCAGTGGCTAAAACGGGTGGTGGTGGCGCTGGGCAGCGTGCTGACCGCCGCGTTTTTCTGGAAGGTGTACGGCTAGATTTGCGGCCAACCCTGCAAGCTTGGCCGCGAACTACGACGAGTCATGTTGACTGACGCAAAACCCGCCGCAATTTTGCTTTTATACTGGCAAGCAGCCTCACCTCATGCCTAAAGCATCATGACACCATCGCTTGCCCGCACTCTTCATGTCGAACAAGACCAAGGCCACATTGTTCAAGCGCCTGCCAATTTGCGCGCACACCATGCCTACATCCTGCTTGGTGATGCCGGCATGGGCAAAAGCACGCTGTTCCGGGCCGAATGCGAAGCACTGGGAGAGGCTGCCATTTATGAGTCGGTGCAGGATTTCCTGGACTTGTATGACAACACTTCGCCACACGACCTCATTGGCAAGACTCTGTTTCTCGACGGATTGGACGAGGCCCGAAGTCCAGGCGATCAGTCGGTTACCAGCAACTTGCGCAGGCTTCTAGCCAAGCTGAATCGACCACGCTTTCGCCTATCATGCCGAGAGGCAGAATGGTTTGGTCAAACAGACCAACAAGCCTTTGCAAGGCTACTCCCCGCAGGGGAGCAACTCCACATCGCACACCTGCAACCCTTTAGCCGTGACGATGTTGCCGAGTATCTGCGTCAACACGACATCAATGCCGAAGTCTTTATTGAACACGCCGATCATCATCGGCTGAGCGAGCTGCTATACAACCCGCAAACTTTAAAAATGCTGGTTGATGCCGTCGCAGATAAACAAGGTTGGCCGCAAAGCAAGGCTGAAGTTTTCGAGCTAGCTTGCCGTAAGCTGGCCGAAGAACATAACGCCATACATCAGCGTAAGGGCGCACGTCCGGTTGATGACCTGTTGGAAGCCGCTGGCTACTGGTATACCGCCATGCTGCTGTCGGGCCGGCAAAAGAGCAGCGTGAACCTGCCGGATAGCAGGGAACGGTTGTCTCTCAATTGCACCCCGGGCTTTAACAACGCGTCGCTGCCACTGGAGCCGGTATTACGCAGCCGCCTGTTTCAGGGCGATGGCAAGGATGGCTACCTTTATCCTCATCGCAGCATTGCCGAGTACCTGGCAGCCCGTTACATCAGCAAACGCGTGGCAGCAGGCCTGCCCTTGCTGCGTATCTGGCCATTACTGTGTGGAGCGGATGGCGGCGTAGTGAATAACCTGCGCGGCCTGTACGGCTGGATGGCAAGCCTGGTTGGTCAAAACCATCACCGCGAAGTCATCGAAAAAGACCCGGTTGCCCTGTTGGTATATGGCGATGCCGTGCACTTCAACCGCGATAGCAAATCACTGCTAATCCGGGCGCTACAACAATACATCCGGCAGCACCCAAAATTTCGTTATGGCGACGATACCAGCCCATGGCTTTATCAGGCATTGGGCACACTCGCAACGCCAGACATGGGAGACATTTTCCGTGTATATCTTGAGTCGCTAAGCGAAGCAGAAGACAAGCAACAGTTGGCCGGCTGCCTGCTGAATGCCATCGAATACGGCAGCCCGATGCCCGGCTTGCAGCAACTGCTGGTGGCGATAGTGCGCAATGATAAAAACTGGGGAGGTGTGCGACGTTATGCGCTGCAGGCATTACTGGCGCATGCGGCCAACCTGGATGTCTGTATGAATCTGCTGGAAGCACTGCGTTGTGGCGAGGTCCCGGACCCCGACCGGGAAATGCTAGGCAGTATTCTGGACGCCTACTACCCGCACTACATCACCCCGGCGCAGATACTGAGCTACTTTTTGCCGCAAAAAAACAGCCGGGTTATTGGCTACTACCGGTACTTCTGGTCATACCATCTTGCCAAGCGGACCCCTCCGGCTCTCCTGCCTTCACTGTTTGCACAATTGATAACACTGGATCGGGACAATCAGGATGACTGGGACAGTCGCTACGAATACGACGAGATGGTCAACAAACTGTTTGCTGAGGTGCTGGCCACACAAGGCGACACCCTCCCGGTTGCAACACTTGGCCAATGGTTATCAACAGACCTTAATCACTCGCAAAAAGCAGATAGCGCAGCCGCCCTCCAGCACTGGGTACAGCACAATCCGGACCGCTATCAAGCGCTGCTGATACACGTGCTGCGTTCGGCTCCGCCAGATGACCCGATGCGCCACTTCTGGCAGATCTGGCATCGTATCAGTCGTCCTGAGTGGTTCTGGCAGTGGGCCATTGAGGCTATATCCATGACCGAACTGGCGGATATTCGCCTCCCCTTGTTCGAGCTGGTAAAGCTAGGCCTGCACGCTACCGCACCTTATGACCTAGAGGCCGTGTATCGCCTGACACAGACCTACCCAGAGCTGGCACCACACATGGATGGCTTGGTCTGTAATATTTCCGATGAAAGTTGGCAAGTCGAAGAGGCTCTTCGTGGCAGACAAATAAAAGCCCAGGAAGCTGAGCTGAGAAAGAAAAATCGACACGCCATATACCTTGTGAAGGAGCATCTGGCAGCAGGAACGGCCTCCCCGCACTTCCTCCACTTGCTGGCACAGGAATACTGGCGCTCATTCCCGGAAGATCAGCAAAAAGCACGGGTACTGACGCCGCTAGAGAGTATTGCTGCGGCGCTGGACGATGACGAGGAACTGGCCTTGCTTGCCATGCAGGCTTTGGCTAATACGCTGCAAAGAAAAGACCTGCCCAGCGTCGATCAACTCATCACTTGGGCGCAAGAGGGTGGGCGCCCAACACTATTCTTCGCCTGTATGGCTGCCGCACGGGAGTGCCACCAGATATCCGAGCAACATCTGCTTGCACAACCAGATGACGCGCTCCGCCTGCTGGCTGCCATGGTGCTAATAGGGCAGCACGTTGGAGAGCTGGCATGGCATCAGACCTTGCTCGCCCAGCGCCCCGATATTGTCAGCAGCGTGTACCAGCCCTACCTGCTCCGGACCCTACCGAACAACTACGACATCAATGGCATTGGCTACCTGCTGTACGATGAACAGTATGTCGACGTCGCCCGGCACTTGCTGCCATTTCTGTTCAGTAGCATGCCGGAACGCATATCGGCCAAGGGCTGGGATGCAGTACGCACGCTGTGGCTGGCAGGCATCTACCATACGGACACCACCGCGCAACGTAATTGGCTAGATGAACAACTGGCGACCAAGCGCCACAAGCGCCAAAGACATGCCACGCTGCTGGCTCTAGCGCTAGCCCTCGACTCTGCCGCGTACCAGCAAGCAGCGCGTGACTTTACTAGCTCACTTCCCCGCACCCGCTTGCTAGCGCGGGCACTTGTCGCTCTGAAAGAGGGCCGCAAACAGGAACAGTGGCCGGACGAGCTGCTGGCACACCATATCAAACAGTTTGCAGCAATCTACCCGCCACCGGTTTTCGAAGAAAGCATGTTCTCTGTCAAAACGGCAATTGGCCGCATGGTCGATAGCATGATTCATGCACTCTGTAACAGAACCAGCGATGCCGCATCGCGCGCCATCCGTGAGTTACTGGCATGCCCACCTCTAGTGCAATGGGATTGGCAGTTACGCGTGGCTTGGTCAACACACCAGCTACTACGGCGTCAGGCCTTGTTCCGCATGCCAACGCCTGCACAAGTGGCGGCTACCTTGGACAATGGTGCGCCCAGTGGCATTGCCGATCTGCAGGCGCTGCTTGTGCACGAGTTGAGGCAACTGGCAACGCAGATGCGCGACGGCAGCGAAGGCATGTACCGGCAGTTCTGGAGCGAAGATCAATACGGACGCGTTACCGAACCGAAAAGCGAAAATAGCGGCCGTGATGTGATGCTTGCCATCCTGAAAGAGCGTTTCGCCCCACTAGCGCTCAGCCTAATTGAAGAGCGTGCATATGCTGACAGTAAACGGGCGGATATCAGCATCGAGTACGCCAGATCAGGCCTGCGGCTACCGATTGAAATCAAACGCAGCAACCACGATGAGCTGTGGACCGCAGTCTCTGAACAATTGGTACCACGCTATACCCGCGACCCAGGCAGCAAGGGTTACGGCGTCTATCTGGTGTTTTGGTTTGGTACAGACAGGGTGACAGCACCACCCCGCCCGTTGACCAAGCCCACGTCTGCCAGCGAGCTGGAACAGATGCTGACAGACCGACTCAGCGAGATGGAGCAGCCGCTCATCAAGATCTGCGTTGTGGATGTAGCGGCGCCCAATAAAACCTAGCCATCCGCCGCGTCGCGTTCGGCAAACACCTCTTTCGCCGCCAGTACCGCGTTGATGGCCGCCGGGAAGCCGGCGTACACCGCCATCTGCGTCAGTACTGCAATCACCTCGTCGCGGCTGCATCCTACGTTCAGCGCACCGTGCAGATGCACCTTTAGCTGCGGCGTGGCGTAGCCCAGCGCGGCCAGTGCGGCGACGGTGGCGATTTCGCGCTCTTTCAGTGTCAGTACGTCGTCCTGATACACCTCGCCAAACGGAAAGGCGATGGTGTAAGCAGCCAGCGCCGGGGCCACGCCGTGCAGCGCGTCGATCACGCGCTGGCCGGCCTCGCCATCCACTTGCGCCAACCGTGCCAGGCCCCGCGCGTAGCGGGTGGCACCGTCATCCGGCAGCGCGGGCGCCTGCGGCGGCAGCGTGGCCAGCGGCCAGTGCTGCAGCAGCCGGGTAAGGCCGCGCGCCTGGTAGGCCACGGTATGCGCGGCGGCGTGGTGGGTGGCAAAGGCGCTGGCGTCGCGAAAGCTTTCCAGCAGCCAGAAGCGACCTTCATCATCGCCCTGTTCCAGCAATTCAAAACGCAGGCAGCCCGGTTCGCGCCGGGTATGCCAGCACAGCTGCTGCAAGGCCAGTCGGGCGTCGTCGACAGCCACGCCGTCGCACAGGGCCAGGCAGGCAAGTAGTTGATACGGTGGCGGGGTGGTATGAGTGGTGGTCATCATGCGGGCTAATCCTTGCAAAACAGGCACTTGCCGGAATGACAAACACCTTGCTTGCAGCGTAAGGCGGATGATTGCCCGCTACAATACGTATTATCTTTCTTGCTTTGCTGAGCGAAATTAAACAATGACACCCCCGCTGAACGAGCTGTACGCCTTTGCCTGCGTGGCACGCCACCGCAGTTTTCGCGCGGCGGCGCTGGAGCTGGGCGTCAGCGCGTCGGCGCTTAGCCACAGCCTGCGCCAGCTGGAGGCGCGGCTGCAGGTGCGGCTGCTACACCGCACCACGCGCAGTGTCACCGCCACCGAAGCCGGCGAAGCCCTGCTGGCGCGCCTGACACCTGCGCTGGGGCAGATTGGCGATGCACTGGAAGCGGTGAACGACTACCGCGCCCTGCCACAGGGCCTGTTGCGGCTGAACGTACCGCGCACGGCGGCCTACCTGTTGCTGATGCCGCTGCTGCCGGGCTTTCTGCAGCGCTACCCGGGCATCCAGCTGGACATCGTGTGCGATGACACGCTGGTGGATATCGTCGCGGCGGGTTTCGACGCCGGCATGCGCTTTGGCGAAACGCTGGCCGCCGGCATGGTAGCAGTGCCGGTGGGGCCGCCGATGCGCTTTGCCGTCATCGCCAGCCCCGGCTACCTGGCGCAGCATGGCACGCCGCAGCACCCGGCCGAGCTGGCGCGGCACGCCGGCATCCGCCACCGTTTCGGCAACGGGCCGCGCTACGCGTGGGAGCTGGCCAAAGACGGCGAGGCGCTGACGGTGCAGCCGCAAGGGCAGCTGACGCTGGGGGAGCAGCCGCTGATGGTGGAAGCCGCCGCCGCCGGGCTGGGCATTGCCATGGTGTTTGAAGGCTACGCCGCTGCCGCGCTGGCCGACGGGCGGGTAACGCGCATTCTGGCCGACTGGTGCCCGCCCATGCCGGGGCTGTACCTGTACTACCCCAGCGGCCGCCACCTGCCGCAGGCCATGCGGCTGTGGATCGACTACCTGAAAGCCGCACTCGATGCGGCCAACCTTTAAGGCAACACCAGCGGTAGCGGTGTGCTGTCGGTGAGCTTGCCGGCCAATGGCGAGGCGGGGTCGTTTTCGTCCTGCAGCAGCGCTTTTTGTGCAGCCGACGGGCGGCCTAGCCACACCTCGCTGCCGTCTTCACGGGTGTAGCGCGCCACCAGCTGCTGGCGGCGCGGCTGGTACAGCACCCACAGCTGGTGCGGGCAGTTGTGCGGCTGGCACACGCTGCCACGCAGGTAGAGCTCGCGCCCTTGCTGGATAGGCAGCAGTGGCGACATCACCCCCGCCGCCACCCAGGCGGGGGCTTTGTTGCCGCTACCGCGAAACACGGCCTGCACGGCGGTGCGAAAAGCACGGTCGCCGCTATACACATCGCCAAAATAGGCACAGCTTGCCTGTGTCTTGCACATAGCCGCCTGGCGGGCGGTAACAGGCTTGGCCCATAGCGGGCTGGCGGCCAGCAAGGTGGCCAGTATCAGGGCAGTTTTCTGCATGGCAAGCTCCGGTAGCAGCAGGGATGCCTGCATTATGCCAGCTGCGTGCCCGCACCGCGCGGCCCTGCATAGCGCCCGCTTCCCTGCCCGTGCAAACTGCCGCACAATCCGCCCATTGCTGCCTTGCGGCCAACCTTTTGCCCTGCCCCGATGACCCAACACACCGACGATTTTGCCTGGCTGGAAAGCCTGGACGACGCAGCCGCCTTGGACTGGGTGGCCGCCCAGAACGCCGCCACCCGTGCGCGGCTGGACAGCGACCCGCGCTTTGCCGACTTGCAAGCCAGCATTCTGGCCAACCTGCGCGACACGCGGCAGATTCCGTTCTTTGCCGAGCACGACGGCTGGCTGTACAACTTTCACCAGGACGACGCCCACCCGCGCGGCGTCTACCGCCGCACCACGCTGGACAGCTACCGCGCCAACGCACAAGACTGGCAAACGGTAATCGACATCGACCAGCTAGCCGCCGACGAAGACGTGGACTGGTACCTGGACGGCGTGTCGCACTACACGCTGCAGCCCACACGCGTGCTGCTCAGCCTTACCCCCGGCGGCAGCGACGCCACCGTCAGCCGCGAGTACGACCTGGCCAGCGGCGCCTTCGTGGCCGGCGGCTTTGCCTTCCCCTACGGCAAGAACCACATCGCCTGGCGCGACCTGGACAGCGTATTCGTGTGCCCGGCCTGGGACGACAGCCAACTCACCCGCGCCGGCTACCCGCGCGAAGTATGGCTGCTGCAACGCGGCCAAAGCTGGGCCGACGCGCAGCCGCTGCTGCAGCTGGACGAAGACGCCATGATGGTAGCCGCGTGGCGCTTTCTGGACGCGGCCAACCCGCTGGCAGCCGGCGCCATCACCGCGTTCGACATCATCGAAGCGTCGGACAGCTTTTACAGCAAAACCTATTACCTGCTAAGTGGCGATAGCCTGATCGCACTGCCGTTGCCGCCGCGCGCAGAGATCGAGGCCTACAGCCACGGCGACCTGATCGTCAAACTGGCGGAAGACTGGCACTTTGCCGGCCAGCATTACGCCGCCGGCAGCCTGCTGGCCGTGGCCTGCGCCGCCGACAGCGGCAAGGTTGGCCGCATCCAGACGCTGCTGCGGCCTGGCGCACGCCAGTCGGTAGAAATGGTGGAAGCCACGCTGGACCTGCTGGCCGTCATCGTCATCGACAACGTCAAAAGCCGGCTCGATACCCTGCGCTGGGCCGACGGCCACTGGCAGCCGCACGCCAACCCACTGCCGCAGGGCGGCGTGATCGAGTTTGCCGACCAGCCGTGGCACAGCAACCTGCTGTACTACAGCTACAGCGACTTCCTCACCCCCGCCGGCCTGTACCGGCTGGACCTGCTGGCGGGCGGCCAGCCCGAGGTGCTGCGCCAGCAGCCAGCCGCGTTTGACGCCAGCGGCTACGTCGCCACCCAGTACCACGCCAGCGCGCCGGACGGCACCGCCATCCCCTACTTTGTGGTGCACCGCGCCGGGCTGGTGCAGGACGGCAACGCGCCGACGCTGCTGTACGGCTACGGCGGCTTCGAAGTGCCGATGATGCCCTACTACATGGACAACTTCGGCCCGCAATGGCTGGAAAAAGGCGGCGTGTTTGCGGTAGCCAACATCCGCGGCGGCGGCGAGTTCGGCCCGGCCTGGCACCAGGCAGCGCAGGGCGTGAACCGCCAGGTGAGCTTTGACGACTTCATCGCGGTAGCCGAAGACCTGATCGCGCGCGGCATCACCAGTCCGCGCCGGCTGGGCATCGAAGGCGGCAGCAACGGCGGCCTGCTGGTAGGCGCCTGCCTGACGCAGCGCCCCGAGCTGTTTCACGCGGTGGTGTGCGAGGTGCCGCTGCTGGACATGCTGCGCTACACGCAGCTGCTGGCCGGCGCCAGCTGGGTGGACGAATACGGCGACCCGGGCGACCCCGCCGAGCGCGCCGCGCTGGCCGCCTACTCGCCCTACCATCATGTGCGTGGCGACGCCGCCTACCCGCTGGCGCTGTTCACCACCAGCAGCAAGGACGACCGCGTGCACCCGGCGCACGCGCGCAAGATGGTGGCGCGCCTGCAGGCGCTGGGCCACGACACGCTACTGTTTGAAACCGAGGGCGGCGGCCATGGCGGCAACACCGGCCAGGTGCAAACCGCCAAAGAGCTGGCACGGGTGCTGGTTTACCTCTACCGCCAGCTGATGGATTAGGGCCATGACCACAACGAATCCGCAACTGACCCTGCGGCAAGCCGAGCCGCGCGACGCCGCCCGCTGTTACGCCATCGAAAGCAGCGCCTACGAAGGTGACGAAGCCGCCTCCGCCGAAAAAATCGCGCTGCGCATTGCGCAGTACCCGGCCGGTTTTCTGGTGCTGGAATGCGATGGCGAGCTGGTGGGCTTCATCAACAGCGGCTGCGCGCACCAGGTGGAAATGGCCGACGAAGCCTTCAAGGAGCTGATCGGCCACGACCCGGCTGCGGCCAACGTGGTGATCATGTCCGTCGTCATCGACCCGGCCTGCCAGGGCCGTGGCTACGCCGGGCTGCTGATGCGCGCCTTTATCCAGCGCATGCAAGCGGCCGGCAAACAGGCCATCCACCTGATGTGCAAGCCGCAGCACGTGGCCCTGTACACCCACCTGGGCTACCAGTACGTGCAGCCGTCGGCCTCGCTGCATGGCGGCATGCAGTGGCACGAAATGGTGCTGCCGCTGGGCGCCACAGGCCAGCCGCGCAACAACACCGCGCAATAAAAACGGGCCCTGGCCGGGGCAGGCCTATACTGGCTCTGACCCCGGCACCGCCGGTCGCCGCGAGAGGTGGCACCATGAAATCGCAACAACGCAGCAAGGAAGCCAAAAAGCACGCCGTGCTCAACCCGAAAGAGAAAAAGGCCGCGAAAGCCGCCAAAAAACTGGCCATGCTCCAGCCTGCCATCGTCATCATCCCGCGCTAGCACACTACGCCGGGCAATAAAAAAGCTGCCATCTGGCAGCTTTTTCACTGATAAGGCCGCAATATCAGGCCTTCTTTACAAACTCCGACTTCAGGCTCATCTGGCCGATGCCGTCGATTTTGCAGTCGATGTCGTGGTCGCCATCCACCAGGCGGATGTTCTTGACCTTGGTACCCACTTTTACCACCAGCGAGCTGCCTTTTACTTTCAGGTCCTTGATCACGGTAACGCTGTCGCCGTCTTGCAGCAGGTTACCGTTGGCGTCGCGAATCACGCGGGTTTCTTCTGCTTCCACGGCGGCGGCGCCATCCTGTGGCCACTCGTGCGCGCACTCCGGGCAAACGTAGAGGCTGCCGTCTTCGTAAGTAAATTCGGACTGACAGGCCGGGCAGTTTGGTAGGGCGCTCATGCTATTCCTTTCGGGCTTGCCTTACAGGCAAAAGGGGCATTATCCCTCTTTGGGGGCGCGCGCCGCAAATCCGGCGCATCCTCGTGCCGGTGCTGCTAGCGCTGCTCCGCGCCGCAGGCACGCCCAGAAACCCTTTATCCCCGCCACGGCAAACCTGCCTGCGGCCAACCTCTAACCGTCCCCCGGCGCGCCAGCGGCTGCGTGTCGCGCTGCCATGCCCCGAACAGCCGGCCCGCCGCCCTCTTTTTATCGCAGTAGCGCACAAAACCATAGCAATGTGTGCTGGCGCACCGAACAAAGCCACGACGTGCGGGATGCTGTCTGATCTTGCACCGCCCCGCACAAATTCTTGTACGGTTTCACCGGAGGTTTTGTCATGTTCAAACGAACTGTTTGGGTGCTCTCGCTCAGTGTGGCACTAGCCAGCTGCACCACGACCATGCCCGATTATCAGCGCAGCACCCTGTCGCAACGCGCTGCCATTCATGCCAATGTGGACGACACACTGGGCAAGCTCTACCTGCAGGCCAAAGGCTCGCGGGAACTGGTGGCCAAGGCCAAAGGGGTACTGGTGTTTCCATCGGTACTGACGGCAGGCTTTGTCGTGGGCGGTGCTTATGGCGAGGGTGAATTGCGCGTAGGCAATGCGCAGGCTGGCTATTACAAGACCATGACCGGGTCGCTGGGCTTTCAGGCCGGCGCGCAGTCCAAGGCGCTGGTCTTTCTGTTCATGACGCAAGAGTCGCTGGATCACTTCCGCCAGGGTAATGGCTGGACAGTGGGTGTGGACGCCAACGTGGCCTTGCTGAGCATCGGCGCAGATGGCTCGGTCAATACCGAAACGGCCAAAGCCCCGGTAGTCGGCTTTGTCATGACCAATGGCGGGTTGATGTTCAATGTGTCCCTGCAGGGCACCAAGGTGTCCCCGCTGGACACAACAGCGCCGCCATCCAGGGATGCCACCAACACGCCAGACAGCTCTGAACACGGAAAATGACGCCACAGCACGCCCAGGATGGCGTGCCAAGCCTGTAAGCCGGCTAAGCCACAGGTTCATCCGGGGACAGCACGCACATCCGGCGAGGCGGTATCCAGACACCCGCCTGTCAGCAGCGTTTTGGCATGGTACGAAATGTGCCGTGATACGGGTGCGACCCCGGCAGTTTTATGGCCTGGCCTTTCCCATCTTCCCCGCAACAGGGTCCAAAAAAAGCTGTTTGAAATAGTCCCTGAAGGCCTGCATTGCCGGCGAATGTTCTCGCCCTTGCTTCCAGCCCAATCCAATATTCATGGAGGGTATGGTGTCCTTCAAATTGATGGTCTCGATGCGCTTGCCTTCGAGTGACCACGGGCGGTAGACCATGTCGGACAGGATGGTAACGCCTTGCCCGTTGGCCACCATGCTGCGCACAGCTTCTACCGAACTGGTACGCAAACGTATGCTGGGCAGATAGGGCGTGTTGGACCAGTATTTGAGTGTGGTGGCCGAAGCCTCATCAACGGTCAGCATGATGTAGGGTTCTGCCGCCACATCCGCCAGCGTGACATCCGCCTTTTCCAGCATCGGGTGTTTTGTGGGCACCCACAGACGGCGTTGTGAGCCAAAAAATGTTTCCATCGTCAGTTCATGCAGCACGGCGTTGGAGGTCAATAACACGCCCATGTCGTAACGCTCCGTCACCAAGCCCTCTTCAATCCCTTCACGTACTACTTCGTGCACCTTGACTTCCACCTTGGGGTGCCGCTGCGCAAAACGCTGCAAATGGTGTGGCAGAAAGTAACCCAGCACTGTGTAACTGGCTGCCAAGGTCAGTGTGCCTTCTACGGTGGTTTCGTGGTCAGGCATGCGTAAGGCATCGTCCACAGCGCAGAGCACGTTGTAGGCGTGGCTTAGGAAGCGACGCCCGGCATCCGTCAACTCCACCCCGTGGGAATGCCGCTCGAGCAGCTGCTGATTCAGGGTGTCTTCAAGTTCACGCACGGCGGTTGTGACTGCCGATTGAGAAATATTCAGCTGCACTGCCGCCTGAGAAATTCTTCCCAACTCAGCAACAGCAGTGAAATATTTTAACTGGCGGATAGTAAAGCTCATGAAAACCCCACGTGACATTAGTATTTCAGATACCGAACCATCTGAATATATTGCTTTTACGAACACTGCACAATTTTTAGACTGCACTCTATCGCATGCCCAAAGGGCGCAATCAACCGAGTAGCGGAGCAGGTGAAGCAGCGTATGAAAAAGACAATTGACTTAAATTCAGACATAGGCGAAGGCTTTGGTCCGTGGAAGATCGGAGACGGGGTGGATGCCGAAATCATGCCCTTGATCAACTCCGCCAACATTGCCACCGGTTTTCATGCGGGCGACCCCAACATCATGGCGCGCATGGTGGAATTGGCCGGCAAGCATGGCGTTAGCATAGGGGCACACCCGGGGTTTCGTGACCTGCTGGGCTTTGGTCGCCGCCATATCAACGCCAGTACGAATGAATTGGTTAACGACTTCATTTACCAAATGGGTGCATTGCGTGAGTTCACGCGACTGAACAATACCGTGTTGCGCCACGTCAAGCCCCATGGGGCGCTGTACATGCATGCAGCCCAAAGTGAGCCCTTGTCACGCGCACTGGCGAACGCGATTCAGCGTACCGACCCGTCGCTATACCTCTACTGCATGGCGCAATCCGTCACCTACCGTGTGGCCTGTGAAATGGGTTTGAACGTAGTCCGCGAATTTTATGGTGACCGTGATTACGACAGCAGCGGCTCCATTGTGTTTACGCGCCACGTCGGCCCACTAGACCCCCAAGCCGTCGCGGCCAAAGTACTGCAGGCTTGCCAGCAGGGCACCGTGCAAACCGTAGACGGCCATACCATTGCCATCGAATTCGACTCGGTATGTATCCACAGCGACACCCCTGGTGCCTTGGCGTTGATTCAAACCACGCGCAATGCTTTGTTGTCGCAAGGCATTGCTCTTGCAGCCCATGTGACGTGACCGTTGCGTTTATCTGTGTTTAAGCCCACGCCCACTCCAGAGGTGACAAGCATGTCCAGCACTCATGAAATTCTAAGCCCCTTACCCGGCACCTTTTACCGCAGCCCCAGCCCCGACACGCCACCCTACAAGGCTGAAGGCGACATGGTTGCGGTGGGCGACACGATTGGTCTGGTTGAAGTTATGAAGCAATTCAACGAGATCACCGCAGATGCGGCAGGAACACTGATTAGCTTCGCCGTGCCCAGTGGCGAACCGGTGGACCCAGGCCAAGTACTGGCTGTCCTCGCCTTGACCTGTGGTTGACGCATCATGAAAGGTAAATTCACGACTTTGCTGGTGGCCAACCGCGGTGAAATCGCAGTACGCATCATCCGAGCTGCCAAAGAACTGGGGCTGCGTACCGTCGCAGTCTACAGCGACGCCGATGCGGATAGTTTGGCAGTGCGCATGGCAGACACGTCTGTTCGCATTGGCCCGGCTCATGCAAGCAAAAGCTACCTGAGCATTTCTGCCGTAATAGAGGCGGCCCGCAAAAGTGGTGCGGGTGCCATTCACCCGGGATACGGCTTTCTGTCTGAAAACGCCGAATTTGCCGAAGCGGTAGAGCAAGCCGGTTTGGTGTTTGTTGGCCCCACACCGCATGCCATCCGCACTATGGGTGACAAGGCGGCGGCGAGGTCTGCCGCAGTGCAAGCTGGCGTACCTACCGTACCTGGCAGCGTCGGCGTCGTATTGACTGCAGAAGACGCCGTGTCCCAAGCACAAAACATTGGCTTTCCAATCATGATCAAAGCATCGGCCGGTGGCGGAGGCCGTGGCATTCGGGTGGCGAACAACGCCGACGAACTGCGTCAGCAGTTTGTCTTGGCCACGACGGAGGCTGCGGCCGCCTTTGGCAACGGTGCGGTATACCTGGAACGCTTTATCCGCCGAGCACGCCATATTGAGGTGCAAATTCTGGGGGACGGCCAACGCGTGGTGCATTGCTTTGAGCGTGAGTGCTCGCTTCAACGCCGCCGGCAAAAAGTATGGGAAGAAGCGCCATCCGTCGCCATCAGCAAAGACACCCGTGCCGCACTGTGCGATTCGGCATTGCGTTTGGCCAGCGCCGTGGCCTATCGCGGAGCGGGAACGCTGGAGTATCTGTACGACGACGATTCAAAAGCGTTCTTCTTCATCGAAATGAACACCCGCATTCAGGTTGAACACCCGGTCACGGAGATGGTGACGGGTATTGACTTGGTGCAGGAAATGATCCGCATTGCTTTGGGCGAGCCGCTTCGTTTGCTGCAGCAAGACATCCGTCTGAATGGTGCGGCAATCGAAGTTCGCATCAACGCCGAGGATGCAGCCAAACATTTCATGCCCAGTCCGGGAAAGATCACACAATTGCTGGTTCCTGGCGGCCCGGGCGTACGCTTTGATTCCATGCTTTACCCCGGCTACACCGTGCCTGCTTACTACGATTCGCTATTGGGCAAGCTGATCGTACATGCACCGGATCGCCCAGGCGCTCTGTGCCGAATGAAGCGGGCTTTGGGTGAGCTGGTGGTAGAGGGGGTGCACACCACGGTGCCGCTACACCAAGCCTTATGTGTTGCGCCCGAGGTGGCGTCGGCGCAGTTTCACACCGGCTTTCTGGAAACGTGGCTGGCAGAGAACCCGTTGGATGCGACTCCACCTGTCACGCCCAAGCAAGGAGTCAACCCATGAGCCCATCAATTGGCCAAGGCACCACCCTAGGCAAAGCACGCTACACATTTGGCGGCGATGAACATGTTTTTGTCGAGATCAGCGAATCCATGTCACTGCCCGCTTTTTTCAAAAGCATGGCCATTTGCACCGAGCTTAAAAAGCGCGCCGTGCCTGGCGTCACTGAGATCTGCCCGGCTAATGCCTCTTATCTGGTTCGCTTCGATCCAGACGTAATGGATCCCGACTCCATGATGCGTTGCCTGCAGGACATCGAGGCGTCCGTCGGCGCTGCCGACATGGATTTGCAGACCCGAATCATTGAAGTGCCTGTGCTCTATAACGACCCCTGGACACATGAGACCTTGATGCGCTTTCGAGAACGGCACCAAGACCCCACGAGCACTGACCTTGAATACGCCGCGCGCATCAACCATTTCAAAACGGTGGATGAATTTATCCAGGCCCACTCTGCCTCGCCATGGTTTGTTTCGATGGTTGGTTTTGTTGCCGGTTTGCCGTTTCTGTTCCAGATGGTTGAGCAGCCGCGTCAATTGGAAGTACCCAAGTACCTCAGCCCCCGCACCGACACACCCAAGCTCACGCTTGGCCACGGCGGCTGTTTCAGCTGCATTTACTCGGTACGTGGTGCCGGTGGCTACCAAATGTTTGGCGTCACGCCGGCCCCCATTTTCGACCCGGCACAAGGGCTGCCGTACCTGAAGGAATTGATGGTCTTCTTCAAGCCCGGTGACATCGTCAAGTGGAAACCCATTGACCGCCACGAATACGACACCATTGCGCGAGATGTGGCAGCAGGGACTTATCAGTTGCCGATACGACCCGTGACGTTTTCACTGACGGCCTTTTGGGCCGACCCCGATACCTATAACCAAGAACTGTTGCAGGTGTTCCATGGCCATTGAACTGATCAAACCCGGGTTGGCAACCACCGTACAAGATGCCGGACGCCCCGGCTACTACCATCTGGGCATTCCCTTGTCCGGCGCGATGGACCAGGAAAGTTACCACCAAGCCAATTGGCTGGTGGGCAACCCTGATAGCTCCGCCGTCTTGGAATGCACCTTGATGGCGCCAGAATTATGCTTCCATGCTGACGCCGTGCTGGCAATAACCGGTGCGCAAACCACCCCCAAGCTCAATGGGGTGGAAGTGCCACGAAACACGAGCTTCGCCGTCAAGTGCGGTGACCGCTTGTCTTTTGACTTCTTCAAACTGGGTGCGCGCCTGTACATCGCCGTGGCTGGAGGCATTGACGTGCCCTTGGTACTTGGTAGCCGATCAACCTATGGCCTGGGTGCGTTTGGCGGACTGCACGGTAGAAAGCTGCAGGCCGGCGATGTGCTGCCGGTGGGGCAGCCCATCGCCAAGCCTTTGATTGGCAAGACCTTACCTGACACGTTGAGATTGCCACTGTGCAAGGAAGTACAACTACGTGTCTTGCCTGGCCTGTACTTTCATCGCCTGCAAGACGAATCCGTACAAAGCTTTTTTGCCGACACATGGCGCGTCGCCCCCGAAGCAGACCGCATTGGCTACCGCTACAAAGGCGGCACTGCGCTTAAGTTCCACGAACGAATCCCACCATTTGGCGCAGGCTCCGACCCATCCAATATTGTTGATGCCGGCTATCCCTACGGCTCAATCCAGGTACCCGCAGGGCTCGAACCCATCATCTTGCACCGAGACGCCGTATCTGGCGGTGGTTACGCCATGTTGGGCACGGTCATCAGTGCCGACATGGACCTGATCGCCCAAATGCAACCCAATCACAACGCCCATTTTGTCCGGGTGGACATGGCCCAAGCGTTAGCGGCTCGCGCCGAACGACGCCAGCGCCTCGCGTTGCAACGCGAGGCATTAAGTTGAGATTTAACTGATTTTCAGACCCCTAGGAGATGATCATGAAACGCCACGTCACCCGCACTATTCTGGCCAGCAGCTTAGCCATCGGTGCTAGCTTGATCTGGCAAAGTGCCAGCGCAGCCACTTGGTTCCCCTATAAAGCGGAAGCAACAGAGCCGCCATTTGCACAAGCTGGCAAAAAAGTCATGATGGACTACACCCCGCTAGTCAAAGCCAGCAAGAAGTGGGACATCTGCGTGGCCTTCCCGCACATGAAAGATGCCTACTGGCTGGGGGTCGATTATGGCGTGATTGAGGAAGCCAAGCGTCAGGGCGTGAAGCTGCATTTGGTGGAGGCCGGTGGCTATACCAACCTGAGCAAACAAATCTCGCAGATTGAAGATTGCGTGGCGCGGGGCGCTAATGCCGTCGTGATAGGTGCGATCTCAAGCGACGGATTGAACAACGTCGTCAAGACCCTGGCTACCAGGAAAATTCCCGTAGTCGATTTGGTCAACGGCATCAGCTCAACTAATGTTGCTGCCAAGTCCCTCGTGTCGTTCTACACCATGGGTCAATCTACCGGAGAGTATCTGGCCAAGAAACATCCCGCAGGCAGCCCTACTGTCAAAGTCGGTTGGTTCCCAGGGCCTGCGGGGGCAGGTTGGGTTGAAGCAGCACACAAGGGCTTCATGGATGCGATTAAAGGCAGTGCTGTGGTGGCACTCGATCCGAAATATGGCGACACCGGCAAAGAAGCCCAAGCCAAACTCGTTGAAGACGTGTTACAGGCAAACCCTGACTTGGCTTATATAGCAGGCACCGCAGTCACCGCAGAAGCGGCGGTAGGCATTTTGCGCAGCCGTAATCTGGACAAAAAAGTCAAGCTACTCTCGTTCTATATGACACCCGGTGTATTCCAAGGCATTGTGTCTGGCCGTATTTTGGCGGCACCCGCGGACTCCATGGTAATTCAGGGGCGGATTGCCATCGATCAGGCGGTGCGCTTGCTTGAGGGCAAGGCGGTGACACGCCATGTTGGTCCGAAGATTTTTGTGGTGGACCACAGTAATTACAAGACAGTGCACTTTGACGACATTTTACCGCCCGCCTCTTTTAAACCCACGTTTGAAGTGAAGTAACTCACCCCCACTTGGCGCTGCGACATGAATGACTTTCATCTTTTACATACTGAAGGGCTTTCCAGATTCTACCCTGGCGTTCGTGCCCTTGATTCAGTGGATTTTGACCTGGCTGCGGGTGAGGTACATGTCTTGTTTGGCGAGAACGGTGCGGGCAAATCCACGCTGATCTCGCTGCTGGCTGGCGCCAATACCCCCAGTGCGGGCCAAATTCATGTGCGCGGCGCCCCCTTGCAATTCACCAATGTGCAGGATGCACGCCAGGAAGGTATCAGCGCCGTCTTTCAGGAGTTCTCGCTGATTCCAACACTGAGCGTCGCGCAGAATCTGTGCTTGGGAGAAGAGCCTGTTCAGCATGGTCTGTTGGACAAGGTAGCACTATTGCAGCGAGCACAGCGCAGCCTGGATGAATTAGGTTTTGAAATAGATGCTTCGGCATTGGTAGCCACACTAAGCCGCGCACAGCAACAAATGGTGGAGATCGCCAAGGGCCTGCGTGGGCAAGTCTCGGTATTGATCCTTGACGAGCCCACAGCGTCATTGACAGAGCGTGAAACCACCAAGCTGTTTGCACTGATTCGTCGACTCAAGACGCAAGGTGTAGGCATTGTCTACATTTCCCACCGCATGCAAGAGATCAATCAGATTGCGGACCGTGTGACCGTGTTACGGGACGGCAAAAAGGTATGTACGGTCAAGGCAGCGGACACCTCGCACGACCAGCTCATCAGCCTGATGAGTGGCCGTACCATTGAAAAAATCTATCCACACATCGAATACCGCCCAGGAGAGCTGGTATTGGACATACAGCAAGTGAGTACGCCAAGCGGCGTGCACAACGCCTCCATCACGGTGCGCCGTGGTGAAGTGGTGGGCCTGGCCGGCTTGGTAGGCTGTGGCAAATCTGAATTACTGCGAGCGGCTTATGGCCTGGATGCAGTCAGTAGTGGCAAGGTATTTTTAAAGGGTCAGGATCACACCAGAACCAACCCCACCAAAAGTTTAAAAGCAGGCTATTTCTACTTACCACCAGACCGAAAATCTGAAGGCCTGGTTTTGGGATTTTGCAGTGCCGCCAACATCACACTATCGGCACTGTCCGGCCCATTGCGCGGCTTGAGCGGCTGGTTACGCAAAAAGGACGCCCAAAGCATGGCAAGCGCGGCAGGAGAGCAGGTTGAACTGAGTCATCGCAACCTGGGCAAAACCGTGGGCCTGCTGTCTGGTGGCAACCAACAAAAGGCCTTGTTTGCAAAAGGTCTGACGCGGGCCATGGATTTGTACGTTTTCGATGAGCCCACCGTTGGCGTGGATGTCGGTACGCGTTCGGCCCTGTACAAGGTGATCAAACAACTGTGTGAAAGCGGTGCCGCTGTGGTGCTGATTTCGTCCGATTTGCCCGAGATCCTGCATCTGGCCCATCGCGCCTATGTGATGTATGGCGGCGAGGTGATGGGTGAACTGCAAGGCCCGGAGATCACCGAAGGCGGTCTCTTGAATTTGTTTTTTGATGCAAAGGAAACCCTGGCATGACTACCCAAAACGCAGTAGCGCTGCCTACTGCCCCCCCTACCCTCCCGCAGCGTGCCATGCAGGTAGCCCTTCGTCTGTTTGTGCAGTTAGGCGTGCTGCCCTTCATGTTGGCATTAGCTGTACTGGTGTTTGGCAGCTTGTCAGACCCGTTTCTGTCGACACAAAACCTGATGAACCTGCTGCGCCAGTCGGTTTATCTGATCTTGGTGTCCATGGGCCAGATGTTGGTCTTGGTCACGGGAGGTTTCGACTTGTCCGTTGGCACCACAATGGCCCTGACCTCAGTCATATCGGCCTTGGTCATGCAGACCTTGGGTAGCAGCTTGCCTGATATGGCGGGCCTGGTCATCGTGCTGGGTTGCACTGCAGGCTTGATTGCCGGCCTAACCGTTGGTCTACTCAATGGTCTGGGCATTGCATGGGCAGGGGTATCGCCCTTCATCGTCACCATGGGGGTGCAATCCATTGGGTTTGGTGCCGCGCTCTATCTGACGGGCGGTGTACCCGTTAATGGCTTGCCACCCGCATTCAGTGACCTGTTTGGTTTTGGCAATGTGCTGGGCCTACCACTACCAGTGCTGGTCACAGCCCTGTGTGTGGCAGCCATCTATTTGCTGATGAACCGATTGCCCACGGGTACCTATCTCTTGGCCGTTGGCGGAAACGCCAAAGCGGCGGCGCTGTCCGGCATCGCGACCCGCAAGGTCTTACTGATGGCATACATCTTTTGTGCAGTACTGGCCTCGATATCCGGTTTGTTGTTAACCGCCCGCGTCGAAACAGGTGAGGCCAACCTGGGAGGTACCGTTGCGCTTGAATCCATTGCAGCCTGTGTGATCGCAGGGGTGAGTCTACGTGGTGGCATCGGACGTGTTCCCAATGTCGTGATGGGTGCCATCTTCATTAACCTAGTGCAAAACGGCATGAATTTGACCAACGTCGGCTCTTACCTGCAAATGGTGGTGCTGGGCCTGCTACTGATCATTGCCGTCGTAGCAGACCAATTTCGTCAACGGATGATTTTGCCAAGCCCAACCTGACCCTGCCCCCGCACGCAACCCGCCAGACACACGCCCGTCAAGCCGGTGCGGCGCAGATGCGTGAATCAAATCCCGCGCCATAAACAAAAGGTTGGCCGCACACCGGAAACCCGGCCATGCGGCCAACCTTGTTTTGTGCCCTAAGCCAGACCATAGAAACCTGCATGCAGACCCGCCTAACGATGAGTACACCACTGCAGTACAGCTAGAGCCGCCGGCCTTGCAAGATACGCAGCAATACCGCGATCAGAATCAGCACAAGCAACAAATGAATCAGCCCACCCATGGTGTAAGAAGTCACCATGCCCAAGGCCCACAGTACCAACAGAACCACAATAATGGTTTCCAACATGATGACACTCCTGCCAACAGGCAGGCAGTAGCGGGGCATGCCAAGACACGCGCCGGACACTGCCCTGCCAGAACCTAATCGCCAGAACTTACTCGACAGACACGTCAGTACCGTAAAAAGTATGGACGGTGCTGGCCCAGGCCGGGTCAGCCATATCCGGCCACGCCTCTTTGTCAAAACCCGGTGCATTGGCAAAGCGCTCCTTGCTGACATTCAGCACAAAACCCTTATTGGCAGGGTCCAGCACCAGGGCACGCCAAGGCACGGCAAACAGCTTTTCACCCATGCTCATGAAGCCGCCAAAAGCCAGCACGGCATAAGCCACCTGTCCGGTTTTGACATTCAGCATGATTTCCTTGATGTCGCCCAGCACCTCACCCTGCAGATTCAGCACCGCATCACCGGTCAGCGTATGGGCACCCATCAGATAGGGGCCCGGCCCACCGGCACCGTGGTCGGTACCATGCGTGCCATCACTATTGCGCTGCATCTTGTTCATCACTTTCTCCTTTGCCCCAGGCGCAGACCGCCTCTGCCGTAACCACGGATAGCGCTGGCTACCACTCCGGTTTACGCCAGCCACCAGCCATGGTCTGTTCGGTTGCACACCTAAGACACCGGCCCTGCCACCTATCTCGCCACAGGCTGCCCAAATAGAAAGAGCAGGGCCAAAGCCAGCCCGGAACCCTCGCCTGCGCGCCGGGTCATAGCGCACGCGGCAGCACAGCTTGCCGCCAAGACTCTTGACCAACCCGCCCCCAAGCTAGCTACCACCGCATGCGCCTTGTCCGCCTTACCTGCCTGTTACTGGCACTAATGCTGCTATCGCTACAAACCATGAGTCTGGCTCATGGTGGCGGCAGCTGTGTCGATGCCGGCTTGCACGGCTGCGGGCAGACCTGCGCCGGTAAACTCAGTGGTAAAGGGGAACAGCCTGCGGGCGGTGAAGAGTGCTGCGCCCTGCACGCCGGCCCGCAGCCGGCAAGCAAAGCCCCCTTGCCCGCCGCCTTCGTGGCGCCTCGGCCAAGCCACGCCCCCCCAGCCTTGGCCATGCGTGCCATTGCGCCCCCTATCCGGCCCCCCGCCGCCTGATGCCCTAGCGCCGGCTCCAGCCGCCCCCCCCATCCTCACCGTTGCCGTCACGCTGGCAGCGGTGCGTCTGCATTCCGCCCAAGGCACATTCATGACTTTTCTGACCCGTTCCACACCGGTGCGGCCAAGCCCTGCGGCCTGGCTACTGGTATTTGCCGCCTGGCTACTGGCCACGCTGGCCACCCTTGGCGCCCTGTTTTTTGGCGAAGTAATGATGCTGACACCCTGCGTGCTGTGCTGGTACCAGCGCATCTTCATGTTTCCGCTGGTACTGCTGCTGCCACTGGGGCTGTTTCCCTACGACCACAAAGTTGCGCGCTACGGGCTGGCCCTGGCCGTGCCCGGCAGCCTGATCGCGTGCTTCCACCTGCTGGTGGCTGCCGGCGTCATCCCCGAGGCCATGCAGCCATGCAGCCAGGGCGTGCCGTGCTCGGTCACCGTCATCGAGTGGTTCGGCTTCGTCACCATCCCACTGCTATCAGCCGCCGCCTTCCTCACCATTACCGCCTTACTACTGGCAACCCACTTACGAGCATGCAAATGAAACCGAAAACCCTCTTCATCGTGGCCGCCACCGTCTTGCTGTCCGGCTTTCTGGCGGCAAGCGCCTTCTACCAATCGCAGCAGCGTGAACAGGCCGCACAGCAGGCCAGCGTCAACCGCGAGGCGCTGGTACGCATGCACTCGCCAGCGCTGGGTAACACCAATGCACCGGTGGTGCTGGTCGAGTTCTTCGACCCCGCCTGCGAAACCTGCCGCGCGTTTTACCCGCTGATCAAAGACATGATGGCGGCCAACCCCGGCAAGATCCGCCTGGTGCTGCGCTACGCCCCTTTCCATGCAGGCTCCGAGCAACTGGTCGCCGCGCTGGAAGCCGCCCGCCGGCAAGGCAAGTACTGGGAAGCAATGGAAGCCTTACTGGCCGCGCAGGATGCGCTGGCGCGCAATCACAACGTAGACAAAGAGCAGATCTGGGCACCGTTGGCCGCAGTGGGGCTGGACATGGCCAAACTGAAAAGCGATATGGCGGGAGCGGACATCGCCAATGTCATCGCGCAGGATCTGGCAGATGCGCAAACCCTGCAAGTGCGCAAAACGCCGGAGTTCTTCGTCAACGGCCGGCCATTGCCAAGCTTTGGCCATGCCCAGCTGCAAGCGCTGGTAGCCGAGGAAATCGCCAAAGCCAGCCGCTAAAGCAAGCACCAACGACAAAGGCGGGCTGCCAGATGAAGCCCGCCTTTGTCTTGCCTAGCGGCACGCTCGGATAAACCAGCGGCGTATCGGGGTGGTTGTATGAGGTGGCATGACCGAGCAAACTGAGCTGATGCGGCCAACCTTCGGTGTGGCGTCGCCTTATCCGGGCTACGTGCTGGCTGGGCAACAAGATGGGCTGGGCCGACGTCACCGCCGCTACGCTACCGGCACGGCTGGCGCAAGCACAACAGTTAGCCTGCAGCCCCGAGGCCAGCAGCCTGCCCGGCTCCCCCGGCAAGGCGTGCAAGAAGCAGTAAGGGGGGTGGGATACGTGCTGAGCCGCGTACCGCACCCAAATGCAGCCATGCGCTTGCATTTGGCCGCGATATCTCCCCGGATGCGGCTGCGCCTTATCCAGGCTACTTACCAAAATTGATCAAACAAATCCGGATCGATATCACATACAGTGTTGGGCAGATGGAGAATGCACTGCGCAGGGAAATCATATCGAGGCATGCAAATGCTTGCCACCGCAATATACGTAAGAAAGGTATCAGCCAATGAGTGTCGTTAATATTTCAAAAGATCTGGACAATCCCACATTTATCCCAGACATCTGGCGGGAAACAATTCATAAAATAGTTGATGCCTTTTCTGACGGTGATTATTCCCTTTCAACAGGCATTAGCAATGTTCCTCCCATATCGCAGAGTACTACGCTAGAGCTTGAGGAGAGTATTGCTGCATATGGCGCAAGTTTAACAACATTGCCAGAAAAAACCTGGGACTCATCGCAGTGTCAGTGGGCTGGGGATTTTTGGGATGTGTTTATTGATCTTTTTACAGTCGAAGAGGGGCGAAGCGATCTGGTTTTGCAGTTGCGGGTTTACGAGAAAGACCATGATTACCTGTTTAAGGTTTACATGATTTATGTACCCTAAAGAACAAACTCAGCCCGTACCCCGGATAAGCCAACGGCGCAGCCGAGGTTGATGGTTTTGGCGCTGTCACCTAGTCATCTGACAGGATGCGGCCAACCTTGGGAATTCGGCTGCTACCCGGATGCGGCTGCGACTTATCCGGGCTACTTGCTAACCTGCGCTGTGCGGCTTTATCGCGCAGCGTCCAGCGACCGAAGGGCGCGAGGTTGAGCGCCATGTTAGAGCGCGATGTGGCGAAGGAATGTAGTTGCATAGATTACGACTACAGGAGCGACGCACAAAAAGGCAGCAATTAACGCCCGTCGTCTTGCTTGCCCAAACGAGTAACCGGACAGCCACAGTGATGAGAGAAGCGCGACGATACCAATAAGCAGAGCAACTGCTGACGTTTGCCGATGGACCTCAATGGTTGCTCGCGAAACCTCTGGCGCAGGATCACCGAGTTGTGACAACGCACCATAACAGGCCAAGAGCCAACCGGCGACAACTAAGCCTAGTGCCATATTTGCAGCGCACGACGGTTTCATAGGGGACACTCTAACGTAAAAGTAACCGGCACCGGAGCGCCAGCGAAGGGAACCCCGATGCGCAGCATTGGGGTGTCCGGTTGACTGACCTGTTAGGTGCGGGGCTCATTGACGTGGGAACTTTACCGGTGACGCAATGACGTCCCGGATGTGTAGATAGCCTTCGTCGGACCAGGGATAGTCCGAGAGGGCAAAGATCTCGGCGTTGTGTTCGTGCAGCAGTGCTAGGGATTCGAGAGTAAAACAGCCACCCACTGCAACCAACCTTTCACCCGGAAGTGTCTTGGCCAGAATGTGCTTGACCGAGCCTGAAAGAACGCGATTGGTACGTTGGCTCGGAAACACCAACAGCGTGAAAGGCCCCGCGTCCTTTTCAAACCGACGCAACGTCATTTGCTCCCGCAGGGCTGGAGGAGCTTTCTTGAAGAGAGCGGCCCCCGAAAGACCGTTGTACGTCTTGGCTTTCATGTAGCGCCTAACGTTGGACGTAACGGGCGCCGGAGCGCAGCGGAGGGCACCAAAATGCGTAGCATTTTGGCGTCCCTTTGACGGACTGGTTAGCGATCATGGTTTGGTGGCCGAATGGTCCATGACGTGATGAAATCGACGTTCTCGACCGCTTCGCCCGTACTCTTGAGCGTATATATTGCATCTGGATCAGCCGTATTAAGTTCGCCGTCGAACGGAATTGAGTACTCCTCCTCGTTGTCGGACCGAAGAAACCAAAGCGTATGTTCGGAGAGTCGAGTGATAGAGCCGTACAGCTGAAGTTGGCGTTCAACGTTCCCGTCGTGGTCAAGGTAGGTAAGCCCAACCAGAATGCGCTTCCCGAAAATTGTCTGAGTCTCTTCCGTCATATGATCGCTAACGTGAGATAGACACCTTTTCAGGTGTCTATCTTGGTTTGTCTGTGTGTATAACCAGGCATGGTATGCGCATTTGTCATTGCTTTACAAGCTATTGGGGTTGCCAATGTCTGCAAGTACACAGCCAGATGGGACTGCCGTGCCACGCTTGTTCGATGTGTTGCGCCAGACGCTGCGAGTCAGGCATGACAGCCTGCGCACCGAGCAGCAATACATCAACGGGGTAAGGTGCATTTTGCGCTTTCACCCTCATCGTCACCCTCGCGAGCTGGGGGCTGCGAAGGTCAGCCCGTACCCCGGATAAGCCAACGGCGCATGCGAGCGTGATTGTCTTGGTGTTGTTACTTGGTCATCCGACAGGATGCGGCCAACCTTGGATAACCTGCCGTTCACCGGATGTGGCTGCGCCTTATCCGGGTACGCTAAAAACGGCCGTACCTTATGCGGCGACGAGGAATGGGTGGCAGCAGCAGGCATGAAAAAAAGGGGCCCAAGGCCCCTTTGCTGTTGGTGCGGCAGCGTGGTGCTGCCTGCGGCCAACCTTATTCCACGGTCACCGATTTAGCCAGGTTGCGTGGTTTGTCCACGTCGGTGCCACGCGCCAGGGCGACGTGGTAGGCCAGGATCTGCACCGGGATGGAGTGCACGATGGGGCTGAGCACGCCCACGTGGCGCGGGGTGCGGATGACGTGTACGCCGTCGGAATCGACAAAGTGGCTGTCGGCGTCGGCAAACACAAACAGTTCGCCGCCACGGGCGCGCACTTCCTGCATATTGGATTTCACTTTTTCCAGCAGCACGTCGTTGGGGGCGATCACCACCACCGGCATGTTCTCGTCCACCAGCGCTAGCGGGCCGTGTTTCAGCTCACCCGCGGGGTAGGCTTCGGCGTGGATGTAGGAGATTTCCTTCAGCTTCAGCGCGCCTTCCAGCGCGATGGGGTAATGCAGGCCACGGCCGAGGAACAGTGCGTCGTTCTTGGCAGCAAACTGGCTGCTCCAGGCTTTGATCTGCGGCTCCAGGTTCAGCGCGTGCTGCACGCTGCCTGGCAGATGGCGCAGCTCGTCCAGGTATTGTGCTTCTTGCTCGGCACTGACGCGGCCGCGTACCTTGCCCAGCGTTACCGCCAGCGCAAAGAGGCTGACCAGCTGGGTGGTGAAGGCCTTGGTGGAGGCCACGCCGATTTCGGCGCCAGCGCGGGTGTAGAACACCAGTTCGGACGCGCGCGGGATGGCGGATTCGCGTACGTTGCAGATGGACAGGGCGTGCTGGTGGCCCAGGCTCTTGGCGTATTTCAGCGCTTCCATGGTGTCCAGCGTTTCGCCGGACTGCGAAATGGTCACCACCAGGTGGTTCGGGTCGGCGTAGGCGTCGCGATAGCGGTATTCGCTGGCGATTTCCACGTCGCACACCACACCGGCGATGCTTTCGATCCAGTATTTGGCGGTGAGGCCGGCGTAGTAGCTGGTGCCGCAGGCCAGGATCTTCACGCCGGTGAGCTGTGGCAATACGTTGGCCGCAGCGGGGCCGAACAGCTCGGGCACAAAGCCATCGTCCAGCACCACTTCGATGGTGTCGGACAGCGCTTTGGGCTGCTCGTGGATTTCTTTCTGCATGAAGTGGCTGTACGGGCCCAGCTCCAGCGAGGCCAGCGACACGTCTGACACGTGCACTTTGCGTTCTACCGGCTGGTCGTCCTTGTCGATCAGCTTCACGCTGTCGCGGGTAAGGTGGCCGATGTCGCCCTCTTCCAGGAAGATCACACGGCGGGTGGCCGACAGCACGGCGGAAACGTCGGAGGCGATGAAGTTTTCGCCTTCGCCCAGGCCCACCAGCAGCGGGCAGCCCATGCGCGCGCACACCAGTTCGTCGGGGCGGTCCAGCGCGATGACGCCGATGGCGTAGGCACCGGTAAGCTCGCGGGTGGCGCGGTGTACGGCGGTGAACAGGTCTTTCTCTGCCACGTAGTACTGGTGTACCAGGTGGGCGATGACTTCGGTGTCGGTTTGCGATTCGAACACGTAGCCGGCGGCTTTCAGGGCTTCGCGCTTTTCTTCGTGGTTTTCGATAATGCCGTTGTGCACCACGGCAATCAGGCCGTGCGACACGTGCGGGTGGGCGTTGTACTCGGTGACGCCGCCGTGGGTGGCCCAGCGGGTGTGGCCAATGCCCAGCTCGCCCTGCACATTATCTGCCTGTGCGGCGGCTTCCATTTCGGCTACGCGGCCAACCCGGCGCACGCGGGTGATGCCGCTGCCGATGTGCACGGCGATGCCGGACGAGTCGTAGCCACGGTATTCCAGGCGCTTCAGGCCCTCTACCAGGATGGGAACAATATTACGACGCGCAATGGCGCCTACGATGCCGCACATACACTTCTCCTTGCATTATGAATGGCTGAAGGGGGCGCAGATCAGCGTCACCCCTTTGGCCTGAATCGTCTCCCTGGCTTCGGGGGCCAGGGCATCGTCGGTGATCAGGGTCTGGATGCGTGCCCACGGCAGCTCCAGGTTGGGAATGCGGCGGCCAATCTTGTCGGACTCCACCATGACCACGACTTCGCGCGAGACTTCTGCCATCACGCGCGACAGGCCCACCAGCTCGTTGAAGGTGGTGGTGCCGCGTGCCAGGTCGATGCCGTCGGCACCGATAAACAGCTGGTCAAAATCGTAAGAACGCAGTACCTGCTCGGCGATCTGGCCCTGGAACGATTCGGAGTGCGGGTCCCAGGTACCGCCGGTCATCAGCAGCGTGGGTTCGTTTTCCAGCTCGCGCAAGCTGCCGGCCACGTTCAGCGAGTTGGTCATCACGATCAGGCCGCGCTTGTTACCTAGCAGCGGGATGATGGCGCGGGTGGTGGTGCCGCTATCGATAATCACGCGGTTGTGGTCGCGGATGCGCTCGGCAGCGGCGCGGGCAATGGCTAGCTTTCGTTCCGAAACTTTTACCGGGTCGCTGTCGGCTACCATTTCGGTGGGTAGCGACACGGCGCCACCGTAACGGCGCAGCAGCAGGCCGCCGGTTTCCAGCAGGGCCAGGTCTTTGCGGATGGTGACTTCCGAGGTGGCAAAGCGCTGGGTGAGGTCTTCCACGCTCACTTCGCCACGCTCTTGCACCAGGGCCACGATGGCGTGGCGACGCTGCTGGGTGTTACGTTTGGTCATTAAAATATTTCGGTTCGTAAGTTTTTCGAAATATTAGCAGCAGCTATGGTCAATGACAAGTGAAGCGTGCGCTACTGCCAGCACCATGAAAAACCGCCAGGGCGT
The DNA here is from genome assembly GCA_000335715.1 of beta proteobacterium L13. Taxonomy (GTDB): domain Bacteria; phylum Pseudomonadota; class Gammaproteobacteria; order Burkholderiales; family Chromobacteriaceae; genus Vogesella. The sequence goes on from AMYZ01000014.1 coordinate 77,161, forward strand.
GGGCCGCTGGCGGTGTGGGTTGGGTACAGCAAAGCAGCTTATTTCAGCTTTTGCGGGCGCTGCCAGCCTGCTACGGTGAGCTGTTTCGCACGGGCAACGGTGAGCTGGCCGGCGGGGGCGGTTTTGGTCAGCACGGAGCCAGCGCCAATGGTGGCGCCCTCTTCCAGCGTCACCGGTGCCACCATCAGGGTGCCGGAGCCGACAAACACGTTATCGCCGATGACGGTCTTGAACTTGTTCACGCCATCGTAGTTGCAGGTTACCGAGCCCGCGCCTACGTTGACCTTGCTGCCGATTTGCGCGTCGCCAATATACGTGAGGTGGTTCACCTTGGAGCCTTCGCCTACGGTGGCTTTCTTGATCTCGACAAAGTTGCCCACGTGCACGTGTGCGGCCAACTCTGCGCCCGGGCGCAGGCGGGCGTAGGGGCCGATGCGGCAGGCTTCGCCCACCACCGCGTCTTCCAGGTGCGAGTACGGCGCAATGCGGGTACCGGCGGCGATCTGCACGTTTTTCAGCACGCAGTAGGCACCGATCTCTACATTATCGCCCAGTGTTACCTGGCCCTCGAACACGCAGCCCACGTCGATGCTGACATCCATGCCGTGCTGTAGTTGGCCGCGGATATCGATACGGGCCGGGTCGGCCAGCATCACGCCTGCGGTGAGCAGCGCGTGCGCCTGGTTTTGCTGCAGCTGGCGTTCCAGCTCGGCCAGCTGCACCTTGTTGTTCACGCCGGCGGCTTCCCAGCCGGCTGCCACAGTAACGCCCGGTACGGCCATGCCGTCACGCACGGCCAGCTCGATCACGTCGGTGAGGTAGTACTCGCCCTGGGCGTTGCCGTTGCGCAGCTCGCCCAGCCAGCCTTCCAGCTTGTCGTTAGGCAGTACCATCATGCCGGTATTGATCTCGCGGATGGCTTTCTGCTCGGCATTGCAGTCTTTGTCTTCGACAATGGCCACGATCTCGCCTGCGGCGTTACGCACAATGCGGCCATAGCCGCTGGCGTCGGCCAGTACGTCGGTAAGCAGGCTCATGCCGCCTTGCGCTGCATCCAGCAGCTTTTGCAGGGTTGCTACCGTGGTCAGCGGTACATCGCCGTACAGCACCAGGGTGCGGCCAACCTTGGGCAGCTGCGACAGTGCCATTTTCAGCGCGTGGCCGGTGCCCAGCTGTTCGCCCTGCAGCGCCCAGGCAACATCTTCATCACGGATCTGCTCGCGCACCTGGTCGCCGCCGTGGCCGTATACCACCACCATTTGCGCCGGCTGCAGCTGGCGGGCCGTGCCGATCACACGGGCCAGCATGGGTTGGCCGCCGATAGGGTGCAGTACCTTGGGCATGGCCGAATACATACGCTTGCCTTTGCCGGCAGCCAGGATGACAACGCTGAGAGATTCCATATCAAAATGCCCGAAAATTCGTATTGGATAGGTGACTATTATGCCCTAAAGCGGGCATGAAAAAGGCTGCCACTTTCGTGGCAGCCTGTAGCTTGCATCGCACGGTTGTGCGCTTAGTGCACGCGCTTGCGGAGGTATTCCAGCGCCTTGAGCTGGGCAATAGCGGCAGCCAGGGCTGCGTAGGCTTTTGCCGTATCCAGGTCGTCGGAAGCGTGCTTGAGGGCATCCTCAGCGGCACGTTTGGCCTCGTTGGCGCGAGCTTCGTCCAGATCCTCACCGCGGATCGCCGTATCAGCCAGAACGGTGATGTGGGTCGGTTGCACTTCCATCATGCCACCCGACACCGCCACCAGTACCTCGTCCTTGGAGCCTGGCACTGTCAAACGCAGTACACCAGGCTTGATACGGGTCAGAAGCGGCACGTGACGTGGGTAAACACCGAGCTCGCCTTCCTGCGCCGGAGCCACGAGGAACTCCGCTTCGCCGGAATAGATGAGCTGTTCAGTGCTGACCACTTCCACATGCATCTTGGCCATGAGCCGTCTCCTTGATTACAGGGTCTTGGCTTTTTCGGCAGCTTCGTCGATACCGCCTACCATGTAGAACGCTTGTTCTGGCAGGTGATCGTATTCGCCGCTGAGAATTGCCTTGAAGCCCTTGATCGTTTCCTTCAGCGGAACGTATTTGCCCGGGGAACCGGTAAATACTTCAGCTACGTGGAACGGCTGGGACAGGAAACGCTGGATCTTACGCGCACGGTATACAACGAGTTTGTCTTCTTCAGACAGTTCGTCCATACCCAGAATCGCGATAATGTCACGCAGTTCCTTGTACTTCTGCAGCGTGGTCTGAACACCGCGGGCAACGGAGTAGTGCTCGTCGCCTACCACCAGCGGATCCAGCTGGCGGGAAGTGGAGTCCAGCGGATCTACCGCAGGGTAGATACCCAGCGATGCGATATCACGCGACAGAACCACGGTTGCATCCAAGTGAGCAAAAGTGGTGGCCGGGGACGGGTCAGTCAAGTCATCGGCAGGTACGTATACAGCCTGGATGGAGGTAATGGAACCATCCTTGGTCGAAGTAATACGCTCTTGCAGACGGCCCATCTCTTCGGCCAGGGTAGGCTGGTAACCCACTGCGGAAGGCATACGGCCCAGCAGTGCGGATACTTCGGTACCGGCCAGAGTGTAACGGTAGATGTTGTCCACGAAGAACAGAACGTCGCGGCCTTTGCCGTTTTCGTCTTTTTCGTCACGGAAATGCTCGGCCATGGTCAGACCGGTCAGCGCTACGCGCAGACGGTTGCCCGGTGGCTCGTTCATCTGGCCGTAAACCATGGCAACTTTATCCAGAACGTTCGACTCTTTCATCTCGTGATAGAAGTCGTTACCTTCACGGGTACGTTCACCAACACCGGCAAACACGGACAGACCCGAGTGAGCTTTAGCGATGTTGTTGATCAGTTCCATCATGTTTACGGTCTTGCCCACACCGGCACCACCGAACAGGCCCACTTTACCGCCTTTGGCGAACGGGCACAGCAGGTCAATAACCTTGATGCCTGTTTCCAGCAGTTCGGTAGCGGAGGACAGTTCGTCAAACTTCGGCGCAGCCTGGTGAATGGCGCGAACGTGTTCAGACGCAACAGGGCCGGCTTCATCAACCGGGCTACCCAGTACGTCCATGATACGACCCAGGGTGGCAGCGCCAACCGGTACCGAAATCGGTGCACCGGTATTGGTAATCGCCATGCCACGCTTCAGGCCGTCAGAGCTACCCATAGCAATGGTGCGCACTACGCCGTCGCCCAGCTGTTGCTGGACTTCAAGCGTCAGTTCTGCGTCAACCAGCTTCAGGGCATCATAAATCTTTGGCATGGCGTCGCGCGGGAATTCCACGTCAACCACCGGGCCAATGATTTGTACGATTTTGCCTTGGCTCATTATCGGTTCCTAACTCAATAAACTTTTACAGTCCTGCGACGGTTATACCGCAGCGGCACCAGACACGATTTCAGACAGTTCTTTGGTAATAGCTGCCTGACGCGACTTGTTGTACACAAGGCGCAGTTGCTTGATGGCATTACCGGCGTTATCTGTTGCGGCCTTCATCGCTACCATACGGGCAGCTTGTTCGGACGCCATGTTTTCGGCCACAGCCTGATACACGACAGATTCCAGGTAACGCTTCACCAGGAACTCCATGACTTCCGGTGCACTTGGCTCGTACACGTAATCCCACGAGTGGGCATGCTCGACAACCATGTGCTCTTCGGTCAGAGGCAGCAACTGTTCCAGCGCCGGCTCCTGTTTCATCGTATTGATGAAGCGGGAGTACACGATGTAAACCGCATCCAGTTCGCCTTCAGCGTACTGTTTCAACAGCACTGTAAGCGGGCCGATCAGTTTTTCCATCTTGGGCACATCGCCCAGATGAACCGCACTTGCCACAACGTTCAGCTTGGCACGCTGGCAGGCTGCCAGGCCTTTCTGGCCCAGAGCGCAGGCTTGAATTTCAACGCCTTGCTCTTGCAGCGTGTTTACCTTGGCGTAGAAGCGCTTGAGAACGTTGGCGTTCAAGCCACCGCACAAGCCCTTGTCCGAGGTAACCACAATAATGCCTGCGCGCTTGATTTCGCTGCGACGGGCAAGCAGTGGGTGCTCCAGATCCGTATTGGCCGAAGCCAGGTGCGCCATGACAGCACGCACCTTCTCGGCGTAAGGACGGGCAGCGCGCATACGCTCTTGCGTTTTGCGCATCTTGGAGGTCGACACCATTTGCATAGCGCGGGTGATCTTCTGCGTGTTTTGCACGCTTCGGATCTTGGTGAGAATCTCTTTACCGACTGCCATATCCTGAACCTTTCTTTAACTCGAGGTATCCGAAAGACCCAGATTAGAAGCTGTAGCCAGCCTTGAACGATTCGATCGCCTTGGCCAGTACTTTTTCGTTGTCGGCAGACAGATCACCAGAAGCGTCGGTAGCGGTCAGCACGTCAGCGTGATTAGCGCGAACATAAGCCAGGAACGCTGCTTCGAAAGCCAGGGCTTTCTTAACCGGTACGTCTTCGTAGTAACCCTTGTTCACGGACCACAGGGTCAGCGCCATTTCGGCGGTAGACAGGGTCGAGAACTGTTTCTGCTTCATCAGCTCGGTAACCACTTCACCGTGTTGCAGCTGCTTGCGGGTCGCCTCGTCCAGATCGGAAGCAAACTGCGAGAACGCAGCCAGTTCGCGGTACTGGGCCAGAGCCAGACGGATACCACCGCCCAGTTTCTTGATGACCTTGGTTTGAGCAGCGCCACCCACGCGGGATACCGAAATACCTGCGTTAATAGCAGGACGGATACCAGCGTTGAACAGGTCGGTTTCCAGGAAGATCTGACCGTCGGTAATGGAAATTACGTTGGTCGGAACGAAAGCGGAAACGTCACCAGCTTGGGTTTCGATGATTGGCAGAGCAGTCAGCGAACCGGTTTTGCCTTTAACAGCGCCACCAGTCAGTTTTTCTACTTCGTCTTCGTTGATGCGGGAAGCGCGTTCCAGCAGACGGGAGTGCAGGTAGAAAACGTCGCCCGGGTAAGCTTCGCGGCCCGGTGGGCGACGCAGCAGCAGGGAGATCTGACGGTAGGCTACGGCTTGTTTGGACAGATCGTCATAAACGATCAGTGCATCTTCACCGATATCGCGGAAGAATTCGCCCATGGCGCAGCCGGAGTACGGTGCGATGAACTGCAGTGCGGCCGCCTCGGAAGCAGTAGCAGCAACCACAATGGTGTGACCCATTGCGCCGTGCTCTTCCAGCTTGCGCACTACGTTGGCGATGGAGGACGCTTTCTGACCTACGGCTACGTAGATGCAGACAACGCCGGTGCCTTTCTGGTTCACGATGGCATCCAGTGCCACAGCGGTTTTACCAGTCTGGCGGTCGCCAATGATCAGTTCACGCTGGCCGCGGCCAACCGGTACCATGGAGTCGATGGACTTCAGGCCGGTTTGCATTGGCTGCGAAACGGATTGACGGGCAATAACGCCCGGAGCAATCTTTTCGATCGGGGAAGTTGTGGACGCGTTGATCGGGCCTTTGCCATCGATCGGCTGACCCAGCGCGTTTACCACGCGGCCAACCAGCTCACGACCTACCGGCACTTCCAGAATACGGCCGGTACATTTAACTTCCTGACCTTCGGAGATGTGCTCGTACTCGCCCAGGATCACGGCACCTACGGAGTCACGCTCCAGGTTCATGGCCAGGCCAAAGGTGTTGCCCGAGAACTCGAGCATTTCACCCTGCATCACGTCTGTCAGGCCATGGATACGAACGATACCGTCGGTAACGGAGATCACAGTACCTTTGGTACGGGTCTCGGCACCTTCAGCCAGGTTCTGAATCTTCGCCTTGATCAGATCGCTGATTTCAGAGGGGTTCAACTGCATGATCTCTCCTAATTCTTGAGGCTTGCTGCCATTGCCTGCAGCTTGCCGCTCACCGACGCATCAATCACGTCGTCACCAACCAGTACTCGCAGGCCACCGATCAGCTCGGGGACAACACGCACTTCAATCCGTACGGTTTTGCCGTACTTCTTGGTAAGCGTGGCGATCAGGTCAGCTTGCTGGCTTTCGTCCATCGGGTAGGCGGACTCTACTTGAGCGTCCAGCACACCTTCAGCACGAGCCTTGAGGGCTTCAAACTGTTCGGCAATTTCAGGCAGCAGCGTCAGACGACGGTTTTCGATAAGGGTAACGATGAACTGTTTGATGTCATCATTCGCCTTGTCGCCCAGTACGTCCAAAAACAACGCCTCAATCTCTTGCGCGGTATGTTTCGGGTTCGTGACGACTTGCGTCACGTCCGGGTTCGCCACCATGGCAGCCAGCCACGCGAGCGCGTCAGACCACTTGGCTTGAGACTGCTGCTCGGTGGCAAGGCTGTATACCGCTTCGGCATAGGGCCTTGCTACGGTAATGAGTTCTGCCATGAGTTAATTAAAACTCCGCTTTGATGGAGGCTAACAGATCAGCGTGCTTGGCAGCGTCGATCTCTTTACGCAGGATCTTCTCTGCGCCGGCTACGGCCAGACCAGCTACCTGCTCGCGCAGGGCTTCCTTGGCACGCAACACTTCCTGATCGATCTGGGATTTGGCTTCGGTTACCAGCTTGGCACCTTCGGTGCGAGCGGCGTCCTTCGCCTCTTCCACGATCTGGTTGGCACGCTTTTCAGCGGCCAGGATCAGCTCGGTAGCTTGTTGTTTAGCCTGACGAAGTTCGTCAGCAACGCGCTTTTCGGCTGCTTCCAGATCCTGCTTGCCACGTTCTGCAGCGGCCAAGCCATCAGCAATACGCTCGGCACGCTCTTCCATCATGTTGGTAAGCGGAGGCCAAACAAACTTCATGGTGAACCATACCAGGATAGCGAAAGTGATCGCCTGGCCCAGTAGTGTTACGTTGAATTCCACGCTTGTTTTCCTCCAGTGTGGTTACGACAACAACCGTTTTCGCTTAAAAATTAAGCGCCAGCTTTCAGAGCGGCCAGAGCAGCAGACAGGAACGGGTTGTTGAAGGTGTACAGCATAGCTACACCCACACCGATCATGGAGATGGCGTCCAGCAGACCAGCGATAATGAACAGCTTGGTTTGCAGAACCGGGATCAGTTCCGGCTGGCGAGCGGAGGACTCCAGGAACTTGCCGCCCAGAATGGCGAAGCCCAGAGCGGTACCGATAGCACCAAGGCCAATGATCAGAGCTGCAGCCAGAGCGGTCATCGACTGGATCTGAGAAACGAGAGCTTCCATTTAAATCTCCTAAAGACTAATGCAAGGATGGTTTGAGAAAAGGTACGAAAAAACTGCTAAAAATTAGTGCTTCTCTACTGCCAGGCTCAGGTACACGATGGTCAGCATCATGAACACGAAAGCCTGCAGGGTGATCACCAGAATGTGGAAGATCGCCCAAGGTGCGCCCAGCAACCACTGAGCACCCCACGGCAGCAGCGCGATCAGGATGAAGATCAGCTCGCCGGAGTACATGTTGCCGAACAAACGCAGAGACAGCGAAATCGGTTTGGCCAGCAACTCTACCATTTGCAGGGCAAAGTTGGCCGGTGCCAGCAGGATGGTGCCTACCGGGCCACTGGCGTGGAACGGAGCAGTGAACAGTTCTTTGATCCAGCCGCCCAGGCCTTTGGCGGAGATGGAGAAACCGATGATGCAGATCAGCACGGAAATGGACAGACCGAAGGTCACGTTCACGTCGGCAGACGGCACAACACGGAAGTAAACATGGTGAGGATCAGCACCGAAGAAGGTGAAGCCGATCCATTGGGCAGCCATCGGAATCAGGTCAACCGGCAGCATGTCCATGGCGTTCATCAGGAACACCCAGCAGAAGATGGTCAGCGCCAGCGGGGCAATGACTTTGCTCTTGGCGTGGAAAATTTCTTTTACCTGAGTGTCGACCATCTCGACGATGGACTCGACAAACAGCTGCAGCTTGCCGGGGTTTTCCAGCTTGGCGTTGCGTGCCACGTAGGCAAACACACCGGCAAACAGGAAGCCGAGGATCAGGGAAACAGAGAAGCTGTCCACGTGCAGGCTGGAGAAACCACCTTCGTGCGAAGAGTTCCAGAATGTCAGGTGGTGCTTGATGTAATCAGTTGCGTTACTTGCCATCGCTTTGTCTCAATTTTTAATCAGAAGCCCGAACCAGTAAGCGGAAGTGGCTGCTATGTAGCCGCCAAACAGACCCGCCACCGACAAATCCTTGAAAAAAGCGAGAGCACCACCAAATAACAAAAGTGTCAGCACAAACTTGACTGCTTCTGCCTTGTAATGCGCCCGCATCAATTCTGCAGGAGAAACCCTGTGCACCGCGCCAGCGATGTGCACGTAAGCCAGTGCCGGCAAGATGGCACACAGCCCGCCCATCAGTGCCGACACCGGAACATTGATCGTCGCGCCAGCAACCAGCAAGCTGATCACTACGGCTAGCAGGGTAAGCCTCACCTGCAGTCGAATTACGCGTTTGGCGTCCGGATTAGTCATGTACGGCACTTAAAAAATCGGTCGATTATAGGCTTGAGCTGACGAAAGCGTCAACTTCGGCACGTCGTCTGGATAATTGCTGCAAGCCGCTCAGCCGTTTGATTTTGCTTGCAGTTTTTCCAGCAAGCCATCCAGCTCTTCCAGACTTGCATAATCGATGATGACCTTGCCCCTGCCCTTGCTGCCATGACGGAAGCTGACACTCATGCCAAGCCTGTCCGACAGCATCCCTGCCAGGCGCTCGACATCAGCGTCGCGCGGGGCTGCTGCAGCTGCTTTGCGGCCAACCTTGGGCTCGGCCAGGGCTTGCACACGCTGCTCGACTTCACGCACGGAGAGCTGCTCGGCCACCACTGCCTGCGCCAGCGCCATCTGCTGCAACACCGGTAGCGGCAACAAGGCGCGGGCATGACCCATTTCCAGCTGACCTTCGTGCAGCATGGTTTGCAGCGGTGCGGGCAAGGCCAGCAGGCGCAGCAGGTTACTGATGGCGCTACGCGAGCGGCCTAGCGCATCGGCAGCAGCCTCATGCGTGAGGCCGAATTCTTCGATCAGGCGCTTGATGCCCTTGGCTTCTTCCAGCGGGTCCAGCTGCTGACGCTGGATGTTCTCGATCAGGCCCATGGCCAATGCGGACTGGTCGGCCACACTGCGCACCACGGCTGGTATGTCGGTGAGCCCGGCCAGCTGGCTGGCACGCCAACGGCGCTCGCCGGCAATCAGCTCGTAGTCGCCCAAACCGATTTCGCGCACCACGATGGGCTGAATCAGCCCCTGCGAGCGGATGGATGCGGCCAACTCTGCCAGTGCAGTTTCATCCATATGGCTGCGCGGCTGGTACTTGCCCGGGCGAATGCTGCTGACAGGCAGTGTGGTCAGGCGTTCGTTGTCTGCTTCGACGGTGGAGAGGAGCGCGTCCAGGCCACGCCCGAGTCCTTTGAGTTTGGCCATATTAATGCTCGGTACTTGCGGTTTGCGGTTCGAGGCGGGCGATCAGTTCGGCCGCCAGAGTAAGGTAGGCTTGCGAGCCGCGGGCGGCACGGTCATACACGATGCCGGGCAGGCCGTGGCTGGGGGCCTCGGCCAGGCGGATATTACGCGGCACGACGGTGTCGAAAACCTTGCCGCCAAAGTGGCGCGCCAGCTGTTCGGACACCTGCTGCGACAGGTTGCTGCGCGCATCGAACATGGTGCGTAGCAGCCCCATGATTTCGATACGCGGGTTCACCGCAGCGCGCACTTTGCGCAGGGTGTTCACCAGATCGGTCAGCCCTTCCAGCGCGTAGTACTCGCACACCATGGGGATCAGCACGCCCTGCGCAGCCACCAGGCCGTTCAGGGTCAGCAGGTTCAGCGATGGCGGGCTGTCGATCAGCACATAGTCGTAGTCGGCGGATACCAGCTCCAGCGCATTTTTCAGCCGCGCCTCGCGCGCCAGCTCTTGCACCAGCTCGATTTCGGCGGCTGACAGGTCGCGGTTGGCCGGCAGTACGTCGTAGCCGCCTTCTTTGGCTGGCTGGCGTACTTCTTCTATGGTGTGTTCACCCATCAGCACGTGGTACACCGACTTTTGCAAAGCGCTTTTGTCGATGCCGCTACCCATGGTGGCGTTGCCCTGCGGGTCAAGGTCGACAATCAGTACGCGCCGGCCCTGCTCTACCAGACTGGCCGCCAGATTCACGACGGTGGTGGTTTTACCCACCCCGCCCTTCTGGTTGGCCACAGCGATAATGCGGGCTGTCATTTTGCTACCACGCGTACCAGGTGGCGCTGCTCGGCATCCAGCCCCGGCACGTCCAGTTTTTTCACTTCGGCTACGGCAAAGTCTGCCGGCAGCTGGGCGATTTCTTCAAACGGGTAAACGCCTTTCATGGCGACAAACTGGCCGTCTGCGGCCAACAGGTGGCGCGACAGCTTGACGAACTCGGCCAGCTCGGAGAAGGCGCGGCTGGTAATACGATCGAATTTTTCTGCCGGCTGGTAGGCTTCTACCCGCTCGGTAATCACTTCCACGTTATCCAGCTTGAGCTCGATGACAGCCTGGCGCAGGAAGGTGGTTTTCTTGTGGTTGGCGTCCAGCACCACCACTTTCAGATCAGGGCGGGCAATCGCGGTAGGAATACCCGGCATGCCGCCACCCGAGCCGACATCCAGCATGCGCGTACCGCCGGCCAGCTGTGGCACCAGGGTCAGACTGTCCAGCAAGTGGTAGCTCACCATGCGGTCTTTATCGCGGATGGCGGTGAGGTTGTAGGTCTGGTTCCACTTGGCCAGCAGGCCCAGATAGCCTTCCAGCAGGTCGATCTGTGCGTCGGACAAATCCAGGCCGATAGCGGCCAGGCCCTGGGTGAGTTCTGCGCGATGCGTCATGATGTTCGGAATACGGTGTGTAAGTTGACCCGATTGTAACGGGTATCAAAAACAAATGCGCCCCGAAGTAGCCACCCCGGAGCGCAGTGCAACAAAAAGACCCTTAACCTGCGCTGCGTGCTTCGCTGAAACCACGCTTGAGGTGCACCAGCAGCAAGGCTACGGCAGCAGGGGTTATGCCCTGGATGCGCGAGGCCTGGCCCAGCGTTTCCGGGCGATGCTGGTTCAGCTTTTGCGACACTTCTTTCGATAAGCCTTTTACCAGCGCGTAATCGATGTCCAGCGGCAGTTTCACGTCGTCCAGCTGTTCGCGCTTGGCCACTTCTTCGTTCTGGCGGTCGATATAACCCTGATACTTGATCTGGATTTCTACCTGCTCGGCTACCACCTCGTCCTGTACGCCCTCCCCTGCCAGCGACAGCTTCATCAGCTCGGCGTAGGCCACATTGGGGCGGCGCAGCAGGTCGGCCAGGGTGTATTCGCGCGCCAGTTTCTGGCCAACGATGGCTTCGTCTTCACCCGGCTGCAACTTGCCTGGCTGTACCCAGGTACTGGTAAGGCGCTGCTTTTCTGCCTCAACGGCATCGCGTTTGCGGCAGAAAGCATCCCACTGCGCATCGCCGATCAGGCCCAGCTTGCGGCCAACCTCGGTCAGGCGCAGGTCGGCGTTGTCTTCGCGCAGCTGCAGGCGGAACTCGGCACGGCTGGTAAACATGCGGTACGGCTCGGACACGCCCAGCGTAGTGAGATCGTCCACCAGCACGCCCAGGTAGGCTTCGTCGCGGCGCGGGCACCAGCCATCCAGCTCGCGGGCGTACAGGCCGGCGTTCAGGCCAGCCAGCAGGCCTTGCGCGGCGGCTTCTTCGTAGCCGGTGGTGCCGTTGATCTGGCCGGCAAAGAACAAGCCCTGGATGGCCTTGGTTTCCAGCGTGGATTTCAGGCCGCGCGGGTCGAAATAGTCGTACTCGATGGCATAGCCCGGGCGCAGGATGTGGGCGTTTTCCAGGCCGCGCATGGAGCGCACGGCAGCCAGCTGGATGTCGAACGGCAGACTGGTGGAGATCCCGTTAGGGTAGTACTCGTGCGTGGTCAGGCCTTCCGGCTCCAGAAAAATCTGGTGGCTTTCCTTGTCGGCAAAGCGGTTGATCTTGTCTTCAATTGACGGGCAGTAGCGCGGGCCCACACCCTCGATGACGCCGGTAAACATCGGGCTGCGGTCAAAACCGCTGCGGATGATGTCGTGCGTCTGCTGGTTGGTATGCGTAATCCAGCACGGCAGCTGCTTGGGGTGCATGGCACGGCTGCCGCGGTAGGAAAACACCGGCTCCGGCGTATCGCCTGGCTGGGCTTCCATGACCGAAAAGTCGATGGTGCGGCCATCGATACGCGGCGGCGTGCCGGTTTTCAGCCGGCCAACCGGCAGGCTGAGTTCGCGCAGGCGCTCGCCCAGCGTGGAGGCGGCCTGGTCACCAGCACGGCCGCCGGTATAGTTTTCCAGCCCCACGTGGATCTTGCCGGACAGGAAAGTACCCGCAGTCAGCACCACGGTCTTGGCACGGAAGGTAATGCCGATAGCAGTGATGGCACCGGCTACGCGGTCGCCCTCGATCAGCAAGTCGTCCACCGGCTGCTGGAACAGCATCAGGTTGGGCTGGTTTTCCAGCATTTCGCGGATAGCCGCCTTGTATAGCACGCGGTCGGCCTGGGCACGGGTAGCACGTACTGCCGGGCCTTTGCTGGCATTGAGCGTACGGAACTGGATGCCACCGATATCGGTAGCCAGCGCCATGGCCCCACCCAGCGCGTCCACTTCTTTTACCAGATGACCTTTGCCGATACCGCCAATGGACGGGTTGCACGACATCTGGCCCAGGGTCTCGATGTTGTGCGTGAGCAGCAGGGTCTGGCAGCCCATGCGTGCAGCGGCCAAGGCGGCCTCGGTGCCTGCGTGGCCACCGCCTACTACGATTACGTCAAAGGTCGTCGGATAGATCATGGGTATTGTGCGAAAAGATCGGTCAAACAAAACCGGGTATTGTACGCCAAAAGCGCAAACTTTATAAGTCGTTGATTTTAATCACCCTGCTTGTCATGCGGGTTTCAAAAGACCGTCATCATCATGCCATGCCTGCGTCACGGCGCTGTCAAACTGCCTGCATAGCATGGTGGCACTACCCCTACCCGGAGTGCACGATGCAGCAAGGTCTCGAAACCGCTCTGCTGGCGCCAGCCAGCAAGCTGAGTGTGCGTGTGGCGCATAGCGCCAAGGATATCCGTCGCGCACAAAAGTTGCGTTATCAGGTATTTGCCCAGGAGATGGGCGCCAAGCTGGCCTCAGCCGCCGAGGGCATAGACCGTGACGAATACGACCCCTACTGCGACCACCTGATTGTGGAAGACAACACCACCGGCAAAGTAGTGGGTACCTACCGCATGCTGCCGCCACACAAAGCGCGCCAGCTGCCCAGCCTGTATTCCGAACACGAATTCGACATGAGCCGCCTGGCCGGCATCCGCGACCATATCATCGAAATCGGCCGCTCCTGCGTACACAAGGACTACCGCCGCGGTGCGGTCATCGCCCTGCTGTGGGCCGGCCTGGCCGACTACGTACGCCAGCACGGTGGCCAGTACCTGGCAGGCTGCGCCAGCGTCAGCCTGGCCGACGGCGGCCACCAGGCCGTCAGCCTGTACCGCCTGCTGGAAAGCAAAAACCTGTCCCCCACCGAATGGCGCGTGACCCCGCACCTGCCCTTGCCGCTGGGCGAGGTGCAGGACGACAGCCAGGTACCCGTGCCGCCGCTAATCAAGGGCTATTTGCGCGCCGGCGCCTGGGTGTGCGGAGAGCCGGCTTGGGACCCGGATTTCAACTGTGCCGACTTCTTCATGCTGCTGCCGATGAGCCGTCTGGACATGCGCCATCAGCGTCACTTCACGGGCTGACCTCTCCCTGCCCGCCCCGCCCAAGGTTGGCCGCACGCCCGTGCGGCCAACCTTTCGCTACAATCGGGGCATGAGCTACACACTGCACCCTATTGGCCTGATCAACTCGCCGTATCAGGAAAAGTTCGGCATACCACGCCAACCCGCGCTGGCACCGTCCGCCCCGGTGAGCCTTACCCTGCTGCCACCCTATAACAAAGCTGACTGCGTGCGCGGCCTGGAAGCGTTTTCGCACGTGTGGCTGACGTTTGTCTTTCACGAAACCCTGGCCCGTGGCTGGCAGCCGCTAGTGCGCCCGCCGCGCCTGGGCGGCAATAGCAAGGTAGGCGTCTTTGCCAGCCGCGCCACGCACCGCCCCAACGGCTTGGGCTTGTCATTGGTCGAACTCAAAAGCATAGACACCCACCATGGTGTCACCCTGCACCTGGCGGGGGCAGACTTGCTGCACGGTACGCCGGTGCTCGACATCAAGCCTTATATTCCTTTTGTGGAAGCCAAACCGGATGCACGCGGCGGCTTTGTCGATGGCCCGCCTCCGCAGCTAGCCGTGCAGTGGCAGCCCAAGGCACTGGCAGACCTGCAGGCCTGGCGCACGGCCCCCGCGTGGCTCGCCGGCTTGATAGACGAGGTGCTGGCGCAAGACCCACGCCCCGCCTACCAGAACGACCCGGCACGCGTCTATGGCATTCGCCTGGCGCACTGCGATGTGCGCTTTGCCATACAAGGCGATACGGTGCAGGTACTTGAAATAATCCCGCCTGCCCAGAACTAAGCCATGTTTCGCGTAGTCGAAATGCTGCCTGACCATCAGAGTCAGCTTACCTACTGGAGAATGAATCAATGATTACCCGAGCGAAGACGTCCATTCTGGCCCTCTCCCTCATTGCTGTGCTGGCCACGCCGTTTGCAGAAGCCGCACGCGTGGGTAAAGGCAAGAGCGCCGGCATGCAGCGCGCTGCACCTACCCAAAGCTTCTCGCAACAGAACGCCATTCCAGCCAAAACACCGACCCAGGTTGCACCACAGCAAAAAGGTTCTGGCGTTGGCGGCATGGTGGCCGCCGGTGCCGCCGGTGCTGCAGCTGGCTATCTGCTGGGCTCGGCCATGGGCGATGACGATGGTGGCTTCCCGTGGCTGGCCGTGATTGGCGGCTCGCTGGCAGGCCTGGCATTGCTGTCTTTCCTGCGCCGCCGCGCAGCCAGCCAGCAAGCGGCTCGCCGTGCGCCTCCGCTGCAAACCCAGCCTATGCACTTCCAGCCCTCGCCGGCAGGTGCCAACGGCATCCCGCCGATCGGCTCCGGCAATAACGCCATGGGCGGCAGTGGCCTGACCCCGCCACCGGCCTCGTTCCAGCGCCTGCCAGACGGCACGGAAGCCCCGCATTTCCTGCGCCAGGCAAAAGCTACCTTCCTGCACCTGCAGAACCTCAACTCTGCCGACAGCCTGGAAGAAGTTCGCAAGTACATGACCGCCGACCTGTTCAATGCGCTGAAAGACGATATGGCCGCCAATACCGAGCCAGCCGACTTCCCGCAGCTGGACTGCCAGATTGTCGAGGCCACCGTAGAAAGCAGCCGCATGATTGCAAGCGTGCGCTTTAACGGCATGGTCAGCGAAACGGTTGGTGCCCCGGCCGTGCAGTTCAGCGAAACCTGGCACTACGTCAAAGACGACAGCAGCAATGGCAAGTGGCTGGTGGCTGGTATCCAGCAGAACTAAGCAAGGTTGGCCGCAACACGCAAAAAGGCATCCCCGGATGCCTTTTTTTATTTTGTCTGTGCTTACTCCACCCTGACCTGACAAGCGGACACACCCGCTTGCCGCTAACGGCATACATACCGCGGCCTATACACAAAAACAGGGCGAGGTGGCTCACCACACTCGCCCTGCCATTGGCCCATGCACGAGCCGCCTACTTCACCCCGGGCCCAGTCAGGCCATCAAAGCCCAGCGACAGCAGCATCTGCTGCTCGGCATCGGTACGCACCCCCTCCGCCACCACGCCCAGGCCGATATTATGGGCAATATTGCATACCCCTTTCAGGAAAGCCTGGTTCCCCGCCTCCTGATCAATCTGCTGCACAAAGCTGCCATCGATTTTCAGATAGTCGATACCCAAATCGTGCAGCTGCCCGATCAAGCTGAACTGGCGACCGAAGTGTTCGATACCTACCTTGCACGGCAAATCTGCCAGCGCCAGGCACAGCACACGGAAGCGCTCAAAGCGCTGCACAATACCGAGCTCTGCCATTTCCAGCCACAGACGCGCTGCAGCGGCACGATGGGAACGGATCTGCTCTACCAGCTTGGCCACAAACTCGTCATCGGCCAGCGACTCGGCAGCCAGGTTCACCGCAATCCCGCGGCAAGCGGGCTCGGCGGCCAGCTGCTGTAGCGCCAGGGACACGGCGGCCAGATCCAGCGCCGCCACACGGCGCGTGCGGATAGCCATCGGCATGAACTGCCCGGCCGGTAGCCACTCCTCCCCTTGCAGCAAGCGCAGTGGTGCTTCCTCATGCAGCATGCCGCCGCTGGCATCACGCACGGCAAAACGCACCAGCTTGAGCTGCCGCATGGCAATCGCCTCATCCAGCACACTCCCCCAGCGGTCAGCCGTCATGGCCAGCGGCTTGTTAACATTCTCGTCAGCCAGCATCACGCGTACGCCACCAGCCGCCTCGGACAAAGCCAGCGCATTATCCAGCCGCGACATGATGTCGCGAATCGCATCACCATCACGCAGATCCGTCGCAGCCATCGCCAGACAGATATCTTGCGAGGCAAAACTGCTCAACAACGCGCCAAGCTCGTCATGCAAGGCTTCCAGCCGGGCTGGTTCGGCCTGTGCACTACCCAGCAACAGGGCAAAGTCAGCTCCGTTCAGGCGCGAGGCCAGGCTTTCCAGACCAAAACGCTCATGATCACGCAGCCCCGCCCCGAACTGACTGAGCATTTCATCCGTCAACGGCCGCCCCAACTTGGCATTCAGCTCCGCCAGACCGTCAATACGCATCAACAGCAGCGTACGCCCTTCCTTATCGCGTTCTGCCAGCTCGGCGCCCAACCGGCCCATGAAATAGCCACGATTTGCCAAGCCAGTAACACTGTCGAAGTTGATCTGGCGACGTAGCGCTTCAAGCCTTACCGCCTCCTCTTCAAACATCGCCTTTACACGCATCACCATGGCATTCATGGCTTGCGCCAAACGGCCCATTTCCGGCCCATCCGGCTCCGGAATAGTAATGAAACGGCGCTGGGTAATGGATTTGGCCTGATTCACCACCGATAAGAGTTGCCGGCGGATGGTACTCACCCCCAGCGAACCGATACCCCCCACCACCAAACCCGCCAGCAGCACCCAGAAAGACACATTCAACGCACCACGCCACAGCGACTCGTACGCGTAACCCGCCTCGCTTTCTACCTGGATATACCCTGCCTGCATCCAGCCACTGCTCACCATGGCCCGTGCCGGGGCCGGCACCAGGGTAAACACCTCGCGAAACCAGGCCGGCGTATCACCCGCGCGCTGCGCATTCTGGCGCAGCACCAGCACTTTGCCCTTGGCATCCACCCAGCTGATCTGGCGGAAATGCCCTTGGTCGAAGGCCGCATTGATCAGTGTCTCGCCCATTACTGGGTCCGCCTGATTCTGCGTGATGAGCATGGCCAGCGAATTGGCCGCGTCCGCACTTTGTGCGGCCAACTGCTGCTGCAAATAGTCACGCGCATTAAACAAATTGGCCGTCAGGCTGCCTGCGGCCGCCAGCACCACCGCGGCAATAACCAGCATCCATAGCTGTTGAATCAAGGAAACGCGTTTCATGCCATCTCTCAGGAAATAAAGCCTTCGGTTTTCATCTTGTCGATAAGCTGACGCCACCGGGTCAGCCTGTCTACACTGGAATTCGGATTGGGGCCGCCGCCTACCCAGATACCATCCGCATTGAAGCTGAATACCGGCTGCAGGTCAGCCCGCTGCGATGCAGGCCGGATAGTCGTGATGAGGTTATCCAGAATGAGCGGCTCGGCCGCCGGGTCGGCATAGTAAGCCAGCACCATGTGCGCCTGCGTTACCGTACTGGCAGCACCGCCGATGCGGGCTTTAACATAGGTCAGCCTCAGTTTTTGCGGTGCCACCCCCAGCTCGCGCAGGGTAAAGTACTTGGCGATTGTATAATCTTCGCAATCGCCCGCACCGCGCGCCATACTTTCCAGAGGTGTAGCCCAGTAATCTGCTTGTTTCCACAAATCGATATCGTCAACAAACTGGTAACGCTGATTGAAGAACTGGTTTACATCGCGCAGCATGCTCTGTTCGTTATTTTCTCGCTTGGCAGACAAAAGTAACTGCTGCCACTCCCGATATATACGTACAGCCTGGCCACCATAAAGCTGCTGCACGCGCTCTAGCGGCATTTCAGCCAACGCCAAAGCCGCCAGCACCAGGCACACAGGCAGCCAGATGAAACGACTCAACACCAAAGGTACGCCCATAGACCGGTTCCGCAGGGTGACTGTTAATGCATCCGTCCTATCACGCAACAAGCGTATAGCAAGGCTGCAGCTTTTGCCACGTTTAGCTTGACACTTTAGCATTCACTTCCGAAAATACAGCACATAAAGCTTTTATTTAAAATACTTAGAACTGCTGCTTAATAATAAACTGTTCAATCATCACAGTATTCAATGAGGCTCTCATGAACTTCCGTCCAAAAAGCATCTCTGGCAGTACGCTTATCGCCTTGCTGGCACTTTCGCTACCTATGGCCAGCCACGCCTTGGAGCTGAAAGACACCATTGAGCAAACCCTGAAGAACAATGCAGAAGTTCGCATGAAGTGGCACACCTTCCGTGCCAGCCTCGAGGAACGTGGCATTGCAGAAGCTGGGTTTAAGCCAACCGTTGACCTGAGCTACGCCACTGCCCGCGAGAAGAACAAGACACCCACCTCCACTGGCGGCACCAGCACCAACAGCTTCACCCGCCATGGTTACAATCTGGCCTTGAGCCAAAACCTGTTTGCCGGCTTCATTACCACTAATCAGGTAAAACAGCTGGACTATACCAGCCGAGCCCGCTACTTCGAATACCTGGCTGCCGCTGAGCAGCAAGGCCTGGAGTCGGTCCGTGCGTTTGTTGACGTTGTACGCTATAGCAAGCTGGTCAACATCGCCGAAGAAAACTACGCCATTCACAAAGGCATCTACGAGCAGATCCTGCAGCGTGTAACCCAGGGCGTAGGGCGCCGTGTCGACCTGGAACAGATTGCCGGCCGCCTTGCACTGGCCGAATCCAACCTGGTAAACGAGCTGTCCAACCTGAATGATGTATCGGCTCGCTATGCACGTATTACAGGCGAAGCGCCTGCAAACGAGCTGAAGCTGCCAGCGCTTAATCTCGGCCTGATCCCCCCTGCCAATGACCTGATGGTACTGGCAGACAAGAATAATCCGTCATTGCAAGCAGCCCGTGCCTTTTACCGTGCCGCCGAAGCTGAAATCGATGTGCGTCGTGGCGCCTTCTCCCCTACGCTGGACCTACGCGCCAACAAGGCTGCTACCACCAACAAGGACGGCGTAAAAGGCCGTACCAATGAGCAGGCCATCGAGCTCGTCGTCAACATGAACCTGTACCGCGGCGGTGCAGACCGAGCTCGCCTGGCTTCCGCAACAGAGCGCCGTGACGAAGCCGAAGCACTTGGCGTAAAAGCCTGCCGCGACATGCGACAACAGGTTTCCATTGCCTATAACGACTCGGTACGCATCAGCAGCCAGCTGGAATCGCTACGTCAGCATCAGCTTTCTACAGAAAAAGCACGCGATGCTTATCGCAAGCAGTTTGATATCGGCCAGCGCACCCTGCTGGATATGCTTGATAGTGAAAACGAGCTGTTCGAGTCCCGTCGCGAGCTACTGAATGCAGAGCTGAACCAGCAGCTGGCCACTTACCGCGTATTGGGTGAGTCCGGCCGCCTGATGGAAGCCATGCAGCTGAAACCCAATGACGATGGTGTGGACAGCAATGCCGATCTGACAGCCCCAAGCTGCCCGACCAGCTACGTGGCACCTACCCCACTCGATGCCAGCAAGATCCCAGCACGCTCTTTCAATAGCGGTGCAGAGCTGGCTCCAGTGGTTGCCAACACCGCCCCGTTAGCGCCATCTCGCGATATTACTGTCAACTTGCAAGTACAGTTTGACCTGAATTCGGCCAAGATACGCGCAGAAAGCCTGCCAATGCTTGACCAACTAGCCACGACACTGCAAATGCCGCAGCTGGCACAAAAACGCTTTCTGGTAGAAGGCCATACCGATAGCACCGGAAATCCGGCATCCAACCTGGCTTTATCGCAGCAACGGGCACAAAGCGTACAAACGTATCTTGCAAGCCGTGGTGTACAAACCAGCCGCATGGACAGCGTTGGCCGCGGCGATACACAACCGCTACCGAACAAGGCCGCCAATGACCCGCAAAATCGCCGCGTAGCGGTAGTTATGCAGGATACCGTTGCCAGATCCGCTCAAACACAGGCACCCGCCAATGCTGCGCGTATCGTGGCAGCACCTAACGCAGGCAAACCAGCTGCAGCACCGCTTATCCGCCGCGTAGCACCTGCTGCCCCAGCGACAAAATAAGCCATCTACAGTCAAAAAAGCCCGCACTAGCCTGCGGGCTTTTTCTTTTGTTGGCCAACCTTGCGGCCAACTATCAATACCAGCACACATAACAGCCACAAGCACCACTGCTAGTACGGAGCTGAGGCGCTTGTCAAACTTGAGCCCTCATTGCGGCCGGCGTTCGGCCTACACCCTGAAGCGTGTGATGCTATCGTCCAGCTCTAGTGACTGTTGCTTCAGGCCACCAGACAAACTGCTAGCCTCAGCAACCGCCAAGCGCGTCTGGTCATTCATCTGCGCAATCTGCTCCATATTCTGAGCAATGTCCTGGCTCGCCATCCGCTGCTCCTGAATGGCTTGCACCATCTCGGCGACCTTTTCCTGAGCATGGATGGACGACTGGAATATCTGCTGCAAAGACTGCGCTACCTTGCCTGTGCCATCCACACCGCTTTCCACTAGCGTGTTGGCCTGCTGCATATTCTGGAAAGCCTGTTGCGTATCGTGCTGTACCCCGGCAATACGGCTGGATATCTCCGTGGTAGCCTGGCTAGTACGCTCGGCAAGCTTTCGGACTTCATCCGCCACCACCGCAAAGCCTCGCCCGGTTTCCCCTGCAC
Organism: beta proteobacterium L13; assembly: GCA_000335715.1. Lineage (GTDB taxonomy): Bacteria > Pseudomonadota > Gammaproteobacteria > Burkholderiales > Chromobacteriaceae > Vogesella. Next base: position 98,166 of record AMYZ01000014.1, read on the forward strand.
GTGCTGCCTCGATCGCCGCATTCAGCGCCAACAGGTTTGTCTGGTCAGCAATTTCTCGAATCACGCTAACAATATTGCCAATCTCGCTAGAACGCTGGTTCAAGCTATCAATGGTGCCGGACGTCTGGGCAATACTCTGGGCAATATGCTGTATCTGGCTTGCCGCCGTTTGTGCCATATCACTGCCAGCACGAGCATCACTGGCAGTCTGGCGAGTCTGTTGTTCCACGCCCTCTGCATTATCAGCCAGCACACTCACGCTAACGGTCAGCTGCTCTACGGCAGCAGCACTGGCCGATGCCGCATTGGACTGGTTTACGGCCGCGTCATGAATCGCGTGACTAACACCTGACAATTGCTCCGACGCACCCACCAGTTTCGCAGAGTGCCTATGCGAATCGCTTATCAAGTCGCGCACAGTCACAATCAGATGATTCAGCGCCTGACCCGTGCGCCCCAGCTCATTACGACCATAATCAGGAATAGCTACAGACAGATCTTTGCTACTGGCCAGCTGCTCTGCCAAGTGTGTTATTTCGCCCAGTGGCCGGCGAATAGACAAGGAAATCACCACCGCAGCCGCCACAGCAGCCAACAAAGCCAGTGTACTCAACCCCAGCAGCAAGCTTCGCGATGATGTGATTTCAGTCTGGACCGTCTGCTGGCTCAGCAAAGCATGTTGGCCTGCATTATCAACCAGCGTGCGAGTGATGCTCTCCGTACCTCGCACCGCATCTTTCACCGGTTCCAACGCCTTATTGCCATCTTGTGGTGTGAGCAGGCTACCCGCCTCGATCTGGCTAGCCACACTCTTCAGGCCACCCTCATAACGCTCCATTGCACCCAACAGCGACTTGATGGACTCCTGTTCGGCACTACTGGCTAAGGTATCCGCCTCTTGCAGATGCTTACGGACCTTACTCACGCTATCTAGCCACTTATCCAGGTACTCTTTACGCTTTTCCACACTCTGTATATTCAGCAGCAAATCCTTTTCATAACGACGCAAATTACCCACTTCGGCCCTGACAGACTGAATATGCTGACTAAAAGCCAAGCTGCGATTTACCAATTCGTCCAGGCTGCTACCCGCTCGCCCCAATGCCAGCAAACTGCTACCCACAATCAATAGCAAGACCAGCAACATGAACGCAAAACCCAGACTAATGCGCGCTGTGACGGTGATATTCTTCAACATTACGTTCTCCTTCTTCACATTCATGAACAGCTGCATCACCTGCCAAGACAAAGCCCTGGCACTGCCCTGCAAGCATTCTGATACGTAGCCTGCACTACCGCCTCTAGCGGTAACCCACGTAATTCGGCCAATACCGCAGCAATACGTAGCAAATTCTCCGGGCCATTCGGCTCGCCTTGCCCCCACTCTGGCGCCATGTCCGGGCCATCTGTTTCCAATACCAAGGCGGAAAGCGGCAGCGTGGTGGCCAAACGCCGGATGCGTTGCGACCCCTGATACGTCATTGCACCGCCAAACCCCAGACAGAAGCCTAAATCTATAAAAGCTTCGGCTTGCTGAATGCTGCCGTTAAATGCGTGCGCCAGCCCCCCGCGTACACGCACCTGGCGCAAACACTTCAAAACACGATCTTGTGAACGCCGCACATGCAGGATTACCGGCAAATCAAAACGCCGCGCCAGCTTGAGCTGGGCAAGGAGCAATGCCTCCTGTCGCGCAGGGTCCAGCCCAGGCACATAAAAATCCAGCCCACACTCACCTACTGCCACAGCCTTACCTTGCAACAGATAGTGCTCCAGCACCGCCAGGTGCGCATCCTCGTGCCGATCCAGATAAAGCGGGTGCAAACCTAGTGCGACATCCATGCCAAACTGGCCGGCTACTGCGATGGCGCGATCAAACGTGCTAACCGACACCGCAGGCACTATCGCGTGCACCACCCCAGCTGCTTTGGCACGCGCCCAACGCTGCGCTATATCTGCAGCAAACTCGGGCGCATCAAAATGCAAATGGGTATCAATAAGTGGCATAGACTTGTTACAAATAAGGGGCTGCGGAGTATAAGCTAAACAGTTAATAGTGTAGACCACGCATCCGTTTTGCCATCCTGATTTCTATAATTCTCACAACAGATATCTCTTTGTTTTTGCATAAATTTATCTAAATCATTAAATGAAACAAAAATGTCAAAATACCCATTTGAAATTTATAAGCGCGAATAAAATGTCAAAAGGCTATAGCAGTCTGCGGATCATCCGAGCAGTTCGGCCACGGGCCCAGGCAACGCCCAATCCACCTGTCCTGCCTGGCCTTATCCTGCCCCTGAGGCCAGCGATCTCTCTTTCGCCCTGTGATCACCAATAACAACGCAGACCACACTGCAAAACACAATTATTCACTAGCGCATAAATCGGATAAGCCCCAATACAGCGAATAACACAAACGCAAAAGCCAGCTCTTTGGCTGGCTCTGTATGCGAACATGGTGGTGTGAAATAGATATCCCGCCGGATTTTTGCGCAGTAAACGACTACCTGACCCGATGCAGCCCGAAACCGTCACGCACTGCCACAGATGCCGCAATAGTCAGCTTATGAGCTCAGCGTAAATTCAGGTGGCGTGCTTTTGCCTTCCAGGCAGTAGTACCCATACGACAGCCTGCCACATGCGTGGTGAATCCAACGCCAAAGTCACGTGCTACTCAAGATGGGGTGAACGTCGGGGGGACGTCGGGTACACAAAAACGGCGGATGTGGCTGGATGCAGCCCGACGGTGCAGGACAACAAAAAACCCGCAGAGCCTTGTGCTGTGCGGGTTTTATGGACTGCTTGGGATGTTGCTGGACTTTCTCGTGGTGCCCGGGGCCGGACTCGAACCGGCACACCTTGCGGCGGGGGATTTTGAGTCCCCTGCGTCTACCAATTTCGCCACCCGGGCGAGAAAATCAGAGGAACGCAGTATAGACGCGCCTTAGCCGCTTGTAAATATCACTCTGTGCTTTTGAGCTTCAGCGCGCAGTCGTACAGCTGCTTTTTGTTAAGGTCATAATGCGCAGCGACAATGCCGGCAGCCTGTTTGGTCGGCAAGACTGCGACCAGCTCGGCCAATAGTGCCTGAGCCGCAGCGGGTAGCGCATCATCTTCTGCGGGTAGCTGCGGGGCAGCGTCAATAATCAGCACACACTCGCCACGCTGCTGGTTGCTGTCGCTACGAATGCGCTCCAGCAGCTGGCCGGCGGGCAGGCGCAGGAAGGTCTCGAAGGTTTTGGTCAGCTCGCGGGCCAGTACCAGCGGGCGATCTGGCCCCAAGGTCGCGACGATGTCTTCTACACAATCCAGGATACGGTGCGGTGCCTCGTAGCACACCACGGCGTAATCGGCTTGTGCCCACTGCTGCAGGGTTTTGCATCGCGCGCCCTGCTTGGGTGGCAAGAAGCCATGAAACAGAAAGCGTGCCGTTTCCAGACCACTGGCAGACATGGCTCCTACCACCGCGGAGGCACCAACAATAGGCACCACGCGCAGGCCGGCAGCCCACACGGCTTCGGCCAGGCGCGCACCTGGGTCGGAAATGCCCGGTGTGCCGGCATCGGACACCTGCACGACGATCTTGCCCTCTTCCAGCCAGCGAATCACGTTGGCAGCCATATCGCGCTCGTTATGCTCGCGCAGGCTGACCAGCTTTTTACTGATGCCATAGGCGCTAAGCAGGCTGCCGGTCACACGCGTATCTTCTGCCAGCACGATATCGGCAGCATGGAAGCTGGCGATGGCGCGCACAGTCACATCAGCCAAATTTCCAATGGGCGTTGCCACCACATATAATGCCCTTTCGACAAATGTTTCCCGAGCAGAATTCATCAAGTGATCAAGCGCTGTCTGCACGTTTTGGCTCCATGGTTATCCGGCTCTGCCGTCTTGTTGGCGGCAAGTGTAGCGATTGCACAATCCCCGGGCTACATACTTCAACAAAATCAGGTTTCACTACAGCCTGCTACCGCCAAGGGCAGCATAGCGCCTGCCACGCCCGCTGCGGCCAACCCTGCGCCCGTACCCGGCAAATTACCCGGCAAAGCCAAGGGTGTACATCTGGGCTTGATGCTCCCTGTGGAGTCCAGCCAGCTGGGCGAGGCTGCCCAGGTCGTCAAGGCCGGGTTTGATGCTGCAGCGGCTGCCGATGGCAGCGTGGAAACCAGCTTTGTGGCGCTGCGCGACGAAAGCGACACAGCCGCAGCGTACCAGCAGCTGGTGGCCGGTGGCGCTACATTCATTGTGGGCCCGCTTACCCGCCAGGGCGCTGCCAAATTAGCGGCCAGCAGCAAGCTGCCTACGCTGGTCTTGAACGCACTGGACAAAGCCCCGCCAGCTGGCAGCAAGGTGTGGAGCCTGTCGGTAACGATTGAAACCGAGGCGCAGCAGATTGCCCGCATGATGCGCGACGATGGCAGCCAGCAGCCGCTGATCCTGTTTGATAACGACAACTTATCCCAGCGTTTGCGCCAGGCATTTGCCGATGAATGGCGTAACCGTACTGGCAAATCTGCACGCGAATTGAACGTTTCTGCACTGGCAGCAGACCAACTGGATATCGAGCTGCGTATTGCCGACGCCGTTTTCCTGGCGCTGGACACCAAAGCAACCGAAGCGACACGCGCACTGCTGAACCCGGCGCTGCCCGCCTACGCCACCTCGCTGGCCAATGTGCGCAACCCAGGCCCGGCCCTGACTGGCCTGCGTTTGATTGACATGCCCTGGCTGCTAATACCCAATCACCCCGAGACACGGCTGATTGCACGCCCGGCCAACCCGCTGAACAAGGCGACCGAGCGCTTGTACGCCCTGGGTGTCGATGCCTACCGCCTGGGTGCCGCCCTGGCCAGCAGTAAAAACCCCAGCCAGATTCGCCTAGGCGGGGTGAGTGGCGACCTGCGCATCGGTAAGGGCTGGGTAGTACAGCGCGACCTGCCCAGCAGCGTCATTGGCGCCCAGTAATGAGCCGGGCCAGCGGCAATCTCTTTGAAGACCAGGCTTGCGCATTTTTGCAGGCGCAGGGCTTGAGCTTGCTGGCACGCAACTGGTCTTGCCGCTTTGGCGAGATAGACCTGATCATGCAGGATGGCAAATACCGGGTATTTGTAGAAGTGCGCGCCCGCAGCAGCCACCAGTATGGTGGTGCCGCCGCCAGCATCAGCGCGGCCAAGTGCCGCAAACTGCAGGCTGCGGCCAACCTTTATCTGAGCCAGCATCACCTGAACAGCCCCTGCCGTTTTGACGCGGTGCTGTTCGAAGGGACAGCCCCACCGATATGGCTCAAGAACATCATCAGCTAGGCGTCGTACCGGCTGAGCAAAAAGGATAGACGATGGACTTGATCGATCGCGCCAGTGGACATTTCCGCGAAAGCATTGCCACCCAACAGCTCGTGATGGAAGAGCTGGCACCCGCCATTGCCGTGGCTGCGGAAAAAATGGTGGCCAGCCTGATGAATGAAGGCAAGATTCTGGCTTGTGGCAATGGGGGGGGCGCAGCGGTAGCCCACCACTTTGTGACCAATATGCTGGGGCATTTCGAAAAAGAACGCCCGGGCCTGGCGGCACTGTCGCTCTCGCATGACAGCCCCGCGCTGACTGCCATTGGCAACCATTACGAGTTTGACCTGATCTACTCCAAACAGGTACGGGCCATAGGCCACCATAACGACCTGCTACTGGTGATTAGCAGCTCCGGGCAGTCGGCCAATATCGTGGAAGCCATCTATGCTGCCCACGAGCGCGGCATGAGCGTGATTGCGCTGACCGGCAACGATGGCGGCCAGGTCGCCGAAATCTTGTCACCCGAAGACCTGCACCTGAACGTGGCGGTAACGCGCACCGCCCGCATCCAGGAAATACACTTGCTGGTTATCCACGCCCTGTGTGATGCCATCGATTACATGCTGCTGGGAGGAGACTGAATGACACCCCGCCTGAAAAGCCTGACCCTTGCCGCACTGGTTGCGGCCAACCTCAGTGCCTGCTTTCCGCTGGTAGCAGGTGGCGTGGCCGCCAGCGCGCTGGTGGTAACCGACCGCCGCACCAGCGGCACTTATGTAGAAGACCAGGGTATCGAGCTGAAAGCCTTGCGCCAGCTAAGCGAACGTTTTGCCGGTAGCCACGTGAACGCCACCAGCTACAACCGTGCCGTACTTCTGACTGGCGAAGCTGAAAGTGAAGCCCAGAAGGCCGATATCGAGCTGATGACACGCGGCATTCCCAATGTACGGCGCGTGTACAACCACTTGGTGGTCGCCCCCGTCACCACCCTGGCACAGCGCAACAATGACACCTGGCTTACTACCAAGGTGCGTGCCCGCCTGCTGGAAGGCCAGGGCTACCCGCCCAACGCAATCAAAGTTGTCACCGAGCGCGGCGTGGTTTATCTGCTAGGCCTGGTAAGCGATGCGGAAGGTGAAGCGGCGGCACAAGTGGTCGCCAAAACCGCTGGCGTGCGCCAGGTGGTTACCCTGTTTGACCCGATCACAACCCCTTAAGCTAGCTTCCATAACAAAACACCGGGCACAGGCCCGGTGTTTTGCTTGATGCGCTAGCACTGCTTATTTTGGCAGCATCACATCAGAGCACAGCACGTGCATCTGTTCATCGATCTCGATCGCCATCGACAGGGTCACGCAGGTGCGTGTGTCTGTCATGGACAAGTAAGGCTCGCTCATATACAGCACACCGGGTTGGTCGATGGCGTGCTGGAAGTAAGTACGGCGCGACCATACCGCGCCGGTGGTGTCTTCCAGCGGGGCAAAACGCAGGCGGTTCACCTCGGACAGCTCGCGCACATTCAGGTTACGCCCCAGTTGGCGGCCTTCCTGGTCCAGCAAGAAGCAACGAATCACATCCGGCAGGTTCAGCATGGGCTGTGCGGCCAACCTGAACTCGTTGCCCTGCATCAGGGCAATGGCCGTTTGCACAAACGCCTGGCGTGATAGCTCCAGCTGGCGGCGGTTCAGCTTGCGGCGCAACAGCTCGCGGTTCATCAGCTCGTCCCACTTGGCGTCCAGCCGCGGGGTAATCTGCTCATCACGGTCTGGCACCAAAGCGGGCATGGCAACATAGTAGCCTTGCACCAGATCGCAGCCAGAATCCAGCGCCACCACCACGTCAGACTCGCTCTCCACCCCTTCCACCACCACCAATGCACCAATTTCGTGCATCAACCGCACCAAACGCGACAAAAGTGTGCGTGTGCGCTGCTGGTTTACCGCGCTGCGCAGCAGGTGGCGGTCAAACTTGATGAAGTCGGGCTCCAGGCTGCACACCCGGTCCAGATTGGAATGCCCGACGCCGAAATCATCAATGGCCAGCAGGCAGCCCTGTTCGCGCAGTAGCGCGACCCCTTCCAGCAAGCCGGCATCCAGCTCCAGCGCCTGCTCCAGTACCTCCAGTACGATCAGCTGCGGCGGGATGCCCGAGTCGGCAATGATCGCTTGCAGCTGCTGTACATAGTTCAGGTCGGCCAGTGTGACAGCATCGATATTGAGAAACAGCCAGCGCTGAGCGGCCGGGGTGCGGGCGAAATGCTGGCAATGGGCTCGTACCACGGCCAGATCCATGGCAGCACGCTCATCACGGCGGATGTAACGCTCGTAGACCTGCGGCGGGCTCAGCGCCTTGCCTTGCTCGGTAGCGCGCAGTAGCGCCTCCATCCCCACCGTACGGCGGTGAGCCAGGCTGTAAATGGGCTGAAAATGGGAGTCTAGCGACAAGCCATCCCGCATTGGTAAATTTTCCACAGCAGCGCTCCAGCGAATGATAGGGGCAGTATAGCAATTGCCGTTCCAGTGTATGGATACTGGGCCATACACCACGCGGCGTTTGGTACAGGTACAAAAAAAGAGCCGGCTGGCCGGCTCTTTTGTCATACACCCAGGTTTACTGGTCGGTTTTCAGGTTGTTTTTCAACAGCTCCGTAATCACCTGCTGGTCTGTACTGCCCAGGCTACCCAGTGCCACGTCTTTCAGCAGAATGCTCTGATCGGTCACCGTTGCCGCGTTGGCGCCATTGCTGCTGAAGGCACCACTACTGCTGATCTGCACCAGCGTATCGTTACCGCTGGCCGAGAAGTGCAGGTACTGGGTCAGGTTACCGCTGTTCTCACCCTGCAGCAGGTCGCGCAAGTCGAGCACGTCGCCACCGACACCGGTCTTGAAGTCGGTAATGACATCGTGCGCCGGGTTGGTCGTTGTGCCTTTGTCAGCCAGCGACCACTGGAAGGTATCCACGCCCAGGCCACCCGTCATGGTGTCGTTACCACTGCCACCGATCAAGGTGTCATCGCCTGCGCCGCCATCCAGCTTGTCTTTACCTGCACCACCGTTCAGCTGGTCATTGCCCTCGCCACCGCTGATGGTGTCGCGCCCGTCGGTACCGGTAATGCGGTCGTGACCGCCGGTACCGGTAGAGGTCGCACCGGTGCGGATGGCCCAGGTACCGTTGCCGGTATCGACCAGATCCTGGTTATCGGCCAGGTTTGGCTGGTTGCCTACCTGGAACAGCGGGAAGCTGTCGGTACCCATCACCTGATAGCTGCTATCTGCCGAACCTGCCAGCTTGATCTCGACACGGAAGGTAGCCGCACCACCCTGATCCCAGTACAGGATCTCGAGTGGCAGCATGCCGCCATTCAGCGCCACGTTGGTGAACACATTGGTGGTGGTGGACTGGATCTGGTCCACCTGTGCCACGCTGGTACCGTCCAGATACACACGATAGCCATCATCGGCGGTAATGCGCAGGTCGTAGCGGCCCGCTTCTGCCAGGTTCAGGTAGGCCAGCATGCGGATCATGGCATCCGAGGTGCTGCCCAGGCCTGCACCGCCTGCCTTCAGGTCGGTGGCATTATTGGCACCGTTTGCCTTCAGGAAGTTGTACAGGTTACCGGAGCCGCTAACCAGTGTCGTGCCGCTTGCCAGCGTCGAGTTATTCCCCAGGTCATTGCCAATATTGGAGCTATTGGCACCGCTACTGCTAAAGCCGAATTCGAGCTTGTTCACCAGGAAGGAGGCATTCATGCCGGCATTGGCGCCCGCCGTCATGGAGCCGATCAGGTTACTGTTGTTGCCAGTACGGGCTTCAATCAGCGCCTCTACCTCGGACAGCTTGTCCAGGTTACCGTAAGTGGTGTTTTCCTGATAACCGTAGTACTCGGAACGCAGGCCCAGCGAGCTGGTGCTCACGGCCGTCTGCGTAGCGTTCAGCGTGATGTCTGAGTAGCTGCCAATCGGCGTGGCAGTTACCGAGCCGGACTGAATGGTCACATCCAGGTGGCCAGTAGTCTGCGCGGTACTGCCGTTTGGCTCGGTGCTGACCGCGGCCACGTCCAGGCCAACAGAACCCAGCGTGCCAGACGGCAGAACCAGCTTGGCAGAAGCCAGCTCGGACGCACTCACAGTGATGGCACCATTCACCACTGCGTAGCCACCCGGCGTGCTGTTGCTGACGATGGTGGCGCCAGCCGGCAGGTTGCTGAACTTGTACGACAGCACTTCCGACGTATCGGTATCAGTGAGCTGGCCAGTAATGTAGGTCGACAGCGATACAGCAGTCTTGCCACTGATGCCGCCAGAACCTGCCACCACGCCTTGTGTAGTGCTCAGACGGATATCGTCGATCATCGCACCACGGCCGTTTGCATCCTGCCCGGTATTGTTCGGAGACAGGCGAATGGTCAGCGTCTCGGTGCTACCGGTACCGGCAAAGCTCAGCTTCAGGTTTTCCCAGTTAAAGCTGCCTTGCGGGCTGGTAGAGCCATAAGTACCCAGCAAGGTGTTACCCAGATACACGGCAATGCTGGTGAACTCGGTGCCAAAGCCCGGGCGGCCCGCGTAATCCAGCGACAGCTCGTATACCTGCCCTGCCACAGTGGCAATATCACGCGAAATGCCCAGCGTTTGCATATTCGAAGAAGCATCATTCAGCTCCAGCGCATTGCGGCCATTGCCTGGTGCCAGCACCACGGTATTGTTACTGCCATCCTGACGCTGCTGCTGATCACCGGCAGTCCAGACTTCAAACACATCGGAGCCACCTGCCAACTTGTCGCCCGTTTTCACCAGCGTCCAGTTTTCCAACACCGAACCGCTAACCCCTTCCGAAGTATTACTGTTATTGGCTACGGACTCCCAGCTGGTTACCCACAGCGTAGCGCTGCTGCCGGTTTTCACGGTCAGCGTCGGAGTATCGGCCACTGGAGTGACATCCACCGACATGGTGGCGCTCGCGCTGCTGCCGCCAGCGTTGTCTACTGCCTGGTAATTGAAGGAAGTGTAGTCCTTCTTCAGGTTACCAACACCGCTGTTGGCGAAGCTGTCGCTACCCGACTCGTTGAAGTCCGGTACCAGACGCAGTTTGCCAGCATCAATATCTGCCTTGCTGATGACCTGGTTGGCCGCTACCGCCACCCAGCCACTGGCACCCTGGTACTGCAAGGTACCATCGGCCGGCAGCGAGGTAATTTTCACCGACAGGTTGGCCGCAGCGCTGTCCACATCTGCCACCTTGAAGTTGGCCCACGTGAAGACCAGATTGGTATCTTCGGTACCGGTAACGTTGCCGCCAGTACTGCTTGGCGCGTCGTTTACCGGGTCGATGATCACGGTCAGCGGTGCCGTGGTGGTCTTGCTGTCGCCGCCTACCTGTTCGGTGGAGGTCGCCGTCACGGTCAGGTTCTGGGTACCGTTGTAATCCTGCGGGCCCTTGATCTGCAGCGTGGCCAGGTTCCAACCAGCCGGCAAGGTCACGGTGCCGCTCGCGCCAGCAGTAACGATCTCGCCTGCCGCATTTTTCAGCTGGGTACCGTTTACCAGGCCGCTGATGGACACCGACAAGGTTTCCGAGCCGTCGGTATCGGTCAGGCCGGCGGCAATACGCGAGATCGGGATCCAGGTATCTTCGTTACCGCGGTTCAGCGGCACTTCGGTGTAATAGCCACCCTCGCCGCTGGCATTCGGCACCAGCGCAGACAGGTTGACGCCTGCATTGGTGATGTCTGCCGTACCGGTAAACAGCTTCAGGTTGGCCGTACTCAGGTCTACGGCGGTGGCACCGTTCACCGACACATTAATGTCAAAGGTACCCGCACCAGCCTCGTTATGGTGGAACGCCGTCAGGGTGTAGTAGCCATTCGCGGTTGGCGAGAAGGTGCCGGTATAGCCGCCACCATTGCCCCACAGCGCGTTGGCGACGGTGACACCCCCCACTTCCAGACGGAAGCTGTCGTCAGCAATACCGCTGAAGGTGTAGGTCTTGCCTGCTTCCAGGTACACCAGGCCGGAAATACGGCTGGCGGTACCCACCGTGACATCAGTCTGAGCAGCGTTGGTAATGGTCGTGGTGCTTTGTGCCGCAGACGCAGCTTCGATACGCGCTTCCAGCGTGTCCTGGTTCACGCCACTGCCACCGTTGTATACGTCGGTGAACGAGATATTGGTCCACGACTCTTTCTTCAGCCCGGTCGGTGTTGCCGTCGGGGCACTATTGAGGCTCAGCGTCGGCGCATCCGCTACCGGGGCAATGTCTACTTTCATGCTGACCGTGGCACTGGTGTTGCCACCGCCATCCACCGCCTGATAGTTGAAGGTAGCGTAATCCTGCTTCTGGTTGCCGGTACCCGCCGTGCTGTAGCCATCCACACCCGACTCGTTGCTGTCCGGCACAAAGCGCAGCTTGCCGGCATCGATATCGGCCTTGCTGATGACCTGATTGGCCGCCACGCTTACCCAGCCGCTGGCACCGTTGTACTGCAGCGTGCCATCAGCCGGCAACGAGGTCACTTTTACCGACAGGTTATTCCCGCTGTCGATGTCGGCCACGTTGAAGTTGCTCCAGCTCAGCGGCAGTACCGTGTCTTCGGTACCGGTAACGCTACCGCCCGTTGTGGTCGGTGCATCATCTAGCGGGGTCACGGTGATGCTCAGCGTGCTGCTGCCGGTGCCGCCGTTCGGGTCGCGTACGTTGTAGGTGACTACCGGTACGCTGCCGTTCCAGTTGTCGACCGGGTCGAACACGTAGTCACCGTTGGCCGCAATGGTCAGCGTGCCAACGTTGGCAATGGTGGCGGTCTGGCCAGCGTTAAAGCTGCCGGTGATGCCGGCGATGCTGAAGGTCGTCACGCTCAGCGCGCCGTCGACGTCGCTATCGTTGCCCAGCACGTTGCCGGTAGCGTTGGTTTCTTCGGGCACAGTCTTGGTATCGGCTACCAGGTTGGCCGCATCATTCACCGCAGCCACCGAAATGGTTGCTTTGGCCGGGGTCGCATCAACCAGGCCGGCATTGTCCTTGGCGCTGTACTGGAACTCGGTTACCCCATTCCAGTTCGCCGACGGCTTGAAGTACACCGTACCGGTGACCACGGCATTGGCGGCCAGTGGCTGGGTGGCTGCAGCATCGCTGTACAGCGTGCCATTGGCCGGCAGGCTATTGATCAAGAAGCCCGCTACAGAACCGTCTACGTCATAGCCGGACAGGTTGACGGCGATCACGCTATCTTCATTGCCACCTGCGGCTACGTTGGACGTTTCTGGCGCCAGGTTACCGGCCGAAGTCGATGCCTGACCGCTAGCGGTATTGCCGTTGGCCAGCTCTTTGGCAATGGCGGTTACTTGCAGCGACAGCTGGCCGGTAACCGCACCCGGCACCTGCAGCGACAAACCGGTCAGCGAGACATCCAGCGCATTGCTGGCCCACAAGCCGGTCAGGGTCAGCGTGCCATCGGCAGCAACCACCCCCAGCTCGGTGCCGGTGCTGCTCAGCAGTTTGGAGCCGGCGTATTTGCTGTCCAGCGTCAGCTTGATGCTGTCGATCACTTCGCTGCCATCACGGTCTACCAGAGACGTGGCAATCGTCAGCGGGTAGCTGGTCTTGGCTGCGCCTTCTTTCACCCACTGGTTGCTGGTGCTGTTGAAGTAGTAAGTGCCATCGGCAAACTGCAGGCGTTCAACGTCGTACAGGTTATCGGTACCTTCGCCACCATACGGGTTACCGTTGGTTTGCTTGTCTTTCACCTGGAAGGTCAGGCTGCCACCGGCAGATGCAGTGGGTACGCCAATGGTGTAGTCGGCAAAGTTGCCGGCATACACCGCGGTATCCACACCGCTACCGCCAAACAGGGAGTCATCGCCCTGCTCGCCGATCAGGATGTCATTACCGGCGCCGCCATACAGCGTGTCGTTTACCTGGCCGGTATTGGAGCCATCCGAGTTGCCCAGGATGCCATCATCACCAATCAGGATGTTGTTGCCGGTGCTGCCATGCATGGAAATCAGGTCGTTCAGGCCGCCACCTTTCACGGCAAAGCCTTGCGACTCTTTACCCGCAGGCGTTGACCAGGCATCGCCCGAACCGGTGAGCTCGATGGCATTGCTGCCATAGTTTGCCTGCGCGCCACTCCAGCCAGTGTAATTCTTGCCACCGCTGTATGGGCTGCCGGCATCGTAGCTACCAGCACCCAGCGTTACCTGCACCGTCGGCACATCGGCAACCGGTACCACATTCACCGTCAGGGTATTCGGTGTGCCATCAAAGTTGCCACCGCTGTCTTTCACGCTAAAGGTCAGCTGTGCATAGCCACCGCTGAGCTTGCTCTCATGGGTATCCGGCTGGAAGACCAGCTTGCCGGCGGCCAGATCGGCCGCACTCACCACCACACCGGCGGTAGCCAGCGTACCGTTGAGGTACAGCTTGCCGTCGGTCGGCAGAGTATCAATGCGAACCGCAGACAAGGTGTCACCCGCGTCGCTATCGGTAAAGCCGAAGTCAGCTGCGCCCAGCGTGCGAGCCGTATCTTCATTGGTGCTGATCGTCTTGTCAGTGCCACTCGGCGCCGAGTCGTTATCAACGATGGTGCCGGTGGCGTCTTTGCCGCCTACGGCCAACTTCAGCGTTTCGTCGGCTTCATCCACGGTGTCGTTGATGGTCGGTACGGTGACGGTGAAGCTGCTCACGCCAGCCGGCACGATCACGCTCTTGCCGTCGGCGCTCAACGTCACGCCATTGGTGAACGT
>AMYZ01000015.1 GCA_000335715.1 beta proteobacterium L13
AGCTTACGGAGTTCTTCTACACAGTCGATGGCTGTTTGGCCTGTAATGATGTCGTGCCCTACCACCAGTACACCTTGCAAGGTTTCTGATTCCAGTTCTTGGCAGCGAGTGGCAATATCGCTCGCAAGTACGGTGGCGTCGAACGTTCTATGCTCAAGAACTTCGACGGCGCCTGCAGAATCATCCGCATCTGACGGCAGCTGATTGACAAAGCAGATAGTCTTGCTACCTTTCGGTAGCGCCTGTGTCATGCCATCTGCCAGTCCTCTATTGAAGACATTTAACCCGCCCAATTCGCTTCCCCAGCGGGTTGAAAGCAGGGTCACTATGTACGCCATCTCGGCTCCTAAATTTTCACGACATGTCGGCAGTCAACTGTAAGGCCTAGCTAGCCGAAGCCCCCGCGTGCGGCTTGGGTTTTCCGGATCTTGCGCACAAGCGCGAAGGACCTACTCAGTACACGATAGCACTGTAGATCTTGGATTGGTACACCAAAGCAATGTCAGCTGGTAGCGAAGATCGATGTGGAAGCTGCGGAAAAAGTCGGCTGCTGGTACAGTCGAGTGTTGGAACCCACAGTTGTGGACGCCAGCGCCATTGTCGGTTAAGGCCGGCTAGCCAGGGCACCGCATCGCCGCAGCCCTGATGCGCAACAGCCCCCGTCTGGCCAGGCTAGGCGGGGGCTGTTTGTTTTCGGGCGAGTGTTATTGGCCGCGTTTACCATGGCCATGTCCGGCGTTGCGGCTTGCCGGTGGCCAGTTCTCGATGCGACTGCCGTGCCATTGTGTACGGCAGACTGCGGCCAACGTTGGCCGCACTGCCTTGCTTGCGCGGCGGGGTAGCCTGCCTTAGCGCAGCTTCTCCAGCATCTGGTAGTACCACATGCTGGCGGCCAGCAAGGGGTTGCCCAGCTTGCTGCCCAGCGGCACGCGGATGTGTTTGCAGGCGGCAAAGGTGTCGAACTGGCCTAGCGTGCCGGTGATGGCCTCGGCCATGATCTCGCCCATGATATGGCTGCTGGCCACGCCGTGGCCGGAGTAGCCCTGGCAGTACCACACCTTGTCCGATAGCTTGCCCAGCTGCGGGATGCGGTTCACCACAATGCCCATGGCGCAGCTCCACTGGTAGTCGATCTGCACGCCTTTGAGCTGCGGAAAGGTGCGCTCGATGCACGGCAGCAGCTCGGCGGCGATGTCGCGCGAGTCGCGGCCGCTGTAGTTGGCGCCGCCGCCGAACAGCAGGCGGCCGTCGGCGGTCATGCGGTAGTAATCCAGCACGAAGCGGCAGTCGTACACCGCCAGGTCGTGCGGGTTCAGCGTGTTGGCCAGCTCGCCCAGCGGGCGGGTGGTGACAATGCCGCCCATGGCCGGGAAGATCTTGCCGCCAAGTTGCTCCTGCGCCAGCTTGTGGTACACGTCACCGGCCAGCAGGATGTGGCGGGCGTTCACGCGGCCATGGGCGGTGACGATGGCCGGGCGCGGGCCGTGCACAATGTCCAGCACCTCGGTGTGTTCGTATAGCCTGGCACCCAGGCTGGCGGCTGCGCGGGCTTCGCCCAGGCACAGGTTGAGCGGGTGCAGGTGCAGGTTGCGGCGGTTTTTCAGCGCGCCGCAGTAGATGTCGGTAGCCAGGTGCTCGCGTACGCCGGCGGCGTCCAGCAGGGCCACGTCGTCGCCCATGCCGCGGCGCTGCGCTTCGTCGTAGCTGGCTTGCAGCTCGGCCATGTGGGCGGGCTTCATGGCGGCGTGCAGGTGGCCGTGCTTGAGGTCGCAGGCAATGCCGTAGCGCGCCACGCGCTGCTGGATGATGTCGTGGCCGCGCCAGCGCAGCTGCCAGATGAAGTCGTCTACATCGTTGCCCAGCCTTTGCCGCATCTGTTTGCGCATCGCCTCGTCGCCAGACAGACTGCCGGTGACCTGGCCGCCGTTGCGGCCGCTGGCGCCCCAGCCGATCTTGTTCTGTTCCAGCAGTACTACGCTGAGGCCGCGCTCGGCCAACTCCACGGCGCTGGCCACGCCGGTGAAACCGCCGCCGATGATGGCGACGTCGGCGTCTACGCTGCCTTGCAGCATCGGGTAATCGCTTTCCTGCACGATGGTGGCGCTGTAGTAGGAAGGGCTGCGCGGCTGGCTGCCGTGGTGGGCGCGTGCGTTCATGGGTTCTCCTTGTTGTTGGCCGGGGCGGGCGCGTGGCCTGATGACCAAGGCTGTTTCTGCGGGGCACTGCCTTATCAAACCGGGCAGGCGGGAATGGCCCTGCTGTGCCGGTTTTCGCGCATTGCCACCGCCAGACAAGCGCCGGCGCATCAAACATAGCGTTAACAGGCGCTAGCTTGCGCCAGGAGTATGGGTGAGTTAAATCATCACTTTCTTATGTAAACATTCGGATTTTCTCAACCGGATGCCGTGCTAGCGGGCGCAGGGCAGCTCGTCCCATTGCGTGGTCCAGCGCGGCGAGCGCAGCTCCTGGCGCATGGCCCAGCCGTCGTGCAGGTTTTCTGCGGCCAACCTGAGCGTGCCGCGGCCAAACTGGCGGTTGATGCGGTCCAGCGTTTGCATCAGCTGTTGCCGGCGCGGGTTGGCCGCACTGCCGAACAGGCTTTGCTGGCCGTGGTGGCGGCTTTCCAGCGCCATCAGCACCACGCCGGCCTTCTTGTAGCTGCAGTCATCACGATAAATCTGGCGCAGGCCGGCCAGCGCAGCGCGGGTAAGGTCGGCGCTGTCGCTGCTGGCGCCTGGCAGCGCTATGGCGATCCAGCCGCGGTATTGGCGGTCTTGTTCGCGAAAGCGGTTGGTGCGGATGCTGACGCCCACCAGGTTGGCCAGCCCGTGCTGGCGGCGCAGTTTTTCGGCGCAGCGGGCGGCGTGGTGGCTGATGGCGCTGGCCAGGGTGTCGAAATCGGTGACTTGCCGGGCAAAGCTGCGGCTGGAGATCAGTTGCTGCTTGTCGGCGTGGATGTCGTCGGCGCCGATGCAGGCTTCGCCGTTGAGCTCGGCCACGGTGCGCGCCACCACGATATTGAAGCGGCGCTGGATGTCGGCTACGTTGGCTTGCTGCAGGTCCAGCGCGCTGCGGATGCCGCACGCCGCCAGCCTTGCGGCCAACTGCCGGCCTATGCCCCACACCTCGCCCACCGCCAACCGGCCCAACAGCAGCTGCTGATAGTGTGGTGCCAGCCAGTCCCAGCCGAATACACCCTGGCATTGTGGCCGTGTCTTGGCCACGTGGTTGGCCAGCTTGGCCAGCGTCTTGCTGCGGCCAATGCCCACACAGCAGGGGATGCCGACGCCTTGCAGCACGTCTGCGCGCAGCTTGGCCGCGTGCTGGCGCTGTTCGGCAATGCCGTCCAGGTGCAGGAAGCATTCGTCGATGCTGTACACCTCTTGCTGCACGCCCCAGCGCGCGATGACCTGCATCATGCGCCGGCTCATGTCACCGTATAGCGTGTAGTTGGAGCTGAACACCGCCACGCCGTGGCGGCGACACTGCTCGGCCACCTGGTGGTAAGGCGCAAAGCCGGGAATACCCAGCGCCTTGGCTTCGGCGCTGCGTGCCACCACGCAGCCATCGTTATTGCTCAGCACTACGATGGGCTTGCCGGCCAGGTCGGGGCGGAACACGCGCTCGCAGCTGGTATAAAAGCTGTTGCCGTCCACCAGGGCAAACTGGCTCATGGCAGCAGCCGCCGTACGCAGGCGCTGACCACGCCCCAGATGTGCAGCTCCTGCCCGGGGCCGATGTTGATGGGCGCGTAGGCCGGGTTGTCCGGCAGCAGGGCGGTGCGCCCGTCACGCTGGTGCAGGCGCTTGACGGTGAACTCGCCGCTAAGCACGGCTAGTACGATGTGGCCGTGGCGCGCCGGCAGGCTGCGGTTCACCACCAGCAGGTCGCCGTCGTGAATGCCGGCATCCTGCATGCTGTCGCCACTGACGCGCACCATGAAGCAGGCGGCGGCGTCGTCGATCAGGTAGCGGTTCAGGTCCAGGTGGCCTTCCAGGTAGTCGTCTGCCGGTGAGGGGAAGCCGGCCGCCACGCGGCTACCGTACAACGGTAAGCGGCAGGCAGATGGCGCGGGGTGGGGCAGCATGGTGGCGGACATGGCAATCTCCTTTTTTTGATTATGTACAAATTCAAAAGACTTGCCAAACCAGGGCGAGCAGGCCGGTGCTGTACGGCGAAACCGGCCACCGAAAGTGCGGCTTTGTTGCTGTTTGGCCCTGAAAACTGGCCGATTAGTGCAAATGACGCTCTGCGGCCAGCGTGTTACATTACGCTCAACCTGTTGACGGGGCGGCGCAGCGGCCGCCCCTTGTTCATGGCGCACAAGGCCGTGAGCTGCCCCCTGAATACCGCAAAGGAGCTTGTTGTCGTGGTAAACATTGCCGAACTCGAACCCCGTGCCGTCTGGGAACACTTCCAGACCCTGTGTGACATCCCGCGCCCGTCCAAGCACGAGCAGGCGCTGCGCGACTACCTGAAAGGCTGGGCCGAGTTGCGCGGGCTGGAAACCGCCGTGGACGAGGTGGGTAACCTGGTGGTGCGCAAGCCGGCTACCCCAGGCATGGAAGACCGCATCGGCGTGGTGCTGCAGGGCCACCTGGACATGGTGTGCCAGGCCAATACCGGCACCGAACACGACTTTTTCAATGACCCGATCCGCCCGGTGCTGAAAGACGGCTGGCTGATCGCCGAAAACACCACGCTGGGCGCCGACAACGGCATCGGCGTGGCACTGGGCCTGGCCGTATTGTCCACTGACGACATCGCCCACGGCCCGGTAGAGGTGCTGATGACGCTGGATGAGGAAGCCGGCATGGGCGGCGCGCTGGGCTTGTCGACGTCGCTGTTGCAAGGCCAGATGATGATCAACATCGATACTGAAGAGTGGGGCGAGTTCTATATGGGCTGCGCCGGCGGTATCGACGTCAACGTACGCCGCGCTTACGCACAAGAGCCACTGCCGGCTGGCTACACCGCGCAGCAGCTGGTGGTATCCGGCCTGGTGGGCGGGCACTCCGGCGCCGACATCCACCTGGGGCGAGGTAACGCCAACAAGGTGCTGGTGCGCCTGCTGGCCGAGTTGGCCGCAACACTGCCACTGCGCCTGGTGTCGTTCAATGGCGGCACCGCCCGCAATGCGCTGGCGCGCGAAGCTTTTGCCGTAGTGGCGTACCCCGCGGCCCAGGCCGAGCAAGTGGCCGCCGCGATCGATGCCTACCAGGCGCTGATGCGCTTCGAGCTGGCTGGTGTG
This sequence comes from beta proteobacterium L13, assembly GCA_000335715.1. Lineage (GTDB taxonomy): Bacteria > Pseudomonadota > Gammaproteobacteria > Burkholderiales > Chromobacteriaceae > Vogesella. The sequence goes on from AMYZ01000015.1 coordinate 5,252, forward strand.
GACGAAGGCGTGACCATTACGGCCAACCCTGCTGCTGCCAGCAGCATGATGAGCCAAGCCGACCAAGACGCCATTCTGGCAGCGTTGCATGCCGCTCCGCACGGTGTGAAGCGCATGAGCCAGCGCGTGGTGGGTGTGGTGGAAACCTCGAACAACCTGGGCGTGATTGCGATTGGCGACGGCAAGGTGTTTGCCAACCTGATGGTGCGCTCGCTGCTGGATAGCGGCTTCCGTAACCTGGCCGCCGAAATCCTGGTATTGTTCAAGCTGGCCGGCTTCGACACCGAAACCGAAGGCGGCTACCCGGGCTGGGCGCCGAACCCGGCATCGCCGCTGCTGGCGCTGTTCCAGCGCGTGTACCGCGAGCAATTCGGTGCCGAGTCGGGCGTGCAGGTGATTCACGCCGGCCTGGAGTGCGGCATCATCGGCGCCAAATACCCGCAGATGGACATGGTGTCGTTTGGCCCCAATATCCGTGGCGCCCACGCCCCGGGCGAGCGCGTGGAAGTGGCCTCGGTCGGCCACGCCTGGCAGCTGCTGAAAGCGGTGCTGGCGGCCGTGCCGACCAAGACCTGACCTTCCCGTATTTCCCCTGACACGGGCTCTGCGCCCGTTTGCACCCTGCCTTTCACCCGGGCAGGGTGTTTCTTTTTGTGTGCCACATTGCCGCATGACAAAGCGATGTCAATAGGCGACAGCCCGTCAGGAGGGATGACTTATAGATATTTTGGCTCGCGGATAGGTCTTGCTGTAGTGCTTATTTGATTCAGTCTGCATTTATAATTTTAACAAAACTTATCGAATTGGTTGGGTGTTTTGCAGCCCGGCCAGATAGAGCCTCATCATGCACACTGTTTTCCGCCCACTACATTTTTTCTGCTGCACGCTACTGTGCCTGCCTGCCTGCCTGCCTGCCTGCCTGCCTGCCTGCCTGCTGTCATGGCGCAGGCGCAAAGCGGCCTTGCCGCCACCCCGGCCCAGCTCGACGCCCGCGAGCAGCAATTGCAGCAGCAGCGCAGCACGCAGCTGCCACAGCCCGACGCACCCGATGTCCGTCTGCAACCCGCTACCACGGTGCCACTGCAACGCTACCATCGTGGCGAGGCACCATGCTTTGTCATCAGCGACCTGCGCCTAAAAGGCGACAGCGCCGACCGTTTCCAGTGGGCACTGGTAGCCGCCGACCGTGACAGCAGCGGCCGCGAAGACATACTGGCAGGCCATTGTCTGGACGTGGCAGGCATCAATCTGGTGATTAACCGGGTACAGGCTGCCATTCTGGCGCGTGGCTACATCACCACCCGCGTACTGGCCGGGCCGCAACAGCTGGCTACCGGCGTGTTGGCGCTGACGCTGATCCCAGGCCGCATCCGCGATATACGCTACGCCCAGCCAGCCGCCGAACGGTTGCATGCGGCCAACGCTTTGCCGATGCAGGCAGGCGACCTGCTGAACCTGCGCGATATCGAACAGGGGCTGGAAAACCTCAAGCGGGTGCCCACGGCCGAGGCCGACATCCGTATCGAACCAGCCGCCGCCAGCGACGCTGCGCCAGGCGACAGCGACCTGGTCATCCTGTGGCAGCAGTCCAACCCGTACCGCTTTACCCTCAGTGCAGACGACGGCGGCAGCAAGAGCACCGGTCTGTACCAGGGCAGCGCCACGCTGTCGTACGACCACCTGTTCACCCTGAATGACCTGTTCTACCTTACCCACAACCACGACCTGGGCGGCGGTGCCGACGGCGAACGCGGCAGCGAGGGCTACGCCTGGCACTACAGCATTCCGTTTGGCTACTGGCTGCTGGCTTACAACGGTAGCAAGCATCGCTACCACCAGGCGGTAGCCGGCGCCAGCCAGACCTACAACTACAGCGGCAAAAGCGAGACCAGCGAGCTCAAGCTCAGCCGGCTGGTGTACCTCAACGCGGTGCGCAAGCTCGGTTTGTCACTCAAAGGCTGGCAGCGCAGCAGCAACAACTTCATCGACGACACCGAAATCGAGGTGCAGCGCCGCCGCACCGCCGGCTGGGAGGCAGGTGCCAACTGGCGCGAGTTCATGGGCAGCGCCACGCTGGATGTCAATCTCGCTTACCGCCGCGGCACCGGCGCACGTAACGCCCTGCCGGCGCCGGAGGACGCGTTTGGCGAAGGCCGCTCGCGCCCACGGCTATACCAGGCCGTAGCGCAGCTGGACGCGCCGTTTGCCCTGGGCGGGCAAAAGCTGCGCTACGGCGTGGCGTGGCGCGCTCAGTGGAACCGCGGCCCGCTGGTGCCGCAAGACCGCTTTGCTATCGGCAGCCGCTACACCGTGCGCGGTTACAACGGCGAAAACCAGCTCAGCGCCGAGCGCGGCTGGCTGCTGCGCAACGAGCTGGGTTGGCAGCTGGCCGGGCAGGAACTCTACCTAGGCTACGACTACGGCCGCGTGGCCGGCCCCAGCGCCAGCCTACTACTGGGCCAGCGCCTGGCCGGTGCCACGCTGGGCGTACGCGGCCGGCTGGGCCACTTGGCCTACGACGCCTTTGTCAGCCAGCCGCACGGCTACCCCGACTACCTGCGCGCCGCCCGTACCACCGGTGGTGTCAGCCTGAATCTGCAGTTTTAACCAGGAGCCGCGCGATGAACCAGCACTGCTACCGTCTTGTTTTCAACGCCCACCGCCGCATGCTGATGGCGGTGGCCGAGATCACTCCGCAGCAGGGTGCTGATGCGTCACCAGCCCGCCCGCAGCCTGTCGTTGGCCGCTTGTCTGCGGCCCTGCGGCCGTTGGTGGCCTGCTTGCTATTGGCCCATGGTGCCGTCTGGACCCTGCCTGCGGCGGCGCAGATCGTGGCCGACCCGGCGGCGCCAGGTAAGCAGCGTCCGACGGTACTCACCACCAGCAGCGGCGCGGTGCAGGTCAACATCCAGACCCCGTCCGCAGCTGGTGTGTCGTTGAACCAGTACCGCCAGTTTGATACCGGCGACGCCGGCACCGTCCTCAACAACAGCCGTGTCAACGTACAAACACAAAGCGCCGGCTGGGTGGCGGCCAACCCGTGGCTGGCCAGCGGCAGCGCCCGCGTCATCGTCAACCAGGTCAATAGCCAGAACCCGTCGCTGCTGCGCGGCACGCTGGAAGTGGCCGGCCAGCGCGCCGAGGTGATCATCGCCAATCCGGCCGGCCTGCAGGTCAATGGCGCCACCTTTCTGAATGCCAGCCGTACGGTATTGACCAGCGGCACGCCGGTGATAAACGGCGGCAGCCTGGACGGCTACCGCGTTAGCGCCGCCCAGGTCGCGGGCAACAGCAACAACAGCAGGTTGGCTGCCCTGCAAGGTGTCAAGGCCGGGCTGGCCGGTTGCCAGGCGCTGCAAACCGCACAGCGGGGCGGCGGTAGCGGCGAGGTGGCCGACCCGTCCTTTGTGGGCGTATCGGTATCGCTGGGCAGCCAGCGCAGCCAGAGCCAAAGCCTGACCAGCAGCAGTAATGCCAGCAGCAGCGAGCTCATCGCTGGCGGTAATGTGCACATCATTGCCACCGGCGACGGCAGCAAAGGCACCGACGGCATTGCCCAAAGCGGCGATCGGTGATCGGCAGCAGCATCAAGGCGCAGAACGTCACGCTGGATGCCGCCCGCGACATCACCCTGCAGTCCGCGCACAACCGCAGCGACACCACCGGCAGTAACAGCAGTAGCGGCGGTGCCATCGGCGTTAGCGTCGGCGTGGGTAGCGGTAAAGCCGGCATCAGCGTATTTGCCAACGCCAACCGCGCCAGCGGCAAATAAAACGGCGACACCGACAGCTACACCGAGAACAATAGCACCGCCGGGCAAGCCCTCACCCTGCGCAGCGGCCGCGACACCACGCTGACCGGCGCGCTGGCCAGCGGCGACACCATCGCGGTCAACTGAATCGCTCTGGCTTCTCTAGACACGCCGGAGCGGTTGGTGGACTGCCCCGGCTCCTGTAGGCAATTCTGCCCAATGGCTGGACTGCCCCGCCAATAGAACAACAGCCCCGGCTGGGATTCAGTCGGGGCTGTTGTTTGTCTACCCTGTGTGGCGGGGTGGCTGCGGCCAACCTTAGTTGGTGCGGAAGCGGCTGAAACTCTGGCGAATTTCTTCGGTGAGTTCGCTCATGCGGGCGGCGGCGCGGGCGGCTTCGTCGGCGGCTTCGCGGTTGCGGTGGGCAATGCTGGTAATGCGTTCCACCTCGCGCGATACCTGCTCGCCGGAGCGTGCCTGCTCGGATAGGGCGCTGGCAATGGATAGCACGCTTTGCCCCACGTTTTCGGTACCGTCCTGGATGGCCACGATGGATTCACCGGCGCGCTGGCCCTGGGTGGCGCTGGTATGGGCACGCTCTACCGACTGGTTCATGGCTTCCACGGCTTGCTGCGAGCTGACGCGGATGGCGCCGATCATCTGGGCGATCTCGCCGGTGGCCTTGGTGGTGCGCTCGGCCAGTTTGCGTACTTCGTCGGCGACAACGGCAAAGCCACGGCCTTGTTCGCCGGCGCGGGCGGCTTCAATGGCGGCGTTCAGCGCCAGCAGGTTGGTCTGGTCGGCTACGTCACGAATCACCGAGACAATGTTGTCGATGGTTTGCGACTGGCGGCCCAGCTCATGGATGCTGCCTGCCGTGCTCTGGATCAGGGTGCTGATGGCGTCCATCTCCTTCACGGCACCCTTGATGACTTCTACGCCGTCACGGGCGTCGCCGCTGGCGTTGCGGGCGGCCATTTCGGCGCTACCTGCACTTTGGTGCAGCTCACGCACACCTACGGCCATTTGCTGGATAACTGTTGCCATTTCGTCAGCGGCGCGGTTCTGTTCTTCGCTGCGGCTCATCAGGCGCTGCATGGTATCGCGTAGCTCTTGCGAGGCGTTGCCGCTTTCCTGCACGCTGCGCTCTACGGTGCGCAAGGCGTCGTTCAGCTCGCGGGTCATGCGCGACAGGTTGTACAGCAGTGAGCTGTTGTCGCCCTTGCTCAGGCTGACTTCCACGCCCAGGTTGCCATGGGCGATTTCCTTCATCACGGTGGCGGCGTAGTCGGGTTCGCCGCCGATCTGGCGGGTAAGGGTGCGGGCTATCAGCAGGGCCACGACGATGCTGGCCCCCACGCTGGCGATGATGGCGATAATGGCCGCTACCATGGTGTCACGCAGGGTGCTGGTGGTGGATGATTTCTGCTCTTCCATCACCTTGGTATGGTGGGCAATCAGCTTGTCTAGCTGCATGCCCAGCAGGCCTTCTTGCGGCTCCATTTTTTCGCTGACGATGATGGAGGCATCCCATTTCTGCTTGGTAATCATGGGGATAAGCTTGTCGGTGAGCCGGTTGAATTCAGCTAGCGACTTGCCGATTTTCTCGACCAGTACCAGCTCTTCCGGATCGGACGAGATTTCCTGCATGAGTTTGAACTGCTGGTTGGCGGTGATGACGGATTTCTTCAGGATCGCCATTTTTTCTTCCACCAGTTTGTCGTCACTTTCCAGCAGGATGGTGCGTGCTGCATTGGTGGAGGCGAGCAGCGAGCCGCTGAGCGTACGTGAGTACTGAATCACCGGAATGCGGTGTTCTACCAGCTCGGAAACGCGTGACTGGATCACCGTCAGGCGGTAAAGCGTAAAGGCAGAGCCCAGGACCAATAGCAGAATGACAGCACCAAAGCCTAAGCCCAGGCGCCGTGCCAGCGTCAATTTCCCCATGATTTTTTCCTTGCAGATGTGCTTTGATTGGGTGGTGGCAGCTATCACATGGCTGCCTATTTTTTATGTGCTTTGATATTAAAGCGAGCAGGGCTGTTTTTAAAGGACTGAATGGGGAATGGATAGGTGCTAATGACATGCCATGATTGAAAAAGCCATGCTTTGCGCATGGCTTGGCTGGGCGGGAGCGCAATGGTTCAGCATGCGGCCGGGCTGCGCAGGTGCCGAATATGTTCTGTAATCAAAAAGTAAGCGATGGAGCGCTCTGGCGGTATGGCAGGTAAGGCATCAATATCGAACCAGGCGGCGTCTTCTATCTCGCCTGCTTGCGGTGTGATGTCGCCACTGTGGTATTCCGCCACAAAAGCCAGCATCAGCGAGTGCGGGAAGGGCCACGATTGCGACGTGGCGTAGCGCAGATTGTGCAGGCGTACGCCGACTTCTTCGAAAGCCTCGCGGTGCACGCAGGCTTCCAGTGTTTCGCCAGGCTCGACAAAGCCGGCCAGCGCGCTGTACATACCGGGCGCAAAGTGGGGGCTGCGCGCCAGCAATATTTCGCGGCCGCGGGTGATGAGCACCATCATGGCGGGGGAGAGGCGCGGGTAGTACACCTCGCCACATGCGGGACAATGCCGCCCTTGGTCGTGCAGGTGGGCTTGTAACGGACCGCCACAGGCGCCGCAGTAGCGATGTGTCTGGCAGAAGCGGCGTAGTTGGGCGGCGCGGGCCAGCAGGGCGCTGCACTCGGCGGGTAGTGTGTAAAGTGCCTGGCGCAGTGTGACTTTCTGCCAGTCTGCCGGAGCAGGGCCAATCAGCTCGGCGCTATACAGGTTGGCCGCATCGTTGTGGCCGATAAACTGCGGCGTGGTGTGCGGGCCGGGTGGTGCGTCAGGGAGCTGGTTTTGCTGCAGGTACAGGCTGTTGCCATCAAACAGGCACCAGAGAGTGGGCAAGTACGGGTGTGCTTGGGCGGGCAGGTGCAGGCTCATGGGCGGCGGCGGGTGGGGTGCTGGGCTGGCTATTCTACGCCGCGTGATGACGGGTGCCCACTTGTTACGGTGCCTCAGGCCGCCATCGCCGGGGCTGGCTGTGGTTCCGGCATATTTTGCAGCAGGCGACCATCGGCAGTCAGCCGTATCAGCCAGTGCGCATATTGCTGGCCGGGCTGGTTGTCCGGCAGTGCGCATACGATGGTTCTGCCGTGCAGCGCCAATGCGGCCAACTTGCGCAGTAGGGCTGCGCGGCTGGCGTGCGCCTGCAAATTGGCTGGGTCGTCCAGCAACAGTACCGGGGCATGGCTGGCCAGCTTTTGTGCCAGGCACGCCAGTTGGCGCTGCGTTGCTGTCAGCGTACCCAGTTTTTGCTGAGCCAGGTCGCTCAGGCCTACGGTGAGCAGTGCCTGACTCACGGCTTCGTGATCGATTGCTTGTGGCCGCGCCAGCCAGTGTTGGCGGCTTCGGGCCTGCATGACGAAATCGCCCAGTCGCAGCCTGCTGTGGGTGGTGCTATCCGCGCCGAGTCGCGCGATGGTGCTTTGGCCTCTTGAAAGTGGCTGGCCAAATAGTTGGCCGCATACTTGCCCCTGCTGCCCGGCTAGCGTATCGAGCATGGCGCGGCGGCGATGACTATCCGGGCCGACAATCAGGGTGAGCCGGTTGGCTGGGATGCGCAAACCATGGCACTGTTGGTGGCAGCCGGGTGAGGGTGGGCAGGTGTGCAGTTGCTGTATGTCGTAGGCAAGCTCAAGCATGGTGTTTTCCGAAGCAAAGGAGTGCACAAGAGCAAGCCTGCAGGATGGCGGCGTGCGCATGTCTTTTTGATAATAAATCTCATTAACAAAAAAGACAATGCACACTGCATCCGATTTGACTGGTGGTGCGCCTTTACAGTCGTGGCAATGTTTGCTGGCAGTGGCGTGCTTCATCCAGCAGGCGGCTAAACAGCTCGGCCACACTTGGTACATCGTCAATCAGGCCCTGTACCTGGCCGATTAGCTGCACGCCTTTCTGGTGGTTGCCGTCTTCAATGGCCAGGCGGATGGATTCGGTGGCTGCGCCAAATTGCGCGAGCTGGCGCAGTGACTGTGGCTGCGTCAGCATGCCGCCTATGACCACCTTGGCTACCGGCATGCCGAGCTTGCGGCTGACGCCCATCGCGCGCCAACCGGCGGCAAGCAGGCCTAATGGTTTGCGGGTGGCCTTGCGTGCGGTGGCAGAGTCCATTACCCGGCACCACAGGCCATCAAAATTCTTGGAATAAATGGTATCGCCTACGCCTCGCTCGCGGATCATGTCTTTTGTGCGCTGGTGCACCGGGCTTTCGCGGGTCATCGCCAGGCGTGTCCCCATGGCGATGCCGTCTGCGCCCAGTGCCAGTGCAGCAATCAGGCCGTTGCCGGTACCAAAGCCGCCGGCTGCAATAATGGGTAGCGACGATACCTTGCGGATGGCGGGTATCAGCACCAACGAGGTAACTTCACCACCGTGTGCGGCGGCTTCGTGCCCGGTCACCAGCAGGGCGTCGACACCGGCTTTCTCGGCCGAGATGGCGTGTTTTTCCGTGACGACTGTGGCAATGACCTTACCGCCGTACTCGCGTGCACGTTTGACGATCCAATCGCCTTTGCCCAGCGAAAAATTGATCACCGGCACCTTTTCTTGCAGTGCGACTTCGGCGTTTTCTTTGGCGCCCGGCATCATCAAGGTGCAGCCAATGCCGAAGGGCTTGTCGGTCAGCTCGCGGATGCGGCGGATGGCGGCGCGGGTTTGCTCGGCGTTCAGCGGGCCGGTGGCCAGTATGCCCAGGCCGCCTGCATTGCTGGTGGCCGCTACCAGCTCGGGCACGGCGATATAGCTCATGCCGGGGCAAATCAGGGGGAGGGTAATGCCAAAAGTGTCGGTGAGGCGGGTCTGCATGGTAGGTCACTCTATTCTGTGCGGTGTGATGCGGTATTCTTGTCAGAATTCCGATAATTTTTCAAACGGACGTTTGATATGTATCTCGTGCTGATTGGTTGGCTGTATGTGGTGCTGATGCTGGCGGTAGCGCAGGAGAGCGCGATTCGCAGCGGCATCATTGTGTTTTTCCTGGGTGTTTTGCCAACTTGGCTCATTTTGTGGATAGTGCGTCGTCGCCAGCTGCGCAAACAGAATCCGGATGGTGATATCTGAATGGCTTGAAGGGTTTGGTTCGATAGTGCTAGAATTGCGAGTTCCCTCAATTTTTGGGGGATATCACGCACATCCGTACCAAAGGGTGCCCGCTAGCGGGTTGTCTGTACGGATGGAGGCATAACCCTTTTGGAGATTCAGAATGTCCACCAATGTGACCATGCGTCAAATGCTTGAGGCCGGCGTACACTTCGGCCACCAAACCCGCTTCTGGAACCCGAAGATGGCTCAGTACATCTTTGGCAGCCGCAACAAGATTCACATCATCAACCTGGAAAAAACCCTGCCGCTGTTCGTGCAGGCTCAGGAATATGTGCGTCGTCTGACTGCCAACAAGGGTAACGTTCTGTTTGTGGGTACCAAGCGTCAGGCGCGTGAGATCGTCCGCGAAGAAGCCACCCGTGCTGGTGCGCCGTTCGTGGATCACCGCTGGCTGGGCGGCATGCTGACCAACTACAAGACCGTGAAGCAGTCCATCAAACGTCTTGAAGACAAGCGTGCTCAGCTCGAAGCTGGCGATCAGTCCGGTTTCAACAAGAAAGAACTGCTGGACCTGCAGCGCGACGTTGAAAAACTGGAGCGTTCGCTGGGCGGTATCAAGGATATGAAAGGTCTGCCGGACGCGATCTTCGTAATCGATACCGGCTACCAGAAAGGTGCTGTTGTTGAAGCCAAAAAGCTGGGTATCCCGGTAATTGGTGTTGTTGATACCAACAACTCGCCGGAAGGCATCGACTACGTTATCCCGGGTAACGATGACTCCAGCCGCGCTATCCGCCTGTACGCTCGCGGTATCGCCGATGCTGTTCTGGAAGGCCGCGCTCAGGCAATCCAGGAAATCATCGCTGCTGAACCGGCTGCTGCCGAGTAAGCAGAAAAGGGGCGAAAGCCCCTTTTTTTAGACCTCAGTTTCAACGTATCCGAATATATTCAAGGAGTTCACCATGGCGGAAATCACCGCAAAGATGGTATCCGACCTGCGCAATGCGACCGGTCTGGGCATGATGGAGTGCAAAAAAGCACTGGTAGAAGCTGAAGGCGACCTGGCAAAAGCAGAAGAAATCCTGCGTATCAAGTCCGGTGCCAAAGCCTCCAAAATGGCTGGCCGTGTAGCCGCTGAAGGTATCATCGGTTCTTTCGTAGCTGGTGGCGTTGGCGCCCTGGTTGAAGTGAACTGCGAAACCGACTTCGTTGCCAAAGATCCTACCTTCATCGCGCTGGCTACTGCTGCTGCTCAAGCTGTTGTAGAAGCCAATCCTGCCGATGTTGAAGCCCTGTCCGCTGTTGTGATCGACGGCCAGTCCGTAGAAGACATCCGCAAGGCAGCCATCGCCAAACTGGGCGAGAACATGACCATCCGCCGTTTCGTACGTTACGAAACCGACGGTTCCATCGCTACCTACCTGCACGGCGCGAAGATCGGCGTAATCGTTGACTTCAAAGGCGACGAGCAAATCGGTAAAGATGTGGCCATGCACGTTGCTGCCTCCAAGCCTATCTGCGTATCCAAAGCCGAAGTGTCTGCCGACACCCTGGAACAAGAGCGCAAGATCTACACTGCACAGGCTGCCGAATCCGGCAAGCCGGCCGATATCGTTGCTAAAATGGTTGAAGGCCGCGTGAACAAGTTCCTGGCTGAAGTGACCCTGCTGGGTCAGCAGTTCGTCAAGAACCCTGACATCACTGTAGAAAAACTGCTGGCCGAAAAAGGCGCTTCCGTAAAAGCATTCGCCATGTTTGTTGTTGGTGAAGGCATCGAGAAGAAAGTGGTTGACTACGCTGCAGAGGTTGCCGCTGCTGCCAAGCTCTGATCGCTAGCTTAAGCTGATTGAATCAACGGCACCCTGCAAAACAGGGTGCCGTTTCGCAAATTAAAGAAACCCCAACCGCATGCCAGAGGTAATCATGAGCCAATCCCCCGCCTATAAACGCATTCTGCTGAAACTTTCCGGTGAAGCCCTGATGGGTGATGACAGCTACGGGATTAACCGCAACACAATCCAGCAGATCGTTGGCCAGATCAAAGAGGTCGTCGACCTGGGTGTGCAAGTAGGTATCGTGATTGGTGGCGGTAATATTTTCCGCGGCGTTGCGCCTGCAGCAGCCGGCATGGACCGTGCCACCGCAGACTACATGGGCATGATGGCCACCGTGATGAACGCGCTGGCACTGAAAGACGCCATGACCAAAGCAGGCCTGATTGCCCGCGTGCAGTCGGCACTGACCATGCAGCAGATTGCCGAGCCGTATGTGCGCGGCAAGGCCATGCAGTACCTGGAAGAGGGCAAGGTTGTGATCTTTGCTGCAGGTACCGGCAACCCGTTCTTCACCACTGACACCGCAGCGGCGCTGCGTGGCATGGAAATGAACGTGGACATCATGTTGAAAGCTACCAAGGTAGACGGCGTCTATACCGATGATCCGAAAAAGAACCCGGATGCCGTACGCTACCAGACCCTGACGTTTGACGAAGCCATCTCGCGCAACCTGAAAGTCATGGACGCGACAGCCTTTGCCCTGTGCCGTGACCAGCAGCTGAATATCAAGGTGTTCAGCATCTTCAAGCAAGGCGCACTGACCCGCGTGGTGCTTGGCGAAGACGAAGGCACGCTGGTACACTGCTGATTTTAACGAATCCTCATAGGCGGAAACGGCGCAGAGCCGCTTTCCGCCTTGTTTTTCAGAAAGACAACGGGAGTAATCATGATCAATGACGTGAAGAAGTCGGCCGAGCACAAAATGCAAAAAACGCTCGAAACCTTCAAGACCGATCTGGCCAAAGTGCGCACCGGTCGCGCACACGCCGGCCTGTTGGACCACGTTATGGTGGACTACTACGGTAGCGATGTGCCTGTAAACCAGGTAGCTAACGTTACCAACATCGATGCACGTACGCTGGGTGTCCAGGCTTGGGAAAAAAGCATGGTTGCCAAGATTGAAAAAGCCATCCGCGATAGCGACCTGGGCCTGAATCCATCCTCCATGGGTGAACTGATTCGCGTGCCGATGCCGGCATTGACCGAAGAGCGCCGCCGTGACCTGATCAAGGTGGTGCGTGCCGAAGCTGAAGGCGCGCGCGTGGCAGTACGTAACGTACGCCGTGACGCCAACAACGACTTCAAGAACCTGCTGAAAGATAAAGCCATCACCGAGGACGAAGAGCGCCGCGGCCAGGACGATATCCAGAAGCTGACCGACAAATACATTGCCGAAGTCGATAAAGCGCTTGCTACCAAAGAAGCCGAACTGCTGGCCGTATAAGGGGTAGCCCTTGTTTGCAAGTTCTACTCAAGATGTGCCCGAGGCACCTGCGGTGCCTCGGCATATCGCCATCATCATGGATGGCAACGGGCGCTGGGCCAAAAAGCGCTTTCTGCCCCGCGTCGCAGGGCACAAGCGCGGCTTGGATGCCGTGCGTGATACGGTAAAGACCTGCAGCGAGCTGGGTGTGGATTTCCTCACCCTGTTTGCGTTTTCTACCGAAAACTGGCGCCGTCCGGAAGATGAAGTCACCTTTCTGATGGAGCTGTTTTTTGTAGCATTGGAGCGGGAAGTGGAACGCCTGCATCGCAACAATATCCGTCTGAAAGTCATTGGTTCGCGCGAGCGCTTTTCCAGTGCCATCCTGGCGCGTATTGATGCGGCGGAGAGCCTGACTGCGGCCAACACCGGTTTGACGCTGACCATTGCCGCGGATTACGGCGGGCGCTGGGATGTCTTGCAAGCGGTAGCCCGTTTGCAGGCGCAAGGAGTGACGCAGATCGACGAAGCCGCACTGGCCGCCAATTTGTCTACTGCCTACGCGCCCGAGCCGGACCTGTTTATCCGCACCGGTGGCGAGCAGCGCATCAGCAACTTCCTGCTATGGCAGCTGGCGTATAGCGAGCTGTATTTTACCGACCTGCTGTGGCCCGATTTCGACCGCAAGGCGCTGGATGGCGCGCTGGCGTCTTTTCATGCGCGCGAACGCCGTTTTGGCCGCACCAGTGAACAGCTGCCCGAAGCGCAACGCCGAGGCTAATTCATGCTGAAAACGCGTATTCTCACGGCGCTCGTCCTGCTTCCTTTGATGCTGGCGGCGCTGTTTTTCTTTCCTCCCCATGTCTGGGCCGCTTTTTCCTGGCTGATCATCGGCTTGGCGCTATGGGAATACAGCCGTATGGCGCGTATTGCCGGCCCGCTGCAATGGGGTTATCTGGCTGCCTGTACCGCGCTGGCAGCTGCGGCCTGGTGGGCGGCTTATATGCCAAGCGCGCTGGCAATGAGCGCTTCGCTGTTGGTGTGGCTGGTTTTGGCGCCAATGTGGTTGCGCAAACGCTGGCCTATCCCCACCGGGTTGCCGGCCATGCTTCTGGGTGTGTTACTGATGTTCCCTGCCTGGTTTGCTTTTCTGGCGTGGCATCCGGATAACTCTGCCATTAGCGGCAAGCAGCTGCTGGCTGTGATGGGCTTGGTGTGGGTGGCCGATGTGGCGGCGTATTTTGCCGGCAAAACCTTTGGCAAACACAAGCTGGCCCCGGCCATTAGCCCAGGTAAAAGCTGGGAAGGTGTCGCTGGTGCGGTCGTGGGTGTCGCTGCCTACGTCTGGCTCGTTAATGATCTGGGCTGGCTCAACATTCCGCTGTCGCTGGTGGTACTGTTGCCGCTGGCCATGGGTCTGACTGCGGTGAGCGTGGTGGGCGATTTGCTGGAATCCTGGTTCAAGCGCAGTGCCGGCATCAAGGATAGCAGCAGCCTGCTGCCGGGCCACGGCGGGGTCTACGACCGTATCGACAGCCTGATTGCCGTCCTGGCCGTATCGCACGCGTTGCGTTTGCTGCTTGCATGAGTACTGCATGACTATTCAACTGATAACCATACTGGGTGCAACCGGTAGCATCGGCACCAACACGCTGGACGTGGTGGCCATGCACCCGCAGCGCTACCGTGTCTTTGCCCTGGCGGCGCACAGCCAGGCCGATAAACTGTTCGCCCAATGTTTGCAGCACAAGCCGCGCTACGCGGTGCTGATCGACCCGCAAGCGGCTTCGCGCCTGCGCAGTCTTCTTGCCGAGGCAGGTAGCGACACGCAGGTATTGCAAGGCGAAGCGGCGCTGACGGAGGTATCGACTGCCGGCGAGGTCGACATGGTGATGGCCGCTATTGTCGGCGCCGCTGGCTTGCGGCCAACCTTGGCCGCAGCAAGGGCAGGCAAGCGGATTTTGCTGGCGAATAAAGAATCGCTGGTGGTGGCTGGCGACCTGTTCATGCGCGCCGTGCGCGAGGGCGGTGCGGCGCTGCTGCCTGTCGATAGCGAGCACAATGCGCTATTCCAGGCGCTACCCGCCGGTTTCGATGGCGATCTTGCCGCGGCTGGCGTGGTGGAATTGATTCTGACTGCCTCGGGCGGGCCTTTCCGCCACCATACGCTGGAACAACTCCAGCACGTTACCGCTGACGATGCCTGCAAGCACCCGAACTGGGTGATGGGGCGCAAGATTTCGGTAGATTCCGCCAGCCTGATGAACAAGGGGCTGGAGGTGATCGAGGCGCACTGGCTGTTCAATACCCCGGCCGAGCAGATCAAGGTGGTAGTGCACCCGCAGAGTGTCATTCACTCCATGGTGCGCTACAACGATGGCAGCATTCTGGCGCAGCTGGGCTCGCCCGACATGCGCACGCCCATTGCTTACGCCATGGCCTGGCCGCAGCGGATCGCCGCGCCGGTACCGCCGCTGGATTTCCTGACCATGGGTGCGCTGACGTTTGAAGCCCCCGATCTGCAGCGTTTTCCTTGCCTGAAGCTGGCATTCGATTGCCTGCAGGCCGGTGGCGATGCATCGGCGGTGATGAATGCGGCCAACGAAGTGGCGGTGGCCAGCTTTCTGGCGGGGCGCATCGGCTTCCTGCAGATACCGCAGCTGATTGAGCGAGCCTTGTCATGCAGTGACTTGTCGCTCAGTAGTGATCTGGAAAGCCTGCTGGCCAAAGATGCCACCACGCGTGCGCTGGTGACTGGCTGGGTGCCGGCATGACTATCCTGGCCTTTTTGCTGGTGATTGGCGTACTGGTCACCTTTCACGAGTTTGGCCACTTTCTGGCAGCGCGCCTGTGTGGCGTGAAGGTGCTGACCTTCTCCATCGGCTTTGGCAAAACCATTTATGCGCGCACGGTGGGAGAAACCGAATGGCGCCTGGCGTGGATACCGCTGGGCGGCTATGTGCGCATGCTGGACGAGCGTGAAGCGCCGGTTGAGAGCCAGGATCGCCCTCGTGCCTTTAACCAGCGCCCGGTGTGGCAGCGCATGATCATCGTACTGGCCGGCCCGGTGGCCAACTTGCTGCTGGCGGTGGTGCTGTTTGCCATCACCATGAGCGGTGAGCAAACGCGCTTGCAGCCGCTGGTTGGTACCGTGGCCGCACAAACGGCTGCCGCTGCGGCCGGCGTGCGTGCCGGTGACCGGATTGCCAGTGTGAATGGTGCCCCCGTAGCTGACTGGGCTGATGCACGCCAGGCTATGGGTATGGCCATTGTGAATGATGGCCAGCTGACGCTCGGTCTGCAGCGTGCAGGGCAGCCGCTGGAAGCTCGCCTGGATCTGCAGGGCTTTGGGCTGGAAAAATTCGATCAGGCCACCATGGGCAAGCTGGGTGTGATGCCGGCGCGCTATCTGCCACAAATCGGTGCGGTTTTGCCCGGCGGCGCGGCGGCGCGCGCCGGTCTGCAACCAGGTGACAAACTGATGGCAGTGGCTGGCAAGCCGGTAGCCAGCTGGGAGGCATGGGTACTGTGGGTGCATAATCACCCGGGCGAGCAGTTTGTCCTGACAGTGCAGCGTGCTGGTAAGCTGCTGCAGTTGCCACTGCGCCCCGATAGTGTTGACCAGGATGGTGTGAAGGTTGGCCGCATTGGCGCCGCACCCGCGCTGGACGAGGCCTGGCTGGCGAGCCTGCAACAGCGAGTGCAGGTGCCTGCAGGTGAGGCGGTATCCGCAGCACTGGCGCGTACCCTGGGCTTGTGCGTCAGTACGCTGGGCACGCTTGCCGCCATGTTGACGGGTGGGGTGTCGCTGGATGCATTAAGCGGCCCGCTCACCATTGCCGAATACGCCGGCAAAAGCGCCGATATCGGTTTGATCGCTTTACTGGAATTCATGGCGCTGATCAGTGTCAGTCTTGGGGTATTCAATCTGCTACCCGTGCCAGTGCTGGATGGCGGGCACTTGCTGTATCATGTGGCAGAACTGATTCGGGGGCGACCGCTCCCCGATCGCGTGTACGAAGTCGGTCAGCGTCTGGGGATGGCTTTCATTCTGACAGTCATGATGCTGGCCCTGTTTAATGACTTCGCCCGGTTGCTGGCCGGCTAGGATCATAACAACTATGAACAAACGCTTTCTTGCAGCCGCTGTTGCCGCTGCCTTCTTGTCCCCGGCCTGGGCCGCGGACAGTTTTGTTATCAAGGACATTCGTGTTGAAGGCTTGCAGCGTACCGAGCCGGGTACCGTCTTCAACTATCTGCCGCTGAAAGTGGGTGATACCTTCACCCAGCAGCGCGCAGGAGAGGCTATCAAGGCACTGTTTGCTACCGGTTTCTTTAACGATGTGCGCGTGGAGTCCGACGGCGATGTGCTGGTGCTGGCGGTAAGCGAGCGGCCGGTCATTGCCCAATTGCAGGTCAACGGCAGCAAGGAATTCCCGAAAGAACAGCTGATCAAGGCCATGAAGGACAACGGCCTGGCCGAGTCGCGTATTTTTGACCAAGGCTTGTTGGACCAGGCGGTGCAAGAGCTCAAGCGTCAGTACTTCAGCAAAGGCAAATATTCGGCCGAAATCCAGACGCAGATTACCCGCCTGGAGCGTAACCGCGTTGCTGTGACGCTGGATATCGTGGAAGGCGTAACTGCCAAAATCAAGGATATCCGCATCGTAGGCAACCGCGCCTTTGACGAGGACACCCTGCTGGACGAGATGTCGCTGACGCCTTCCGGCTTCATGACCTGGCTGTCGCGTTCTGACCGCTACTCCCGCCAGCAGCTGTCTGCCGACCTGGAAAAGCTGCGTGCCTACTATCTGAACCAGGGCTATGCCGAGTTCAATATCGAGTCCACGCAGGTCGCCATTAGCGCCGACAAGCAAGACATGTATGTCACGGCCAACCTATCCGAAGGCAAGCAGTACAAGATTTCCGATATCCGTCTGGCGGGTGATCTGCGCGTGCCGGAGGCAGAGCTGCGCCAGCTGATTACCGTCAAGTCGGGTGCGCTGTTCAACCGCGAAGAAATCAATAATTCGATTGCCGCCCTTACCGAGCGCCTGGAAGCTGATGGTTACGCCTTTGTCAGCGTGAACCCGGTGCCCGAGATCGACAAGGAGAAAAGTACAGTTGCCCTGACTTTCTTTGTTGATCCGGGCCGCCTCACCAGTGTGCGCCGCGTGAACATCGCGGGTAACACTCGGACCCGCGACGAAGTCATCCGCCGCGAGCTGCGCCAGCTGGAAAGCGCACAGTACAACGGTGCCGCGATCAAGCGTAGCAAGGAGCGTCTGGAGCTGCTGGGTTACTTTGAAACCGTCAACATCGAAACCCCGGCCGTTGTGGACACGGCCGACCAGGTAGACATGAACGTCGTGGTGAAAGAGCGCGCCACCGGCTCGATCAACGCCGGTATCGGCTATGCGCAGGGCGATGGCCTGCAGCTGAGCGCCTCAGTATCGCAGGCCAACGTGCTGGGTTCGGGCAAGTCTTTGTCGTTCAGCTTCTCCAACGGCAAAACCACCAAGAATTCCACCATATCGTTTACCGACCCGTACTACACGGTGGATGGGGTCAGCGTGGGCTATGACCTGTATCGCCGTGTTTATAACCCGTCTGCTACCGATACCAACAAGTACAAGACCAGCACCACCGGTGCGGCAGTACGCTTTGGTGTGCCGGTAACCGAATTTGACCGTATCAATTACAGCTTTGGTGCGGAAAGCACCGCCATCACGCTGTTCAGTGATAGCCCGCAGCGCTACAAGGATTTTGTTAAGCAGTATGGCAAGTCCAACGTCACACTGCTGTCTTCGGCCGGCTGGTCTCGTGATACGCGCGATAGTGCCCTGTGGCCTACCCGCGGTTACAGCATGGGCGTCTACATGGATGCCGGCATGCCCGGTGGTGACATCCAGTACTATCGCATGTCGCATAACCAGGCGTGGTTCTGGCCGCTGTCGAAAAACTTTACCCTGGCCGCCAGTGGCGAAGTAGGTTTTGCAAACGGTTATGGCAAAACCAAGCGTATGCCGTTCTTCCAGAACTATTATCTGGGCGGCCTGGGTTCCGTTCGCGGCTATGAAAATGGCAGCATGGGCCCGCTGGATACCAATGGCGACGCACTGGGCGGTACGCGTAAGGTCACCAGCTCGCTGGAGCTGCTGTTCCCGTTCCCGGGTATGCGCGATAACCGCAGCCTGCGCACCAGCCTGTTCCTGGATGCCGGTACCTTGTGGGACCCGAAAGAGACATCGGTCAGCGCATCGGATGGGCTGCGCTATTCGTCCGGCCTGGCGCTGACCTGGCTGTCGCCTATTGGCCCGCTGAAGTTCAGCTACGCCATTCCGCTGAAAAAGCAGAGCGGTGATCAGCTGCAGCGCTTCCAGTTTACGATTGGCCAAGTGTTCTAAGGAGTTAGCATGCTATTCAAACGCTTGCTGCCGGTACTGCCTTTGGTGCTGGCATCGACTTTTGCGATCGCGGCTGATGTGAAAATCGGCTACGTCAATACCGAGCGCGTGTACCGCGAGGCCGCGCCAGCGCTCAATGCACAGAAAAAGCTGGAACGCGAGTTTGCCAGCCGTGAAGCAGAGTTGAAAAAGCTGGCCGCACGCGGCAAGGAGCTGGAGGCACAGTTGGCCAAAGGCAAACCGAATGATAGCGAACGTCGTGCCATGGAGCGTGA
This sequence comes from beta proteobacterium L13, assembly GCA_000335715.1. Lineage (GTDB taxonomy): Bacteria > Pseudomonadota > Gammaproteobacteria > Burkholderiales > Chromobacteriaceae > Vogesella. The sequence continues at coordinate 24,042 of AMYZ01000015.1, forward strand.
GTTGGCATCGCTAGACCGCGAGTACCAAGCCAAGTCGCGCGATTTTCGCGATGATCTGAACCAGCGCCGCAATGAAGAGTTCGCGGCGGTGCAGGAGCGGGCGAACCGCGTGATCAAGCAGCTGGCCGAGCGTGAACAGTTCGACCTGATTCTGCAGGATGTGGTGTACGTAAGCGGCAAAATGGACATCACGCCCAAGGTGCTGAAAGAGCTGGAAAAATAGGCCGCAAGGCTTCTTACAACACTCGAAGCCGACGCCAAGTCGGCTTCGTCATTGCTAGAACCCATGAAACTATCCCACATTGTGGCCACCCTGGGCGGTGAGCTGCGCGGCGAAGACCGCGATATCGACCGCCTGGCGTCCATGGAAGAGGCGGGCGCTGGCCAGATCACCTTCTTGGCCAACCCGAAATACCGCAGCCAGCTCGATAGCACGGCTGCCGGTGCGGTCATCGTCAAGCCGGCACTGGAAGAAGCCGCCAGCAAGGTTGGCCGCAGCCTGATTCTGGCTGCCGACCCCTACCTGTATTTTGCCCGTGTCGCTACGCTGCTGAACCCGCAACCTGCTGCCGTTCCCGGGGTGCACCCGCGTGCCGTGGTAGGCGAGGGCAGCGTGATTGCTGCCAGTACCGAAGTGCGCGAAATGGTCAGCATCGGTCGCCATGTCACCATTGGCGAGCGCTGTGTCATCCACCCGGGCGTGGTGATTGGCGATGATGTGACCATTGGCGACGATACGCTGATTTACCCCAATGTCAGCATCTACCACGGCTGCCGTCTGGGTAGCCGCGTTATCCTGCACGCCGGTGCCGTGATTGGTGCCGACGGTTTTGGCCTGGCGTGGAATACCGACCGCTGGTTCAAGATTCCGCAAACCGGCGTGGTGGTCATTGGCGACGATGTCGAAGTCGGTGCCAATACCACCATCGACCGTGGCGCACTGAAAGACACCATCATCGGCGAAGGCGTGAAACTGGATAACCAGATCCAGCTGGCGCACAACGTACAAGTGGGCGCGCACACCGCCATGGCCGGCTGCGCTGCCGTAGCCGGTAGCACCAAGATCGGCGCGCGCTGCACCATCGGCGGTGCTGCGCGCATCATTGGCCACCTTGATATTGCCGACGGTACCCACGTGGGTGCCGGCACCCTGATTTCCAAATCCATCCGCCAGGCCGACGCCTATACCGCGGTGTACCCGATGGCCACCCACAAAGAGTGGCTGGCCAATGCGGCACATCTGCGGCACCTGGGCGAGCTGGTTACCCGTGTCAAACAACTTGAAAAAGCGCTGCAACAAGCGCAAGACAATAAGGACTCCCAACCATGACTGAAGCCGTGAGCACCGACGCAGCCGTATCCATCGACGTACGCGAGATCATGCGCTACCTGCCGCACCGTTACCCGTTTTTGCTGGTAGACCGTGTGACCGAGTTCGTGGCTAACGAACGCATCAAGGCGATCAAGAACGTGACCATCAACGAGCCGTTCTTCATGGGCCACTTCGAGCAGTACCCGGTGATGCCTGGCGTGCTGATTATCGAGGCGCTGGCGCAGGCGGCCGGCATCCTGTCGATTCGCAGCGAAGGCGAGCGCCCGGAAAACGAGCTGTACTTCTTTGTGGGCATCGATAACGCCCGCTTCAAGCGCCAGGTGGTGCCGGGCGACCAGCTGACCCTGGAAGTGGAACAGCTGGCCATGAAGCGCGGCATTGCCAAGTACAACGCCCGTGCGCTGGTAGATGGCCAGGTGGCCTGTGAAGCGCAAATCATGTGTGCCAAACGCGAGGTATAAACATGGCCATTCATCCTACCGCCATCATTGCCGATGGCGCGCAGATTGCCGATGACGTGGAAATCGGTGCCTACAGCATCATCGGTGCCAATGTCAGCATTGGTAGCGGTACCTGGGTAGGGCCGCACGTGGTGATCGAAGGCCATACCAGCATCGGCAAGAACAATCGCATTTTCCAGTTCTGCTCGCTGGGCGCCGTGCCGCAAGACAAGAAATACGCTGGTGAGCCTACCCGCCTGGAAATCGGCGACGGCAATACCATCCGCGAGTTCTGCACCTTCAATATCGGCACTGCGCAGGACGTGGGTGTGACGCGCCTTGGCAATAACAACTGGATCATGGCCTACGTCCACCTGGGCCACGACTGCCAGATTGGTGACAACACCATTTTCGCCAATAACGCCACGCTTGGCGGCCACGTGCACGTGGGCGACTGGGTGATCCTGGGCGGCTTTACCAGCGTGCACCAGTTCTGCCACATCGGCGACCACGCCATGACCGCGTTCTCCAGCGCCGTTGCGCAGGACGTACCGCCGTACGTGATGGCGCACGGTAACCGCGCGGTGCCGGCCGGCATCAATGCCGAGGGTCTGAAGCGTCGCGGTTTCAGCCCCGAGCAAATCCGTACCATCCGCAACGCCTACAAAGCGCTGTACCGCAAAGGCTTGCCGTTTGACGATGCCCGTGCCGAAATCGAAACCGAAGCCGCTAGCGGCAAGGACGAGTTGGCCGCCTTCGTCCGCTTCTTTGCTGCGGCCAACCGCGGCATTATCCGTTAGACCATGACAGACAAGCTGTTTACTCGCCCGGGTGCACTCAAGGTGGCCATGGTCGCCGGCGAGGCCTCGGGCGACCTGCTGGGCGCCCACTTGATGGACGCGCTGAAAGCGGCGCACCCCGATGTCGAGTTTGCCGGCATCGGCGGCCCGCGCATGCTGGCGCGCGGCTTTACCAGCCAGGTGCCGCAAGAGCGGCTGGCCGTGCGCGGCTACGTGGAGGTGCTGTCGCGCCTGCCCGAGCTACTGCGCATCCGCCGCACGCTACGCGACTCGCTGCTGGCCGAAAAGCCCGACGTGTTCATCGGTATCGATGCCCCGGATTTCAACCTGGGGCTGGAGAAGTGGCTGAAGCAGGCTGGCTTGCGTACCGTGCACTATGTCAGCCCGTCGGTGTGGGCGTGGCGACCGGAACGCGTGGTCAAGATCGGTGATAGCGCCGACCAGGTGCTGTGCCTGTTCCCGATGGAAAAGCCGCTGTACGACGCTGCCGGCGTGCCGGCCACCTTTGTCGGCCACCCGCTGGCCAGCGAGATCGATATCGCGCCGGACCAGAACGCCATGCGCGAACAGCTGGGCCTGCCCAAAGCCGCACCAGTGTTCGCCCTGCTGCCTGGCAGCCGCAAGAGCGAGCTGGAGTTCATGGGCGGCTTGTATATCGATGTGGCACGCCAGCTGCTGGCGCGCTATCCGGACGCGCAGTTTCTGGTGCCACTGGCCACGCGGCCAACCATGGACCAGTTTGACCAGCTGCTTACCCGCCATAAGGCGTGGGATCTGCCTATCCGCAAGCTGTTCGGCCACGCCCAGATGGCGATGATCGCCGCCGACGTGGTGCTGGTGACCAGTGGCACCGCCACGCTGGAAGTGGCGCTCACCAAAAAACCGATGGTAATCAGCTACAAGCTGTCGTGGCTCACCTACCAGCTGGTAAAACGCAAGCTCAAGCTGCCGTACGTCGGCCTGCCCAACATCTTGGCCAAGCGCTTTGTGGTGCCCGAGCTGCTGCAGAAAGACGCTACCGTGGAGAAACTCACGGCAGCGGTAGCCGAGCTGTACGATAACCAGGCCAGCCGACAGGACATCATCGACACTTTTACCGAGCTGCACCTCAGCCTGAAGGCCGACTCGGCGCGGCTGGCGGCCGAGGCCATCCTGAAGGTGGCGCGATGCTGATCTGTGGCGTAGACGAAGCGGGCCGCGGCCCGCTGATCGGCTCGGTGTTTACCGCGGCGGTCATCCTGGACCCGGCGCGGCCGATTGCCGGGCTGGCCGATTCGAAAAAACTGAGCGAGGCGCGGCGCGCCGCGCTGGCGCTGGAAATCAAGGAAAAAGCGCTGGCCTGGCATATCGCCAGCGCTACAGCGGCCGAAATCGATCAGCACAATATTTTCCAGGCCACCATGCTGGCCATGGTGCGTGCGGTGGATGGCCTGGCCATCACCCCCGGCAAGGTGCTGATTGACGGTAACAAAATCCCCAAGACGCTGACCTTGCCCGCCGAGGCCATCGTAAAAGGCGATGCCAAAGTGCAGGAAATCTCCGCCGCGTCCATTCTGGCCAAGACAGCCCGTGACGCCGAAATGATCGCGCTGGACGCCATCCACCCGCAGTACGGTTTTGCCCGCCATAAAGGCTACCCAACGGTCGAGCATCTGAAAGCACTGGCGCAGCATGGTGCACTGGCCGAGCATCGTCGCAGCTTTGGCCCGGTGCGCCTGCAGCTGGCCGCCGAGCAAGGCAGCCTGTTTTAAGGTTGGCCGCATGCGCAAAGCCAGCTTTGCCCCGGTAGTGGCCGCCGATACCCGCATCCTGATCCTGGGTTCGCTGCCTGGCGATGCTTCGCTGGCGGCGGCGCAGTATTACGCTCACCCGCGCAACCAGTTCTGGCGCCTGCTGGGCACGGTGGCAGCTTGCGAGTTGGCCGCAGTGCCGTACCCGCAGCGCTTGGTGGCCATGCAGGCCTTGGGTGTAGGGCTGTGGGATGTGGTGGCCGAGGCCACGCGTAGCGGCAGCCTGGATAGTGCTATCCGCGATGCGCGCGCCAACCCGCTGGCGGCGCTGGTGGCCACGCTACCAGCCTTGCAGGCGGTGGCGTTTAATGGCCAGACCGCTGGCAAGGCTGCGCCGGTTTTGGCTGGCTGCGGCGTGGATGTGCTGGTGCTGCCGTCCAGCAGCCCGGCGCACACGCTGTCTTTCGATAAAAAACTTCAAGAATGGCAGGCGCTGCGCCGATATATGGCTTAAGCCTATTTCGCGGGTGCCTTTCATGAATCGTTATTGCATCTGGTTTGTTACGCCGGGTAACCCGGTAAGCCGTCATGCCGAGATCACACTTGCTGGCACGATTCATAATCACCACGTGCTGGAAGATATCGAAAAGCGCCTGGCTGGCAGCCTGCAGCTGCCGCATATCCTGATTACCGACTGGAAGCGTTTCGAAGACCCGCCTGCGGCCAACCCTGTGGCAGCCTAGGCCGATAGCCGTATTACCGTATATGCCGCGTCTGTGAGAAGATGCGGCTTTTGTCATTCATGCAATCCGACTCATGCAAACCGTAGAGCAAACTCGCGACTGGCTGCTGTCGCGCGCCCGTGTGCCTGCCGCTACCGATACTGTCGACCTGCTGGCCGCCGCTGGCCGTGTGCTGGCGCAAGACTTGGTCTCCACCCTGGATGTGCCCCCTTGTGACAATAGCGCCATGGACGGCTACGCCGTGCGCGTCGCCGATGCAGCAGCCGCACTGCCGGTGAGCCAGCGCATCCCCGCCGGCAGTGTGCCGCAGCCATTGCTGCCCGCCAGCGCCGCACGCATCTTTACTGGTGCCCCGGTGCCACCGCAGGCCGACGCGGTGGTAATGCAGGAGCAGGCCGAGGTGCAGCCGGATGGCAGCGTGTGCTTCACCGCGCCGGTGCTGGCCGGGCAGAACATCCGCCGCCGCGGCGAGGACATTGCCGAGGGGCAAACCGTGCTAGCCTGCGGCCAACGTTTGCGCGATGCCGACCTGGGTCTGGCCGCATCGGTAGGTGTGGCGCAGCTGCAGGTGTACAGCCAGCTGCGCGTGGCGGTGTTCTTTACCGGCGACGAGCTGGTGGAACCCGGCACGCCGGCCGGTGCCGGCAAAATCTACAACTCCAACCGCTACTGGCTGGTGCCGGCGCTGCGGGCGCTGGGCTGCCAGGTGCTGGATCTGGGCATTATCCCCGACACGTTGGCCGCCACGCGCCAGGCACTGCGCGACGCCGCAGCGCAGGCCGACGTGGTGATGACCTGCGGTGGCGTATCGGTGGGTGAGGAAGATCACGTCAAAGCAGCGGTAGAAGCCGAAGGCGAGCTGCAACTGTGGAAAATCGCCATCAAGCCAGGCAAGCCGCTGGCCAGCGGCCGCGTGGGCGAGGCCGACTTTATCGGCCTGCCGGGCAATCCGGTATCGGGCTATGTCACCTTTGCCGTGCTGGTGCGTGATTTCCTGCGTGCGCGCATGGGCGAGGTGGTGCCGGCGTGGCAGCCGCTGTACCACTTGCCCGCCGCGTTTGACTGGCGCAAACCCGATACCCGCCGCGAGGAATACCTGCGTGTGCGTGTGGCACAGCAGGGCGGCCAGCTGGTCTTGCAGCGCTACCCCAATCAGGGCTCTGGTGTGCTGACATCGTGCGCCTGGGCCGATGCCCTGGTGCGCCTGCAGCCTGGCCAGCAAGTGCAGCCCGGCGACGTGCTGCCGGTGTACGCGCTGTGACACGGCTGGTTTTCGCGCGCGGCGGGCAGTGCATTGCCGAGCTGGACGCCAGCCCCGGCGATGCGTTGATCGACGTAGCGCGTTTTCATGATGTACCGCTGCACTGGCGCTGCGGCCAGGGCACCTGCGGCACCTGCGCCGTACGCCTGCAGCACGCCGCGCAGCCACAGCAGGTGCAAGTTGGCCGCAAGGAGCGCAATGTGCTGCTGCGCGCCGGGCTGTGCAGTGCTGGCGAAGCAGCCAGCGAGCAGTGGCCGGACGCGCCGGAAACGGTGCGCCTGGCCTGCCATTTATACGTGGGCGACGTGCCTTGGCACATTACCCTGCCAGACGATTAACCCGCTTTAGCCGAGGTAAACCATGCCCAATAAACTGTCCGTCAATGCTGTCAGCCTGGCGCTGGATAGCGCCCAGCTGGTGCACGATAACCTGTCCGGCGCCGTGGCCATTGGCGACACGCTGTGGGTGGCCGGCGACGAAGCCTGCGGCCTGGACCGCCTGCAGCGCGACCGCACAGCAGAGCACCTGCACTTTGTGGCAGACCACCACTACCCGCTGGCGGATTATCTGCCGCTGCCGGACAGCGCCGATATCGAGGCCGATCTGGAAGGCCTGGCTGTGGCCGATGGCTATCTGTGGCTGGTAGGCTCGCACGGGCTCAAGCGCAAGGCGCCGCAGCCAGAGCGTGATGCTGCGGCCAACCTCAAGCGCCTGGCCACGGTAACGCACGATGGCAACCGCTGCCTGCTGGCGCGCATCCCTCTGCTGGACGAGGGCGACGGTGTGTACTCGCTGCAAAAAACCACGGCAGACGGGCGCACGGCAGCTACGCTGAAAGGCAAGAAGAAATTTAACGAACTCACGACCTTGCTGGCCGATGACCCGCAGCTGGCACCGTTCATGGCCATACCCGGCAAAGACAACGGTTTTGACGTGGAAGGCCTGGCCGCCGTAGACGGCAAGCTGCTATTGGGCCTGCGCGGGCCGGTGCTGCGCGGCTGGAGCTGCCTGCTGGAGCTGCGCCTTGAGGAGCGCAAAGGCGAGCTGCGCCTGGCACCGCTGGACGACAGCGGCCAGCTGTACCGCAAGCACTTTCTGCCGTTGGCAGGCTTGGGGGTGCGAGACCTGCACCTGGATGGTGACGATCTGCTGCTGTTGGCCGGCCCCACCATGGTGCTGGATGGCGCTGTGCGGGTGTTCCGCTGGGTGGGTGCCCGTGCTGCGCTGGCTGGCGTTGCGGCAGGCGAGGGCGCAGCGCTGTGGTGGGAAGGTGTGGCCGAGCATATGGTGTTGCCGCACGGCAAAGGTACCGACCGCGCCGAGGCGCTGTGCAGGCTGCCGCCACACTGGGCTGGGCCGGATGCCTGGCTGGTGCTGTACGACGCGCCATCGGCCAAGCGCAAGCCGCAGCCGGGCCTGGTGTACGGCGACCTGATGACGCGCTAGGGCGCGGCAGGCAAAAGCTGCGTACAATGCGCGGCTGTTAAATGACGAAGCAAGTAAAGGAAAACACCATGTCGCGCAAGAAAAACGAAATCGACGAGCTGGACGACGAAACCCTGGCGCTGCTGGCCTGGTGTACCGAGGTGGAAACCCATCTGGTGGCAGCTGGCGCTACCGAGGCAGAAGCACAAGACCACATCGAAGAACAGGCCGAGTGGTATACCGATATGTTCTACGATGGCCTGAGCCCTGCCGAGGCAGCCAAGCAGGCGCTGGCATGAGCCAAAGGCTGGCCGTTATCGATTTCGAGACCACAGGTATCGGGCCCGGGCCGGATGGCCGCGCTACCGAAATCGGTATCGTGCTGCTGGAAAACGGCCAGGTAGTAGATCGCTATCAGAGTCTGATGAACGCTGGCGTGTGGGTGCCGCCCATGATCCAGCAGCTCACCGGCATCAGTAATGCCATGCTCAAGGCCGCGCCGCCGGCCGCGCAGGTCATGCGCGAGGCGGCCGCTTTTGTCGGTGCAGCACCGCTGGTAGCGCACAACGCCAGCTTCGACCGCAAGTTCTGGGACTACGAGCTGGGTTTGCTGGGGCTGCAGCGCCAACAGGACTTTGCCTGCACGCTGTTACTGTCGCGTCGCCTGCTGCCCGCGGCGCCGGACCACAAGCTGGGTACGCTTACGCGCTGGGCTGGCTTGCCGGCAACGGGGCAGGCGCACCGTGCACTGGCCGATGCAGAGATGGCGGCCAACCTGCTGCAGTATTTGCAGGCCACCTTGCGACAAAAACACGGCCTGGCACAGGTGAGCCATGGCTTGCTGTGCAAATTGCAGAAAGTGACCGCCGCCAAAGTACCGCAGCATTTGCGTGAGCTGGCGGTAAGCGCTTGAAATGCAAACAAAAAGCCCCGCAGTAGCATGCGGGGCTTTTTGTTGTCTGGCTGCGCTTTAAGGTTGGCCGCTGAGCGTATCGCCACTGACAAAAAAATGCCCGCCAGCAACATGGTGCAGGCTGCGTAGTGCATCCTGGCCTTCAAAGTGCCAGCGCCCGCCGCTGAACACGCGGCGGTCTGCCTGGGCGGCGACCACTTCGGCAATAAACAGGTCGTATTGCTGCTGGTTGTGTGGCTCCTGGATGATGCGGCATTCCAGATAGGCACTGCAGCCGGCGACCAGTGGCGCGCCAACGCGCTGCGCCGGCATGGGCTGCAGCCCGCTGGCGGCAAATTTGTCGCAGTCGGCGCCACTGGCGCTGCCGGCTGCGACGACAGCCTGCGCTTGATCGCGGCACGGTACGTTCAGGGCAAATTCGCCGGCGGCTTCCATCAGCTTGCGGGTATGGGTGGCCTTGTCGATCACTACCAGGATTTTCGGTGGGTCGAAGTCCAGCGGCATGGCCCAGGCGGCGGCCATCACGTTTTGCTGGCCGGCGTGCGCACTGCTCACCAGCACGGTAGGGCCGTGGTTCAGCAAGCGGTAGGCTTGCGCTAGCGGCACATCCTGCAGTGTGTTCATCATTCACGTCCCCAGGTGGTCGTTGTCGCCGGCCTGCCAATGCCCGCTCTTGCCACCTTGCTTTTCCAGCAGCCGCACCCCGGCGATTTCCATACCGCGATCTACGGCTTTGAGCATGTCGTATACGGTGAGCAAGCCTGCCATCACGGCGCTGAGGGCTTCCATTTCCACGCCGGTGCGGCCAACGGTTTCGGCGGTAACGGTCATGTGCAGGCGGTTGGTGGCGTCGTCGGCGCTGAAATCTACCGCCACACGGCTGAGTGCCAGTGGGTGGCACAGCGGAATCAGGTCGGCAGTACGCTTGCTGCCTTGAATGGCGGCTATGCGGGCAATGCCGATCACATCGCCTTTCTTGCTGGTGCCGGACTGCAGCAGGGCGTAGGTGGCAGGCTGCATGGTGATGTGGCCGGTGGCTACCGCCACGCGCCGGGTTTCTGCCTTGTGGCCTACGTCAACCATATGCGCCTGGCCGCTGGCGTCAAAGTGGGTAAGGGTGGGCATGATGCTCGCTTGGTAAAGTGATATGGCAGGCACAATACCTGCAGTGGCGGCGGGCGACAATCGGTTAGAAGCATGATGCGGGCAAGCGGCTGTTTTGCTGCGCTACACCCCTTTGTTGCTTGGGGTGTCTGGCTGGCCGGACAGGGCGCTGGCATCACGCACTGTTCAATTTGACGCTGCATGCTATACTCGCCCCTTGCTTTAGCTGCCTGGTTTTGCCTGCTTTGCAGGTAAACACGCTGCTTAACAATACAAAATTCATGGCGCAGGAAAGCAAAATCAGCATGGTCCCCGAGCATTTCTTGCTCAACCCGTTGGGCTTTCCCGCTTCTGGCTTCAACCCCACACCTTTTGAATCTAAGGATTGGACATGCAAGTACAACTGGAAACGTTGAGCGGCCTCGAGCGTCGCATGAGCATTGCACTGCCGCTGGCTGCAATCGACGCACAAGTAGCCGAGCGCCTGAAGCGCATTGCCCGCACTGCAAAAATTCAGGGTTTCCGCCCAGGTAAAGCACCGGCCAAAATCGTTGAAGCAAACTACGGCGCACAAGTGCGCGAAGAAGTGCTGGGCGAACAGGTTCAGCAAAGCTTCTACAAGGCCGCTGTCGAGCAAAAACTGCGCGTAGCTGGCTACCCGCGTTTCGAGCCGGCACAGGGCGATGCAGAAAACTTCAAGTTTGCTGCTGCTTTCGAGGTTTACCCGGAAATCACCATCGGTGAACTGGCTGGCAAAGACATCGAAAAGCCAAACACCGAAGTGACCGACGCCGAAATCGACAAAACCGTTGATATCCTGCGCAAGCAACGCACCCGCTTCAACCGTGTAGAGCGTGAAGCTGCTGACGGCGACCGCGTCATCATCGACTTCAAAGGCACCATCGACGGCGTAGCCTTCGAAGGTGGCAGCAGCGAGAACTTCCCGTTCATGCTGGGCCAGGGCCAGATGCTGCCAGAATTCGAAGCCGGTGTGATTGGTGCGAAAGAAGGCGAAACCAAGACTGTTGCCGTGAACTTCCCGGCTGACTACCACGGTAAAGACGTAGCCGGCAAAACCGCCAGCTTCGAGATCACCGTGAAAAACGTTGCCGCTGCCGAGCTGCCAGAAGTGAACGAAGAGTTCGCCAAGCTGCTGGGTATTGCTGATGGCGACGTGGCCAAGATGCGCGCTGAAATCCGCAAAAACGTGGAGCGCGAAGTAAAACGCCGCCTGTCTGCCCAGGTAAAAGAAAACGTGATGCAGGCGCTGATCGACGTAACCCCGATCGACCTGCCTAAGGCTCTGGTAGAGCTGGAAGTTGGCCGCCTGATGGACCAGGCTCGCAAAGACCTGGAACAACGTGGCATGCAGCTGAAAGACATGCCGCTGCCGGCAGACCTGTTTACCCAGCAAGCCGAGCGCCGTGTAGCGCTGGGCCTGATCCTGGCTGAAGTGGTAGAAGCCAACAAGCTGGAAGCCAAGCCTGAGCAAGTTAAAGCCCTGGTAGAAGAATTCGCCGAGAGCTACGAGCAGCCGCAAGACGTGATCGACTGGTACTACGCCGAAGCCGGCCGCCTGGAAGGCCCGACTTCCATGGTGCTGGAAGACAATGTGGTTGAATTTGTGCTGGGTCGCGCCAATGTTATCCAGAAGGACGTTTCTTTCGAAACCCTGATGGGCAACAACGCCTGATCTGTTTAACTGATACCGGAGAGGTCGATGAAATCGATGTTTGAACCGCAAGGTATGGGCCTGGTGCCCATGGTGGTGGAGCAAAGTGGCCGTGGCGAACGCGCTTACGACATTTTCTCCCGCCTGCTGAAGGAGCGTATCGTGTTCCTAGTCGGCCCTGTTACCGACGAGTCGGCCAATCTGGTGGTAGCACAGCTGCTGTTCCTGGAGTCGGAAAACCCGGACAAGGACATCTATCTGTACATCAACTCGCCAGGCGGCTCCATTACCGCCGGCATGTCGATCTACGACACGATGAACTTCATCAAGCCGGACGTTTCCACCCTGTGCATTGGCCAGGCGGCCAGCATGGGTGCCTTCCTGCTGTCGGCGGGCGCCAAGGGCAAGCGTTTTGCGCTGCCGAACAGCCGCGTGATGATCCACCAGCCGCTGTTGTACGGTGGCGGCCTGAGCGGCCAGGTGACCGACATCGAAATTCATGCCCGCGAACTGGTGAAAACCAAGGCGCACATGAACGAGCTGCTGGCCAAGCACACCGGCCAGACCATGGAACAAGTACAAGCCGATACCGAACGCGACAACTTCATGTCTGCCGAGCAGAGCCGTGAATACGGCCTGATCGACAAGGTGCTGAGCTCGCGTCTGGATGCGGCCGTTTAATTCGGGATGTCTATCTGATGGCAGATAAAGGCAGTAAGGACAAGCTGCTGTACTGCTCTTTTTGCGGCAAAAGCCAGCACGAAGTGCAGCGACTGATCGCCGGCCCGCAGGTCTACATTTGCAATGAGTGTGTAGATCTGTGCGGCGACATCATTCGCGACGAAACAGAAGCGAAAATCGGTGCTGCAGACGAGCAGGGCGAAGCACCAGCCCTGCCGACACCGCAGGAAATCCGCGCCTCGCTGGACCAGTACATCATTGGCCAGGACCCGGCCAAGAAATCGCTGGCCGTGGCGGTGTACAACCACTACAAACGCCTCTACACGCCCAGCACCAAGGACGACGTAGAGCTGTCCAAGAGCAACATCCTGCTGATCGGCCCTACCGGCTCCGGCAAGACGCTGTTGGCACAGACACTGGCCAGGCTGCTGGATGTGCCGTTTGTCATTGCTGACGCTACCACACTGACCGAAGCCGGTTACGTAGGCGAGGACGTTGAGCACATCATCCAGAAGCTCTTGCAAAAGTGCGACTACGATGTGAACAAAGCCCAGCGCGGCATTGTGTACCTGGACGAAATCGACAAGATTTCCCGCAAGTCGGAAAACCCGTCGATTACCCGCGATGTTTCCGGTGAAGGCGTACAGCAGGCCCTGCTGAAGCTGATCGAAGGTACGGTTGCATCGGTACCGCCGCAAGGTGGCCGCAAGCACCCGAACCAGGAATTCATCCAGGTGGATACCACCAACATCCTGTTCATTTGCGGTGGTGCGTTCGATGGTCTGGAAAAGATCATTCGTCGCCGTTCCGAAAAAGGCGGGATCGGCTTTGGCGCCGAGGTGATGTCCAAGGAAGATGGCAAATCCATCAGCACCCTGTTCCGCGAAGTGGAGCCGGAAGACCTGATCAAGTTTGGCCTGATTCCCGAGCTGATTGGCCGCCTGCCAGTGGTAACCACGCTGGAAGAGCTGGACGAAGAAGCGCTGGTAAGCATCCTGACCCAGCCGCGCAATGCCCTGATCAAGCAGTATCAGCGTCTGTTTGCCATGGAGCAGGTCACGCTGGAGGTGCTGCCTTCCGCCCTGCGTGTCATCGCCAAGCAAGCCCTGATCCGCAAGACCGGTGCGCGTGGTTTGCGTTCCATTCTGGAGCGTTCGCTGCTGGATACCATGTACGAGCTGCCGTCCCTTGAGGGTGTCAGCAAGGTCGTGGTAGACGAAAAAGTGATCGAGCTGGGTGAAAAGCCTAGCTATATCCTGCAGCAGGAAGACGCTGCGCCGGATACGGCCCAGTCCGCCTGAGCCCGCCCAGGCAGTGCAACAAACCGCCCGCAAGGGCGGTTTTTGTTTGCAGCTACTATTAAGTGCTTTAGCATGCTTGATATGGATGAATTTGCCCTAATTTGTCCTGTTAACTGAATTCCACCAAGAGCAAGGTTAGGTGATATGCCACAGCCCGCCGAACTAAAAGATCAAACCACACTGGCCCTATTGCCGCTGCGCGATGTCGTTGTGTTCCCGCACATGGTGATTCCGCTGTTTGTGGGTCGCCCCAAATCCATCAAGGCACTGGAAAAGGCCATGGACGAAGGCAAGCAGATCCTGCTGGTAGCCCAGCGTGCTGCCGACAAGGACGAACCGCTGTCGGAAGACCTGCACGAGATCGGCACCATCGCCAGCATCCTGCAAATGCTGAAGCTGCCCGACGGCACCGTGAAGGTGCTGGTAGAAGGCCGCCAGCGCGCCAGGTTGGCCGCAGTGCAGGACCACGAAGAATACTTTACCGCCACCATCGACCCGCTGCCGTTTGACAGCGAGGATACGCCCGAGGTGGAGGCGCTGCGCCGTGCGCTGCTGGCGCAGTTCGAGCAGTTCGTCAAACTGAACAAGAAAATCCCGAGCGAAGTATTGTCGTCGCTGTCGGGGGTGGACAAAGCTGGCCGTCTGGCCGACTCGGTGGTGGTACACCTGCCGCTGCGTCTGGAAAACAAGCAGGAAGTGCTGGAGATGTTCGACATCAAGGCACGTATCGAGCATCTGCTAGCCATGATGGAAAGCGAAATCGACATCCTGCAGGTAGAAAAGCGCATCCGCGGGCGTGTAAAGCGCCAGATGGAAAAGAGCCAGCGCGAGTATTACCTGAACGAGCAGGTCAAAGCGATCCAGAAAGAGCTGGGCGAGGGCGAAGAAGGCAACGACCTGGACGAGCTTGAGCGCAAGATCAAGGCTGCCGGCATGTCCAAGGAAGGCCGCGAGAAAGTCACTGCCGAGCTGAAAAAGCTGCGCATGATGTCGCCGATGTCGGCTGAGGCCACCGTGGTACGTAACTATATCGAAACCCTGATTGACCTGCCTTGGAAGAAAAAGACCAAGATCAGCAAGGATATCGATGCGGCTGAGGACGTGCTGGATGAAGATCACTTTGGCCTGGAGAAGGTCAAGGAGCGCATTCTGGAGTATTTGGCAGTGCAGCAGCGTGTTGACCGCCTGAAAGCGCCGATTTTGTGCCTTGTAGGCCCGCCAGGCGTAGGTAAAACCTCGCTGGGGCAATCGATTGCCCGTGCCACGGGCCGCAAATTCGTGCGCATGGCACTGGGTGGCGTGCGCGACGAGTCCGAAATCCGCGGTCATCGCCGCACCTATATCGGCTCCATGCCGGGCAAGGTGCTGCAGAACATGACCAAGGTGGGCGTGAAAAACCCGCTGTTCCTGCTGGATGAAGTGGACAAGCTGGGTGCCGACTTCCGTGGCGACCCTTCTGCCGCCCTGCTGGAAGTGCTGGATCCAGAGCAGAACCATGCCTTTGCTGACCATTACGCCGAGGTAGACTTCGACCTCTCTGACGTGATGTTCGTAGCCACGGCCAACTCGCTGAATATCCCGGCGGCGCTGCTGGACCGGATGGAAATCATCCGCCTGGCCGGCTACACCGAGGACGAGAAGGTCAATATTGCTACCAAGTACCTGCTGCCCAAGCAGATGAAGAACAATGGCGTGGTAGAAGGCGAGCTGGTCGTGCAGGAAAGCGCATTGCGTGACATCGTGCGCTATTACACCCGCGAGGCTGGCGTGCGTAGCCTGGACCGCGAGATCGCCAAGATCTGCCGCAAGGTGGTAACCGAGCACAGCAAGAAAACCGCCACTGGCAAGGCTGTCAAAACCACCGTCAGCAGCAAGACACTGGAAAAATACCTGGGTGTGCACCGTTTCGACTTTGGCGTAGCCGAAGAAGAAAACCGCATCGGCCAGGTTACCGGCCTGGCGTGGACCGAAGTGGGTGGCGAGCTGCTCACTATCGAAGCGGTCGCTTTGCCTGGCAAAGGCAATATCATCCGCACCGGCCAGCTGGGCGAGGTGATGCAGGAGTCCATTACCGCCGCCATGAGCGTGGTGCGTAGCCGTGCGCGCTTGCTGGGCATCAAGCCTGATTTCTACGAAAAGCACGATATGCACATCCACGTGCCCGAAGGTGCTACGCCAAAAGACGGCCCGTCGGCAGGTATTGCCATGACCACAGCACTGGTTTCCGTGCTCACCGGTATTCCGGTTCGCGCCGATGTGGCCATGACCGGCGAGATTACCCTGCGCGGTGAAGTATTGCCTATCGGCGGCCTGAAAGAGAAGCTGTTGGCCGCACAGCGCGGTGGCATCAAACGTGCGCTGATACCGAAGGGTAACGTGAAAGACCTGGCCGAGATTCCAGCTAACATCAAGAACAAGCTGGAGATTTTGCCGGTCAAGTGGATTGATGAGGTTTTGTCATACGCGCTGGAACGCGAGCCGCAAGCGCTGGCAGAGGAGGCCGTGGCTGTAACGCCCGCCGCTGCTGAACTTGCGACAAAGTCCGCGCCAATGACACATTAATGACTCATTGTTTTGATTTGCTGGTAAAACCGCGCTAGCATCAGCTTTCAGGAGGGGGTGAAAACATGGTCACCCTCGCTGAAAGCCGCTTGACACAAGGATTTTGCCCTTGCTATAAAGCTAGCGGTTTTATTCAGTACTCCGTACACCGAGAACGACGAAAGGGGACTTAACGTGAACAAGTCTGAACTGATTGACGCTATCGCCGCCAAGGCAGACATTTCCAAAGCAGCTGCCGGTAAGGCACTGGATGGCATGATCGATGCCGTAACCGATGCGCTGAAGGCTGGCGACACTGTCACTGTTGTGGGCTTTGGTACTTTCTACGTAGGCGAGCGCGCCGAGCGTAGTGGTCGTAACCCGAAGACTGGCGAGACCATTACTATCGCTGCTGCCAAGTCTCCGAAATTCCGTGCTGGTAAAGCACTGAAAGACGCACTGTAATCAGCACTTGCCCGGTGCTTGCACCGGGCGTTTGCATGCCAGTCACTCTGTATGGGTTTGCGTAAGCAGGCTCCACCAGACAATCAACAAGGTGAACGGCCAACGTTCACCTTGTTTCTTTGGTAGACCCCGAAACGTCATGTTTGATTTCGTTCAAAATAACAATACCGCCATCAAGATCATTCTGGGTGCGGTGGCGCTGACTTTTGTCGGCTTTGGTGTTGGCAGCTACAGTGCCGCCGTAGAAGACCCGTATCTGGCAAAAGTGGGTGACGCCAAGATCTACCAGAAAGACGTGGAGCGTCAGCTGGAAGGCCAGCCTGCCAACGCGGCATCGCGCCAGGCGGTGCTGGAAAACCTGATTCGCCAGGAAATGCTGCTGGCTGAGGCGCGTGGCCATCATCTGGCCGTATCGCCACAGCAATTGCGCACCGTGATTGCCGCTATCCCGGCATTCCAGGATGGCGGTAAATTCAGTGCGGCACGTTATACCGAATTCCTGCAAGGCCGTTACATGACGGCGGATGCATTTGAAGAACAGGTAAGCCGCGACCTCTTGCTGCAAGCGCAGGTTGCCCCCTACCTTAACGGCAGCTTTGTTTCCCGCACGTTGTCAGACCGCATGAGCGCACTGGTGTCCGAGGTGCGTGACGTGCGTACCTACACCCTCAAGTCGGAGCAGTTCGCGGCTGACGTCAAGCTGGATGATGCCGTAATCAAGGCGTACTACGACGCCAACCTCAAGCGCTTCAAGACCACAGATCAGGCGCGTCTGGAATACACAACCCTGTCGCAAGATGCGATGGCACAGGCGCTGACCATCAGCGATGCCGATGCCAAGGCTTACTACGACAAGAATGCTGGTGAATTTTCGTCCGAAGAGCGCCAGGTGGCGCACATCCTGCGGACCGTAGACAAGAATGCACCCGCAGCCGACAAAGCCAAGGTCAAGGCACAAGCTGAAGCCATGCTGAAAGAAGTGCGTGCCAACCCGGCCAAGTTTGCCGAGCTGGCCAAGGCGCGTTCGCAAGACCCGGGCTCTGCGGCCAATGGTGGCGACCTGGGCTTCTTTGGCCGCGGTGTGATGACCAAGCCGTTTGAAAGCGTGGCCTTTGCCATGAAACAGGGCCAGATCAGCGAAGTGGTTGAAACCGAGTTCGGTTATCACATCCTGCAGCTTAACGCGATCAAGGCCAGCGATTTCGAGTCGCAAAAAGCCGCTGTGGTAGACAAGCTGCGCAAGCAAAAAGCCGCCGCTGCCTACCGTGCCGCTGCCGAGAAAATGGGCGAGCTGGCCTACCAACAGGGTGATTCGCTGAAAGCGGTGGAAGCAGCGCTAAACCTGAAAGCCCAGCAGAGCGAGTTGCTGCCACGTACCGGCAAGCCTGGTGACGCGGTATTGGGCAACGCCAAACTGCTGGAAGCAGCGTTCAGCGATGACGTGCTGAACAAAAAGCACAATAGCGAGCCGGTGGAGGTGGGCAACAACACACTGGTAGTGGTGCGGGTAGCCGAACACCAGCCTGCGCGTCAGCGTGCGCTGGCCGAAGTGCAGGACACCATCCGTGCCGAACTGGTGGCCAAGGAAGGTGCCAAGTTGGCCGCACAGCGTGGTGCTGCCATGCTGGCCGAGCTCAAAGCCGGCAAGGCAGCGGCATTTGCCTGGGGCGAGCTGAAGAACCTGTCGCGCCGTAACCCTGCCGGTACCCCGGTAGCCGAGCTGCGCGCCGTATTTGCGGCCAACCCCAAACAGCTGCCAGCCTTTGCCGGCGTGAAGCGTGATAATGGCGAGTACGTGCTGTATAGCATCGACAAGGTGCAGCCGGCACAAGCCCTGGCGCCGCAGGAATCTGCCCAGCTGGGCATGCTGCTGGGCGAAATGTCGTCGCAAAGCCTGATGGCAGCCTATCTGGAGCAACTGCGCCAGAAGCATAAGGTGGTGATCAGCCAGACGCCAGCCGAGCAGTAAGCGGCCAGCAACGAAGGTATGAAAAAAGCCTGCTTGCGCTGCAAGCAGGCTTTTTTCTTCCACACGGTGGTGGACGGGCAAGAAAAAAGGCCCCGCAAGGGGCCTTTCATCAACGGGCAGAACGGAATCAGGCAGCGAAGTTGTCGGCCACGAAGTTCCAGTTCACAAGCTTCCAGAAGCCTTCCAGGTAGTTCGGGCGGCTGTTGCGGTAGTCGATGTAGTAAGCGTGTTCCCACACGTCGCAAGTCAGCAGTGGCTTCTTGTCGGTGGTCAGCGGGGTAGCAGCGTTGCTGGTGGATACCAGGTCCAGGCTGCCGTCAGCGTTTTTCACCAGCCAGGCCCAGCCGGAGCCGAAAGTA
The DNA here is from genome assembly GCA_000335715.1 of beta proteobacterium L13. Classification (GTDB taxonomy): domain Bacteria; phylum Pseudomonadota; class Gammaproteobacteria; order Burkholderiales; family Chromobacteriaceae; genus Vogesella. Next base: position 42,779 of record AMYZ01000015.1, read on the forward strand.
CCCACGGCACAGGCGGCAAAAGCTTTCTTGAACTCGTCAAACGAGCCCCACTTGGCGTTGATGGCGTCAGCCAGTGCGCCAGTCGGTTCGCCGCCAGCATTCGGGGCCAGGCCAAACCAGTAGAAGGTGTGGTTCCATACCTGAGCGGCGTTGTTGAAGATGCCGCCGGAGGATTTCTTCACGATCTCTTCCAGGGAGGCGTTCTCGAACTCGGTGCCCTTGATCAGGTTGTTCAGGTTGGTGATGTAGGTCTGGTGATGCTTGCCGTAGTGGAATTCCAGGGTTTCTTTGGAAATGATCGGCGCCAGGGCGTCCAGTGCGTACGGCAGTTCGGGCAGTTTGTGTTCCATCGTGCTCTCCAGAGTTAACAAGCAAAACAGCATGCGCTGTTCGACTGCTACAGTTTACTGTAATTGGCCTGCATCGCCAATTGTTGACCAAATCACTACACTATATAAGCTAATTCTTTTTGAGGTTCGTCACGTGCAGTTCGATGTAATCGTGTTAGGTGCCGGCGCTGCTGGCATGATGTGCGCGGCCACCGCCGGTCAGCGTGGCCGCCGTGTGCTGCTGCTGGATCACGCTACCAAGCTGGCGGAAAAAATCCGCATTTCTGGCGGCGGGCGCAGCAACTTCACCAATATCAACGCCCGGCATGACTGCTATGTGTCAGATAACCCCAATTTCTGCCGTTCCGCCTTGGCGCAATTCACCCCGCAACACTTCATCGCCATGGTGGAGCGCCACGGCATTGCCTACCACGAAAAGAAACTGGGCCAGCTGTTCTGTGATGATAGCAGCCAACAGCTGATCGACATGCTGGACGCCGAGTGCCGCGAGGCTGGCGTAGACCGCCGCATGGGCGTGCAGGTCAGCGAGGTTGGCCGCAGCGATGGCGACGGTTTCAGCGTGGTAACCAGCATCGGCACGTTTTGCTGCCAGTCACTGGTCGTGGCCACGGGCGGCTTATCGATTCCGCAGATCGGTGCCACAGCATTTGGCTACCAGTTGGCCGAGCAATTTGGCCTGCCAGTGACCAAGCTGGACCCGGCGCTGGTGCCACTGACCTTCCACGTAGACGACGCTGCGCGCTTTGCCCCGCTGGCGGGTGTATCGCTGGACACCGAAGTGCGCGTTGGCAAGGTGCGCTTTCGCGAGAACGTGCTGTTTACCCACAAAGGCCTGTCCGGCCCGGCCATTTTGCAGATTTCCAGCTACTGGCAGCCGGGGCAGGAAATCATCATCGACCTGCTGCCGGATACCGACGCCGAAGCCTGGCTGGAGGAGCGTGCCACCAGCGACCAGCTACTGGCCAATGCCATGGGCGAGCTGGGCTGGCCCAAGCGTTTTGCCGAAGCCTGGCTGGAAGGGCAGGGTGCCAATGTGCGTGGCCGCGACCTGTCACCCAAAAAGCGCCGCCAGCTGGCCGAGGCGCTACACCATTGGCGCGTGCTGCCCAATGGCACGCAGGGCTATAAAAAGGCCGAGGTTACCCGTGGTGGCGTGTCGACCAAGGCGCTGTCGTCCAAGACCATGATGGCCAACGACGTGCCCGGCTTGTTCTTTATCGGAGAGGTAGTCGATATCACCGGCTGGCTGGGGGGCTATAACTTTCAGTGGGCGTGGTCTTCCGGCTTTGTGGCAGGTAAAAACTGCTAGAATCACAGCCAGATCAGGCAGGGGGCTTTGGCCGCCTGCACCCAGGGTTGGCCGCGGCCAACCTTTGTTGTCTTGTCGGGTAAGCCAGGATTTATGAGCGATTTTGATATCAACGACGCCTCTGTGGCGGCCATTCGTACACCACCACATTCCATCGAAGCCGAGCAATCGGTACTGGGCGGCCTGCTGCTGGATAACAGCGCCTGGGAAAAAGTAGCCGACCTGTTGACGGATAGCGATTTCTACCGTCACGATCACCGCATTATCTTCCGCCACATTGCCCGCCTGGTGGATATTGCCCGCCCGGCCGACGTGGTTACCGTATCGGAAAGCCTGGACAAAAACGCCGAGCTGGCCAGTATCGGCGGCCTGGCCTACCTGGCCTCGCTGGCGCAAAACACGCCGTCTGCGGCCAACATCCGCCGCTACGCCGAGATCGTGCGCGAGCGCTCGGTGATGCGTGCGCTGGCCCAGGTGGGCACCGAGATTGCCGAGTCGGCCTACAACCCGCAAGGGCGCGATGCTGCCCAGCTGCTGGACGAAGCCGAAGGCAAGGTATTCCAGATTGCCGAATCCACCGCCAAGTCCAAGCAAGGCTTTCTGGAGATGCCGGCGCTGTTGAAAGAAGTAGTCGAGCGCATCGACATGCTGTACAGCCGCGACAACCCGGACGAAGTGACCGGCGTGCCCACCGGCTTCCACGACCTGGACGCGCGGACCTCCGGCCTGCAGCCGGGCGACCTCATCATCGTGGCCGGCCGCCCGTCCATGGGTAAAACCGCCTTCTCCATGAATATTGCCGAGAACGTAGCCATCGAAACCGGCCTGCCGGTAGCAGTGTTTTCCATGGAAATGGGCGGCGCACAGCTGGTTATGCGGATGCTGGGCTCGGTAGGCCGCCTGGATCAGCACATTCTGCGTACCGGCAAGCTGGGTGACGAAGATTGGCAAAAGCTGACCTACGCCATCGGCAAGCTGTCCGATGCGCCAATGTACATCGACGAAACGCCTGCACTGACCGCGCTGGAGCTGCGCGCCCGTGCCCGCCGCCTGGCGCGCCAGCACGGCGGCAAGCTGGGCCTGATTGTGATCGATTACCTGCAGCTGATGAGCGGCTCTGGCCGTAACGACAACCGTACCGCCGAGCTAGGCGAAATCTCGCGTGGCTTGAAAGGCCTGGCCAAAGAGCTGCAAGTGCCGGTGATTGCGCTGTCGCAGCTGTCGCGTGCGGTGGAGCAGCGTACCGACAAGCGCCCGATGATGTCCGACTTGCGTGAATCCGGCGCCATCGAGCAGGACGCGGATTTGATTATCTTCATGTACCGTGAAGCGTATTACAAACCGGACGAAATCGATCTGAAAAACCAGGCCGAGGCCATTATCGGGAAACACCGTAACGGCCCCACTGGCCGTGTGCGGCTGGCCTTTATCGGCCAGTACGCCAAGTTTGATAACGCCGCCACGATCGGTATTTCCGGCTGGGCAGACTCCGACGAATAACACCCCGGGCCAGCTGCCAAGGTTGGCCGCCTACCTGTAAGAGACGAACATGAGCTACTTCGACAAACACGTTTTCATCTGCTGCAACCAGCGCGCCGAAGGCGAAATGTGCTGTAACAACCACGGCGCCAGCGAGCTGCTGGGCTATATGAAAGACCAGATCAAGGCGCGCGGCCTGGCGGGCAATGGCCAGATTCGTGTCAACAAGGCCGGCTGTCTGGGCCGTTGCGACGAAGGCCCGGTGATGGTGGTTTACCCGCAAGAGACCTGGTACACCTTCATCGACAAAGAAGACATCGATGAAATCGTGGAAGAGCACATAGTGAATGGCCGCATCGTGGAAAGGCTGAAAGTCTGATGCTCAAGCAGCTGCACAAACTCGATATCGCCGGCCCGGCAGGCAAGCTGGAAACCATCTTTATCCCGGCGGTGGGCGAGGCCACGGGCATTGCGGTGATTTGCCACCCCAACCCCACCCAGGGCGGTACCAATACCAATAAAGTCATCCAGACCGCCGCCAAATCGCTGTCGCAGCTGGGCTATGCCTGCTACTTGCCCAATCTGCGTGGTGTGGGCCAGAGCGAAGGCACGCACGATTACGGCGCAGGCGAGGTAGACGACGTACTGGCTGTGGTGGCGCATGCCCGTGCCGAGTTGGGCGAGCTGCCATTGGCGCTGGCCGGTTTCTCTTTTGGCGGTTTCGTGGCCGCGCGCACGCGTGCTGTCATCGAGGCGGACAAGCTGTTGCTGATGGGCGTAGCGGTAGGCAAATACGAGATTGCCACACCCGATGTGCCTGCCGATACCCTGGTGATCCATGGTGAGGAAGACGAAGTCATCCCGCTAAGTGCGGTGATGGACTGGGCGCGCCCGCAACAGCTGCCGGTGATGGTGCTGCCGGCAGCCGGTCACTTTTTCCACGGCCGCCTGATCCAGCTGGGTAATCTGATCAAACGCTGCTGGTAAGGTTGGCCGCCACCAGGCAAGAGCACCGTACTCAATGAGGGTACGGTGCTTTTTTATGGCTCAGGCTGCTTGCCGCTCGCTGGCCAAACGTAGCTGGCAGTGTTGCAGCGCGGCGCGGGTCAGGGTGAGCAGGATGCGCTGCTGGCGCTGTTGTTGCGCACTGTGCCATTGCCACATCGGCGTTGGTAGCGGCAAGCCGCAGGCCTGGGCCCAGTGGCGGTATACATCATCGTACTCCTGCTGCAATGCCACGCTGTCGTAGCCTAGCGCGGCTTGGTCGGCAATCAGGCGTAACAGCAGGCGGCGGTAGTGTTCGGGCTGGTTGCGGTCTTCTTTTAGCCAGTGGGTGCCGAGGCGGCTTTGTGCCAGCAGCAAGGCTGCGAGTAGTTGCTGGTGGCTGCGCCAGGCGGTACGCAGGGCAGTCAGGGTGGTATCTGGCGGGGGGGTGGCAGGGCGCATGGCGATCTCCTTTTGTGCAGTGCACAATGCCATTTATAAGCCTAGTCTTTTATCGATGGCAAGCTTGATCGCTGTGGCTTTGGCTGCGCGTCGGCAGGAAAAAACGTTTTGCAACAGAGGTTTGCTATTGAATGCGGCGATTGAACTGCTAGAATGAATTATCAATAGCCGAGGTGCATCATCATGGCTCTTAGCATCAATACCAATATCAGTGCGCTCAATAATCAGGCGCAGCTACGCCAGACAGACCAGGCCAAGCAAAAGGTGCTGGCTCAGCTGGCCTCCGGCAAAAGTATCAATAGCGCGGCGGATAATGCCGCCGGACTGGCGGTGGCGGAAGGGCTGCGCAGCCTGCAACGCGGTGACACCCAGGGTATACGTAACGCTTACGATGGTGTGTCGCTGACGCAGACTGCAGATGGCGCACTGTCGCAGATTACCCAGAACAGCCAGCGCCTGGAAGAGTTGGCCGTGCAAGCCGGTAACGGAACCTTGAGCGCCGAGAACCGTGCAGCTTTGCAAAAAGAGGCGGATCAGCTCACCCAGGCGAATTCGCAGATCATCGAGGGCACCACCTTTAACGGGCAGCAGTTGTTCAACGGCGGGAGCACCGCTACCTTTCAGGTGGGCGGGCAGGGCACCGCCAGCGAGCAGCTTAGTGTTACCGCGCCGGATCTGACCAGTGGTGCCAGCAAGCTCAATGGCTATAGCAGCAATGGCACCGCTACCGGCACGATAGACTTGTCCAACCCGGGCGCGGCCTTGTCGCAAATCCAGGCTGACCTCAAGCAGCTGGGCAGTTATCGTGCAGACCTGGGGGCTGCGGCCAACCGTTTTGGCACCGCCATCGAGAACCTGACCACCTCGTCAATCAATACCGAAGCGGCACGTAGCCGCATACAGGATGCCGATTACGCCGCCGCCAGCAGCGAGCTGGCGCGACAGCAGATTCTGAGCAATAGCAGCCAGGCCGTGCAAGCCCAGGCCAATCTGACGCCACAGTACGCCATGAGCCTGCTGCGTTAAGCACATCAGCAAAAAGCCCCTTGCTCACACCAAGGGGCTTTTTTACGTCTGGCTTATAGGGTTTTCATGGCGCTACGTACGCAATTGCGGCCTTGCTGCTTGGCCTGGTACAGCGCCATGTCGGCTTCCATGATTAGCTGGCGCAAGCTGTGCTGGCCTGCCACGCCACCGGCGATGCCGATGCTGGTGGTTTGCTGTATGGACTGGGCGTCGCTGGTCTGAATGACGTTGGCCGCCAATGCCGCACGGATGTTTTCGGCGATCAGCGGCGCCAGGTTGGCCGCATTGCCGGACAGCATGATGACAAACTCCTCGCCGCCACTGCGCCCATACAGCGCATCAAAAGGCGATAGCTGCGCGCGCAGCAGCCGTGCCAGGTGTGCCAGCACGTCGTCGCCGGCCTGGTGGCCGTGGCGGTCGTTTACCTGCTTGAAAAAGTCCAGATCCAGTACCAGCAAGGCTACGGGCTGGCCTGCGTGTTCGGTAAGGCGCAGCTGGGCCTGCTCATGAAATGCACGGCGGTTGTACAGGCCGGTCAGCGGGTCGTGCATGGCAAGCTTGTACAGGCGGATTTCCAGTGCTTCAAAGCAGACAAAAATGAACGCCAGGATTTTGGCGAACTCCAGCAGGATGAGGACAAAGTTTGCTATTGCAAAGTGAGGCGAGCTCGCCAGCTCGCCCTGGCTGAAGTGCATGGCCAGCGTAATACGCCCCATCTGGGCCAGCATCAGCAATAGCACCAGGGTGGTAATCAGCCGGTAGCCCAGGCGTTGCCGATGCTGGCTGCTGACAAATACTTTTAATGTCAGCAGGTTGAACATCATATAGCAGGTACTGTATAGCGCTGCGCGTTGCTCAAAATAGGCCGGGGCGTTGGATACGGCCAACAGCAGGGCGCTAGCCAGCAATACCAGGGAAAACTGCAGGCGCCAGCGTATCGGGCGCTGCTCCAGCGCCAGTGCTCCACTCCAGGTAAGCGACAGTGCGACAAACAGCACGATATTGGCTACTTCTACCGACAGCCACAGCGGAATGGCCGGGCGCAGTGCGATAAGCAACATGCTGACGCTGGCCAGAATGCCACCTACGCCCCAGTGCCGTAGCGCCTGTTCCTGCGGGTAGCGCAAGCCCATCAGCAGCACGGCCAGGGTGAGTAGGGTAAACGTGGTGAGTTGCACGACGTACAGCGTGCCTAGATGCAGTTGCATTGCCTGCTCTGCTTGAAGCTGGAAGGCTTAATGATAAGCAATGCTTAAGGTATCGTCGACTGTGTCACTTAACCCGGCTTGCATAAGCTGCGCAGATAGCTGCCGGCGGTACGCAAATCCTGCTCGATAGCCGCACGAACGCCGTCTGCATCCTTGGCCAATAGCGCTTGCAACAGGGCACTATGGGCGTCGTTCATGGTTTTCCACACGGCCAGGTCCTGGTGCAGCTGGTTGGAAATGGGGCCCACGTACAGCCATACGGTTTCAATCAGTGACAGCAGCACCGGCGAGCCACTGGCCTGGTAGAGCAGCAAGTGGAACTGCTCGTTGGCGTCCAGGTAGGCTTTTACGTCGTCTGCCGCAATCGCCGTGTCCATGGCATGGCAGAGTGTCGCCAGCGCGGTGCGGCGGCCATCGTCCAGCCGGCTGGCCCCCAGCCAGGCGGCCTGGCCTTCCAGCAGGATACGGTTGAGCAGGATGTCGTCAAACTGGCTTACCGTCAGTTGCGGTACGGCCACGCCACAGTTGGGGATGTTCACCAGTGCTTTTTCTGCGGCCAACCTTTGCAGGGCAGCGCGTACCGGCATCTGGCTCACGCCCATCTCGTCGGCCAGATGCTTGATTTTCAGGCGTTCGCCCGGCAGCCAGCGGCCCAGCATCAGCCAGTGACGCAGCGTGTCGTAGGTTTCGTCTTGCAGGGTAGAGGCGTTGGCAGTCTTCATGGTGTGTGATGCCCGCAGCGGTAGCTGGCGCATGTTGCGGAGTGTGCGTTTTGCAGGCTCAAGGGTAGGTGGCGCCCGCCAGCATAGCAGAAACGCCACAGGCTGCGCCGCAAAGATTTGATCAAATATTGACTGAGTTATTTGATCAAATATACATTGCCGGTCATCAAGCCTGCATTTGCTGCGTATTTCTGCCCTGCAAGGGGTGGATCGCCGGGCAAGGACGGGCAGCAACGGGCTTAGCAGAGGAGAACACCATGAACGACACCCTGGCGGCGTTTATACGCCAGCACCAGATCCACGAAATCGAATGCGTGATACCGGACATGACCGGCGTGGCACGCGGCAAGATCGTGCCCAAGAACCTGTTTCTGGCCGAGGACAGCATGAAGATGTCCAAGGCGGTGCTCACCATCACCGTCAACGGCGAGTTTGCCGAGTTCGAACGCTTTGCCGGCGCCAACGACCCGGACATGGTATGCCGGCCGGACCCGGCCACCATCCGCCTGGTGCCGTGGGCCATCGAGCCGGTGGCGGTGGTGATTCATGATTGCGAGGATTTCGACGGCAAGCCGGTGGGCATTTCGCCGCGGGCCGTGCTGCGCAAGGTGCTGAAACTGTACGAGGACAAGGGCTGGCGCCCGGTGGTGGCGCCAGAGATGGAGTTCTACCTGATCCGCCAGAACAACAACCCGCACGAGCCGCTGCGCCCACCGTCGGGCCGGGCAGGGCGCTCCGAGGTGGGGCGCCAGTCGTTTTCCATCGATGCGGTTAACGACTTTGACCCTTTCTTTCAGGAGCTGTCCACCTTTTGCCAGGCCGCCGAGCTGAACGTAGAGACGCTGATCCACGAGGTGGGTGCCGCGCAAATGGAAATCAACTTCAGCCACGGCGACGCCATGTCGCTGGCCGACCAGGTGTTCCTGTTCAAGCGCGCCGTGCGCGAAACCGCCTACCGTCACAATATTTTCGCCACCTTCATGGCCAAGCCGATGGAGGGTGAGCCCGGCAGCGCCATGCACATCCATCAGAGCATCGTCAGCACGGCCAGCGGCGATAACATCTTCTCGCTGCCAGATGGCAGCCCCAGCCCGCTGTTTTTCCACCATATCGGCGGCATGCAGCGTTACCTGCCGCAGGCCATGCCGATGTTCGCGCCCTACGTCAACAGCTACCGCCGCCTGAGCCGCCACACCGCCGCGCCGATCAACGTGCGCTGGGGCTACGACAACCGTACCTGCGGTATTCGCATTCCGCCGTCCGGCCCGGCTGCTCGCCGGCTGGAAAACCGCGTACCCGGCGTGGATGTGAACCCCTACTTGGCCATGGCCGCCACGCTGGCCTGCGGTTACCTGGGCATGGTCAACGCCATCGAGCCGTCGGCGCCGATGGGCGACAGCGCCTATGACATGGACTACGAGCTGCCACGCAGCCTGGAAGACGCGGTGGAGCTGATGCAGGCTTGCCCCGAGCTGGCCGACATTCTGGGCGAGGAGTTTGTGCAGGCTTTCTGCGCGGTGAAAGAGAAGGAGTTTGAAACCTTCAACCGCGCCATCACCGCCTGGGAGCGTGAGCACCTGCAGCTGCACGTCTGATATCTGACAATATCGATAATAGGCAGGCTGCTGCCAGGGTTGGCCGCAGCCTTGCCACACAAAGGAGAACACCATGGCCAAGGTACGCCACGGCATAGATTGGGATAAGGCTCAGGCGCTGATGGCCGCCGAGCGCGACACGTTCATCAACCGTATGCCACGTTCGCGCGCGCTATCGGCTACCGCTGCCGACCACCTGTTGTTCGGCGTGCCGCTGCACTGGATGAACGACTGGTCAACGCCGTTTTCGCTGTATGTGGATCAGGCGCGCGGCGCCCGCTTCCGCGACGTGGACGGCCACGAGTACGTGGATTTCTGCCTGGGCGACACCGGCGCCATGTTCGGCCACAGCCCGCAGCCGGTCGCCGACGCCATCGCCCGCCAGGCGCAACGCGGCTACACCGCCATGCTGCCCAGCGCCGACGGCGTATGGGTGGCGCAAGAGCTGGCGCGCCGCTTCGGCATGCCGTACTGGCAGTTTGCGCTGTCGGCGTCCGACGCCAACCGCTTTGCCATCCGCTGGGCGCGCGCCATCACCGGCCGCAGCCAGGTGTTGATCTTTAATGGTTGTTACCACGGCACGGTGGACGACGTGTTCGTCGACCTGGTAGATGGCCAGCCGCAAACGCGCGACAGCCTGCTGGGGCAGGTGTACGACATTACCCAGCACACGCGCAGCATCGAATTCAACGATCTGGCGGCGCTGGAGGCCGCATTGCAGGACGGGCAGGTAGCCTGCCTGCTGGCCGAGCCGGCCATGACCAATATCGGCATGGTGTTACCCGAGCCCGGCTTCTGGCAGCGGGCGCAGGCACTGTGCCGCCAGTACGGCACGCTGCTGCTGATTGACGAGACCCACACCATCAGCAGCGGCCCCGGTGGCTATACCGCCGCCCACGGCCTGCAGCCAGACCTGTTTGTGGTGGGCAAACCGGTAGCGGGCGGCGTGCCATGCGCCGTGTACGGCTTTACCGAAGACGTGGCCCGCCGCGCCGAAGCCGCCAAGCGCCACGCGCCACCGGGGCATAGCGGCATCGGCACCACCCTTACGGCCAACCTGCTGGCCATGGCCGCCATGCGCGCCAACCTGGCCGAGGTGATGACCGATGCCGCCTATCAGCACATGTTTGCTCTGGCCGAAAGGTTGGCCGCCGGCCTGCGCGACGTCATCACCCGCCATCACCTGCCGTGGTGCGTTACACAAGTAGGGGCGCGTACCGAGTTCCAGTTCACCGCTACGCCACCGCGCAATGGCAGCGAGGCCGACCGCATTCTGGACGGCGAGCTGGAGCACATCGTGCATCTGTTTCTGCTGAACCGCGGGTTACTGATCACGCCTTTCCACAATATGATTCTGGTGTGCCCTGACACCCGGGTGACAGATGTCGACCGGCTGGTTCAGGCTGTCGACCAGTTTGCCATCGCGGTGTCTACCCGCTAAGCGCCACGCCACAGGCTGGCGTACAAGCCACTGCCAGCCTGTGGCTATGCTATTGAAATGTGGTGTTTTGCCACGCGTTTGCTAAACTGGTGCACCCCCACGCCGGCTGCACGACATGAACGCACAGCACACTACAGACGAACATACCCCCGCCACCCGTTACGACCTGATCATCCGCCTTCCCGAATCCCCGGATATGGCGCAGCTGCAACAGCAAGCCAGCACGCAGCTGCAGCTGGGTCACGACAAAGCCACGCGCCTGATGCAGCACCTGGAGCAGCGTGGCGCTACCCGCATCAAAGCCGACATTGCGCAGGAAGAGGCCGAACGTACCGCACAAAACTTCCGCGACGCTGGCTTCCAGGTGGAAATGAAACCGGCGCTGGCGCTGCTGGACAAAAATGTCAGCGTAAGCGATAGCGAGTGCCCGGGCTGCCAGCGCATGATGCGGCCAACCCCGCAGCGCCAGTGCCCGTACTGCCAGATTTACCTGGACAAGATCGACCCGGAAAAGCTGCGGCTCAAGCAGATTCGCGACGAAGAGCTACGCAAGCTGAACGCACGCCTGCAGCGCGAAAGCGAGCTGGGCAGCCGCCAGAGTCAGGAAGACAGCGAGCGTGCGCTGCGCAACCGCATCCGCGCCGAGCTGGAAAAAGAACTGGGCTTGCATCAGCCGTGGATGGCTTTCTTTCGTGGTGGCCGCGGTGTATTACGCGCTGGCGTCATTGTCATACTGTTAAGCGGTGCGTTCTTTGGCGGTTATCGCCTGGCCTCGCCGTCTGGTCAGCCGTTGGCACCCGAGCAAAAGGCAGCCCTGGCGCAGGGCGTACTCAACCGCATCATGGGTGGCGGTCTGTCTACGCAGCCTGCCGACCTGGCGGCATTTGCGCAGTCTCCGGATGGCGCCTTGCTGGCACAGGGCAGTAGCGATTCGCTTTTGGCAAGCCAGCTTAGCGGCGAAGCCGCCGCGAGCGGGGAGTGGCAGGGAGTAGCGGCCAGCCTGCAGAAGTTGGCCGCACAAAACGGGGCCGCGCTGGGTGAAAAGCAAAACCTGGCGCTGGCACTGGTGGTGGCGCTGGCGGAAAGCGGCCAGGCACAGCGTGCCAACGAGCTATTGGCACGTTTGCAGGCCACGCCGGGCTACCAGGCAGACAGTGCCCGCAGTGCCGAGCTGCTGGCCAGCGCCTGGGTGCTGATGCAACGCCCGGGTGGTATCAGTACGCAAGCGCTCGACGAGCTGGCCAGTGAGGCTAGCCAGCTAAAACCGCAGGATGCCGCTGTGTTCTATGCGCGCGTTGCCAGTATGCTGGCCGCCAGCCCGCAGCTGTCGGCCAATGTGTGGCAGGCCTGGCTGGATAAAGCCCGCGCGCAGCTCCCGCTGCTGTCTGGTGCCGTGATGCGCGACTACACCACCAGCCAGCTGCTGCGCTGGCAGGCCCAGGCGCAGCTGAATGCCTTGCAAGCCAATGCGGCCAAGGGGCGATGGACCGAGGTAAAAACGCTGCTGGGCCAGCTGCAGGCCAGCCAGGCCGCTACGCCCGGCCCCGCGCTTACCCTGTTGCTGAGTCAGGGTGAGCTCGCCGCAGGCCATGCCCCGGCCGCCGCGCAACAGCTGGAGCAAGCGTATGCACTGGCCGCACAAGTCGCCGCCAAAGGCGACCCGGGCCTAGTGCTGCCGGCACTTGCCGACCATCAAGGCGCGTTGGCCATGGCCCCCTTGCTGGCCAAGCTTGATGGTGTCGTGGCGGCGCAGCAGGCTAACCTGCACGCCCCCTTGTACGGTGCCATGGCCACCATCGCTGCCGCCGCCGGCATGGAAGAAGCCAGTGCGCTCTACCAGCAGCGCGTGGCTGCCGCGCTGACCGGTAGCGAGGGCCGTGACGAGCAGATTCTGGCGCTGAGTGTGAGCTGCAGCACCAAGCTGGCACAGTATTACCTGCGCACCCGCCAGCCCGCGCTGGCCGAGCGGCAGCTACGCAAATCGGCCGCGGTGGTAGTGCCCTTGCTGCCCGAGGCGCCCGCCAGCAGCTAGCCCTGGGGCGCGTGCAAAGAAAAAGCCTGCCGGTGTTTAGCCGGCAGGCTTTTTTACGTTTGGCCAGGCGTGTCAGGCGTTATTGCCCAGCATCTCGCTGGCGTGCTGGCGCGTGGTGGCCGTGATGTCCTCGCCGCCCAGCATGCGGGCGATTTCCAGTACGCGGCCTTCTGCATCCAGCGGTGCAATGCGGCTCACCGTACGGCCGGCAGCGCTGGACTTGCTGACGCGCCAGTGCTGGTCACCGCACGAGGCCACTTGCGGCAGGTGGGTCACACACAGTACCTGATAGCGCTGGCCCAGCTGTTTGAGCAGCTTGCCCACTACCTCGGCCACGCGCCCGCCAATGCCGACATCCACTTCGTCAAAAATCAGCGTCGGTACGCTGGCTACCTGGCTGATGACGACCTGCATGGCCAGGCTGATACGCGACAGCTCGCCGCCGGACGCCACCTTGGCCAGCGGGCGCAAGGTACTGCCCTGGTTGGCCGCCACCAGGTATTCGATGGTCTCCAGCCCGTGGGCGGTGGGTTCGCTGGCGGCGGACAGCTCGATGGCAAAGCGGGCACCTTCCATGGCCAGGCGCTGCATCTCGGTGCTGATGCGCGCTGATAGCTCGCTGGCTGCCTGGCGGCGCTTGCCGGACAGGCTTTCGGCCTGGGCGCGATAGCGCGCCAGCGCCGCGGCTTCGGCGGTGGCCAGGGCTTCCTGGTCGGTAGCGGCTTCCAGTGCGGCCAACTGTGTTTGCCAGTCGGCCAGTTTTTTGATCAGGTCTTCCGGCTGGCAGCGGTACTTGCGCGCCACGCCCATCAGCGCATCGATGCGGGCTTCCACCTCGATCAGCTGCTGCGGGTCGTCGTCGAAGCTGCTGCCGTAATCGCGCAGGCTATACACCACCTCGCGAAGCTCGGCGTCTACCGAGTCCAGCAGTGCCAGCGATTCGGCTAGCCGGGTGTCAAAGCCGGACAGCTTGCCCAGGCGGTTTTGTACCTGCGACAGCAGCGACAGGCAGTTGCCGTCCATGTCGGACAGTACGTCCACCGCCGACTGCGCCGACTGCGCCAGCTCGGCGGCGTTGGCCAGGCGCGAGTGTTGCTGGTTCAGCTGCGGCCACTCGTCGGCTTGCAGCGCCAGCTCGGCCAGCTCGCCGATTTGCCAGGTCAGGCGTTCGCGTTCCACCTCGGACTCGCGCAGGCGCTTTTCAGCGTCTTCGCGCGCTTTGCGGGCGTGTTGCCAGTCTTGCCAGGCGGCGCGTACGTCACGCGACAGCTGGCTGGCGCCGGCGTAGGCGTCCAGCAGGCCGCGTTGCATCTCCGGCCGCACCAGCGACTGGTGCGCGTGCTGGCCGTGGATATCCACCAGATACTCGCCCATGCTCTTGAGCTGGCTCTGGGTGGCCTGCTGGCCGTTGATGAAGCTGCGCGAACGGCCGTTGCGGTCTACCAGGCGGCGAATCAAGAGCTCGCTGTCGTCACCCGACAAGGCGTTATCCGCCAGCCAGGCTTGCAGGTCCGGCTGGTGGGCGATGTCGAAGCTGGCGCTGATTTCGGCACGGTCGGCACCGTCGCGTATCTGACCGGCCTCGGCACGGTCGCCCAGCAGCAGGCCTAGCGCATCCAGGATGATGGATTTGCCGGCACCGGTTTCGCCGGTGAGTACGGTAAAGCCCGGCTCGAACTCCAGCTGCAGCTGGTCCACGATGACAAAGTCTTTGACGTTGAGCGTAAGCAGCATGGTGTTATCTCACAGCAGGCGCTCGCCCCAGTGGAGCTTGTGCCGCAGCATGTCGTAGTAGTTGTAGCCGATAGGGTGCAGCAGCTTCAGCGTGTTGCGGTAGCTGCGCACGATGACACGGTCCATTTCCATCAGGTCGCAGTGCGACTGGCCATCGAAATGCACGCGCGCATCCAGGCCACGCGTCAGCATGAAGGACACTTCGCAGCTGTTGCTGATGGCAATCGGGCGGTTGCTGAGCGACTGCGGGCAAATCGGCACCAGCGCTACCGCCTGCAGGGTAGGGTGCAGGATAGGCCCGCCGGAGGCCAGCGAATAAGCGGTAGAGCCGGTAGGCGTGCTGATGATCAGGCCGTCGGAGCGCTGGCTGTAGACAAACTGGTTGTCGACAAACACCTCGAACTCGATCATGGCGCCCAGCGCGCCGCGGCTGATGACGACATCGTTAAAGGCCAACGCGCTGGCGATTTCGGCGTCTTCGCGAATCACCGACGCCTGCAGCAGGATGCGTTCTTCGGGCACGAACTGGCCATCCAGAATGCGGTCGATGGCGTCCAGCATTTCGTGCAGGGAAATATCGGTCATGAAGCCCAGCCGGCCCTGGTTGATGCCGACCAGCGGCACACGGTAGGGGGCCAGCACGCGGGCGACGGACAGCATGGTGCCATCGCCACCCAGCACGATGACCAGGTCGGCCAGTTTGCCCAGGTCTACGCGCTCTACTACCGGGTAGCTGCCGTCTTCCAGGCCCGCGCAGCTTTCGGCATCGACCACGATATGAAAGCCGCGGCTGGTAAGGTGTGCGGCCAACTTCAGCAGCGATTCGATGATCTGGGGCTTGCTGTGGCGTGCCACCAGACCGATTTTATTGAAAAGACGTGTCATTGCGTGGTGTCTTGCGCAGGCACCGGCTGTACAGCATCCAGTGCTTTCAGGTAGAAACGTACCAGCTCGGCCAGCGAGTTGATATCCAGTTTTTCAAACAGCTTGGCGCGGTGGGCCTCCACCGTGCGGGGGGACAGTGCCAGCTCGCGGGCGATTTCCTTGCTGGAGCGGCCCTCGGCCACGTAGCGCAAAATCAGGCGCTCGCGCTCGGTAATGCGTTCCAGTTTCTGGCGCACTTCCTGGGTTTCGGCTTCCTGCTTTTGCTGCTGGATGCTGATGCGGATGGCTTTTTTCAGGCTTTCCAGCAGCTGCACGGCGTTGATGGGCTTGGTCAGGAAGTCTACCGCACCACCACGAAAAGCGCGGCGGCACTCTTCTAGGTCGCCATGGCCGGTAATGAAAATGATGGGCATCTGGATGTTCTGCAGGTTCAGCATGTCCTGCAGCGCCAGGCCGGATGTTTGCGGCATGCGGATATCCAGCACCAGGCAGCCGATCTCGTCCGGGCGGAATTTTTCCAGAAAAGCCTCGGCGTGCTCGAAGGTCTGCACGCGCAGGCCCTGGGTGCCGATGAGCAAGGCTAGCGAGTCCCGTACGGCCGGGTCGTCATCGATGACAAAAATCGTTGGGGTCATGGATGCCATTACACACTCACTCCTTCGCTTTCATAGGGGGTATTCATAACCGGTAATTCAAAGTAAAACTCGGCACCGCCAGATGGCAGGTTGTCTGCGCTCAGCACGCCTTCCATGTTTTCGATGATGGTATGGCTGATGGTCAGGCCCAGCCCCATGCCCTGCGACTTGGAACTGAAAAATGGCTGGAAAATGCGCGATCGTACCTCTTCCGGCATGCCCGGGCCATTATCGCGCACACCCACGCGTACGCGGTTGCCGCGCTGCTCGCTGTACAAAAACAGCCGGTGTTCGCCCTCGGTTTCCATCATGGCTTCCATGGCATTCTTGCACAGGTTCAGGATGACTTGCTCTACCTGGATGGTATCGGCAAAAACCAGCGGCAGGGCGGCGGCCAGGTCGGTTTTTACCTGTACCTGGTGGTCGCGCAGCTCGGGCTCGATCAGGGTGACGATATTCAGCACGGCCTGGTTCAGGTCTACCGGCACAAACTCGGCTTGCTTGCTGGCGACGAATTCTCTTAGTTTTTTGACGATGTGCCCAGCCCGCTGCGCTTGTTTTACCGACGAGCGCAGGGCGGAAATCAGCAGGATCCGGTCTGGCTCTTCGTCTTCCAGCAAGCCCAGGCACGCCTCGTTGTAGCTGACGATGGCCGATAGCGGCTGGTTGATTTCGTGGGCAATGCCGGAGGTCATTTCCCCCAGCGTATTGATACGCGCCACGCGGGCCAGCTCGGCCTGGTGCTGCTTGAGCCGCTCTTCGCTGCGTTCTAGTGCCTCTGCCATGCGCTGGCGTAGCGGCGCCATATCGCGGAAGGTAATCACCAGGCCGCGCATGATGCCATCGGGGCCCGGCAGCGGCGATACGGTGCCTTCTACATAGAAAACCTTGCCGCCCTGGTCGATATAGGCGTTTTCCGGCAGGTCTACTTTCTGCCCGGTCTGCAGGCAGGTTTGCAGCGGGTCAAGCACAGCTTCCCGCGCCAGATCAAAACGCAGGCGCCAGATCTCGCCGAGCTGGCGGCCAATGACTAGCGGAGCGGAGACATTCAGCAGCAGGGCGGCTTTGGGGTTCAGGTACTCCACCTGCAGGTCGCGGCTCATCACCAGCACCGCATCATCGATGTTTTCCAGCGTCACCATGGCTTGCTGGCGCTCCCGGTGCAGGGTGTCGTGGTAGTGCTCGCTTTGCATGCGCTCGTTATGCTGCGAGGCGGCAATCAGCAATAGCAGGGCATTGATCAGTGCCGACGCGCCCATGGCCAAAGCGTACAAATACCAGGGAATGTGCCCGGGCGAAGTTGGCCGCGAAATGGATAGCTTGTACGGGAAGTAATCGCGATCTATCGATACCTCGCTATAGCGCGCAGGGAACAGCAGCCCGCCCAGCCAATTGCTTGATGTAGCTGCTTGTGGCTGACGTATGGTGATGTCCGGCATGGCCTGCGTCGGCATGGTGGGGGTCAGGCGGATACTCAGTTGCTGGGCGTTGCCGCTTTGCATGGCCAGCAGGGTTTCTGCCTTGATGCCTACCGTAATCACGCCGATGGCGGCGCTGATGCGCTCATCGGGTGAAGTAGGTGCCACGCCTTCTGCATAAATGGCTTTGACAAAGCCAAAGCCATGCCCCCCCTCGCGCATCTGGTAGGGCTGGGTAATTTCAATCTCGCTGCTGCGGATAGCGCGCTGTACCGCCGGGCCAAGAATGGCATCTTGCAAGATATCCAGGCCCTGCATGAAGTTGTACTGCCTGGCGGACGGCGGCTCGGCATCGACTAGCGGGATGTAGAACGGCCGCGCAGGCGATGGCCGCCAGAGCTGGCTGTTCAGCCAGCCAGGGTCGCCGTTGCCTTGGTAGTCTTTGATAAAGAAGGGCTGATAACGCTGAAAGCTGATGGAAGCCTCGTAGTTCTCGCGCTCGGCCAGGCTGACTTTGGGCTGAAAACCCATCAGGTAGATATAAGGATAGCGGTTGCCTATGCCTTGGGCGTATTGGCGGAAACGCAGCTTGTCCATGCCATAGTTGGCCGCAGACAGTTCGGTAAAGCCATATACCGCGGTTTCGCAGATCAGCAGGCGCTCTTCCAGCGTTTTCTTGATGTGCAGGCTGGCCGCGTCAAACTGCTGTTGCCGGCTTTCTTCAGTCAGCAGAATGGCCACCACCAGAATGGCCATGGAGAGCAGGGCCCATAACAACAGGAACGTGCCTTTTACCCGCCATGGCAGCTCTTTGACAATGTGTGGCCATTGCCTGATGCGGAAAAACCCGGTATTGGCCGGGGCGTGCGCGCTGGGAGTCATGTTGGCCGTGACGGTAGAGGGGGGCTAATTGTAACGCAGGATGGCAGAAAATCTGCAATTGGCATGTGGCTGGCTAGGCGGGGGCAACACTGGGGCGGGCGTAGGGTGGCGGCAGCATGGCAACCACCTTGCGGCGCGCATTCAGCTTGTTTTCAGCAGGCCGGGCATATTGCGGTACAGCTTGTGCAGCTTGGGTGAAATCACCACCTGGCAATAACCTGCACTCTGGTTGCGCTGGTAGTAATCGTGGTGATAGCTTTCGGCCGGGTAAAAATGGCTGGCTGGCTTTACTTCGGTCACGATGGCGGCGGGGTAATCGCCACTGGCATCGAGCTGGCGAATCATGTCCAGCGCTTCTTGTTGCTGGCTGTCGCTATGCGTATAGATGCCCGAACGGTATTGCGTGCCGATATCGTTACCCTGCCGGTTTGGCGTGGTGGGGTCGTGGGTCAGGAAGAATACCTGCAGCAAGGTGGCATAGCTGATGGTGTCCGGCGCATAGTGCAGCTCGATGGCTTCGGCATGGCCGCTATTGCCACGGCACACGCTTTCGTAGTCCGGGTCAGCCAGATGGCCATCGATATAGCCGGGTATGACTTCCGTTACGCCTTTCAGCTGGCGGAATACCGCCTCTGTGCACCAGAAGCACCCACCGGCAAATGTCGCTTTGGCAATCGTCATCAGACAGCTCCTTTCATGCTGTGGCGCGCCAGTATGGCACGCACGGTTTGGCAATGGATGGCTACCGTATCGTCTATGGGGACGGCGTAGCCGCCTGCCATCACGACCGCCAGCGGCCACTGTTTTTGCTCGCACAAATCGAAAACCCGGGCGTCGCGCTGCATCAGGCCGTCGAGACTGAGGTTCAGCCGGCCCAAGCGGTCGCCTTCGTACGGGTCGGCACCGGCCAGATAGAACACGATATCGGGCTGAAAGCCCTCAGCCAGCGTGGCTAGCGCCTGATCCAGTGCTGTCAGGTAGTCGGCATCGCCCGTGCCGTCCGGCAGGTTTACATCCAGCGTAGATGCCACGCGGCGGAAGGGGAAGTTCTTTTCCCCGTGCAAGGACAGGGTAAATATCCGGGTATCGCCGCTAAACAGCTCGGCCGTGCCGTTGCCCTGATGTACGTCCAGGTCGATGACGGCTGCGCGGCGAATCCGGCCTTCTTGCTGTAATACGCGAATGCTTACCGCCACATCATTGAATACGCAAAAGCCGCCCCCCTTGGCGTGGCCGGCGTGGTGCGTGCCACCAGCCAGACTCACCCCCGCGCCATATTGTAGTGCGCTGCGTGCTGCCGCTAGCGTGGCCCCCACCGAGCGGCAGCTGCGCTCTACCAGGGCCGCACTCCAGGGCAAGCCGATCTCGCGCATGGTGGCAGGTGCGATACTGCCGTCGAGCATGCGGCCAACGTAGTCGGCATCGTGCGCCAGCATCAGCTCGGCAGGCGTGGCGGCGGGGGCTTCTGCCAGCAGGTCGGGGGCCATGCTGGCTACCGCTTGCCCCAGTAGTGCGTACTTTTCCGCCGGAAAGCGGTGGCCGTTGGGCAGGGGCATGGGGAACTGGTCGGTACGGTAGATCAGCACGGGGTATCCAGCAGGCGAAAGCGTGGCTGGGTCACGCCATCAATCGTGACCTGCTCGCAAAACATGGCCAGCGGGCGTACCCACAGCGCCATGTCACCGTATAAGGGGCGGTATACCGCCATCAGCTCGTGGCTTTCACTGTGGCGGGCAAAATCTATCAGCTGGTAATGGTTGCCTTTGTAGTGCTGGTAACGCCCCAGCGGGGGCAAGGTGATGTCGGTAGTCATGGTGCGCTCCTGCTAAGTTGGCCGCATTGTGCCGTGTTGCTGCCGGCTTCACAAATCGGCCGGGCGCTGCCAGCTCATGGTCAGAAAGGCCGTGTCCGGCACAAAGCCCATGCCCAGATAGAGTGCTTGCGCGCTGTGGTTGCTGTGCGCGGTTTCCAGCCACAGGCTGCCACCAGGCGGGATGCTGTGCTGAATGGCCCTCAGCAGCGCCGCTGCTATGCCATGCCGGCGCCAGGCTGGCGCTACATACAAGTCATGCAGCAGGTCGTTGCGCGCCAGGCTCAGGGTGGAATAGCCGCGGTAGCAAAGCGCTACCGCTACCGGCTGCTCAGCTTGGCTTGCCAGCCACAGCGTGGCCTCGCCGGCACTCAGGCGCGCCTGCAGATAGGCGGCCAAGGTCGCCGTATCGGTGGGCAGCCCGTAAAACGCACGATAAGCGGTCAGCAAGGGCAGGGCGCTGGCGATGTCGCTCACCTCGCCCTGGTACAGGCGCATGCCTGCTGGCGTGGTGTCGGGTGGCGTGCTTGTATACAATGCGCTGCTCCTTAAGTATTGGCGGTAAACATGAAAATTGTACTGGCCCCGATGGAGGGCCTGGTAGACGACGTCATGCGTGACGTCCTGACGCGTATTGGCGGCATCGACTTGTGCGTGACCGAGTTTGTACGCGTGACCAACTCGCTGCTGCCGGTGCGTACCTTCGAACGGCTGGCGCCCGAGCTGCAAACCGGCTCGGCCACGCGCTGCGGGGTGCCGGTGCGTGTTCAGCTGCTGGGCTCCGAGCCGGAATGGCTGGCACAGAATGCCGTGCGTGCCGCCGAAATGGGGGCAGTAGGGGTAGACCTGAACTTCGGTTGCCCGGCCCCTACCGTAAACCGGCACCGTGGCGGTGCGGTATTGCTGAAAGAGCCCGACGTTCTTTATAGCATTGTGCATGCTGTACGCAGCGCCGTGCCAGCCAGCACCCCGGTAACGGCCAAGATGCGATTGGGTTACGAGGATACCAGTCTGACGCTGGAATGCGCCCATGCCATCCAGCAGGGCGGTGCAGAAGAGCTGTGCGTGCATGCGCGTACCAAGGTAGAAGGCTATCGCCCGCCAGCGCACTGGGCGTGGCTGGCGCGTATCCGTGAGGCGATGACGATACCGGTAGTGGCCAATGGCGAAGTCTGGACCTTGGAAGATTACCAGGCCATTCGCGACATCAGCGGTTGCGAAACGGTGATGATAGGGCGAGGCTTGGTATCCAGCCCCGACCTGGGCTGGCGTATCCGCCACCTGCAGCAAACCGGTGAAATGCTGCCCCCGGCCGCGTGGTCACAGGCGCTGCTGTGGCTACGCGATTTGACTGAACAATGTCAGTTGCGTGCCGATGGCGGCCGTTATGCGGTAAGCCGCAGCAAGCAATGGGCAAAATTGCTGCAGCGCACTTATAGCGAGGCTGAAATTTTCTTTAATAAAATCAAGCGCATAGAGAGTGATGAGCAATTGATGGCAGTGTTCGATCGCCATATTGGTGGTGCGTAGGTATTTTTACGCATAGTCACAAGGCAGCATGAGCCTATATCATTAATCATCTTCTGAAATTACTGCTTCCTCGCAGCCTGTTCAGAGGCGGGCTACGGCCCGAACTTATAAAACCTCCTGACTTGTGACGATTCAGGAGGTTATTTTTTTGCCCGCCCACTCGTCATAGCCGCATCCAGTATGGGTATTGCTCTCAGCGACTACCTGCCACGTTATTGGATATATCTGCCCGTGCCTTGACGGGGTAGAATCGTCACCTTCCATTCATGCTTTATCTCCACGGCATTATCCATGCGTATTATTCATACCTCCGACTGGCATTTGGGTCAGCACTTCATGGGGAAAAGCCGGCAGGCCGAGCATCAGGCTTTTCTTGATTGGCTACTGCAGCAAGTCGCAGTGCAACAAGCCGACGCCGTGCTGGTAGCGGGTGATATTTTCGATACCGGTGCGCCACCCAGCTATGCCCGCGAACTGTACAACCGCCTGGTGGTGGCACTTCATGAGGTGGGCGTACAGCTGATCCTGCTGGCGGGCAATCACGACTCGGTAGCCACGCTGGCCGAGAGCCAGCCTTTGCTGGCGCGGTTGAATACGCTGGTCGTGCCGGCGATCGACGCAGACCCGGCGCGCATGGTGCATCTGCTGCGCAATAAACAATGCCAGCCTGGCGCGCTGCTGTGCGCGCTGCCGTTTATCCGCCCGCGCGACGTGATGCGCAGCGAAGCCGGGCAGAGCGCCGAGGATAAACAACGCTCGCTGCAGCAAGCCATTGCCAGCTACTACCAGCAGGTATACGACGCAGCCTGCGCGCAGCGTATGGCGCTGGGTCTGCAGCTGCCCATTATTGCCACCGGCCACCTTACCACCGTGGGGGCCAGCAGCAGCGAAGCGGTACGCGAAATCTACGTTGGTGCGCTGGAGGCGTTCCCTACCGCGGCCTTTCCGCCAGCAGACTATATTGCGCTGGGCCATATCCACCGCCCGCAGCGGGTCGGCGGCCTGAATCATATCCGCTACAGCGGCTCGCCCATCGCATTGGGCTTTGACGAATGCCGGCAGCAAAAAGAAGTGTTGCTGGTCACCCTGGGCAGCACCGGCGTGCAGGAGATTACCCCCCTGCCGGTGCCAGTATTCCAGCCCATGGCCCAGCTGCGTGGCACGCTGGCCAGCCTGGGGCCACAGTTGGCCGCAGCCGCGCAGGACGGCAGCAGCGCACAACCGGTATGGCTAGAGGTGAGCGTGCAGGCCGATGACTACCTGGCCGACCTGCAACACAGGCTGGCGCAGCTATGCGACGGCTTGCCGCTGGACATACTGCGCCTGCGCCGCGAGCGCCCCCAGCAGGCCGCCAGCCTGGCCGGCAACCCCCGCGAGACGCTGGACGAACTCAGCCCGCAAGAGGTGTTTGCCCGTCGCCTGGCGCTGGAAACCCTCGATGAGGGGTTGGCCGCCGAGCTGGCCACCCGTCATCAGCACATCCTGCAGCAACTACAGGCAGGGCAAACATGAAGATACTGAGCGTACGCCTGAAAAACCTGAACTCGCTGCAAGGCGAGTGGCAGATCGATTTCAACCAGCCACCACTGGCCGATTGCAGCCTGTTTGCCATTACCGGCGCTACCGGCGCCGGCAAGTCCACCCTGCTGGACGCTATCTGCCTGGCGCTGTACCACGAAACACCGCGCCTGAAGAGCATCTCGGCCGGGGGTAACGACATCATGAGCCGCCACACGGCAGACTGCCTGGCCGAGGTGGTGTTCGAAGTCAAAAGCCAGTGCTACCGCGCCTTCTGGAGCCAGCGCCGTGCGCGGGACAAAGCCGATGGCGCCCTGCAGGCCCCCAAAGTCGAGCTGGCACACGCTGATGGCCGCATCCTGAGCAGCCAGGTCAACGACAAATTGCGTCAGACCATCGCGCTGACCGGCCTGGATTTTGCCCGCTTTACCAAGTCCATGCTGCTGGCCCAGGGCGGTTTTGCCGCTTTTCTCAACGCCAGCGCCAACGACCGCGCCGAGTTGCTGGAAGAACTGACCGGCACCGACATCTACGGCCAGATATCGCAGCGCGTATTCGAGCACACCCGCGAGCAGCGCCAGCTGCTGGCCCAGCTACAGACCCGCGCCAGTGCAGCAGATCTGCTGGACGATACCCGCCGGCAAGACATGCAACACGAGCTGACACAATGGCAGCAGCAGGCAGGCGATAGCGCCAGCGCTTGCCTGCAGATAGCCCGGCAGATGCGCCTGCAGCAAGACCAGGCCGCCGCCGCGCAAGCAGCGGCGCTGGCGGCGCAGCAACTGCAGCAAAGCCTGCAAAACTGGCAGGCTGCTGCGCCCTGGCAAGCCAGCCTCGACGCCCATCAACCTGCGGCCGCCATACAGCCGCTGCAGCACGCCTGCCAGAGCGCCGCTGAACAGCTGGCACAGCAGCAACAGCACCACCAGGATTTGCAGAAAGCCCTGGCGCATGCGCAGCAAAACCTTGCCGCTGGCACACAGCACGCCCTGTCGCTGGCACTGCAGCAGCAAATAGAAGCCGACGCAGCATTGCAACAGGCAACCAGCCAGCACCAGCAGCTAGCAGACAGCCTGGCCCGGCGCAGTCAGCATGCCGCGCTGGGGCAGTGGCTACCCTTGTGGAAAAACCAGCTTGGCCAGCTGGCAGCACAGCGCCAAGTGCTGCATACCGAGCAGGCAGCGCAAGCGCACAGTCAGCACCGGCTGACGCAGCAGCAGGCCAGCGTTGTAACAATGGCAGCGCGGCTGGATGCCGCACAAGCAGCAGCACAACAAGCCGAGTTGGCCGCACAACAACAGCAAGCCACGCTACTGGCGGTACTGCAAGGGCAAGACCTGGCCGGGCTGCGCCAGCAGTGGCAACAAGCCCAGCAGTACAACACGCAGCTTGCCCAGCTAGCCGGGCAGGCTGGCGAATTGCGCGCGCTAACCGACAGCCTGCAGCAAGCCCGGCAACAGCAGCATGCGCTGCAACCGCAGATAGACGCGGTGCAGCTGCAGCTGGAAACCCAGCGCCAGCAGTACAAAGCTACCCGCAAGCTGCTGGCCGATCAGCAACACATCCTGATGCTGGAACAACGCATCCAGAGCCTGGAAGCGCATCGTCAGCAGCTGCAAGCCGGCGAAGCCTGCCCGCTATGCGGCGCGCACGAACACCCGGCTATCCAGCAATACCAGCAGCTGGATAGTGCGCCCACACAGCAGGCCATTACCCGGCTGCAAGCCGAGCTGGAGGCGCTGGAAGAAAGCGGCCGTGCGGCCAACCAGCAGCAGGCACAGCGCCAGGCCAGCCTGCACGCTGCCGTACAGCAACAGCAAAGCCTGCAAGCCAAGGTAGATGCACTATCGGCTAGCTGGCAGCATCTGGCGGACCAGCTCGGCGTGCAGGAGCATGGCTGGCAGCACGCAGCGGTGTGGCCGGTGCTACTCGATGCAGCCAGCACCAGCCTGGCCGATAACGCCCGACAGCTAGAAGCAGCCGACGCCGCCAGCCAGGCCTGCCAGGCGGCACAAGCCAATGCGGCACATGCCGCTCAGTTACAGCAGCAGGCCGCTAACGAACACGCACTATTACTGCAAGCCGTGCAAGACAGCCAGCAACAATGGCAGCAGCAATGCCAGCGTGCCGCACAGCTGCAAGCACAGCTGAACGAGCTGGAAAGCAGCCTGCGCAGCACCCTGGCCAGCGCGGCTTATGATCTGCCCGCGCAGCCGGAAAGCTGGCTGGCCGAGCGCCAGCATGAATGGGCGCAGTGGCAAGCGGACCAAACCGCATTGCAAACACTGGCTAGCGCCTTGCAACAACACGCCCAGCAGAGCCAGCACGCGCACAATGCCGTAGCGCTTTGGCACGCCCGCTGGCCTGCCGGTGCCGAGCCCGGCGCTGCGGCCAACCCTGCTGCCGAGCTGGAAGCACAGGCCGCAAGCCTGCCTCTGCTAGAGCAAGCCAGCAACCAGTTACAGGGGCAGCTTGCCCAGCAACAACAGCAGCTGCAGCAAGCTGCCAGCATGGCAAGTGCGGCGCGTGAGCAGTGGTTGCAAGCGCTGGCTGACCAGGGCTTTGCCGATGAGGCGGCCTGGCAGCGGGTCTTGCTGGATGATGCCAGCGTACAGCATTACGAAACACAGCTAGCGCAGCTGGCCAGCCAGCTGGCGCAGCACCGGGCGGTGGCCGAGAGTAGCCAGCAAAGGTTGGCCGCAGCCCAAACCCAGGCTGCCGGCCTGCCCGCGCTGGCCGAGCTGGAGCAAGCCCATGCCACGCACGACGCCAGTCGCCAGCACGCCCTGACACGGCTGGGGGCTTTGCAAAGCCTGCTGGACGACGACGCGCGGCGCAGCGCCGAGCAAGAGCAGCTGCTGGCCGACATGGCGCAGCAGCAGGCCGAGCTTGATATCTGGTTGCGGCTCGACAGCCTTATCGGCTCAGCCAAGGGCGACAAATACCGCAAATTTGCGCAGGGCCTGACGCTGGACAACCTGATACACCTGGCCAACCGCCAGCTTGCCCGCCTGCATGGGCGCTACGTGCTGCAACGGCAGCAGGGCGGCGAGCTGGAGCTGGATATCGTGGATACCTGGCAGGGCGACACGCGGCGAGACACCCGTACCTTATCCGGCGGCGAAAGCTTTCTGGTGAGCCTGGCGCTGGCGCTGGCACTATCCGATCTGGTGAGCCATAAAACATCGATAGATTCGCTATTCCTCGATGAAGGCTTCGGCACGCTGGACCCGGAAACGCTGGATGTCGCGCTGGATGCGCTGGACAGTTTGCACGCCAGCGGCAAAATGATCGGGGTGATCTCCCACGTGGAAGGCTTGAAAGAGCGCATCCCGGTACAAATACGTGTTCACAAGGGCAGCAGTGGTTTGTCTACCCTTTCTCTCGCTACTCACGGCGCCTAAGGCGCATCAAGAAGGATACGCATGCATACTCTACGCCTTGTCTCGACCCGGCTATGCCTCTTGGGCCTGGCAGCCAGTCTGCTGGCTGGTTGCGCCAGCCTGCCGCCAGAGCCGCGCGGCCCGCTACGTACCGAGCAGCTTTATGTGCTGACCCAGGACATGGTGCTGATCCGCATCAATGCCAGCCAGCCCTCGCGTGAGCTGTCACGCCAGCCATTAGCTGGTTTGCCAGCGGGTGATACGCTGGTGGGAATCGACTATCGCGTGGCGCGTGGCATTCTGTATGGCTTGTCGCGCGCCGGTCGGGTTTTCACCATCGCACCCGAGAGTGGCCAGCTGACCCAGGTAGGGCCGCCGACAGTCTTGCCCCAGCTGGCGGGGCAACGTTTCGGGTTTGATTTCAATCCGGCCGTGGACCGTATGCGTATTGTCAGTGACCAAGGCGCCAACCTGCGTATGCACCCGGATGCAGGCGCGCAAATCGATGGCAATACAGCACAAGAGGGCGCACAGGCCGACAAAAACCTGCACTACGCCGATGGCGACAGCCAGGCCGGCCAGCAGCCGGTGATTCTGGCGGCGGCCTACACGTATAACGCCCGTAACGACAAGATCACCACGCTGTACACCATCGATGCGCTGCGCGGCACCCTGGCCATGCAAGGCTCAAAAGAGGGTGAGCAGCCCTTTGTGTCGCCGGACGGCGGCCAGCTGCGTACCGTTGGCAGCCTGGGCCTGCCGGAGCTGGACATATTGGGCATGCAGCCTGGCGGGGTAGGGTATGGCGCCTTGCAGGCGGCGTCGCTGGATATCTCTGATGTGAAGAACACGGCGTTTCTGGCCGCGCGGCAGAAGCTGGGTGCCAGCCAGCTGTACGAAGTGAACCTGCAAACCGGCAAAGCCAGCCGCCTGGGGCGTATTGCCCAAGGGCAACCATTGGCCGGGCTGGCGATCATTCCCTAAGCCATTGCTGATCGCGCGCTAGCGCGCCACGCGTCAATACGCGCCTAACCCGCACCCAACAAAAAGCCGCCAGCTAATGGCGGCTTTTATCATGGCATTGGCTGTGCTCAGGCACCAAACCAGCCCCGGGTTTCGGCGTACGCCAGGCGCTCGGCCAGATAGGCCCACAGCGCAGGGCAGCCTGTTTCGATGGGCTCGCGGATGCGGCCAACTACACGCTGGTAGCTAATGCCGTTTTCGCGCCAGCTCTGGCCGTTATTGGCCAGGTTCAGCAATACCGGCATGGCCCGGTCGGCTGCATTGGCAAAGCGTGATTCGGCAGTTTCAGCTGCCTCAAACTCTTGCCACAGCGCCAGGAACGGCTCGCGCTGGGCGGCAGGCAGCAGGCCAAAAATGCGTTGCACGGCGGCCAGCTCGGCGGCTTTGCGCTCTTCCCAGCCTTCGGTGGCGTAAACAATGGTGTCGCCGGTGTCGATTTCACCGATATCGTGCACCAGCAGCATGGCGATAACGCGGTTCATGTCCACCGGCTCCGGGGCATAAGGCGCTAGCGACGCTGCGAGCATGGCAATCTGCCAGCTGTGCTCGGCGGAGTTTTCCTGGCGATCCAGCCCCAGCGGCCGGGTTTTGCGGGTAACGCCCTTGAGCTTGTCCAGCTCCAGGATGAAATCAACGATCTGCTGCATGATTGAGCTTTCTGGGATGAGGCGGCCATTCTAACCCAAGCTGCTCAAGCCTGCCGTCATGTGCCCGGCTCGCCATCCAGATGGCCCAGTTTTACCGTACGCGCCAGTATCTCGTTTGCTTGCGCCATCACTTGCGACTCTGCCAGATTGACCTGCTGCTGCAGCAGGCGCAGTACAAGCCGTAGGCAGCCGTAAACCTGCTGTGCTTCCGATTGGCTCACCGCATCCAGCCGGTTTTGCCTGGCGGGCACATGGCGGCGTTCGTGCAGGCCGCGCAGCCCCCCGGCTGTGCTGGTCATGGCGGGCTCCGGCGCATAGAACCGCACCGGCAATGGCCATTCGTCTGCTGGCGGCATGATGCGGCCGGTAAGCTCGCCAATCACCTGTTCGAATTCCTGGCAAAGTGCCTGCGCCTCTGTAAGCTGTCGATGGTGCAATACACCCAGCATGGCCTTGTCGCGCAGCAAGCTGCTGCGGCGCAGGATAAAACGCAGCTTGCCCTTGGCCAGCGCCTGCACTGCAGCGTAATCGCCGCCGCGGGCGGCATCGCGCAAAGTATCCAGCCACCGCGCCCAGCTCAGGAACTCACCTGATAAGGCCGAGGGGTCTTGGGCTGGCGGGGGCATGCTATCCCGTTTGTTGGCATTGACAGGAAGCCATAGGCTTAACCCGGCTTGTAATGCAATAAATGGTTTGCGCTGTATCCGGCTCATCAAGTACTCCCGTTAATACTTGCCTGATGTAATTATCAGGTCAAATCAGGCAAAGCTTGAGCGCCAAAATTGATACAGATTAACCATTCACTGCCAAGTGGTGTGATTCTATAATTAATCACCTTATTCAACGCGTACCATCAACTCCGGCGGGCGCCAATAAATTCAGTGCCGAATATTCAATCAAGCCGGCATTATTTATTTTTCGTAATAAGGCATGGTTTATAGCAGCATTCGTCCGCAGCACTGAAAGCAAGGCTGGCAAGGGCTTGGTTGTAAAATAATTACAAAGACATGATGCTGCATGGCGAAATGGCATGCCCGACCTTGCCATTTGACAACATAAAAACCACCGGCAAGACACCACTTACCTGCCGTGGCTCAAATATTGACGTTACAGAGCGCTACGCGAGCATGGCACGCCATTCATCTTTCAAGTCTTGCTTGAATAGTAGCCAGCTGCCTTGATAGAAAACACGCATTCATGCCAGCCAGGCTGCCAGATCGTATTCGTCGATAAAGTCCAGCAAGGCCGTGAGCGCGGCGGGGCGGTGACTTCGGCTGGGGTACACCGCGTAATAGTGGTTTTCCGGAACCGGGGTTGTCGCTAGCAAATGTTGCAGGCTACCGGAGGCCAGATCCTGTCGCACCATGAAGCGGGGTAGCAGGGCAATACCGGCGCCCGCCAAGGCAAGCTGGCGCAAGGTGTTCAGGTTATTGGCCCGCAGCGTGGCCTGGCTGGCATCGATCTGCACGGTGCCCCCCGCTTCTTGCAATGGCCAGATAGGCAACACCGTATGCTGTAACAGCTGGTGCCGGGCCAGGTCGGCAGGCTGTTGCGGCCAACCTTTGGTGGCCAGATAGGCCGGCGCCGCCACCACCACCCGGCTGACAGCACCTACCTTGCGTGACACAAAGCTGGAATCCGCCAGTTGCCCGGTACGTAGCGCCAGATCGATGCGTTCGGCCACCATGTCCAGCTGCGCATCCGTGATGACGCAGTCTATGCTTACTGCCGGGTAACGCTGGGCAAAAGCGGCCAACAGTGCCGGCAAGAGCAGGGTGCCGGAGGCTTCCGGTGCGGTAATGCGCAGCCGCCCGCTGGGCGCGTCTCGCAGGCGCGAAATGGCGGCCTCGGCCGCATCGGCAGCCTCCAGCATGGCCTGGCAATGCACCAGATAGGCCTGGCCGGCGGTGGTAAGGCTAAGCCGCCGGGTGGTGCGCTGCAGCAGGCGCATGCCCAGCTGGCTTTCCAGCTCGGCCACGCGCTGGCTCAGCGTGGATTTGGGTAGCCCGCAAACGCGAGCGGCGGCGGTAAAGCTGCCTTCGTTTGCCACTACGGCAAACAAGGCCATGGCGTCCAGTTTCATGACTCGCCCCATTGTCTGGCTATACGGATAGTGTTTCCACATTGTAGTGGCTAATCGTATCAATAGGATTGCGGCACACTGGCTACCTGCTTACCCGAAAGGAAACCTCATGAAAGCTATTGCCGCCTTTGCCAGCCTGCCTGCCTCGCACGAGCTGGCACTGCAAGACCTTACCCTGCCAGCGCCGCAAGCCAGTGGGCACGACCTGCTGGTGCGGGTAGAAGCCATCTCTGTGAACCCGGTAGATACCAAAATCCGCAAGAGCCTGCCGGAGCAAGCTCAGGATAAGCCCAGAATTCTGGGCTGGGATGCTGCAGGGGTGGTAGAAGCCGTGGGTGAGCAGGTCACTTTATTCCGCCCGGGCGACCGCGTATGGTACGCCGGTGCCATCCAGCGCGATGGCAGCAATAGCGAGCTACAGCTGGTAGACGAGCGCATCGTTGGCCGCATGCCGGGTACGCTGGGTTTTGCCGAGGCCGCAGCCCTGCCGCTTACTGCCATTACCGCCTGGGAGCTGCTGTTTGACCGTCTGGGTTTGCAAGAAGGCGCCCATCAAGGTGAGCGTTTGCTCATTGTGGGGGCTGCCGGTGGCGTGGGCTCCATCCTGATTCAACTGGCTCGCACATTAACCGGCTTGCAGGTGATTGCCACCGCTTCACGTCCAGAAAGCCAGGCGTGGGTGCGCGAGCTGGGTGCGCAGGATGTCATCAACCACCACCAGCCGCTTACAGCTGGCTTGGCCGCGCTGGATATTGCCGAGGTGGACTACGTGATCAGCCTGAACCAGACCGACCGCCACTTTGACGAAATCGTCAAAGCATTGAAGCCACAAGGCAAGCTGGCGCTGATCGACGACCCGGAGCCGATTGATGTACGCCAGCTCAAGCGCAAGAGTATCTCGCTGCACTGGGAGCTGATGTTTACGCGTTCGCTGTTTGCTACGCCTGACATGATCGCCCAGCACCGCCTGCTGGAGCGCGTTGCCGGGCTGGTGGAGGCGGGGCGCATCCGCAGTACGCTGGCTACGCAGCCAGGCAAAATCAATGCGGCCAACCTGCGCCACGCCCACGCATTGCTGGAAAGCAATGCCACCACCGGCAAGGTAGTGCTGGCTGGCTGGGCTTAACCCTGCCAGGTACGGTGCTGCCATGCTGCGGCACCGTACTTAGCATTTGCAGGTGGTGGCGTTATAATGGCCGGCTGAAAATGAGATAAAGGTCTACGCCGTGCGCTATCGTCTAGCTGTTCTGCCGCAATACCTGCTGCCAAAACAGGCACTTACCCTGCTGGCGGGCCGTATTGCCAATACTGAAGCCGGCGAAGCCACCACGCGTCTGATACGCTGGTTTATCGAACGCTACCAAGTCAATATGGCCGAAGCGGCCAACCCTGACCCGGCCAGCTACAGCAGTTTCAACAGCTTTTTCACCCGCACGCTCAAGCCTGGTGCCCGCCCGCTGGCGCCTGCTGCCTTCATCTGCCCGGTAGATGGTGCCATCAGCCAGTTTGGCCCCATTCGGCAAGACCAGATTTTCCAGGCCAAAGGCCACGAATACAGCACCACCGCCCTGGTGGGCGGCGATACTGCGCTGGCGGCCAAGTTCGACAATGGCCACTTTGCCACTATCTACCTCAGCCCACGTGACTACCACCGCATTCATATGCCGGCAGATGGCCGCCTGTTGCGCATGATTCACGTACCGGGCGATCTGTTCTCGGTAAACCCCACTACCGCCCGTGGTGTGCCTGGCCTGTTTGCCCGCAACGAGCGCGTCGTGTGCGAGTTTGAAACCGATAACGGCCCCTTTGTGCTGGTGCTGGTAGGGGCCACCATTGTGGGTAGCATGGCTACGGTATGGCACGGCGTGGTCAACCCGCCGCGCAGTGGCGAAGTGCGCGAGTGGCGCTACCTCGACCAGCAGATTGTCCTGAAGAAGGGCGAAGAAATGGGCCGCTTCCTGCTGGGCTCTACCGTGGTACTGCTGTACCCCAAAGACACCATCCGTTTTGACAGCAGTTGGGCGCCCGCCAAGCCCGTGCGCCTGGGCGAAGCCATGGCCGAGCGCCACCACGCCTGAAAACAAGGCTGAACCGGGCACAGCGCGTTGCCGACCTGCCGTTGTCGCCATGAAAAAGGCCCTCGAATCATCGAGGGCCACTTGGCAAACCAAAGCGCCGCAAGGCGCTTTTGCCTTACTGTGCTGCGGAAGCTTCCTTGGCGCTAGCCGGCATCAAACCCTTCCAGCTACCGACCTGCAGCTGGTACAAGCTCACGGCACCGTTCTTGATATCACCATTCTGTTCGAAGGCGATCTCGCCCGTCACGCCTTGCAGCTGGGTCTTGGCGATTTCCGGCAGGAATTTCTTCGGGTCTGCCGAGTCAGCACGCTTCATCGCATCCAGCAGGACACGGGCAGCGTCGTAGGTATAAGGTGCATAAGCCTGGATGTCGGCCTTGAAACGGGCTTTGAACTTGTCGTTAAAGCTGGCGTAACCAGGCATGGCTTCTTTTGGCGCCCCCGCACTGGATGCGTAAGCACCTTCGGCGTCCTTGCCAGCCAGCTTGGCAAACTCTGGCGTATTCACGCCATCAGCACCCATAAATGCAGCTTTCATGCCCAGCTTGCGCAGCTGTTTCACCATCGGGCCGGCCTGGGCATCCATGCCGCCGTAGAAGATCAGGTCCGGATTCTGGCCTTTCAGCGAGGTCAGAATGGCCATGAAATCGGTGGCGCTATTGGTGGTGTACTCGCGTTTTACCACCTTGCCGCCCGCGGCTTCTACCGATTTGGCAAAGTCATCGGCCAGACCCTGGCCGTAAGTAGTGCGGTCGTCAATGACGGCGATGCGCTGTGCTTTCAGCTGGCCAACCGCAAATTTGGCTAGCGCCTGGCCTTGCTGCAGGTCATTGGCAATGATGCGGAAGGTATTGTTGTAGCCTTGCTGGGTGAATTTCGGGCTGGTTACCGAGCCTGCCACCATCGGTACGCCGGCATCGTTGTAGATGCGCGAAGCAGGGATGGCTGCGCCAGAGGTCAGGTGGCCAACTACGGCTACAACACCGCTATCAATAAAACGCTGGGCCACTTGTGTCGCCGCTTTGGGGTCTGCCTGGTCGTCCTCGGAGACCACTTCAAATTTTACTTTTTGACCACCCAGGGTCACGCCTTCGGCATTGGCTTCTTCAATAGCCAGCTGTACGCCGTTGTCTGCGTCACGCCCCCAGTGGGCAAACGGGCCGGTGAGCGGGTTGGCCGAACCTATTTTTACAGTCAGTTGGCCAGCAGCCGCGGCGGGTGCACTGCCTTCGGCGGTAGCAGCTTTATCGGAAGCGCCGCATGCGGCGAGGGCGGCAGCCGTAGCGGCAACCAGCGAGGCATTAATGATTTTGTTCATGGTAAAGCTTGTCCCTGCCCCTGCGCGGGGGCATTGTTTTATAGGTGATGTCAGGTGGATTTCAGGCGTGATACCCGCCCTGTTGGGGCCGGTAGTACAGCGGGCGCGTTTTCCGCAAGCCCAAGGGTGGCGGGTTGCAAGAAAAGCAGGGAGTGGCGAAAGGATACAATCGGCACTGCAGCGCAACATATTAGCCAGCCATGTATTGTTGCGCAAGTGCAAATGAAAAACGGCGCCCGAAGGCGCCGTTTCAGGGCAATGCCAGCAAAAATTACTGGGCAGCGCTAGCAGCTGGTGCGGCGGAAGCCGGGCCACCTACAGTGGAAACCACTTCCCACTTGCCACCTTTAACCTGGTAAACGGTTACGGCGCCGTCTTTGATGTCACCTTTTTCATCAAAGGCGATCGGGCCAGTTACGCCGGTGTAGTTGGTTTTGCCAACTTCAGCCAGGTAGGTTTTCGGGTCGGTGGAGCCTGCACGCTTCATGGCTTCTACCAGTACGCGAACTGCATCGTACTCGTATGGAGCATAGATCTGAACTTCGGTGTTGTACTTGGCTTTGAACTTGTCGTTGAAAGCAGCAAAGCCAGGCATCTTGTCACGCGGCATGCCGCAGCTGGAGGAGTACTGGCCTTCGGATGCTTCGCCAGCCAGCTTGATGAACTCCGGAGTCTGCCAGCCATCGCCGCCCATCAGCTTGGCTTTGATGCCCAGGCGCTGCATTTGCTTGGCCAGCGGGCCAGCTTGTGCATCCATACCGCCGTAGAAGATCACGTCCGGCGCAGAGCCTTTGATCGAAGTCAGGATGGCGTTAAAGTCAGTAGCGGTGTTGGTGGTAAATTCGCGCTTAACAATAGAGCCGCCTTTGGCCTTGATTGCTTTTTCGAATTCATCCGCCAGGCCTTGGCCGTAAGCAGTGCGGTCATCGATGATGGCTACTTTTTTGGCTTTCAGGCCGTCAACAGCAAACTCGCCCAGTGCTTTACCTTGCTGAACGTCGTTGGCGATCACGCGGAAAGTAGTTTTGTAGCCCTGCTTGGTGTAGTCAGGGTTGGTAGCGGATGGGGAGATTTGTGGCAGGCCAGCGTCGGAGTAGATTTTGGATGCCGGGATAGTAGTACCCGAGTTCAGGTGGCCAACAACGCCAACGACACCTGCGTCAACCAGACGCTGGGCAACCTGGGTACCGATTTTCGGGTCGGCCTGGTCGTCTTCGGATACCAGTTCGAATTTGACTTTCTTGCCACCGATTTCAACGCCTTCAGCGTTCAGGTCTTCGATGGCCAGCTTGGCGCCCAACTCGTTGTCTTTACCCAGGTGGGCAATCGGGCCAGTCAGCGGCGATACTTGGCCGATTTTGACAACGGTTTCACCGCCAGCTTCAGCAGCTGCGGCGGATGCTTCGCCAGCCGGTTTTTCTTCCTTGTTGCCGCAGGCAGTGAGTGCAATGGCGGCAGCCGCAAAAAGGCTCAGACGAGCAAATTTATTCATCTTGTGTTTCCCCTGATCTTAAGTCTGTGACTTGAAAAACCTGCGTTACATCTTTTGGATGAGCAGATGGCAAGGATTATGCGGAGCCGTTTCTTTCAGTGTCAACGAAGGTCGCAAACAATGTTTTGAATATTGTTCGACACAATTTTGTCGCATGCCTCTTTATGGTGTGTTGCACCATGCACTTATTGAACAAAGTTTTCATAAATGAACAAAGGCGCACCATTGAGGTGCGCCTTTGTGAAAAAAATTAGCCTTTTTCTAGCTTTTTGCGCCACAGCTGCGGGCACGTAGCTGTCGCATTTCTGCATCATCCGGTGTTGTTATCCAGCCACCCAGGTTGGCCGCAGCGATCTCTGCCAGGGCCGTAATCCATGCCGGACGCTCGTTCAGGCAGGGGATATAGCGGTATTCCTTGCCACCGTGAGTCAGGAAATCTTCCTTTCCTTCCATGGCAATTTCTTCCAGGGTTTCCAGGCAATCGCCTACAAAGCCCGGGCACATGACATCAATTCTGGATACCCCATCACGTGCCAGCTGGGTAAGCACCTCGGTGGTATAAGGCTTGATCCACTCCGCCTTGCCAAAGCGGCTCTGGAAGCTGACAACATATTCCGCCTTGCTCAGCCCCAGTTCTTCAGCCAGCAAGCGGCCTGTTTTGAGACATTCGCAGTGGTAAGGGTCGCCTTTATCCAGCGTGAAACGTGGCACGCCATGAAAACTCATCACCAGCTTTTCTGCGCGACCATTCAGGCGCCAGTGCTCCCGCACGCTGTCTGCCAACGCTTGTATATAAGCAGGGTGATCGTGGAAGTGACGCACGGTGCGCACTTCCGGCATGTTGCGCATTTTCTGCAGGGTACGGAATACGTCGTCCAGTGCCGTGGCGCTGGATGAGCCTGCGTATTGCGGGTAGAGCGGTATCACCAGCAGGCGTTCCACTCCGGCCTCCCGCATCTTGATCATGGTTTGCTCCACGGATGGCTGCCCGTAGCGCATGGCGTAGTCCACTACCAGGTTGCGCATGCCTTGTTCGCCCAGCAAGCCCTTGAGTAGCGTGGTTTGCTTTTGGGTGTGCACCAGCAGCGGAGAGCCATCCGGCGTCCAGATGGTGGCGTATTTCGCCGCGCTTTTTGCCGGGCGCACATTCAGAATGATGCCATTGAGAATGAACCACCAGATTGCCTTGGGGATTTCAATTACCCGGCTGTCTGACAGAAACTGCTTGAGATAAGGGCGCAGTGCTTTGGCTGTGGGTGCAGCAGGGGTGCCCAGGTTGATGAGCAGAATGCCTGTTTTTGGCGTGTAGTCGTGGCGAAATGCGGGTTCTTTCAGCAGTGCGGGCATGATTTGTCCAGTACAAAACGAGTGCGCCTAGCTTAACCGGCTAGCGATAAAAAGCAATGGCCGCTGGGCGGCCATTGCAGATGAAAAGGGCAGGGTACTTATTCTTCGCGCATGGGCACCAGTACGCTGCGGTTACCGTTGGTTTCCATGGCAGACACGATGCCGGTAGCTTCCATTTGTTCGATCAGCCGGGCTGCGCGGTTATAGCCGATGCGCAGCTGACGCTGCACCGATGAGATGGACGCCTTGCGGGTTTTGATCACAATGGCTACGGCCTCGTCGTACAGCGGATCTGCTTCCATATCACCGCTACCTGCCGCGCCCATTTCACCCCCTGCATCATCCCCCTCCGGCGTGCCAGTAAGGATGCCGTCTACATAGTCTGGTTCGCCTGTGGTCTTGAGGAACTCCACCACGTGATGCACTTCTTCATCGGCGACAAAAGCACCGTGCACGCGCAGCGGGTAATTGGTGCCCGGCGGCTGGTACAGCATATCGCCTTGCCCCAGCAGGGTTTCCGCGCCCATCTGGTCCAGAATGGTGCGGCTATCTATCTTGCTGGATACCTGAAAGGCAATGCGAGTCGGGATGTTGGCTTTGATCAGGCCTGTGATCACGTCTACCGACGGGCGCTGGGTGGCCAGAATGAGGTGAATACCCGCTGCACGTGCTTTTTGCGCCAGGCGGGCAATCAGTTCTTCGATTTTTTTGCCGGCGACCATCATCAGGTCGGCCAGTTCGTCAATCACCACCACGATCAGCGGCAGCGCTTCCAGCGGCTCCGGCATATCGGGGGTCAGGCTGAACGGGTTGGGTATTTTCTCGCCGGCTTTTTCGGCGTCACGAATCTTTTGGTTGAAGCCCGCCAGGTTGCGCACACCCAGCTTGGACATCAGGCGATAGCGACGCTCCATTTCCCCTACGCACCAGTTCAGCGCGTTGGCCGCTTGTTTCATGTCGGTTACCACCGGGGCCAGCAGATGCGGAATGCCTTCGTATACCGATAACTCCAGCATTTTCGGGTCCACCATGATCAAACGTGCTTCTTTGGGGGTGGCTTTGTAAAGCACCGACAGAATCATGGCGTTGATCGCTACCGATTTACCGGAACCGGTGGTGCCCGCCACCAGTACGTGCGGCATTTTAGCCAGGTCGGCCGATACCGGTTGACCCGCGATATCTTTACCCAGCGCCATGGCCAGTTTGGATGGCATGTTCTGGTAGCTTTCCGAACCCACGATTTCGGACATGCGCACAATCTGGCGTTTCGGATTGGGCAGCTCCAGGCCCATATAGGTTTTGCCGGGGATGGTTTCCACTACGCGGATGGACACAAGGCTCAGTGCGCGCGCCAGATCTTTCATCAGGTTGACGATCTGCGCACCCTTTACGCCAATGGCTGGCTCGATTTCGTAGCGCGTAATCACCGGGCCAGGGTAGGCGGCGATGACCTTTACATCTACGCCGAAGTCAGCCAGCTTGCGCTCGATCAGGCGCGAGGTGTACTCCACGGTTTCGGCGGATACCGGTTCGCCTTGTTCTTTCGGCGGAGCCAGCAGGGTGAGGCCAGGTAATGCCTCGTCACCCGGGGCGGCAAACAGCGACTGCTGCACCGGCTTGACCGCCTTGGGCGATACCGGCACCTCGAGCACCGGGGCTTCTATGCGTACCGGTGGCTTCTCGTCGATTTTTTTCTTTTCCTGCACCACTTTTTCTTCGCGCTGCTTGGCCACTTCGCGGCCGATTTCGCGGTCTTTGCTGGCCTGCCAGGCTTGCCATGCACCCACGGTAGCGTCTTCAATCTTGCCACCCAGGCTTTCCATCAGGTTCAACCAGGACAAGCCTGTAAACAGCGAGGTGCCAATGGCAGCCAGCACCAGCAAGAGCAGACCGGCACCGGTGCCACCAAAAGCATGTGCCGCGGCATAGCCAAGCGACTTGCCCAACATGCCGCCAGCACCGGCGGGCAGCAGCAGTGCCTTATTACCCAGTATCAGCGCCTCGATGCTGGATACGCTGACCAGGGTCACCAGAAAACCCAGCAAGGCGGCCCAGGTCATGGGGCCGGTCTGGAAATCGGCTTGCTCGATCTTGCGGTAGCCCCAGGCAATGGCAAACAGGCAGAAACCTACCAATAGCCACGCAGCGTAGCCAAACAGATAAAGCAAGATGTCAGACAGCCAGGCGCCAAAGGTACCGCCGTAATTGCGGATTTGTGTATCGGCCGAGCTATGCGACCAGCTAGGGTCAGCGGGATTGAAGCTGGCCAGCGTGATCACCAGGTAAACCGCGGTGACGGCCATAAGCAACCACCAGGCTTCGCGCAGCAGGGCGGTCAGCTTGGGTGGCAGGGGTTGGGTATTTCGTACGGCAGCTTTACGCTTGAACAGGCGCATTGTTATTTAATGTATGAAGTCAGCCATGCATTATATCGGCAATTTACCCGGTATCTTATCGATCACTTTACATTTAATACGGATAAAGTGCGCCAAGCACGCGTAAACCGCGGGCGCCCGTGACCTCCGGCAGGTTGGCCGGCTGGCGCTGGCAGAAGCACCAGCCCAGCCAGGCAAATGCCGCTGCCTCCACCTGCTGCGGGGCCAAGCCTAATGCCTCGGTCGTTTCGATATGAATACCTGCAAGGTTGGCCGCAAGGCTGGCCATCAGCACCGGGTTCTGCGCCCCGCCGCCGCAAACATACAGCTCCTGGCAGCATGGGGCAAAGCGCAGCACCGCCGCCGCGATACTGTGGGTGGTAAGCGCAAGTAGTGTTGCCTGAACGTCGGCATCCGGCACCGGCCCGTATTGGCGAGTGTGCGCGGACAGGTGGGCGTCCAGCCAGGGCAAGTCGAACAAGTCCCGCCCCGTGCTTTTGGGCAGGTTGGCCGCAAAGTATGGTTCTGCCAGCAAGCGCTGCAGCAAGGCACTTTGCACCTGCCCACTGGCGGCCCACGCACCGGCAGCGTCGTAGTCCAGGCCACGGTGGCGGCGAATCCAGGCGTCCAGCAACATATTGCCCGGCCCGGTATCAAAACCTATCACTGGCTGGCCGGGGCTCAAGCGGGTCAGGTTGGCAATGCCGCCAATATTCAGAATGACACGCGACACGGTGGCGCTGGCAAACTCCGCCTGATGAAAAGCGGGGACCAGCGGCGCACCCTGGCCGCCTGCCGCCACATCGCGGCTGCGCACATCGCCAATCACATCAATGCCGCACAGCTCGGCCAGCAGGGCGTGATTGCCAATTTGCAGGGTGTAGCCATGTTGCGGGGCGTGGCGGATGGTCTGCCCGTGGCACAGTACTGCCCGGATATCGGTGGCCACCAAGCCCGTAGCGTGCAGCGCCTGCTGTACAGCCTGGGCGTAGAGTGTGGCTAGCGTATTACCTAGCAAAGCGCTACGCGCCAGCTCATCATGGCCCACCGGCTGCAGAGTCAGCACCTGCTCACGCACCGCAGCGGGATAGGGTACAAATGCTTCCCCCAGTACGCGCATGGGGCTATAGGCAAAATCGACGACAAGGGCGTCCACACCATCCAGACTGGTGCCGGACATCAAACCGATATAAATCTCAGACATAAAAAAGCCCTGGCAAATGGGGCTGCCAGGGCGATGCATGGGTGGGCAGGGCTAGTCCAGCTGCGCCACGCTGACCGGTATATCCCTGAGCAGCTGAAGGTTGGCCGCAAGCTTAACGCTACCCTGGCGGAAGGCCAAGCGCTGGCTGGGCGTCAGGCCCGGCACAGGCAGGGCGGTCGTGGCCGGGTCCACAGGTTGACCGTCGATCAGCACTTCCATATGCAGATGCGGCCCGGTGGAGCGGCCGGTGCTGCCGACAAAGCCGATAATATCGCCGGCTTTTACCTTGACGCCGGGTCGCAACCCGGTCTGGAACGCACTCATGTGGGCGTACAGGGTGGATAGTTTGTTGCTGTGTTTCAGCACCACCACATTGCCATAACCACTTTGCTGCGCCACGGTTGCCACGGTGGCGTCAGACGGGGCGGCAATCGGCGTACCGCTGGCGGCCGCGTAGTCTACCCCTTCGTGCATGCGCAGCGAACGCAGAATGGGGTGGAAACGCATGCCGAAACCCGAGCTGATACGGGCTGCAACCGGCTGCATGGTAAAGCCTTTTTTCAACGGCTTGCCGGCAGCATCGTAATAAGCACCCGACTCGCTATCGTGCTCGAAATAGAATGCCTGATAAACCTTGCCGCTGCGTACAATCTCGGCGCCCAGAATATTACCGCTCGCCAGTGGCGTGCCTTTGTACTGCAAGGTCTCGTACACCAGGCTGATCTTGTCGCCCGCGCGCAATTCAGTCAGCGGGAACTGGTCGGCAAAAATCTCGGATAAGCCGGTACGCACCTCCACCGGCACGCGCGCTTGCGCCAAGGCGCCGGTAGCGCTGGTTTTTACCAGTACGGAGCGCACGGTCTGCACGGTCTGCATTTCAGGTGCATCGGCGCTGGCTTGCCACTGATCGCCATTTTTCTCGATGACTACCAGCACCTTCTCGCCATTCTCGTCATCATTCAGAAAACGCAGGCCGAACAACTCACCCTGGTCGTTCAGCTCTACCGACAGAGTGGCACCCGTGCGCAGCTTCAGCAGGTCGCGCGACAGCGGGCTGGCATGAATGAAGCGCGTCGCCTCGCCATCGTCTACGCCCAAGCGGTTTAACAGGCGTGCAATGGTGTCGCCGCGCTGCACCGCTTCATCCCGCCAGTAACGCAGGCCCGAAGCCTGTGTAGCCGGCAATGCCGGCAGTGACAGCTGCTCGGTGACCTGCTGCGCCAACGGTGCGGCAGGCTGGGGTAATGCCTGCTCCTGGGTGATGGCCAGCGCGGTTAATGCCCCCATAAACGGCAAGCTGGCAGCCGCACCAAGCCAGGTCATGGGGTTGTTTATCAGCTGCGTCACCCACTTTTGCGGGAAGCCCAGCAGTTTGCGATAATTCATGTTCAGTCGACTCGTGTGGCATAAGCCTTCATCGCAAAACGAATCAGCTTAAATACTGCGCCGCAAAACTACGCCTTTTGCAGCAGAAAATATCAAAGCAGGGCATGCTAGCAAAAACGTCGCGCCACTGCAAACCAGAAACCCTAGCCAAATCAACCCACTAGTCAAACTGGCAGCGAAACCTGAACCAAGAGACAGTGCGCAGCGGATAATGGTTCGACACGCATCCAAAATTGTTTTGTTAAAAATAAAAATCAGCCTGGCACCTTTATGAAACTTACCTTGCACCTGCCTGGCCTGGCCTGGTACGACGCCCACGATGGCGCAAGCCTGTGCCGCGACCTGAGCACCCCCGCGCTGTCATTACTACTGGCACGCGGCCAACGTAGCGCACACCCCGCCTCCCCGAGCCAGCACCTGCTGCGCAGCTTCAACTTGCCCGAGCTTGCAGTGGCCGCCACCCTGGCACGCCAGGCAGGGCTACCCACCGCCGGCCGGCACTGGCTCATTGCAGACCCGGTGAACCTGCGGGTGGACCGCGACCGCGCACTACTGGGTGATGTAGGCATCATGAACCTGGCACAGCACGAAGCCGACCAGCTTGTTGGCAGCCTCAACCAGCTTTTTGCCGAGGACGGTTTCGTTTTCCACGCCCCCACGCCAGCGCGCTGGTTCATTTCACTACCCGCCGCCACCGAGGCCAGCTTTACACCACTGCCGGATGTCATCGGCCAGGACATCAACCACCACCTGCCCGGCGGGCAGAACGGCATGCGCTGGAGCCGCTACCTCAATGAAATGCAGATGCTGCTGTACACCCATGCGGCCAACGATGCCCGCGAGCTGCGCGGCGACACCCCGGTAAACAGCGTATGGCTTTGGGGCGAGCAGGGTAGCAATAGCCAGGCACCTCAGGCCTTTGCCCCACTGCTATATAGTGACAACCCGC
The DNA here is from genome assembly GCA_000335715.1 of beta proteobacterium L13. Taxonomy (GTDB): domain Bacteria; phylum Pseudomonadota; class Gammaproteobacteria; order Burkholderiales; family Chromobacteriaceae; genus Vogesella. Next base: position 85,084 of record AMYZ01000015.1, read on the forward strand.
TCTACCAGGCACTCGCCGCGGAAAGCGGCATGGCCATAGACGCCGCCCCGTACCAGTTTGCCAGCCTGCAAGGCGAGCATGTTCATGTGGTACTGGATCAGTTGGAAGCTGCAGCACAATTTCGCGACGCCTGGGGCTGGCGCGAAACCCTCAAGCGACTGGAGCAAGACTGGTTCGCCCCCATGTTGGCCGCACTCAAGGCCGGTCAGCTACAATCGCTCGAACTCAGCTGCGACGGCGAAGCAGGCTTTACACTGCGCATTACGCCGCGCCAGCTATGGAAATTCTGGCTACCCGGCCAACCTTTAGCCACCCTGTACCCGCAATGACCCAGATCACCACCCGCAGCTACCCGGCCAGCTGCCAGCAAAACCTGTGCGAGCAGGGCATTCACCCGCTCATGGCGCGCCTGTACGCCGCTCGCGGCATCGAAAGAGCCAGCGATGTGGATTACACCCTCAAAGGCCTGCTGCCTTACCACAGCATGAAAAACATCCAGGCCATGGCCGTGCGGCTGGCCGATGCCATCCGCAACAAACAGCGCATGCTGGTGGTGGCCGATTACGATGCCGATGGCGCCACCGCCTGCACCGTGGCAGTAAAAGGCTTGGCTGCCATGGGTGGGGTGATTGATTTCATCGTTCCTAACCGTTTCGAGTACGGCTACGGGCTAACGCCGGAAATCGTCGAGCTGGCCGCACAGAGCCAGCCAGACATCATTGTTACCGTGGATAACGGCATCGCCAGCGTAGCGGGTGTGGAGGCAGCCAGGCAGCGTGGCATCGAGGTACTGATCACCGACCACCACCTGCCGGGTGATACCCTGCCGGACGCACTGATCGTCAACCCCAATCAGCCAGGCTGCGAATTTCCCTCCAAAAACCTGGCCGGTGTGGGGGTGATGTTTTACGTACTGATGGCACTGCGCGCCGAGCTGCGCCAGCGCGGCCACTTTGCGGCCAACCCCGAGCCAAACCTGGGCGAGCTGCTGGATATCGTGGCATTAGGCACCGTGGCCGACGTTGTCCGGCTGGATCGCAACAACCGCATCCTGGTCGATAACGGGCTGCGCAGAATGCGGGCAGGGCGCATGGCCCCCGGCATAGCCGCACTGTTCCGCGTAGCCGGCCGCGCAGCGCATAAAGCCAACACATTTGACCTGGGCTTTACCCTGGGGCCCAGATTGAATGCAGCAGGGCGCCTGGACGACATGAGCCTGGGTATTGCCTGCCTGCTGGCCAGCAGCGAAGACGAAGCCATGCGGCTGGCGCAAGAGCTGGACCGCCTCAACCGCGAGCGGCGCCAGATCGAACACGGCATGCAGGACGAAGCCTTGGCGGCGCTATCCGCCATTGATGCCGACAAACGCTACACACTAGCACTGTATCGCGATGACTGGCATCAGGGCGTAGTGGGCATCGTGGCCTCCCGTCTGAAAGAAAAATACCACCGGCCAACCATTGTGTTCGCACCGGGCGACGAGGGCGAAATCAAAGGGTCAGGGCGCTCGATAGCGGGCTTTCACCTGCGCGATGCGCTGGATCTGGTGTGCAAACGCCACCCGGGCATGATCCTGAAGTTCGGCGGCCACGCCATGGCAGCAGGGCTAACCATTGCCGAACACGCGTTATCGGGATTCCAGCAGGCGTTTGAAGAGGTGGCGCAAAGTCTGCTGGACGAAAGCACCTTGACGCGCACACTGGAAACCGATGGCAGCCTCAGTGCCAGGGAACTGAACCTGCCCACGGCAGAAACGTTGGCCGCAGAAGTATGGGGCCAAGGCTTTGCACCGCCCACATTCCAGGACAAGTTTCAGGTTATCAGCCAGCGCATGGTTGGCGACAAGCATCTCAAGTTGCGGCTAGCCAAAGATGGTGTGCAATGCGACGGTATGGTGTTCAATCGCACCGACTGGCTGCCAGATGAAATCCACGCCGTCTATCAACTTGCGGCCAACGAATGGCAAGGCCGCAAAGAGCTGCAAATCTATCTGCAGCACATCGCGTCATAGCTTCAGGAACTTGGCTATCACACTGGGTGGCAAGGCTAACGCCTTACCATCCAGTGATTGCATCGGATTCCGATTCATTTTGCAGTGGCAAAATGAATCAAGAAGGGCAAAAGCGGTGCTTTTTGTGGGCTAAATTTAACATAATAAACATTATACGACGTAAATACTAAACCCCTTGGGGGGCTTTTTCATGGCTAACTGGGTTCGCCAACGTCGTCAGAACCATCAGACCGGCCACGGCCAATGCGCCGATCTTTTTGCGAAAATCCGCCCAAAAGTCCCGTCTTTCTTGGGTTTTCTCGCGTTCCATGTTCGCCACAGCGATCACTTCTAACGCGGTCAGGCATGCCAAGAACTGCTCGTGCCTGGCTGATTGCTATGTTTGTGATTGATCAGTCTGCAGACTGATGCGCATGGGTTCCGGATAATGTAGCTGCCTAGAAAACGTACAAATTCAAAATAACTGCAATCTGTTCGCAGGGCTAGATCTTACGTCTGCAATGTATCGAGTGGTTAGCGATGACAATTCACGTAACAAAGCCGGCCAAGGGCCGGCTTTGTGTTGGGGTGAGTAAAACTAAAGGTTCGTCTGACTAGATGCAACTTCAAACTACTTCATTCCAAACACCACAAACAGGTATCAAAAGAGGTTGGAGCGTTGCCGGCGGGAGGCCGGGTGCTGCGTGCGCACGGCGATACGTGCTCGCTTCTGGACTAACGCTTTACGGCTAAAGAACGCAACAAATCCAACTGCTACTACGAGTAAAACCAGCGATTCCAAGATTTGCTCCCTCCTTTCTGTTACCTGAATTCTGTATAGATGACAGGTAATGGCAGTGCAAGAATTATTCTGCAGATTCTTCTTCATCTTCTGCCAATGCATCCTTCAGCAGGTGGCCTGGCAGGCTTTTATTACTCTTTGCACCCAGCTTGCGCAGCTTTTCGGCACGGCCGATCAGGTTGCCGCTGCCATTGCTTAGCTGGCGCATGGCTTGCTGGTGGCTGTCTTGCAGTTGGCCGATCTGGCGGCCAACCTTTTCCAGTGATTCAGCCAGACTGGCCAGCTTGTCGTACATGGCACCGCCTTGGCGGGCGATTTCTTGTGCGTTCTGGTTCTGGTATTCGTAGCGCCAGATGCTTGCCACGGTGCGTAATGTAGCAAGCAGCGTGCTCGGGCCGACGATCATGATGCGCCGCTCGAAGGCTTCGTTGAACAGGCTCATGTCTTGCTGCACGGCCAGCAGGTAAGCGGGCTCTACCGGGATGAACATGAACACAAAGTCCAGCGTATTGAGCTTGTACAAGTCCTGGTAGCGTTTGTCGGATAGCGTACGGATATGCTGGCGCAGTGCGGCGATGTGGGCTTTTAGCTCGGCTTCTTGCGTGGCGCGGTCTTCGCTGGCGGTATAGCGCACGTAGGCGTTGAGCGACACTTTCGAGTCGATGACCAGCTGTTTGCCTTCCGGCAAGTCGATGACGACGTCGGGCTGGTAGCGGCGCTGGCTGCCGTCTTCCTGCTCGACACGATCGGATACCTGTACGCGGTATTCACGGTCGCGCGTGAGGCCAGAGCTTTCCAGTACTTTTTCCAGCACCATTTCGCCCCAGTTGCCCTGGGCTTTGTTATTGCTGCCAGTGAGTGCATTGGTCAGGGCGATGGCGTCCTGGTTGAGCTGGGTATTGAGCTGTTGCAGCTTGCGCAACTCGTGCTCCAGCGTCAGGCGCTCTTTGCTGTCTTTGTCGTAGGTGTCTTGCACCAGCTTGCCAAAGGCTTGTAGCCGTTCGCCCATGGGTGCCAGCAGCTGGTCGAGGTTTTGCCGGTTTTGCTCGGTAAAGCGCTGGCTTTTTTCTTCCAGGATATCGTTGGCCAGCACTTTGAATTGCTGGCTGAGGCTTTCGCGCGCGTTGGCCAGCATGGCCAGCTTTTCTGTGGTTTGCAGCCGCTCTTGCTCCAGCAGGGTTTGCAGCTGCTGCTTGTCTACTTGCAGTTGGGCGCCCTCCTGCTGCATGGCAGTCAGCTGCGCTTGTAGTTGGCCGCGCTCTTGCAGCAGCCGCTCAAGCTGCCTGCCCTGCTCTTCGCTGGCGGCCAGGCGAGCGCCCTGCTCTGCGGCCAACTGTTGCTGGCTTTGCAGCTGCGCCTCGCGCGCTTGCAGGCGGGTTTCCAGCTCCGGGATGCGCTGCAGATGGCTGGCAAGACTGGCCAGTTTTTGCTGGCTTTCGGTGTATTGATTGTGCAGGCTTTGCAGTGTGCCTTGCGCGTGCTGTTCGCGCTGCTGCAGTGTTTGCCATTGCTGGTTCAGGCTGTGCCACTGGCCTTGTAGCTGCGCCAGCTCCAGCTGCACTTCGGCCCTGCCCTGCTGGTAGGCCGCTTCGCTTTTGCTGCGCAATAACAGCCATGCCACGCCCCCGCTGCTGCCTGCCGCAAATATGGCTGTGATGAGGATATCTAGCATGTGTCGTGGCCCATGGTTTTTGCTATTTTGATTATGTACATTTTCAGGCGCCAGCGCCAGCCCGGCAGGCGCAAAAACGCCGGCACTAGGCCGGCGTTGCTTGTTTGTGCTACCTGGCAGCGCTTAGTCGCGGTCGCCAGCAAAAGCCATCAGCAGGTGCAGCAGGCTGGTAAACAGGTTGTAGATGCTGATGTAGATGCCCAGTGCGGCAGAGATGTAGCTGGTTTCGCCGCCATCTACCACGTTTTTCACTTCCCACAGGATCATCAGCGAGCTGAAGATCACAAAGGCTGCGGAGATGGCCAGGGCCATGGCAGGCAGCTGCAGGAAGATGTTGGCAACAATGGCTACCATCAGCACCACAGCACCTACGGTCAGGAATTTGCCCATGCCGGACAGGTCACGCTTGGTGGTGGTGGCAATGCCCGCCATTACGGCGAACACGGCTGCGGTGCCACCGCCAGCAACCATGATCAGCTGTGCACCGTTGGACAGCTTCAGTGCCACTTGCAGCAAAGGCCCCAGCATCAGACCCATGGCAAAGGTGAAGACCAGCATCAGCGGCACACCCAGTGCGCTGTTGCGGTTGGCCTGTACGGCAAACATCAGGCCGTAGATCACCACCATCATGGCCAGTACACTCATGATCGGGCTGGCCGCCATGAAGGCAAAGCTCATGTTGGCGCCAATGGCACCGCCGATAACGGTGGGCACCATGGACAGTGCCAGCAGGCCATAGGTATTACGTAGAACCTTATGGCTTTCGCCGCTGTATGCGGTGGTTTTGTAAGCAGTGTGAAGGTTCGGTTGCATGGCGACGATTCTCCTCGCGCGTGTTGTTGGGGACGGCAATGTCATGGACAACATATTGTTACACAAGTTTCTGCCGATGCCTATTTTGATCAGGATGCTTGCCAAAAAAAGCTGATTGGTCTATTATCCGTTTCCTCAAAGCAGTACTGATGTCGTGGCGAGAGTGGCGGAATTGGTAGACGCACTGGATTTAGGTTCCAGCGCCTCGCGGCGTGAGAGTTCGAGTCTCTCCTTTCGCACCACACAGCAGTACAGCATGCATAAGCGCCTGCACCGTAACGGTCTGGCGCTTTTTGCATTGTTACTTCCATAGATAATGGCAATATGCCACCGTTTCAAGCGCTGCACCGCAAATAAGCCGCCCTGCTCGCCTGCAGACAGGCATAAAAAAACGCCCCGACTCGTCGGGGCGTTTTGCTGTCAGCTTGCGACCAACCTTAGCCGACCCAGCGGCGTGCGCTGGCAAACATGCGGAACCAGCCGCCGTTTTCGCCCCAGCTTTCCGGGTGCCAGCTGTTTTGCAGCGTGCGGAACACGCGCTCCGGGTGCGGCATCATGATGGTGAAGCGGCCGTCCGGCGTGGTTACGCCCGTGATACCTGCCGGCGAACCGTTCGGGTTCATCGGGTAGGTTTCGGTGGCTTGGCCGCTGAAGTCCACGTAGCGCAGCGCCGTCAGCACCTGCTCCTGTGCACCCGGGGCAAATACCGCGCGGCCTTCGCCGTGCGATACCACCACCGGCAGCTTGGAGCCGATCATGTCTTGCAGGAAGATGGACGGCGACTCGGTCACTTCCACCATGGCGAAGCGGGCTTCGAACTGCTCGGAAGCGTTACGCTTCAGCTTCGGCCAGTGCTGCGCGCCAGGGATGATATCCGACAGGTTGGACATCATCTGGCAGCCGTTGCACACACCCAGGGCGAAGGTATCGCCGCGGCCAAAGAACGCTTCGAACTGCTCGCGCGCCTGGCCGTTGAACAGAATGCTCTTCGCCCAGCCTTCGCCCGCACCCAGCACGTCACCGTAGCTGAAGCCACCGCACGCCGCCAGGCCTTTGAAGTCGGCCAGCTGTACACGGCCGGCGATCACGTCGGACATGTGTACGTCCACTGCCTCGAAACCGGCACGCGTGAACGCCGCGCCCATCTCGATCTGGCCGTTCACGCCCTGCTCGCGCAGGATGGCGATGCGCGGGCGCGCACCGGTAGCGATGAATGGCGCCGCCGGGTTGTCTTCGGTATTGAAGGTAAGCTCGGCAAATAGACCACGCGAGGTTTCGTCGGCAATCTGCGCGTATTCGCTATCGGCACCTGCCGGGTTGTCGCGCAGGCGCTGCAGGCGATAGCTGGTTTCCGACCAGGCTTGCTGCAGGGCCACGCGGCTCTGGGCAAACAGCTCGTCTTCGCCATGCACCAGGCGCAAGACACCATCGGTAGCCGGCATGCCGATTACCGCTACGTTGGCCGCCAGACCCATGATTTCGAAGCGCTTGAGCACGTTGTCGATTTCATCGGCAGCTACTTGCAGCACCGCACCCAGCTCTTCGTTGAACAGTACGGCGTTGACGTTGGCCGCATCGCCACCGGTCAGCATGGACAGCTCAACCTGCGCACCCAGGTGGCCAGCAAAGCACATTTCAGCCAGCGTGGCGAACAGGCCGCCATCGGAGCGGTCGTGGTAGGCCAGCAGCTTGCCGTCGTCCACTAGCGACTGGATCACGGTAAAGGCCGACGCCAGCTTGTCGGCGCTATCCACGTCCGGCGCCTGGCCGTTCATGTCGTTCCATACCTGGCCAAAGATGGAGCCGCCCAGGCGGTTTTTGCCTTCGCCCAGGTCCAGCAGCAGCAAGGCGCTGTCGGCAGCGCGCAGCTGCGGGGTGACGGTCTTGCGTACGTCAGCTACCGGGGCAAACGCCGAGATGATCAGCGACAGCGGTGCGGTAACGGCTTTTTTGTCGCCGCCCTCTTCCCACACGGTTTTCATCGACAGCGAGTCTTTGCCCACCGGGATGCTCACATCGATGGCTACGCACAGGTCGGAGATGGCTTTGACGGTAGCGTACAGCTTGGCGTCTTCGCCAGCGTGGCCAGCGGCGGCCATCCAGTTGGCAGACAGCTTCACATTGCCCAGCTCGCCTACGTTGGCCGCAGCCAGGTTCAGCAGCGATTCGCCTACCGATACGCGGCCGGCTGCCGGCGCGTCAAACAGCGCCACCGGGGTGCGCTCGCCCATGGCCATCGCCTCGCCCAGCGTGGTGTTGAAGCCCATCGCGGTCACAGCCACATCGGCTACCGGCACCTGCCACGGGCCAACCATCTGGTCGCGCGCGGTCATGCCGCCCACGGTACGGTCGCCAATGGTGATCAGGAAGCTCTTGTCGGCCACGGTCGGGTTACGCAGCACGCGGTAGGCCGATTCATTCAGCTCGTACTGGGCGGCGTTCAGCGCGTCAGTAGTCACCGGCACGGTTTTCACGTCGCGGGTCATGCGTGGCGGCTTGCCCAGCAGTACTTCCAGCGGCATGTCGACCGGCTTGTTATCGAAGTAGTCGTCGCGCACTTGCAGGTGGCCGTCGTCGGTGGCTACACCCATCACGGCAAACGGGCAGCGCTCGCGTTCGCAGATCTCGGTAAAGGTGGCCAGGTCTTCCGGCATCACGGCCATCACGTAACGCTCTTGCGATTCGTTGGACCAGATCTGCATCGGGGTCATGCCTTTTTCTTCCAGGTGCACTTTGCGCAGATGGAAGATGGCACCACGGCCGGCGTCGTTTACCAGCTCTGGGAAGGCGTTGGACAAGCCGCCGGCGCCCACATCGTGAATGGACACGATAGGGTTGGCCGCACCGCGCTGCCAGCAGCGGTCGATCACTTCCTGGCAACGGCGTTCGATTTCCGGGTTGCCGCGCTGTACCGAGTCGAAGTCCAGGTTTTCGCTGTTGGCACCGGTATCCATGGAGGATGCCGCGCCACCGCCCAGGCCGATCAGCAGACTGGGGCCGCCCAGCTGGATCAGCAGTGCGCCTTCCGGAATCTCGTTCTTGAAGATCTGCTGTTCCTGGATGTTGCCCAGGCCACCGGCGATCATGATCGGCTTGTGGTAGCCACGGCGTTCGCCCTGGAAGTCGTCTTCAAAGGTACGGAAGTAACCGGCCAGGTTCGGGCGGCCGAATTCGTTGTTGAACGCGGCGCCGCCGATCGGGCCTTCGATCATGATGTCCAGCGCGGACGCGATGCGGCCTGGCTTGCCGTACTGCTTGGCTTCCCACGGTTGCTGGAAGCCCGGCACGTTAAGGTTGGATACGGTAAAGCCCGACAGGCCGGCTTTCGGGCGCGAGCCACGGCCGGTGGCGCCTTCGTCGCGGATTTCGCCGCCGTTACCGGTGGACGCACCGGGGAACGGGGAAATCGCGGTGGGGTGGTTGTGGGTTTCCACCTTCATCAGGATGTGGGTCGGCTCTTCGCTGTAAGCGTAGGTGTGGCTGCCCGGCTGCGGGTAGAAGCGCTCGATGGTGGCGCCGTCGATGACCGAGGCGTTGTCCTTGTACGCTACGCGGGTGCCCTGCGGGTGGGCGTCGTGCGTGTCGCGAATCATGCGGAACAGCGACTTGCCCTGCTCTACGCCGTCGATCACGAACTGCGCATTGAAGATCTTGTGACGGCAGTGCTCGGAGTTCGCCTGGGCGAACATCATCAGCTCTACGTCGCTAGGGTTACGCTGCAGCTTGATGAAGTTTTCTACCAGGTAGTCCACTTCGTCCGGCGACAGGGCCAGGCCCATGTCGGCGTTGGCTGCATCCAGCGCAGCCTTGCCACCGCCCAGGATGTCTACGGTAGACAGCGGCTGGGGGTCAACGTGCACGAACAGGCGGTCCGCGTCGGCCAGGCTGGCCAGCACGGTTTCCGTCATGCGATCGTGCAAGAGGCCCGCCAAACGCTGGCGAGCCTCTTCGGTAAACGGGGTAGCAGACTGGATGTGATACGCAATGCCGCGCTCGATGCGCAAAACATTTTCCAGGCCACAGTGGCGAGCGATGTCAGTCGCTTTGGATGCCCACGGTGACAAGGTGCCCAAGCGGGGCGTAACCAGGAAGAATTCACCCGTTGGTTCCTGTGCCAGCGGCGGTTCGCCATAGGTCAGCAGTTTTTCCAGCACGGCAACTTGTGCCTCGGATAGCGGCGACTCGCTTTCGGCGAAGTGCCAGTATTCGGCGGCGACAGTCAGGTCTGGTAGACCCGCTTCGCGCGCATTGGCCAAGAGTTTATCAAGTCGGAACTGGGACAGGGCGACGCCGCCCCGCAGCTTAAGAATGTGCGACATTGTATACCCGCAACAATGGAGACAAGGATCAGGAAAGCGCGTAATAATACACGCAATCCCCCGCTTTTATAAGGCCGCAGGTGGAATATTGCCAGACAATCATGCTGCCAACAGCCCGCTTTGCCCTATCCATACAAGGAGTTGCGATCCATGAAAAAAGTCGAAGCAGTCATCAAACCGTTCAAGCTGGATGAAGTGCGCGAGGCTTTATCTGACATTGGCATCAACGGCCTGACCGTTACCGAGGTAAAAGGCTTCGGCCGCCAGAAAGGCCACACCGAGCTGTACCGCGGCGCCGAGTACGTGGTGGACTTCCTGCCCAAGGTAAAAATCGAGGTGGTCATTGCCGACGATCTGGTAGACCGTGCTATCGAAGCCATCATCCAGACCGCGCGCACCGGCAAGATCGGCGACGGCAAGATCTTTGTCTACCCGGTAGAGCAAGTGGTGCGCATCCGCACCGGCGAAACCGGCGAAGACGCGGTATAACACCGCCCGCCGTCATACCCCGCCCGCCCCTATGGCGGGCTTTTTTACGCCTGCGGCCAACCTTGCTGCACTGCCAGGCGCCCATAAGAAAAGCCCCGCGGGCATGCCTGCGGGGCTTTTCTTCATCACGGCGGGTTAGCGCACGCTTAGCCCCAGAACTTCCACCAAGGTTGGCCGCGGTATTCCCACGGCTGCTTCAGGTAGGCGCTTTGCGGGAAGTTCAGCGCCAGAATGCGGCGGGTATCGGCCTGCAAGGCAGTCATGCCCAGCTTGCCGTAGGCCTGCTCCATGATGGCCAGCGCCTCTTCGTTATGGCCGGTGTTGGCGTACTCCTGCACCACGGACTGCGCACGGTTGGCCGCAGCCAGCCAGGCTTCGCGTTTCATGTAGTAGCGGGCCACGTGCATTTCGTGCCCGCCCAGTGCGGTAGCCAGGCGCTGCATTTTCTGCGTGGCATCTTCGGCGTAGCGGCTTTGCGGGTAGCGGGTAATCAGCTCGCGAAAATCATTAAACGACTCGCGCGCGGCCTTCGGGTCACGCTCGCTGATGTCCTGGCCAGTGGCGCGCGCCAGGAAACTGGTGTCGTCATTGAAGTGCACCAGGCCTTTCAGATAGTACATATAGTCGGCACTGGCGTGCGCCGGGTACAGGCGCAGGAAACGGTTGGCCGCAGCAATGGCCAGCTCCGGCTCGTTATCCTTGTAGTGCGTATAGGCTTGGTCCATCAGCGCTTGCTGCGCGTGGCGGCCATAAGGGAAGCGTGCCTGCAAGGTTTCATAAAGCTTGAGGGCGCGGGTGTAGTTGCCACCGTTCAGTTCGTCACGGGCTTCGGCGTAGATCTGGTCTACCGTCCAGCCACGGGTTTCGTCCTGCGGCTCCACCGAGGCACAACCTGCCATCAATACGACGGCCAGCAAGGCTACAAAGCTTTTTTTCATGAGGTGTCCTTGTTTGACTGCGCACGATTATAACCAAAACTGCTGATTGCGCACGCCTGGTAGCTGTTTCTCGCCGCAACGCGCGCCATCGCCATGAAAAAACCGCCCGCCGGGCAGGCCGGCAGGCGGTGTGGCTAGCGCGGTCGGGTATCAGGTACCGATGCGGCCGCCGTCGTTCTTGGTAATCATCACCGTGGCCGAGCGCGGGCGCTTACCAGCACCGTAGCCGCTATTGGACGGCCACTGGCTGACATACTTGCTCGGGTCGCCCAGGTCGCCCACCGCCGTGCCTTCGCCCGGGTGCTGGATGTTGACAAACATCACCTTGCCATCCGGCGTTTCTGCCACGCCGGTAACCTCGCAGCCTTTCGGGCCAACCAGGAAGCGCTTGAGCGTATCGCTGGTAGGCTTCTTGCCGACATAGGTGTCCACCAGCACGCTGCCGTTGGCGACCGACACCTTGCCACCGTCACCTACGCGGCCTGGCAGCGCGGCCAGCATCTGGTCGTTGGTCATGTCGGTGTAGTTGCCATCATCGGTCTGGATCCAGCAAATACCGGTGCTTTCGGCAAACTGCAGGCCATCCGGGCTGGAGAAGTCGTTAACGTCGGTCAGGCCGGACAGGTTGATGCTGGCGATGGCACCGGCTTCGGAGCCAAACAGATACACGTCCCACTTGAAGGTGGTGGCGTTGGCGTCGCCCTGCTCTGCCAGGCGCAGGATATGGCCGTTGACGTTACCCTTCTGCGTGCTGGTGCCGCCTTTGACGTCGGTGTAGCTGCGCGGGTTGGCTGCATCCACCACCTTGCTGGCGTCGCTGCCGCTGGCAACGCGGCCACTGTTGTTGGTGAGCGTGAAGTAGATGTCGCCGGTGGCGGGATGGGTGGAGCTCCACTCCGGGCGGTCCATCTTGGTGGCGCCGGCAGCATCGGCGGCCAGGCGGGCGTTCACCAGAATGTCGGCCTGGTCGGCAAAGGCGTAGGTGCTGTAGCCGGCGATGAGCGGGTTGGCCATCGACAGCTCCAGCCAGGTGCCGGTGCCGTCGGCGTTGAACTTGGCCACGTACAGCTTGCCCTTGTCCAGGTACTTGTCGCCGGTAGCCATCGGGTCGGCTGGCTTGGCGTCGGCCGGGTCCCATACTGCGTCCGATACATACTTATAGATGTATTCGAACTGCGAGTCGTCGCCCATGTAGATCGCCAGCGGCTTGCCGGTTTTCAGCAGCGAGAACGCCGCGCCTTCGTGCGCAAAGCGGCCGGTGGTCGTGCGCTTCTTCACCACGCTATTGCGGTCGTAGGGGTTGATTTCGGTCATATACCCCTGACCGTTGATCTCGTTGCGGTAGTCGGCAGCGGCGCTAGCGCCGGTGGCGGTGATATCCCAGCGTACATAGCGGTCGTCGGTGCCGGCAGTTTCCCAGCCATAGCGGCTATTGACACCCGCCGCGCGGCCATAGCGTGTCAGCGCGGCGATTTCTTTGGCGCTGCGGGCGGCGGCGTCGCTACCGCGCTTGAAGTAGCCGGACCAGTTTTCTTCGCCAGTCAGCAGCGTGCCCCACGGGGTTTTGCCGGTGCCGCAGTTGTTCACCGTGCCGCGGGTGCGGGTGCCATCGGTCGAAAACTTGGTCACCAGCAGGCTGCTGCCACGGGCCGGGCCAGCCAGCTCGATGGTGGTTTCTGCGGTAACGCGGCGGTTGAACGGGCTGGTTTGCACGGTAGCAAAGCGGCCGTTGCTGCCTTTGGCCACCTCCACTACCGACACACCATGGCAGGCGATCTCGATATCCGCCTCGGCGGCCGGGCGTGGTAGCGCCGTCGGGCCGGCGGCAAACAAGGTCACCTGTTCGATGTACTCGTGGTTCATGGCCAGCAGGCCGCGGCTGGCGCCGGTCTGGTCGGCCTTGCCGGCGGCATTCAGGCCAAAGTACTGCATGCCGTCGTGGTGGTCGCCGGCGCGCTGGTCGTAGCCGGTGTCGGTGCCGTCATTCTTGAATGCGGCCACGCCGGCAAACAGCGGGTCGCCTTTGGCGTAAATCACGCTGGCGGTGTAGCCCTCTGGCACGATAAACGCATCGGCCAGGCTCTTGGCTACCGGCTTGAAGCCCAGCAGGGTTTCGGCAGGCGCCGCCGCAGCAGGCGCAGCGCTACTGCCGGACGAGCCGCCCAGACCCAGACAGCCGGTGAGCCCCATGCTGCCGAACACGGCCGCGCCAGCCGAGCCCAGCATGAAGCCGCGGCGGCCAATGCGTGCCGCCAGAATGTCGTGCATGGTGGGGTTGTTTGACGTGTTGTTACCGATATCGTCCGGGTCTGCGCCGTTGGCCAGCGGGGTGAAGTTGTTTTTGCTCATGGCACTTTACAAGTAGATGGTGGGTTGGTTTAGAACAGCCGTTTGATAGTACGGCCCGACGATTACCCCGCCATGAAGCGCCCATTGCATGCCAGTTACCTGTCATCTGGCCGCCACGCCAACAGGACAAGCGGCCCAGACTGCTTTAAAATCGCCCGATTTACCTCACGCCACAAAGCCATGAACGAACAAGACATTCTCGCCGACGAACTGCTGGACGACGATATTGCGGACAGCGAAGGGGAAAGCGGCGCCGGCGGCGAGGCGCAGCAACTTTCCGTACCTTACGAATTTTCCGGCGATCGCCTGGATGCGGCGCTCACCAAACTGCTGCCCGAGTATTCGCGCAGCCGCATGACCCAATGGATCAAAGACGGCAAAGTACTGCTGGACGGCAAGCACATGCCCGGCAAGACCAAGCTGCTGGGCGGCGAAACCATCACTGTGGAAGTGATCCCGCAGCCCGAAGCGCTGGCCTACACCGCCGAGCCGGTAGACTTCCCCGTGGTGTACGAAGACGAACACATCATGGTGGTGAACAAACCAGCCGGCCTGGTGGTACACCCTGCCTCCGGCAACTGGACCGGCACCCTGCTGAACGGCCTGCTGCACCGCAACCCCGAGCTCACCCACATCCCGCGCGCCGGTATCGTGCACCGACTGGACAAAGACACCTCCGGCCTGATGGTGGTGGCCAAAACCCTGCTGGCACAAACCGACCTGGTACAGCAGCTGCAGGCGCGTACCGTCAAGCGCATCTACCGCTGCGTAGCCACCGGCGTGGTGCCCTACGACGGCAAGATCGAAACCCTGATCGGCCGCGACCCGCACAACCGCCTGAAAATGGCCGTACTGCGCTTTGGCGGCAAGCCGGCCATTACCCATCTGCGCGTGCTGGAACGCTACGAAGACTTCAGCTACGTAGAGTGCAAGCTGGAAACCGGCCGTACCCACCAGATCCGTGTGCACATGCGCGAAGCCAAGCACCCGCTGGCTGGCGACGCCACCTACGGCAACCCGCGCCACCACGGTAGCGAAGCCGCCGACGCCGCCGTCAAGGCCCTGGCACGCCAGGCGCTGCACGCCTACTCGCTGGCGCTGGTGCACCCGGCCACCGGCAAGGAAATGGGCTGGAAAGCGCCACTGCCGGACGATATGAAGCAGCTGCTGGCTCTGCTGCGCGCCGAACGCGACGAGAAATTTGCCGCCGCCAATGCCAAAGCCGCCGCCAAGGCCGAAGCGCTGGACGAAGACGACGACGATGACTGGGACGACGACAACTACGACGTCGAAGTGCACTATGTTCGCTAAGCCCATGCACACGCCCGCAGCAGATACCGGCTGGTTCACGCCAGACTGGCCCGCTGCGGCCAACGTGGGCAGCCTGGTCACCACCCGCCACGGCGGCGTCAGCCCCGCGCCCTACGCCAGCCTGAACCTGGGCGACCACGTAGGCGACGATGCGGCCAACGTAGCGGCCAACCGCGCCTTGCTGCGCGCCGCCCTGCCTGCCGAGCCCGCCTGGCTGCAGCAGGTACACGGCATTGCCGTGGTGGACGCCGCCACGGTGGCGCCCGGTAGCGTACCGGTAGCGGACGCCAGCTTTAGCCGCACCCCTGGCGCGGTGTGCGCCGTGATGACCGCGGACTGCCTGCCCGTGCTGCTGGCCGACCGTGCCGGCACCGTGGTGGGCGCTGCCCACGCTGGCTGGCGCGGCCTGTGCGGTGGCGTGATCGAAGCCACGCTGGACGCCATGCAAGTCGATGCGGCCAACGTCATGGCCTACCTGGGGCCAGCCATTGGCCCCGAGGCTTTCGAGGTTGGTGCCGAGGTGCGCGCTGCCTTCATGGCGCACGACAGCCATGCCGCCACTGCATTCGAACCCATCGCCGACGGCAAATACCTGGCCGATATCTACCTGCTGGCGCGGCAAAGGTTGGCCGCAGCCGGCGTCAGCGCCGTTTACGGCGGCGACGCCTGCACGGTGATCGAGCGCGAACGCTTCTTTTCCTACCGGCGCGACCAGGTTACCGGCCGCATGGCCAGTTTGATCTGGCTCAGCTAGGCACAACATATAGTGTTCAAGGGCGGTGAAAACCGCCCTTTTTGCTTTTTTGCCGTCGCAACAGCGCAACACATGTCATAAAACGCCCGCTGTGGCAAAAGTGACGCAGCCGCAAACCCTTGTTGTAGCTAGCCCCGCCGCGCGCCCTGCGCGGGCTGCAAAAATAAGTTTGCCGCGCAAAGCCAGTACTGGCGCGGCTTTCAGCTTTTTGCGGCAGCTGTCAAGACTTGTCCCGCACACACTTCACCACTAGAATTTGCGTCGCTTTCCGGTCAAAACAGCATATATTGTGTTTGTGCACAGCTGGCGCACAGCTTTTCAACAGAGTTGTCCACAGCCCGGCCGTCACCACCGCTGCGCGACCCCTTCCGCCCGCGTGCCGCATGTCAAAAAGACATGCCCGCCGCCGCCGGAAGCATCGAATAACCTACCCATCACGAGGGCAATGACAATGCCACTGACCACCACCGACGCCAACACCGCCGCCGAACTGGGCCGCGCAGCCGCGCCGCAAGCCGACTACAGCCAGTACAAGACCATTCGCCGCAATGGCGCCGTGGTGGCCTTCGAGCCGGTAAAAATCTCTATCGCCATGACCAAGACCTTCCTGGCGGTAATGGGCTCGCAAAGCGTGAACTCCGCCAGCATCCGCGACAAAGTGGCGCACCTTACCGAGGCCGTGGTCAGCTCCCTGATGCGTCGCAAACCGGAAGGCGGCGCCATCCACATCGAAGACATCCAGGACCAGGTAGAGCTGTCGCTGATGCGCGCCGGCGAGCACGACGTGGCCCGCGCCTACGTGCTGTACCGTGACCAGCGCTCGCAAGAACGCGCCGCCCGTGGCGAAGCCCTGCACCAGATCCAGATCAACGTGATCCGCAAGGATGGCCGCAAGCTGCCTCTGGATATCGCCCGCCTGCGCGCCACCATCGAATCCGCCTGCCAGGGCCTGGCCGCCACCGACGTGGACGCCATCCTGTCCGAAACGCTGAAGAACATCTACGACGGCGTACCGGAAGAAGAAGTCAACAAATCGTCTATCCTGGCCGCCCGCGCCCTGATCGAACAAGACCCGGCCTACGACTACGTGACCGCACGCCTGCTGCTGGGCAATATCCGCCTGGAAATCCTGGGCGAAGCCATCAGCCAGGAAGAAATGGGCCAGCACTACCCGCTGTACTTCCCTAGCTACGTGAAAAAAGGCATTGCCGCCGAGCTGCTGGACGAAAAGCTGGGCGAATACGACCTGAAAAAACTGGGCGCCGCGCTGAAACCGGAACGCGACCTGCAGTTTGGCTACCTGGGCCTGCAAACCCTGTACGACCGCTACTTCCTGCACATCGACGACACCCGCATCGAAATGCCGCAGGCTTTCTACATGCGTGTGGCCATGGGCCTGGCGCTGAACGAAGTGAACCGCGAAGAAAGCGCCATCGCCTTCTACAACGTGCTGTCCAGCTTCGACTTCATGTCGTCCACCCCTACCCTGTTCAACGCCGGTACCCGTCGTAGCCAGCTGTCCAGCTGCTACCTGACCACCATCGCCGACGACCTGGACGGCATCTACGAAGGCATCAAGGAAAACGCCCTGCTGTCCAAGTTTGCCGGCGGCCTGGGTAACGACTGGACGCCAGTACGCGCCATGGGCAGCCACATCAAGGGCACCAACGGCAAATCGCAAGGCGTGGTGCCGTTCCTGAAAGTAGTCAACGACACCGCCGTCGCCGTAAACCAGGGTGGCAAGCGCAAAGGCGCCGTGTGTGCCTACCTGGAAACCTGGCACGCCGACATCGAAGAATTCCTGGAGCTGCGCAAGAACACCGGCGACGACCGCCGCCGCACCCACGACATGAACACCGCCAACTGGATCCCCGACCTGTTCATGAAGCGCGTGATGGAAGGTGGCGAGTGGAGCCTGTTCTCGCCTAGCGAAACGCCAGACCTGCACGACATCTACGGCCAGGCCTTCGAAAAAGCCTACACCGCCTACGAGCAAAAAGGCCGCAACGGCGAGCTGCGCGTATTCAAGCAGATCCCGGCGCTGAGCCTGTGGCGCAAAATGCTGACCATGCTGTTCGAAACCGGCCACCCCTGGGTTACCTTCAAAGACCCGTGCAACATCCGTAGCCCGCAGCAGCACATGGGCGTGGTACACAGCAGCAACCTGTGCACCGAGATCACCCTGAACACCAACGACGACGAAATCGCCGTGTGCAACCTGGGCTCCGTGAACCTGGCGCGCCACCTGAAACAAGGCGCCAACGGCCCCGAGCTGGACACCGAGAAGCTGCAACGCACCGTACGCGTGGCCCTGCGCATGCTGGACAACGTCATCGACATCAACTTCTACCCGGTGAAAAAAGCACGCAACTCCAACCTGAAGCACCGCCCGGTAGGCATGGGCATCATGGGCTTCCAGGACTGCCTGCACCAGATGCGCGTACCGTACGCCAGCGACACCGCCGTAGAGTTTGCCGACATCTCCATGGAAGCCGTGGCCTACTACGCCTACATGGCCAGCACCGAGCTGGCCGAAGAGCGCGGCCGCTACCCATCGTACAAAGGCAGCCTGTGGGACCGTGGCATCCTGCCGCACGACAGCATCAACCTGCTGGCGGCCGAACGCGGCGGCTACCTGGAAATGGACCGCAGCGAACGCATGGACTGGAGCAGCCTGCGCAAGCGCATCGCCGAACACGGCATGCGTAACTCCAACGTGCTGGCCATTGCCCCTACCGCCACCATCGCCAACATCATTGGTGTGTCTGCCTCCATCGAGCCGACCTACCAGAACCTGTTCGTGAAATCCAACCTGTCCGGCGAATTCACCGTCACCAACGAATACCTGGTGCGCGACCTGAAAAAACTGGGCCTGTGGGACGAAGTAATGGTCGCCGACCTGAAATACTTCGACGGTAGCCTGGGCCGCATCGACCGCGTACCGGCCGAGCTCAAAGCCATCTACGCCACCGCGTTCGAAGTAGACCCAAGCTGGCTGGTAGAAGCCGCCAGCCGCCGCCAGAAATGGATCGACCAGGCACAATCGCTGAACCTGTACATGGCCGGCGCATCGGGCAAGAAACTGGACGAGCTGTACAAGCTGGCCTGGGTAAAAGGCCTGAAAACCACCTACTACCTGCGCACCCTGGGCGCCAGCTCGGCCGAGAAATCCACCGGCCGTGGCGGCGAACTGAACGCCGTACCGGTAGCAGGCGGCGCAGCCGCAGCCCCCGCCCCGGCAGCCGTGGTAGACACCACCCCGGCCACCGATGCCAAGTTCTGCAGCATCGACAACCCGGACTGCGAAAGCTGCCAGTAAGGCTTTAGAGGAGAATGGATAAGTCCACTTGGGCGTTTGTGATTTTTTGTATAGTTCTTGTTGTTGCCATCTATTTTGGCTATGGCGTTAAAGCCACTGGTGCTCTGGAGTTTAAAGAGCCTCGGACCAAGATCATTACAACCGCAAGTGCTTCAATCGAAGTAGTACCTCCAGCCAAGTAGTAACTTGATAAGGTTGGCCTAATTAGGCCAACCTTCTTTGCCCAGCGAGATTTACTTTGATACTTATCGATTTATACCCACTTTTTCTAAAAAAGCCCTTAGCCCGGATAAGGCGTAGCCGCATCTGGGAAACAAGCAAAAACCAAGCAACACCCAAGGTTGGCCGCATGCGGCCAACCCATCCTCAAGCCGGTTGCCCGCAGCCGGTTTCGGGATGCCCGGCAGCCCGGCTGCCTGCCACACCGGAGAAACCATGACACGACTGTTTGCCGCCTGCGCGCTGGCCACCCTGCTGGCTGGCTGCGCCACCACCGCCGACCAGCTGCACGGCAGCGTGCAGCCCCCAGCCGGCCAGGGCCATGCCATTGTTGCCATGACCGTACGCACCTACGCGCCAGACACCGCCAGCGCCACGCTGTACTGGCACGGCGTGGACAACGCACTGTCAGGTAGCCTGCGCGCCGACTTTGCCCAGGACACCATCTTTGGCCCGGTGGGCAGCACCTCGGCAGACGGCAAACTGCAGCTACTGGCCCTGCCGCCCGGGCGCTACCAGCTGGGCCACGCGGTAGCCCGCTGGCGCAGCGATACCGGTGGTGACGACCTGGCCATCAACGTGCCGCGCATCGTTACCCTGCCGCTGAACCTGCCGTTCAGCGTGCAAGCCGGCCAAAGCGTGTACCTGGGCGACATCCGCTTCAACCTGGATTACCGCCCCGATATCACCGTGCTGGACTCGCGCCAGCGCGACTACAGCCATATGCAGCGCATGTGGAAAGTAAACGATAGCAACAGCGTGCAGCCGCAGCTATTGCCAGGCGCGCAGCAGTAAACCCGCACCCAAGGTTGGCCGCATGCGGCCAACCCATCCTCAAGCCGGTTGCCCCCAGCCGGTTTCGGGATGACGCGGCGCCCTCCCACCAGACGGCGCGCCACCACCGTAGCCCGGGCCAGCACCACACGCACCGGCTACACGCAAACAGACAACCCGGGCGGGCCGCCAACGCCCCCGCCCAAACCCATAATACTGGAGCCAAACCATGAGCCTGTCCTTCGACGACACCCCTGTTACCGCCACCCCGGCAGCCGCCGCAGCCGGCCGTGTAAACGCCGTAGACAAACGCGTGATCAACGGCAAAACCGACGTCAACCAGCTGGTACCGTTCAAACACAAATGGGCATGGGAAAAATACCTGGCCCAGTGCGCCAACCACTGGATGCCGCAAGAAGTAAACATGCAGCGCGACATCGAACAGTGGAAAACCGGCCAGCTGTCCGAAGACGAAATGCGCATCGTCAAGCGCAACCTGGGCTTCTTTGTTACCGCCGACAGCCTGGCCGCCAACAACATCGTCCTGGGCACCTACCGCCAGATCACCAGCCCGGAATGCCGCCAATTCCTGCTGCGCCAGGCCTTTGACGAAGCCATCCACACCCACGCCTACCAGTACATCGTAGAAAGCCTGGGTCTGGACGAAGGCGAAGTATTCAACGCCTACAACGAAATCAAATCCATCCGCGACAAAGACGAATTCCTGCTGCCGTTCATCAACGTGCTGTGCAACCCCGAATTCAAAACCGGCACCCTGGAAACCGACCAGACCCTGCTGAAATCGCTGATCGTGTTTGCCTGCATCATGGAAGGCCTGTTCTTCTACGTAGGCTTCGTACAGATCCTGGCGCTGGGCCGCCAGAACAAGATGACCGGCGCCGCCGAGCAGTACCAGTACATCCTGCGCGACGAGTCCATGCACTGCAACTTCGGCATCGACCTGATCAACACCATCAAGCTGGAACAGCCAGAAATCTGGACCGACAGCTTCAAGGCTGACATCACCGAGCTGTTCAAGCACGCCGTCGAGCTGGAATACGCCTACGCCGAAGACACCATGCCACGCGGCGTCCTGGGCCTGAACGCCAGCATGTTCAAAGAATACCTGCGCTTCATCGCCAACCGCCGCATGCAGCAAATCGGCCTGGACCAGCTGTTCCCCGGCGTAAACAACCCGTTCCCGTGGATGAGCGAGATGATCGACTTGAAGAAAGAGAAAAACTTCTTCGAGACGCGTGTGACCGAGTACCAGACTGGCGGCGCGCTGAGCTGGGATTGAGTCATTGTCAGAACATCGAACGACACATAAGCTTGCCAGAACGACAGATAAGCTTGCTCTCAACGACACATAAAGCTGCACCACGATGGGCGTGTTGCAAATTCAGAAGCCTCGCGGTAGCGAGGCTTTTTTTACAGTTAATTTGCTATTTCCCGATTTCTGGCAGCTCTTGCAACTTAGTTATGTAGGGCAATCGTCGAACGACGCATAAGCTTGCCTAAACGACTGATAAGCTTGCATTCGATGACATATAAAGCCGCAATAAAGCCCGCGAATGCGGGCTTTATTATTTACCATCTGCGACATGCTTAATTTATCTATTTCATATTTTCATGTGGGCGTACTGAAATCATAAAGTACTGAATGCCGTGGAGATTCTAATTCTTCTTAACTGAATTGGCTCGTTCTATTAGTGCGATAATTTCATTCATTCTCTCAGCCAAATCGTAAATTACGTTGTCTTTTGACCATTTTTGCGAAATATTTTTTGATATCGCAACTTTCTTTTGAGAAAAGCTTGCGGCTATTTTTTCTGTCAGATTGGTAACTGGCTCGGATTTTGGATTAGCAATTTTA
>AMYZ01000016.1 GCA_000335715.1 beta proteobacterium L13
CAGCTTGCGGGATGAGTGCCTGAACGTACATTGGTTTCTGCCGCTGAATGATGCCCGTGACATGGGCAAACGTTGGCAACAGGATTACAATGAGTTTAGACCACATAGCTCGCTGGGCGACCGGACTCCCTGCGAGTTCCGGCTCGCCCACCTTGAAGCCCGGGATCTCTAAGTCAGACCGCTCGGTTAGTTGGGAGGAGGTCACGTCACACAAGCTGGTTTATATTGGAGAGTTACAGCACACCATAGACCAGCCGCTTTCCAGAATAAAAAACCCCAGCCATTGCTAGCTGGGGTTTTTGTATTTGGTGGCCAATCTCGGAATCGAACCAAGGACACACGGATTTTCAATCCGTTGCTCTACCAACTGAGCTAATTGGCCAGTCTGCTGACTGGTGTAGTACCGGCAAGTTTTTTGGTGGCCAATCTCGGAATCGAACCAAGGACACACGGATTTTCAATCCGTTGCTCTACCAACTGAGCTAATTGGCCTTCTTGCTCAACGCTGTCGCGCTGCATCAGAGACACGCATTAAAGCAGACGTAGCCAAAGGCGTCAAGGCATTTATGGAAAAAATGCGCAAAAATCTGCATTTCCGTAGCCGCAAGGCTGTTCGCCGCGGTGTGAACCCTGCCATGCCTGCAACACACTAGTTGATTACCATGTGGCACTTGCGCACAGCAGCGCCAGACACAAGGAGTTGGCCGCATATACGGATTCAGTATTAACGCAGTCTGCCACACGCGCACTTAACCACCCTGATCGGTGCTGGCACATTGATACCGGCTGCGTCGCTTGCGCGCCGTGCCTGCCTACGCAGGACTCCACTGTAGATATCTGGCCAGATGCACGGACACACCCTGCCCTGCTTTGTGCATAATCGCCTGCCTGTCATCTGCATAACTCTGCAGCACTTGCAGCAACACCACCCACAGAACCGGCCACAGCAGGCAAACACGAACCTGCTAGCGGTAGCAATGCGGCTGCCTTGTAGATGCAGCTCAAGAAACATTGGATGAGGCCGCAGATGCGCGTAAGTAACGGTAGCCATCACAGCGGCCAACCGCTTGGCGAGCGCGACGAACCGAGACTGCACCCTGCACACGTTACTGGTGTAGCCATGCCCCTAGCCCATGTCGTGGCAGTGTCGTCGCAGAACGGCGCCGGAGGGGGCTGGTCGTGCAGCATGTCTATATGGCTGCAAGCCTGCAGACGCAAGTTCTGCACCCCATGCGGCTGCGCTGGCACCCCTCCTGCAACAGATCCTGTCCCGCCGCACATATAAAAAGCCCTGCCATCTTTCAATGGCAGGGCGTGTATCAGTACGAGACAACTCAGGATGCGTCCGGCTGGCATGACGGATGCGCGTCGGCAAACGCAGGAATGGCGGCCAAACTTTCGGCGATGGCGGCCAACTTGGGGTACGGCGCCATGTCCACATTGAAGCGCTGGGCGTTGAATACCTGTGGCAGCAGGCACACATCGGCCAGCGTGACGGTGTCGCCAAAGCAGTACTGCCCTGCACCGGCCGCCAGCTGTTGCTCCAGCGCGGCAAAGCCTTCTTGCACCCAGTGCCGGTACCAGGTGTTGCGCGCAGCCTCATCCTGCCCCAGTTCCGTCTTGAGGTAGTTCAGGATGCGCAGGTTGTTTACCGGGTGGATGTCACAGGCAATGGCCTGAGCGAAGGCTCGGGCGCGCGCGCGTAGCACTGGGTCAGCTGGCAGTAGCTGCACGGTATCCGGGTAGGCATCGTCCAGGTATTCGCAGATGGCCAGCGACTGGGTCAGCAGCAGGTCGCCATCCTGCAGCGCCGGTACCAGGCCCTGCGGGTTCAGCGCCAGAAAGTCGGCGCTGCGCTGCTCGGCTTTTACCAGGCTCACCGGCGCCTGCCGGTACGCCAGCCCCTTCAGGTTGAGAGCAATGCGTACGCGGTAGGCGGCCGAGGAGCGAAAGTAGCCGTACAGAATGCGGCCAACGTTGGCCGCATCAGCCATGCTGCACCACGGTTTGCTCGATGGCGCCGAAGATGCTGGCACCGCTGGCGTCTTTCATGTCGATGCGTACGCTGTCGCCCAGCTTCATGAACGGGGTGATGGCAGCGCCGGTATCGATGATCTCGATCATGCGCTGTTCGGCCAGGCAGCAGCTGCCTACGCTGCGGTCGCGGTTGGAAATGGTGCCAGAGCCGATGATGCTGCCCGCCACCAGCTCGCGCGTTTTCGATACATGGGCCACCAGTTGCGGAAAGTTGAACTGCATTTCCACACCAGCGTTCGGTTTGCCGTAGAACGCGCCGTTGTAATCCACCAACAGTGGCAGGTGCACTTTGCCGTCTTGCCAGGCGTCACCCAGCTCGTCGGGGGTAACAGCCACCGGCGAGAAGGCGGTAGCGGGCTTGCTCTGGAAGAAACCAAAGCCCTTGGCCAGCTCGTTGGGGATCAGATTGCGCAGCGTCACGTCGTTCACCAGCATCAGCAGGCGGATGTGCTTGGCGCACTCGGCCGCATCGGCACCCAGTGGTACGTCGCCGGTTATCACCGCCACTTCGCCCTCGAAATCCAGCCCCCACGCGGCGTCCCGCAGCGGGATGCCGGCTCGCGGCGGCAGAAAGGCATCGGAGCCGCCCTGGTACATCAACGGGTCGGTATAAAAGCTTTCCGGCACCTCGGCACCGCGCGCCTTGCGCACCAGCTCCACGTGGTTCAGGTAGGCAGAGCCGTCGGCCCACTGGTAGGCGCGCGGCAGCGGGCTGTGGCAACGCGCTTGATCAAAAGTGAATTCACCTGCTACCTCACCCCGGTTCAGTGCTACGTACACTTCTTGCAGTTTGGGTTCTGCTTGCGCCCAGTTATCCAGTGCGGCTTGCAGGTTGGCCGCAATGTGCGGCACGGCCACGGCACGGCCAAGGTCGCGGCTGACTACCAGCAGTTGGCCGTCGCGGGTCTGGTTCTGATAGGTAGCGAGTTTCATGTGTGTGTCTCGTCTTGCAGTGTCGATATGCGTTGGCCGCAGCATGGGCTGCGGCCAACCTTATATATAGCCGTTTACCGTACCGCGGCGCCCGGCGTCCAACCCTTTGCCGCGATACGGTGGCGCGGGCTTAGTCGGCCTTCAGCACGCCGCGGCGGATCTGGTCTTCTTCGATGGATTCGAACAGCGCGCGGAAGTTGCCTTCGCCAAAGCCTTCGTTACCTTTGCGCTGGATGATTTCAAAGAAGATCGGGCCGATCACGGTTTCGGTAAAGATCTGCAGCAGGATGCCTTCTACCGGCGCGCCGTCGATCAGAATGCTGTTTTTCTGCAGGCGTGCCAGGTCTTCGCCATGGTTCGGCACGCGCTGGTCAACTTTGGCGTAGTAGGTGTCCGGGGTATCCAGGAAGCGCGTGCCGCGTGCTTTCAACGTTTCTACAGTTTCGTAGATGTTGTCGGTGGTCAGCGCGATGTGCTGGATGCCTTCGCCGTTGTACTGCTTGAGGAATTCCTCGATCTGGCTCTTGTCGTCGGACGACTCGTTGATCGGGATGCGGATCTTGCCACACGGGCTGGTCATGGCCTTGGATACCAGGCCGGTAAGCTTGCCTTCGATGTCGAAGTAGCGGATTTCCTTGAAGTTGGCGATGTTCTCGTAGAAGCCGCCCCACTTCTCCATATTGCCGCGCACCACGTTGTGGGTGAGGTGGTCGATAACCATCAGGCCCACACCAGCAGGGTATTGCTCTACCCCTTCCAGCGGCACAAAGTCGATATCGTAGATGTTCTTGTCGTGACCATAGCGATCAACAAAATACAGGGCAGAGCCGCCGATACCTTCCACCGCCGGAATGTTCAGCTCCATGGCCCCTACCGGGCGGTTGTACGGGGTGGCGCCGTGGGCCAGGGCGTATTCGTAAGCTTTGGCGGCGTTTTGCACGCGCCAAGCCATGGCGCAGGCGGATGGGCCGTGGGCGTGGGCAAATTCGGCGGCGGGCTGGCTGCGCTCGGCGTTCAGGATGAAGTTGATGTCGCCCTGGCGGAACAGGCTGACGTTTTTGCTGCGGTGGCGCGCCACTTCGATAAAGCCCAGCGACAAGAACAGTTGCTTGAGCTTCTCGACACCAGCGGCGTCGGGGGCGGTGTATTCAACAAACTCGAAACCGTCGGTGGCCAGCGGGTTCATCAGCGGATGTTCCATTTTCATCTATCTCTCCTCTTGCGGCCTGCGTGGGCCTGCTTCTCTGTTGGGTATTGCGGCGACGTGCCAGTTACCGGGGCGCATCGAGGCAGAGCGGGAGATGAAAATACAACACAGCACCATGCCGGCAGCTTGGCCACCAGCGTATAAATGCCCGAATC
This sequence comes from beta proteobacterium L13, assembly GCA_000335715.1. GTDB lineage: Bacteria > Pseudomonadota > Gammaproteobacteria > Burkholderiales > Chromobacteriaceae > Vogesella. Next base: position 4,333 of record AMYZ01000016.1, read on the forward strand.
GCATGCCTGCAGCCTGCTTTAGCGGCTACCGGCGTCTCCTCTTGTTCACTCAGCCTGCGGTGATCTGCTGCCACCGTGTAAAATGTCTGGCTCAGGCGCTTTATTCTAAGTAAACTTGCTGGCAATTTTCTTGCGATATAGTGCCGAGAAAGTAAAAAACATAAAACAATATTCCAGAGCAAACCCAAAATCAGGAGATAACATGCTTACGGCCAACCTGGACAAGACCGACATCAAAATGTTGGCAGCCCTGCAAGCCAATGGACGTCTGACCAACGTCGAACTTGCCGAGAAAGTTGCCCTGTCCCCCTCCCCGTGCCTGCGCCGGCTAAAACAGCTGGAAGAGTCCGGGGTAATCCGCCAGTACGTAGCACTGCTGGACCCGGCCAAACTGGGCCTGGGCCTGCAGGCATTTGTACGTGTTTCGCTGGAAAAGCGCGGCGGCAGCGCGCATCTGACCAGTTTTATGGAAGCAGTACAGCGCTGGCCAGAGGTGGTGAACTGCTATGCCATGACCGGCGAGATGGACTACCTGCTGCAGGTATATTTTGAAGATCTGCAGCATTTCTCGCGCTTTGTCATGGACGAGCTGCTGCAACAGCCTGGCGTCGAGGACGTGAAATCCAGCTTTGTACTGAAAGAGTTCAAACAGACCACCTCGCTGCCCATCTACCACCTGGGCCAGTAAAACCGCCCAGCTAACCAAGGCAGCCTGCGGGCTGCCTTTTTCACGCCTGCCACCCCCTGTTCAAGCCCCCTGCAACTGCCTATATTGCAGCCATATCCCCCTGGAATACCTGCCTTGAAACTCGCCAAACCACTCGCTCGCCAGTGGCTCATCCCCATCGTAGCCGCCTGCTGCGCATTCTGCCTGCTGGTGGCAGGCGTTCGCTTTTATCTGGGCAGCCAGCAACAGCAACAGCTCTTGCAGCGCATACCGCTACAGGTACAGCAACAGTTCATGCCACTGCTGGCGCAAAGCGTATGGGATGTCGACCCGGTCATGGAGCAAAAGCTGTTAAAGGGCATACAAAGCCTGGAAGGCGTGGCAGACGTCAGCCTGCTGAATAACCGTGGCCAGGTACAACTGGCCTTGAGCAGCCAGCAGCCGGCCAGCCATCGTATCGAGCTGCCAGTACAGGCTGCCGGCACCGGCGAACAACCCTTGGGCACCCTGCGCTTGAGTTTGTCGCTACGCAGCCTGGAATACACCCTGTGGCTGGATATCGCCCAGACCCTGGCCGAATTGATCGTAGCCATGGCGTTACTGGCAGGGCTGGCACAACGATACTTGCAACGCCAGATCCTGGCACCACTGGCACAGCTGACGGCCCGTTGGCACAGCACGGAGAGTATCGGCACGCAAGCGGCACAAAACGAAATCGATCAGCTGGACCAGACATTGCAGCACTACGATCACGCCAGGGAGAGGCTACTGCAAAACACCAGGCAAACGTGCTTCGATCTGACCCAGCAACGCGACCACTTATCCAGCCTGCTGGCCATGCGCACCGCCGAGCTGGACCAGCTGTCACGCTTTCACCAGATGGTGTCGGAAATGTCCAGCCGGCTGATACAGCTGGACCACGCCGAGATTGAAAGCGAGATCAGCATCGCCCTGTCGCGTATCGGCAACTTGCTGGAGGTGGACCGCTGCTACCTGTACAGGGTGGCACCATCGCTACACATTCATAACACCCAGGAATGGTGTCGTGCCGGTGTACCCAGTACCGCTCACTTATACGAAAACTACCCGCTACAGGAGTCAGCCTGGTTTGTACCGCAGCTGATCAAGCAGCATCTGGTGGCCTTGAGCCAGCTGGAGGACATCCCACCGGAAGGGCACAACGAGCGCATGCGCTTCGCCGCGCACGGCATCCAGAGCCTTGCCGTGGTTACCTTGTCTTATCAGGGGCAAGTGTTGGGCTTCTTTGGCTGCGACAGTGTGCTGCAAAAGCGCGACTGGCTGGACAAAGAGCTCACGCTGATGCGGCTGTTCAGTGAAATGCTGTGCCATATCTTGTTGCAACGCCAATATCGGCAAGCGCACGACACCACACGGCAAGAACTGGCACTGGCACGTGACAAGCTGGACGCCATGGCCAATATCGATGGCCTGACCGGCCTGGCGAACCGCACGACCTTTCAGCAACAACTACTGAAAGCCTATAAGCAAGCCAGGGAAAGCAGCCAGACACTCTCCCTGCTGCTGGTCAATATCGATGTCTTCAGCGACTACAACGCCTGCTTTGGCCACCTGGAAGGCGATCACTGCCTGATACGCCTGGCCGATGTATTGCAACAACACTTCGCCCGGCAAACCGTGGTGATAGCACGCCTGAACGGCGACGAATTCGGCATTTTGCTACCCGGCACCAACGCCGATGCGGCCTATCGCCAGGCGGAGAGCCTGCGGCAAGCCATCTGGCAACTTGGCATACCGCACATCAGCTCCAGCGTATCTACCTGTGTCACGGCCTGCGTGGGCGTAGCCAGCCTGGATGTAGCGCAACACGACAGCATGAACACCCTGCAAGAAGCCGCGGCACACTGTCTGTACCAAGCCAAACAACTGGGGCGCAACCGTGTCATCAGCACCAGGCTCGGTACGGGCGACGGCGTATCCGCATAAACAAAAACCCCCGGCAGCAACGCTGCAGGGGGTTGTGATCATGCAGGGGGTTATAGCCCCAAACGCTGCCAGATGGTGGATACGGTACCAGCCTGGTTCAGTGTGTAAAAGTGCAGACCGGGCGCACCATTCGCCAGCAGGCGGTCGCACAGCTCGGTGACCACGTCCAGCCCCAGCGCACGGATGGACGCGGTGTCGTCCATATACGCCTGCATGCGCAAACGCAGCCAGCGTGGGACTTCGGCGCCGCACATGTCCGAGAAGCGGCATAGCTGGCCGAAGTTGGCGATCGGCATGATGCCCGGCACGATGGGGATGTCCACACCGCGCGCCTGCGCCTCATCCACAAAGCGGAAGTAAGCGTCGGCGTTAAAGAAGTACTGCGTCATGGCCGAGTTGGCACCGGCCTTTACCTTGCGCACAAAGTTGTTGATGTCGTCTTCGGCCGACTTGGCCTGCGGGTGGAATTCCGGGTAGGCCGCCACCTCGATATGAAAGTGGTCACCGTGTTCTTCACGGATGAAGGCCACCAGCTCGTTGGCGTAGCGGAATTCGCCCGCCTCCACCATGCCGGACGGCATGTCGCCACGCAGGGCCACGATGTGACGGATGCCGTGATTACGGTATTCGTTAAGAATGGCGCGGATGTTGTCGCGCGTGGAGCCGATACAGGACAGGTGCGGCGCAGCCGCGTAGCCTTCGTTACGGATCTCCAGCACGGTAGACAGCGTGCCGTCACGCGTGGTGCCGCCGGCACCAAAGGTCACAGAGAAAAATTCCGGGTTGAACTGCGCCAGCTGCTGGCGCGTGGTGCGCAGCTTGGCCACGCCTTCCGGCGTGCGCGGCGGGAAAAACTCGAAACTGAAGGTACGGTTACGTTCTGTCATGGCGAACTCTAGCAAATAGTCTGTGATGGTCCCTGGCACCCCGCGCCGGTCTGCTGCCGCTAACGGGTGCGGCCAACGTTGGCCGCAAAAACGGGCAGGTCATTTTACTGCCCTGCCCGTTTCATACCGACATCAAATATCAATAACGATAGTGTGCCGGCTTATATGGGCCTTCTTTCGGCACGCTGATATAGGCCGCTTGCTGGTCGCTCAGCTCGGTCAGGCGGGCACCGATGCGCTCCAGGTGCAGGCGTGCCACCATCTCGTCCAGGTGTTTAGGCAGCACGTACACTTTGCTGTCGTACTTGCCAGGGTTGGCGAAGATCTCGATCTGGGCCAGTACCTGGTTGGTGAAGGAGTTGGACATCACGAAGCTCGGGTGGCCGGTGGCGCAACCCAGGTTTACCAGGCGACCTTCGGCCAGCAGGATGATGCGTTTGCCGTCCGGGAAGATGATGTGGTCAACCTGCGGCTTGATGTTGTCCCACTGGTACTGGCGCAGGCTGGCGACTTCGATTTCGCTGTCGAAGTGGCCGATGTTGCACACGATGGCGTTGTTGCGCATGCGAACCATGTGGTCGTGGGTGATCACACCCACGTTACCGGTGGTGGTCACGAAGATGTCGGCCTGGTCGGCCACTTCGTCCATGCGTACCACGCGGTAGCCTTCCATCGCCGCCTGCAGTGCGCAGATCGGGTCGATTTCGGTTACCCATACGGTGGCGCCCAGGCCGCGCAGGCTCTGCGCACAACCCTTGCCCACGTCGCCGTAGCCAAGTACCACGGCCACTTTACCGGCGATCATCACGTCGGTAGCACGCTTGATACCGTCAACCAGCGATTCGCGGCAGCCGTACAGGTTGTCGAATTTGGACTTGGTAACGGAGTCGTTCACGTTGAAAGCCGGGAACGGCAGCGCGCCGTCTTTTTCCAGCTGGTACAGGCGGTGCACACCGGTAGTGGTTTCTTCGGTTACGCCCTGGATGTGCTGCAGGCGCTTGGAGTACCACTGCGGATCGATGGCCAGGTAGCGCTTGATGGCGGCGTACAACGCGGTTTCTTCATCGTTGGTGGGGTTGGCCACTACGCTGATGTCTTTCTCGGCCTTGCTGCCCAGCATCAGCAGCAGGGTGGCGTCGCCGCCGTCGTCCAGAATCATGTTGGCTGGCTGGTTGTCCGGCCATTCGAAAATCTTGTGGCTGAACTCCCAGTACTCGTCCAGGCTCTCGCCCTTGAAGGCGAATACCGGGATTTCGGCAGCGGCGATGGCGGCTGCAGCGTGATCTTGGGTGGAGAAGATATTGCACGAGGCCCAGCGTACGTCGGCACCCAGCGCGGTGAGGGTTTCGATCAGCACGGCAGTCTGTACGGTCATGTGCAGGCTACCGGCGATGCGCGCGCCACGCAGCGGCTGCGCATCCTTGAACTGCTCGCGAATTGCCATCAGGCCCGGCATTTCGGTTTCGGCAATGTTCAGCTCTTTGCGGCCCCAGGCGGCCAGGTTGATATCGGCAACAACGTAATCGTTGAAGTCAGCCATCGTGCAAATCCTTTATCACGAAGGCCGGGAGGGATGGCTCACCCGCGCATCCCGTGCCCGGCACGGGTTATTCCGGCTACCCGGCAGGGTGGCCGATGAACAAGCAGGTGAGCGCCGTTTTGAACTGTTCCGGGCCTGGGGCATAGCCTCGCAGCGCTCCCCGGAATCCTGACATTATGGCAGAAGATGGTTAAAAGGTTGGCCGCAATTCGCGCAAAAGACACAGGCAACAACAAACAGCCCCACCCCGTGCGTGTTTTGCCGCCTGGCAGCGCCATACAAAACTCCAGACGTAAAAACGCCCCGCCTGGTAACAGGCAGGGCGCGGATGGCGAGCCGCAGCGTGCGGCCAACCTTGAGCCTTACAAACCGGCAGCAGCGCGCAGCGCTTCTACCTTGTCGGTACGCTCCCAGGTGAATTCCGGCTCTTCGCGGCCAAAGTGGCCGTAAGCGGCGGTTTTGGCGTAGATCGGGCGCAGCAGGTCCAGCATCTGCACGATGCCTTTCGGGCGCAGGTCGAAGTGCTGTTTAACCAGCTCGACGATTTGCTCGTTCGGGATCACGTTGGTACCGAAAGTGTCCACGGCGATGGAGGTAGGCTGCGCCACACCAATGGCGTAGGAAACCTGTACCTGGCACTGGCGCGCCAGACCAGCGGCTACGATGTTCTTGGCCACGTAGCGGCAAGCGTAGGCGGCAGAGCGGTCCACCTTGGACGGATCTTTACCGGAGAACGCGCCACCGCCGTGCGGTGCGGCACCGCCGTAGGTGTCCACAATGATCTTGCGACCGGTCAGGCCGCAATCGCCTTGCGGGCCGCCGATAACAAAGCGGCCAGTCGGGTTGATCAGGTACTTGGTTTCAGCGGTGAGCATCTCCGGCGGCAGTACCGGCTTGATGATCTGCTCGATTACCGCTTCGCGCAGGGTGTCGTAGTCCACATCCGGGTGGTGCTGGGTAGACAGTACAACGGTATCGATGCGCTTGGGCAGGCCGGTAGCGGTATCGTATACGCAGGTGATCTGGCTCTTGGCATCCGGGCGCAGCCATGGCAGGCGGCCGTCCTTGCGCAGCTCAGCCTGACGCTGCACCAGGCGGTGGGCGTAGTAGATCGGGAACGGCATCAGGGTTGGGGTTTCGTCGCAAGCGTAGCCGAACATCAGGCCTTGGTCGCCGGCGCCTTGTTCCAGGTCCAGGCCCTGGCCTTCGTTCACGCCCTGGGCGATATCCGGCGACTGCTTGTCGTAGCACACCATCACGGCGCAGCCGTTATAGTCGAAGCCCATTTCGGAGCTGTCGTAGCCGATGCGCTTGATGGTTTCGCGCGCGATCTTGATGTAGTCCACGTTGGCCGTGGTGGTGATTTCGCCGGCCAGTACGGCCAGGCCGGTGTTCACCAGCGTCTCGGCCGCTACGCGGGCGTATTTGTCCTGGGTCAGGATGGCGTCCAGAATCGCATCGGAAATCTGGTCCGCTACTTTGTCCGGGTGACCTTCCGAGACCGATTCAGAGGTAAAGAGATATTCGCTCATTGTCTTCGTTCCAGATAATGGCCAGTGAGTTAAGGTAAAATAGCGCGTTTCGTTAGCGTACAAGCCCATGACCCGACTCGCACGTTTGATACTGCAGGCACTCGCGTCCCTGCCCCTGCCTGTGTTGCATGCCTTGGGCAGCTTGCTCGGGCGAATGCTTTATTATGCGTCACCCCGTGTGCGCTCGCGCATACGCGAGAATCTCGACACGAGTAAAATCGCTGGAAGTTATCAGCTTTATCAAGCCCTCGTCAAACAGTCTGCCGCAGAAACCGGTAAAGGCATGCTCGAGTTATCGATAGCGTGGTGTCGTGAACCGGCTTACATGATATCGCTGGTCAAGCAATGCCATGGCTGGGAGCACGTCGAGGCAGCGTTGGCCGCAGGCAAGGGGCTGATCTTTGTCACGCCGCATCTGGGCAGCTACGACATTGCGGGCCGCTATCTCAGCTCACGCCTGCCCTTCCCGCTTACTGCCATGTACAAACCTTCCAAGCTGGCCTGGCTGGAACCCATCATGAATGAAGGCCGCGCGCGGGGTAGCGCCAAAACTGCCCCCGCTACCGGTGCCGGCGTGCGCTCGTTGATGAAAGCGCTGAAATCCGGAGAAGCCACCATCATCCTGCCCGACCAGGTGCCCGGCAGTGGCGAGGGCGTCTGGGCGCCATTTTTCGGCCGCGACGCCTTTACCATGAGCCTTCTGCCGCGCCTGGCGCAAATGCAGGACGTGGCCGTGCTGTGGTTTACCGGCGAACGCCTGGCGGGTGGCCAAGGCTTTGCCGTGCACATCCAGCCACAGCAGGTGCCGTTTACCGGCGACAAGCAGCAGGATGGCGCCATCCTGAACGCCGAAGTGGAAAGCCTGATCCGTCGCTGGCCTGCCCAGTACCTGTGGAGCTACAACCGTTACAAGCGCCCGGCTGGCGCGCCCGCCCCTGATTCCGAATGAAAGCTGTCTGATGAAACTTGCTCTGGCCCTGTTGTGGCTGATTCACCTGCTCCCCCTGCGCCTTATTCATGCCCTGGCCTGGCTACTGGGCCAGCTGGCTTACGCCCTGGCCAAAGAACGCCGCCGCGTGGGGCTGATCAACCTGCGCCTATGCTTCCCCGACATGAGCCCGGCGCAGCGACGTACGCTGATACGCGCCCACTTTGTGGAAATGATGAAGCTGGTACTGGAATACGGCGTGGTGTGGTGGTCGTCGCCTGACAGGTTACGCAATCTGGTCGAGATACGCGGCCTGGAACACCTTACCCGCCTGCGCGATGCCGGCGAAGATGTCATCTTGTTCTACCCGCATTTTGTCGCCTTCGAAATGTGCGCCTACCGCCTGAACCTGGAGGTGCCACTGGTCAGCGTTTACGCCCACCAGAAGAACAAGACGCTGGACGAGCAGTTCTATAAAGGCCGCAACCGCTTCAATAACGCCTACATCGTGTCGCGCCAGGAAAGCCTGCGCAGCATCATCAAGGCCATGCGCAAGGATCACACGCCGTTTCTGTATCTGCCCGACCAGGACTTTGGCGCACGCGACTCGGTATTCGTGAAGTTCTTTGAAACCGATGCCGCTACCATTACCGGCCTGTCGCGCATTGCCGGGCTGGCCCGTGCCAAAGTGGTACCCGCCATTGCCCGCCGCGAAGGTAGCCGTTTTGTGCTGGACATATACCCGGCGTGGGAAAATTACCCGTCGGATGACGTGGTAGCCGACACCCGCCGCATGAATGCTTTCCTGGAAGAGCGCATTCGCGAAACGCCTGCACAGTATTTTTGGCTGCACAAACGCTTCAAAAGCCGCCCGCAAGGCGAGGCGCGCTTTTACTAGGCTCGATGCCCCGCATGCAAAACGCCGCTGCCAGTGCAGCGGCGTTTTGCATATCGGCGCCACCTTCCGGCTTTAGTCAAACCCTGCCCACGGGCAACCCTGGCCAATAGCCAGCTGATGCAAGCCTGGTGCGCAAACGGTACAAACATCAAGCCATGCCTTGCCCTAGCAGCGAGGTTGGCCGCACAACCGCAAGCACCTGCAGCGACGCTGAGTGATACCCAGACATGTTTGCGTAGGCACGGCACGCCAATCGGCACAGCCACACAGAAATGAAAAAGCCCGGACTATGCCGGGCTTTTTCATGCGGCCAACTTAGTGGCTGCGTGCTTGCCAGAAATACCGGGCGACAAAACCCGGGAAGGCAAAAACCATGAACAGCGAAAACGTTGTCACATAGAACTGCCAGTTCTGCACGTGCACAGGGCTGATGCGGCCCTCCAGCACGCGCGCCAGCAGGCCCAGCAACAGGTACAGCGCTACCAGCTCCAGCAAGTGCCAGCCAAAATGTTTATTGGCCAGTTTCTTGATACCCGCCAGGCGCTGGGTAGCGAAAGGCAGGTTGGCCGCAACAAAGGCCAGAACGAGCAGGGTGATAACGCTGGTTTCCATCAACTATTCCTTGATTACAGGCTGTGAAGCGACAATTGCATCGCTTCGACACACATGGCCACCAAACGTTCCGGCACCACGCCCAATACCAGCAGGGCAATACCGTTTACCGACAGTACCAGCTTCATGTCAGCCGGCATGGCAATCGGGCTGTTGTCTTGTACTTCATCGAAGTACATCACTTTTACCGCACGCAGGTAGTAGAACGCGCCAATCAGCGACATGATCACGGCCACCACGGCCAGCCATACCAGGTTGATGTTCACGATAGCCTGGATCACGGCAAACTTGGCGTAGAAGCCAGCCAGCGGCGGGATACCGGCCATGGAGAACAGGGCCAGCAGCATCAGCAGGGCGTACCAGCTGTTGCGGCCATTCAGGCCTTTCAGGTCGTCCAGGGTTTCACACTCGAAACCGGCGCGCGACAGACCCAGCAGGATACCGAAGCCCACCAGCGTGGTCAGCACGTATACCACGGCATAGAACAGTGCCGAAGCATAGCCTTCCGGGGTACCGGCGATCAGGCCCAGCAGCAGGAAGCCCATGTGCGAGATGGTGGAGTAAGCCAGCATGCGCTTGATGTTGGTCTGGGCAATGGCGGTAATGTTACCGATCGCCATGGACAGCACAGCAATAATGATCAGCATGCCCTGCCAATCGGCCACCATGGCACCCAGACCCTGTACCAGGATACGGATGACAAACACGAAAGCAGCCAGTTTTGGCGCAGCACCAATCATCAGCGTCAGCGCGGTAGGCGAGCCCTGATAAACGTCCGGCACCCACATGTGGAACGGCACGGCACCCAGTTTGAACGCCAGCCCCGCTACGATGAACACCAGGCCGAATACCATCAGGGTGGTGTTGGCACTGCCACCGGCAACCGCTTTCGCCACGGTAGCCAGATCCAGCGTACCGGTAGCACCGTACACCATGGACATGCCGTACAGCAGCAGGCCGGAAGCCAGCGCGCTCAGTACGAAGTACTTCATCGCGGCTTCGGTGGCTTTTACCGAGTCACGTTGCAGGGCAATGAGCGAGCACAGCGACAGCGACAGCAGCTCTAGGCCCATGTACAGGCTGATGAAGTTGCCGGCCGACACCATCAGGTTCATGCCCAGCAGCGCAAACAGCGCCAGGGTGTAGTACTCGCCTTTGAACAGGCCGCGGTCTTTTACATACTGGCGGGTATACACCAGCACAGTAGCGGTCACGCCATACATGGCGACCTTGACGATGTCCGCCATCGGGTCATCGACAAACAGGCCGCTCAGCGTAATGGTGCTGAAGGTTTCAAAAGTGGATACCTGCAGGAACGCAGCTACCGCCAGTGTCAGCAGGGACAGGCCGTAGGTAATGCCGCGTTTGGCATCCGAGATAAAGAGGTCAAGCATCAGGATGACCAGCAAAGCTCCGAGCAGAAACATCTCGGGCAATGCCGGCATCAGGTTGAGATCAGCCCAATTCATTAGCGTTGTCCTTGTAAGCTTAGAGCTTGCTTTGCGCAACGTGCGCAATCAGATCGTTCACGGAGAGGTGCATCTTCTCCACAAACAGCTGCGGGTACAGACCCATGCCCAGTACCGCCAGCGCCAGGATAGCCAGCACCAGGAACTCGCGCTTGTTCACGTCTTGCATGTGTTCTACGTGGTCGTTGCCCACTTCACCGAAGATCACGCGCTTGTACATCCACAGGGTGTACGCAGCACCGAAGATCAGGGTAGTCGCAGCCAAAGCAGCCACCCAGAAGTTCACCTGAACCGCGCCCATGATCACCATGAACTCACCCACGAAACCGGAGGTAGCTGGCAGGCCGGAGTTGGACATGGCAAACAGCATCATGAAGGCAGCAAAGATCGGCATCTTGTTGGCCACACCACCGTAGTCGGCGATGTTGCGGCTATGCACGCGGTCGTACATCACACCGATGCAGAAGAACATGCCAGCAGAGATGAAGCCGTGCGACACCATCTGCACCAGGGCGCCTTCCAGTGCCCAGACGTTCATCTGGCTACCGGTAAACAGGAACATACCCAGGGTGACAAAACCCATGTGCGAGATGGACGAGTACGCCACCAGCTTTTTCATGTCGGTCTGTACCAGTGCCACCAGGCCGATGTACACCACGGCAACCAGGGACAGGCCCACCATGATCGGGGCAACCTCCAGCGCAGCGTCCGGCACGATAGGCAGGGCAAACCGCAGGAAACCGTAGGCACCGATCTTCAGGGTAATGGCAGCCAGTACCATGGAACCACCGGTAGGCGCTTCCACGTGGGCATCCGGCAGCCAGGTGTGTACTGGCCACATCGGCACCTTCACCGCAAACGACAGGAAGAACGCGACAAACAGCAGCAGCTGCACATCACGCGGGATCTTGGCCAACGCCTGGAAGGCTTCGATCTCGAAAGTCTTGCCAGCCTGGAAATACAGGTAGATGAACGCTACCAGCATCAGCAGGGAACCCAGAAGGGTGTACAGGAAGAACTTCACCGATGCGTATACGCGACGCGGGCCACCCCAGATACCGATGATCAGGTACATAGGGATCAGCATGCCCTCGAAGAACACGTAGAACAGGATGGCATCCAGTGCTGCAAAAGCACCGTTGATCAGGCCCGACATGATCAGGAAGGCTGCCATGTAATGGCCGGCACGTTTCTGGATAACTTCCCAGCCAGCCAGTACCACCATCAGGGTGGTAAAGCTGTTCAGTACGATAAACAGCATGGAGATGCCGTCTACACCCAGATGGTAGCGAATCCCCAGGGATTCGATCCACGGCAGGTTTTCAACAAACTGCATGCCGCCATGTAGGTTGTTGAACTGGGTAAACAGCGGCAGCGATACCAGGAACCCCGCCAGGGCACCAGCCAGTGCCAGCCAGCGTGCCAGCGTGGCACGCTGGTCACCGCCGGTGGCCAGCACCAGAAGGCCCGCCACAATCGGAGTCCAGATCACCAGACTCAAAGGATTAGAAAACATATAGATAGCCTATTTGTTAAATCGATTCCGGTAACCAACCCTAGCGCAGGATCAGCGGCTTGAACCAGTAAGTCATCAGTACCAGCACGCCCACGATCATGATGGCGGCGTAGCTGTAGATGAAGCCGGTTTGCAGCTTGCGAACCACGCTGGAGAAGTAGCCCACCAGACGTGCAGTGCCGTTTACCAGCAAGCCGTCAATCAGCAGCATGTCGCCGACTTTCCAGAAGAAAGTACCCAGCGCACGAGAGCCTTTGGCGAACACGGCGAAATAGATTTCGTCCAGGTAGTATTTGTTTTCCAGCAGGGCATGCACACCGGAGAACTTCTGTTTGATGGCGGCCGGGATATGCGGCGCCTTCATGTAGAAGAACCAAGCCAGTGCCACACCAGCTGCGGCCAACCAGAACGGCAGCGTTACGAAGGCATGCGTACCCATGGCCACGGCATCGTGTGCGTGGTGCATGGCAGCTTCCAGACCCGGGTGTTTTTCCAGGTTGGTGAAGATCACGCCTTTGAAGAACTCGCCACCGACCAGCGGGTGCAGGGCAAAGAAACCAATCAGCACGGACGGAATCGCCAGCATCACCAGTGGCAGCGTCACTACCCATGGCGATTCGTGCGGTTTGTCGTTCGGGCCCAGGCCATGGTGGTGATCGTCGCCGTGATCATCATCGTGGTGATGGTGATCGTGTTTCACCTCCATCCAGCGCTCCTTGCCATGGAAGACCAGGAAGTACATGCGGAAAGAGTAGAACGCAGTGACGAATACACCGGCAATCACGGCAAAGTAGGCAAAGCCCGATGCCGACAGATTGCTGGCTTGCACCGCCAGGATGATGGAATCCTTGGAGTAGAAGCCGGAGAAGAACGGCGTGCCGATCAGCGCCAGCGAGCCCAGCAGCGAAGTCAGCCAGGTAATCGGCATGTACTTGCGCAGGCCGCCCATATTGCGCATGTCCTGGTCATGGTGCATACCCATGATCACGGAACCAGCGCCCAGGAACAGCAGGGCTTTGAAGAAGGCGTGAGTCATCACGTGGAACATGGCTACCGAGTAGGCAGACGCGCCCAGTGCAACAGTCATGTAACCCAGCTGCGACAGGGTGGAGTAAGCCACCACGCGCTTGATGTCGTTCTGCACAATGCCCAGGAAGCCCATGAACAGCGCGGTAATCGAGCCGGCTACCATCACCACGTTCAGTGCGGTATCGGACATCTCGAACAGCGGGCTCATACGCGACACCATGAAGATACCGGCTGTCACCATGGTGGCAGCGTGGATCAGCGCGGAAATCGGCGTCGGGCCTTCCATGGAGTCCGGCAGCCACACGTGCAGCGGGAACTGGGCAGACTTACCCATGGCGCCCACAAACAGCAGGATGCAGGTTACTGTCAGCAGCGACCACTCCACACCAGGGATGATCTGGATGGTTTTGCTGGCCAGCGCAGGCGCAGCAGCAAACACGTCGGTGTAGTTCAGCGAACCGCCGAAATACGCTAGTACCAGACCGATACCCAGCAGGAAGCCGAAGTCACCCACACGGTTTACCAGGAACGCTTTCAGGTTGGCAAAGGTCGCCGTCGGGCGCTTGAACCAGAAACCGATCAACAGGTAGGACACCAGGCCCACCGCTTCCCAGCCAAAGAACAGCTGGATGAAGTTGTTGGACATCACCAGCATCAGCATGGAGAAGGTAAACAGCGAGATGTAGCTGAAGAAACGCTGATAACCCGGGTCTTCGTGCATGTAGCCGATAGTGTAGATGTGCACCATCAGCGAAACGCTGGTGACCACTACCAGCATCATTGCAGTGAGGGAATCCACCAGGAAGCCGACAGAGAATTCAAAACCATTCACCGTCAACCAGGTATAGACAGGGCCATTGAATACCTGGGCGCTTCCATCAAGGAAGCCCTTCAGTACGCCAATCGAGAGTACCGCCGATACTGCCACGCCGAGAATCGTCACGACGTGAGCAGCACGGCGACCAATCGCCCATCCAAACAGGCCTGCAATGACCGACCCCACCAGAGGTGAGAGCGCAATCAGCAGGTATAAGCTCTTCATATCCATGTTTGTCGTGCTTTTTAGAATTGAAATCCGGTTTCTTTAGCCTTTGAGGCTGCCCAAGTCTTCTACGTTGATGGTGTCCATATTGCGGAACAGTACCACCAGGATAGCCAGACCGATTGCCGACTCAGCGGCAGCAACGGTCAGGATGAAGAAGACGAAAATCTGCCCTGCCGAATCCGACAGGAAGTGCGAGAAAGCGATGAAGTTGTAGTTCACCGCGAGCAGCATCAGCTCGATGGCCATCAACAGCACGATGAGGTTTTTCCGGTTCAGGAAAATACCCAGTACGCTGATGGCGAACAGGATGCCGGCCAGCACCAGGAAGTGTGTGAGTGTAAGCACGTGTCCTCCCAATCTACGGCCGTCAGGCCTGTTGCTCGTTAGAATCGGATACAGCGTCGTCCTGGCGCTTGGTAGCGGCCATTTTCACGACACGTACGCGGTCTTTGCTCTGCACGCGTACTTGTACCCCCGGATCAACATACTTGCTGTCTTTACGCTGACGGATGGTGATACCGATCGCAGCCACCATGGCTACCAGCAGGATCACGGCCGCGGCTTCAAAGGCCAGCAGGTAGGTGGTGTAAAGCTGACGACCCAGCACCTTCACGTTGCTGATCTCGCCTGCCGCTGCGGCGGCAGCCGCCGGTTTCACATCGGCAAGATGCGCTTCCGGGCTGGACAGGATCAGTACGATCTCGGCCATCATGATCAGCGCCACGGTGGCGGCCTGCGGGAAATGACGCCAGAAGCCTTCGCGCAGCTTCTCCACGTTGATGTCCAGCATCATCACCACAAACAGGAACAGCACCATCACCGCGCCAACGTAGACCAGTACCAGGGCAATCGCCAGGAACTCGGCCTGCAGCAGCAGCCAGTGGCCGGACGCAGTAAAGAAAGCCAGCACCAGGTACAGAGCAGCATGTACCGGGTTTTTAGCCGTCACCACGCGGAAACCCGCGAAGATCAGGATCGCCGACAGAATATAAAAAACGACAGCCTGAAAGCTCATGAGTCCCCCTTAGCGATACTTGGCATCGGCAGCCTTGTTGGCCGCGATTTCAGCTTCGTACTTGTCACCTACCGCCAGCAGCATCGGCTTGGTGTAGTACAGATCGCCACGCTTCTCGCCGTGATATTCGAAGATATGCGTTTCGACGATGGCATCTACCGGGCAGGCTTCTTCGCAGAAACCGCAGAAAATGCACTTGGTCAGGTCGATATCGTAGCGGCTGGTACGGCGGGTGCCGTCGTCGCGCTGTTCGGACTCGATGGTGATGGCCATGGCCGGGCACACTGCTTCGCACAGCTTACAGGCGATGCAGCGCTCTTCACCGTTGGCGTAACGGCGCTGCGCATGCAGGCCGCGGAAGCGCGGTGAAATCGGCGTTTTCTCTTCCGGGAACTGAATGGTGATCTTGCGGGCAAAGAAGTGACGACCGGTCACCATCAAGCCCTGCACCAGTTCAACCAGCAGGAAGGTTTTGAAAAAATTGCGGATCATTTCCATGCTTTAAGCTCCATCACTTCCAGAGCGACAGCGGACTCAGCATCCACAGGCCCAGAACCAGAATCGACACCAGCGTTACCGGAATAAACACTTTCCAGCCCAGACGCATGATCTGGTCATAGCGATAACGCGGGAACGTAGCACGGAACCACAGGAAGCAGAACAGTACCGCGGACATCTTCACCAGCAGCCAGACGATGCCGGATGCACCGATCGCGCCCCAGCTTGCCGGGAACGGCGACAGCCAGCCACCCAGGAACATGATGGAAGTCAGTGCTGCCACCAGGATCATGTTGGCGTATTCGGCCAGGAAGAAGATGGCGAAAGCCATACCGGAGTATTCCACGTGGAAACCGGCCACGATCTCGGACTCACCCTCGGCCACGTCAAACGGGGCACGGTTGGTTTCTGCCACACCGGATACCAGGTACACGATGAACAGCGGGAACAGCGGCAGCCAGTTCCAGGAGAAGATCGAGCCACCGGCAATGCCCTGGCCTTGCTGGTTCACGATATCCACCAGGTTCAGGCTGCTGGACACCATCAGTACACCTACCAGCGCAAAGCCCATGGCCAGTTCGTAGGACACGATCTGGGCCGAGGAGCGCAGCGCACCCAGGAAGGAGTACTTGGAGTTACCCGCCCAGCCGGCAACGATCACGCCATACACACCCATGGACGTAATGGCCATGATGTACAGCAGCGAGGCGTTGATGTTGGCCAGCACCATGGTGTCGTTGAACGGGATCACCGCCCAGGCAGCCAGCGCCGGCATGATGGACAGCACCGGTGCCAGCAGGAAAAGGCCCTTGCTCGACTGGGTCGGCAGGATGATTTCCTTCATCAGCAGTTTCACACCGTCAGCCAGTGGCTGCAGCAGCCCTTTCGGGCCGACGCGGTTGGGGCCGATACGGATCTGCATGTAGCCGATCACCTTGCGCTCTGCGAGCGTCAGGTAGGCCACACCAATCATCAGCGGGGCAACAATGGCCAGGATTTTCAGCAGTGTCCACACTGCCATACCGGCCTCGCTACCCAGCAAACTTTGCAGAAGTTCCATGGATTAACCTCGCTTGATCTGAATCGGTTCGAACATGCCAGCCAGCGCCTGGGTAGCAGGATGGGCCGCAGCAACGCGTACCACCCCTTCAGCCAGCGCCTTGTCGGCACGTACTTGCAGGCTTACCGAGGCACTACCCTGCTCTACCACAACGGTGTCACCGTCGTTCAGGCCCAGACGGGCGGCATCGGCAGGGCTGACGCGCACTACCGGGGTAGCGGCGGCTTCGGTTTGCTGCAGAGACGGTGCACGGCGGCAGATCGGGTCGGCGTGGTACAGCGGTACCTCACCCACACGTACCAGGCCGGCAGCAGCCGGTGCAGCCACGTTGGCCGCAGTGGTAGCCAGTGCATTATTCAGTTTGGCGGCGATATCACCCTTGGCCAGCAGCTCGGCGCGTACATCTTCGGCAGAGTTTTGCTCGAAGCCGTCCAGGCTCAGCATATTGCCCAGCACGCGCAGTACTTTCCACGCCGGACGCGCTTCGCCTTGCGGGCGCACCACACCGTTGAAGCTCTGCAGCTTGCCTTCCATGTTCACGAAAGAGCCGGCGGTTTCGGAGAACGGGGCCACCGGCAGCAGTACGTCGGCGTAGTCCAGCAGACCGGCACCTTTGTAAGCAGTCAACGCAATCACGGTGGCCGCCTGTTTCATGGCGGCAACGGCTTGCTGACCGTTATAGGTGTCGGCTTCTACTTCGGCGTTCAGCAGGAAGTAAGCCTTGCGCGGGGCGGCCAGCATGGCGGCAGCGGACAGGCCGGCAGCCACGGCAGCACCCATCGGGCCACGTGCCGGGTTGGCACCCGCTACGTCGGCACCTACGCTGTTGGCGGCTTCGGCAGTGATGCCGAAACGTGCGCCAGTGACGCGGGACAGTTCTTGCGCCAGCGACAGCAGCTCGGAGAAAGCCGGGTGGTGCTGCGCAACGTTGCCCAGGATGATGGCGGCGTTATCGGTAGCACACAGGCTGGCGGCAATGGCTTGTGCCTGCTCGCCAACGTTGGCCGCAGACAGATCCAGTGCGCTTTCCACACCCTTGATCGATACAGCTGCTTTCAGTACCTGAGCCAGACCGTTCACCAGCATGGACGGGGAGACGATCAGCTTGCCGTTCAGCGTGGTAAACAGCTCGTCATCGGCAACGTGAATCACGTTCAGCTGGGTACCCTTTTTCACCGACTGGCGAATACGGGAAGCCAGCAGCGGCTGTTCCTGGCGCTGCGAGGAGCCCACCACCAGCAGCGATTTGGCCGCGGCCAACTCGGTGATGGAGGAGCCCAGCCACAGAGCACCTTGCTGAGCGGCAGCTACACGGCTGTCGCTGCGGCGCAGGGCGCCGTCGATGTTGTTTACACCGAAGCTGCGAGCCAGTTTCTGGGCCAGATACAGTTCTTCGGTAGTGCTGTGCGGGCTGGTCAGGAAGCCGATAGCGTCTTTGCCATGGTCGGCAGATACGCCGTTCAGGCCTTTTACTACGTATTCCAGCGCAGTCTGCCAGTCGGTTTCGTGCCACTTGCCGTCGAACTTGATCATCGGCTTGTGCAGACGCTCGGCGCTGTTCAGGCCTTCGTAGGAGAAGCGGTCACGGTCGGCCAGCCAGCATTCGTTGATGGCTTCGTTTTCCAGTGGCAGAACGCGCATGACTTCGTTCTGTTTGACCTGCACGATCAGGTTGGCACCCAGGCCGTCGTGCGGGCTCACCGACTTGCGACGCGACAGCTCCCAGGCACGGGTGCTGTAGCGGAACGGTTTGGAAGTGAGCGCGCCCACCGGGCACAGGTCGATCACGTTACCGGAGATTTCCGAATTCACGGTCTTGCCCAGGTAAGGCATGATTTCCGAGAATTCGCTACGGTTAGCCATACCGATTTCCTGGAAGCCACCGATTTCGTCGGTGAAGCGTACGCAGCGGGTGCAATGAATGCAGCGGCTCATTTCCTCGGCGGAAACCAGCGGGCCCATGTCTTTGCCTACCACAACACGCTTTTCTTCCTGGTAGCGGGAGCCAGAATTACCGTAGCCCACGGCCAGATCTTGCAGCTGGCACTCACCGCCCTGGTCGCAGATAGGGCAATCCAGCGGGTGGTTGATCAGCAGGAATTCCATGACGCCTTGCTGGGCCTTTTTAGCCAGCGGGGACGCAGTATGCACTTTCATGCCATCTGTTACCGGCGTGGCGCAGGCAGGCAGCGGCTTCGGTGCTTTCTCGACTTCTACCAGGCACATGCGGCAGTTGGCCGCAATGGACAGCTTCTTGTGGTAGCAGAAGTGAGGGATGTAGGTACCGGCAGTATGGGCGGCATCAATAATGGTGCTGCCCTGATTGACTGTCAGTTTTTTACCGTCGATTTCGATTTCAAGCATCGCTCAACACCATTTGTGATCCACCAAAGACTTCTTGTGCTCGATGAGGTACTCGAACTCATTGCGGAAGTGTTTGGTGAAGCTACGAACCGGGAACACAGCGGCATCAGCCAGGGCGCAGATGGTGCGGCCTGCCATGTTGTTGCCTACCGAGTCCAGCAACTCAAGATCGCCTGGGCGGCCTTCGCCGTTGGCAATGCGATGGATGACCTTGTACAGCCAGCCGGTGCCTTCACGGCACGGGGTGCACTGGCCGCAAGATTCTTCGTGGTAGAAGTAAGCCAGACGCTCCAGCGCTTTTACCATGCAGACATCTTCGTTCATCACGATCACGGCACCCGAACCCAGCATGGAGCCGGCTTTGGAGATGCTGTCGTAATCCATGGTCAGGCCCATCATCACGTCGCCTGGCAGTACCGGGGCAGACGAACCACCCGGGATCACCGCTTTCAGCTTCTTGCCGTCTTTCATGCCGCCAGCCATTTCCAGCAGGGTGGCAAACGGGGTGCCCAGCGGAATCTCGTAGTTACCCGGACGGTTTACGTGGCCGGAGATCGAGAACAGCTTGGTACCACCGTTATTCGGCTTGCCGGCTTCCAGGAATTTCTGGCCGCCGTCGCGAATGATGAACGGCACCGACGCAAACGATTCGGTGTTGTTGATGGTGGTTGGCTTGCCGTACAGACCGAAACTGGCCGGGAATGGCGGCTTGAAGCGCGGCTGGCCTTTTTTGCCTTCCAGCGATTCCAGCAGCGCGGTTTCCTCGCCACAAATGTAGGCGCCGTAACCGTGGTGGGCGAACAGGTCGAAGCTGAAGTCGGTACCCAGGATTTTTTCACCCAGGAAACCAGCCTTGCGTGCCTCATCCAGCGCCTCTTCGAACAGCTCGTAAGCTTCGAAGATTTCACCGTGAATGTAGTTGTAACCGGCTTTGCAACCCATGGCGTAGCCGGCAATGATCATGCCTTCGATCAGCGCGTGCGGGTTGTACAGCAGGATGTCGCGGTCCTTGAATGTGCCCGGTTCGCCCTCATCTGTATTGCAGACGACGTACTTGTCACCCGGGAAGGAACGCGGCATGAAGCTCCACTTCAGGCCGGTAGGGAAACCAGCGCCGCCGCGACCGCGAAGGCCGGAGTTTTTCACCTCGGCAATCACGTCTTCCTGCGGCATATTGGCTTCCAGGATCTTTTTCAGCGCCTGGTAGCCGCCACGAGCCATATAGGCATCGATGCGCCAGCAATCCGGGGCGTGGGTATCCACCCCCTCGAAAATCACACCATTGACGAAGACTGCCATTATTCCAACTCCGCCAGTTTTTTATCGATGGCTTCAGGGGTCATGAAGCTGCACATCTTGTGGTTGTTCAGCAGCAGCACTGGTGCATCACCACAAGCACCCATGCACTCCCCTTCCAGCAAGGTGTACTTGCCGTCGGCACTGGTTTCGCCCAGGGCGATACCCAGCTTGCCGGAGATGTACTGGGCAGCATTCACGCCGCCTTGCAGCGCGCATGGCAGGTTGGTACAGACCGTGATCTTGTACTTGCCTACCGGCTTCATGTCGTACATGTTGTAGAACGTGGCCACTTCGTAGGCCGCTACCGGCGGAATGCCGATGTAGTTGGCCACGAACTCGATCACGTCGGCGTTCAGGCAACGCTCTTCTGGCGTTGCCCCCGTTTCGCGGCGTTCGGTCAGCGCAATGCGCAGCGCCGACATGGCCGCGGAACGGAATTGATCGGCTGGGTACTTGGCCAGTTCGCGATCAATCTTGGCTAGCGATTCTGCGGATAACATCAGCGGTCAATCTCCCCAAACACGATATCCTGAGTACCAATGATAGCCACCACGTCGGCAATCATATGGCCACGCGACATTTCATCCAGGCTGGCCAGGTGGGCATAGCCAGGGGCACGAATCTTCAGGCGGTATGGCTTGTTGGCGCCATCGGACACCAGGTAGATACCGAACTCGCCTTTTGGATGTTCTACCGCAGCGTAAGCTTCGCCTTCCGGTACGTGCATGCCTTCGGTGAACAGCTTGAAGTGATGGATCAGTTCTTCCATGTTCGACTTCATGCCTTCACGGCTAGGCGGTGCCACCTTGTGGTTATCGGTAATCACCGGGCCCGGGTTGGCTTTCAGCCATTGCACGCACTGCGCGATGATGCGGTTGGACTGACGCATTTCTTCTACGCGTACCAGGTAACGGTCGTAGCAGTCGCCTGTTACACCTACCGGCACGTCAAAGTCCATGCGGTCGTATACGTCGTACGGCTGGGTCTTGCGCAGATCCCACGCAATACCGGAGCCACGCAACATCGGGCCAGTCATACCCAGGTTTTTGGCGCGTTCCGGGGTAACGATACCGATGTTTACGGTACGCTGTTTCCAGATACGGTTATCTGTCAGCAGGGTTTCGTAATCATCGATACAAGCCGGGAAGCGCTGGGTGAAATCTTCAATGAAATCGAGCATGGTGCCGGCACGGGTGGCATTCAGGCGCGCGATTTCTTTGGCATTGCGGATTTTGGAAGCCTTGTACTGCGGCATGCTGTCCGGCAGGTCGCGATAGACACCACCCGGGCGGAAGTAGGCTGCGTGCAGACGGGCACCGGATACGGCTTCGTAGCAGTCCATCAGGTCCTCACGCTCGCGGAAAGCGTACAGGAACATGGTCATGGCACCGATATCGATGGAGTGCGCACCGATCCACAGCAAGTGGTTCAGTACACGGGTGATCTCGGCAAACATGACACGAATGTACTGCGCACGCTCCGGCACCTCGATACCCATCAGTTTTTCGATGGCCAGGCAGTAAGCGTGCTCGTTACACATCATGGACACGTAGTCCAGACGGTCCATGTAAGGCAGGGACTGGATGAAGGTCTTGCTTTCGGCCAGCTTCTCGGTGCCGCGATGCAGCAGGCCGATATGCGGGTCGGCACGCTGTACCACTTCACCATCCAGCTCCAGAACCAGGCGCAATACACCGTGCGCGGCCGGGTGCTGCGGGCCAAAGTTCAGCGTGTAGTTACGGATTTCAGCCACCGTAGTTCTCCTCGCGGACGATACGCGGCGTGATTTCGCGCGGCTCGATGGTTACAGGCTGGTAGATGACTCGCTGCTGAGCTGCGTCATAACGCATTTCCACATGACCGGACACCGGGAAGTCCTTGCGGAACGGGTGGCCAACAAAACCGTAGTCGGTCAGTAAGCGGCGCAAGTCCGGGTGGCCTTCGAATACGATGCCGAACAGGTCGAATGCTTCGCGCTCGAACCAGTTGGCCGCAGACCAGATGTCATTCACGCTAGGCACAACAGGGAAGCTGTCGTCCTCGGCAAAAATGCGCACGCGGATGCGGGTGTTATGCGTCAGGGAAAGCAGGTGGTAGACAACGGCAAAGCGCGGGCCATCTTGTGGCTCGTCTTTATAGGTGCTGTAGTCCATACCGCAGATGTCGATGCACTGCTCGAACGACAGCGCAGCGTTGTCACGCAGCGAAGTCATCACAGAGAGCGTATCAGCGGATTTACAGACAATCGTCAGCTCGTCCAGCGCGATTTTGGCGCTAACCAGCTTGTCGCCGAGCACCTGTTCAACCGCCGACTTGAGCTCTTCCATTTTCAATGACATGGTTTTACCTCAGCGGGCGATGGTGTTGGTACGCTTGATCTTGTTCTGCAGCTGAATGATGCCGTACAGCAGGGCTTCTGCAGTAGGAGGACAGCCTGGAACATAGACATCTACCGGCACGATGCGGTCGCAGCCGCGCACGACAGAATAAGAATAGTGGTAGTAGCCACCACCGTTGGCACAGGAACCCATGGAGATTACCCAGCGCGGCTCGGCCATCTGGTCGTAAACCTTGCGCAGGGCGGGTGCCATCTTGTTGCACAGGGTGCCGGCCACAATCATCAGGTCAGACTGACGCGGGCTTGGGCGGAATACGATACCGAAGCGGTCCAGGTCGTAGCGGGCTGCACCAGCGTGCATCATCTCTACGGCACAACAGGCCAGACCGAACGTCATGGGCCACAGCGAGCCGGTACGCGTCCAGTTGATCAGCTTGTCAGCAGTGGTAGTGACAAAACCCTTTTCGAGAATGCCTTCTACTCCCATTCCAGCGCTCCTTTTTTCCACATGTAAATAAAGCCAAGTGTCAGAACGGTCAGGAATTCCAGCATGACGCCAAAGCCGTACACGCCCAATTCCTTAAATACGACCGCCCAAGGAACCAGAAATGCGACCTCGAGATCGAAAAGGATAAAAAGAATGGCTATCAGGTAATACCTGACATCAAACTTCATTCGTGCGTCTTCGAAGGCTTCAAAACCGCACTCGTAAGGAGACAGTTTCTCAGGATCAGGTCTGTTAGGAGCGAGCAACCAGCCCAGAACCAGCGGACCTACCCCGACCAAGAGGCCGACGACGACAAACAACAGAATGGGAAAGTAATTTTGCAGCATTTCCCGCACACCCCTAAAAGAAAGGAGGACAGACCTCCTTGACTCCAAACAAAACAGGCCACCGGAATCCCGGCGGCCTGTTTTTTGAATGTGGTGCCGACAGTGAGACTCGAACTCACACAGCCTACGGCCACTACCCCCTCAAGATAGCGTGTCTACCAATTTCACCATGTCGGCACAATTTTAACTTTTATTCCGGAATCACGCCGGAGGCATTACCCTTAGCTGCACCGCCCGGGATTTGCGATGTCGCTTTTTCGACTGCCGTGTCCATTACGCCAAGCTTGCTATCATTTGCGACATGCAAGTAACTAATTAACATCAACATCGAAAAGAACACAGCAGCCGACACTGCGGTTGCCCTGCTCAGGAAATTAGCGGAACCGCTTGCACCGAAAAGACTTCCCGAAGAGCCGCCACCAAAAGCAGCACCCATATCAGCCCCCTTGCCATGCTGCATCAAGACAAGGACAATAATTGCCAGCGCAGAAACCAACAGCGCGACAAGTGCAAACGTATTCAAGAGTTCCATACTATATCAACTTTTTAGCAGCCTGGCAAATCTTGCCAAATCCGTTAACCTCGAGGGACGCACCACCAACCAAGGCGCCACCGACACTTGCCAGCGACAGGATTGCGTCGGCATTGTCTGCCTTTACGCTTCCGCCGTAGAGGACGCGAATACTATCAGACGCACCATAGCATTGCAACACGACATCCAGGATCTGCTTATGCACTTCGTCTATTTGCTCGATAGTAGCGACTTTGCCTGTGCCGATCGCCCAGACTGGCTCGTAGGCTACGACGTAGTGCTGTCCTTTTATAGCAGCTAGTGCTTCGAGTTGCTGGCCAATGACTACTGCAACCTGGCCAGCTTCACGCTGCGCCAGCGTCTCGCCCACACATAATACCGGCACCATGCCAGCCGCCACGACCGCCTGCAGCTTGGCAGACAGTGCCGCATTATCTTCGGCAAAGTACTGGCGACGCTCGGAATGTCCTACCAACACATAGCGACAGCCGATATCGGCCAACATGGCGGCACTGGTCTCGCCGGTAAAAGCGCCATCCGCGGCAAAACGGCTGGCATCTTGCGCCGCTACAGCCATCTGACTGCCCTGCAGCATAGTGGCCAGTTGTGAAAGATAGATGTCAGGCGCAGCAATGCCCACACCGGCACGATTGATGTCGGCATCCGCCAGCATGCCGGCTACCAAGGCCTGGTTGGCCGTAGTACGCCCGTTCATCTTCCAGTTGCCAATTACCAGCTTGCTATTCATTGCGCCCTGCCTCTAGGTGAACCGTTAAGAATGGGCGGATTATACCCGCGCCAACCCCACCGGCTGCAATGTGACGAACTGTAATATTTCTGAAATCACCAAGCATTACGATGCACTCCATCGAAACACGCCGTTAAACTTTGGAGCACGCAATGAAACACACTACCCGCCTGGTCGCCACTCTGGCTTTTTCCGGTTTTGTAGCAGGCCACGCGTTTGCGGCAGATATTACTGGTGCCGGCGCAACCTTCCCGTACCCGCTGTACGCCAAATGGGCTGAAGCTTACAAAGCCAAAACCAACAACAACATGAACTACCAGTCCATCGGTTCCGGTGGTGGTATCAAACAGATTCAGTCCAAAACTGTAGACTTCGGCGCATCCGACATGCCGCTGAAACCGGAAGAGCTGGATAAAGCCGGCCTGACCCAGTTCCCGACCGTGATCGGTGGTGTGGTGCCGGTTGTCAACGTTCCGGGCATTGCCGCTGGCCAGATGAAACTGACCGGTCCGCTGCTGGCTGACATTTACCTGGGCAAAGTCGCTAACTGGAAC
Source organism: beta proteobacterium L13 (assembly GCA_000335715.1). Classification (GTDB taxonomy): domain Bacteria; phylum Pseudomonadota; class Gammaproteobacteria; order Burkholderiales; family Chromobacteriaceae; genus Vogesella. The sequence goes on from AMYZ01000016.1 coordinate 29,663, forward strand.
GATGCGGCCATCGCCAAGCTGAACCCGGGCGTAAAACTGCCAGACCAGAAAATTACCGTAGTACGCCGCTCTGACGGCTCCGGCACTACCTTTATCTTCACCAACTACTTGTCCAAAGTCTCGCCGGAGTGGAACAGCACCATCGGTGCCAACTCTGCCGTGAAGTGGACTGTCGGCGTGGGCGGTAAAGGTAACGAAGGTGTGGCCAACTATGTAACCCGTATCAAGGGTGCGATCGGCTACGTTGAATACGCCTACGCCAAACAGAACAAGATTGCTCACACCCAGATGCAGAACGCCTCCGGCGCTTACGTTAACCCGGACGACAGCACTTTCAAGGCTGCTGCGGCCAACGCTGACTGGGCCAAGGCACCAGGCTTCTACCTGATTCTGACCAACCAGCCGGGCAAAGACACCTGGCCGCTGTCGGGCGCTACCTTCATCCTGATGCACAAGAAGCAGGACAAGCCGGCACAAGGTCTGGAAGCACTGAAGTTCTTCGACTGGGCCTACACCAACGGTGATGCCACAGCTAACCAGCTGGACTACGTACCGATGCCAGCTAATGTGAAGACTACCATCCGCAATAGCTGGAAACAGATCACCGACGCCTCCGGCGCCCCGATCTGGAAATAATGCCCACAGGCATCAAGCAACGCAGGCCGGGGACCCGTTCCCGGCTTTTTGTCTGCAAGCGCTTAGAGATTTCCCATGGAAAATAATCAGTACTCAGCCCATCTGAAACGCCAGATGCTGCTTGACTCGGTCTTCCGGGTGGCAACCCGCTTCTTTGCCTTCCTCGTCTTGGCCATGCTCATCGGCATCCTGATTTCGCTGCTGATCGGCGCCATGCCGAGTATTCGCCATTTCGGCTGGGGCTTTCTCACCAGCAGCGAGTGGGACCCGGTTACCGAGCAGTTTGGCGCCGTCGTACCCATCTTCGGCACACTGATCACCTCGTTTATCGCCCTGCTGATTGGCGTGCCCATCAGCTTTGGCATTGCCATCTTCCTGACCGAGCTGTGCCCGCCCATGCTGAAGCGCCCGCTGGGTATTGCGGTGGAACTGCTGGCCGGCATCCCATCCATCATTTACGGTATGTGGGGCCTGTTTGTGTTTGCCCCGCTGTTTGGCGAGCACGTGCAGCCGTGGATCCTGGAAAACATGGGCGACCTGCCATTGGTAGGCTTCCTGTTCCAGGGCGCACCGATGGGTATCGGCATTTTCACCGCAGGCCTGATTCTGGCCATCATGGTGATTCCGTTTATTGCTTCGGTGATGCGCGACGTGTTTGAAGTGGTACCGCCGATGCTGAAAGAGTCTGCTTATGGCCTGGGCGGCACTACCTGGGAAGTGGTCCGCTATGTGGTACTGCCCTACACCAAAACCGGTGTGGTAGGCGGCATCATGCTGGGCCTGGGTCGCGCCTTGGGTGAAACCATGGCGGTAACCTTTGTTATTGGTAACTCGTCCATTTTCGCTACCGGCCTGTTTGAAGCGGGCAACTCGATTGCTTCTACCCTGGCGAACGAGTTTGCCGAGGCGAACGGTGAACTGTATCTGTCCTCGCTGATCCAGCTGGGTCTGATTCTGTTCTTTATTACCTTTGTCGTGCTGTCCTGCTCCAAGCTGCTGTTGCTGCAGCTGAAAAAGCAGGAAGGCCGCTCTTCCTGATCGGAGCATTGTCATGAGCACCAGCCAAGCTATCGGCTCCGAGAAAGCGATCAAGGTTATGTCACAGTCTACACAACGTAATAACGCCATTTATGCCCGTCGCCGCCTGGTAAACGGATTCAATATGGTAGCGGCTACGCTGGCCATGGCGTTCGGCCTGTTCTGGCTGTTCTGGATTCTCTGGACACTGCTGCAACACGGTCTGTCCGGCCTGTCTGCCGACGTCTTTACCCAGATCACCCCGCCACCGGGTTCGGCAGGCGGCTTGGCCAACGCCATTGCCGGCTCGCTGCAGATGACCTTCTTTGGCATCCTGTTCGGCACCCCGATCGGCATCCTGGCAGGTGTTTACCTGGCCGAGTACGGCGAGCGCGGCTGGCTGGCACCGGCAACCCGCTTCATCAACGATATTCTGCTGTCGGCCCCGTCCATCGTGATCGGCCTGTTCGTGTATGAAGTCTATGTCGTAAGCGTGGGCCACTTCTCTGGCTGGGCAGGCTCCATGGCGCTTGCGCTGCTGGTGATCCCGGTAGTGGTACGTACTACAGAAAACATGCTGCGCCTGGTACCAAACAGCCTGCGGGAAGCCGCTATTGCGCTGGGTGCACCGCAGTGGAAAGTCATCATGTACGTGACGCTGCGTGCCGCCAAGGCTGGCGTGATTACCGGCATCCTGCTGGCTGTAGCGCGTATTTCCGGTGAAACCGCCCCGCTGCTGTTCACAGCCCTGAACAACCAGTTCTGGAGCAATATGAACCAGCCAATGGCTAACCTGCCGATCGTGATCTTCCAGTTTGCCATGAGCCCGTACGAAGACTGGCACGCACTGGCCTGGGCTGGCGCCCTGCTGATTACCTTCAGCGTTCTTACCCTGAATATTCTGGCCCGCTGGTTTGCCAGCAAAAACAACTCTACTCATTAAGGCTTGACGACCATGACTACTAACGCCATCAAGCTCCAGGTCAAAAACCTGAACTTTTACTACGGCAAATTTCACGCGCTGAAGAATATCAACCTGGATATTCCTGCAGGCCAGGTTACCGCCTTTATCGGCCCATCCGGCTGCGGCAAGTCCACGCTGCTGCGCACCTTCAACCGCATGTTCGAGCTGTACCCAGGCATGAGCGCAGAAGGCGAAATCATCCTGGATTCGCAAAACCTGCTGGCCAAGAGCGTGGACGTGAACATGCTCCGCGCCAAGGTAGGCATGGTGTTCCAGAAGCCCACGCCGTTCCCGATGTCCATCTACGACAACATCACCTTTGGCGTGAAGCTGTACGAAAGCCTGTCCAAAGCTGAAATGGACGACCGGGTAGAGTGGGCATTGCGCAAGGCTGCGCTGTGGAACGAAGTAAAAGACAAGCTCAAGCAAAGCGGCAACTCGCTGTCCGGCGGCCAGCAACAGCGCCTGTGTATCGCCCGCGCCGTGGCCACCCGCCCGGAAGTGCTGCTGCTGGATGAACCGACTTCGGCCCTGGATCCGATCTCTACCGGCCACATCGAAGAACTGATCCACGAGCTGAAACAGGACTACACCATTGCCATCGTGACGCACAACATGCAGCAAGCTGCGCGTGTGTCCGACTACACCGCCTATATGTACCTGGGCGAGCTGGTAGAGTTTGGTGAAACCGACGGGATCTTCACTGCACCGAAGCGCAAGGAAACAGAAGACTACATCACCGGTAAATTTGGCTGATTATTACTGTTTTATTACAAAGCCCTTACGGCCTGTGCCGAAGGGCTTTTTTTCTTTTTAAAATCATGACTCTACGCCAAAAACAAATACGCCTTTGTCAAGCCCGCCAGGACAATTTTGATAGGTTTTTGATAAGGCTAAAAAAGATTATTACAAACCCTTGACGTGTCATCTTCAAAGCCCAAGAATCCCGCCTTTCTGATAACGCACTGCACATCATCATGCTGGAACTCCTCTCGGGGCTCGACACTACGCTGGCAGTCACCCTGGTTCTCTCGGTGGCCTTTGTCCTGGCTTTTGAATTCATCAACGGTTTTCACGATACCGCCAACGCGGTAGCAACCGTTATCTACACCCAGTCCATGAAACCGCAGACCGCCGTGATGCTGTCCGGTCTGTTCAACTTCCTGGGGGTGTTCTTTGGCGGTCTGGCCGTGGCTTACGCCATTGTTAACCTGATCCCCACCGACCTGCTGCTGAACATCAACTCTGCCCAAGGCATGGTGATGGTGTTTGCCCTGCTGACCTCCGCCATTCTGTGGAACCTGGGTACCTGGTACTTCGGTATTCCGGCTTCCAGCTCACACACCCTGATCGGTGCCATTCTGGGCGTCGGCGTGGGCAACGCGCTGATTACCGGCGACTCGCTGGCCAACGGTATCAACTGGAGCAAGGCCATCGACGTATTCGTGTCGCTGTTCATGTCGCCGCTGTTCGGCGCCGGCCTGGCAGGCCTGATGCTGTTTACCCTGCTGAAGCTGCGCCCGCTGTCCAATATTCACAAATCGCCGTTCCAGCGCCAGCAGATCGAAGGCCGCAAGCACCCGCCGTTCTGGGCGCGCTTCATGCTGATCGTGTCGTCCATGGGCATGAGCTTCACCCACGGCTCCAACGACGGCCAGAAAGGTGTAGGCCTGGTGATGCTGGTACTGATCGCCCTGGCACCAGCCCACTTTGTGGTGAACCTGGACGCCGAGCCTATCCAGATCGAACACACCAAAATTGCCGCCGTGCAGCTGAAAGAACTGTACCAGCGCAACCAGGCCATCATCGATGCCAAGTACCCGGCCAGCAATTCGCACAAATGCGATGTTTCCAAGGTGATCGACGAAACCGGCGAACTGCTGTCTGCCATTGGCGATGCCAAGTCCTTCCAGCAGCTGCCGGAAAACCAGCGCTGGAATGTCCGTACCCAGCTGATCTGCCTGGGCGATGCGGCCAAGAAAATCGGCAAGGTCGCCGGCATCAATGCGGTAGACCAGAAACAGCTCAAAGGCATCCAGAAAGACCTGTCTGCCACCACCGAATACGCCCCGACCTGGGTGATCGTTGCGGTAGCACTGGCTATCGGCATGGGTACCATGGTGGGCTGGAAGCGCGTGGTCAACACCGTGGGCGCCAAAATCGGCAAACAGGACATGACCTATGCCCAAGGTATGGCGGCGCAAACCATGTCGGCGGTGTCCATCGGCCTGGCCAGTGCCATCGGCGCACCGGTTTCCACCACACAGATTCTGTCCAGCGCGGTAGCCGGTACCATGCTGGTGAACCGCTCCGGTGTACAGATGAGTACCGTGAAGACCATCCTGACCACCTGGGTGCTGACCCTGCCGGTGAGCATGGGCCTGGCCATTACTCTGTACTACTTTGGCGTGAAGCTGTTTGTGTAACGCCAGCTCGCATCACGCAAAAGGCTGCCAACCGGCAGCCTTTTTTCATGCCCGCACAGCGGCCAGCTTGGCCGCAAGCTGCGCTAGGCTTTCAGGAAATGCGCCCGCCCCGCCAGCCAGCGGTTAAGGTGCGCCTGCGCGTATTGCAGCCAACGTTGCAGCAGCTGCGGGGCCAGCTCGCGGGCGGCTTCCAGCAGCTCGATATCCACCTCCAGGTCGGCAAAACGCAGCATGGGCAGGCCGCTCTGGCGCGCACCCAGAAACTCGCCGGGGCCGCGGATGTTCAGGTCCTGACGGGCGATTTCGAAACCATCGGTGTTTTCGTAGATCACCTTCAGCCGTGCCTTGGCCAGCTCCGACAGCGGCGTCTCGAACAACAGCACGCAAGTGGATTTGGCCGCGCCGCGCCCTACCCTGCCACGCAGCTGGTGCAGCTGGGCCAGGCCCATGCGTTCGGCGTGTTCGATCACCATCAGGCTGGCGTTGGGCACGTCCACGCCCACCTCGATCACCGTGGTGGCCACCAGCAGCTGCAGTTCGTTGCGGATGAACTGCCCCATCACCTCGGCCTTCTCGGCGGCCTTCATGCGGCCGTGCACCAGGCCCACGCCCCACTGCGGCAGGTCTTGCTGCAGCACCACGTGGGTATCCACCGCCGTTTGCAACTGCAGGGTTTCGGATTCTTCGATCAGCGGGCACACCCAGTACACCTGGTTGCCCTCGCGGCAGGCCTTGTCGACAAAGCGCACCACCTCGTCGCGGCGCTCGGCGCTGATGAGCTTGGTCACGATGGGTGTACGCCCCGGCGGCAGCTCGTCGATCACCGATACGTCGAGGTCGGCGTAGAAGCTCATGGCCAGCGTGCGTGGTATCGGCGTAGCCGACATCATCAGCTGGTGCGGCTCGGCGCCCTTCTGCTGCAATGCCAGCCGCTGCCCCACGCCAAAACGGTGCTGTTCATCGACAATCACCAAGCCCAGCCGCTCAAACGCCACGTCGTCCTGGAACAGCGCATGCGTGCCTACCGCCAACCGCGCTTCGCCGCTAGCGATTTTGGCTGCCATCTCGCCGCGCGCCTTCTTGCGCAAGCTGCCGGAGAGCCAGGCCACCTCGATGCCCAGCGGTGCCAGCCATGCGGCCAACTTCACGTAATGCTGCTCAGCCAGGATCTCGGTAGGCGCCATCAGCGCTACCTGAAAGCCGGCCTCGATCGCCGCCAGCGCGGCCATGGCAGCCACGATAGTCTTGCCGCTGCCCACGTCGCCTTGCAGCAGGCGGTTCATCGGGTGCGGCTGTGCCAGGTCGGCCACGATCTCGCCCAGCACTTTTTGCTGCGCGCCGGTCAGCGCAAACGGCAGGTTGGCCGCAAGCTGCGCGCGCAGGCTGCCGTCGCCCTGTATCACCGGCGCGCTGCCCTCGCGCCGCGCGCGGTAGGCCAGCCGCATGGACAGCTGCTGCGCCAGCAGCTCGTCAAACTTGAGCCGCTGCCAGGCCGGCAGGTTGCCGTCGGTGAGCTGGGTGGCAGAATACTCCGGCCCCGGGCGATGCAGCAGATGTACCGCGTCGGCCAGCGGCATCAGCCCCAGGCGGCGGCGCACCTCGTCGGGCAGGGTTTCCGGAATCGGCTGTGCCTTCAGTTCGGCGTGGATCAGGCGGCGCAGCACCGGCTGCGACAAACCATTAACCGTGGGGTAGACCGGGGTGAGGCTGTCGGCTAGCGGGTCGCCCTCGTGCACCTCGCGCAGCTTGGGGTGCACCATCTCGTCGCCAAAGAAACCGCGCCGCACCTCGCCCAGCGCGCGCACGCGGCGGCCCTTGGCCAGCGCCTGCTGGGTGTTGGGGTAAAAATGGATGAAGCGCAGCACCAGCTTGCCGCTTTTGTCTTCGATTTGCGCCACCAGCTGGCGGCGCGGGCGGAACTGCACCTCGCAGTTGGTCACCTCGCCCTCGACCAGCACCGCCTGGCCGTACGGCGCCTGCTGTATGGGGTAGAGGTGAGTTTCGTCCTCGTAGCGCAATGGCAGGTGCAGCACCAGGTCGAAACGGCGGGTCAGGCCCAGCTTTTCCAGCCTCTTGGCGGTGGCGGCAGCGGCCACGATGGGCTGGCTGGCGATGTCGACGGTAGCGTTCATGCTGCGATTGTACCCAATGCAAAACGGGATGGCACAAGCCATCCCGCTTCGATAACTGCCCAGCCGCTAGCAAGCCGCCAGGCTAAGGGTGCGCAGCGCGCTTACTGGCGTTCCCATGTCTGGGTACGGCCCAGCAGGGCTACGCCCAGAAAGCCGCGCACTTCCAGCTTCTTGCCGCCGTCGGTCAGCTTGGCTTTGGCGCTGTAAACCTTGCCCGATTTCGGGTCCAGGATCTTGCCGCCTTCCCAGTCATCGCCGTCTTTTTTCAGGCCGGTAAGGATGGTCATGCCCACTACCGGCTTGCCTTTCAGCGCGCCCTCGCACTTGTCGCATACCGCATCCGGGTTGGCAAACAGTTTGATGATCTTGCCAGTGAGCTCGCCGTTGGCGGCTTCGGTGATTTCCACCAGCGCCTTGGGCTGCTTGGTTTCGTCATCGATGGTTTTCCAGGTACCACCGGCACCGGCGGCCAGCGCCAGGCTGCTGCACAGGCTCAGTGCGGTCACCACGGCCAGTTTTGCGAATGTTTTCATCTGTACTCCCTCGTATTGTGTTTGTGGGCGTCCGGCACCCCTCATGCCATCAAACGCCTGTTTCGAGCTACGGCTCTAGCCGTAGCGCTGAAAATTATCAGCGCACTGCGATAGCGTCAATGGCTGGTCGGCCAGCTTTACCCGCCGCGGGCGTATTCGCAACGCCCCGTGTCACCGCAAAATGGCAAAAGGCAGCCGCGGCTGCCTTTATTGTGGGAAACGCCTGGCCCTAGGGCAAGGTGAAGACCCCCTCTGCCACAGCCTGCACCTTGCCGCCTACCTGCACACGGCCATCGGCGGCCACGTCCAGGTACAGCACATTGGGGCGCGCAATGGCAGCACCCTGCTCGATGCGCCACGACAGCGGCGCCAGGCCGTTCAGCGCACACCAGCCACCCAGGTTGGCGCAGGCGCTGCCGGTGCCCGGGTCTTCGATCACGCTACCCTGCTGTTCAAAGAACAGCCGCACCGTGGCCACGCCGTCGGCCTGGTACCACAGATAAGCAATGCTACGGCCAGGGCGCAGGGTGGCGTGGCGGGTAAACAGCGCGTGGTCGGGCCGCGCGCGCAGCACTGCCTCGCGGCTGGCCAGGCGGATCAGCATCTGCTCGCTGCCGGCATTCACCCATACCGGCGCCAGCACGATGTCGGCCTCGTCCAGCCCCAGCATGGCGGCGGCTTCGGCGCGGCCAACGTTGGCCGCACGCTGCGTGGCAGCCACAGCAGTCAGGCGGAACACGCCGTCTTGCAGCGAGATCGGAATCAGCCCGGCCTGCGTGCGCAGCGTAAAGGTGTCGCCAGGCTGGCGCAGCGCGTGCAGCACGGCGGCGCTACCAATCGTAGGGTGGCCGGCAAACGGCAGCTCGTAGCTGGGGGTAAAGATACGCAGGCTGGCCAGCGCAGCATCATCTCCGGGATGGATGAACACGGTCTCGGACAGGTTGAACTGGCGCGCGATCAGCTGCATGTCGGCGTCGGACAGGCCAGCGGCGTCGGTAAACACCGCCAGCGGGTTGCCACCAAAGCGGCTTTCGGCAAACACGTTGACGATACGGTAGGGATAGGTCTGACTCATGCGGGCTCCTTGGGGCTGGCGTTGGCCTGCGGCATGGCAAACAAACCCGGCGCAGACTGCTCAGCACGCATTAGGCCATGCTGGCAGCCGCTGCATAAAGCGGGCACAGGTAAACAGATTGTTTTTACCAGGCTGACAATGGTGACAGTTGACAGCTTTTGGATACAGGATTCTGTCACCAATAAAAATTTGCTACACTGCGCCCCGCTGTTGCTTGTACGGCTGTACCCGTTTGATTGTTCTGCAGTTTTGAATCGTCTTGGAGGTTGGCCGCAAGCCAGCCGGCGCGCCCGCAGGCATGCCAGATACCTATAACGACAGAACCGTGGAACCCCTATGCAGCAGAACCCTACCCTGATCCACCGCATCATGAACGGCAGCATCGTGCTGCAGATCGTGATCGGTTTGCTGGCCGGTATCGCCGTGGCCAGCGTTGCCCCTGACACCGCCAAATCGCTGACCTTCCTGGGCAGCCTGTTCGTCAAAGGCCTGAAGGCCGTGGCCCCGGTACTGGTCTTCGTCCTGGTGGCCAGCGCCATTGCCAATAAAAAACAAGGCGTGCAAACCAATATGCGCCCGGTACTCACCCTGTACCTGCTGGGCACCTTCCTGGCCGCACTCACTGGCGTACTGGCCAGCTTCGCCTTCCCCACCACGCTGCAGCTGGTGGCTGCCGCTACCGGCACCACGCCGCCAGGCGGTATTGGCCAGGTACTGAACAACCTGGTGTTCCAGATTGTGGATAACCCGATCAACGCCATCGCTACTGGCAACTATATCGGCATCCTCACCTGGGCGGTGGCACTGGGCATGGCGCTGCACCACGCCAGCGACAGCACCAAAACCCTGCTGAACGAGCTGGCCGACGGCGTGTCGCGCATCGTGGGCGTCATCATCCGCTTTGCCCCGATCGGCGTATTCGGCCTGGTGGCCGAAGCCGTGGCCACCACTGGTCTGTCGGCGCTGCTGGGTTACAGCAAGCTGCTGCTGGTACTGGTGGGCGCCATGCTGTTCATCGCGCTGGTGGTGAACCCGCTGATCGTCGGCCTGACCATTCGCCGCAACCCGTTCCCGCTGGTGTTCACCTGCCTGCGCGAAAGCGGCGTTACCGCCTTCTTTACCCGCAGCTCGGCGGCCAACATCCCGGTGAACATGACCCTCTGCAAAAAGCTGGGCCTGAATGAAGACACCTACGCCGTGTCCATCCCGCTGGGCGCCACCATCAATATGGCCGGTGCTGCCATCACCATCTCGGTACTGAGCCTGGCCGCCGTGCACACGCTGGGTATTGCGGTAGACCTGCCCACCGCGCTGCTGCTGTCGGTGCTGTCCACCGTCGCCGCTTGCGGCGCCTCCGGCGTAGCCGGCGGCTCGCTGCTGCTGATCCCGATGGCGTGCAGCCTGTTCGGCATCAGCAACGACGTGGCCATGCAAGTGGTGGCCGTGGGCTTCATCATCGGCGTGGTACAGGATTCGGCCGAAACCGCGCTGAACAGCTCCACCGACGTGCTGTTCACCGCCGCCGCCTGCATCGCCGCCGGCGACGTACACGCAGACGCGCCGCAACTGGCACGCCAGAACGGCTGATCGTTTTTATTGGCCACACAGCCAACAAGGCAAAGCCCGCTCGGATGAGCGGGCTTTTTTGTGGGTAACGCGGGCAAGCGGTGCAAGGTTAGCCGCATTTAATTTTGTCGTGCGACAACATGAACGGTCTTGAATCCGCTTCGCGGATAATAATTACAGCCGGTTCCGCCCGGCTGACGGGAAGGGGCCGGGTCGCCGCCCCCTTTCATCCCCCCTCGCCCCCGCGGTCCGCGAAACCCCGGCAAAAAGCCCACCGCAAGGCGCTGCCGAACTCGCCCTACGCTAACGGCTCCGGGCTCAAACAAATCGGCCGCTTAAAACCTTGCGGCAGACTTTTTACCGGCGCTCCCCAAGGGGGCATGGGTCGCAGTACAAGGTTGGCCGCAGTAAAGTGAGTGAATGTGTGCGGCCAACCCTCATCCTATTGGTGGGCACAACCTCCGATTTTTGCCCACCCTACGTCAAGACACCACCGCACCGATGCCACCCTCCCCCGTTGGCGCGAGCCGGGCCAAACGGTTTGCCCCAGGATTGTGCTGAGCGAATCAAAGATTCGCACGCGCAAGACGCCGATTTGTCTGAGCCCCGCGCCGTTAGCAAGGGGCGAGTTCGGCGGCGCCTAGGGCGGGCCATTTGGCACGGGGTTTCGAGCAGCCCCGGGTCGCCTTTTCTTTGGATACTTTCTTTTGGCGACGCAAAAGAAAGTACCCCGCCGCCACGCGGAAAGCAGCATGTCATCACGCCGCACAGCGGTACCGCAAAACAAAAAAGGTTGGCCGCAATACCGTGACGGCATGCGGCCAACTCTGCGGGGGCGCGGTAAACGTTGGGCTTCATTTCATTCAGCCCAAGCTACGGGCGGGCTTGTCGGCTGTACGCTAATCACATTGCAAGCGAAAACCCTCGCGCAGGCGGGCAGCTTTCTCGGGAGGCTCGTGGCTGATAATCGCACAAAGCGTGTAGTTACCCATCATGCGCCGCTGCTGCCGGTCAATGTACATCCAGTCAACAATCTGGGTGCGCGCAAAAGCATACTGCTGTCCTAAGGCGACACCCTTGACCATACCCGGCTTATTACTGATGAGGCCACGAAAGCCCAAACCGTCGGCCTGGACCTGCGTCAGCCAGAAAAACTCCTCTTTATCGTTTTCACGAATACCGACTTTGACCGCAAAGTCGCTAAGTCCTTCGGGTGCTTTTTGCATCAGTGCTAGAAACGTATCCAAGCCCGCCCTTGCTTTGGTGAACGCCTGCGCCATCGCAGGATCCTGTTCTTCGACCATCACCAACGGGTCATCGCCTGTGCTCCCCTCGGCCAAAACAGGCAATGGCAAAACTGCCGTCAACAAACACACCATACCCGCGAACATCCGGTAACCCACGCAACGCATACACTATTCCCTGAATGATTGACATCGCAGCACGAAGGCTGGCTGCCAGCCTGATTGCGATAGACGGAGCAGCTTACTCACCGCCTAGCATTGATGTCAAAAGCATTGACTCTCCTGCACCGAAAGCAGGGGCAGCCAGTTCCACTAGCGGGCTACTGCATAAGCACCCGGATGCGCCGTAGGCTTATCCGGGCGATATTGCAGCCAAACAAAAAGCGGCCCGCAGGCCGCTTTGCTTGTCACCACGAGGTAAAAGCTTACTCGCCCAGCACCATCACGGCGTCGGCTTCTACCTGTACGCCTTTGGGCAGGCTGGCCACGCCGATGGCGGCGCGTGCCGGGAACGGCTGGCTGAAGTACTGGCCCATGATTTCGTTGAAGGTGCCGAAATTGGACAGGTCGGTCAGGAAGGCATTCAGCTTCACGATCTGGTCCAGGCTGCCGCCGGCGGCTTCGCACACGGCTTGCAGGTTTTTGAACATCTGGTGGGTTTCCGCAGCAAAACCGCCTTCCACCACGGTCATGGTGGCCGGGTCCAGCGGGATCTGGCCGGACAGGTACACGGTGTTGCCAGCCTTGACGGCTTGCGAGTAGGCGCCGATTGCGGCCGGGGCTTTGTCGGTATGGATGATTTCTTTAGCCATCAGGCTTCTCCTTCTTCGTGCAGGAACAGGGTTAACAGTTCGTTCAGAAAGCGCTGGCCCTTCAGCGTGGGGCGGATGTGGGTGAGGTCCTGTTCGATCAGGCCCTCGGCCAGTGCTTGCTGCAATTGTGATTGGATACAGGATACCGGCAAACCGGTGCGCTCGGTGAACAGTCTGCTTTCAAAGCCGCCGGTAAGGCGCAGCAGGTTCATCATGAACTCGAACGGCAGGTCTTTGCGGCCAACCTTGTTTCGGGTTTGCACCGGCTGGCCGTCGGCTACCGCCTGGATATAGGCCGCAGGCTGTTTGTAGCGCATCTCGCGCACGATGCCGTCGTGGGCGCTGATCTTGCCGTGCGCACCGGCGCCGATGCCGACATAGTCGCCAAACTGCCAGTAGTTGACGTTGTGGCGCGCAAAGCGGCCTGGCTTGCCGAAGGCGGACGTTTCGTAGTGCACGTAGCCGGCGGCTTCCAGCCGCGCCTCGATGGCTTCCTGCATGTCGGCCGACAGGTCGTCGTCCGGCAGGTTGGCCGGCAGTTGCACGGCAAACAGCGTGTTGGGCTCGATGGTGAGGTGGTAGGCCGAGATGTGGCTAACGCCGTAGGCGATGGCGGTGTCGATGTCGGCCAGCGCCTGCGCCAGCGTTTGCTGCGGCAGCGCGTACATCAGGTCCAGGTTCACATTATCGAAATGCGTCAGCGCGATCTCTACCGCGCGGCGGGCTTCGTCGCCGTCGTGGATGCGGCCGAGCGCTTTGAGGTGGCCGGGGTCAAAGCTCTGGATACCGATGGACAGGCGGTTGATGCCCGCCTCGCGGTAGCCGGCAAAGCGTTCCAGCTCGAAAGTGCCGGGGTTGGCCTCCATGGTGATTTCTGCGTCCGGGTGGATGCGCGCGCGGGCGCGCAGGCCGGCCAATAGCGCGTCCATGGCCTGCGGGCTGAACAGGCTGGGGGTGCCGCCACCCATGAAGATGGTGGTAATGGGGCGGCCCCAGATGGCGGGCAGGCTCAGCTCGAAGTCACGCAGCAGTGTGTCCACGTAGGCCATCTCGTCAAAGCCCTGCCCCACGCCGTTGCGGCCAACGTTGGCCGCGTCATGGATGGCGATGCTGCCGGCCTGCGGCTTGAACTCGTGCGAGTTGAAGTCGCAGTACGGGCATTTTTTCACGCACCAGGGAAAGTGGATGTACAGCGACAGCGGCGGTAATTCTTTTAAACCACCCTTCAGTGCAGACAGGTCAATCACGCTCATGCCAGTTGTGCCTGCAGCTTGGCCAGCAGCGCCTGCATGGCCTGGCCACGGTGGCTGATGGCGTTCTTGGCGTCGGCCGGCAGGTCGGCCACGGTGCAGCCGTGCGACGGCAGCCAGAAGTGCGGGTCGTAGCCAAAGCCGCCGTTGCCAGACGGGGTGTCCACCACCTCGCCGTACCAGGCGCCGTCTACCACCAGCGGCTGCGGGTCGTCGGCGTGGCGCACCAACACCAGCACGCAGTAGTAATAGGCGCGGCGGTTGTCTTTACCCTGCAGTTTTTCTACCAGCTTGGCGTTGTTGCGCTCGTCTGACTTTGGCTCGCCGGCGTAACGCGCCGACAGCACGCCGGGCTTGCCACCCAGTGCTTCCACGCAGATGCCGCTATCGTCGGCCAGCGCTGGCAGGCCGGTAACGTGGCTGGCGTGGCGGGCTTTTTCCAGCGCGTTTTCCAGAAAGGTATAGTGCGGCTCGGGGCATTCGGGCACGTTCAGACGGCCCTGCGGGATAACCTCGATGCCCAGCGGGGCCAACAAGGCGGCGAATTCCTTGAGCTTGCCGGCATTATTGCTGGCCAGTACCAGTTTATTGATCATGCTTTGCTCCGTGGCGGGTACCGCGGCCAACCTTGCTGCCGGCAGGGGTAACCGCCTGAAAACCCAATGGCCCGGCAAGCCGGGCGCAGATTGATGCCCTACCCTGTTTGCCAGGCAAACAGGGTAGGGCTTGTAAACAGGAAGGCTGCGGACTCAGATACTTATGCGGTGCGGCCCGGCTGTGCCGGGTTCGGCAAGAGCTAGATTGGCACCTTGGCATCAGCCTGGGCCCGGCGTGCCGGGCGTGGGATGACTTGGCTATCTTACAAGGGCTGCGTGACAGTTCAACCGTGCGTAGCCAGTAGCGCGCGGATCAGCAGGCTTTCGTCGGCGTCTTTCAGCTCTTTGGCGTCGGACAGCATGCGGCGCCACTGGCGGCCTCCGGGCTCGCCATGGAACAGGCCTAGCACGTGGCGGGCGATGTGGCGCACGCTGCTACCGTCTTGCAGGCGGTCGGCAATATAAGGCAGCAGCGCCTCTACCACCTTTCCGCGCGACGGCACGTCGTGGCTGTCGCCGTAGAACTGCGCGTCCCAGGCCGCCATCAGGTAAGGATTGTGGTAAGCCTCGCGGCCAACCATCACGCCGTCTACATGCTGCAGGTGGCCGGCGATCTCGGCATTGGTCTTGATGCCGCCGTTGATCAGGATCTCCAGATCGGGGCGCTCCTGCTTCAGGCGGTACACGTAGTCGTATTTCAGCGGCGGGATCTCGCGGTTTTCCTTGGGGCTGAGGCCCTTAAGGATGGCGTTGCGCGCGTGCACGATGAAGGTATGGCAGCCGGCGTCGGCCACGGTATCGACAAACGCCCGCATCATGTCGTAGCTGTCCACATCATCGATACCGATGCGGTGCTTGACGGTAACGTCGATATCCACCGCGTCGCGCATCGCCTTCACGCAGTCGGCCACCAGCTGCGGCTCGGCCATCAGGCAGGCACCAAACGCCCCCTTCTGCACCCGCTCCGACGGGCAGCCCACGTTCAGGTTCACTTCGTCATACCCCCACTCCTGCGCCAGACGGGCGCAACGCGCCAGCTCGTCCGGCTCGCTGCCACCCAGTTGCAGCGCGATGGGGTGCTCGGCCTCGTGGTAGCGCAAATGGCGGCCAACGTCGCCGTACAACAGCGCGCCGGTGGTGACCATCTCGGTATACAGCCAGGTATGGCGGGTAATCAGACGAGCGAAATAGCGGTAGTGGCGGTCGGTCCAGTCCAGCATCGGGGCCACGGACAGGGTACGCGGGGGCAAAGCCTTGGGTGCAACAGTCATCAAGGGGGCGGCGGGTGCCGTAAGCATTTGAAAAGAGTGCGGATTATCCGTGCGTGCGCGGTAGCGGTCAATCGTGGCTGCCTGCCTGGCCTGCCACTCCCCGCTTTGCCGCCTTTGCCTACGGCTAGCGCAAGTAGTGCATCTAGCCCACGCGTGCCGCCCATCCACAGGCATGACATTGGTCTGTCTCTATTCAGAGACAGATGCAGCCAGCACATTTGGCAGACAAGCGGCATTTGATCTGTATCAAGTCTGTCTACAAAGCATCAACTAGCATTCGTTTCCCTATAAATATCATCCAAATTTTCAACACCCTGTTAATACCAAAGCAATAAGAAAATAAATACTTAAAAATAAAGTAAGAATTACTTAGAGATATTCATGGCGCAGCTTATCCGTAAACTGGGGTTCGCAGACATACAGATGCACAAGCCTATCGACTACTCGATTTTCGACCGCTCGGGAAACCTGATCCTGCGCAAAGGCTTTGTCGTGTCCATGCCTGGCTTTGCCGACAAACTGGTAGAGCGGGGCTATTTCATTGGTATTTCCGAAGCGGGCGACTTGCCATCGGCCAAGGAAATCAAGGCGCGAGCTATCCGTCGCCCAGCAGAGCAAACCAGCGTATTTGTCGAGATGGCCAGTTTTGTCGAAGCCATTGCGCGGATCCACCGCATCATCCTGAGCCCACCCAATAACCTGGCCAATGTGGAAGAGCTGATGCGCAGCCGCGCCCACCAGCTGGTGGGGTTTATCCAGCACGACCCGGATGCGGTACTGGCCGCCTTATATCTGCAACAGCACGGCCAGGACCTGCGTGCCAACAAGCATGTACTGGGCGCAGCAGTGTGTTACATGCTGGCCAGCCAGATCTGCCAGGACGATACCGCCCTGGATTCACTCTTGTGCGCCGCCCTTACCCGGGACCTGGCGCTGTACCACTTCGACAAAGGCCTGGGCGCGCAAAAAGGCCTGGGCGAGCTGGAACAGCTGGCGGTATGGGAACACACCAGCACCACCGTGAAGTTACTGCAAAAGCACGGCATACAAGACAAACAGTGGCTTCTGCACGTTCACGAACACCATGAGCAACCCAATGGCCGCGGCTACCCGCTGGGCAAGACCCGCGGCGAGGCCCACGAGCTATCCCTGCTGCTAGGGCTGGCAGACTCCTACGCCGGCATGACCATTGCCAATAAGTGGCGCCCCGGCATCTACCCGGCCAACACCCTGAAAGAGCTGTACCTGCAAAAAGACAGCAAGTATCTGGAAAGCCATATCGGCCTGCTGATCAAGAAACTCACACGCTTCCCGGCAGGCACCGTGGTAGCACTGCAAAGCGGCGAAATCGGCGTGGTGAAGAACACGAACTACACCCGTAAAAGCCCTATGGTGTACTCCATCATTGACGAAAAGGGCTTCCCCCGAAGCGAACCCACGCTGCGCGACACCCTGAATACCAAGTACGAAATCAAAGGCTGCATTTCACCGGAGCGGTGCAAAACCGCGCTGCTGGCTATCAAACGGATCTGGATGTAAGACATGAGCGACATCGAATACAAGGTTCCCCTCCACACCGCCATCGTGTCCAAGACCGATCTGAGCGGCATGATTACCTATGCCAATGACGCCTTTATCACCATTAGTGGTTTCAGCCGCGAAGAGCTGATAGGCAGACCGCACAATATCGTGCGCCATCCGGACATGCCTGCCGCCGCCTTTGCCGACTTGTGGGCAACGGTAGAGCAAAACAAACCCTGGCGCGGCATTGTAAAAAACCGTACCAAAGACGGCGGCTTCTACTGGGTACAGGCCACCATCGTGCCTATCCGCAAAGCCGGCAAGGTTGTGGGCTATATGTCGGTACGCTACGCCGCCAGCGACGAGCAAATCGAACAGGCCGCCCGTTTATACGCCCAGCCCGGTGCAAAACTGCCCAAGCAAGGGGGCCTGAAGCGTCTGCTATCCATCAAGTCGGGCTATATCGCCGGCTCGCTATTCGTGATTGCGCTGCTGATTACCGGCGGTATCCTCGGCATTGGCACCATCCAGCACAGCACCGAGCAGATCAACAAGGCCGACGGGCAATACCTGCGCAAGCTGGACGTGATCAGCCAGCTGGAAATCGACGCGACCCGCGCCCAGACCGCGCCGATTGCCCTGCGCCAAGCCAGCATTGCACGGCTAGGCAGCCACTATGCTGCCAACCCGCACACCCCCGCAGATATCCGCGACCGCCTGAAAGGGCTGGATGCCCTGAACAATGCCGCCCGCCTGGCGCGTAGCAACGCGCTGGACGCCAGCCTGGAAAACCAGCTGCAAGTAGTAGTACAGCTGGCAGAACAGAACCGGCTACAGATTCTGCGCCAATCGGCACTGGAGGTTGGCCGCATTAACCAGCGCAACGAGCAGATTGTGGATATCTCGCTGCTGGGCATCATCCTGGGCATCGTGACCGTGGTGGCCTTTGGCCTGATCTTCATGCGCCAGATCGTGCGGCCGCTGGATTCGGCTATCGAGAACTTCGAGAAAATCGCCGAGGGCGACCTGACCGGCGACGTGCCACTGGATGGTGCCGGGGAAACCGGCCACCTGCTGCGCTCCAGCGTAATCATGCAGATGCACCTGAAAGTGGTGATGGACGAGCTGAACCTGCTGGCAGGCCAGATCGACACCGCCTGCCTGAGCCTGAACACGGCCCTGTTCGAGATCAGCGACCATTCCGAGGTACAGCACGACAAGCTGGAAGAAGCCAAGTCGTTCATGTCGCTGGACTTCATCTACGAGCTATCCAACCAGCTGGCCATACTGGACGAGCTGCTGGCCGACAAGGAAGTTGCCCCCCAGGTAGCCGACTGCATTGCCAGCATCACCAACCTGAACCGGCTGCAAACCTTTGCTCTGGAAGACTTCCTGGACAAGATCGACCTGATCCTGAAACTGATCGTGTCCAACCGGCAAGATACGCAAGAAGCCTATGCCATGTCGGCCAAACTGCACGAGGTGGCACAAACGCTGAACACGCTGGTGAACTACTTCGTACCGGACGGCAAAAAATACAATGCCTAAGCTGCGCAAAATCCATATCGATCAGGCGGTAGTCGGCATGTATGTTGCCAGCCTGGATTGTGACTGGACTGCACACCCATTCTGGCTGTCTCGCTTTTGCCTGCGCAACGCGGCGCAAATCGACATGCTGCGCCAGGAAGGCATACAGAGCTTTTACATCGATACAGAAAAAGGCAGGGATATCTCCCACGCCGCCTGTGCGCAAACCCCCGCTAGCCCCGCGGCGACGAAGAAAAGCCAGGCCCGCGCCACCCCCTTAAGCCAGGAGCTGGGCCTGGCACGCGACATTGTGCAGCGCACCGAAGCCATTACACAGGACCTGATGAAAGATGCCCGGCTGGGGCAGCGTCTGGATGTGGCCGCGCTGCATGGCATCAGCAGCGAGCTGTCCGGCTCGCTGGACCGCAACGCACTGGCACTGCGCATGGTAGCGCAGGTGTACAACAAGGATGCCTATACCTTTCAGCACTCGGTCAGCGTGGCGCTGTTATTGATGATTCTGCAGCACTATCAGGGCGCGCCCCACGAGATTGTGGTGGAAGCCGGCATGGGCGGGCTGCTGCACGATATCGGCAAGACCCGCATCCCATTACAGCTACTCAACAAGCCTGGTCGCCACACACCGGAAGAGCGCCAGCTGATGCGCGAACACGTGCGTTTTAGCCAGCAGATTCTGGACGAAAACGGTATTCACTCACCCATCATCCGCGCCATTGCCCTGCAACACCACGAGCGCTACGACGGTACCGGCTACCCGCTGGGGCTGGCGGGGGATGCCATTTCGGTCTACGGCCAGCAAGCCGCCATTATCGATGTGTACGACGCCATTACCTCAGACCGCTGCTATCACAAAGGCCTGCCCGCGCCGGTGGCCATCAAGAAAATCTTTGAGCTGGGCAAAAACCACTTCCACCCGAAAGTCGTACGCGATGTTGTGCACTGCTTTGGCATTTACCCGCCGGGCACCCTGGTCCGCCTGGCCAGCGGCAAACTGGCCGTAGTGAAGCGCCATGCAGATGGCGACCTGACCCGCCCCGAAGTGGTGGTGTTCTTTGACACCCAGCGCAACCAGCGCCTCAAACCGGAAAGCATCAACCTGGCCATACGCTATGGCCCCCATGCCGACGACCATGTGGTGCACCACGAGGCAGCCGAGAGCTGGCAAGCACTGCTACCGGATATCAACCAGCTCTTGCTGGATAGCCACTGACACACAGCCATCCCCTTATCTTTCCCTTACCGACCCGATCACCATGCGCACAAACCAGCCTGTCAGCCAGACCGAAATACCGTTTACCGAAGGCATCATCGTGACCCAGACCACCCTGGACGGCACGATTACCTATGCCAACGACCGCTTTGTAGAGCTCTCCGGTTTTAGCCGGGAAGAGCTGCTGGGCCAGCCCCACAATATCGTGCGCCACCCGGAAATGCCGCCCGTGCTGTTTGCCGACTTGTGGCACAGCGTGAAGCAAGGGCATTGCTGGCGGGGCCTGGTAAAAAACCGCACCAAAAACGGTGATTACTACTGGGTAGACGCTTTTGTCGTGCCGGTACTGGAAGGCGACAATATCACCGGCTATATGTCGGTACGTACCCCGGCCAGCCGGGCTGACATCCAGCAAGCCGAGCAAACCTACCCGGCCCTGCTCGCGGGCAAGCGCTGGCAAAAACCACCCAAAACCGGGCGCATCATGGTCTGGTTCCGCCCGCTGTACGTCATCATGATGACGCTGATGGTGATGCTGGCCGGTGCCATGCATCCCGACCAAAGCGGGCTGCTGATCAGTGCACTGGGCATGGTGGCGACTGGCCTGTGGCTGGTGCTGGAGCGCCAGCGCAAACAGCAGCAACAGGCACTGCTGCAGGCCTGTCGCAATATTGCCCAGGGCAAACTCACCAACCCTCTGAGCATCAACCGTGCCGGGGACCAGGGCAAAATGGAAAGCGCGCTGGCTTACATGCAGGTAAACCTGAAAGTGATGCTGGATAACCTGCAATGGACCGCGCACCAGCAAACCCGCAATACCCAGCGGGTCCAGGTCGCCGTAGGCGAATTGCTGGGGCATATCGATGACAGTACAACCGCCGTTACCCAGATGGGCGCCGCGGTAGAAGAGCTTTCCGCCTCGATCGAACAAGTGGCCGCCAATGCCGAACACACCGCACGGCTAAGCCAGCATACCCGGGAAAACCTGCAACAAAGCGTGAGCCAGATGGCCAGCTCACAAAACCGCAACCAGGCTGCAGCCCAGGCCGTAGAAGAAGCGCAGAACACCATTCGCGCGCTTTCCAGTGCCATCGGGAGTATTTCCCAGGTAACACAGACCATTCACGACATTGCCGACCAGACCAACCTGCTGGCCCTGAACGCCGCCATCGAAGCCGCTCGCGCGGGCGAAAGCGGGCGCGGTTTTGCGGTAGTGGCGGACGAAGTACGCAAGCTGGCCGAGCGCACCAGCCTGAGCACAGACGAAATCAAGCACCTGGTCAGCAATGTACAGTTGGCCGCCAAAGGCACCGTCGATGCGATCGCCGCCATCACGCAGGAAACGCGGGCCGGCGTGGAAACCGTGCAGCAAACACTGACCCGGCTGGACGCCCTGCAGCAAGGCTCCGGCGAGGTGAACATGATGATGCAGGAAATCGCGGTCACCAATGCCCAGCAGTCAGCCACCGCCGGCCACCTGGCCGAACGCATGACATTGATCTCAGCCAGGTTCGATGCATCGACCGAACAGATTGCCACCGCCAGACAAGCCATTGCCGGCCTGGCCAGCGAGGCGGCCCAGGTGGCCACCCTGGCCAGTGCGTTTGAGGTAGAAAAACGCTGATGCCTGCCTGTCTGCCCATCATGCTGTTACAGGCGCAGGCTTGCCCGGGAATGCGCAGGCGGCGATACTCGGTTTTTTAGCCGACTGCGCCCCATGAAACACACCGTGCTTTTTGTTGAGGACGACGCCGAGCTGGCCGCGCTGATGCGCGACTTTCTGGCGCGCCACGATCTGGACGTGATCATCGAGCCACGCGGAGATACCGCACTGGATGCCGTCGCCCGTGTGCAGCCTGCCTTGATCCTGCTGGATATCATGCTGCCGGGCAAAGACGGCCTCACCCTGTGCCGTGAATTGCGGCCAACCTTTCACGGCCCCATCGTGATGCTCACCTCGCTGGACAGCGACATGAACCATATCCTGGGGCTGGAGCTGGGTGCCAACGACTATATCCTCAAAACCACCCCACCCGCTGTCGTAGCGGCTCGCCTGCGCGCCCAGTTGCGCCAGCACAGCCCCGTAGCCCCCGCCGTACCTGCACCTGCGCCTGCCAGCCAGCCGCAGCGCCTGACATTTGGCACACTGATCATCGACGGCCCCTGCCGGGAAGTGCTGCTCGCTGGCGAACGTGTCGCGCTCTCTACCTCGGATTTCGACCTGCTATGGCAGCTGGCCAGCCACGCCGGCGAAATCCAGGATCGCGACACCTTGCTGCGCGTGATGCGTGGCCTGAGCTACGACGGCCTGGACCGCAGCATCGACATTGCCGTGTCCCGGCTGCGTAAGAAACTGGGGGATGATCCACTCGCCCCACAACGTATCAAGACGGTACGCAACAAAGGCTATCTATTCTCGCCGGCAGGCTGGTAAGCCATGCGTAAACTGTTCATCCAGTTTTACCTGCTGTTGATCTTCAGCTTTCTGGTGGCCGTATCGCTCGCCGGCCTGGTGTACAAGGAAGTGGCCGAAAAGGCCGGTGACCGCGCGCTGGCAGACCTGCTGAAAACCACGCTCACGCTGATCGAGCACACGCTGGATGGCGTACCGCAAGCGCAGTGGCCTGCCGAGCTGGCCAAGCTCGATCACGAGCTGGACTTCAATGTCGCGCTGCAGCCACTACAAAGCCTGCCGCTTGACCCGGTATCCATGCAGGCCCTGTTGCGTGGCGACATCGTGATGCTGGAGGACGATCTGGTCTACCTGCAGCGCGTCAAGCAGTCGCAATATGCACTCGTTGCCGGGCCAATGAGCTATCTGGTGTTCATGCACGAGCTAAAGTGGCTGGACTACGCCCTGCTCACCATGATCGGCCTGTCGCTCGCCATACCCGTACTGCTATGGATGCGGCCACACTGGAACGAGCTGGTACAGCTGGAAAACGCCGCCAAACAGCTCAGCCAGGGGCAGTTTCAGGCACGCGTCAGCCTGGCGCCGACTTCTGGCCTGCAACCGCTGGCACGCGGCTTTAACCATATGGCAGAAAGCGTGGAACGCCTGCTGGAAAGCAAACAAACCCTGATCAATGCCGTGGCGCACGAGCTGCGCACGCCACTGGCACGACTACGCTACCGCCTCGCCTTGCTGGATGTGGACGCGGCCAACCCGGTACACGAGGGCATAGAGCGCGACCTCAACAACATCGGCTCGCTGATTGACGAACTGCTGCTACACGCCCGGCTGGGCCGCCCTGACCTGCCCATGCAGCCAGAAACCCTCCCGGCCCACGCCTGGCTACGCCAGCGGCTGGACGACCTGACCAGCCATCACCCGCAGCTACGGGTAAGCTTGCGGGTATATCAGGATAGCCTGCATGCAGACCCGACCTTGCTGGCACGGGCGCTGGATAATCTGCTGAACAATGCGGCCAACTACGGCCAGGGCGAAATCGAGCTGAGCTTTACTGTACTTAATGGTGAGCAGCAGCTAAGCGTGTCCGATAACGGGCATGGTATCGCCGAAGCCGACCGCACCAACGTGCTAGAGCCGTTTGTGCGGCTAGATCCAAGCCGTGGTGCCGGCCAGGGTGGCTATGGCCTGGGCTTGGCCATCGTGCGGCAGATCATGCTGGCACATCATGGCCATATCCGGATAGACAGCAGCCCACTGGGCGGTGCGCGCTTTACCCTGGGCTGGCCGGAGCAACAAAGCGATACAACGATGAACAATTCATAACAGACAAGTAGCAGGCAACTACCTAACATGGCGCCAGACGTTGAATACAACGTATACACCCTACTCTTTGCAAAGGATTTCACCATGAAAAAACTGACTCTGGTTGCTGCTGGTCTGGCTTTCGCTGTTGCTGCTTCCGCTGGTTTCGCTGCTGATGCCAAGAAACCTGCTGCTTCTGCCCCTGCTGCTGAAAAGAAAGTAGAAAAGAAAGCTGAAAAGAAAGCAGAGAAAAAAGTTGTTAAGGCTAAAAAAGCCGCTTCCGCTGCCAAGTAATCCGGCTGCAGGATAAAAAAGGGCACCTTGCGGTGCCCTTTTTTCATATCAGCCTGCCGGAAAACAGAGCAGGACATGACCTGGCTAACTTGCCAGTGCCTGCTTTTGCAATAGCACCAGTTCGGCAATGCCTTTTTCGGCCAATACCATCAGTGCATTCATTTCATCACGGCTGAATGGTGCACCTTCCGCAGTACCTTGTACCTCGATAAAACGGCCATCACCGGTCATCACCACATTCATGTCGGTTTCGCAGCCCGAGTCTTCCACATAGTCCAGATCCAGCACCGGCTGCCCCGCCACCACCCCCACCGAAATGGCAGCAACGTGGTCACGCAAAGGGCTTTCTGCCAGCTTGCCTGCCGCGATCAAGCCGGCAATCGCATCGGCCAAAGCAACAAAAGCACCGGTAATGCTGGCAGTACGCGTACCACCATCGGCCTGGATGACATCGCAGTCGATCAGTATCTGGCGCTCGCCCAGTTTTTGCAGGTCTACCACGGCACGCAGGCTGCGGCCGATCAGACGCTGGATTTCCTGCGTGCGGCCAGACTGCTTGCCGCTAGCTGCTTCGCGGCGCATACGGCTACCGGTAGAGCGCGGCAACATGCCGTACTCGGCCGTGACCCAGCCCTGCCCCTTACCTTTCAGGAATGACGGCACCGACTCTTCCACGCTGGCAGTACAGATGACTTTGGTATCCCCGCACTCTATCAACACCGAGCCTTCGGCATGTTTGGTGTAATGGCGGGTAAGGCGGACGGTGCGCAGGGCATCTGCGGCGCGTTGGGATGGGCGCATGCGGTTTCTCTCGGTACGTCTGAAACCGGCATTCTAGCGCAAAGCCTTAGCGGGCTGACGGGTATCAGACGCGCTTCAGGCCCTGGGTAAGCTCGCTATCCATCAGCGTGGACTGCCAGGTTTGCTCGGTTTGCGTGTCGGCAAGCATTTCGCTGTCGATGAAACCCTCCCGCCCCGGGACAAATTGCTCGTCAGACAGAAGCTGCAAGGCAATAGCGCTCAGGTTGTCACTATGTGCACCTGCACGCTTTTCGGCCACGCTGAGCAGCGCTGGCACCACCATGGCTGGCAAGCGGCCAACAAAAGCCCTGGCGATTTCATCGTCGCGCAGCGGCCCCCATACCCCGTCGGAGCACAGCAGCAAAGTATCGCCATGGTTCAGCGGCAAGGTTTCGGCCAGCTCGATATCCGGTTCGCCGATAGCGCCCAGGCAGTTGTAGATGCGGTTACGCGCCGGGTGGTCGTGGGCGTCGGCCTCGTTCAGAAAACCGGTATCGATCAGACGTTGTACATGGCTGTGGTCGTGGCTACGCCAGGCTACCTGGCCGTCTCGCAGCAGATAAAAGCGGGAGTCGCCTGCGTGCGCTACCCAAGCCTCGTCGTCCTGGATCACCGCCACCACCACCGTGGTACTGGGCACTTCGCTCATACGGTGACGAATGGCGTGATCCAGTATGGCCTGATGGGATTCTTGCCCGGCATTGAGCAGGAAGCGTCGCGGATGCTGCAACCGGGGCTTGGCGGCCTTCTTGAACAATTCGCTGAACACATCTACTGCAATCTGGGCTGCCACCTCGCCATGCGCATGGCCGCCCATACCATCAGCCAATACCAATAGCTGCGCCTGCTCGGTACAGACTACGCCGATGCGATCTTCGTTATAGGGGCGACCGCCTACTCTGGTATCTACCGCAATGGCAAATTTCATGCTTATCGCCCTATTAGCCGGCCAAGCCAGGCGGACACGCCGCGCGGTGGCTCGGGGGTAACGTAGTTTTTGTCGCGTAGCCGCTTTTGCATTTCACTCAGGCTGGCCAGACGGGTGAGCGGGTCCAGCCCCAGGCAGTCGTCCACCAGAGCCAACAGCTCGGGGGAGTAATAACGGGCAAACGCCTTGCTGGCCGGAACCACCTTGTCCTGCTTCAGGCGCAGGTCTGCCGAGGGCAGCTTGTCGCCACCCATGGCCATGTACATGCAGGCACCCAGCGCGTAGATATCGGTCCACGGGCCCAGCTTGGCCTGGGCATCATACTGCTCGGGCGCGGCATAGCCCGGGGTAAACATGCTGGCCAAATGCTGGGCACGCCCCAGAGTCTGGCGGGCGGCACCAAAATCCAGCAACACCGGTGTGCCGTTACGACGCAGGTAAATATTGGCTGGCTTGATATCCAGATGCAGCAAATGCTGCAGATGCACTTCGCGCAGGCCACCGATCAGCTCGGCAAACAGCCGGCGCAGACGGGGTTCGGCAATGCCCTGCGGCGACAGCTCGATTTCCTTGGCCAGCGGCCGTCCTTCGGTATAGTCCATCACCATGTAGACGGTCTGGTTGGCGCGAAAGAAGTTACTCACTCTGACAATATTGGGGTGCTGGATAGCGGCCAGGATACGTGCCTCTTCAAAAAAGCACTTTAAGCCCAGCTTGAATGCCTCCCGATCAAGCTCGTTCAGCACGGTAACATCCGATTTGCCACGTCGGCCGGTCATGGAAAGTGGCAGATATTCTTTGATAGCGTATTTACGGTCGTACTGGTCCAGCGCCAGATAAACCTCGCTAAAACCGCCCGAACTCAGGCTGCGCACCACGGTGTAATCTTCCAGCCGTGTACCCACCGGCAGTGCTCGCTGCTTGGATTGCGTAGTGTCCATTGTTATAGTGTGCCAGCCTCAGGATCGATAGAACGATCCGGGGTCAGTTTCCAATTATTCATTCCGTTTCGGGAGCCCCCATGATTTTAAGCATGACAGGCTTTGCCTCTACCACCCGTGAATTCCCGGGTGGCCTGTTATCCATCGAGCTGCGTGCGGTCAACCACCGCTATCTTGACGTGCAAATGCGTCTGCCGGAAGAGCTGCGCATCATCGAACCACAATTGCGCGAGCTGATCGGCGGCCGCGTTACCCGTGGCAAGGTAGAGTGCCGCATTGGCCTGAACCAGACCGATAGCGACACCCCCCAGCTGGAGCTGAACCGCGACACAGTACAGCGCCTGCTGGCCGTCAGCGCCGAAGTCCGCGAGCTGGCCCCACAGGTGCGCGACCTGGGCATGGGCGAGCTGTTGCGCTGGCCTGGCGTACTCAAGTCGAACTCGCTGGCACCAGAAGTATTACACCAGCTGTGCCTGGAAGGCCTGAACGCCGTACTGGGCGACTTCCGCGACACCCGAGCACGCGAAGGCAGCAAACTGGCCCAGGTACTGCTAGACCGCATCAGCGGTATGGACCACATTATCGCAGAGGTCAAACCACGCCTGCCGGTGATTCTGGAAGCATACCGCACCAGGTTGGCCGCACGCCTGCAAGAAGCGCTGGGCAATGTAGACGACGACCGCATCAAGCAGGAGTTTGCCCTGTTTGCCCAGAAGATCGACGTCGACGAAGAGCTGGAACGCCTGACCACGCATCTGGCCGAAGTACGCCGCATCCTGAAAACCGGTGGCCAGGTGGGCAAACGCCTAGACTTCCTGATGCAGGAACTGAACCGCGAAGCCAATACCCTGGGCTCCAAGTCGGTATCTACCGAAACCACCCAGGCCTCGGTAGAGCTGAAAGTGCTGATCGAACAGATGCGCGAGCAAATTCAGAACGTGGAATAAGCACGTAGCGTACCCGGCAAGTAACAAGGCCGCCCGTGACGGGCGGCCTTGTTACCATCAGGCGTTATCCACCCAGATCAGGCGGGCAATGGCGGACGAGTCCAGCTCGCCTTCGCCGTTGGCTACCAGCTGGCTGATCAGCCCGGCCACGCGCTCGGCCTCGGGCAGGCGGATGCCCAGCTCACGTGCAGTATCCAGCACAATGCCCATATCTTTCTGGTGCAGCTTGGCCTTGAAGCCGGGGGCGTAGTTGTCGTCAATCATGCGCTGGCCATGCACATCCAGCACCTTGCTGCCGGCAAAACCGTCCAGCAGCGCCTGGCGTACCGGCGCCGGGTCCACACCGCAGGCGTGTGCCAGCTTCATCACCTCGGCGACTGCCGCAATACCGACACCTACCGCAATCTGGTTACACGCCTTGGCTACCTGGCCTGCACCGCTAGCGCCGATATGGGTAATTGTCTTGCCCATGGCGGCCAGTACCGGGCGTACCTTGTCCAGTGCTGCTGCGTCGCCTCCTACCATGATGGTGAGGGTGCCGTTGATAGCGCCGACTTCACCACCGGACACCGGGCAATCCAGAAAGCTGATACCGCGGGCAGCAAGGTTGGCCGCAATGTCGCGGGCACCGATGGGCGAGATGGTGCTCATGTCGATACACACCAGCCCCGGGCGCGCGGTGCTGACTACACCATCGTCGGCCAATAGTAGCGCTGCCACGTCGGCGGTATCGGACACATTGGTGATCAGCACATCCACGCTTGCGGCCAACTCGGCCACGCTGGGTACCCAGTGCGCACCATCGTCTATCAGGCTGGCGGCGGCTTCCGGGCGGCGTGCCCATACTGCCACCTCGAATCCGGCGCGCAGGAGGTTGCTGACGCAGGGGCGTCCCATGATGCCCAGACCGATGTATCCCACTTTCATTGTTTGGCTCCGTTATCTGCCGCGACGGCAACTGGGGGAGGCCGGCGCATGGCCAGCCATTGTGCAAAGTCGAGTTTTTCGCCTTTGGCGTGCTGTTCCAGGAAATAGACAAAAGCCAGTACCTCGGCCACGGCGCGGTAGAGCTCCGGCGGGATATGGCTGTCCAGATCGACCTGCATCAGCAGATTGACCAGTTCAGGCGAGTCGTGCACGAACACGCCAGCATCCTTGGCGTGCTCGATGATGCGCTCGGCGGTCTGGCCGTAGCCTTTGGCCACGACAGTCGGCGCGCTGGCGCCATCCTTGTATTTGAGCGCTACCGCAGAGCGGCGGCCATCAACCCGGACTGGCTTCATGTCTTACCTGCAGGCTAGCCAGCGCCAGACCGGCGGCTTCCATGGAGCCGGCCAGTTGCTGACGGTATTCTTCGATCAGGGCTGCGGCCTCCGGGTTATCGGTATCAAAGGTGAGCTGTACCTGGTTACCTACCAAGCGCAAGCGCGCCGCCAAGCCGCCCAGCGCCGGCAAGCTCATGGCCAGGCTGGTATGCCAGGCACGCATTTCTTGTTGGCCGTTGCCCTCGCGCTCGCCGCCCTGTTCCGGCTGAATCTGCCATTGTACCAGCTGGCCTGGCCAGGCTTGGCCGGTGTACATGAACTGGTGCTGCTCCAGGGTATCAAGCTGACGCTGTACCAGGTGGCCCGCTTCAGGTGTCACGACGGGCTTGCCGGCACTCGCGTCGCCCGTCGTCAGCCGCGCCTGCGGCTCTTGTTTGAGCTCATCCAACGACAGGCGGCCATCGACCCAGGCTTTCTGGTGGGCTTCGTAGAATACCCCGCTCTTTTCAACCGTGGCCTTGAGGTGGGTTTCATGCGCTGGTGCCGGCTGTGCCGGGTCGGGCAGCAAAGCGGCCTGGCTGGCATGGGCACGCAACGCGGCAGGCATCGCGGCCAATCCTGCAGCCAGCCGGTTGGCAATGACATCCGACAGTGGTTTTCCTTCCAGCGGTGCAGCAGCAGGCAAGGCATTGGTCAGCGAGGCAGCGGCAGCCGTTGCGGTAGATCCCTGCGCGGTATTGCCGGACGCCAACAAGCTGCTCAGATAGCGCGAAGCGGTACTAAACGATACAGGCGCAGACTTGTCGCTGGCAGCGGCTGGCGGCAGATTGACCTGGGTAAAGCTGAGTACCGGCTCGGTAGCGCGCACACGCAGCATTAATGGGTCGGCGCGCAGTGCCTGGCCATCGCCAGGCGCTTTCAGGGTAAACGCTGCATTCTTTACCAGAACGGCAGCGCTACCATCGGGCAGACGTTCTGCCACCCTGGCCATCACCCATTCGCCAGGCTGGAAAGCAGGTAGCTTGCCTTGTGGCTGGGTAAGGGTTTCCAGCTCGACACCCTCGCCGCCTGCGGCCAACTGCAGGGCCTGGGCCAAGGCCTGCGACTGCTTGGTGGTTGGCGTATCGGCAGGCGATGGCGCAGCTTTGAGATCATCCGCATCCAGCAGCAAGAAAGCCAGCGGCTGGGTAGTAGCCACCCGCAAACGCAGGTCTTCGCCTTGCAGCGTGGCCCCTTGCGGAACATTCAGCAGGAATGGTTCGCCTTTGATCTGTGCGGAGATGCGGCCATCCGGCAGGCGCTCGCTGATCTTGGCCAGAATGGTTTCGCCACCTTGCAGTACCGGCATACGCGCCGGAGTGCTGCTGGCTTCCAGCAGTAAACGCCCCTGCTCTCGGCTAAGCTTGATTGCCTGTGCTGCACTAAGCGGGTTGCCGGCCAGCTCGGATGTACCTGTCTGCAGGCCGGGCAAACCCTGGGAGAGTGGGGAGATCATGCAGTAGGACTATTGCGGTACAAGGAAAGTATTAGCTCGGCCTCGCTGCGCGAGATACCGCAGCGTTCGGCCACATCAACCGTAGAAAAACCGCGCTTGAACAGCTCGATTGCCTGGTTGTAAGGGCTGGCACCCTCACTGGTAGCTAGCGGCTGCTGGCGAGCCTGCGTCCTGACAGGTGGGGGGGCTACGATGGCGTCGGCACGCGGCGCCGCAGGTAACTCTTGCACTGTGCGCTGCAAGGCGCTGATTTGCCGCTGCAAGTGGTCAAATGTGCTTGCCTCAACCCTGCGTTCGGACTCCATCATGTCAATACGACGCCAGAGCCAGAACACAATGCCGGACTGCAGCACGACAATCAAAAATAACAGCCAATCGGTGGTATTCATCACAGGCTCCGGAGTCTGAGCAGCCAAAACAGCAGCGGAAGCCTAGCGGTATACGGTAGATATCTTCTGCTGCTGGCGTAAACTCTGCAGCATCTCGGAAAGCTCGTGATGACGGCTGGCAACCAGCTTTTCCATCTGTTGATTTTGCTGCAGGGTTTCTATCAATATGGCACGTGTTTGCTCATCCAGCGCGTCGACTTGCAAGCTTTCACGAAGACGGGCAAAGCATGGGTCGCGTTGCTCATCCAGCAACAACCAAGCCTCCCAGTCTTCGCGCTGTGCCACCGCCAGCATCTGAGCAGTGAGCTCTGAATAACGCGACAATATTGCAGTATCCCAGCCAGCCATCTCAGACATGCCCAACCCGGTGCCCAGCCCCCTGCATCTTGTCCAGCTGTTTCCAGGCGCCTAGCAGATCTTCAAGCAACAAAATCACTTCATCCAGTATTTCTGCATCATTTTTCAGGTTGGCGACGCCGAGGCGGTGCTTCATATAGAGGTATAACTCGCGTAGATTGGAAGTTACCTCACCGCCTTTTTCGAGATTAAGCACCGTATCCAGACCGTTGATGATATCCAGGCCTTTACCGATGAGTTTGCCTTTTGCAATGTAGTTGTTACGCGCAATCTCGCCCTGAGCCTTGCGCAGAGCCGAAATGGCACCTTCGTACAACATCACGATCAAACCGACAGGGCTAGCCCCATACACGGAGGCCTCGAGAGCATCCGATTGGTACGCCTTGTTCAATTGCTGCAATGCCAGTCGATTCATTTATTATCACCCTACCGTATCTTATTAAAATCAACGAAGCATTGAGGCCATATAGTTGCTTTGGTTCTTCATCTTGGCCAAAGCTGCATCCAGTGCGGAAAACTGCGTCAGATAACGCTTCTGCATCATGTCCAGGCGTGCCTGAATCTGGTCTTGCTTCTGCTTTTCGTACGTTACTTGTTGATTCAGGCTGTCGGTACGGACCTGCACCATGCCATCCGGGCCCATCATTTTATTGATTTTGGCATTCAGACGATCCGCATAACCGTCCGTATTGCTATTGCTGAACAACTTGTACACAGCAGCGCTATCCCTGTTTAGTGCTTTCTTGAACTCTTCACTATCCAGCTTGAGCGCGCCATCTTTTTGTATAGAAATGCCTGCTTGGGACAAGAACCCAAGGCCTGACTCCAGTGAGACGCCAGCAATACCTATAGATAACTCAGACGTTATATCCTGCATCATCATGCGGGCACCATTATCAAGACGAACCGCAGTGCCGATTACTTTACCATCGGCATCGGTGACCTGATTGCTGCCCTGCTTGTACATGCTATCGACTTGGGTTTTGATCTTGTTGAAACCGTCGACGAATGCCTGCACATTCTTGATGACTGCATCATCATCACGAGTCACGGTCACCGTGGCGGTGCCGGTCTTGTACAGGTTCAACTCCAGGCCGGTCAATGCCTCGGTTACCTTGTTGGAGGAAGCGGTAATAGCCACCCCGTTGACCGTAAACTGCGCATCACTCG
The DNA here is from genome assembly GCA_000335715.1 of beta proteobacterium L13. GTDB lineage: Bacteria > Pseudomonadota > Gammaproteobacteria > Burkholderiales > Chromobacteriaceae > Vogesella. Next base: position 61,766 of record AMYZ01000016.1, read on the forward strand.
GCGCAGAGGTGCGCTTGGCCAGGTTGGCCGCATTAGTACTGCCGCGATCAAAATCCAGGAATCCCAGGCCTAAAGCAGCACCACCCGTCACAGAGAAGGCACCGTCATTCCCTGCCTTTTTACTGCTCAAAGCCAGCTTGTAGCCATCGGCACCGCTATTGACGACCGAAGCCGTCACATCACCGCCTTTGGCATTGATGGCATCGCTAATCGATTGCAGCGAAGCATTAGCACCGATCGTGACATTAAGTGTCGTGCCAGACCCGAATGCAATACTCAGATCACCACCGGTGGTATTACCCAAATCTTGGGTATTAGACGTGATCTTGCCAGTGCTACCGTTGTAGCTAGTCAGCGCCAGCGTTTGCGCCGCTGCCAGCGAAGTGACATTGACCACATAGGTACCTGCAGCTGCGGTAGCGCCCGCCGTACCTTTCACTGTGCTGGCATCGCTGCTGTCAGTTTTACTGGCATTCAGGGCGGAACCAGAAATCAAGCCACGCAGCGACGTCTGAAATTCGGACAGCGTAGACTTTAACTTGCCTAACGAGGATATCTGGTTGTTGTAAGCACTGATGCGGTTCTTGCTCGACGTCATGGGCGCCTGTTCCAGCGAAATCAGCTGGGATACCAGGCCCTGTACGTCAAAGTTGCTACCGGCGGTGGTGATTGCGGCCATGATCTACTCCCGAGGCTATGCCTCGTCGTGCAGCAAGATACTGCGAAAATCCTCTATGGCCTTCGCAATACGAATAACTTCAGGTGAAGGAATCTGTCTGATAACTTCCTTGCTGCTTCTGTCTACTACCTTGACAATCTGCATTTGGGTATCGTCGTCTACCGAAAACTGCAGATCACCTTTATAAAGTTTTACCGTGTCGTTCAGCTTTTTGATGGCATCGGCCAAATCTGACTGACTGAACGCCTGCTGGTCAGCTTTGCTTTTCGCCTGCTCTTTTGCTTCCGCTTCTTTAACACCGCTGACTGCCTTAAGCGTTTCAGGCGTAACAGTGGCCGCAACTTCCCCATCACTAGAGAGTTGTTGCGGTAACTCTACCTGTTGCTTGGCAGTGAGGCCCAGAGGTTGAAAACCGCCGGTTACTGATCCAATTTGCATGACAAGTACCTCGTAAAAAGGACTCCCTCCTACAGCATAATCCAGACTATAGGAGGGAAACCACTTTTCTCACCTTAGCGCAACAGGGACAAAGCAGCCTGCGGCACGGTGTTGGCCTGACCCAGAATTGCCGTACCAGCCTGTTGCAGGATCTGGTTACGAGTCAGCTGGGCAGTCTCAGATGCAAAGTCGGTATCAATGATACGGCTCTTCGATGCACTGAGGTTCTCTACGTAGTTTTGTGTATTGGCAATCACAGCCTCAAAACGGTTCTGAATCGAACCAAATGTGGCGCGAGTGTTGGTTACCGTCGAAATGGCGTTATCCAGGGCCGAAATGGCTGCCGAAGCTGCAGCAGAAGTCGTAACCGAGATGGTACCAGTGGCAGTCAGGTCAGAGCTGAAGCCCTTGATACTGGACATTTCAACGCCGGTTGTGGTGACTTGGTTGTTAGTTGTACCGGAAGCGCCTACCTGGAAGGTAATGCTGGAACCACCGGACAACAGCGCAGTACCGTTGAAGTTGGTGGTGGTAATGATACGGGAAACTTCCTGGGTAAGCTGGTCAACCTCTTTCTGCAGCTGGGAGCGGTTGTCGTTCGAAATGGAACCGTTGGCCGCCTGCACTGCAATTTCGCGAATCCGCTGCAGGTTGTTGCCAACCTGACCCAGCGCGCCTTCAGCCGTTTGAGCTACCGAAATACCGTCGTAGGCATTACGGATACCTTGGCTGTTACCACGAATCTGCGAGGCCAAGCCTTCGGAAACCGCCAAACCAGCCGCGTCATCCTTGGCAGAGTTTACGCGCAAGCCGGAAGACAGCTTTTGCAGGGAAGAAGCCAGTGCCGAGTTGGACTGGTTCAAATTGCGCTGCGCATTAAGCGAGGCAATGTTGCTGTTTACAATGATAGGCATTTTTAAACTCCGTTATTATGGCGACTTGGTTCGGAAGCGAGCTCCCCGGGTTTTGATACCAATCGCTCTAACGCTCTATCGTCAGTTCTTTAGGACTCTTGAGCCCTTTTTTTAAAAACTTCAAAAAAAATCCCAAAAAAAATCCCTGGCTTTGCAGCCAGGGACACAGGTACCAAATCAGGTGATGTATATCGTTGTCGAACTACCTTAGCCACGCAGCAGGGAGAGTGCTGCCTGCGGTACCTGGTTAGCCTGCCCCAGGATGGATGTACCAGCCTGTTGCAGAATCTGGTTACGGGTCAACTGAGCAGTCTCGGCGGCAAAGTCGGTATCCATGATACGGCTCTTGGATGCGCTGAGGTTCTCAGTAAAGTTTTGCATGTTGGCAATAACTGCCTCAAAGCGGTTCTGGATCGCACCAAACGTTGCACGAGTGTTAGTTACCGTCGAGATCGCGGTATCCAGTGCCGAGATTGCAGCAGACGCAGCAGCAGAAGTAGTAACCGATACGGTGCCCGTTGCAGTCAGGTCAGAGCTGAAGCCCTTGATACTGGACATTTCAACGCCGGTAGTCACAACCTGGTTATTTGCCGTACCCGACGCACCTACCTGGAAGGTAAGGCTAGAACCACCAGACAGCAGACCAGTGCCGTTAAAGTTAGTGGTAGTAATGATGCGGGATACTTCTTGCGTCAGCTGGTCAACTTCTTTTTGCAGCTGCGAGCGGTTGTCGTTCGAAATGGAGCCGTTGGATGCCTGCACCGCAATTTCACGGATACGCTGCAGGTTGTTACCGACTTGACCCAAGGCACCTTCAGCCGTTTGAGCTACCGAAATGCCATCGTAAGCATTGCGTACACCCTGGTTGTTACCACGAATCTGGGAAGTCAGACCTTCCGCTACTGCCAAACCGGCCGCATCATCTTTGGCACTGTTTACGCGCAGGCCAGAGGAAAGTTTTTGCAGCGAACTGGCCAAAGCAGTATTGGACATGTTCAGGTTACGCTGGGCATTCAGGGAAGCAATGTTGCTATTAACGATGATTGGCATTTTGGCACCTCACTCAATCTTGGGTTAGTCGTGATGCTTGGTCTTAGTGACTCTGTTGCATCCTGCTTATGCCTGTATATCGCCCAGCGCAAACCAAACTTTAGTTTTTTTATGTCAGTGCTGCGTACCAGTCCTGAGGATGCTCTTCCAGCCAGTAATGCTTATCCACCCAAGCGCGCAGTTTGTCCCCCTCTGCCCATGCCTGCTCGGGGTTGGCCAACCTTACACGGATCTCGCGCAGCCACTGCTCCTTGGAGCCGTCAACGCGGCAAACTGGCGGGTCGTTAGTACGGAAGGGGTAAACATCCGAACAGATAACCGACCACCCCATTGCACCGTACTCCAATAGACGCAAATTACTCTTGGCTTCATTGAAGGCATTATCTTCAAGGGGTGCTAAAGCAATATCCAGCTGTAGCGTCGCAACCTTGGCCGGGTACTCAGAGAATGATACCGAGCCGTGCTTCTCCTTGATGAACTCGTCCACACCTTCAGGCCACATGCCCATGAAGACCCAGTCCACCTCCTGTGCGGTTTCCTTCACCACTTCAGCAATCAGCTCAAGGTCGCCCTGGTGCTGCTGTGCACCAACCCAACCCACCCGCAGCTTCCTGCCCGCCACTGGCTGACGCGGTTTTTGCAAGTAGCCCCAGTCTTCTTTGCGCAGGCGGTTAGGCACCACCACGATGTCATCGATCATGTCGGCAAATGCATCCACAAGCGGCTGGGTGCTGACAAGCAGGCGGTCGGCATAGCGCAGTGCCTTGCGCAACCGGGACCTAGCATCACGGAAGTAGCGCTGGTGGTAGACATATACCCCGCTCTTCTCCGGTACTGCACCCAGCAAATCATCCAGGCCAACGATCACTTTCAGTTCTGGCAGATACTTCTTATACATTTCCAGATACAACAAGTGGATGTCAGTAATGGGGTTCTGCACCATCAACGTCTGACAACCTATTTTGCGAACCTCAAGCAAAGTCGGCAGGCGTACGCCATCGGACAGCCCGATAGGAATCACGGCAGTATGCATCAACCCGAGTTGACGCAATAATCGCAAGGGCTGCTCAACACGATACTCACCACTACCCCCACTCAAGCGGCCGGACAGAATAGTCGGCAAATGGCTTAATAGCGGGTCCCATGGCACAGGCAGGCTGCTGACGCGATGGGCCGTATTGGTCAAATCAAGATTGCGGTTAAAAGTAGGAATCACTGTCAGGCGGTCGAGCCAGCTACGCAGCATATACTCGCGCTCGCCACTGGCCCGAATCAAACCATTCAAATGACGCTTCAGATCGTCCAGTGTTGCCGCTTTCAAGCTGGCAGAACCATGGTGCATCATGCTGGCAAATGGCTGGTACAGGCAGCGATAGCCAGCGCTCATCGCACGCAAGCAAAAATCCACATCATTATAAAGTACGGCAAGATCCTGCTCGTTATAACCCGACAGCACCTGGTAGGCTTCTTTCCGTATCAGCATGCAAGCCGCTGTGACAATAGTAGATTGCATACTCCAGATACGATTCATGTAGCCAGCAGCATTGCCTTCGTGATGAATGAACTGGTGTTCTGCAATGACTTCAGGCCCAGCAGAACCGCCAATCATTACACCAGCATGCTGAATGGTTCCATGTTCCGGGAATAGCAGCCTTGCACCTACAACACCCACACCTGGCTGAGAAATCAGCGCTACCATACGTTCCAGCCACATTGGCTGAATTACCTCGGTATCGTTGTTCAGCAGCAATACCAGATTACCCCGTGCGTGCGCGACGCCCAGATTGACCTGCGCTGAAAAATTGAACCCTTCACGATAATAAAGCAGCTGCAAACGATCACCAAGACGCTGCTGCAACTGACCATAGTATTTTAAAATATCCGGATCATGACTGTCGTTATCAACAATAATGACTTCATATGCCGGATAGTCAGTCTTTGTCAGCAATGACTCTATGCACGGCTGTAGAAATTCAATCTTATCCTTATTAGGGATAATAATAGAAACCAGCGGATGAGATTCGCATGCAAAATCAATATGGAAGACCTCATCATGTAATGAGCTTCCAATCGTGACATCTAATCCTGCCTGGGAAAAATGCTGCTCTAGCGCAACACGGCGTGCTGCGTAAGCCAAATGCTTCTGGTCCACTGTCCGATCAGGCAAATGAAGCAAAGGCTCAGCCAAATGACCGATGATATCGTCACCGCATTGGCTACTGATACGCAGCAGTAAATCAAAAAATTCTGCTTCAGGATAGGGCTGTAAACCGCCAGTTTGATGCAGGGCATCACGACTAACAAATACTGCGGCCCCGATATAATCGTATGAGTACAGATAATAACGGTCAAAATCTGGTTTGAACTGCGGGCGCAAGGGCATCAGATCAAAGCCGACGTAATCATGATCTGTATAAAGCACTTGCCATGCAGGATGCAGATCAAAGTAATCCTCAACCATTAGCAAAGCATGTGGCTCAATCAGAAAACCTATCGGCAGCAAAGCGAAGTAATCGGCATCCGAGTTGGCCGCAAGATAGTTAAACCCCTCACACAGTGCGACATCATCCTCAAGAGATGGTACCTGAATCCAGGCTAGATTGGGGTGATGACTAAATGCATCGTCAACAGAAGGTTGATCCGCAATTACAACCAGGCGCCAGCTAGGTACCAGCAAGCGCTGCAAACTGTCGAGTGTCTGGGCCAATAAAGACTGCTCACCCTCTTTCAAACGTACAACCAGATCAAATTTCTTCGCGCTACCTCGCTTTTGATAGCGCAGAGCAAAGCCATCTGTCTCTGCTTCGGAAATGGCATGGCGGTCTAGCCATTGCTGATAGCTACCCTGGCGAATCGGCGTTTCTTTTTTGGCTTTCTGCTCTTCTTTGGCGATTACATCATCCAACTCGATTTTGTAACTGGCCTGCAGTACATCGACCTCATCCACAGGAAGAATGGTTGAGCCTAGCACCCTGGCTGCATGCTCGAGAATTGCGCGCAAAGTGTTTAATTGGCGCTTTTCAGCATAATGCAGCAACAGTAAAGCGACATCATCACCTTCATACACAGTGAATGGTGTATACACCGTACGTTTGAGACCCAATACAAAAGCCAGATCAAACCAGCGATTCAGCGAGGCTTCATCGGTTGGCAAGCCGTGGCTTTGCAGGAATACCTGCCCCTGCTCACCAGTCAACCAGTTCAATGCCAGGCGGAATGATGTTCTGCCAGTCATCCAGTTAAACGTAAGCAAAGACATAAACACGCAGTCAGGATGCGGATCTTTCGCCTCTCGCACATACCAGACACGCTCTAGTGGCTCCTCGATATAGGCTGTCGAGTTCGCAACATGCTGGCCGGTAAGCTGATTGCCATGCTGTCGCCATACGCCACCACTCTTGGCTACATAATAAGCTGGGCCATACTTGTCCTCGCAGGCTTTAAACAGGGTCAGTTCACCAACCTGCATCAGTGGCGCTTTTTCCAGCTCATCCAGTGCAATATCGAGGCATTGCCGGCGGAACACCGCAAGATGCAAAGGGATAAAGTTACCCAGATTCAGATAAAGCGATAAGCGGCAAAGCCCTGAGAAATCAGGTGAAAATGGCGTAGTGCGCGGTACAGCAAACTCACTGCGTTCCTCATAATAATAATCCCACCCCTGAGCCACGTAAGGAATGGAAGGATGTTTGTCGAATGCGGCCAACGCAGTTTCAACAAACTCTGGCTTGAGAAAATCATCCGCTTGCAGCGTCGCCACAAACTCGGACTGAATATCCCGAAAGCCTGAAACAATATTGCGCTTATGGCCAATATTCTCAGGGCGCCGGAAGAAAGAAATGCGATCATCCGCAAGAAAAGGCTGAACAACCTGTTCAGTTTTGTCAGTGGATCCGTTATCCAGAATGACCAAATTCCAATCGGAACTTGTCTGCTTTATCACCGACTCGATAGCCTGATCGATAAAATGACCATAATTATAACTTGTAATAAAAATGGTCAAACGGTTTTTTAATTTTTTGATATGAAGATCAACCATGAATTAGCGCACTTTCCTCAGGTAGCCTTGGGGTGCTACAGAAATAAGCAGTTTGTTATCGACCTGACTGTCTACTTCGAAGTCGGCATTTTCTTTCAGATACTGCCAAACTGCCGTCTTGGGGTTGTTACCTTTACCCCACGGTCGATCCGGGAAGGCATCATCCGGCATATCTTCAACTACGGTATCAAATACTACGCAGTAGCTACCCAGGCTTACCAAAGGCGCATAAGCACGTAATTCTTGCAATACGTGGTCGTGCGTATGATTACTATCCAGCAATACCATTACCCGTTTCTGCTGAGCTGCAAGGTTTCTTACCTGAGCCACCATATCCGGATCAATACTGGATCCTTGCAACATCCGAATCCGTTTACTCATCGGGTGCGATTCAATCGCGGCCCGATTATGCTCCCGGATATCGATATCGATACCCAGCACATAAGCCCCGGCTGGGCCACCGCACTGTGCCACCAGCTCTAACAAAGAAGCATAATAAATCAGGGAGCCACCATGTGCGATGCCGGTTTCAATAATAATATCTGGCTGAATTTGCCAGATGAGCTGCTGCATGGCGATCATATCCTGCGGAAACTGGATAATTGGCCGCCCCAACCATTCATATTGATACGAATAATGATATTTTGCCGTATCAAGCAGGAACTGCAAGCCCAGGGCCTTTACAGCCTTATCTTGCCCTTGCTGTGCGATGGATGCATCACGCTGGGCTTCGAAATCTTTAATTGGATCAGACATAAGGACTCCCGCAAGCCGGCAAGTTTTCCTGCTGCCGAATTGCTTTTGCCGGATTGCCCACCATGACCGCGCCATCGGGGACATCCTTGGTTATAACAGCACCGGCACCAATAATTGCCCAGTTACCGATCTTCACACGAGGGACAATAGTGGCACCAGCGCCAATGAATACACCGTCACCAATGGTGACACAGCCTGAAACGGCAACACCGTGCGCAATGAAAGTAGAAGAGCCAATTACAGTCTCATGCCCGATCAATGAACCCATATGGATACTGCTGTTATCGCCAATGCGACAGCCAGCCTGGACAATGACCCCTTCTTGCAGATAGTTACCTACACCCAATTCGACCATGAATAAATCAATTGATGGGTGAACAAGATTGGCAAACTCACCACCCAAACGGGCGATTTCCTTAGACGTGGTGTAGCGTGTATGGCTATCCCGGGTAATCAGATTCACAAACTTGATGCCTTGTGCGGCGAGCTCTGGCACTTTTTCCACACCGCCGAAAACGGGCAAGCCAAGATAGGGTTTGTCCTGCTTCTCTGCATCCCCGTCCAGAAAGCCAACAAAACGAACATCTTGCGTCGATTCACAGGCACGAATCATGCGTGCTGTTTCCGGGTTATTAGCCCCGTAAAATACGATTTCTTGCGTCATAACAATTACCCCAGGCAATGTTTTATAACCGCAACCACACGAGCCAGTTCAGCATCGTGCATATCATGAAAGCTTGGCAAATTAATTGCTCGTGTCGGTATATCCCAGGCAATACGGTTGGCTGGACAAGGCTCAAACATGGCCGTACTGGAAAGCGGGCTGAAAAATACCCGCGCATCAATACTTTCCGCGGCGAATGCAGCCTGCAGCTTTTCGGTGCGGACCCCGCTTTGACTGGAAAACACCACAGTCGGCATCCACGCCCCATTAACGGTACCCGCCGGCTCCGGATTCAGCATCAGCGGATAATCTTGCAAAGCATCACGATATGCTTGCAAGATGTCACGCTTGCGGCCAACCAGCTCATCGATACGTGTTAATTGGGCACAGCCAATGGCAGCCTGGATGTTGGACATCTTGTATTTGTAGCCAATGACATCGGGCCAGAACTGTCTGCTTTGCCCGCGTGCACGGCCGTGGTTGGACAAGGTAAGTACCTGCTCATACAGATCACTGTCATTGGTAACAAACATGCCGCCCTCGCCCGTTGTCATGGTCTTGGTGCCATGAAAGGAAAACGTGGCAAAGCGCCCCATGCTGCCGGCACGACTACCATGGTAAACAGCCCCCATCGCTTCGGCCGCATCTTCTATCAATGCAATATCGTTTTCTGCCGCAATATGGCGCAAGGTATCCATTTCGCACACATTGCCATACAGATGGACGGCAATAATGGCTTTGGTGCGTGGCGTAATGGCTGCCTGAACCCGTTCAGGGTCCAAACACCAGCTATCAGGCAGGATATCGACAAAAACCGGCGTAGCACCCAGGTGCACTACCGGGGCTACGCTGGCTACCCAGTTGCAGTCGGCCAGAATCACCTCATCACCAGCACCGATACCCAGAGCAGCCAGCCCCATGTGCAGGGCGCCGGTACAACTGGAGGTGGCAATAGCATGTTTCACGCCCAGATAGCTGGCGAATTCGCGCTCGAATCGGTCTATGTATTCATAACAACGCGAGCCCCAACCGTTGGCCGCAGCGTCAGTGGCATAAGCCACCTCCAGTTCGGTGATAGAAGGCTTGGTGTAGGGAATGCGCGCTTTCATCGTATCTCCAGCTCCGGCACAGCCGTGACAAAACACCCGCCCCATTCGCGGATGTAATCGAGCTGCACGGTCAGCTCGTCACGCAGGTTCCACGGCAGCAAAACTACGTAATCCGGCCGCTGCTGGCGCAAGTCGTCTTCCGTCACAATGGGGATACGGCTTCCAGGCATATAGCGCCCTTGCTTGGCAGGGTTGCGATCGACGACGGCAGACAGCAAATCGGGGCGTACACCCGCGTAGTTGAGCAGCGTATTGCCTTTGGCGGCGGCACCATAGGCCATCACGCGCTTGCCGGCACGCTTTGCCTCGATCAGGAAAGCCATGAAGTCGTTCTTGACCTTGTCCGCCGCGACCTGCAGGGCCTGATAACCGCTTTCGTCAGCCAAGCCGGCTTGCTGCTCGGCGGCCAGCGTGGCCGCAAGCTGTGGCGTCACAGCATGAACGCCACTATCTCGCCGCTGTACAAACAAACGCAAACTGCCGCCATGCGTGGTCAGCGTTTCCACATCAAACACCTGCAGGCCTGCGGCAGTAAAGACGGCTTGCAAGGCAGTCAGCGACAGATACGAAAAGTGTTCGTGGTAAATGGTATCAAACTGTGTGTGCTGGAGTAGCGAGAGCAGATGCGGAAACTCGAACGTTGCTACACCTTGCGGCTTAAGCAGGGTCGTAAAGCCGGCAACAAAATCGTTGATATCGGGCACGTGGGCCAGCACATTATTGGCGACGATCAGATCCGCAGCACGCCCGTCTGCCTGTAATTGCTTGGCAAGTGCCACACCAAAGAAATCGCCAACGATTTCCAGCCCCAGCTGCCGCGCGGCAGCTGCGGTGCTAGCCGTAGGCTCGACACCATAACAAGGGATACCGGCCGCTTTGACATACTGCAGCAGGTAGCCATCGTTGGCCGCAATCTCCACCACCATGCTGTGCTGCCCCAGCCCGAATCGGGTGCGCATCTGCTCGACATAGCGCTGCGCGTGTGCCAGCCAGCTGGTGGCATAACTGCTGAAGTAGGCGTAATCGGCGCTGAACAGCTCGTCTGCCTGGGCAAAATCTTCGGTCTGCACCAGCCAGCAGTGATGACACACCATGACGCGCAGTGGGAACCACTTTTCTGGCCTGACAAGCGCCTCGGGTGATAAATAGGCGTTGGATGGCGGTGCACTGCCCAGATCAATCAGCGGCAAGTGCAAAGGTTGGCCGCAATGCCGGCATTTCATGGCGTAACTCCCATAAACGAATGATCCAGAAAGGCAAACTGCCGGTCGCGAGGCGACTGCTCACCAATTGGCAACGGCCAGGCAATACCTAGCCGCGGGTCCTGCGCATGCACGCCGCCTTCGGCCTGCGCCACATAGGGCGCACTATGCACGTACAGCATTTCGCAATCGTCTTCCAGCGTCTGGAAGCCATGAGCAAAACCTTCCGGAATAAACAAGCTACGCCGGTTTTCCGCGCTAAGCTCCTCGGCATGCCATTGCAGGAAAGTGGGCGAACCGGCACGCAAGTCTACTGCCACATCCAGCACGCGCCCACGCAGGCAGGAGACGTATTTGGCCTCGGCGTAGGGCGGGTACTGGAAATGCAAACCGCGCACGGTAGCGGTGCTGGCGGTATAGGTATGATTGACCTGAGCGATGCGGCGGTCGCCAAAAACAGCTTGCCACTCGTCCTGGCACCATAATCTTTGCAAGTAGCCACGCGCATCACCAAGGGCTTTGCGCTCGACGAGCAGCAACCCTGGCAGTGGTGTCGGAATGAAATCGAATCGGCTCATGCGTCAGTGCTGCCAGTACGCGTGTATTTGCTGGCGAGTAAGCGCCAGCATATCGGAGCCCGCCAGCCAGGCGTGATGCCACGCCAGCGTGTAGCGCAGTGCTTGATGCAGATGCCAGCGCGGGCGCCAGCCAAGACGGCTTAGTGCCTTGCTACTGTCCAGTTTGAGCAAACCGGCCTCATGTGGATGCGGTACCTGGTCTCGCTGCCAACTCGCCCGGGAGTCCAGCTCGCATAAGGCATCGGCGATCCAGCCCACACTGCGGCAATCTTCTTCGGCCGGGCCAAAGTTCCAGGCATCGGCAAAGGCCTGCCCTTCCTGATACAGCCTTTCAGCCAATAGCAAATAGCCATGCAGCGGTTCCAGTACATGCTGCCAAGGGCGGATCGCGCCTGGCGCGCGCACCGACAAAGCTTCGCCGGCATCCATGGCGCGCAAAAAGTCTGGCACAAGGCGGTCCTGAGCCCAGTCACCACCACCTATTACATTGCCCGCCCTGGCCGTGGCCACCGCCACGCCAGCCTCGGCAAAGAAGGAACGTCGATAAGACGAGAGCAGGATTTCCGCACACGCTTTGCTGCTCGAATAAGGGTCATGCCCGCCCAGAGCATCGATTTCGCGATACGGCCATGCCCACTCGCGGTTTTCGTAACACTTGTCGGTGGTCACTACCACCACGCTCTTTACACTACTTGACTGGCGCACGGCATCCAGCACGCGCAGGGTGCCCATGACGTTGGTTTCGTAGGTATCCGCCGCCGAGACATAAGACGCCTTTACCAACGGCTGCGCGGCCAAGTGCAGCACGATATCAGGCTGAGCAACCTGCATGGCTTGCTGCACAGCCGCAGCATCGCGAATATCCGCGCGGGTATCACTGGCCAGCAATGAGGACAAGGCACAGCTGTCGAACATGGCCGGGCTGGTGGGTGGTGCCAGCGACAAACCGTGCACCTCGGCACCCAGCTCGCTCAGGCAGACGGTCAGCCAGCTGCCTTTAAAGCCGGTATGCCCGGTCAGGAATACCCGCTTGGCACGCCAGAATGCGGCGGATGGCGGCATCACCAGACTTTCCATGGTGCACTACCACTCGCCCAGAGTTCTTCCAGGAGATTCTTTTCCCGCAAGGTATCCATCGGTTGCCAGAAGCCCGCATGACGGAATACCTGCAACTCGCCATCGGCAGCCAGGCCTTGCAGCGGGGCAGCTTCCCAAATGGCATCATCGCCGTCCAGGCGGCTCAGCACCTTGGGCGACAATACAAAAAAGCCGCCATTAATCCAGGCGCCGTCACCAGGCGGCTTTTCCAGAAAACTGATGACGCTATCGCCATCCAGGTTCAATGCACCATAACGCCCGGGCGGCTGCACTCCCGTTACCGTGGCTTGTTTGCCATGCTGACGGTGAAAAGCCAGCAAGGCGCTAACATCGACATCTGCGACGCCATCACCATAGGTAAACAAAAACGCTTCTTCATCCTGCAGGTACTCCGCCACACGCGCCAGGCGACCACCGGTCATGCTGTGATCGCCGGTATCGACCAGTGTGATACGCCAAGGCTCGACGTGCTTGTGATGGACTTCCATCTTGTTGTTCAACATGTCAAAAGTGACATCGGACATGTGCAGGAAGTAGTTGGCAAAATACTCCTTGATCACATAGCCTTTGTAACCGCAGCACACAATGAAGTCGTTGACACCGTGTGCCGAAAAAATCTTCATGATGTGCCACAGGATGGGCTTGCCACCTATCTCGATCATGGGTTTGGGTCGCAGGTGGGTCTCTTCGCTAATACGTGTCCCGAGCCCCCCAGCCAGAATTACCGCCTTGACCATATTCTTGCCCGCTCACTCAAACAGTTTCGTCAATACAGCAGAGATCTCGTCTACGCTGCGCTGCTTGCATTGCGCATCAAACGTCACAGCCTGGCGGGAATTGCCCTTGCCTGCTGCCCAGTTGATAACAGTGCACAAATGCGCGTACGCCACATCCAGCTCTCGCGCCAGGCTTGCCTCTGGCATGCCGGTCATGCCGACAATATCGGCACCATCCCGTTCCAGCTTCAGGATTTCTGCCGTACTTTCCAGCCTTGGCCCCTGGGTGCAGGCGTAAGTCGCCTGCGCACTGAAATGCACCTGGCTCTGTCCTGCTGCGGCCAACAGGCGATGACGCAAGTCGTCACTGTATGGGCGGGTAAAATCCGCGTGTACCAAGGGGCAATCCACTCCTTCGAAAAAGGTATGCTTGCGGCCCCATGTGTAATCCAGTACATCATCGGGTATCACCAGCGTGCCGGGGGACAGATCCGGGCGTATCCCCCCCACAGCGCCAATCGCAATCACGCTTTTGGCACCCACACTCTGCAGCGCCCATATATTGGCGCGATAGTTTATCTCGTGAGGAGCAATCGAGTTGCCATAGCCATGTCTGGCCATGAACACGACGTTTTGCTGACCAATGCGACCGAACAGCAAAGGGCAGGACGGATCACCATAGGGCGTACGGACTATCTGGCGGTGTGTTACTTCCAGAATGGGCAATTTGACGAGGCTGGAGCCTCCGATGATGGCGAGCATGACGTTCTCCTTATTCTGGCTGCTCTCCCCTGATTCTAATCTCCCTGCATGAAAAAAGCCCACAACATTTATGTTGTGGGCTTTAAAACCAGCATCACAAACGCTTACTTCAGCGCATGGATCGCCGGCAGGTTACGCCAGGCACCGCGCACGTCCATGCCGTAGCCGAATACATAGCGGTCCGGCACGTCCAGGCCAACGAAGTCGGACTTGATCGGTTTTGCCTTGCTGATCAGTTTGTTGGCGAAAACGCCGCTGTAGAACGCCTTGGCGCCCATTTCCAGTACTTTGTCGCGGATAGCCGCCATGGTATGACCTTCGTCCAGGATGTCGTCCAGGACCAGCACCACGCGATCGCGCACGTCTTCTTTTGGTGCAGTCTTCCACACCAGCTCGCCACCCTGGGTTTTGTCGCCGTAGCGGGATACGTGTACGTAGTCAAAGTCCAGCGGGAACAGCAGACGCGGCAGCAGCTGGCCGGTGAACACCACTGCACCACCCATTACCGACAGTACCAGCGGGTAGGTTTCACCCAGCTCGGCAGTGATTTCGGCGGCCATGCGGTCTACCGCGGCGTCCACTTCGGCTGCACTGAACAGGATATCGGAGCTATTGAGAATGCCACGAGCTTCGGCAACATTAGGCATGGTATTTCCTTTCAAAAAACAAACGCCGCCTTTATGACCAAGGCGGCGCAGAATGTCAATGCGGGATTAGCCGCGTTGTAGCGAATTCAGGTAGGCCGAGAAGTCCGCACCGACTTCGTGGTGTTGCAGGCCGAACTCCACCGTAGCTTTCAGGTAGCCCAGCTTGGAACCGCAATCGTAGCGTTTGCCCTGGAACGGCAACGCCAGCACCGGCTCGTCTTTCATCAGCGCGGCGATACCGTCGGTCAGCTGGATTTCGCCACCGGCACCCGGCACGGTATTGATGAGCTTGTCGAAAATGCGCGAAGTCAGGATATAGCGGCCAACTACCGCCAGATTGGACGGTGCCACGTCCGGGTGCGGCTTTTCCACGATGCTGGCGACTTGCTGGTAGCCGCGCGGGTTCTCTTGCACCTCGACAATGCCATAAGAACCGGTTTCCTCACGCGCAACCGTCTCCACGCCCAATACCGAGCTATGGGTGTCGTCAAATACGCGCACCATCTGCTCCATGGCACCGGGCTCGCCGGCGATCAGGTCGTCCGCCAGAATCACCGCGAACGGCTCGTCACCCACTACCGGTTTGGCGCACAGTACGGCGTGGCCCAGGCCCAGCGCTTCGGCCTGGCGGATGTAAATGCAGCTGACGTTGGCCGGCAGGATTTCCTGCACCAGTTCCAGCAGCTTTTTCTTGTTGCGGTTTTCCAGCTCGGTTTCCAGCTCGTAAGCCTTGTCGAAATGGTCTTCGATACTGCGTTTGTTACGCCCGGTAATGAAGATCAGCTCGGTGATGCCGGCGGCCACGGCTTCTTCCACCGCGTACTGGATCAGTGGTTTGTCCACCACAGGCAGCATCTCTTTCGGACTGGCCTTGGTCGCAGGCAAGAAACGCGTCCCCATACCGGCAACCGGAAACACTGCTTTACGAATTTTTTGCATGGAAGACACCTGCCTCTGCACCAGAAATGAATAGTCGGCGTGGATTCTAACATTTTCAGGCAAACGTATCGCTGCCCGTGATCAGCAAGCGGTGCAGTGCATTGGCCACCTGCTGCCCCAACTCCCGCCACTCGCCCACGCGGGGCTGGCAGCATAATGCTACCGTGTCATACCACGGCGAGCCGTCCCCCTCGGCCAGAAAGAACGGCGCACGCTCGGCGCGCATCATTACCCACACCGGTTTGCCTATCGCCGCCATCAAATGCAGGGCCGCCGTATCGGCGGTGATCAGCAGGTCCAGCTGCGCCGCCATGGCGGCAGTATCGGCAAAATCCTGCAATGGCAGAGGCTGCACCCAGTCAGCCAGCAGCGGGTCGACCACACCAGGCTGCAAGGCGTAAAAATCCACGCCCGCCACTTCACGCAGCGGCAACAGCGCCTCGGCCGGTACCGAGCGGCCCTGGCGTGCCAGCTCGGCAATACCGCCGCCCTGCGGTACCGCCTGCCACACCAGCCCTACTTTCAGGCGCCCGGTTGGTGACAGCTGCCGTGGTGGCTGCGCCAGCACACTGTGCAGGTAAGGCTGCCGTGGCAACGTGGCCAGATCGATGCCGAGCACGCCGGGTAGCGACATCAGCGGCAGCTGCCAGTCAAACGCGGGCAGCGTACCGGACAAGGGCAGCACGCTGATGCCATCCAGCTGTGCCAGCAGGCGCAGCAAGCTGTCCTGCACCGCCAGCACGATGTGTGCATCGGGGTTGGCCGCACGCAGCTGCGGGACAAAGCGCACCATCTGCAAGGTATCACCCAGCCCCTGCTCGGCCCACAGCAGCAAGGTCTTGCCGGCCAGCGGCTGGCCCTGCCAGCGCTGCGCCGGCCAACGCGGCTGCAGCAGGCCTTCCCAGCGCGCCTCGTAGTAGGGCCAGGCCTCGGCATAGAGACCTTGCATCAGCAAGGCCACCGCCAGGTTGAAACGGCATACCGCCGGGGCATCGGGCAGCGCCAGCGCGCGGCGTAGCTGCTGCTCGGCTAGCTGTGGCTGCAGCGCCGCAATGCACGCCATGGCCAGATTGTTCAGCCGCGCCGGGCTGTCACCGGCCAGGGCCAGCGCCTGTTGCTGGCAATGCATGGCCTGCGCGTAATCGCCCTGGTAATAGCAGATGGTGCCCAGATTGCTCCAGGCATCA
Organism: beta proteobacterium L13; assembly: GCA_000335715.1. Taxonomy (GTDB): domain Bacteria; phylum Pseudomonadota; class Gammaproteobacteria; order Burkholderiales; family Chromobacteriaceae; genus Vogesella. Next base: position 78,544 of record AMYZ01000016.1, read on the forward strand.
GCGTGGCCTGGCTCCAGCGCCAGCACCTCGCGCAGCAGCGACTCGGCCAGCGCCAGCTCGCCCAGCTCTTTCAGCAACACCGCCAGGTTGACCTTCACGCTGCTGGCCTGCGGCTGCAGCGTGGAGGCTTGCAGGTAATCCTCCAGCGCCAAATTAAGCTGACGCAACGCCATGCGCGCATTGCCACGGTTAAGCCAGGCTTGCCAGTCTTGCGGGTTGTCCTGCAGGCAGCGATCGAAACAGGCAATCGCCTGCTGGTGCTGCCCTGCCGCCATCAGCTGGTTGCCCTGCTCGAATGCCTGGGTATTCATGCCGGCTCCTGCCCCAGCAGCGCCAGCAAACCCGCCTCGTCCAGCACCGGCACACCCAGTTCCAGCGCCTTGTCGAGCTTGCTGCCGGCTTCGGCACCCGCCACCACGTAGTGGGTTTTCTTGGACACGCTGCCACTCACCTTGCCACCGGCGGCTTCCACCAGCGCCTTGGCCTGATCGCGCCCCATGGTGGGCAGCGTACCGGTCAACACAAAGGTCTTGCCGGCCACCGCTTCGTTCAGGCTGGCAGCCTCTTCCACCGGCGTAGCGGCCAGCACTACATCACGGTAGGCGGCCAACTGCTGCAGTGCGGCACGGTTGGCCGCTACGTCCAGCCAGTCGGCCAGCGCGTTCACCACCTCGGCCGGCAGCGCCAGCTGGATAAGGCCCACACGCGGCATGGCCGCCAGCGCGGCGATATCGGGCTGCAATGCGGCCAACTGCTGCGCCCGCACCTCGGTCAGCCGCGGCACGCCCAGGCGGGCATAAAGGTTGGCCGCAGCCAGTTTGTCGTGCAGCTGGGCACGCGGCGCGTGTTCGTCAGCGGGCACGACGCCGGCAGCCAGCAGCGCGTCGATCACCGCCTCGTTCTGCGCCTCGGCAAAGAACTCGGCAATGGCGTCCGCCACCACGCCACCGATGTCCGGCAACGCCGCCAGCACCGCGCGCGGGGCCTGGCGGATATGCGCCAGCGAACCCAGCCAGTCGGCCAGCGTCTTGGCGGTGGACTCGCCCACGTGGCGGATGCCCAAGGCAAACAGGCAGCGCGCCAGCGGCGGCGTCTTGCTGGCGGCGATGGCATCGATCAGGTTCTCGGCCCACTTGGTGGCCACCTTGCCGGCCTTCACCGTCTCCGGGGTGATGCCTTCCTGCTCGTCGGCACGGCGCTTCATCTCCAGCAAATCGGCCAGCGTCAGCCGGTACAGGTCGGCCACGCTGCGCACGTAATCGAACTCCACCAGCTTGTCGATATAGCGCTCGCCCAGGCCATCGATGTCCATCATGCGGCGTCCGGCAAAATGCTGGATCGCCTGCGTACGCTGCGCCTTGCACACCAGCCCGCCGCTGCAGCGGGCAATGGCCTCGCCTTCTTCGCGCACCACGTGGCTACCGCATACCGGGCAGTGCGTGGGCAGGCGGTAGGCGTCATACATCGGCTCCTCGCTGCTGCTGAACAGGTCGCCGCCCAAGGTTGGCCGCATCGGGCGCTTGTCTGCGACTACCGCCACCACTTCGGGGATCACATCGCCGGCACGGCGCACGATAACGGTATCGCCCACGCGCACGTCCTTGCGCCGTACTTCGTCTTCGTTGTGCAGCGTGGCGTTGGTGACAGTCACACCGCCGACAAACACCGGCTGCAAACGCGCTACCGGGGTAATGGCGCCGGTGCGGCCAACCTGTTCCTCGATGGCTTCCACCACGGTCAGCGCTTCTTCGGCAGGGAATTTATGCGCAATGGCCCAGCGCGGCGCGCGTGACACAAAGCCCAGGCGGTCCTGCTGCACGCGGCTGTTAAGCTTGTACACCACGCCGTCGATCTCGAACGGCAGGCCGGCACGGCGCGCCAGCACGCTTTCGTAGTAGGCCGCCAGCCCGGCGGCGCCGTGCACTACCGGGCGCAGGTCAGCCTGTACTACCGGGAAGCCCAGTGCGGCCAACCAGTCCATTTCGGCGTCATGCGTGGCCGGCCAGTCAGCACCGTCTACCTGGGCTATGGCGTAGGCAAAGAACGACAGCCGGCGCTGCGCGGTAATGCGCGAATCCAGCTGCCGCAGGCTGCCGGCCGCGGCGTTGCGCGGGTTGGCAAACGGTTTGTCGCCGCGCTCGCGCTGGGTCTCGTTCAGGCGCTCGAAATCGCGCTTGAGCATCAGCACCTCGCCGCGCACCTCCAGCAGCGACGGGACATGCTCGCCGTGCAGGCGCAAGGGGATGGCACGCACGGTGCGGATATTGGCGGTAACGTTCTCGCCGCTGCTGCCGTCACCCCGGGTGGCGGCCTGCACCAGCTCGCCGTCGCGGTACAGCAGGCTGATGGCTAGGCCATCGAACTTGGGCTCGGTAGCGTAGGCCAGGTTGGCCGCCGCCAGGTCGCGGCCCACCCGGTCGTCAAAGGCAATCAGCTCGGCGTGACGCACGGTAAAGTCGCCGGCCTGCATATCGGAAAAGGCGTTGGACAGCGACAGCATCGGCACCGTGTGCGTCACGCTATCGAAAGCCGGCAGTACCTCGCCGCCTACCCGCTGCGTGGGCGAGGCCGGCGTTTTCAGCACCGGGTAGTCGGCCTCCAGCTGTTGCAGTTCGCGGAACAAGCGGTCGTATTCGGCGTCTGGCACCGTGGGGGCGTCCAGCACGTAGTATTGGTGGTTGTAGCGTTCCAGCAGCTGCGCCAGCTCGGTGGCACGGGTCTGGACAGGGGCAGGGATGACAGTCATGGCCTAACCTGGAATGCAGCACGCCGGCAGCTGCCGGCGTGATAGTGAATGGGATGTACTGGCCGCTCAGGCAAACAGCCGCAGGGCAGCCACGCTGCCTGGCGCAATGCCACGGTCGTCCATATTGCCGTAGATGCGGATCAGCTGATCGCGGATCTGCGCCAGGCCCTGGTCGCTGAGCACGCGGCGGTTATCGTCTACCAGCTGGGCGTCGAACTCTTGCGACAGATGCTTGGCAAACTGTACCGCACGGTCGAATACCGCTACCCCGCCAGCCACGCGCGGCACGTCAAACATCAGTGTCAGCGCAGGGAACTGCTTATCCAGCAAGGTGTGCAGGGTAAACGGGGTCTGGTCGGCAGAAGCCAGCGAGAACAGCGTATTACCGGAATCTGCCAGATAGTGAAACTGGCCATCCGGCTCCAGCTGCAGGCCGGCGGCCTCGGCCACGCTGCGCAAGCGCGCACCGGCGATGGGCTTGCCAGCCACGATATTGATACCGATCAGCACGTCCACGTCGACGCAAAAACGGTCCAGCTCGCGCGCAGACACCAGCTTTTGCTGACGCTGGGGGAAGCTGACCTGGGCGCCGAGCTTTTCGGCATAGTGGCTTACCTGCTGGCAGAAGCTGGCCAGCTCCTGCTCGGTGACCGCACCGCCGCGGTCAACCAGCTGCAGGCCAAAGTTCACTTGCTTGTAGCGGGTACCAGGCAGGATTTCAGCCGGTTTCCACAAGCCACGCTCGGTGCGCAGGATGGCCTGCACACGTTTGGCCACATTAAAGCGCGGTAGCTGCTCCAGCGCCTGCGGCTGGGCGAAGGCGACTTCGGCGATAAAATCCAGCGACGGGTCCAGCAGCGACACCACCAAAGCCTGGTGGTCGGCGGCATCCAGCTCCGGAAGCTCCTGCACCACCGGGGCGACAGGTTCCGGCTGCGCGGTGCGCGCCAGTGGGGCGGGCGGGGGGATATCGTTCAGGTAGGCCGGCGTACTGTCGTCTTCGTCATCCAGCAACACGGGTTCCAGACGCGCCTGCTGGCCGTCACGCACATTATTTCGGGGAACGTCCAGCAACACATCGGTGTGATGGCGTGCAAAGGCCTGGCTGGTCTTCTTGCGAAAGCGCCATTCCTGATAAAAATTGAAGCCGAATACCAGTGCTACTACCAATGCACTCAGCAACAAGATGCCTATTTTCATTTCGCTCATTGAGCTTTTTCCACAGCAGCAGCCATTATCCGAACCGGTATTATAACAAACCCCCGCAGGGGTACGGCGCGTGAATCAGTACGTCATTTAGCGTTTTGTTCAATTTTCGTCAAGGGAAAAGCGCACCGGCAGCACCAGCTGGGCCGCCACCGGCTGCCCGTTTTCCAGTGCGGCCTGGAACTGCCAGCGCGCCACGCTATCGCGCGCCGCCTTGTCCAGGCGCGTAAAACCACTACTTTTCTGTAGTTCGGCACGTAGCAGTTTGCCATCAGCATCGATAGCCAGCCGCAACATTACCACGCCTTGCTCGCCCAGATCGCGCGAGATGACAGGATAATCAGGCCGCGGCGCTTGCAGTACGCGGGCGGGGCGGCGGCTGGCGGCTTCCTGGCTACCCGCCTCACCACTACCACGGCCCGGGTTCTGCCCTGCCGGTGTAGCCTGTGTCGCACCAGCAGCGGGCATAGCTGGCGCGGGGCCAGCGGACAACGCTACCGCGCCAGGGGGCGGCGCAGCGGCGCTTGCCGTGGCCGTATCTTGCGCGGCCACAGGGTTGGCCGCGCGCTCGGTTTGCCCTGCCCGCCGGCCGTGACCTGGCTTGGCTGCAGCCGGCCTGGCTGGCGTGCCCGGACTAGCGCGTGGCTGGTGCACATCGGCGGATACCGGTGCTGGCTGCAGGCTGATCAGCAAGGCGGGCGGCCCTACCGGCGGCAGGGACAAGGCTGCGGCCAAGCCCCATAGCAGCAACGCATGCAGCAGTAGCGAGGCCAGCAGCGCGCGGCGCATGGGCTAGGCCGTTTCGCGCATTTTCAGCGCCTCGACAATGTCCACCGCCACGATGCGGCTGCAGCCTTGCTCCTGCATGGTCACGCCCACCAGCTGCTCGGCCATTTCCATGGTGAGGCGGTTGTGGCTGATGTACAGGAACTGCGTATGCGCGGCCATTTGTTTCACCAGGTCGCAGAAGCGGCTGGTATTGGCGTCGTCCAGCGGGGCGTCCACTTCGTCCAGCAAGCAGAATGGCGCCGGGTTCAGGCTGAATAGCGAGAACACCAGGCTCATGGCGGTAAGCGCCTTTTCGCCACCAGATAACAGGTGAATGGTGCTGTTTTTCTTGCCCGGCGGCTGCGCGATGATCTGGATGCCCGCCGACAGCAAATCTTCACCGGTGAGCACCAGTTCGGCGCGGCCACCGCCAAACAGCGTGGGGAAAAACTCGCTCATCTTGGCGTTCACCGCGTCGTAGGTGGCTTGCAGCATGTCTCGGGTTTCGCCGTCGATTTTGGCGATGGCTTCTTCCAGCGTGGCCATGGCCTGCATCAGGTCGTCGGTCTGGCTGGCCAGATAGTCACCGCGCTTTTTGGCCTCTTCCAGCTCTTGCAGCGCGGCCAGGTTCACCGCGCCCAGGCCATCGATGGCGCGCGCCAGGCGGGCGATCTCGGCGGCCAGCGCATTGGGTTTTACCGCGTCGGTGAGGTGTGGCAGCAGCGCGGCTTCGTCTGCTTCGGCGGTTTTCAGCTCTTCGTCAAAACGCTCTACGTTCAGCCGCGCTTCCTGGTGCTTCAGCAGCCAGTCCGAGCGCGCCTCGCGCAGCGCCGGCAGCGCCGCGTTGATTTCCTGTTGCCGCTGCGTGTACTGGCGCAGGGCTTCGGTGAGGGCATTCAGCTGGTCGCGGGTAGCGGACAGGCTGTGCTCGCGCGTTTCGCGCACCGCCAGCGCTTCTTGCAACACGTCGTCCGGCGCGGCCTCTTCTACCGTCTCTGCTTCCATCACCAGGGTTTCCAGGCGCTCTTGCAGCTGCTGGTCGCGCTCGGCCAGCTCGCGCGCGCGGCGCGCCAGCTCGGCCACTTTTTGCTCGGCGGTGTGCTGCGCCAGCTTGATTTCGTGCAGCTGGCGCTCGGCGTCGCGGGTTTTGTTACGCGCCAGCTCCAGGCCGGTTTCTGCGTTCAGCCGTGCCAAGCGGGCGTCTTCCAGCTGCTCGGCCAGCTCTTCCAGCTGCATGGCGTTTTCTTCGGCCAACAGCTCGGCGTCGGCAATGGTGTCTTGCGCGGTGGTGCGCTCGTCTTGCAGGCGCTGCTGCTCGGCGTGGATGGCGGCCAGGCGGGCCGCGCCCTGCCGTGCTGCCTGGTCCAGCTTGACGTGCTCCAGCGTGGCGGCGTTGAGCTCCGCCTCCAGCCGCGACACGGCTGCCTTTTGCGCGCGGATGGCTTCGGCCAACATACCCAGCATGGAGACCACGCTATCGCGGCGGCGCTGCGCGTCGTGCTGCTGCGGCTGCAAGGCGGCCAGCCGTTCTGCAGCAGCATCACGCGCGGCCTTGCGCGCCATCATGCCGTCGCCAGCTTGTGCGGCGTGAAAATGTACGGTATGGCGGCTAATGCGGTGGCCTTGCGGCGTAACCCAGCACTCGCCGGCGGCCAATTCGCTGCGGCGGGCGATGGCGTCGTCCAGGTTGGCCGCGCAGTAGACACCGGCCAGCCAGTCGGCCAGCGCGCCGGCAAAGGCAGCGTCTACCGTCAGTTGCTGTAGCAGGGCCGGGCGCGGCCCGGTCGTCGACTCGGCAACGCCTGCAGCATCCACCAGCGCCACCGGGGCCGGTGGTGCGGTGTCGCCAGCGTGGCCTGCGCGGGCGGCCAGGCGCTCGCCCAGCACGACTTCTACCGCGGTGCGCCAGGCGTCGTCTACCTGCAGGCTTTGCCATAGCGCCGGTGCGTCGGCCAGCTGCTGGCTGGCCAGCCAGCCAGCTAGCTGCTCGCCAGCCGCTTCGCGGGCCAGCACAGCGTCCAGCGCGGCCATTTCGGCCTCGGCGCGGGCGGCGTCGGCGTGCAGTGCGTTGAGGGTTTTATCCAGCTGCTCGCGCTCGGCAGACAGGTCGGCCTGCTTGGCCTCGTCTGCGGCCAACCTGGCGCGCACGGCATCCAGCGCGCTGCGCGCCTTGTCTGCCTCGGCACGGGCAGCGTCCAGTACGGCGTGCTCTGGCAGGTTCAGGTCTTGCAGCTCGCGCTGCAGCGCGTGTTCGCGCCCGGCCAGCTGCTCGATACTACGGCGCAGGTGCTCGCCCTGCTGCCGCGCCAGGTCACGCTCGCGGGTCAGGTTGGCAATTTGCGCGGTCATCTGCGCCAGACGCTGGTCGGCCACGCGGAAGGCGGCCTCGGCCGATGGCAGGCTATCGGCGCCGTCTTCCAGCCCCATCTGCGCTTCTTCCATGCGCATCTGGGCTTCTTCGCGGCGGGGTAGCCAATCATCCAGCTCGTCTTCCACCTGGGCTTGGTGCTCGGCCAGCTGCTGGCGCTCGTTGCGGGCGCTGGCCAGCTCGCGCTCCAGCCGCTCGCGGCTTTGCAGGCGGTGGCGCTGCTGCTCTTCCAGCCGCGCCAGGTTGGCGTTGGCTTCAAACAGCGCCTGCTGCGCCTCGTGGACAGCGTCGCTGGCGGCGTAGTGCGTTTCGCGCACGGTTTCCAGCTCGGTTTCCAGGTGGGTGTGGGCGGCTTCCAGCGCGGTTTCTTCGGTTTCGATGCGCGCCAGCTCGCCACGGGCGGTGGCTTCAATGCGGGCGGCTTCTTCGCGCCGCGCCAAGGCCAGCAGGTTTTGCTTGAAGGTGAGCGCGCCGCGCATGTCCTGGTAGTTGGCCGCCACTTCGGCTTGCTCGCTCAGGCGCTCTACCTGGCGGCCCAGCTCCAGCTTGAGGTCTTCGATACGGGTAAGGTTGTCGCGCGTATCGGCCAGGCGGTTTTCGGTTTCGCGGCGGCGCTCTTTGTATTTGGAGACACCGGCGGCTTCTTCCAGATAGGCGCGCAGCTCTTCCGGGCGGGCCTCGATAATGCGCGAGATCATGCCCTGCTCGATCACCGCGTAGCCACGCGCGCCCACGCCGGTACCCAGAAACAGGTCGGTAATATCGCGGCGGCGTACCTGCTGGTTGTTGATGTAGTAGCTGGATTCGCCCTGGCGCGTGAGGACGCGCTTGATGGACACCTCGGCGTACTGCCCCCAGGGGCCGGTGAGCTGGCCGTCGGCGTTATCGAATACCAGCTCGACCGAGGCACGCGATACCGGCTTGCGCGTGCTGGAGCCGTTGAAAATCACGTCTTGCATGGACTCGCCACGCAGCTGCTTGGCGCTAGACTCGCCCAGCACCCAGCGCACGGCGTCGATCACATTGGATTTGCCGCAGCCATTGGGGCCAATCACCGCGACCAGCTGGCCGGGCACGGCAATGCTGGTGGGGTCGACAAACGATTTGAAGCCGGCAAGCTTGATATGGGTAAGGCGCAAGGGGCGAGTCCACAAACGGTTGAATCAGCCGGGCATTTTACCCGCCCGCACCCACCCTGCGCCAAAGCAATCTGTCTGCAATAAAAAGAAACTGCGGCCAACCTTTGCCGGGCATGACATTGGTTGCCATAATGCGGCTATGGAAACGCTATCTCTTGCCCATCATTTCTTGATTGCCATGCCCGATATGGCCGACCCGCTGTTTGCCAAAAGCATCGTGTACCTTTGCGAGCACGGCGAACAAGGTGCCATGGGGGTGATTATCAACAAGCCTTCCGGCATCGTGCTGGCACAGCTGCTGGAGCAGATCGACCTGCCGCTGACCAACGACGACACCAACACCACGCCGGTTTTCTTTGGCGGCCCGGTGCAGCCAGACCGTGGCTTTGTGCTGCACAAGCCCATCGGCAACTGGCAATCCACGCTCACCATCACCGACGACCTGGCGCTCAGCACCTCCAAAGACATTCTGGCTGCCGTGGCCGATAGCCGTGGCCCGGACAAACTGCAGATCAGCCTGGGTTACGCCGGCTGGGAAAAAGGCCAGCTGGAAGAAGAAATCGCCGCCAATAGCTGGCTCACCGTGGCCGCCGAGGACTGGGTGATCTTCGACACCCCGGTAGAAGAACGCTACACCTGTGCCATCAAGCTGCTGGGCTTCGACCCGGCGCTGCTATCCAGCGTATCCGGACATGCATAAGGGCACGGTGCTGGGCTTTGATTTTGGCGAGAAGCGCATTGGCGTGGCGCTGGGCGAGCCGCAACTAGGCATTGCCACCCCGCTGCAAACCATCCACAGCGAGGTCAACGACGTGCGCTTTGCCGCCATCGCCAAGCTGATAGACGAATGGAAAGCCACCGGCTTTGTCGTGGGCCTGCCTATGCATATGGATGGCAAGGAGCATGCCCTTACCGCACTGTGCCGCAAGTTTGCCCAGCGTCTGCACGGCCGCTACGGCCTGCCGGTGTGGCTGGTGGACGAGCGCCTGACCTCGGTGATTGCCGAGGGCCTGCTGGAAGACGCCGGCGTGTACGGCCGCCGCCAGAAGGAGATGCTGGACCAGGTGGCCGCCCAGGCCATCCTGATGGGCTGGTTCGAACAGCCCGGCGAGCCCATCGCCTGATATGCGCATCGCCGCCCTGCTGATCGACATCGACGACACCCTGCTGGACGACGCCCACGCCACGCGCCACGGCGTGGCGGCCCTGTTGGCCGCACACAAGCTGCCCTATACGCTGGACGACGCCTGCCAGCGCTGGCACACCCTCACGCAGCAACACTGGCTACGCTTCGAGCGCGGCGAATGCAGCATCATCGAGCAGCGCCACGCCCGCCTGCGCGGCCTGTTCCAGCGCGAGCTGACGGATGCTGAAGCAAACGATGCCTTCGAGCCCTATATTGCCGGCTACCGCAGCAACTGGAAGGCATTTGACGATGTGGCGCCCTTTGTCGCCGCTACCGCCCACCTGCCCCGCGTGCTGGTCAGCAATGGCCATCTCGACATCCAGCAACGCAAGCTGGCTTTTACCGGCCTGGCTGGACACTTCCCGCACCTGCTGACGCCGCAAAACTGCAGCCATGCCAAGCCCGACGCCGCCATCTTCCAAGCCGCGGCCGCGCTGGCAGGCGTGCCGCTACAACAGTGCATGGTGATAGGCGACGACCCGGTACGCGATATTGGCGCCGCCCAAACCTTGGGCATGCCGTACTTCCATGTGGATCGCCGCCGCGCGGATGGCGGCTTGCTGGCTTGCTTGCCACTGCTGGCATGACCGACGCCGAGGCGACGGCACAACTGGCCCGCTGGCTACGTGCTGACACCTTTCGCTGGCAATGCCTGCAAACCGTACGCGATGTTCTACCCGTACAGGCTTGGCTGGCCGCCGGTTTTATCCGCAATCTGGTATGGGATCACCAACACGACTATCTGCAGCCAACACCACTGCAGGACATCGACGTGATCTACCTGGACGCAGCGCAGCTGTCACCCGCACAGGATCACCACTATGAAACCTTGCTGGCCGCGCAGTTGGCCGCAGCTTGGCAGGTACGCAACCAGGCGCGCATGGCAGCTCGCCAGCAACACGCACCTTACCCGGATTGCGCCAGCGCCATTCGCCACTGGCCGGAAACTGCCACCTGCTACGCGGTACGGCTGGATGCCGACGAGCAGCTGCACTGGCTGGTGCCACTAGGCTGGGCGCCGCTGTTTGCCGCTGAAATCGTGCGCAACCCGCTGTTTGCCGGCGGGGATGCCATCTGGCAGCAGCGGCTACAGCAAAAAAAGTGGCAGCAACGTTGGCCGCGACTGCGCTTGGCCACATGAAAAAAGGCGGCCAAGGCCGCCTTTGCTATACCGACACTCGCCTTAGCGGGTGCCTTTTTTCTTTTCTTCACGCTCAAGGCGCGCGTTCTCTTTTTGCGCGGCACGCAGCACTTCGTGCTCTTTGGCGGCTTTTTCCCACGCCATCCATTCTTCCGGCAGCTCCAGCGAAATACGGCCGGTAGCCCCAGCACGGAAGTCGGTCAGCACGATTTCGGACGCTTTCTGGATATTGATACGGCCACCTGGCAGTACCGCGCCACGCTTTTTGCCGATCAGTTCCAGCACTTGCCAGTCCTGCAGCCCATCGATGTCGCCAATCTTGTAGCGTTCGTCCAGCTGCGGGGCGTAGTGCTTCATCAGGATCAGCAGCAGCTCCAGCGCCACTTCTTCTTCGTCCAGCGCATTGCGGCCAACGGCGCCGCTAGCGGCCAGGTTGTAGCCACCTTGCGGCACGATGATCTTGGGCCACAGCATGCCGGGGGTATCAAACAGTTCGATATCGTCCGCCAGCATGATGCGCTGCTGGCCTTTGGTAATACCCGGCTCGTTACCGGTTTTGGCGATGCGGCGGCCGGTAATGCTGTTGATCAGCGTGGATTTGCCCACGTTCGGGATACCGCAAATCACCACGCGCAGCGGTTTGTCCACGCTATTGCGGCCAGGTGCCAGCTCGCGGCAGGCCGCTACCAGCTTCTGCGCCGGGGCGGCGTCCGAGGCATCCAGGCCGATAGCACGGGTGCCCGGCATCTTGCGGTACCAGTTCAGCCACTGCTCGGTCACTTTCGGGTCGGCCAGGTCTTGCTTGTTCAACACCTTCAACGCCGGCTTGCCACGCGCCAGGCGGGCAATCATCGGGTTGGCACTGGAGCCCGGCAGGCGCGCGTCCAGCATCTCGATCACCACGTCGATACTGCCAAGGCGCTCTTCGAGCTCCTTCTTGGCTTTGTTCATGTGACCGGGGAACCATTGAATGGCCATGTATTATCGCTTTCGTAGTGGGTCGAGCAAAGAAGACAGGCCGTTGTGATCCAGCTCGTGCATCAGCGCCAACAGGCGGCCGATCTCTCCGGGCGGGAAGCCTTCGCGGGCAAACCAGTTCAGGTAATGGCCAGGCAGGTCGGCAATCAGGCGGCCTTTGTATTTGCCATACGGCATGACCCGGGTGACCAGCAGCTGCAGCAGGTGGGCGTCCATCTTCTTTTAAATCAAAGGGAAGGCGCGCATTGTGCCAAATTTTGCCCCACTACGCACGGGCAATCGTGCTTACAGCGGTAGAGGCTTGCCATCGTTAAAGGCCAGAAAACCTCGCACGATGCGGTAAACATACCAGCACCACACCAGAGCCCCGGTCAAAAAGCCCAGGCCAAACAGAATGATCAGCGGGTAAGAGATGGCAGCGCCCAGCAGGGCCCACCAGAACGTACGGATCTGCCAGCTAAAGTGGCTATCCCACAGCGTGTCGCGGGCTTCATCTCGTTTCACATAATTGATGATCACGCCAACTATGGCACCCGGTACACCAAACAGATTCACGATCTGCAAGATATACACCACCATGGTCAGGTTACGGATCGCATCATCCTGGCGCGGCATGCGCTCTACTGTACCGTCTTGCATAACACCTCCTGTCATTAATCAGGCAGGTCAGAACTTCGCCTGCCACGCTTGAGCCAGCTGTACCAGCCATGGGCGTAGCTGCTCGCGCAAAGAAAGGGACTGCGCCACCACACCGCCATGCTTGCGCAGTAACATCGGCACACCACCTTGGCACAGCTTGCCCGGCAACGCGCCGCTCAAAGCGAATGAACGCAGTTGCGGCAGCTCCAGTTGCAAGAAAGTCGCCAGCCAAGCCAGCTTCCGGTTAAGCACGTCCATCATACCCAGCTCGGACAAGCTTAGTGACAGATGATTCAACTGAAACACCACCACGCGCGCGGCAAGCCAGTCTTCGCGGCACGGGTGCTCCCCCTGTGCCAGGATATGCGCCAGGGTGCGCACCTCGGGAAACAAAGCTTCCGATACCACCAAGCGCCCACCCGCATCGTGACAGCAGGCGATCAACTCGTGTGCTGGCACGGTAGCACCCTGCTCGACATCGGTGATGATATGTATGGATTGCACGGGCAAGGTGCAGGAGAAAGACTCAATCCAGGGCAGTGCATTTTCCATATTCAGGCTCCGCACCGCCGTAACTGAAAAACTTTGCCTACAAAAGCAATGCCGCCAATTACGGCGGCATTGTTTGAAATATTGAGGGTCAGAATTCAGACCACAAGTTTCCCTGGTGCCGCCAGATGGGTGCGGTAACCATAATAATAAGCCTGGGAAACAAAAAGGGTTGTCTGTGCCATAGTGTTATCGATATTGCCTGCAGCTGACAGTGTCGTCAAGTAAAAAGGCAGCCAACGTTGGCCGCAAGGGGAAGGTACATCGGGCGGGGCCGCGGCAGATGCCGGGTAATGTGCAGCGGGGGCTGGGCGCGAGGTGTATGCGCTGTTTCCGCCACCACAAAGCACAAAGCCCAGCTCGTCTGAGCTGGGCTTC
>AMYZ01000017.1 GCA_000335715.1 beta proteobacterium L13
TGGTACACACTTGAATCACAAGAGTCAATGTGCCATAAAATTATTGAAAATCACCCCGGCGAAAAAATACTCTGCTTAGGAACACCCACACTGGCAGCTACACTGGCAGCCAACAATGCAAAAGTCACCCTATTAGACATAGACAGCGACATTATTGATTTATACAACGATGTTTTCCCAGAAAATGAAAAAGCCTCCAATTATGATGTCAACTGCGACATACCCGAAGAATTAGAAGGAAAATTCAATTGCATTTTCATAGACCCTCCTTGGTATCAAGAAGATTTTAAGAAATTCATTTCCAGATCGATTGATTTTTCCAAAAATGGTGCAGTCATATATTGTTCAATTCCTCAAAAATTAACAAGACCAGGAATTGAAGAAGATCGTGTACAATTGATAAATGAGATCAAGACGTGCGGACATGACTTATTATACATAGAAGCAAATTCCATGAAATACATCATCCCACATTTTGAAGAAGAAGCGCTGGACAACTTAAAAATCAAAACAATACAACCATGGCGCTCCTCTGACCTAATGGCAATAAGGGTGAAGAAAACCAAGGGCAAAAAAAACACCTTGAAATTTAAAATTTCAGAAAACAGAATAAGGTCATTCTCCAGAAAAAGCACAAGAAACCTATTTCGGATATTCACAGAAAGTATACAGCTAGATTCTTGCATTCCAATAAAGAGAATTGAGGCATTTTCCAGCTCCATCAGCAATAGAGATACTATCGAACCAGTTAATCTATGGACCTCAGAAAAACAAGGATTTCAAGTTTCCAATCTGGCACTACTAAATGACATACTAGACTTATGGAGTCAAGGACACAACATAGAAGCAACCACAAAAAAAAATTCAAAACAAACACATTAGCAATGACGACAGCAAGCATGCAAAAGAAATAATAAATGAACTTGAATCACTACTAAAACTGTGGGAGATGACTTCAGACTCCGAAACAAGAAGAACGGCAAAAAAAATAAAAGAAGCAAATGACAAATCCTCTAGCAAGTGGGCATCAAAAGCAACAAAAAGAGAACATGATTCGAAATCTGATAGCTTCCGCATAGAATTCCAAAGAGACAGAGATAGAATAATCTGGTCAACCGAATTTAGAAAACTAGCTGACAAAACTCAGCTCTTCCCCATCGAAGAAGATGAGCACATGAGGCAACGTCTAGCTCACAGCATAGAAGTAATGCAACTTGCATCAACAATTGGCGCCGCATTCGGTCTAGATAAAAATCTTATTGAAGCTGGCGCTCTAGCTCATGACATTGGCCACACGCCATTTGGACATGCCGGCGAACATGCAATAGATAAAATTTTCGTAGAGCTAGGCTTTGCAGGTGGTTTTAACCACTATGAACATGGAGTAGATGTCGTTAGGTTTTTAGAAGGCTCGTATCAACATAGCACAACTGAGTCACACCACGGTCTCAACTTAACATCAGAAGTATGTGACTGCATTCTAAAACATACATACTGCCACCAAGGTGAAGGCGCAAGCCAAGAAAAAGTATGGAAACATACAAAACACACTGATTATTTGAAGTGTGGATTCAGTCATCTCGAAGGTCAAGCTGTAAGAGCCGCAGATAAGATCTCCTATCTACTATCAGACATTGAAGACGGCATAAGATTAGGTACAGTGCAAATTAGCGACTTGTTAGGCTGCAAGTTATTCCATCGCGCACCAATTGATTTTAGAATGAAAACTAGCGAAAATCTATATGGAAAATTCATAGAGCAGCGCGGCTCAGTAATAAAATTACTCATGGAAGATATAATAACAGAATCCGCAAAAAGAATCAGCAAATCAAACTCAAGAAATGATGTTTTTAACGCCGGCCATTACTGCATATCTCATAGCAAGCAAATAAGCCTTGACATGTCGGAAATCTGGAGAAAAATCCAAGTCGCCAAACTTCACAAAGACCCACGAGTACTCTCCTCCAACATGAAGGCTTCTAAAATGGTAAGCGAGCTACTATTAATGCTCACATTGTTTCCAGAGCATATCAACCAGCAATTCAGAATGGAGCACGAAAGACTAAACTCTTCAGACTATATGAAATATTACAGAAGGCAACACCAAACAATTGGAATTGAAAATAATCTATTAGGATTTTTACCACTCGCCACAATGATAGGCTTCGATTTTAAGCGAACAAAAAATATTGACGTCTATAATCTCATTCTTGCCAAAGACTATGTTGCAAGCCTCACAGACAAAAAGTTGAAAAAACTACACATGGAACTGCTAGGCTTGTAATTTGAACTAGTTCCTAGCCAGGATAAGTCACAGCCGTATCTGGAATTGCCACTGCGCGTTCTGAGTGTTTCTCACTACGCTAAGGCAACCACCGACCACGCCACAATCAACCCAAGGCAAATACGCCGCACTTGATCATTGCCCGCAATAACAAAGTTGGCCGCAAACCGTCATGGCTTGCGGCCAACTTTGTTTACTGGACAGCCACGCCCCACAGGGCGGCCATTGATGTAAGGCAATATGTCACGCTGCCCATACGGCATACTTCGGCCACCATATTGCCAACCTGCACCACTGGTGCCCAACACCATGCCGATTTCTACACTGCGCCCGCTGGCTGCCGCAGCGTTGCTCGCCACTGCCCTGCCCGCCCTGGCGCAGCCGGGGCCGGCTAGCGCTTGCCTGTTTATTTACCACGCCGGCCTGCACACACTGCCCGATGGCAGCCTGAGCGACGACGCCTCACCTACAGCTCAGCAACGCTACAGCCGGCTGCTGCGCGAGGCCAGGCAGCGCATTACCGATACTTTCGGCGCACCGCAGGCCAGCCCGCTGGTAGTGTTCTTCTCGCAGCCGCAGGGTTTTGGCCGCTACCGGCTGAACGCGGTGAGGAGTGCGCAGTTTATTGGCAGCCGCGCCTGCGTGCTGATGGGCCCCAAGGGGCAAAATGTGGATGCCCTGGCACACGAGCTGGTACACGCCGAAATCCACCACCGTGCCGGTGCGCTGAAACGCTGGCTGCAACTGCCCACCTGGTTTGACGAGGGCGTGGCCATGCAGGTGGATTACCGCCCGCGCTACACGCTGCCGGCAGACGATGCGGCCAAGGCCAGCCAGGTAAGGCAGCTGAACAGCTTTGGCGCTTTCTTTGCAGGTGACGAGCAAACGGTGGTGCGCAACTACGCCCGCGCCCGCTACGAGGCGGCCGGCTGGCTGGCCAGGGCCGTAGGTTGGGCTGAATGAAATGAAGCCCAACGTTTACCGCGCCACGGTAAGCGTTTGGCCTCGCCACATTCACCCCAAGCCAAGGCACCGCACTTGATCATTCCCCCCAATAGCAAGGTTGGCCGCATGCCGTGATGGCGTGCGGCCAACCTTGTGCTGTTTGTGCTTGCGCCGCAGCGCAGCGGCCAGAATACCCGCGCCCGCTTATTCTGGTGTTTTGTCCTTCTGGTTTTTTTCCTGCAGTGCTTCGTTGATGATGCTTTTCAGGCCGGTAAAGGTGCAGGGCTCGGCGTAGACCAGCAGTGCTTGCTCTACGTCGTAATAGCTGCCAGCAAATAGCGCGGGATTGTCCAGCAGCTTTCTCTGGTTGCGCTTTTTGACTTGCACGGCTTTTTGCAGCAGGTAGATATCGGGCGCCAGGGCCATGGTGGTTTCGTAGGCGCTCATGGCGCTTTGGCCAAACGAGAACGACGACGCGGTGGCACTGATTACCTTGGCACTCACGCCGGTCAGGCCTTGCACTGCCGAGGTGAGCCCGGCCAGCAGCTGCACTTCTTTGGCCATGAAGTCGCGCGTGGTTTGCTGGCGGCTGGCCAGGTTAAAGTAGTTGGCGCAGTTCAGGTCGGCATAGCTGACGCCGGCCTGCCACATTTCTTTCAGTGCCTGGTAGCGCGGCACTGCAAGCAAACCATTGCCTTGCAGCGCGGCCAGCTGCGTGCTGCTGGCTTGTTTGAGCGCGGTTAGCTGCCCGCTGCTGGCATTTTTTAGCGTGGTCAGCTCATCTTTATTGCGCTTGCTCTCCTCCAGCAGGGCATTCACAAGCGCCTCTTGCGGCAAGCCTTTTACTTTGGCCAGCTCTGCCTGCTGGCTGGTGACCTGGTCTGTCCAGTACTGCAGGCTTTGCTCGAAGTTCAGGGGCACCACGTCGCGGTACTGCAACGCCCTGCTGATCGCCGAGCCAAAGCGGTACCCAGCGTGATCCAGATTGGAGCGGGGCTTGTCATCGTCGGCGCCGGCGTCTTTGGGGTTGTTGATGCTGTACTCGGCGTCCACTGCCGGGTTGCGCAGAAAATCCCTGCTTGGGTTCAGACTGCCGCAGGCGCTAAGGCTCAGGGTGATGATCATCGGCAAGATGGCGGGCTTCATGACATTGACCTCCCGTTTATGGAGATGTCGTTGTATACGCCACCGGTCACTTCTATAAATCAGCCCAGTGTTATGCGGGGGGCTCCTACTCGGCCAGATATTTTTGCCGCAGCTTGTGCATGCGGCCGTCTGCGCTGATCTGGTTTAGCGCTGCCTGCAGGCGCTTTACCTTGTGCGTGGGGGTGTCACGGTTAAGCGCAAACCAGTATTGGCTGCCCCCGTCCAGCAGCCAGATGGGGCGCACCTGCTGCGGGTTGACGTTTTGCTGCTTGAGCTGCCAGGCCATGGCCCAGTCCAGCATGGCCACGGTGTCGGTGCGGCCTAGCAGCATTTTTTTCAGGGTGATTTCGTCGGTGGCGCCCAGGTCCAGCCCGCGCCCTGGCTGCAGGCCCAGCCCGGCCAGCTTTTTGGCGGCTGCCGATTCGAACATGGCGCCGTGGGTGTAGCGCATCAGGTCGGCCTCTACCTGGACCTGGATATCGCGCCGTGCGTTCAGGCGATAGAGCTTGATCTGCCGCGGGCTGATGGGGCCTACCCAGTGAAACAGCGGCTCGCGCTCCGGGGTGCGGGTAATGCTGAAGATGGCACTGCCAGGGGTTTCCAGTACGGTGCGATAGGCACGCGCCCAGGGCTGCAGCTCTATGCTGAGGCTGAGGTCGGCATCCTGCGCGGCCATGCGTAGCAGGTCGGTGGCAAAGCCGGTGAGCTGCACGCCGCTTTGGTAGTTTAGCGGTGGCAGCTGCTCGGTATAGGCAGCCAGGTCGGCCGCACGGGTAGGGGTTACGGCACAGCAGGCCAGACACAGGGCAAACAAGACTGGTTTCATGCTGAATCTGGCTGGGGTGGTATTTATAGAATGTAGTGCACAGCAGTGCTGTGTCACAAGCGTTAGCAAACAGATAAGGGCTCAACACTACGCCGCTGATTTTGCGTAATAATGACAATCTAACGAATCACCAAGCTTAGCCCTGCCATCCACCATGAAACCATCCCTGTTTCAGCCAGAGTTCGCCAGCTACGAGCGCTATTACAGCCAGCGCCTGCTACCCGGTGCGGCCCAGCTTTCCTATGCCGGCATGGGAGTAATCGGGCTGTTTCTGCTGGCCGATTTGTGGAATATGGGCCTGGGGCCGGGCTTTTACGGCATGGCGCTGGCCAGTGTGCTGGGCTGCGGGCTGATAGGCTGGATGGCACAAATCATGCAGCACCCTGCTTACGAGACTCACCGTATCCATTGGGTGCTGTGGCTGGGCAACATGGCCATGGTGGTGGTGATGGCGGGCAATATCCTGATGCTGGGCCGGCTGTCCTACCTGCCGATGATCCTGATGTATTTCATGCTGGGAGTGCTGCTGATCGCGCCGCTGGTGCCACCGCTGGCCTTCTTGCTGCCGCATCTGGCCAGTGTACTGCTGGCCGGTAGCGTCATGTGGCTGAAGGGCTACCAGCTCACATACTGGCTGCAGCTGCTGCTGTTCAGCATGCCGGCCATGGTATTCATGCTGATGATTCTGAGCGTGCAGCGCCGCACGGCCAGGCAGTCTTACCAGATTGCCCGGCAAAACTGGCTTTACGCCACCACCGACCCGCTAAGCCAGCTACAAAACCGCCGCACCTGGTACGAGGCGGCGGAAGCCGCATTGGCAGAAGCTGCAGCACAAGCGCAGCCACTGACGCTGCTGATGCTGGATATCGACCACTTCAAAACCATTAACGACCAGTGGGGGCACGTGGCGGGCGACAAGGTTATAGAGCAGGTTGGCCGCACGCTGCAGGCACACTGCCCGCCCGGTGCATTAGCCGGCCGCCTGGGCGGCGAAGAGTTTGCCGTACTGCTACCCGACACCGGGCACGACGGCGCCGTACTGACGGCCGAGGCGCTGCGTGCCAGCGTGGCAGCACAGCAGGTGGCAGAACAAGGCCAGCTGCTGCGCATTACGGTCAGCATAGGCCTGTCCAGCCTGAAAACAGCCTGCCTGGACGAGCTGGTACGCGAGGCAGATCGCCGCCTGTACCAGGCCAAGGCCGAGGGCCGTAACCGGGTCATCAGCCAGTAGTACCAGGCCAAGGCACTGCACCCCGGGCCAGCGTGGCGTCAAGGTTGGCCGCGCCGGGCTACCCTACAAGCCGCCAGATGCAGCAAAACCGCCAGATGCAGCAAAACCGCCAGCATCAAACCCAGCCAATGCGCGTTATGCGCCACCGGGTGGCCAGCCAGCTGGCTGGCTTGCGCGCCTTGCCAGGCCACCTTCCCCACCAGCAGCAATACCGCCAGCCAGCGCCACAGCCCGCCGCGCCAGCCCAGCAGCAGCCACATGGCCCAGGCGTAGGCTACGCCGGAGGCCCCGGCAAAGGGGCCGGGTTCCAGTAGCGGCATCAGCAGTGCGGGCAGCACGGCCAGCGGCCACAGCCCCGGCCGCCTGCCTTGCGGGCACAGCCAGCACACCAGCAGCAAGCTGGCACTATTGAGCAGCGCATGCTGCAGGTTCAGGTGCACCCAGCTGGCGCTAAACAGCCGCCAGTACTGCCCGGCAAGGGTGGCTGCGGCATCGCCCTGCCAGTGCCGCATGGCGGCCTGGCCCCAGCCAAACAGCCAGGGCAGGCATGGCCACAGCCACACCAGGCGCAGCAGCAGGGTATTAGCCACGCTTGCGGCGCAGCATGGCCCCCAGACCCAGTGCGGCCAACAGGCCCAGCAGGCTGCCATCGGCGGCGGCCAGCTTGCTCAGGCGGCTGTCCTTGTCGCTGGCAGTACTCGCTGTGCTTGTGGTGGTGCCGGTGGCAGCCGCCGGTTTTTCGGCGCGCAGGTCAATGTACAGCGGGTCGTGGTCGGACGAGCGGTAGGCGTCGGCAGCGTAGTAGTTTTGTTGCTGGGTAACGGATTTGTACTCGCTGCTGTACTCCAGCGCGGTAGGTTCGTCGGCGTTGATGTGCCATTCGCCAGCACCCAGTACGCGCGCACTGGCGGCTGCCGTGGCCAGGCCGTGGTCCAGGTTGCCGGATTCGCCGTTGAACACATAGGAATACACGCCGTCTGCGTGGTTTTTGGCCAGCAGGTTGGTGAAACCGGCTTGCTCCAGCTGGTAGATTGGGTCTTCCTTGGCGTAGGCGTTAAAGTCGCCCACCAGTACGATGCTGCGCCCCAGGCCGCCCTGCTGGCCGGCCAGCCAGGTTTTCAGGTCGTTTACTGCGGTGACGCGCGTCTGGTTGCAGTTACCCTGGCCGTCTGCCAGGTCCGCGTCGCCAGCGCAGGCACTGCTTTTGGATTTGAGGTGGTTCACCACCACGGTCAGCGGCTGGCCGATGGGCTGGCTGCTCAGGTAGAAGCTTTGTGCCAGCGCCGGGCGGTTGCGGCTAGGGTCGCCGATTTCTTTCACTTCAGGGTTGGCCGCAGGCTTCACCACGGCGGCGCGATAGATCAGGCCCACGCGGATGGCGTCGCTACCGATCTTGTCCATGCCAGGCAGGCCAAAGCTGTAGTGTTTGGCGGCAGGCTGGCCATCGTTCAGTGCATTCACCAGATCCTGCAATGCCGACTGGGCGCCAAAGCCGTCGTTTTCCAGCTCCATCAAGCCCACGATGTCGGCGTCCAGCGCTCGGATGGCGCTGACGATCTTGGCGCGCTGTTTCAGGAAATCGGCATAGGTTTTGGCGCCGCGGTTGCTGGCATCCTTGAATGGCAGGTCGCTACTGGTGCCATCGCCATTAAAGAAGTTCAGCACGTTGAAGCTGGCCAGGCGCACGCTGTCGGTACTGCGTGCCGGTGCGGCCGGGCGCAGATTGCTGGCCACCACCTGCGGGGTGGCTGCCGGGTGCAGGCGGTATTTGTTGAAGCTGTAGCCCACTACGCCGCTGACACTATTCAACTGGTCGCCTGCGCGCAGCGTATTGCTGGCACTCAAGCCACCAGGGCCAGGCAGCCAGGCATTGCGGTTCTGGTTGCTGTAGCCGTCGTCCAGGGTGATTTTGTCCAGCAGGTTGGCCGCAGCCAGCGCCACGCCTTCGGGGGTGCCGGGGCGATGCTTCTGCGTGGCGGTCCACAAGCGTGGCTGACTGGACAGTGTCAGCTCGCCGTAGCGGGCAAAGTCGTAGTTGGCAACCACGTACACCGGCTGGTCCAGCTGTACCAGCATGCCTTCCAGCGCTTCCCAGCTGCTTTGGCTGCTTACCGGCAGGCGCACTTTCACCGCCGTGGCCGTGGCCTTGCTGCCACAGCTTTCAATCAGGCCAAGGTTTGCCGTCTGCTGCAGCTGGGTTTCCCCGTTGAACTCTTTCACCAGGCCCGTCACCCGCACCACATCGCCTACCGTAATGGCCGGTTTCAGGGCATTGGTGTAGACAAAAATACCTTCGGAGGTGGCCGGGTTGCCGTCTTGGTCCGCCGCCTCTTCTTGCAGATAAAAGCCTTTTACCTGGTCGCTACCCGTCATCACCGTGGTAACAACGCCCTCAATGGTGACGGTCTGGTTGGCCATGGTGGTGGCAGCGGCACTGCCCTGCACCTGGCTGACCAGCGTCGCACCGGGTACGCCGCAGGCGGCGTAGCTGGCAGGGGTGGCAAGGGCCAGGCAAAGTGGCAATAGCCGGAATGTGTGTTGTGGTGTCATGTGTAAAACGCGCTGCTTTTGTTATGGGGCGGCGATTATAGGCAACAGATTTTGACAGGCGCATGGCAAACAGCATTTTTCTGCCTGTCCTATGGCAAAAACCAAACACCTGTATGAATCGGCAGTTGTCAGCAACAGCAGCCCATGGCTGGAGGCCTATCGGACAAATCGGTGCGTTAGTAAACAGTTGTTTAAATTACATCGGTCTTTTTTTATATAAAAACCTATACATAGATCAAGGAATCACGCTGCACACCCTTGTCTAGCCGTGGTTGCCTGCATAGACTGGCGTCTGCCTTATCCCTATACAAAACACCGCATGACCCGCTTGCGCTCACCCTGTTTCGCCCGCTCTGCCTGGCTACTGGCCGCCAGCCTACTGGCCGCCCCCGCCTTGGCGCAGACGCACCGGGCTTGTACCCAGCTGATTGCGTCGGGCAACCCGGAATACCCGCCGTTCTTGTGGGTAGGTCACGACGATGAAAGAACCCTGCAAGGTGCGAATGCCGAACTGATGCAGCTGCTGTCGCGCGAGATTGGCATCCCTATCGTGATGCGCAACGCAGGGCCGTGGGCGCGCGTACAGGAAGCCGCCAAAGCCGGCCGTATCGACCTGATTGCCGGAGCGTTCTATACCCTGCCGCGCCGCCTGTACATGAGCTATATCCAGACCCCGTTCTACCAGACCCGCAGCGCGGTATGGACACGCGAGAACAAGGCACTGGCCTACAGCAAATGGGCAGACCTGGTTGGCCGCAATGGCATTACCGTGGTGAATAACAGCTTTGGCGAAGAGTTTGACCGCTTTGCCGAGCAGCGCCTGACCATGCAAACCGTGGGCAGCGTGGAAAACGCCATGCGCATGCTCAGCATGGGGCGGGCCGACTACCTGATTTACGAAGAAGCCCCCGGCCAGGCCTACGCCAACAAACTGGGCATCCGCAATATCCGGGTCGCCAACACGCCAGTAAGCCGCGAACCGCTGTACCTGACGCTCACCCACCAGTCGCCCTGCTTTTCGCCCCAGCTCTACGACAAGCTGAACAAGGCCATGAAAAAGCTGGTAGACAGCAACGTCATGGAACAGCTGGTAGCCAGCCACAGCGAGCGCTGGCAAACCCTGCAGGAAGAACAGCTCGAGATCCGCTAAGCCCCTCACCGGGCACGCGCGCAAGGTGTCCGAGCACGCCAGCGCCCCATCGCACGCTGTGGCGGGGTAGCGGCACGGCCTGGCAGCGTTTTACCGCTTGGCCCACCCGCTGCCAGACACGGCAGCCGTGAGCCGGGCATCGCCCTGTGCAGCGCAGGCCAGCCACAGGTTGGGCCTACACCGCGCTGGCGGGCACATCGGGCGCTTTGTTTCGCCATCGGGAAAGGATGCCTTGGCCGATTAACGATTGTTGTGCTCCTGCGCCCTATCTAAGGTAGCAAGCTCTCACCCGACGGAGCCTTGCCATGAACCTCGACCTGCTGCAAACCCTGCTGTTTGTCCCCGCCAACCGGCCGGAACGCTACGCCAAAGCCCTTGCCAGCGGTGCGGACGCCATCATCATCGACCTGGAAGACGCCGTAGGCGTACAAGACAAAGCCTGCGCGCGGGCACTGCTGGCGCATTGGCTGGGCACCCAGCCACCTGCCTGTGTGCTGGTGCGTATCAACGCTGCGGCTACCCCGTGGTTCGCCGACGACCTGGCTGTGTGTCGCGCGCCAGCCGTAGCCGGCATTGTGGTGCCCAAGGCCGAAAGCGCCGGTGAGCTGACACGGCTGGCCGAGCTATGTGACAAGCCCTTGCTACCGATTATCGAAAGTGCCGCCGGCCTGGCGGCGGTGGCCTCGCTGGCCGCTTGCCGCCATGTGGTGCGGCTACTGTTCGGCAAACTCGATCTGGCGGTAGACCTGGGGCTGGATTACCCGCCACCGGCCGGTGAGGACGTCGACGAAACCGTATTTGCCTACGCCCGCAGCCAGCTGGTGCTGGCGTCGCGCCTGGCCAGCCTGCCGCCACCGCTAGACGGCGTCTATACCGCACTGGGCGACACCGACGGCCTGACGCGCTATGTGCGCAACGGCTTGCGGGCGGGCTTTGGCGGCATGCTGCTGATCCACCCGGCCCAGGTGGCAGCAGTACAGGCGGCCAGCCGGCCGGATGCGGTACAGCTGGGCTGGGCCCGGCGGGTCAGCGCGGCCAGCCTGCAGGCCGCCGGTGCAGCCATCTGCCTGGATGGCGCGATGGTGGATGCACCGGTAGTACTGCGCGCGCGGGCACTATTGCGCCGCGCCGGGGCAGCCTAGCCGCCCTGGCGCAGGTGCGCTACCAGCTGGCTGGCGTAGCCGGGTAGCGCATCCAGCGCACGCACGGCAATGTGCAAGCGGCGCTCGGCCCAGGCGTCGGCCAGCGGCACCACGGCCAGGTTGGCCGCATCGCCAAAACGCCCGGCCGCCGAGCGCGGCACAATGCCCACGCCCACGCCGCACTGGGCAAAGCGGCACACGGCGTCAAAGCTGCGGGTGGCGACCCGCACGCGCATCTGCTTGCCCAGCTGCTGCGCCTTGTCGTTCAGAAACATCTGTATCGCGGCCTGCTGATCCAGCGCGATGAAATCCTCCTCCAGCACCTCGTCAAACACCAGCGCACTGGCCGCGGCCAACGGGTGCCGGTGCGCCATCACCACGACCAGCTGGTCGTCGCGGAACGGGTAGCACGCCAGGTGCCCGGCGTCGACGCTGGCGGCAAAAATGCCGATATCGGCACGCCCTTCGGCCACCCGCCGTATTACCTCTACCGACAGTACCTCCTCGATGCGCACATCCACCTGGCGATGGTGGTGCAGAAAGTCGCCTACCACCTCGGGCAGGTAACCCAGCATGGCATTGGTGTTGGCGGCCAGGCGCACCAGGCCGCGAAAACCGCGGCCGTGCTCCTGCAGCTCGGCGTTCAGCAGCTGAAAGTCGTACAGCCAGCTTCTGGCGTGGCGCAAAAACACCTGGCCGGCAGGCGTCAGCGCCACACCGGCCTTGCTGCGGATAAACAGCGTGCTGCCGGTTTGTTCTTCCAGCTTGCCAATGCGTTTGCTGACAGCAGCCAGTGCCAGGTGGCAGCGCTGGCTGGCAGCGGTGAGCGAGCCCTCTTCGGCAGCGGCCACGAACAGCCTGAGATCACTGGTATCGAAATGCATGCGGCGCCCTCCTTCGCGTTTTGCGAAGGTTACACCGAAAAACCACTGATTATCAAAGCGTTTGCCGCTGCATAAGCTGCAAGGCATCACCAACACAGGAGCACACCGCATGCATGCCGCCATCGATATCGACTCGCTACTGCCGTGGCAAGGCCGCCAGGAAGCGCACACCGATACGGTTACCCCGTTTCCGCTGCAGGCATTGAAAGCCACACTGGAGGCACCCTACGCCGGCCACGGCCACGCGGGTGACGCACTGCCTGCATTGTGGCACTGGCTGTACTTTCTGCCCTTGCACGCGCAATCGGCGCTGGGCAACGACGGCCACGCCCGCAAGGGCGGCTTCTTGCCGCCGGTACCGCTGCCGCGCCGCATGTGGGCTGGCGGGCGCTTCGGCTTTGTGGCGCCGCTGCACGTGGGCGATGTCATGCACAAAACGTCCACCATTGCCGAGATCAGCGCCAAGCAAGGGCGCAGCGGGCCGCTGGCCTTTGTCACAGTGCGCCACGATATCAGCGTGGGCGGCCAGCTGCGGCTGTGGGAAGAGCACGACATTGTCTACCGCGAGGCCCCCGCGCCGGACGCACCAGCCGCGCCGGCAGTGCGCGCCGACAGCGGTGCCTGGCTACGCCGCATCGTACCGGACGACGTGCTGCTGTTCCGCTACTCGGCGCTCACCTTCAACGGCCACCGCATCCACTACGACCGCCGCTACGTCACCACGGTAGAAGGCTACCCGGGGCTGGTAGTACACGGCCCGCTGATTGCCACCCTGCTGCTGGACCTGCTGCAACGGCAGCTGCCGGGGGCAAGCCTGAGCAGCTTTGCCTTCCGTGCCGTGCGGCCAACCTTCGACCTGCACCCGTTTCATGTGCACGGCCAGCCCGCCGCCGACGGCAAGACCATCCGCCTGTGGGCCAGCGATCACGAAGGCTGGCTGACCATGGACGCTACCGCCACCCTGGCTTGAGGAACCCTGTATGCAACCTTTGCAAGGCATTACCGTCGTGTCGCTGGAACACGCTATCGCCGGCCCGTTTGCTACCCGCCAGCTGGCCGACCTGGGCGCGCGCGTGATCAAGGTAGAACGCCCCGGCAGCGGCGATTTCGCCCGCGGCTACGATACCCGGGTGCGCGGCCTGTCCTCGCACTTCGTGTGGACCAACCGCTCCAAGGAAAGCCTGGCCATCGACGTGAAGCACCCGCGGCTGGCCGGGGCGCTGCAGCGGCTGGCGGCCAGTGCCGACGTGCTGGTGCAAAACCTGGCGCCAGGCGCCGCCGAGCGGCTGGGGCTGGGCTACGACACGCTGGCGGCCATCAACCCCGGCATCATCGTGTGCAATATCTCGGGCTACGGTGGCGACGGCCCCGACCGCGACCGCAAGGCTTACGACCTGCTGATCCAGAGCGAGGCCGGCTTTTTGTCGGTTACCGGCACCGAGCACGACCCGTGCAAGGCCGGGCCGTCCATTGCCGACATCGCCGCCGGCATGTACGCCTACAGCAATATCCTGGCCGCACTGCTGGCGCGTGGCCGCAGCGGCCAGGGCCGCCAGATCGACATCTCGATGCTGGAAGCACTCACCGAGTGGATGGGCTACCCGATGTACTACGCCATCGACGGGCAAACGCCGCCACCGCGTGCAGGTGCCGCCCACGCCACCATCTTTCCTTACGGCCCGTTCGAGGCCGCCGGCGGCCAGCAGCTGATGTTCGGCCTGCAGAACACACGCGAATGGCACAGCTTCTGCCGCACCGTGCTGCAGCGTGACGACCTGGCGGCCAACCCTGCCTACGCCGACAACGCCGGGCGTCAGGCACACCGCACGGTACTGGAGCCACTGATCCGCGACACCCTGCGCCAGCTGTCAGCCGACGAGCTTGGCCGCAGGCTGGATGCGGCCAACATCGCCAACGCCCGTGTCAACAGCGTGCACGCGCTGTGGGCACACCCGCAGCTGGCCGCCCGGGATCGCTGGCGCAGCGTGGAAACCGCGGCTGGCCCGATACCAGCGCTGCTGCCACCGGGTAGCGCGCACGAGGGGGCGCGCTTCGACCCTGTACCCGCCCTGGGCGCCCATACCGACGCCATCCTGCAACAACTGGGTTTCGATGACAGCGAGCTGGCAGCCCTGCGCGCCGCCGGTGCCATCCAGTAGCACCCTGCAATCACAACACCACGGAGAGACAATATGAAACGCATCACCCTTTCCCTGCCCTTCGCACTGGCCATGGGCCTGCTGGGCAGCACCTACGCCAGCGCCGCCGAGCCTATCGTGATCAAGCTCAGCCACGTGGTGGCCACCGACACCTCGAAAGGCCAGGGCGCCCTGCAGTTCAAGAAACTGGCCGAGGCCCGCACCAAAGGCCGGGTGCAGGTACAGATTTTCCCCAACAGCCAGCTGTACAAGGATAAGGAAGAGCTGGAAGCGCTACAGCTAGGCGCAGTGCAGATGCTGATACCGTCGCTGTCCAAGTTCGGCCCGTTGGGGGTAAAGGAATTCGAGGTATTCGACCTGCCCTTCCTGTTCCGCAATTTTGCCGACGTGCACAAGATTACCGACGGCCCGCTGGGCCGCCGTATCCTGGCCTCGCTGGAACCACGCGGGGTGAAGGGGCTGGCGTTCTGGGACAACGGCTTCAAGCTGATGTCGGCCAACAAGCCACTGCTGCTGCCCGCTGACGTAAAAGGCATGAAGCTGCGCATCCAGTCGTCCAAGGTACTGGAGGCACAAATGCGTACGCTGGGGGCACTGCCGCAGGTAATGGCGTTTTCCGAGGTCTATCAGGCGCTGCAAACCGGCGTGATCGACGGCACCGAGCAGACGCCGACGCAAAGCTACAGCCAGCGCTTTCACGAGGTGCAGAAGCATTACGTCACCACCAACCACGGCTATCTGGGCTACGCCATGGTGGTAAACAAGCCGTTCTGGGACAAACTGCCGCCGGATATCCGCAGCACGCTCGAAGGGGCCATGCGTGACACCACCACTTATGTGAACCAGCTGACGCAGCAGGAAAACATCGACGATCTCAAACAGATTGCCACCTCGGGCAAGTCCAGCGTGACCCAGCTGACACCGCAGCAAAGGGAAGCCTGGCGCCAGGCCATGCTGCCTACCTACAAGGAAGTGGCATCGCGCCTGCCACAGCCTTTGCTGGAGGACATCCGCCAGCAACTGGCCCGCTAAGCCGAGCTGTCTTAACTGCAGACAGGAATAAGCCACCGGAAACGGTGGCTTTCTTTGCGGGTGTACCGGCCACCAGGCCGCTACAGCATTACCGGTTTGCCCTATAGCCGGCGGCGCAAGGCGTCGGCGGCGCGCAGGGCCAGCGCGTAAACCGATAGCTGCGGGTTGGCGCCGATACTGGTGGGGAAAACCGAGCCGTCAATAACCGTGACATTGCCCAGCTGCCAGTGCCGCCCGGCCTGGTCTACCACGCCGTGGCGCTCGTCAGCCGACATCATCGCCCCGCCCATCACGTGCGCGCTCACCACCCGGGTGCGCAGAATCTGCATGGGCAGCTGGCGTATCATGTCCTGCGCCTGACGCCAGCTGGTGGCCATGCCGGCGTCTTCGTGCACCGGCAATACCGCGCGGGCACCGGCGGCGAACTGGATTTCTGCCATCTGCAGCAAGGCACGCCGCGCGGCATCCCACTCCACATCACCTAGCGGGTAGCTCAGCACCGGTGTACCGTCGCTGCGCAAGCCTACGCTGCCGCCGACGCTTTGCGGGTGGAAACCGTCCCGCATCAGCGCCAGGCTCACTTGCCAATGTGGCAAGGTCTTCATCAGCCGCTGGTGCGCCATGCCGTTACCCGGCAAGGTGGAAGCCAAGATTAGCGGGTGTACCGGCGGCACTTCCAGCTTGAAGCCCAGCGGGCCGTCTATCGGCTGGTTATGCAGGAAATGGTCGCTATAGATGGTTTGCGGGGCACCGTTATAGCCCTCTACCGGCTGGCGGAACAGCCCGCCGGACATCACCACCGGGTGCAGAAACGTGCGCTTGCCCAGCAAACGGTACGGGTCGGGCGCCTGGCTGCGCAGCAGCACCGCCGGCGTGCCGATGGCGCCGGCAGACAGCACTATCTGGCGTGCCCTTACCTGCACGCGGCGGCCGCTTGGCCGGATACCGTCCGGCCCCAGCGCCAGCCCGATAACCCCTTCCGCCCGCGTGCGGTCTGGTGACAACAACAGCTGCTGCACCCGTACGCGTGTCAGCAGCTGCGCACCACTGGACAGGGCCGCCGGGATGGTCGTCACCAGCATGCTCTGCTTGGCATTGGTGGCACAGCCGGTACCGCAATAACCCAGATTCCAGCAGCCTTTTACATTGCGGCGGATAGGCGCATACGGTATGCCCAGCTTGCTACAGCCTTGTGCCAGCAGGGCGTTATTCATGTTCGGGTCGGCTTGCCAGGGGCCGATATTGAGCCGGGCTTCGGCCTGTTCGAACCAGGGCTGCAAGGCGGCATCCTGCATGGCATCCAGGCCGTGATGGCTACGCCACCAGGCCAGCGTGTCGGCTGGGGTGCGAAAGCTGCTGGTCCAGTTCACGGTGGTGCTGCCGCCTACGGTGCGGCCTTGCAAAATGGTAATGCCCTTGTCGGCAGTAAGCCGGTTGGCCGACTCCTGGTACAGCTGCGGGTAGGCTTCGGCTTCGCGCAGATTGAAATGACGCGAGCTGTACAAGCCCCCCTCCTCCAGCAACACCACACGCAGACCAGCACTGGCAAGCTGCTCGGCCGCCATGCCGCCCCCGGCACCGCTGCCTACGATGACCACATCGCACTCCAGCTGCAAGTCAGGCCCCGGCTGGCTGGCATCCGTTACCTTCCAGCCTGCCGCCAGGCCGTCTTGCCACAAGTCGGGCAGCTTGCTCATAGGTATCCTTTCATGCTGGCTGGTAGCTGGTAAGACGTAGCCTGCCAACTGGCGGGGTCGCCATACCAGCTGGCGTACAGCAGGCCATGCAGCCCCTGGTAGGCACTACGCAACAGGGTAAGGCGGCTGTAACGCCAGCCTTCCAGCATGCTGCGCACTTGCTCGGCGCTGGCGTCTTGCCAGGCCGGGCGCAGGCCCAGCGTCATGCGGGCAAGCGGCTGTTGCAACAGGTCGAACAGCTGCCGTAGCTCAGCCTGGCTGGCCAATGGCAGGCCGGCGATGGCCACCAACGTGTTGTCGACCAGCGCGATCGGCGCCGTGGCCGGCAAGCTGCCCAGCATGCCGCGCCCCAGCGCTGCAATCAGCTGGCGGTCTGCCGCCGTGGCAGTAAAACCGGGCGCGGCGTGCGGTGCGGCCAACCTGGCCGCGATACCCAGCGATAGCGCCCCCAGCAGGCCGGTGTGAATGAACTGACGGCGGTTGAGGGTCATTTGATGCGCCCCAGCATCAGGTTCAGCAGCCATTGCACCAGCTTGCCATGCGGCGGCTGGGTCAGTGCGGTGCCGGAAAAACGGGACTGGTAGAAAACCGGCTTCATCTTGCTGAACGTCACAAAGCCTTCATAGCCGTGATAATGCCCCATGCCGGACGGCCCGACGCCGCCAAACGGCAGCTGGTCCTGCACCACGTGCATCAAGGTATCGTTTACCGATACCCCACCGGCGATGCTACCCTGCAACACCTTGCCGATACGGCAGCGGTTATCGTCGTACAGGTACAGCGCCAGCGGCCTGTCGCGGGCATTGATATAGGCCAACGCATTGCTTGTCTTGTCGTAGGTAATGATGGGCAGCAGCGGGCCGAATATTTCCTCGCGCATCACCGCGCTGTGTGCCGGGGCGTTTTCGATCAGGGTCAAGGGAAGCTTGCGTGCCGCCAACAGTGCCTCGTCGCTGCTGCCTGCGGCCAGCACCTCTACCCGCGCGCCCAGCTGGGCGGCTTCGTCACGCCAGCGTTGCAGCCGGTCGAAGTGTGCCTGATTGATGATGGCGGTGTAGTCGGGGTTGGCCGCCGGGTCCGGGTAGGCCAATGCTACCTGACGGCGCAGCTCGGCCAGCAGTGCCTCGCGGTCATCTGCATGCACCAGTACATAATCGGGCGCCACGCAGGTCTGGCCTGCGTTCAGCATCTTGCCTGCCACCAGGCTGCCCACCACGCGGCGCATATCGAAACCGGGCGCAATCAGCACCGGCGACTTCCCCCCCAGCTCCAGCGTCACCGGGGTCAGGTTGGCCGCAGCCGCCTGCATCACACTGCGGCCAACCCTTGTAGAGCCGGTAAACAGCAGGTGGTCAAACGGCAGCGCGGCAAAGGCCTGGGCTACCGACACATCGCCATTCACTACCTGCACCACATCGTCGCCCAGGTACTGGCGGCACAGCTTTTGCAACAAGGCACCGCTATGCGGCGATAACTCGGACATCTTCACCATGGCACGGTTGCCCGCCGCCAGCGCCGAGGTGAGCGGCCCCAACGCCAGAAACACCGGGTAGTTCCACGGCACGATGATGCCGGCCACCCCCAGCGGCTGCGGCTGCACGCTCGCCTTGGCCGGCCAGAACCAGAACGACAAGCCACGGCGCTGCGCACGCATCCAGCCCGCCAGCTTGCGCTGCGCCAGGCGTATGCCTTCCAGCGAGGGAAACAGTTCTGCCAGCCGGGTTTCCACTGCGCTGCGGCAGCCAAAGTCCGCCTGCAAGGCGTCGATCCAGTCTTGCTGGTGTTCCGTTACGATACTGGCAAGGCCCGCCAGCCATTGCCGGCGGGTGGCGTAGTCGGGTGGCTGCAATGCAGCCACCTGCTGCAGGTGGGCAAGCTGGCTTTGCAGGCTATTGCCGATAGGGCTGACGGTGTCCATATGCTATGCTCCTTGAACTTGGGCAAACGAGCGTTTAGAGCCCAGACTCTATTACGATTTTCATCGCCTGTCACACACATCTTTTATTGCCATGCTGCTCGATTTTTTCTACGCCCTGCGCGAGGCCGGCCTGCCGGTTAGCCTGAAAGAACACCTTACCCTGCTGGAGGCGCTACAGCAAAGGCTGGCGTTTGCCAGCGTGGACGCGTTTTACCACCTGGCGCGTACCGTTTTGGTAAAGGATGAAAAATACTACGACCGCTTCGACCGCGTGTTTGCCCAGTACGCGCACGGCATCGAAACCAGCCTGGAAGACCTGCAAACTGCCATTCCGGAAGACTGGCTGCGCAAAGAAAAATACCTGAGCGAGGAAGAAAAACAGCAGCTGCAAACCATGGGCTGGGACAAGCTGATGGACACACTGCGCCAGCGGCTGGAAGAACAGAAAGAACGCCACCAGGGCGGCAATAAATGGATAGGCACCGGTGGCACCAGCCCGTTTGGCGCGTATGGCTACAACCCGGAAGGCATCCGCATCGGGCAGCACGAATCACGCCACCGCCGCGCGGTAAAAGTGTGGGATCAGCGCGAGTTCCGCAATTTTGACGACAGCGTGGCGCTGGGCACGCGCAATATCAAGGTCGCCCTGCGCCGCCTGCGCGAATTCGCCCGCGACGGCGCACCCGAGGTGCTGGACCTGCCAGCCACCATCGCCGCCACCGCGCGCAATGCCGGCCTGCTGGACCTGCAGATGGTGCCCGAGCTGCACAATGCGGTGAAGGTACTGGTGCTGTTTGACGTGGGCGGCTCCATGGACGACCACATCCGCGTGTGCGAAGAGCTGTTTTCCGCCGTGCGCAGCGAATTCAAGCACCTGGACTACTACTACTTTCACAACTGCGTGTACGAAAGCGTGTGGCAGGACAACGCACGCCGCCACACCGCCAAAACCGCCACCTGGGACCTGATCCACACCTACGGCCAGGACTACAAGCTGATCTTTGTCGGCGACGCCAGCATGAGCCCCTACGAGATCATCCTCAAAGGCGGCAGCGTAGAGCACATGAACCCGGAGCCGGGTGAAGTATGGCTGCGCCGCCTGCTGGAGCAATTCAGGCACGCGGTATGGCTGAACCCCATGCCGCAGGAAGCGTGGGAATACACCCAGTCCATCGGCATGGTGGGCCAGCTGATGCAAAACCGCATGTACCCGCTCACGCTGGAGGGGCTGGAGCAAGCCATGCGCCAGCTCAAACGCAGCAGCTAGCCAGCGCCCTGCCCATCTGCGGCCAACTGTTTCTCGATACGGCGCGCAAACACCGTCATTTCTTTTACCGCCTGCAGGTCGCCACGCGCCTGCGCCACCACAATGCCCTCGCGGTAGGCGGCCAACGCTGCGCTAGCGTCGCCTCCTGCTGCCAGCGCCTTACCCAGCAGCTTCCACGCCGCCGAAAAATCGCCCTGCCGCGCCAGCGCCTCACGCGCCTGCAGCGCGGCGGCCGGCCAGTCTTGCGCCTTGGCGTACTCGTTGGCGATGCCGAAACGCAGCAGCGCGTTATCGCGCGGGGTATCGCATAGCTTTAACAGGTTTTGCAGCACGGCAGACATGGCAAGCTCCTACAAGGTTGGCCGCACAGCATTACCGCTGGCACCACCGCTTGGCAACCCCGCCAGCGGCAGGGTTTAGGGCCTGTTAGCACTATTTTTTGCTGCGGCGCAGGCCGGGAGGTTTTCCAATACCAGGGTTTGTGTTGGGTGGCGCCCAGCGCAAGCCCTGCAACGTTGCGTCAGGCCAGAGCATGCAGCAGCAGCGCCAGTGCAGCGGGCAATGCCTGTACAAACAGGATCTTGCGGCTGGCTGTGGCCGCACCGTACACCCCGGCTACCAGCACGCAGGCAAGGAAAAACACCCCCACACCTGCCGGTGACCCCGGCAGCAGGCTCCACAGCAGCCCTGCCGCCAAAAAGCCGTTATACAGCCCCTGGTTGGCCGCCAGCACCCGGCTGGCCTCGGCAAACTCCGGTGTCAGGCCAAAGGCACGGCGCCCTGCCGGCTTGGTCCACAGAAACATCTCCAGCACCAGGATATACAGGTGAATGGCGGCGACCAAAGCGGTAACAATCGATGCGGCTAGCTGCATGGCAAGCTCCTTATTTATGCTCGGGTTGCGGCAGCGCCTCGAAATCGGCACAGCGCGGCAAATCTGCCAGAATGGCGGCCAGCGCAGGTGGTGGCGGTATCAGCTTGCGCTCGCGCAGGTCCATCCACGCCCCGGCCACTTCGTAGATGGCGGCCAGCTTGCCATCGGGCTTGAACAGCTGCTGGCGGATCTTCCAGCGGCTATTATCCGGGCTGGCGGCAGCAATCTGCACATCGATGGTGATACGCTCGCCCAGATTCACCTCGCGGCGGTATTCGGTACTCTCGCGAAACAGCACCGGGCCAAACCCGTGCGCCATGAACGCCTCCATGCCAAAGCCGGCTGCGGCCAACCATTCCATACGGGTATGCGTGCACAGGTCGGCGTAAGCGTTGTGGCGCATGTGCTGGTTGGCGTCGATGTCAGACCAACGCACTTCTACTACTTTGGTAAACGGGTGCATGTTACTCACTCAAAAAAGAACGATCGTGCTATTTTGCACTTAAACAGCACGCAGGCAAACACCCATGAGCAAAAAAGCCCTTACCCGCGAAGCCATTCTGCAACAGGCGGTGCGCAGCGCCAGCCAGATCGGCATCAGCCGGCTCACCATCGGTAGCTTGGCAGAGCAGAGCGGGCTGTCCAAAAGCGGGCTATTTGCCCACTTTGGCAGCAAAGAAGCACTGCAGCTGGCCGTAGTAGAGGCGGCGCAAGCGCAGTTTGTGGAAGAAGTAGTGAAGCCAGCCTTTACCCAGCCACGCGGCATGGTGCGCCTGCGCGCGCTGTTCCGCGCCTGGGTAATGCGCCTGTACGCCGGCAACACACCAGGTGGCTGCCCGCTACTGGCTGCCGCCTA
Organism: beta proteobacterium L13; assembly: GCA_000335715.1. Taxonomy (GTDB): domain Bacteria; phylum Pseudomonadota; class Gammaproteobacteria; order Burkholderiales; family Chromobacteriaceae; genus Vogesella. The sequence goes on from AMYZ01000017.1 coordinate 21,962, forward strand.
CGAGTTTGACGACCAGCCCGGTGCCATACGCGACGCACTGGTGGCCGGCCAACGCTGGCAGCGCGACACCCTGCAGCGCCTGCTGCAAGACGCACAAGACGCCGGCGAGCTGGCTGCAGACAGCAATATTCCACTGCTGGCTTTCATGCTGTTCGGCCTGATACAAAGCGCCCACCACGACCACCAGCTACTGGACAACCACCACAGCGCCCAGCTGGCATTGCAGGGCTTTGAGCAACTGTGCGGCACTGCAGCACCGCACACAGGCCAGGTGGACCCATAGCCAGGCTGCACAGATCAAGACATAGGCCGCAGGCGCTGCATGTAAAAACCCCAGACAAGGCTGGGGTTTGAGGCGCAGACAAAAGACCACTGTCCAGATGTGAAGCGGATCATCACCGCACTTCGCGGCCATAGCACCAAAAAAAGGGAGCCTGGCAAGGTGTCGCGATCGACATCTCCACCAGACCCCCTGCTTTCAAATCAGCAGCTTACTGATTTTATTAGGCTTTAACGGTGTCAGCCACGTCCTGATAGTCTTTGATCTGGTCAAAGTTCATGAAGCGTGAAGTCCATCTAGCCACGTCTACGATCATCCACGAAAAATTCGCAAACCACTGTTTTTAAACAAGTAAATTTCCAGCATCGTCTACGGGCATCTTGGGGCATCCAGACAAATTGGGGGTATCGTTGGGGGTACCGAACCGTTATTATCGTGATTCACTACAAAAACATTAGCGATATTGCCATGCCGCTCACCGATGCCAAAGTCCGTAACGCCAAGCCCGAAGACAAGGATTACAAGCTCGCCGACATGGGCGGATTGTACCTGCTGGTGAAGAAGAACGGCGCCAAACTCTGGCGCCTGAAATACCGCCTGGCGGGCAAGGAAAAGCTGTACGCCATTGGCCAGTACCCGCAGGTTTCTCTGTCTGCCGCCCGTGAGGCTCGCGACAACGCCAAGCTGCTGATTGCCGAAGGCCGCTCCCCGGTGACGGTACGACAAACCGAAAAGCTGGAGGTCATCGAGCAGGGCCTGTCCACCTTCGAAGCCGTAGCACGCGAGTTCTACGAAAAAGTACGGCTACAAGGCAAGGAGACCACGGCATTCCAGTCCATTCGCCTGCTGGAACTATACGGCTTCCCCAAGTTCGGCCCCCTACCCCTGGCCAGCATCAAGCCAATCGTGATTCTGAACATCATGAAGCAGCTGGAAGCACGCGGTATCGCCAACACCGCCTCACGCTTTCGGCACGTGTGCGGCCAAGTATTCCGCTATGGCGTGGCCACTCTACGCTGCGACATCGACCCCACCGCCTCCATCAAACGCGCCATCGTCGCACCACCCGTCAAACACCACCAGGCTGCCGAAGACCCGCCAGCGCTATGGCGCAAGATCCTCACCTATCGCGGCACCGGCACCACCCGCATCGCACTGCAACTACTGATGCTGCTAGCCGTACGCACCAACGAACTGCGGCGCATGGAAAAGAGCGAACTCGATCTGGAAAAGAAACTGTGGACCATCCCCGCAGCCAAGATGAAGAAGCGCCGCACCCACACGGTCCCCCTGCCCGACCAAGCAGTAGCGCTAATCCAGACTGCCATCGACTGGAGCGGTGACAGCCAGTACGTCTTCCCCAACCAGCGCACGCCCGGCGAAGCCATGTCTGAAGCCACGCTGCGCAAGGTGATGATTGCCCTGGACGCCCCCACCAGCCCGCACGGCCTGCGCGCCACCTTCTCTACCCACCTGCACGGTCAAGGCTACCCGTCACACTTGATCGAAATGCAACTGGCGCACGCAGAAGAAAACAAAATGAAAGCCACCTATAACCACGCCCAGTATCTGGACGAGCGTAGGCGACTGATGGAACGCTGGGCGGATTTTGTGACGGGTGAAGGCTGAGCAGCCTAGTGCAGAAAACCAGGGGCGCGAGGCATCTTATGAAGTAAGACGATTCATATCGATAAGGCAGTGCTGCAATGCCCCTACTCTGTTCGAAAAAACTAGATCTCACTGATCAATGAAACACCCCCAGTCAACTTTCGTGCCAGGGGTGTTTCATTGATCAGTGAGATCTGCACACCGAATACTTTTTAATCAGCGCTTCGGTTACATTACTTCAATGGCTTTTGCCTTATCAGAAGCCGATGCAGGCATGATGTTGATATTACCTACCTTGGCCAGCTTGACCAGCCCCTCACCGATTTTGGATGCAGACTGAACCTGGTTTGCTACAGAGCTCGCAGTGTCTTTCAATGCCAGCAATTTGCCAGCCAACATTGGGTTGGCGGCTACGCCGGATACCAGATTGGCGCTGCCGTCGGCCAGCTGACGGTCTTTCAACAAGCCCAACATGAATGTGAAACCAGCGTTGCTAAAGTTAGCCAGCTGTTTGGTATTCATGGCTTTCACTTTAGATTCTGTCTCTTTGCTCGCCATGGTTTTCTGCAGAGAAACATCGCGGTCAGCCTGGATCTGGTTGATCTTGGCTTCGCGTTCTTTCACATCTTTGATTTCTTCTGCGGCCTTCAGTGCGGCCTCATACTTGGCCACTTCTTCTTTGTTAGCGAGTGCCTTGAAAATATGGTCAGCCGCTTTGTCGATGAGCAGCTCGGCTTCTTTGGCAGTTTGGATAAAGGCGTCAACGTCGCCAGCAGAGACACTGCTAGCGGATGCACTACCAGGCAGTGCCGCAGTCAGGTTACCCAGACCGAAAGAGTGCGCCGGCATGCTGGCCGCACTGAACACGACAGCCAGGGTAGATACCAGCAGCGTCAATTTGGTTTTTTTCATGGTTACATTCCTTACACGGTAATCAGGTTGATCGATGCTTATTTCATTTGCTCAAGCACCTCGGCCAACAGGGCACGAAGGTCACTACTCAGCTGGCTTTGCTGCAATGCTGCACGCGCGTCTGCCGGGGTCGCCTCGGGGTAGCCGCCCGAAACGAAGTTATGCTCCAGAATCTTTTGTTTGAACTGCTCACCATTGTTCTTAACGCGGTACGCAGCACGAACCGCATATCGTGACTGGCATGTACCGTTGCTGCATGGCTCGTCTTTCAGTTCGATACGATTGAGGGCTTCAACACACTGGCTCGGTGCTTTGATGGTGATATCGAGGTCTTTGCGGAAACCGGACTGCCCACCTACCTTGCCCTTCAACAGCTCCGATAATTGGGGATTGACCAGATTGAAGGGGGACTGGGCTACAGTGGCATAGGCCAACAAGTCGAACTGATCTACCGTGACACCACCTAGCTGCGCCTTGCTGGCTGGGCAATAGGCAAGACGATCACCACCATTATGGTCACCGCTGATGGTCTCGCTGAGAACCACATCACCATTAGCAGGCGCCGGCATGGTATTGGAGAGGGGCATGGTGACTTGTGCTGTTACTTTATTGCCATTTTTCTCTACAACACGTGCTTCCCAAGTTGGCACCAGGGCTGCCTCTCCACCACCACTTGGCTTGCCGATAGCGCGATAAACACGAAGCACCTGGTTTGGCTGCAGCGCATCAGCCTGGTCATCGAGAATGAATTGACTCCCGTCGCTGGCAGTGATTTTTATCGTTTGCGGGGAAAAGCGAACCTCTTTGGCAAAACGGACCGCCAAATCATTCAAGGTGTTTTTCAGCACCACCTCTTTGCGATCTGCATCTGCAAAGCCTACGCCGTGGCTGACGGTGTCTTCAATCTGCTGCGACACATCACGGGCGTACAGAACACGGCCATCTAGGGACAATAATTCCGCATAAGCCCAACCCTTGTAATAACGTTGGGTCTTGTAATCTAGATTGGTTGGCAGTTCGTACTGCTTTGCCTGCGGCACAACCAGCCTGATCACATAATCGGGCAAGGAACGTTGGCCGCTGACCTGATGACCGATAGCTGTCTGACGGTCCAGTGCTACCTGGACCTGGCTGTAGTTGCTATTCAGTGGCAGGGTAGCAAAAGCAGCCGAGCTACCTAATTTGTCAGCAAAAAGCTGGGTGGCAACAGCGTCGGGCAGATCTGCATTGCCGTGACTAACCAAAGTTAAAACCCTTGGCTTTTTGACGTCAGACAACTTCATCAGGGACGGGCGGCTAAATGACTGCCCTGTACGTGCCTTGCCCAATACTGGCAAGGCTACGGCGTACTGAGGACCTACATGTTCGACACGGATCTGGTTCCCATCCGCATCCTCCATGACATCCCCTTTGCCGATACCCGCCTGGCTTCCCTGATTCAATACTGCATACTCATGCCAGGTATCTGCCACATTGGCAGTCACCAGATACGGGCTAAACTGCTTTCTAGCAACCGCCATGGTTTCATCCAACAAGCTTTGCAGGCCGGCCTGGTACTGCTGACCCACCTGTAGCTCATCAGCAGCCTGAACTGGCTGATGGCCTACCGTGAAAATCTGGTAGTTGGTCTGACTAAATGACTGCAGGACCTCGCCAGTATTTGGATTGCTGAAATACAAGCTCAGTGTGATTGGCAAATAGACGTCCGTCGTTCCATCAGGTTTGGCAATCTGGAAGCGTGTGGCGCGAGTAATCTGTGCAGACAGAACCAGCGTGCGTAACTTGTTTTTGCTATCGATAGTGACTGCTAAAGTACCAAAGTGCTTCTGGGCAGCCTGCCGCAGCATGGACACCAGCTGCGGCATATTGTCTGCACTCACTATCGGGCGAAAACTCGCGTCGATCTTGCTACTTTGCTGACCACTGCCAGCATCATCAACAAAGATGCCGGGAACCAGATATAAACCGATGGAATCAGCCTGCGCGTGCGCCCCCAGCATCGTCAACAAAGCTGCTATGGATAATTGTTTGAGATTTGGCATCATTTACGAGGCTTGACGCAGCCGTTCATGCAAAGAATGACAACATTGCCGTCAACCATTGAGTCAAGATTGGCAAACTGAGGGTTACTGGCCAGGGCCATAGCCACGGACTGATCCAGCGGATCACTACCTTTGTAGGAGGCGATTACCTCAATCTGATCACTCGTGGCTTGGCGTTGTACTTGGTTCTCCAGCCCCGGAATGCTCTTCAATGCCTGACTAAAGGCCATGCGGGTCATCAGCGACAGGTTGCCGCCTGTCAGGCGCACGACAAACTCACTGCCGTACATATTGCGTCGCTTGAAATAATCCTGAATACGCTTACCTACCTGGCTAGCCAGGTTTTCTGCGAGTTTCTTCGCCAGCCGCGCCCGACAGTCATCAGGTGTACTGCCAGTTGCACTGTCTGACTGCGTTGCAGAGCCAATATCTTCACCCGACTTAGTTGAAAAACTCTTGGTACTGGCTACCCCCGTGCAAGCACGCATGCCGCTACTCTGGTCGGTGCCAATGTCGTAAATTACCGAGGTGCCCAGCAAGAAATAGTCAGCTGTTGCTTCTTTACGTGCATAGGTCACATAGGGTGCCAGATCTGCCCCATTTTCTAACTTATCCAGGGTGATAGCCTGATTGCCGAAGTAACGACTCTTGAATAGGGTGCTATCAACAACCTTGATATCCAGCTCCCCAAGCTGACCCATGAATTCGTTGTAGGTGTAGCTCTTTTTATCTGGGCCGGTATTTTGTGGCTGGTACTTCACAAGCTTCTTGAAGTAAACATTGTCATGCTCTTCAGCATTCACGCTATGAGCATAAGCTGCCTTAGATGACGAAGCGGCGGCCACGTTCTGACTACGTGCGCCTGCAGCATCGTAACGGCTGCTGTTCGATGCGGACAACCGGGCACTATCACGTGCTGCCACAGCACCACTGCCACCCATGCCATCGTTACTAGCGGCAGCAAGACGGCTATCTCGCGCAGCATTAACATGCCCGCTCTGTGCCGCCTTAACGGCATAAGCTTGTTTATCCGAAGCGGCATAGGCGGATTTACTGGAATTGGCCGCAGCTTCGTTTTCCTTGTATTTGGCACCAACTTCGTGGCGAAACTCTACGAGCTCTTCCAGTGGCGCCTTCAAGTCAGTCGGCGTGGTAAAGAACTCGTCCATCATAACCATCATGGACTGGCTTCTGACGGTCTGGGTATTGAGTGCCAGCCCCAAGTCACTTACCAGCGCGCGCAGGCTCTTGTCATCCATACGCAGCGTAATGCTGAGACGATATTGGTCACCTACCGCATCGGGAACAGGGTCATAAAAGACTTCCTCACCCACCTGGGTTACCAGATCGTCCAGCTGTGCTTGCAGCTTTGGGTTATTGCGGGTACCCGCACCCACTACTTTATCCAATGCAGCTAGTACCGCATTTCGCTTGGCAAGCAGCATGGCCTCGCTACGAATGCTCTGCACATTACTGGAAGCACTTTTGCTGACTACGCCAAGACCTTTTGCCTCGATCTCGATGGCGTGTGCAAACTGCACCAGACCACAGGCAGCCAACGCAGCTGCCGCGAGCTTCAGGGATACTTTCATTTCATATGCCTCAATTCGGCAGCGTGACAGACACGTCACCTGCTTTAACTTCAATCGCACCGTTGCGCTGGCGTACTACTGCATCACCGCTTGTAGCAAGGTTTTTCACCAAACCGAACCGTTCCAATAAGGCGTGATACTCATCAGACTGGGAAAGCTCAGTAAGGTGAGTGCTGCTTTCAATGCGGCCAACATCCTGCATGCCACTTTGAATAGCTTTCTCCAATGCCGCCAATGCAGGAAGCCGCTCACCATTTGCTGCACGAGCCTCTGCTGCAACAAACCAGTCATCTGCAGATGGCGTGGGCCTGCCCACCAGTTGTTCTGCTTGCTCCGCAGCAAGGCCATAGTTACGCTCAGACAAACTTGTCCGTACGCTAGCGACAGTGGGGGGTATTTCTTTCTGCTGGGGGTTTGCTGAGACAGGCTCTGAGACAGCGGGCTTGTCCGAAGGGCTACACGCACCTAATGACAAAGCTAGGCAAAGTGCCGCACATACTTTTTGCATATTAGCTCCGATTTTTATCGAATTGTACTTGCTAATATCATTATGCGGTATTGATATTTGTCATGCACGACTTGAAAAGTCGAGAGGCTTGATCTGTAGGTGGGCTTGGCCGCAAAGCTTCCTGCTGCGCAGTGACAACGACTTGGTGTTTACTAGCCACAGCCACACTGCATTAGTGAAAAGCAACGATTTGTAGCAGGAGCCCATCGCGCCACACACGCCGGAGCAGAACGGGATGGTGGAATGGGTGATTCGTACTCTGAAAAAGCAGTGTGCACAGCGGCACCGCTTTGAAAGCTTGACGCACGCTAACGAGGTGATTACAGACAGGATCGGGTTCTATAACCACCGGCGCCCGCACCAGGCGTTGAGGATGAAGACGCCGGCGATGGCGTATCAACTCGCAGCCTGACCTGCGCAGAAAGGGCTGGGCTATTACAACCCCATACAGGCTGCTGGACAATTGGAGAAATCGTGCATACATCGCACATGGCACAAATCAGCACATGGCTAAAGCAAGCTGATGGCCTGCTTATTACTGCAGGTGCTGGTATTGGGGTAGATTCTGGCTTGCCCGACTTTCGGGGTGACGATGGTTTCTGGAAGGCATACCCAGCCCTAGCTCATGCGGGCATACGTTTTATTGATGCTGCCAATCCTAAAACTTTTCACATCAACCCAAGACAGGCTTGGGGGTTTTACGGCCACCGCCTGCAACTGTATCGTCGTACAAAACCGCATGCAGGCTTTGATATCCTACGGCAACTTGGTGAACAGCTCACACATGGCTACTTTGTCTACACCAGCAATGTCGATGGGCAGTTTCAACGGGCCGGCTTTGACTCTCAGCGTATACATGAATGCCACGGCAGCATCCACTTCACACAGTGCTTAATGAATTGCACACAACAGGTCTATCCTGCGGAGAATCTAGCCATCAATATTAATGAAGATACCTGTCAGTGGCTTGGCCCACTGCCTTTATGCCGCAGTTGTGGCAGCCCTCTACGCCCCAACATTCTGATGTTCGATGACTGGCACTGGAACGATAGACGGCAAGCCCAGCAAGAAACACGGCTGTTTGACTGGCTACAGCAAGTTGAGAAGCCATTAGTGATAGAGCTTGGTGCTGGCAGCCATATCGCTACAGTTAGGCACTTTAGCGAACGGCACGCCTGGCGCATGGTGCGGGTCAATTTACGGGAAGCATCGATACCGGCACCACATATTGGCCTTGCCAGTACAACTCTGGATTTCTGCCTGGAAATACAGAGAAACTTCCTCAGCGCATGAGACTGCGGCTCAATGCCCCAGCCTCATCATACCAAGTCATTACTGTAGGTCATTACACACAAAGCTCACCGGTTTGCGACCGCGCCCTGCGGGCTGTACAGCAAACACAAGTGCATCACCCATTTCTGCATCAAACCCACTCTCATACTCACCAATGCAAGCTTCTTTATCGAAGAGCTGGGTTGCATTTACAAAAATGGATTTGTAATGGTCAATATCGTCAGATTGGGCATCAAACTGCTTGACTAAAACCGATTGCAAGATACTGATATCAATGAGTGTACCTTCCATCCAGCCGACAGAACAGCGATAGCCTGCCATCCAGCGCAAGGCCGTTTCTGTCAGATAGGTTTCCATCGTTATGGTGTTACTACCCACCAGGCAAGAGCCTAGCAAGATTCCACTGATATTTTTCGACTTCGACAACTGCCCTACCTGAAACATCATGTGCCCAATATCGACATTCTGGATCTTCCGCCCGCCACCATGCCCAGCTATGTACACCACGGTATTTTCGTACTTGCTGCCTGCCGTCAGGTGCTCGAGTGCCTGATCAAAACTGCTCTTGTCAAAAAAACGGGTATGGAGCACATCGATGTCACCACACGCCTGGGCCATACCCTGGATGAAGGGTAGAACCGACACTCTCAACTGATCTTGCTCATGCAAACTCCAAGGAGCCTCCAACACCACAATCGATCTGGAGGCTGCAATGCGACCATTTGCTGCACTACGTCTTGCCATTTTGCATTTCCTTTGCTGGAAAAAAAGAAACAACCATTCACCTCAATCTACGCCGAACGCCTTGAATACAGCATCGACGGGGTCGGAATAGAAACTGGTCTGGAACTTGGCAAACAGCTCTCCGGGCACGCTAGGGATATCCACCACACTCGACATCGGCAGCAGGATGCGCTTGGCACCGGCGTCAAAGGCCACTTGCAGGGTCTCCGCCAGGTTTCGTGCGGGCGTGATGGTGCCACCCAGACTCATATCCCCCATTACCACCATTTGCGCCTGCATGGGCTTAGCCAGCGCCGCAGAACACAAAGCAATAAAGCCAGCTAGCGTCATGGCTTCAGGCTGGCCGCTGGTCTGCATTTCTACCAGATGTAGATGAAAGTCTTTTTCAGAGGCATGAATGGCAGCACTGATACGGCCGGCATTAGCCTTGAAGTAGTCGTAAGCCACTTTCACTTGCTCACGGGCGATAGCACCAGAAATCGACAGCTTGCCGCTGCCAGTCATGCTCTGGATCTCCAGCCGGTAAAGTGCCGGCATCTCGCCGCCACCCATTGCGATGCTATACAAGGTGCCAGGGTTGGGTCGGCCCTCTGGAATGAGGCTGCCGCCACCTTGCTCTGGCACTGTAACAAAACGCTCTTGGCCATCTTCCAGGTCGATATAGCTAAAGTGCACGTCGTAAAACTCCATGCCCCCTATTTTCTTCAGCTGCTCTTTCACGCGACGGCGGGCTTCTAGTGCGTACTCCATACACTGCCGCACCAGCTCTTTATCGTACTCACCATGCGGTGCAATCAGCTTGAGCAAACCCGAGGTCGTGCGTCGCACCGCGATGGTATCGCGCTGATTCAGGTTATTACCCAGCCGGAACCACTTGTCGATCGCGTCAGCAAAGCTGCGCTTTCGCATTTCGCGGGCAAACTCTGCCAGGTAGTCAACAATCATCCCGTACTGGTTGGTAAAGAATTCCGGCCGCATTTTGGGGATTTCCCAGCCTGGTACGTAAGCGTGGAAGCGGTCGAAAAAGGCAGAGTCAATCATCACGTCCGGAAACGGCGCCAGCAGGTGGCTGGTTTTCACCAGTGTTTCTACGCTCTGGTTGATGTTGCCAACAAACACCATAGAAGCATTGGCGTTGATAGCCTCACGCCCACGGCTAAACGAACCAGACGCCATGTAGTCCTTCATGATCTGAACACCGTCCTGATCCTTGAAGTTGATGCCAGCCACTTCGTCGAAAGCCACCACATCCCACAAGCCCACCAGGCCCACCTTACGGGCCGACATGTTGTAGAACAGGTTGGCCACCGTGGTTTGCCCACCGGACACCAGGATGCTGTTCGGGCTGATTTCTTTGTAAATATGGCTCTTGCCCGTACCACGAGGGCCCAGCTCGCAATAGTTGTAGTTGTTTTCTACCAGCGGAATCATCCGGGCCAGCAGATGCCATTTCACCCGGTCTTTGAAGCACGTTGGCTCCATACCAGTAGAGCGAATCAAGGCATCCATCCATTGCTCATTGCTGAATGCCCTGCGGCCGGCAAACAAACCTTCCATATCGGTATTCGGCATCTGGATGGGCTTGAGGTCAGTAACAAAGAACGGCGAGCCTTTCTGCCCTTCCTCGTACTGGTAGCGCAGCGACACAATGCACCAGATCCCCCCGACCAACAGCTTTTCGAATTCACGCACATGCGCATCACCAATCTCGGCGTTTTTCACGCCGAGATTGGATAGCAAAGCTTCGTACAGGTCGCGTTTTTCATTGAGCTTTACCGTCACCTTGTCGATGACCTTAAAGCTGCCAGACTCACGGATTTTGGACTTTATCTTTTCGGCCTCATCCGGGCGAACATAGTTTTCCGCCAGAATGCGCTTTACGTTCGCCAACCCCGCCTCGATCACTTGTGCGTCGTCGGATGCGCAATACATGCCCAGCAAGTATTCCAGCACGTATACCGGTACGTTGGCGCCTTCCTTGATGAGCTTGGTCAGGTCTTTGCGCACCACCTTACCTGCATAGTGCGTGGTCAACAGCTCATCCAGGCCCACTGTGGCTGCCGCAGCCGTTTCATGTTCTGTCATTGCTTACCGCCTAAAAATCGTTGGAAAACGCCAAGTCGATCTTAACCGGGTGGCGCATTACCTCCACCTTCAGATCCACATCGCGCAATACCAGGTAGTAATCCTTGCCGATATCGTACTGGCCTGCCTGCAGGGTCAGCATCACCTGCTTACGGCGCTCATCCAGCGTGGTGGCTGTACTGTCAAAAGTAACGATCTGCTCGTTACTGATAGCCTGCTCACCGTCACGCAGACTGATGGATACCGTTAACGGCAAGCACTTGGCACTTACCGGATCTGCCTGAATAAATTCAAACTTCTGCAGATTGGTCACCACCTTGTTGCTCACCATTAGCGCAGAGACCTTGACCTTCTCCACCTTGGCAGAGCTGGCTTCGCTAACCTTCACCGTCAGCAAAGGCACCACGATTTCCTGTGGCATGGCGCTGCCATGCACAAAACGGGCACCACCGCTAAAGTGGAAACGCGTCGCGCCTTTAGGCACCCAGAAATCCAGGCTGGCATCGGCTTGCGTGCCAGCAGTCACCGCCGTATTACCGCACCAAGCCTTGGGTGTGTCGCCCAGTGCCTTGCCCAGCACATAACGCTTTTTGGCTCTAACCGTGTCGCTGTCCTTCACGTCCAGCGTGGAGCGGTCGGCCGCATCCAGTGCCGACTCCTGGTACAAGAAACCATGGTCAGCCGTAATCAGCACGGTAGAAGCCGCCAGGTTACCTACCACAAAGCCCACCAGGCGATTCAGCTCGTCCAGGGTGTCCGCCACCGCTTCAAACGTTTGTCGCTCGGACTTCTGGGTATCGCCCAGCATGTCAATACGGTCGTGATAGATGTACACCACCGACGCTTCACGCACCCGCTCCCGGGCTTTTTCCTTACCCAGGCTAACCAGCTCTTCCCAATGAATCGCCATACCGCCGTGTTTGGCTAATACCGCATGCCTGTCGTCTAGCGAGGCTGCAGGTTTGCCGTCCACCAATACCTGGCCATTGTCCTTGTAGGCCAAGGTGTCATGCGGTAGCAAAGCGGCCATACCCAGTGTGGTATAGCTGGGCAATACCCCCAGCATGGCGTCCAGCGTGGTTTTGTACTTGTTTCGCTGCAGTAGCTGGCGGCCTAGCTCTTCTGCCGCTTCAAAACGCAGAGCATCCGAAATAATCACGAATACCCGCTTCACCGTGGTGTTCTCCAGTAGCGACTTCACCTCACGGCGGTAAAACTGCTGCTGGTTCAGCACACCCGGCACCCGCCAGTCTTGCAACAGCCCGCTCTCGCCTTCCAGCAAGCCACCCCAGGCCACGCCCAGTTGCGGCACAAACCAACCCGTGTAAGCGTCTTCCACTTTGTTACGCAAAGCCTGCAACAGCTGCCAGCCCAGCATGTCCACCTGCTCGGCCGCACGATGGAACAGGCGATAAAACTGGTCAAAGCGGAACAGATCCTGCTGGTAGCACTGCATGCCCTGGCGAGCATCAGTAAAGGCAAAGCCGGTGTGATGCTGCTCGCACAGACTCAGGAAGGCAGCTGCTGCCTGCAGTGCTTCGTAGCAGCACAGCAAACCACGCGTTTCGTCACTGCTTGCGGCCAACTTGGGGTTCGCCCAATGGCCATCGCGACGGCGCTCGAACACTGCCTGTACAGCCTCCAGCGAAGACGCTGCCCCCGACAAAATGCGGTCGCGCAAATCGCGGATAATCCACTTCTCCACCTCGGCAAAGGTCATGGAATCCAGCATCTGCTCGGCTGGTAACGCGGCCATCTGGTTTTGCAACTGCAATGCGGCAGATGCAGCGGCAGATAGCTGGTCATAACTGGTGTAATGGGTAACGTTGGTACGCCATTGGTTCAGGAACACCGCCACCGACGCCGCCTTGGCGCGGTCATTCAAGCGGAAGTGCTGCAAGGCAGGTGGCAGGTTACCCAGCAGGCCCAAGTCTAGGTCCGTCACCAGCATGTGGAACAGCAGGTCACGCAAGCTGGGGTTGGCATCAACATAGCCGTACTCCCGCTCCACCAGTGCCCAAAACGCCGGTAACAGGCCATAGTTTTCCAGCTCGGCCCAGCCTTTGGCTTGCGCCTGCCAATCCACACCAGCATCGGTATTCATGGCAAAGAACAGCTTGAGCAACATGCCCGGCAGGTCTGGCTGCTCGGCGCGTAGCAGCACCGCCATCATCTTGCGGTCTAGGTCTGCCGCAGTGTCACCAGGTAGTACCAGCCGCTTAAGCCGTTCGAAGCGGTCTTTCGCCGCCAGAAAGCTGGCACGCGCTTTCAGATGACTGCGCAAGCTCAGGTTCTGCAAGCCCAGTTCCTCAAACTGCATCGACACCACATCGGCATAAAATGCACGGCCACGCAGGCGCACATCCAATAGCCAGTCGTCCTCCGGCGCCGGTTCTGGCTGCTGGCTGTAAAACAGCCATTGGCTAGCCGGGCTGGCCTGCTCCACCGCCTGCTTAGTCGCCAGGGCAGGCTCCACATCCAGGTCAACCACTTGTATATCTGCCAGTGCGGCCAACTCATCACGGTAGGCGGCGTCGGTATCGTGCCAGAACACAAAGCGGTGGTCGGTAAAGTGCGAACGAAGGGACTGCTGGATTTTGGAATTCATGTGCCAGTTCTAAATCAAATAAATCTGATGAAATTGTTTCATGGCACTACCCAGACAACAGACAGTGCGCGAGGCGACTCAATCAAAAAATGAAAGCGCTTCTCTCAAAGAAAGTAAGGTCCAGCCCCGAATACTAGGCTTAGTACCAGACAAGGTAATGCCAATCCGTTTCTCAGGCCAAGCAACTTCCAGACAAACGTCGGCGCTCAGCTCAAACTCTATAGACGGTACAGCATACTGCTTGGCACGCGCCAACCCCAGCACACCACGCAAGGCAGGGTCTACGTACTTAAGCGCTGTGGTCCAGTTTTTGACCTCAATACCTTGTTGTTTACGAAGCTGGTTGATCGTGCGCATTTCATCTGCGGCAATCCACATGTGCTCATGTAAAGGCTGATCGCGGTGACAAGCTGCGCACAGCACCAACAAGTTATCCGGTCGGTTATCTGCTTTCACGCCATTCTTGTGATGCACATGCAGCAAGTGCTTGTGCTCGGCCATATCGACACCGCACTCCACGCAATGCCAATTCGCACGTTCCCTGCACTGCCTGGAAACCTCAGCCCAATCTTTGACATAGCCCGCCTCTCCAGACGTGACTTTTGACCGCGTCGGCCGATAAGGGAAGACCGAGGCGTAGGTTTCGAAAAACTCCCCCAGATCGAACGTTTCGCGAATGGACTTGGCTGCACGATTGGTGCGTGCTTGCTGGTAGTTCAGCATGTTCAAGCAGACTTGGCACACATAAAGCTCGGCTTCTTTCTCTTCAACCTCAATGCCAAACATATCCGTGCCATGGACATGAAACTTGCCATCCACCCTATTGGTTGCAATGTAACGCTCGAATCGCCCTTTTCTCTTCATGTTCTCCAGTGTCCCGCAGTGCGCAATATGAAATTTCTTGCCCACATCGCGGTTACCTGCTTTGACATCGAGAATTTTTGTGCCCTGATCGGGTATGTACAACAAAACTTGCCGGCCATCGACCGAAAGCAAACCACCTACATCCTGAAGTGCATCCAGGGTAACTTCTACCCCCAGTTCCAGTTGTTCATCGGTAAGTTCGATCCGGTCACTGATGGCAATAGGCAGCTCCTTGCGTATTGCGCCTATTTCATCAGCAAGCTGCCACAGCTCAGAAAAATCGAATCTGATCTGCATGATTAATCCTGTATCAAGCGACGAATCTGGGTTTCTGCGTTGGTAATCACGCGGAAGGTTACCCGGCGTGAGCGCTCCGGATCCTCCTTGCCTTTCTCATCCAGAATCGGCTTGCTAGAAGACAGCCCCACAGCTGCAATATTGCGTTTTACCCACTCACGATCTGCACGTATCTGCGGCAAAGTCTGCACAAAGAACAACACAGAGCGTGTACGCGCTTGAGATAGCTCCATATTGCGGAAATAAGACTCTTCCGGACTAGCATCAAAACGCCAATGCGAGCTGGTATGGCCCTCAATACGGACTTCATTGATCGAAGCCTTAAACCCCCCCAGCACCTTCATGTAACGGGGAAAGAAATCGTTCAGCACCGCTTTGAACTGCGGATTGATGTCGGAAGAGCCATTGGCAAACAGGATATCCGGCGACTTGAACTGGAAAGACAAGGTGTCGCGGTCTATTTCCGCGTTCCACTTTGTCAAATCGCCGGCAAACTCCTTCTGCAGCTTGTTGTACAGCTCTACCTGGTTTTCCTGATAGGCCACGGCCACTTGCTTGATCTTGTCACGCTCAATCATCACGTGCCGCATAAAGGCGACACTAATGAACAGGAACACCATCATCAAGCCCGACATCAAATCAGACACACTGATCCAATGTTCTGCCGCATCGTGCGCCTTCTTCTGGGTGCGTGCACCAAAGAGTTTTTCCACAGCGTTCCCCTTCGCTTATTGGCCGGAGAACGTGCGTTCTTTGATTTGACCCTTGTATACATCTCTCACCAAGTGCTCGTGGATCGTCTTCAGCGCACTGCCCAGATCCCTCAACGCCTTATTCAGCTCATCCTCCATGGCCTTGTCGAACTTGACGATCTGCTTGTTCACCCCCTCATTGGTTTTGCTGAGCATGTCTTTGGCGTGCGATTCCAGGCTATCCAGCGAGCGATTCAGATGCTGGCTATAGGCCTGGCTGCTGGCATCCATGCCTTGCTGCACTTGCGTCAGCATGCCGGTCACCGCCGCGTTTGTAGCATCGGCAGCCTGCTTGCTGGATGCCTCGACTGCTTCCATGGTGGTAGAAATCGTGCTGGTAATGCCGGTACGAATACGCTCGGTATTCAGCGCCAGCAAGGTAAAGGCGTCGTTTAGCTCCTTGCTGATACCGCTGGAGTGCTCGGCCAATTCGTGGCCGATATTACGCATGGTCATGCCGGTTTCTTGCACCGAAGCCTTGTACTCATTGGCGCCGCGCACCAGCTCCAGGTTGATCTGGTCGGCTCCGGCACGCAAATGCTCACCTACTTCTTCCAGCTTTTGCTGAATATGCGGCACCGCTATCACGGCCTGGTCGCGCATCTGCACAAACGCATCCAGATGGCGGCTGAGCTCGCTGATCTGGTGCTGGTTAACGTGCACCACCTCACCCAACGACTCCATATGCACCGGAATCTTC
Organism: beta proteobacterium L13; assembly: GCA_000335715.1. Taxonomy (GTDB): domain Bacteria; phylum Pseudomonadota; class Gammaproteobacteria; order Burkholderiales; family Chromobacteriaceae; genus Vogesella. The sequence continues at coordinate 38,247 of AMYZ01000017.1, forward strand.
GCGGTCTCTACGCGGATCTCTTGCACTGCACCCCGCGTAGCATCAATCGCCTGTACACCCTGTTGGTACTGCTCAATCATGGCCTCCAGCTGCTGCATGTACAGCTGCTGCCAGTCCACCAGCTTCTTCACCGACTCATCCAGGCGTTTGAAATTATCGCCAAACTGCTCGGTTAGCTTCTCGTTGAACTCGACAATCACCTGCTTCAGCGCCTCGATAACCTGCTGGGTAGCCGATTTCGACAGCATATCGGCAAAGCTGGTCAGCTGAACCCACAGCTTTTCTGCAAAAACCTCATGCTGCTTTACTGCCCCGGAGCGGAAGTCGTTGATGTCGGTACGCATCAGTTGCACTTGGCCCACCAAAGAACGATCACCACTGCCGCCAATGGCCTGCACCAGCAAGTCCATTGCTTGCTGCTGCTTTTTCAGTACAGCGTAGATCTCATTCGGACCGGCATCCCCTGATGTCGCCGCATCGTCAGCCACCATTGGCTTATCGGACCCATTGGTATCGATCACCTTGAACGCAATCGACGCCGCCATACCCAAGATACTGGTAAAAAATGCCGTTTTCAGACCATCCAGCAACTTACCAATGCTGGTATCGATGTGCGCGGTATCAAAGCCAGTCAGGCCCATGAAAATACCGACAAACGTGCCAAACAACCCTAGCGAGGTCATCAGGGTGGGCGCGTACTCCACAAAGTTCTTGCGCGTACCCTGCTGGATGCCTTGCCAGCCGTACCAGAAGGAAAAGGCGATAGCCGCCGTAAAAATCAGGTTAACGGGATTCGTTAGCATTTCAACAATAGAATCAGCTGTCATTTATAGGCGCTTGTATCAAATTAGGGGGAAGAAAAACCGCAGCCCGGCAAGAGGCTGCGGCCAACTTAGTGCTAGCTCAGTGTTTAATCATCACCGGCACCACCAGTGATGCCTTTGACATTATCCAACAAATCGCCAAATTTGCCGTAGTTCACTTTCACCCCGTCGTCCAGATCCAGGGTGATGCGCTGGTCGGCGAAGTGGCGCAGCTTTTCGTCGTACTGGCGAAGCTCTTCCAGTTTCTTTTTCAGCTTGTCGATCTGCTTGTCGATGGCCTTGCGGCTGGCGCTGGTGGTGGCTTTCAGCGCGTCGTCTTCCAGCAGCTGGATGCGCTCGGCCATGCGGCCGGTGAGCGGCACCACATACTCGGCACGCATGCGCGCCAGCGTGGTGTCGTTGTAGCGGTGCAGGTAGACCAGCGCTTCGAAGGCTTTTTGCTTGCCGCTGGAGAACAGCCAGTAAATCGGGCGCTTCTTGTAGGTCTGGCAGTGATCTTTAAAGAAGCTGCCGGAGATATAGCGGCGCAGCGCGTCTTCCGGCGATTCGTCCGCCTTACGACCCAGGCTGTCGGCCAACCAGGCCAGGTTTTCTGCCAGCGTGTTCTGCCCCCACACGGCGACGAGGAATTCCTTCACGCGCTGGGTAGCGTCGTCAGGGAACCAAGGCAAATCGCTGACCGGCACGATTCCATCAGCATCAGCAGCAAAGCGCGTATAGCGCTGCGGGTCGAAGCCAACATTACCCGCATGCGCGTAGATCAGACCCGGCTCGTCTAGGCTGTAGCGCCCCATCATGCAGCCAATAGCGTAGGACACCAGTCGCTGCATGTCTTTTTCGCGGTTGGCGCGGGTTAGGGTAATTTGATCTTCTGAAACTTCCGGTGAAAGTTCTTTATTAAGACCGTAGGCCACAATCAAGATATTGTTATTCTCTTCTTCTAGAGATTTAACTAACGATATCCGCTCATTTTTACAGCCCACCGAATACTGCCAAGAAACACTAGTCGTATTCGCAGATTTTTCGCCAATTAGATCGCTGCTCGCAAAATCAAGGGATATCTCGTTCTCATCCCAATCATCCCTTGAAATATTTATCGCTCGGTCAACATTCCCAACAACAGTTACAAAGTCGTTCCCGCTAGATTTGTACGGGATATTTCGAACATCCCTAACTTGCAAATCAATTGTCGGATTGAGCATCGGAATAAATATTTCAGAAAGCTTAGAATTTAGAATACCAAGCGACAATTTTAGATCATACTCGCTCTTTACAAAAATAGAAGATCCGACTTTATCAAAGGTGGTGTCTTCTGGCAGGAGCCTGAAAGCATTAGGAGTATCCTTTGAAGAAACGCGACTCCATGTAATTCCAGCTTGGTACCACAAGTATTCGGGGATAATTCTACATCGTTCACTTGAGCGATAGTGAGAGCGTGCCTCAACAGACCAATCAATCACATTGTCCAAATTTCCATACCACTTTCTGAACTCTCCTCCCTTGCAATAGGTAAGCCATTTTTTATCGCGGCCAACATGAGAAATACTCACCTCCCACCAAAGACGAACAAATCTATCATTGTCTGCAGTAATGTTTTGCCCATCCGAAATGGATACGTCAAAAATCCTTTTATCAGAAAATAATTTAATTACAGGACTATTCACCCAATACGCCACAGGGCTTCCCGGGATTTTCTTGAAATCATCCTGAACGGTCTGATCGAAGCGATTTTCCCACGTCCGCAATGCGGCTTCTTTTTCAGCCTCGTTGCCGTCCACCAAGCGGAAAAACGCCGGTTTGTAACCTTGCTCGTGTTCACGTTGCAGTACAAATGCCGTGGTTTGCACCACTTCGCCGGAAATCTCGCTAAACGCCCGTGCCCCCAGATGCGCCATGGTGATGATGGTGCGCTCAGTCAGCAGCTTTTCGCGCATAGCCTCGTACGACGACAGGAACATCCAGCTTTGCATCGTCACCATGCTGTTAAAGCCCGACGGTTTGCACCAGCCAAAGCCGCGCTCGATGAACATGGCGAACAGGTCGGATTTACTATCGGGAAAGTGCTTCTTGGCAAAAGCTTTCACCGCCTCGTTCATGCCCTTGCTGCCCATATACGGCGGGTTGGCCACCACCGCGTCGTACTGCCTTGCCAGCAACTGCGCCTGTTGCAGCAGCGGTTGCAGCGTGGCGGCAGCGGATTGGACGTACAGGTCACCACTGGCGTGGGCGCTTATCAGGCTTGCGGCCAGCCCTGGCAGGGCTTGCGCCAGTGCAGGGGGTACTTGCAGCAGGCTGCCGAAGGTCTTGGCCTGGGCAAAGGTGGCCAGCAGGCTGGCCAGCGCCTGGCGTTGGCTGGCGTCGGCCAGGCCCAGCTCTTGCGCCAGCTGGGCGGCATCCAGGCCGGTGCTTTCCTGCAGCGCCAGTACATTCAGCTGGATGGGCTCGTTAAACAGGCGGCGGTCATCGGCACGGGCCTTCATCAGCAGCGCAAAGGCGGCCAGCTGTGCGGCGCGGTCGTCGATGTCCAGACCAAACAGGTTTTTTTCCAGAATCAGGCGCGGGATGTCGCGTTCACGGTAGCCGCGTTCCAGATAGATGGCTTTGAGCAGGTCGTAGGCTTCTACCAGGATGTGGCCGGAGCCGCAGGCCGGGTCCAGCACGGTGATGGATTCCGGGTTCAGCAGCCCTCCGCCCCCCTCACCCCGGCCCTCTCCCCCCAGGGGAGAGGGAGCATCCTCGGCAATGCGGGTGCGGATCAGCGCATCGAGCTGGGCATTGACCTCGGGTGTTTGCTCTGCCGGCTGGATGTAATACGCCATCTGGCTGGCCAGTGTGGAGCCGGGGTTGGCTTGCAGCCACAAGCGGCCAACGCTGTTTTGCACCAGATATTTCACAATCCAGTTGGGGGTAAACAGCTGGGTGGCGGCCGGGATATCGGCGGACTTCACCACCTTGCCGATGACCTGGTCTTTCTTCTCGCTGATGTAGAACTGGTACAGCCAGCCGATGATCTCTACCTGTTGCCAGTCGGCTTCGTCGATGCTGTCTACCAGCTTGCGCACGACCGAGTCGGTACGCAACAGGTTGTCCGGCAGCAGCAGCTCGCTGTCGTCGTCGATGCGTTCGAACAGAAAACCCATATGCCCCGCCAGCTGGTTGCACTGCGCGACCAGTAGCCGCTTGTACAGCTCGCCATCCTTGCCGGCTAGCTTGAGCCGGGACACGTCGTCTACGCTGACACCCGGTAAATCGCCGGCGCTAACCAGCTCCAGAGCGTGAGTGAGAATGTCTGGCAAGCCGCCGTCTACCACGCTGGACAACACCCGCTGGCCGTGGCCCAAGTAGTTGTGCAGCTCCATATAGCGCAGCGCGGCAAAGCGGTTGAACCAGGTGTAGGCAATAGCGTCGACGGTGGCGGCAAAGCCCTCTTTTTGCATGCGGCCAACTAGCGCCTGGCGCTGGTTGGCGATTTTGGCCGGGAAAGCCTGGCCGGCAATGATGGCCACCTGGCCCTGCACCTCGCAGGGCTGCACTTGCAGCTGGCCATTTACTTCGGCAATCCCCAGCTGCGCCGCCCGGCTTTGCACCATGGCGATGAAGTCTTTACGTGCTTGCGGGGCGTAGGATTTGAGTTTGGATTTGTTCATTTTGTTACCAATTCTTTATAGCAATTCAGGCCGAGTGATGTAACCGATGTACATCGTCAAACACAAGCTAGAAATATTTATCCACCAGGCAGGCAATGGAGAATCACTGCCTCTTTGCAAAATAAACTCAGGTATTTGGGTTCGATTTCTAGCCATAATTGAAAGCATGACATACATCATAGCAGCCAAAAACGCATACAGAAAAAATCTAATAGGCGTCTCTCTGAGGAAAATAGCTAATGATGGAATTAGAAAAAGAATTCCTGTAAATGGACTCTTATCTGATCCGCCGGTTCTAAATATCAACCATGAAGCAACTAGCATGTCCAAGAAGAAAATGAGAAAAAACGAGTCCTCACGCCCAATCGAAAACAACTCAGCATCACCCAGCATTGGAGACCATACGGCATAGAAATCATCACTAAACGATATTGCCAGCATAGATATTAGCGATGAAAAAAGCAGAGCAGCGTATGGCGGCCTTTGCCACCGTCCAGTATGGCTGCAAAGAAAAACCCCCACAGCCATAATAATCAGCAGACATATTTGGATTACAATCGTAGCACCTACGACATTGATAGCCTTTAACGCCAAAGCTGCACCCCTCCTGCTTAATTCCTGATTATTCCACCCGAGCCCTTTGACCGGCATTCACAATCCCCATCAGCTCGGCACGTAGCCGGGCCAGATAGGCGTCTACGTCGGCTTCGCTTTCCAGATACAGCTGGCCTGCGGTGAAGTTGGCTGCTTTCACGGTTTTACTGGGCTTGATGGTGTAGGTAGCGGTCGGCTGGTTGACTACGGCAGGCTTGGCCGTGCTGCCACCCATATGGCCACCGGTGGTGTCCGGCGCAGGCTTGGGCGGTGGTACCGGCTTACTGGCAGCCAGCTTGTCCTGGTAGCTGGCCAGCACATCCATGGCTTTGTCCAGCAAGGTACCGGCTTGGCCTTGCAGATAGAAGATCTGCGAAATGCTTGTTTCAGAGGCTACCTTCTGGCGTAGCTGCTGCAGTTTGTGCAACGCCTGGTTGCACACATCGTCGGGTGCTTGCAGCTGGTCCAGGCCCTGCTGCACGGCGCTGATCTTTTCGTCGATTTTGTGCAGGGCATGCTGGCGTTTTTCGGCGGCCAATGCTTCGTTGGCTTGCTCGATGCTACCCAGCAGGCTGTCTATTTTGCTGATCTGGCCATAGGGGCGCGGCAGTGCCTTGATGCTGTCCAGCTCGCGCAGGGCTGGCGCGGCTTTGGCGTCTTCCAGTAACTTGTCGCGGTTGTCTTTGATGGCTGCCAGGCTGGCCAACATGCGGCGCCAGGTAAGGATCTGGCCTTTGTCGGCGTCGTAGAAGCCTTCCAGGTCACGCAGGTCTTCTTCGGCATCCAGCCAATCGTCGTTTGCGGCCAACATCGCTTCGACAAAGGCGGCGCTATCGCTGATGGCCTGTTGCTTGCGGATCAGGCTCTGGATGGCTTCGATATCGGCCTTGCCCGGGTAATCGGCCTGTCGGGCCAGCGGCAGGTAGCCTGCCAGCTGTTCGTACCACTGCTGCAGCTGGTGGCGGAACTCGGCGACCAGCTTGTCTTCGTCGTCACTGGCCAGGCCGCTAAACAGGTCTTTGTACAGGTCGCGGGCTTTTTTCAGCTCTACGGCGCCGGTTTTCTTGCGTTTGAGCAGGGTGACGGACTTGAAGCGTACCGCTTTGGTAAGCGGCTCTACCGCCGCTGCCGGCGCCAGCGGGCTGCCATCCATCACCAGGCTGATTTCGCCTGCCATGAACAGCCGGGCAACCAGGTGCACGATTTCCCATTCCGGCTTCCAGCCGTAGGGGATGCAGGTAAAGTGGGCCACCACGTCTTCCAGCGTGACGCCTGCAAAGCCACCTTTGAGCTGCAGGTAGTCGCTGACCTCTTTCAGGGCCTGGCTATAGCCGCTGGCATCGTCGCCAAACAGGCTGGCACTCTGAATGCTGTCTGCTGCCAGTACCGCACGAATCTCATCCTGCGGGTTGGGGGTTGGCCGCAACATCTTCAGCTTGATATAGGTGTTGGACACCAGGTAGTTGATGGCTTCGTCCAGCACTAGCTCGGGTGTCGTGGCTTTTAGCGGTACCGGCTCGCCGCAGGCGTACAGCTCGGCACTGCCCAGCAACTGGGTAAGCTGCAGGCGCAGGCGGTCTTCGCGTTCACGGTTTTCGTCTTTTTTGAACTGCAGGATCTTCTTGCCGGCCTGGCTGGCGTTGTCGTACTTACTGCCGATGTACTGGTCTACTTTCAGGTAGGTCAGCAGCTCTTCGTACAGGCGCACGCCAGGTGCCAGTTTGAGAATGGCGCGGGCACCACCGCTGGTAAGCAGGCGGCAGTGGGCATCGCTATAGCGGCTGTAGTCGTCGCCCAGCTCGGTGATGATCTCCAGCGTCAGCTCGTGGTTGGTGGCACGCCAGGGCTTGCCGTCCAGCAGGCGGTTGAATTCAAAGTCGCCTTTGCTGTCGCGGTGGCGTACTTTGTTTTTTTGCTTCAGCACTTCGTCAAATACCAGGTTGGCCAGTTTGCGGGACTGATCGTCGCCGGTAATGGTTTCGTGACCGATTTCGCGCGCGATGTCTTGTTCTTCATGGGTGAGGAACATCCAGTCGTCGCCGTTGCGGTTAACCAGGTTTTCTTTTTCCAGCCGGGCCAGGCTGTCCTGGATGCTGCGCTTGAGTGCCAGCTTGTCGGCATCGATTTCGTTGACACACAGAGTGGCCAGGTTGTCGACGCTGCCTTTGACGATCTCCGGGATGTACTTGATCAGGAACAGCGTTTTGAGCAGCTGCAGATCAAAGGGCTCGAACAGCGTGCCGACTTCTTTTTCGGCCCGGTCTACCGAGTGTTTGATGGCGCTATCGAGGAAGCTCTCGATGGACGGGTAGAACTCGTGCAGGGGCACCATGCTGTCGATGTTTTCGTCGATCACCCGCTTGGCTGCTGTCTGGAAAGCATCCAGCAAGGAACGCTCCCCCTTGGACAGGTGTTTGCCGGTGGCACCGTGGCGGCGGATGGCTTCGAAAATCTTGGACAACAGCGTGAACTGGTACGGGGCAAACGGGTAATACTTGACGTAGTCGGCCGCATCCCGGTAGCTGCGCAGGGTAATGCCTTCGCCGGTAAACGCCAGCTGGTTATTGATGATGTCGCCTTTGGCAGCAAACACATCACGCAGCTCGCGGTGGGCTTCTTCGGTTTTGGCTAGCAGGCGTTCGCCGATCACATCGTCAGTATTGGAGCTGGCCAGTGACAGGCGGGTATGGAAACGGCCCTGGATCTTGGAAAAATCTTGCGACTTGGTTTTGTTGGCTTCGCCGATAGCGGCGTCGATGTCTTCCTGACTGGTGACAATCACCCACGCACGGCCATGGCACAGCGTCCCCAGCTGCTCGGTAATGGTTTGCAGGTTCAGCATCAGCTGGGTGTTCTCACCAATAAACTGCCCTACTTCGTCTACCAGGAACAGAATGCGGTGTTCGGCTGGCTTGGTAGCCAGGTAGTCGTTTACCAGCTGGGCAAAGCTCTCGATATTGATGCGGAAACTATCGCGCGCACCGTCAAACCAGGCCGCTGCAGAGTCTTCACTCATGCTTAGCGACACCGACAGCGCATGGACGACTTCATCGCGCAGGAAGTCGAATGCGTCACGGCCCTCTTCCCAGCTGCTGCCATGGTTATCGGCAAAAGCTTGTTTGAATGCCTGGTAAGCACCTTTGCTTTGCAGATAGCGCTCCATATGGGCGATATGCGGCGCATCGCCGGAAAGACCGAGCTTTTCGTTAAAGACACGCAAGAACACCTGCAGAATCACATCGCGGTCGGTTTTGCTGTCGGCCTTGGCATCAATATTGAACAGGATGACATCTGCCGGGAACTGCGAAGCACGCTGAATATCGGCGCGCAGCATGGCATCCGGCACCTTGCTTTCATCGAAGAAAGCCGCTGCGCGTTTGGGCTGCCCGGTAGCAGGCTCAACGGCTTCGATGTTTTCCAGCAGGTACGACAGGATCTTGATGAAGTGGGACTTACCAGAGCCGAAAAAGCCGGACACCCAGGCACCCATGCGGGAGGCGATAACCGGATCCCCCGGGCGATCGTAACCCGCCAGATAGGCGTCAAAAAAACGGCGGAAGTAATCGTTAAGCTGAGGCGTGATGACGTACTCGTCCAGCTCCTGCCAGATGCTTTCCGGGTCGCGCTGGTCTGCCTTGATAACGCCATTGATGGGGCGGGTAATTTCTTTTTTGAACAGGTTACGGATGATCACGGTAACAGCCTCTAGCTTGGGATTCTGGATTCGGTTTATTTCAACAGCTGGAATGCACGGTAGTACGGGGCGTTAACATCGTTACGCTCGCTACTTTGGCCAAACAGGCGTAGCGCGGTGCCGTCGTAGCGCCCCGGGTAAAACACCACCAGTGGCGTATCCTGCATGACTGCATGCAAACCGTTTAGCAAGGTATGGACTCGCACCATCGGGTATGCAGCCCCCACCCCGGTAAGCAATAGCAAGTCGAGCGATTTGATATCGATTCGGTCGGCCAAGTAACGCGCCAACTTGTCTTCTTTCAGTACCGAACGCAAACCGGGCAAGGCGGCGTTACTGCCTTTGCTGCGCTGCATTTCGAGCACTTTGTCGTACAGCTTGCGTTCTTGCAGCAGGCCGATTACCAGCTCAAACAAGTTAACGTTGTGAAAACGCAGGCTATGCGGTGGCTTGGCCAGTGCTGGCTCTATAACCGTGCTGACAAAGTCACGCACCTTGTCCTCTTCCTCGGCTGGGTAATCAAAGATGTGAAAACCAATCTCGTTACCCAGGCCTTTGTTATGCAAGAAGTCCTCGGAGGTGATACGCGGCAGGATCAGATTAAGGCGCTCGTTCGGTGATAGGTATTGGCTAGGGATCATTTGAGTTGTTCCATCGCCTCGCGGGCGTAATAGTCTTTGCTGCTGACCAGGTATGCCCGCACACGCGGGTGTAGCAACGGTGGGGTAAGGCGCAAAGTACGGGTGGTATCGAGGTACGCTGCTTCCGACAAAATGCGGTAAATGACCTGCTGCAGTTTGGCCCTGGTACTACTTGTCCATAACAGCACGGCAGGGTCGCGCTGCTCGCACTCGTGCAGAAACACTTCCCAGTCGCTGGGCTTCAGATGGGTATCTAAGCGACGTAGCTGGCCACGATAAACATCGATCATGAAATCACCCAATAGCCTGCTATGCCTTACGGCTGCCAGCAGCAGCATCTGGGTGGCCACCTCCAGACTATCGTTAGCCACCATGGCAATACCTTCAGAATCCAAACACGCCAGGCGCTGCCGTATTAAACGGGCCATCCGCATGGCGGTGACCGGGCTGGATTTTTGCAGGACATTCTCTGTTTTGACCGCGTGCTGCCAGCCTTGCTCGCTACCGTCGTTTAACAACAGCGCAGCAAGGATGCGACTCTCCGGCACCAGTAATGAGCCGGCAGATAGTTGGGCAGAATAGCGTGCAGTAGCAGTCATGATTAGCTATGGAGTGGTGATGCGGGCTGCAATTCTACCCCTGGCGCAAACACTGCACTCTCTACATCGCTCAGTACCGCAGCGTTATTCAGCCATAAGCGGCACGCAGGATCTTGCAGCCTGGCATCAGCCGAACAATCCACATACCAGCGCCGCAGCAGGTAGCCAGCGTTGGCCGCACGCACATCTAGCGACAGCATACCGCCCTGCATGGCGTAATCCAGCGTGGCAATAGTGGGGTCGGGTAAGTTGGGGTGCGGTACCAGCTGCAGGGTGATGCTGCGTTGCCATTGCTGGTCGTGCTCGGCGTGTTGCTGTGGCTCTGGCGCCTTATCCTGCACCTCTGCGGCCAACATGCGGGTAAGCACCAGGTCGATAAAGCGCTGCCGCAGCTGGTCGTAAGCGCGCACGTGCCAGCGCAGGCCGCTATCTACCAGTGCATGAGGCGCAATCACCCTCTCCTGCTCGCCACTACTAGCGGAGTGGTAACGCACTTTCAGCAAACGGCGCTGGCGTATGGCACGGCTGACGGCTGCCAGAATGGGCAGTGGCGGGCGGTTAAGCAGCGCGGGGTAGTCGCACGACACCAGCGCGCCACCTACGGTTTCTATGCTGTAAGACTCGCCCTGCATCAGCGCGGCCATGACTTGCTCAAGGCGGTGTTCAAACAGCGGCTGAAAACCAGGGGCCAGCAGATAGGCTTTTGTAGACGGGTCCAGCTCCAGGTTGGCCGCAGCTAACTGGCGGTAGAGCGCAATGTCGCGCGTCACCACAGCTGGCGCACAATCAAAACGCGCCATCATGTCCGCACGCCGCACCTCGCCCAAGAAGTACAGGCAGAACTCCAGGTAACTCAAGCGCTGGCGCTGGTTGTGGGTGAGCTGACTCAGAGAATCGGACGAAAGCGGCATGACAGGTACACGCGTTGATTCAATACATCAGCATTCTGCCATGCCGCACTGGCAGTGTCATCTTTTTGATTACATCATGCCAAAGGTTTTTCGATGAACAGCCGTTCTTGCACAGATGCATTAGGTTTGATTGGACTGGTTTGCATCAGCCTTTAGCGTTGGGTGCAGCGACAGTGGTTACCCACAAATGTGGCCCATAACAAAAAAGCCTCCCGCGTTGGAAGGCTTTTTTCATATAACAGCATCACTGTCAGGCGTATTGCAGGTTCTTCAGGGCATCTGGGTTTTGTACTGCAATTTGCAACAGTGTGCGTGCCGCACCGGTAGGTTCACGACGCCCCTGCTCCCACTCCTGCAACGTACGCTTGCTGACATGCAACAAAAGAGCAAAGTCAGCTTGGGAAACCCCGACCTTGGCCCGGGCGGTAGCGGCAAGAGTGGCCTCTACTTCGGTCTTGCGCGTAGCCTGGCCTGCCTTCATGGCACGAACCGACTCTAACAGCTCGGCACCAAGGTCGCGCTGTGCATCACGTTGGGCCAGTTCATTTTCAGTCAGCATCGATCGTCTCCTTTATCGCTTTCAGTATGTGGGCAGGGATATTGTCTTTCACATTCTTGCCGTAGATGGTCAGCAGCCAAATGGTGCCATCATCAAGCAAGTTATAATAAATTACCCGTGCACCACCGCGCTTGCCTTGCCCGGGCAACTGCACTCGTACTTTTCTGCACCCACCAGAACCGGGTATGACATCTCCAGCGAGGGGGTTGTTGGCAAGCCATACGCAGAACTCGCCACGCTCTTTCTCGGTCCAGTAATCCGCTACATACCGAGTAAATATGGGTGTTTCTGCAATAGTGTACATAGCTCGATAATACGTCATTGACGTATAGCACCTCAAGTTATTTTTACATTAAGCGCCAATATGCTCGACACAGCGCCCCACTCCACTTGCACCGTACTCGCTTCGAAATTGGCAGGTGCGTTCATACACTAGTGGTGCCTGCAAGCAGTACTAGTGCGGGCCTTACACTACGATCGCCATACCAGTAATGGACCTCAAGCCATCGCCTGCTAACCGATTGGCCTTTTTGCCAAAAAAATATGCCACTCCCCACCCGGCGCCAACAGGCGCCAGGTGGAAAGTGCTGCACAGCGATACCCTCTCACTTACCCAGTTTTACCTCCCAGTAACTTGATCCACCACCACACCAGGCTGGTGATGACGACGCATCGCATAGGCGCAACCTACTCATCCTAGCCTAGCCTCCCAACCATTTGCCCAGCTTGCCAAGCACCGCCGTTTTGACCACACGCCAGGCATGGCCTACTACCCGTTTGGCGGTGTCTTTGATGGCTTGCCACAGCCCGGTGCCAGTTTGCCGCCAGGTGTCGACGCTAATGTGCTCGTCGCGAGTTTCGCGAACCAAACCCCACTTTTTTTCGTTCGGCAGCGTAAGCACGATGCGCTCAACCAAGGCAGCCAGGCCGTACTGGCTTTCTGCTGAGGTCGCCACCAGCTGGTGCTCGCCAATACGAAACAGCGCCATCAGCTGAGCACGTTTGGCTTGTAAGTTGAGCTGCTGCTGGGCCCCGGGCTGGCCGGTTTGCCAGTTCCAGTCGCGGCCGGGCTGTAGCTTGTCTACCTGGCTGATCACAAAAAGGATGGGGGTACCGCTTTGCCATATGGCGGGTAGCACCACATCCCGATAGAAGCGTTCGTCAATCGCCAAGGCGCGGTCGTCGGCTTTGATCACCCACAGCACCAGGTCCAGCTGCGGCAGGTGGCGCTGGTATAGCTCGCGGTACTGTTCGTCACGCTGTTGGCTTTCCCCTACCCCAGGCATATCCAGCAGGGTAATGCCGCGCTCTTGCTGCTGGCTGAGGCTGATGGCTTGCGGGATGCGGGTGCACGGGTCGACGTCGCTGGTGGGCGCGATGTCCTGACCGAACAGCGCATTGCACAGCGACGATTTGCCGACGCCGGTTTTGCCCATCACGCCAACCACAGCGCGGTAGTGAATGAGCTGGTTAATCTGCTGCTGCAGAGCGTCGCGCTGGCTTTGGGTCAGCAGTAGCGACGGGGCTTGCACCCATTGCTGTAACAGGGTGAAGAACTGGCGCAGATGGTCACGGTTATCAAACTGCATGATGAAGACTCCTTCAATGCCAAACGCCACCCGGCTGGGTGGCGTTGTGGTGGGGTGGATGGCCTATGCGGCACGATGCTTACCCAGCTGCGGGGTAAGCTTGACGGCCCGGCTAGGTGGTGGCGCTGGGGTATCGGTGTCGGCGGCGGGCTCTGGCGGGTAGAACTCTTCCAGCACGTGCACGCTGTCTTCTTCGGTCTCCTCAAACTGGCCATTCCCCAGCAGCTGTAGGGCGGTGGCTTCAAGCTGGGCTCGATCGAGACCTGCGGCGAATGCATCAGCAGCATCCGCGCGGGCTTGGGCGACCACAGCATTCAGGTCGGCCTCGTCACGCAGGGTCAGGTCGACGTAATAGACCGGGGTGCGATACGACTGCGTGGTGGACTTGGCGCGCAGGCGCAGCATCAGCGGTAGGTAGTGGGTGAGCCCGCCGCTGAGTGCTTCGAAGTAACGCAGCCGGGCGGCCAAGGTACGCACCGAGTTGTAGCCGGTGGTGCGGAAGATGAAGGTACCGAGCGCGTCCTGTTGCCCATCTACCTGCACGTTCAGCCGGCCATAGAGTTTGCAGCCCACTTCTTTGGCGTACAGACAACGGTCTGGCCCGGTGCACTTCACGTCTTCGGGACCTTCTTTGCGGTACAGCTTGGCGCTTTCGCCATTGCCCACGCACAACGGGCGACCGGTGGCACGATCGAAGGCGCAGTATTCGGCACGCAGGTTCAGCTCGCTGCTGTTGAACAGGGTACGTACCGGAATGGCGCGGATCTTGCCGTTGTTGGCTTGGTCGGCCAATGGTTGGTGCAGCGGGTGCAGCAGCCAGCCGTCGCGGTTTTGTACCTGGGTGGTAAGGGTGAAGCTGTCGTCTTTCTCCGGCAGCCACTTGTCGTTCTTTTGTACCAGCTTGCCAATGCTGATGCGCCCGATCACGGGCGGGGTGATGGCGAGGCCTTTGATCATGCTGCGCTCCTTGCGGTGTGAATGAGAAAGCGCCGGCTCCCTTCGACGGTTTTGCTGTATTGCGGCAGCAGGTCGGGGTAATCGGCGCTGAGTTTGTCCAGGTCGGGGCTGGTGCGGTCTTTGGTTTTCTTCCAGCTGACTTTGCCGTCGGCAAACACGGCGGCACTGGCGGTACCGAGGATGTTTTGCAGCTGCTGGCGGGTTTGCGCTTCCAGCAGGCTGAGGTCGTCTTGTTTGGCACGCAGGGCAAGCAAGGTGCTAAACAGGCTGTTGGCTTCCATCGACTCGGACAGGTCCAGGGTGATGCCTTGGTCGCGGGGGAACATCCAGCTCAGCGACCTACCCGCGTCGTCTGAGCCATCGGGCGATGGCTGCTGGTCTTGGGTGACCTGTTGCCAGAAACCGTCTTCGCGTTCGCACAGGTCCAGGATCTTGTCGTCGTCGCGTTCAATGCGATAAATGCGGAAGTCCTGCCCCCCTATCAGTACGGCCACGTCAGCCCAGTCCAGCCCGGTGACGGCCAACTGGTGCAGTACCTGGCACTGGTAGGCGACGGGAATGCCCTCTTCCCACTGCGGCGCACTGTGGTAGCTGGCGGTCTTGATTTCCAGGATCCCATTACCGTCGCGCCCGCAGCGTACTTCACGGTCCAGGTTGGCCAGCATGTGCTGGTGCTGTGGGCTTTGCAGCACCGCGTTCACCCGCCGTACCTTGCGCCCGGTTTGCTCGGCGTATACGGTGGCGAGTACCGGCTCCAGCATGGTGCCCCAGAACACCGGGGCTTTATCAGACAGGTCTTCTGCCGGTTTGCGACCAGTTTTTTCGAGCCAGAGCGACAGCGCGCTCTTATAAGGGGATAGCCCGACGGCAGCCGCTGCATCGGACGAACCAATGCCCAGTTGGCGCAGCTGCAGCCATTGTTCACGCGGCAGATTGAGGGTGGATGCCAGGCGTTTGGCCTGGCCGTAGCGTTCACGCATAGAAACCTCCAAAAGCACAAAGCCCGGGCTGGCAGTGCCAGACCGGGCTATCGGTTTGAGTAAAAGGGTTTAGTACTCTGCGGCCAACATCACCGTCATCACGCGGTGGGTTAGTACAGGGTTGGCCGCATCTGCAGAGTGGTGCTGCAGCGTGGGGTCGTAGTAGTCGATCTTGCAGAACACCTGCACACCATCGACTTCGACCGCGACAAAGTCGTGTTCACCGTAGGGGTCGTTGTCGGGGGTGAAGTCGTTGAAATGGCGGATAGCGAGCAACAAGGCGGCTTGCTGTTCACCGGGCAGGGTTTGAAAGCCGACAGTAAGCAGCACCTGGCCACCGGCAAACTGGGTACGCAGGGCGTCGTTCAGTTGCTGGATACGTAGGGTTTTAGGGAAGACAGCGAGATGGGACATGGCAAGCTCCTTAGCCGCCGCCACGCCCGCACGCGCGAGCGCAGCAGACAGATGGGGTAAAGAGAGATCAGAACGGAGTGTGCTCAGTCCAGCAGCACCAGGGCTTTATCCAACGCCTTTTGCTTGAGTTGGGCCCCTTGGCCAAACCAGGCCGAATCCAGACGGTAGTCCTGATTACGCGCACGGCGGCGATGATCGACGTATTCAGTCACCGCATTCACCAGCCCCCAGGCAGTGCCACGGGTACCGGTCAACATCGAACCCATGCCAGCACCGCTATACAGCATGGTGAGCTGCTGCATGGCACGCGATAAGGCCGGGTCTTCCTGCTGCGGTAACAGTGGCTCGTCCAGCACCTCAGCAAAAAAGGCCCTGGCCTCTTCTGGTGACACCGTGCGTTTGCTGAGTTGGCGGATGTTGGCCATAAAAGCCTCCCAGCCAGACAAACCAATACCGAGCGCGTCTTTGACCGAACGCGGGTCAAACACCGTAGAGTGCGGCACCTTGACCACCCCCTGGCTATCCCCCACCGCGATCTGCAGCGTGTTATTGCACACCACCCGTACTGAGGTGAACTGTGCCGTAGTGCACAGCGTGCCATCGCAGCTGGTGGCCAACAGCAAATAAGCCTTCACCTTATCGCCACTGCGCACCAGTGTTTCTTGCCCAGTTCTGGCCAAGGCCCACAGCTTTTTACCGCCCTTCAGCACCCCTGCAGTCTCCAGCTCGAAACCACCGGCATGCACCAGGTCGTTGTAGAAATGCAGAACTTCGTGGGGCTGAACCACCTTGTAGCGCGGCGATACGACCGATAGCGGCGCCAGCGTATCCGAACGGTATAATACTTTCGCATCACGATGCATGCGGATATGCATGCCGTCCGGCGAGACATTGAACAGCACATCGCTTTGCTCGATGGTCCAGTTCATGCCGGCTTCGTGCAGCCAGACATCAATCGGCTGTTGTTCGGTCAACTGGTTACCCAGGCCATGCCAAGGGGTAGCACCAACATACGCCATGGTTTCAACAAGATGTGACATATAACCTCCTGTGGTTTGAACTCATAAAAGGTATATGTGCACTTATTATTTTAGGAACAGCATGTTTTTCAAAATAGCCCACCCCGAGAACTCAACAGAATACATTGACAACATGAGGCTTGGAGAATGTGTGATGATGATTGCTGCAAAAAGGCACAACATTAAGCTGGGAATTAATAACGCCCCATATCCCCACTTTGGCAATATGAACCCTGCTCATTACGATTATTTTTCAAGACGAATAGAAGAAGAGTGCCAAAAACGAAAACTTACTCCTCCAAACCTTACAGTACCGGGTACTGTTTTTGACCTGAGCTGGATTGATGAAAGTCCCGAGACGCTAAGGT
Source organism: beta proteobacterium L13 (assembly GCA_000335715.1). Classification (GTDB taxonomy): domain Bacteria; phylum Pseudomonadota; class Gammaproteobacteria; order Burkholderiales; family Chromobacteriaceae; genus Vogesella. Next base: position 55,043 of record AMYZ01000017.1, read on the forward strand.
TTGTCAAAGCAGCATTTAACAAACCAGAGATCATAATATCAAGATTAGAACCAACCTCACTCACAGAGAAAAACATAAAATACTGGGCACCCACACCGCCCATATTAAGTGATTTTCCTGAAGTCACACAGTTCAAAAAATGTAAAAGACAGTTCATAAAACTTGAAGGGATGCAGTCAAATTTAGAGCTCATCGCCGCTAATTTTCTTAGCCTAACATTATCACCTCGCCATATATCCAGCATTATCAAACTAACCAGGACGGCACTCCATCTCAAGAATGATGTAGACCCGGTAGTAAGTGCTCTTGGCATTAGCACACCCATGAGTGCAGTGATAGCTTGGGCAGAAAAAAAGGCATCGATCCTCGTGTAATTACGCACCTAGAGCAGACAATAAAAGTCAACAAGAGACTACTCAGCAATGCCGTAAAGCGATACTGCATTAATACATTGGAAAATGAAACAAAGGGTACGTTTCGAGACCCAATAGAGATTGCAAAAAAAATTCGAACCCACTATCAAAACGGCAAAAAAGTCACAGAAGGAAGAAGCATTAAAGATCACCCACCAATAACAATAGTACTAAGCAAAGAAATATATGAAAAGCTAGAAAATCACAAGAAAGACAAGAATATTACACACACAGAATTGATGGAGAGCTTACTAATTAAACATTTCGAAAAGATTTATCCAAAAAACTACGCTAACAAAGAAAAGTCTCCCACCATCAAAAATCCGCAAGACTCAAAAACACTTTCCGCCATGGCGCCAGCAAACCCACCTGAATTGGGCCGGCAATCAATGCCAGTTCAAACAATGAAAGCGGATGACTAAGATGCACATAATTGATTAAAAAATTCCTTTGCAAAGCAAATATGACTTATTAAAGTTTAATATTAGCAAAATGAGCCAATACTAGCCTATACCAATGTAAAAACCACACTCACACGTTAGATAATAAACACAGAAAGAATAGAAACATTATGGAAACGAGTAAAGCGCCCCAAAAAGACAAGGATCCAATTATCAAAGCTCTAGGCAGCAAGACACCGATGAAAGCAATACTAGCCTGGGCAAAAACTCATAAAATTAACGACAGTGTAAATGACAGTTTTAGCCCCTGGGTGGGCGAAGGAAAACCAGATTCATCTGACACCATCAAGATGATGGCAATAAATTCAATCTACCTGCATCACAAAAGTTCGTTCAACAGCCCAATTGATATAGCAAAGAAAATTAAGCACCACTATCAAAACAGTAAGAAAATGCTGGACGGAAGGCTTGTTTCCGAAGGAAAATTAATTAGAATATACCTAAAAAAAGAAGTGCGACAACAGCTAGAAAAGCACAAGAAACACACAGAAATATCCCACTCAGACCTACTAGAAGATTTATTGAAAGCATATTTCGATGAGGTAGAATCAAATAACAATAGCACAAGCAGCAATTTCAAAGCCATAATGGAGAAAACTTTCCCAGACTTCAACATACCCACACCAGACATGACAACTAAAAAATAAATATCTCAGTGCAATCCCAAAAATTCACTCAATACCTAGAAAATAAACATTGCATTGCAAAAGTAGAAAATTTCATACATAGTAAAAGTATAAAACCACCCAACCGCAAAAGAGTGCGGTGTTAGTTAAGCGACTAACACCGCACTCTTCTTACAAGCGACTTACTCCAAAATTATGCTGGCTATCATTGATATCTTTACTTTGATGCTTGCACAAATAACTAGACCTCTGCAGCAAGCTTAGTCTCTCCCTATCGGTCATACCTGATACCTTATAGATGCATTCCTTAGGAAAATGGACAAGAGGAAAAGTCATCTCAGCAGGTATGCCTAGCGCACTTTGCCATGCTTTAGCAATAAAGCCCGATAGATAATTATTCTGATAGTTCATATCGCCAAGCGACTGAAAGAAGTTTCCATTCATGAGTAGCAAGACATGATAGTGAGGCTGCTCTGCATTCACTTGCTCTCTAGCCCAGACATATCTGACAGGACAGCGTGCAACATACTGTGCTGTTTGACTACGTCGCTTATGCTCTGCTGCTAACTTAGCCTTCAGTGACTTAAAGAAGGCTTCTATCACTCTATTATCGTAAGCTGATTGTCCAATCATCAACATAGGCAAATGCAGGTCTACCCTGACAGCAAAGACTTTCTTGCAATCCGCTATTGCACGGTCAACTGTAGCAATGAGTCTATCTAAGTATTCAACCACATAAGGCGCATGCATTGGCATAAGTGGAACATCACGATAATTGAGCTCAGATATCAGCTTCTGGTGTCTGTGATTGGGTCTAGTGGCATAAGATGCAGTACTGATTGGTATAGAAATTGAGTTCATTACTCAGTTCATCCTGTTTATATTTAGTTCATGCAAAGTCAATTAAATCTATCTAAATCTATATTACCATTTACCTTGCAAATAATTCTCATTGCAACTTCCAAAATGGAAAATGCCACCGAGACAACAGCCGCCTCGATGGCATTTCTTACATAGGAAAGCTAGATTCTTTACTATCGGAAATCCTGCATGTGTCAGCAGTGTTAGCGACATGCCAACTTGGCGGACAACCACTGCTCTACTTCCTCCCTGGACCAGCCTGCGGCCCTAGCCCCTAGCTTGATCTGCTTCGGGAACTGGCCATCACTGATGTACTTGTAGATGGTAGAACGGGCCAAACCAGTCATTTCCATGACGGCATTAAGACGAAGAATTTTCATGATGAGATCGCTTGATGAGTTGCACCAAGCGATCAATGCAGTGCGAAGTTTTTTATCTCTTCGCTAACGCTACCAGGCACAAGACGCTAGGCAGCTACGCCCCAAGCGTAGCTGCACAAGGCAAAGGTAGTCACTCGTTGTAGCCACTATCACGGCGTCGATCTACGGCAACCCCAGTAAGTAGGTGCCCATAGGAAAATGCTCCAAAGTTACCCGTTCAAGCCCCGACTAGGCTGAAATCGTTACAGACCGACCCTGCTCTCATGTACCAGACATTCCGAGCAACACGCGCTGGTTTACTGAGCCTGCAGTGACCTCCTCCCAACTAACCGAGGGTCAGACTTAGAGATCCCGGGCTTCTGCGCATCATGAGACGACTTCTGAGCACCAGGCTGACATTGCTATACCGGCGTACATGTAGCGCTGTAAGTGTGCTGACAGCCCACCTTCTCACCTCGTCTGATCCGGGCATGTCCAGTGTGTCACTGAGACACAAGACTGCCTTACACCCATGCGCAGTTGCTGAACTAGCCATCAACAAGCCGTTGCCTCTTTGTAGCAGACACAGTTGCAATGCTTCGACACCGCCGCTTACCAAAATGCCTTCAATACAGCGCGGTACTCGGCTCCAGGCTCTTACGTCATTCCCAGTGGGCAGCCTCAGCTCAGCGTCTTTATCGACACCGGCCGATCGTTGACAGCACATCTGGTCGATGTGCCATTACAAGCCAGTAGTCGTTCTAGGAACCTGATAGGCGCTACACACAGCTAACCACACGAGGGCAGTCACTCTGCCCTGCGGCAGCATCACCATCATAGTGTCAGCCTCTAACAAGCGTGGAACAGGAAGACTTCCATAGCACACCACAGGACACTAGCCGCGCGAAAACAAACATCCGTACCTACTACCTGCCAGCACGTAAAGCTGCGAGGTGTATCAACCAGCCGCTATCACGAACAGCCGGGGGGAAATACGGGGGAGGGTACGGGGAGTGCGGGGGTACGGGGGTACGGGGGTACGGGGGTACGGGGGTACGGGGGTGGCGGGGGGACGGGGGTTGGCCGCGGTGTTTACCCTCACTAAGTGGCTTAGAGGCACCATTTGAGTATTACTCGTTGCAATATTTTAAAATATCGAGTAATACTCGCACGATTCTCGCTGAATTTTTGAGTATTACTCAGCTAATTAAATTACCACAAATAAATGACATTGTCATAATGGCAACATTATGACAAATTTATAAAAAATCAGGCTCTTCAGGGAATGGTAGAAACGTGAGGTAAACACCAGACGTGAGAACGGCGGTGTAGGTTGGCTGCTTGTGCGACCAAGCCAACCAATCTGCACCGTCGCTCTCATACACGATGGTATGCGCAACCTCCTTGCCCAGAAGGATTTCACCATCACTTGCTTTTAGCACCACGCAGATACTCACCACCTAAACCTGGCGGCAATACCCGATATGCCAGCCCGTTGCAGCGGCTACCAGCGCGTCGGCAGCTCAGCGCATGAGTACCATTGGCGCACCCTACGTGACTTACCCATCCTCGGACACTCCGTTTCGCAACGCGTCAGACAGGATGGAGCGCATTGCCCGCCAAGTAGTGGCCACGACGATGCCAGTCTGGCCGCACGGCAGGCGATACCACCGGCGCTGGTACCCTACCTGCCCACCCCGGCCAACGACCACGACGACGAAACGGCAACATGAGCCCGGCGACCATCATCCCGCCATCCGGCCCGGGCCACACCGAGAGCGCATGATGCACGCAACTACCCCCCTGCAGCACTGGGGCCGCTGGGCTGTGGATACCGGCAGCTGGCGGCTAATCTGCGTCAGTATGGAACGCCACTACCTTCCACAGCGCCACTGCTACTTGCATCGTGATGCAGAAGTTTGCAGTGAGCTTTTTACTTGTCTCCTATTCGGCCTAAGCTGTCGTTGGATCAATGCAAAAAAACAGGCAGCAACCGACTGCTTAGCTGCCGTTTAGTCTTGCGAGACGACAAACGGCAGCTTTCCCATCTGGCGAATACGTACTCCTGGCCCGTTGCAGTCCTTCACTGCATCTCGGCCAATATCTCAGCTGTAATAAAAACGGACCTAGTGGGATAGTGACGATCTGCTGAGGTATAGTTATGCATAAGAAATAACAGGAAGGCTCTGATATGCCACACCCCATTGTGCAGTGGGCTCAGATTGCTGCTAACTACCGCCGAGGAACGATTCTGCTGGGCAATGGGGCGAGCATTGCCGTTTCTCGGAGGTTCGACTATCGCTCACTGCAGGCCCACGCCCAGCAAAATGGCTTACTCGCAGATGACGTAAATGACCTATTCACCTTCTTCGAGACGTTTGATTTCGAGCTGATCCTTCGACTTGTCTGGCAGGCATCTAACGTAAACCGCTCACTGCGGATACCTGACGATCGCACGCACCAAGCTTACCTGAACGTTCGAGAGTGCTTGATCCACGCGGTTCGCGAAGTACATCCTGACTACGAACAGGTAAGTGACCATTTGCCTTGTATGTATCAGTTTCTCAGGAGCTTCGATACGGTCCTGTCTCTTAATTACGATCTGCTGGTCTACTGGACGATGACCTATGGGCTCGACGTCCAAGATGGTCACCAGTTCAAGGATTGCTTCCGCAGGAACGGAGCGTTCGATGATGCCTGGCAAAGATTCCGTGAACTGTTTAGGGAGCGGACTAACACTTTGGTTTTCTACCCTCATGGCAGCCTAGCACTGTGCCGCAATCTAGTAGAGCAGGAGTCCAAGATCCATAGTGCCGGGGGAAGCTTGCTCGAGGCAATCCTTCGCGAGTGGCGCAGCGAGCGGGTTGTGCCTCTGTTTGTCAGTGAAGGAACGATGCAGCAGAAGGTGTCATCTATCCAAAACAGCTACTACCTTTCTACCGTGTATCGAGAGGTTCTTACTTCACAGCGAATCACTTTAACACTGTATGGCTGGGGGCTCGGAGAGCATGATCGGCATCTGCTGAGACGGATGCGCGGAACCGGGATCCAACGGGTCGCCGTCTCCGTTTTCCGTGGCGATCAGGCCTATTGCAATTATGCTTATCAGGCCGTTCAGGATGATTTGGGCCGAGTTCATGTGGACTTCTTTAATAGTGAGAGTCCCGGATGCTGGATTTATCCACCTGCACCGGAATTAGGTCAACTTCGCTAGCGTGGTCCTGCAGTCCTTCAGCATCCTAAAGTTTGAGCTAGGAAAGTGCGTCCCAAACGTCTGGTACTAGTTTGAAACCGTCGCTCAACCGATATGATTTTAAGACCACCCCTCACCGGTTGAAAGAACTTCTTGTAATTACCTAAAACCGTCATTCTCTTGCATGTAGTTACCGATAAAGACAGCTTTTCGACAAGATGTCAAATAGGTACAATCTGCCAAGGGCGAAATTCAATGGGTTGGAGCCAATGTTCAGTGAAGGCTAATTGCAGAAGCTCACTAGCAACGCTTTGATGCGACTAGCGTCGAACAACCAGTCAAGAGCGGCGCGTACCACCATCAATTTGCGACACCTAGGAGTTGATCATGGCTGCTACCAACTGCGCACAGAGCAGTAGCTCCTGTACGTGTCATTGTCGCTGGTCTCATTTAGCAAGCGCTTGCGTTCGGCTTCTTTACCTAAGAGTAACCACGCAGACTTGGTAGCTGCGCGGTTACTGTTAATATTGCGCCTAGGACAAGTCAAAAACCATGCCACAAAAACTAGACTCAACCCGCCGAAGGCGGAAAACCAAGTACGTCGCCAAGGGCGGCGTCATCCAACCGTCGTCGCAAGTTCTTCTGCTGAATCCCGATCAATGGGAAGAGTTCATTCTGGCCTCAGCTCGACAGCGTGATCTTCCCAGCGGTGGAAATTATGCAAAAGTCAAGCGCCTGGGAGGGGCTGGCGATGGAGGCCGGGACATCGAAGCGCGGTATGGCCAGGCATTAGTACGTGATGGATGGGATCTATACCAGGCCAAGCACTACGGGCATGGGCTCACACAAAGCGATGCCTTCCCGGAGATCGCGAAGTTCTTCAAACAGTTGGCTTTGAAGACCTATCCCCGGCCCAATTTCTACTACTTTTGCTGTCCACGTGCGGTTGGTAACGAGCTTCACAACACGATGGCCTCGGGGGCTACAGCCTTCAAGGCAACGTTCATTGATGCTTGGGAAAATGAGAAAATGGGCATGAAGGGTAGAGCCGCCGAGCTGACGCAGGATGTCAAAGCCGCCATCGACGATTTCGACTTCGCTCGTTTCATCGAGTGCCCTGTGCACGACTTGTTGGCTTGGCACGCACTTGACAAGACGGCCCACCATAAATTTTTCGGTATCGTGCCCGAGCGCGGCGATGATGACCCGATGCCAGCTCAGCCTGCCGGGCACGAGAGCGTTTATGTAAACGAGCTTTTACGCGTCTACACCGAGGACAAGTCATCGCCCGTCAGCCTTACTGACTTGTCGGGTAGCAAATATGAGGAGCACTTTGACTCTCATCGACAGATCTTCTACTGCGCCGAGGGTCTTCAGCGGTTTAGTCGTGACATCTATCCCAACGAACTTGAGTTCGAGCGACTATTGGACATGGTCCATGCAGGTATCCGCCCCACGGTCGCTCAACTCCGGTTGAAGACGGGTATGGACCGGGTCGATACGGCCATTGAGAAGGCATCAACACTGCAGGTTCAAGAGAGCCGCTTGTTCCCCCAGCTTCGTGGGGGGGATTTGCCAGGCACCTGCCACCACTTAGTCAATGAAGGTAGGCTGAAGTGGGTCAAATGAAAAAATCCAAGTCCATCGCAGCGTTCAACTCACCGTTCGAACTGGGTGTTCGGATGGTGTACCTGCTTAATTCCCTACAACCGTTTGGCGCTGATCTGCAGAAACTGGTCCTGCTCGATTACACCATAGTGTATTCCGATGATCTTGGCGGGCCGGCCAGCTTACACACGCCGGTACCTTACCGCGGTAGCGAATTCCTGAGCCGTCGCGACCTCATCGCCCAAGGCCTCTACTTGATGAGCACTCGCGGCCTCGTCACCGTTACTATGGACGACACTGGCATCACCTACTTCGCTGGTGACACAGCAAGATCCATGGTGGGCGCACTGACCTCGCCCTACTTGCGTGAATTGGAAGGGCGATGCCGCTGGGCGGCCGCCATGTTCGCGACACTGAGCTCACAAGATATGACTGAACGATTCGCCCAGCAAGGACACCTGTGGGGTGCCGAGTTTGAGCGGGTCAACGAGCGGGGAAATCAATGGCAATAACGCTGAAGCAATTGTCGGTAAACGGTCCGGGCTTATCGCCCGCTGTGGTCGTTTTCGACAGTCGTCGAACTCTCGTCCGCGGCCCCAGTGACACGGGGAAGTCGCACATCTGGAAGTGCATCTGGTTCCTCTTGGGGGGTACCGGTGCACTCGAACAGTTTCCGGAATCGAAGGGATATGACTCGCTTGAGCTTGCCTTTCTACATGGTGAGCATGAGTATCGTGTGCGCAAGGCGATGTCTGGTGGAGCCGCGCGCGTTCTGATGCGGCAGAATGCTCTTTGGGTCGCAGACGGTGCGCCGAATCCGCTTGAAGACGTTGTGCAGGATTTAGGTGAGTTGCTCGTTAGCTTGTCTGGGGCCACGGGCAAGCTTGTGCTTCGCACACGAAGTGAAAAAGGCCCCATCACTGGTGACGACCTGAGGCATTGGGCGCTGCTTTCCCAACCCCGTATGATTTCCGAGGATGCGACCAAGGGCACTGGGCACGGCTCAGACAAGCACGTCTCTTCTTACTCGCTGTTCTTGAGCGGACTCGATGACTCAGCGGTCGAACTGTACAAAAGCGCTTCGGAGAAGGATCACGCCAAAGGGATGCTGGCGGCTGCAGAGTCAGAGTTGGCGCGCCTTAAGGGCCTTATTCCAGCTGATGCCAATCGGGCTTCAACCGTTCAGGCTCTGGAGAGGCTCGATGAGCGTCTCAACATGGTCACCACGCAATTCCAGGCGCGTTCGTCGGCTTTGAAGGAACTGCGACAGCAGATTGCCATTACGGGCAATGCTCTCACCATGGCATCAATCCAGCTGGCCAGCGCTACATCGATGCACGAGCGCTTCATGATGCTAGACCTGAAGTATTCGAGCGACCTTGCTAGGCTTGGAGCCACGAACGAGGGTATAGAGTTCTTTGAAGCGTTGGAGGAGACACCTTGTCCACTCTGCGGCACACCGGTGGAGCAGCATGTAGATACTGGAAATCTCAAACCCAGCGCGCCATCCAAGTACCGCAATGCCATAGCTGCAGAAGCCGAGAAGATTCGGGAGCTCCGGCGTGGTCTTCAACCCTCGCTTAGACAAGAGCAAGCTCGGATCTCTATTGCAACCACCGAGGTGGAACGTCTGAAAGAGTCGCTTAAGCTCCTCGAAGAGCAGGAGACGTTAGTTCTACGGGCTGCTTCCCAAGAGTTCGACGCAGATCCCCGCGAGCTTGCTGAGTCTCACACGCGTTTGTCAGCGCTGATCGATGCGTTCGATGAGTCCTCCCGGCTGCAAGCGGAAATCACGCGACTCGAGCGGGCCACGAAACAGAAGAGAACGGCCCTGGTTCGTAACGTGGGATCCCACGGCGACAAGGTCGGTGCTGTCGCGCGCCAGATGTTGCACGACTGGGGATTCACGTCAATTCAGTCGGTGTATGTAGATGCGGCCGCCTGCGACCTAATTATTGATGGCCGTAGGCGCCTTAGTTATGGCGCAGGCAAGCGCGCACTGTTTCTTACGGCCATGACCATCGCGCTAATGCAGCACGCATTAACGGAAGGCCACCCCCACCTTGGCGTGGTCGTACTGGATTCACCACTGAAGGCCTACGCTCAGAAAGAATCATTAGATGACACAGACCGTGAGATTCCCACCGCAACAGTGAATGCAAGCTTCTACCGCTGGTTGTCGCTATTCAAAGGCCCTGGCCAAATCATCGTCCTCGAAAACGAAGTGTTAGCCCCGGCAACTGCTCGCACTTTGGGTGCCATCGAGTTCACCGACGACTACACCCGCGGACGGCAAGGCTTTTATCCGCGCAGACTGACGAGTGCACAGTCACCTGGTCCAAGTGACGGAACCGAGTTCGGCGATCTTGCGTAGTACAGCAATTGCGCCCCATCCTCGCCTCCCGCGGAACAGTACGTCACGATTCTCCGTGCGATATCGAGTTCGGAACAGTCTTAGGCGGTACCGCCCCGGTGCACCTGCCTCGAGAGCGTTTGATTTAGAGCGTGCTGGACTATGGCCCTCTGTTCGGCGAAGTAACTGCCCCTTTTCGCTGCTAAGCCGCCTGTAATGGTGGCTTATTCGAACTTCAGCTTTGGGGTGGGGCCGGCTATAGCGTTGATTAGGAAGTGGCTATTCGAAGCCATCAGCGGCGAAAAGACCGTTTACCTACCTAGAGTGGCCCAACGACGAACATAAGCCAAGCGTTCGCAAAGGCCGACGATCTCCCGCTGACCATCCTCGGCCGGCTGCATGTCGGCCTTAGCTGACTTTCACTCTCCAGACAAACGATGGCTGCTTTCGCTTTGAAAACAGCCATGAAAGTATCTAGCAAATGGACAGAAACTCACTTCAGTGAAGCGATGGGAGCTATCAATTTACAAAGTCGGCAATCTCCCCCCACATGAATGCAGGGTTGGAATACATCGGAAAGTGGCCGCAATGTGGCACTTCGCAAAGCCGCACTCCATGCCGCTCGATATGCGCTAGATAGCTGAGGCCGGCGTTCTGCGCGCCGTACATGAACATTTTGCGGCATGGCAAGGCGAGGAATTTTTCCATCAGCAAGCCGTGGTCCGACAACTCGACCATGGAACTGAAAATACCGCGCACTGCCGCAGCGCGTACCTTGTGGCGCAAGCTAGCGGCGTACAGGGCACTGGCGTAGGCCGGCGCGTGGCGGGTGCGTTCGATGAAGTCATCGAAAAACGCCTCGGCGTCGGCATTCGGGTAATCAACAATCTGGCGGCTCAGAAAGCAGTCTTCCGGCGCGATATTACCTTCGATATTGGTAAAGCTGAGTACGCGCTCGCCTAGTTGGTTAGCCAGTAACAGGGCGGTCAGTCCGCCCATCGAGTGACCGATTAGGTGGAAGCGATCCACTTGATAGTGTGCCAGTACCTGCAGCGCAGTCTGTAGTAGCAGATTTATCGAAACGCCGCTCAGATCGGAGCAGCTCGTCTCCCCGCAACCCGGCGCGTCATAGGCGATAAGCGGGTGACCATCAAAGGCATTATGCAAAACGATATCGGCGTAATCCTCCTTCGTCGATCCAAAACCATGCAGGAACAGGATCGGCGCTTTGTCGCCATCTCGGTGAATGGCAGCCACGTCAAGTGCTACGCCATCGATGTCAAAGGCCAGCCGTTGGCTGGCAAAATGTTGGATTGTCATGCTGTGTCCCAATTAGCAGCTGCACTTGCGGCCAACCCTGGGTGAATGGTTGGCCGCAAGTGCTGGATTGTCGTTAGTGGGTGCCCATCACCGTGGTGCAGAACTCGCCAATCGCGGCACACGCCTGCTGCAGTGCGGCATCATCCAGCGCATAAGCAATGCGGATGTATGGGGCCAGTCCAAAGGCACTGCCTTGCACCACCGCCACACCGGCCTCGTTGAGCAAGGCCAGTGCCACGTCCTCATCACTAGCCAGCAACTTGCCGGCCGGACTGGTCTTGCCCAGCAGTTCTTCGCAGCAGGCAAACACATAGAACGCGCCGCCAGGCTGAGCGCAGGATAATCCTGGCATGGCGTTGAGCTGCCGTACCATGCGGTCGCGGCGGGTTTCGAATACCTCGCGTGAGCGGCCAATAAAATCCTGCGGCCCAGTCAACGCTGCTAGTGCCGCTTGCTGCGAGATGGCGCTGGCACCGGAGGTCTGCTGCCCTTGTAGCTTCTCCATGGCTTCCAGCAGCCAGTGCGGCCCTGTGGCATAACCAATACGCCAGCCTGTCATGGCGTAGGCCTTGGATACCCCGTTCATGGTCAGCGTCCGCGGCTGCAACTGTGGCTCGACCTGCGCCAGGGTGAAGAATGATTGATCGTCAAATAGCAGGTGCTCGTAGATATCGTCCGACAGGACCAGCACGTGGGGATTCGCCAGTAGCACTTCTGCCAGCGCATGCAGCTCGGCACGGCTGTAGACGGCGCCAGTGGGGTTGGATGGTGAGTTCAGAATCAACCAACGCGTCTGCGGGGTAATGGCTGCGGCCAACTTTTCTGCAGTAAGCTTGAAACCGCTATCTTCACCGCAGGACACTACTACCGGGTGCGCGCCACACAGCTGCACGATCTCCGGGTAGCTCACCCAGTAAGGTGCTGGCACGATCACCTCGTCGCCTTCATTCAACGTGGCCGCTAGCGCGTTGAAGATCACCTGCTTACCGCCGGAGCAGACGATGGTGTCCTGCCACTGTACGTCCAGCCCGTTCTCGCGGCGGAACTTGCTGGCCACAGCCTCGCGCAGCGCACGGGTGCCGGCCACCTGGGTATAGCGGGTATGACCACCGTTTATGGCTGCGATCGCGGCATGACGGATGTGTTCCGGTGTATCGAAATCCGGCTCGCCGGCACATAGCGAGATAATCTTGATGCCGGCAGCACGTAGCGCGGCCACACGATCGATCACTTTATAGGTAGCGGAAGGTTTGGCACTGGCCAGATGTTTGTTCAGGTGTTGGATCGTCATCATCATGCCTTCTCGCGCCAGTGTCCCAGGCTCATCAGCTCCAGGGTGGTTGCACCCTGGTTTAATTGGCTCATCATTACGCTTTCCTTGTCGGCGCGTGCTTCACCAGCCTCTAGCGTGCGCGCCACGTCGGCAGCGGGCACGATGATCACGCCATCATCGTCGGCTACGACCAGGTCGCCGTCTGCGACTGGCACCCCGCCAAAAATCATCGGCAGGCCAACGGCTGGTGCACTGGCCTTTACCGTGCCGCGTACAGACACACCTCGGGCAAATACCGGAAAGCGGCGCTTGCTGATGGCAGCGGTATCGCGCACGCCACCATTGATGACCAAGCCGACAATGCCGGCAGCTTCGGCGGCCACGGTCAGTACTTCACCCCAGTAACCAGCAATAAAATCGTTAGTGTCGACTACCAGCACACTGCCGCGCGGCGCGCGTTCTAGTGCGATGTGGATGGACAGGTTATCTCCAGGAGAGCAGACCAACGGATAAGCCGGTGCAGCAATGAAAGCCCCTGACCACAGGCTGCGGATCTGTGGGTCCACTGCGCAAGGTTGGCCGCAGGCCTCGTACAATGTGGCGGTCCCTAGTGCTGCACAGCGTGTGACCAAGGTTTGATCGATAATCGAGTGGCTCATCACGCTTTCCTCTGCAGAGTGTGGTAACCCAAGGCTTCGCGTGCGGCGGCCAGGGTTTTACCTTGTGCCAACTGATCGCGAATTTCGGCTTCTACAGCTTCGATTTTGTGTGCTAACGCGGCCACCTCAGCCGCTCGGTCACGCGGCACCACCACTACGCCGTTGGCGTCGGCCACCACGATGTCGCGGGCTGCAACACGGGCTGTACCGATCGAGACTGTGCCGCCCACGGCCTCCACCTGCACCCTGTCCTTGCCGGTGCGCATGAAACGACCCTTGGAGAACATCGGATAGCCGTCGCCTAGCACCTTGTTGACGTCGCGGCACACACCGTCGATGACCGTTCCGGCTATTTTCCGCAGGCCGGCATACTGGGTCATGATGTCACCCCACACGGTACAGTCGGTGCGACCATCGTTGTCTATCACCACCACATCACCGGCTGCGACATCGTCAATAAAGTCACCCACCGTGCCGGCAGGCGTACTGGCCGAAACATACTTGACGGTAAATGCTGGACCCACCACCACCTGCCGGTAATTATCCAGCGGCATAATGCCCAGGCACTGTCCCGGCAGGCCCAGCTTGTCCATAGCATCGGATACGCCAGCGGTATCTAGCCCGGCGAACAGTGCCACCAGCTCACGATCTACCGTATTCATTTGCTGCCCTCCTGCTTGATGGCTTCGAATTGCCGGTCGTGCATGACCTCTTCTACCGAGCGGCCACTGCGTACAGCGGCAACCATGCCGTCTTGACGGCGTGCAATCCGCTCCGCCAGGTCAAGTACCGCCTCGATATGTGCCGCTGGCACAAACACCGTGCCGCAGCGGTCTGCCAGCACATAGTCATCTTCATGTACTTGCACGCCAGCGATGGAAACGGGTTGGCCAGACGACAGTTGAATCACACGATTGCGCGCACTGATCATGGTGACGCCACGGCCATATAGCGGGTAACCGATATCAGCACTGCCATCAATATCGCGGCTGAGGCCGTCGATCACCGTACCGCGAATGCCCTTCACCTTTGCGGCATTAGCCAGGATGTCACCCCAGCAGGAAATGCCATCCACGCCACCAGCGATCACCAGCACGCGCTCAGCGCTATCGATAGCCGCAATCACCGGCGAGATAAGGTGTACTGTCGGCGCCGCGTCAGTTTTGCGGCCGAGCTGGACGGTACTGGCACGGCCAACCACCTTGGGGCAATCCCACAGTGGGCGCAGGCCATAGGTGGCACCGGGTAAGTTGAGGAAGTCGAGCGCGTCGGACAGTGTGTTGCTGTCCTGCTGCTGCAGACGCGCAAGTAAAGAAGGTTGGCTCATCGGACTCTCCTGTTGAGGGGCTTGTGTACCGCTACTTTCCGCCCTACAGTTCGATAGGTAAATTCCGAATTTTGTAACTTTTACATACGCTGAACCTATCAAAAACCATGATCAACTTTCGTCTCATTCGCCACCTTTGGCTCTTCCTGGCCGTCGCGGAGGAACAGCACTTCGGCCGCGCAGCCAAGCGGCTGGGCATGTCGCAACCGCCGCTGACCGAGCAGATACAGATCCTGGAGCAGGCATTAAAAGTGAAGCTGTTCGAGCGTTCGCGCCGCGGTGCACAGCTGACGGCTGTGGGACAGGCAATCCTGCCTGCGATGAAAAAATTCGCCGAACAGCTGGAAAGCCTGGAGCTGGCAGTACGAGAAGCGGCCGCCGGGCAAATCGGCACCATCACCATCGGTGCGATCACTTCGGCAATTCTGGACGTGCTGCCGGGCCTGATCGAACAGATCAAGCAGCAGCACCCAGGCCTGACCGTGGCGGTCAAGGAAATCGATAGCTATGAGGCGTTGCCAGCGTTACTCAGCGGTGACATCGATCTGGCGTTTGCGCGGTTGGAAGGCGATTTGGGTGAGCACATCAGCGCAATGCCGCTACGAGAAGACAAATTGGCCGTGGCATTGCCGGCCGCGCACCCACTGTGCCGCCAGGCAACGCTGGCGCTGAACGACCTAGCCGGTGAAGATTTCATCATGTTCGCGCGCAAGTTCAGCCCAATCTCGTTCGATCGGCTAACTGCTGCGTGCCACAGCAGTGGCTTTTCACCGCGCATCCTGCACGAGGTGCGCTCCGTCACCTCCCAGATTGCCTTTGTCGGTTGCAATCAGGGTGTGGCACTGGTACCCGTATCGGTGCAAAGCATGGCGCCGACCAGCGTAGTGATTCGGCCATTGTCGGATGAGTTTCATGTAGTCACCACCGCCATGGCCTGGAATACACAGCGGCACAACCACCTACTTGCGGCGGTGCTTGAAACGGTGAACAGCTACCGTGCAGCAGATGGCTGAGGTGCTGCGGCCAACCTTGGACGCCGGCTGGCAAGAAGTACGCCGCCAATGACCAAAACCGTACCAGCCAGTTGTGACAGCGATATGGCCTCATCCAGCAGCCACCAGCCAAAAAAGATCGTCAACGCCGGACCAAGCGTACCAATCAGCACCGCGCGGGCGGCACCAATATGGCGGATTGCCAGTGACTGCCAAAAGATGGGCAGTATGGTAGAAAACAGCGCCATGCCAAGACTGTAGCCGTAGATAGGCGCCGGAAGCAGCAGCTGTTGCCACGGCCGGCTGAGCAGAAAGTGCAGTACGATGGCCGCGGTCGCTACCAGGATGGACAGCAATGAAAATCGCATGGCCCCAAGCCGCTTGATGGCAAGCTCCGAACCGGCACTGTAAAGGGCATATAGCACCGCGCAGCCAAATACAAAACCAGCACCGAGCGCTACGCTGTGCACATCGCTGCTTTGGCTGGCGTCATGCACGAAGGCAATGGCAATGCCGGCATACGACAGCATTGCAGCCAGTATGATGCTGCGCTCCGCAGGTTTGCCCAAGAACAGCACGCCGATCAGGATGGTGAGGGTTGGGTAGGTGAACAGGATCAACCGTTCCAGCCCGGCCGAAATGTACTGCAGGCCATAGAAATCGAGCATGCTGGAGCCGTAATAGCCGATGCCACCCAGCAACAGCAGCATGCCGATATCGCGCCGCGACAGGCGAGGCATGCCTCGCAAGACTGGCACAAAGGCAATCATGACAAATGGCATACAAAACACCATTCTCAGCGTCAGCAGGGTGACGGCATCCACCGGAGCGGTGGCGTAGGCAAGCTTGACGAAGATAGCTTTGAAGGAAAAGCCGAAGGCGGCCAGAAAGGCAAACATGACCCCAAGTTTCTGTGGGGACGAAAGAACCTGTTTCAATTGACTGCTCTCTACATAGACCAAGCCGCATGTTCAGGTCTGAATGACTGAATGTGAAATACTTTCTGGATAGCGCTGTGATAGCTAAAGAGGAATCAACAGCTCAGTTTGCTTGGACGCAAGGGAATCCCCCTAGTTTACTGGCTAAGGTTATATCCAGTGCGTACCGGATATGTGGTTACCTATGGCGACAAAAATGAAGCCTGCTTGGGCATGATTCAGGCGGTAGCTTCCATGTTGCCCTTAACTGTCAATACTCAGATTCCACTCTCCTTAAAGGAGTCTGATATGAATGCAGCGCAAAAACGTGAAGCCTGGAATAAAGGCAAGATGATTGGCCAAAAGCCACCACTCAAGCCAAAGGATATCTGGGCTATCCGGATCCATCTTCAGAACAAGCATGCAGTACGTGACCTAGCGATGTTCAACTTAGCTATCGACAGCAAACTTCGTGGATGTGATCTCGTTAACTTACGGGTACGTGACGTAACACATGGAAACCAGATTTTGACCCGTGCGATTGTTCTTCAGCGCAAGACTCAACGGCCTGTGCAATTTGAACTGACGGAGCCAACAAGGCTGGCGGTGTCTGCATGGCTAGAGAAAGCACACTTGCGAAGCGATCAGTATCTGTTTCCTAGTCGGCTAGCAGACTCTCCACACCTATCGACTCGCCAATACGCACGGATTGTGCATAGGTGGGTCTCGACAGCAGGTCTGGACTCATCCATCTATGGCACACACTCATTACGTCGGACCAAGGCAACATTGATCTACAAGAAGACCAAGAATCTGCGTGCTGTACAAATCTTACTTGGTCACACCAAGCTGGAGAGCACTGTTCGGTACCTGGGCATAGAAGTCGATGATGCACTAGAAATTTCAGAGCAGATTGAAATCTAGTTAGCCACAAGGAAGTTGGCAGCCAACGCTCGCTGCCAACAGTACCCTCATCGGCCTTTGCTGACGCTCGACCTCGCACAAGGCAGTGACTGCCTGCAACAGCTATTGCCCGGCATACGCATTGACATCAGTGCCTCGATCAGCGAAACCGCCGACTTCACCCGGTCAGACTTGGATGTCATGCTAGTGCGCGGCGATGGCCAATGGCATGGCCTGCATGCCGAACGGCTGTTTGCCGAGCATCTAACCCCAATGTGCCGTCCACAAATGGCACCGGAATTGCAAACCCCGGGCGATATGCAGCACCAGTGCCTGATCCATGCCGATGCCAGCCAGCAAGAGTGGCAACGCTGGTGGCAGCAATGTGGACACGGAGAGATGACGGGGCGGCATGTGGTGTTTGCGACGTCCCCCCAATCTCAGTAGCACTACGCTTTAGAGTCCAAGGCTAATTTACCTGATTTCTCCGCGAGCGATTTGGCGTAGGCTGCCGGTGTCAAACCGCCAAGACCTTTCTTGGGTCTTTCATTGTTGTATTCCTTTCGCCAGGCTTCGATGACAACCTGGGCATGGCGCAGGCTGGTGAACCAGTGTTCGTTCAGGCATTCGTCCCGGAAGCGCCCGTTGAACGATTCAATGTAAGCGTTCTGATTAGGCTTGCCCGGCTCGATAAGGAAGAGCTGAACACCCCGAGCATGCGCCCAGGTGAGCATGGCACGGCTGCAGAACTCCTTGCCGTTATCCGTCCTGATCGCTTTGGGCAAGCCACGTGTCTGCGCCAGCAGATCGAGAACGCACGTCAGATGCATGCCGCTCATTGCCCGCTCCGGCACAATGGCCACCACTTCGTGCGTTGCGTCATCGACGACGGTCAGGCTCTTGATGACACGCCCCTCTGCTGTCCGATCGAACACGAAGTCCATCGACCAAACCTGGTTGGCCGCCATCGGCCGCGCCAGCGGATGGCGGTCTGCCACCGGCACTTTCTTGCGCTTGCGCCGACGAATTTGCAGACCCGCCTCGGCATAGAGTCGGTCCACGCGCTTGTGATTGACCTGTATGCCTTCCTGTCGCAGTTTCAGGTAAATCATGCTGGCACCGTAGCGCCGGTGACGTTGCGCGAGTGCGATGATCTTCGCCTTCAAGGTCGCATTGCGATCAGTGGCGGGCTGGTAGCGGAAGGAGCTGGGGCTCATGCCCGCCACTCGCAACGAGCGGCGTTCACTCAGCCCCTTGCCCATCAAGTGGCGCACCAGTTCCCGCCGTGACGGTGCGCTCACCACTTCTTTCGGAGGGCTTCCTTGGTGATCTCGTTCTCGAGCATCGTCTCGGCCAGGAGCTTCTTCAGCCGTGCGTTCTCGGTTTCCAGCTCTTTGAGACGCTTGGCCTCCGAAACATTCATGCCGCCAAACTTGCTGCGCCAAAGGTAATAGCTGGCTTCGGAGAAAGCGTGCTTGCGGCACAGTTCGGCTACGGGCATGCCGGCTTCTGCTTCGCGCAGGAAGCCGATGATCTGTTCTTCGGTGAATCGTTTCTTCATGTCCAACTCCTTGTCATGGTGGATTGGACTCTAAAGTTACGTGCTACTCAAGATGGGGTGGACGTCGTTTGACTCTCTGGAGTCGGCCACCAGTGCGGCTGTGTCGGGCTACGGTATTGCGTGGTCTGTCCCGCTCCCCGTGGGCAGAATAGTGCTCGATAACCGTGGCAAGATCCGTTGGGCCTTGCAGCAGTGGGAAGAGTTCATGCCACTTGCACCTGCTTAACCGGATACAGCGACCGACAACAAAGCCAAGTGCGATTAGTCCGCACCAGATTTGTTCTGGGCAAGAGAGTGTGGCCTGCGCTCTAATTCCGACTCCTGCTGAGTATGTGCTGCTGGTCGGTCGGTGAATGCCTTGCGATACTGCAGCGGCGTCATTTGCTTGAGGCTGCGGAACTGGCGATTGAAATTGGCGGTATTCGGATAGCCCGACTGCATGGCAATGCTGGCAATGGGCAAACGGGTATCCACCAGTAACTGGCAGGCATGGGCAATGCGGCTACGCATGAGATAGCGGCTTACACTTTCCCCCAGATGCTGCAGGAAATAGCGATGTAATGAGCGCGGCGACAAACTACCGGCCTCAGCCAGCTGCGCGATGCTTAATGGCTGGGCAAATTGCGCATCTATCATGGCCAGTATGCGGTTGATCCGCTCTGGCTGATGCCCAGACGGCCTGCCCATGGTTTGAAATGCTGTGGGTGAAGCTAGTGGTGTACTCGGTTCATCTGCTAACAAACACAGAATGTCCAGCGCCGCCATCAGCCTGTCTCTTGGTAGCGTAGAAAGCAACTCATCTAGTCGCTGTTTCATCAAAGCTGCTGCATCAGGACCAAACGACAGACCACAGCCAGCATGCCGCATCAAACGCAATAGCGGGGCATATTCCGGGCAACAACTGGCCAGCCTTCTGGCCCAGTCACCATCAAACCACAACACCACAGCTACCTGATCCAGATCTGGCGCAATCGAGGTATTGGACGACCAACTATGCGGCAGATCCGGCGGCAGCAACACTAGGTCGTTGTCGCCGTAGTCGGTGATTGAATCGCCGATATAGCGCTTGCCAGTGCTGTTCATTGTCAGCGTCAACTCATACTCCGGGTGGTGATGCCACTCGAAAGGAATGTGTTGCAGGCGACGATGATAAACCCGGAGTGAACACCCTTCAGCTAGGGTGACATGCTCGAATGTAGCTTTCATGGCAGATTAGGCAAATAGCTTGGCTGAATCGTATCACAAATGAAAAACAGCCTGTTTTATGCTGTCTTCTCCACCCACAGGAGACAACAATATGCATACCCTTCACATTGAGGATTTAGCAGGCGCCATTCGATCAGCTAAGCAGCAGTTGCGCGCAGCCCTGCCCAATTACCACGAGATCTTCTTACAAGTAGAGGCCGATATACAGCGCCAGGTCACCATCCTGCAGGAGGAGAAGAAACGCGGATTGTCGGTCATTCCGGAAATTCATTACGCGGATATCGAAGCAGGCACAGTAGATCCCAGCCTGATCTCCAGCATCAAAACACGCGGTGCCTGTGTGATTCGCGGTGTGTTTGCCACCGAGCAAGCAAGACAGTGGGATGAAGAGATCGGCCATTACCTGGCAGAAAACCATCTGGATGATCGGCTCCAATACCGCGCGGAAGACAAATATTTTGGCGAACTGGCATCCAGCAAACCACAGATTTACGGCGTGTACTGGTCCCAGCCGCAAGTGGAGGCCAGACAATCCACCGCGCTAACTCGGGCACGCGTGTTCTTGAATCGGCTATGGCTGAATGAAAGCGAGGGCCAGCATCACTTCGACCCGGAACAAGTGCCCAGTTATGCAGACCGCTTACGACGACGCCCCCCTGGCTCTGCCTCACTGGGCTTGTCAGCACATTGTGATGGAGGTTCGGTGGAACGCTGGCTGGATGAGAATTTCCGTAAGGTGTATCGCCATGTATTCAGCGGCAATTGGCAGCACTATAACCCGTTTGATGGTGCTTATCGTACCGAGGTGCGTGAGATCCCCTCTCCGGCGGTCTGCTCGATGTTTCGCACTTTTCAAGGCTGGACTGCCCTGACCCCGCAAGGCCCCGGTGATGGCACCTTGCAATTGATTCCGATTGCTAACGTCATGGCTTATATCCTGCTACGCGCCTTGCAGGATGATGTACCAGAAGATGATTTGTGTGGGGCTTTACCTGGTCGGGCCCTCTCCATCAAACCAGAATGGCATCATGCACTTGAAGGTGCGCTATCGTCGATTCCACTCATGCAACCAGGCGACACTGTGTTCTGGCATAGCGACGTCATACACGCAGTTGAGGATGAACACAATGGCAGCCACTGGAGCAACGTCATGTATATTGCCGCCATTCCCGGCTGTGCCAAGAACGATGCTTATCTGGCGCGGCAACTGCCATCATTTCTCGAGGGTGGCAGCCCGCCGGATTTCCCTGCAGATAATTTTGAAGTGAACTTCATTGGCAGGGCCAACTCGTCATGCCTAACCGAACAGGGTGAGCGTCAGTTGGGTATCCTGTAGCAATTTCTGTTGCCTGCTGATGCAAGCCGCCATATGGCGGCTTTTTTCTATATGCATCGGCTTTATTGCACAAATCAGGGCTTGCGTCCGTCGGGTAGAATAGCAGCATAAGCAAACCTACCCTCCCAAGTACCAAACCACCAGCTAGCAGCCCTAAAGCCACACCCTCAAGCAACAAGGGCAGCTCCTTCTATACCCGGGCAAAGACATGAACTGGCAGGCTCCGGCCACCTCTAGGCGAGGACGATAGTCAACTTTCTATGATGCGGCCATCCAAGTCTGTCTCACCATCAAATACCTACCATGCTGATAGACCGCTTTGACCGGCGATCTGCCGCAGATCACTCCCGGTGGCTGCAGGTCAGCCAAGGATCCGTCTCTCCCGTCAAGGACGGCCGACGCTTGCTGGCTTGTTCCTGCCACGTGTTGAAACCAGCAGTTAAAGAGGCAGCGGGCGATCTTGAATGATGTCCTTCATGACCAACGTTGAGGTCAGACGCTGCACGCTGGGTAGCGTGGAAAGCTGTTCATCGTACAGCTGTTGAAAAGTCGCCAGATCACTGGTGAGCACATGCAGCAGGTAGTCCGGGTCGCCAAAGAGTCGCTGAGCCTGGATAACCTGCGGAATGCCTGTAACGGCAGCTTCGAACGCCTTGACCGCTTGCTGATCACCATCCCGCATCGTCACAAAGACTAGTGCAGAAAAATTTAGCCCCAGACGTAAGGGGTCCAGATGAGCCCGATAGCCCTGAATCGCACCAGTCTGCTCCAGGGCACGGACGCGACGGTGACACGGGGAGACACTCAGACCTATGCGCTCGGCCAGATCAGTAACCGATAAGCGCCCATCACGCTGCAGTTCCGCAAGAATCTTGCGATCTAGCATATCCATGTAGAAAACTTTCCTAAAAAGCTCGCAGCTCGCATTAACATTTGGAAGCACATTCTAGTCACTATTGGATAGTATTTCCAAAAATTGATTCCAACTTGGAAATATCAACCCTTCTCATGTTCGTGCACGGAATGGGACGGTGATGAGAGGTGATGCGAATGGAAAAGTCTATATGTCGGCAACTTTTGGTGGGGCGAGTGACAGGCATTGTGCCTAGACAAGGTGGGCAGGAAACGCCTGAGGAGCGTCAGCCATGTCTGTAAGCATTGTTGCCGCGTTCTGGGCGGTCTCTATCTTGTTTGTCATTACTCCGGGCGTAGACTGGGCCTATGCCATCGCTGCCGGCATGCAAGGGCGCGTCGTGGTGCCTGCGGTCGCTGGCCTGCTGTTCGGTCATCTAGCTGCGACCTTGGTGGTGGCTGCCGGAGTGGGGGCTTTGGTTGCAAGCATGCCGGCGATGCTCACTATCCTGACAGTTATCGGTGCTGCTTATCTTCTGTGGGTGGGTATCAATATGCTGCGCCACCCTGCCAGTCCGAGTGCGGCAAGCATGGCTTCCATTCCGTCCTGGCACCACTGGGCCATCAAGGGGGCATGCGTGAGCGGCCTGAATCCCAAGGTATTTCTGTTGTTTCTGGCTCTCCTGCCACAGTTCACCGATAAGACGGCAGCGTGGTCAATTCCAGTGCAGATTGTCGCGCTAGGGCTGATACACATTTTCAGTTGCGGCGTGGTGTATTTGTGTGTCGGCTTCAGTGCTCAGGCAGTATTACAAAGCCGCCCTCGTGCAGCGCGACTGGTAAGCCGCGTCTCAGGAGCAGCCATGATCGTGATCGGCTTGCTGTTGATCACTGAGCAAGCCATACGCTGAGATAAATCCTGACGCCTTGTTATTGCCAGTTTGCACTGACACCACCACGATGCAAGCTCGGGAGTGGCCAACGTAGGAACCAGTTAAGTAAGGAGTGACAACATGAACGATATACAAGAACGGATTACCAGCAGCTTCAAAACACAAGGACTGATGGCAACACTGGGCGCCACACTCGCGCATATATCGGAGGGGGTAGTTCATATTGCGCTACCTTTTTCCTCCGCGCTCACCCAGCAACACGGCTATATGCATGCCGGCGCAATTACCAGCATTGTGGATAGCGCCTGTGGCTACGCGGCACTCACCAAAACGCCTACTGGGTCTGAGGTGGTCACTGCCGAATTCAAGATTAATCTGCTCAGGCCAGCACTGGGTAAGCACTTCCTGGCTATTGGTCAAGTCCAAAACGCAGGCCGGCTTCTTACTGTCTGTACCGGCGAGGTTCGTGCGTTCAGTGATGATGCCACCACTTACAAGGTAATCGCCCTGATGCAAGCCACCATCGTCAATGTCAGTCCATCTGATTAAGCTGACCCGCAGTCTGGCGTGTTGCAAGTTTTACCCGGAAAGGCCCGACGCACTGCCCTGCTGGCAATACGACACATATGCAGCAAGATCTCCACACATCACCCACCACAAGGTCATTACGATGGCAGGTTATATATGAGCCAA
This sequence comes from beta proteobacterium L13, assembly GCA_000335715.1. Lineage (GTDB taxonomy): Bacteria > Pseudomonadota > Gammaproteobacteria > Burkholderiales > Chromobacteriaceae > Vogesella. The sequence goes on from AMYZ01000017.1 coordinate 78,849, forward strand.
CAATCTAGCCCCGGCCAAGCATCCCCCGTTATTGCATCGAATCCGCCCTATGGGCAGATCCAGCGCCCCGCAGGCGAGAGCCGCAAACAGGTGACTATCCGGCAGCTTGCCGACATGCGTACACGAGGGGAAAAAATCGCGGTACTCACCGCATATGACGCCACCTTTGCTGCCACGGCCGATCAGGCCGGTGTCGATTGCATCATGGTTGGCGACTCTCTGGGGATGGTGTGCCAGGGTCGAAACTCCACAGTTGGGGTATCTCTGGAGAGCATGCTGTACCACACCCAGTGTGTTGCCCAAGGCCTGCAGCGTGCAGATGGACGGGCGCTGATCATTGCAGACCTTCCCTTTGGTACTTATCAGCAGTCACGTGATCGGGCTATTGAATCGGCTATACAACTCATGCAGGCAGGGGCACAGATGGTCAAACTTGAAGGTGGCGGCTGGACTACAGAAGTGGTGGGTTTTCTGGTGGAGCGAGGGATTCCGGTATGCGGGCACCTCGGGCTGACACCGCAAACCGTGTCGGCTCTTGGTGGCTACCGTGTGCAGGGGCGCGAGGTGGAAGCGGCAGCAGTTATTCAAACGGACGCTACAGCACTGGATGAAGCAGGCGCAGCCATGATGGTGCTGGAAATGATCCCCGCCACGCTTGCGGCCAACATTACTGTCAGCATGTCCCAATGCGCCACTATTGGTATTGGTGCCGGTAATGGTACAGCGGGTCAAGTGCTGGTCATGCACGACATGCTGGGGCTCAATCTTGGTCGCATGGCTAGATTCGTGCGGAACTTCATGCAGGACAGCGGTGGTATCCACGCAGCCTTTGCTGCCTATGTGTCTGCGGTCAAAAATGGTACGTTTCCAGATAACCAGCTGCATGCGTGGTAAGCACGGTAACTATGGCTGCTGGGTACATTTAGCCAGCTTGGTTTTCCCCGAAGATCCTCAAGACTTCGTTCAGTCGCCAGAAATGGCGATTTTTTTTATCTGTCTACTCGGGCTTGGACTGCAGTTGGTGCTGCTCAGCTGAGGGGCCGGGTTCTATGTAAAGCGGTCATTACTCGTTACATCATTGACCGGCTGCTTTGGCCGACAAACGGCCCATGCCTACACCACCGGCAACTCCCCCCAACAGGTCGTCCATCGTGGCGACCTTTTTTCTTGCCGCATCGCCCAGCCGCTGTGCAGCTTCTCGCTGGCCAGGCGCAGCGTGCCGCGGCCGTATTCGCGGTTGATGTGGTCCATTACCGCCATCACCCTGCCCCGGCGTGGGTCGGGCGTGGGGGCGAACAGGTCGGGCTGCACGCGGTCGGCGGGGCCGATTTCCAGCAGTACCACGCCGGCTTTCTTGTAGCTGTAGCCGGGGCGATATACGCGGCGCAGGCCGGCCAGCGCGGCGGCGGTGATGGTGGCACTGTCGGATGAGGGGTGGATCAGTGGGTAGACCTCCCAGCCAGCGTACTGGGCGTCCTGCTGGCGAAAGCGGTTGGTGCGGATGCTGACCGCGACCAGCCGGGCGTGACTGTGTTGGCGGCGCAGCTTTTCGGCGGCGCGGCAGGCGTGGTGGCTGATGGCGCTGGCCAGGGTGTCGAAGTCGTGCACCAGCTCGGCAAAGCTGCGGCTGGCGATGATCTGCTGCTTGGCCGGGGCCACGTCTTCCAGCGCCAGGCAGCTGATGCCATTCAGCTCGGCTACGGTGCGTTCCACCACCACGTTGAACTGGCGCTTGATGTCGCGCGGGTCGGCGTGCTTCAGGTCCAGCGCGCTATGGATGCCCATGGCGGCCAACCTTTCCGCGATGCGGCGCCCTATTCCCCATACCTCGCCCACCGCGATGCGCGCCATCAGTTTGTCTTGCCATTCCGGCGTCAGCCAGTGCCAGGCAAACACGCCCTGCGCCCGCGGGTAGACCTTGCCCACGTGGTTGGCCAGCTTGGCCAGCGTCTTGCTGGGGCCGATACCGACGCAGGTGGGGATGCCCACCCGTTGCAGTACGTCGGCACGCAGCCGCGTGGCGTGCTCGCGCAGACCGGGGATACCGTCCAGCGTGATGAAGGATTCATCCACGCTGTATACCTCCTGGTCGATACCCCAACGGCCGATCACCTGCATCATGCGCTGGCTCATGTCGCCGTACAGCGCATAGTTGGAGCTGAACACCGCCACGTCGTGCTTCTGGCACAGGGGGCGGATTTCGAAGAACGGCACAAAGCCCTTGATGCCCAGTGCCTTGGCCTCGGCACTGCGCGCCACCACGCAGCCGTCGTTGTTGCTGAGTACCACGATGGGCTTGCCGATGAGGTCGGGGCGGAACACGCGCTCGCAGCTGGCGTAGAAGCTGTTGCCGTCCACCAGGGCAAATAGCGGCATGGCTAGCAAAACTGCTTGATGCAGGACTTGATCACGCCCCAGATCTGCAGCTCCTGGCCGTCGTGCAGCTCGATGGGCTGGTAATGGGGGTTTTCCGGGATCAGCGCCACGCGGGTACCGCGCCGGTACAGGCGCTTGACGGTGAACTCGCCGTCCACAATGGCCAGCACGATCATGCCGTGCGTCGGGGTGATGCTGCGGTCCACGATCAGGATGTCGCCGGTACCGATGCCCGCCCCGCTCATGCTGTCGCCGCGCACCCGCACCATGAAGGTGGCGGCCGGGTCGGACACCAGCAGCTCCACCAGGTCGAGTTTGGCTTCCAGATAGTCGTCAGCCGGCGACGGGAAACCGGCTGGCACGCGGCTACAGAACAGGGGCAGCAACAGCTGCGGCCGGCTGGCGGCCTGGTAAGGGATGGGGATCATGACGGCACTCCTTGCTGAGTATTTGATTATGTACAAATTCAAATCGATAGCCAAGGGGTGAAGGTGGGGGTATCGAAGCGGCCGCGAAATGGGCACAAGAGAGATGGACAGCTACGGTGAAGGGCAAGACATCGAGGTTGGCCGCAGAGCAGATTTAGCCGGTAACGAATCAGATAACTGACCATGCTTCGACCCATGCACCGCTCAAGTCAGGTACTACCATTCGATGTAGGCATTTACGCAACACCCGATAAACCGGGCATTTGGGGCTGGGGTACCAAAAAAATTGGGGGTATCAGTGGGGGTATCGTTGCCGAAACCCCTACCAAACCCCCAAAATGTCAAATCAGTAAGATACTGATTTTATTAAGCTTTAACGGTATCAGCCACGTCCTGATAGTCTTTGATCTGGTCAAAGTTCATGTAGCGGTACACCTCGGCGCTCTTCTCGTTGATGATGCCGATGTTGGCGTGGTATTCCGCCACGGTCGGGATCTTGCCCAGTTTGGAGCAGATCGCGGCCAGTTCGGCTGAGCCCAGGAACACATTGGTGTTCTTGCCCAGACGGTTCGGGAAGTTACGGGTGGAGGTGGACATCACGGTGGCGCCTTCGCGTACCTGCGCCTGGTTACCCATGCACAGGCTGCAGCCCGGCATTTCGGTGCGAGCACCGGCCATGCCGAATACGCCGTAGTGGCCTTCGTTGGTCAGCTGTTCGGCGTCCATCTTGGTTGGCGGGGCCAGCCACAGTTTTACCGGCAGGTCGCGCTTGCCTTCCAGCAGCTTGGAAGCGGCGCGGAAGTGACCGATGTTGGTCATGCAGGAGCCGATGAACACTTCGTCGATCTGGGTGCCGGCCACTTCGGACATGAACTTCACGTCGTCCGGGTCGTTCGGGCAGGCCACGATCGGCTCTTTTACGTCGGCCAGATCGATTTCGATCACGGCAGCGTATTCGGCATCGGCGTCCGGCTGCAGCAGTTCGCCGTTGGCGATCCACTCTTCCATCTTCTTGATGCGGCGCTCCAGGGTGCGGGCATCGGCGTAGCCTTCGGCGATCATGTACTTCATCAGGGTGATGTTGGAGTTCATGTATTCGACGATAGGCGCTTTGTTCAGGCGCACGGTGCAACCGGCGGCAGAACGCTCGGCAGACGCATCGGACAGCTCGAACGCTTGCTCTACCTTCAGGTCTGGCAGGCCTTCGATTTCCAGCACTTTGCCGGAGAAGATGTTTTTCTTGCCGGCTTTGGCCACGGTCAGCAGGCCTTGCTTGATGGCGTACAGCGGGATGGCGTTTACCAGATCACGCAGGGTCACGCCCGGCTGCAGTTCGCCCTTGAAGCGCACCAGTACCGATTCCGGCATGTCCAGCGGCATGACGCCGGTGGCGGCGGCAAAAGCCACCAGGCCGGAACCTGCCGGGAAGGAAATGCCGATCGGGAAGCGGGTGTGCGAGTCACCACCGGTACCCACGGTATCCGGCAGCAGCAGGCGGTTCAGCCAGCTGTGGATCACGCCATCGCCAGGGCGCAGTGCTACGCCACCGCGGGTGGAGATGAAGGCCGGCAGCTCTTTGTGCATTTTCACGTCTACCGGTTTCGGGTAGGCGGCGGTGTGGCAGAACGACTGCATCACCAGGTCGGCAGAGAAGCCCAGGCAAGCCAGGTCTTTCAGCTCGTCGCGGGTCATCGGGCCGGTGGTATCTTGCGAACCCACGGTGGTCATGCGTGGCTCACAGTAAGTGCCTGGACGTACGCCCTGGCCTTCCGGCAGGCCACAGGCGCGGCCAACCATTTTCTGTGCCAGAGAGAAGCCTTTGCCGCTGTCTACCGGGTCTTTCGGCAGGCGGAATTCGGTGGAGGCCGGCAGGCCCAGTGCTTCACGGGCTTTGGCGGTGAGGCCACGGCCGATAATCAGGTTGATACGGCCACCGGCGCGTACTTCATCCAGCAGCACGTCGGATTTCAGGCTGAATTTTTCTACCAGCTGGCCGTCTTTTTCGATTTTGCCTTCATACGGGTAGATGTCGATCACATCGCCCATTTCCAGCTTGGATACTTCTACTTCGATAGGCAGGGAGCCAGAGTCTTCCTGGGTGTTGAAGAAGATCGGGGCGATTTTGCCGCCCAGGGTCACGCCGCCGAAGCGTTTGTTCGGTACGAACGGGATGTCCTGGCCAGTAGCCCATACCACCGAGTTGGTAGCGGATTTACGCGAGGAGCCGGTACCGACTACGTCACCTACATAGGCGACCAGGTTGCCTTTTTTCTTCAGGTCTTCGATGAACTGCATCGGGCCGCGCTTGCCGTCTTCTTCCGGCTTGAAGGCCGCGTCGGGGCGGGTGTTCTTCAGCATGGCCAGGTAGTGCATCGGGATGTCAGGGCGACTCCAGGCGTCCGGTGCCGGCGACAGGTCGTCGGTGTTGGTTTCGCCCGGCACCTTGAATACGGTCACGGTGATTTTTTCAGCCACGGCCGGGCGGCTGGTGAACCATTCTGCGTCGGCCCAGCTTTGCAGTACGCCCTTGGCGTTGGCATTGCCCTTGTCGGCCAGCTCTTTCACATCATTGAAGAAATCGAATACCAGCAGGGTTTTCTTCAGGCCTTCGGCAGCGATGGCGCCGACTTTTTCGTCGCCCAGCAGGTCGATCATCGGCTTCACGTTGTAGCCGCCCAGCATGGTGCCCAGCAGCTCGGTAGCCAGCTCGCGCGATACCAGTGGCGACGCTACCGTGCCTTCGGCAACGGCGGCCAGGAAGGAGGCTTTTACCTTGGCTGCGTCATCCACGCCTGGTGGTACACGGTGGGTAATCAGCTCTACCAGTGCCTGCTCTTCGCCAGCAGGCGGGTTTTTCAGCAGTTCAACCAGTTCTTCTACCTGTTTGGCAGTCAGCGGCAGTGGCGGGATGCCCAGCGCGGCGCGCTCGGCAACATGTTGGCGGTAAGCTACTAGCATGGCTCGGGACCTTTTTGCTTGGGTTGTTTGCAATCAGCCTGACGGCAGCGGGTGCGGGCTGCCGGCAACCATCCGGGATATTACTACGACTCCCGGCTATGATTCGTGAAGATTACGCGCTTGGCGATACATGCACAAACGAGTAATCGAAACATAGATTGTGAGATAAAATCACAGCCATGAATACTTACCCTCCCCTCAACGGTTTGCGCATTTTCGAAGCTGCGGCAAGGCTGGAAAGCTTCTCATCTGCGGCCAACGAGCTGCACGTTACGCACGGCGCTGTGAGCAAGCAGATCAAGCAGCTGGAAGAATGGCTGGGCGTGCAGCTATTCGAGCGCAGCGGCGGGCGCGTGAAACTCACCGACACCGGCTGGCGCTACCTGGTACAGGTACAGGACGGCCTGGACCTGATCGCCAACGCCACCAGCCAGCTGCTACAGCCCGACCGCCAGCGCCGGCTGTCGATCAACTCCACCCCCACGTTTGCGCTGTTCTGGCTGCTGCCGCGGCTACAGGGCTTCCGGGCACGGTTTCCGGATATCGACCTGCACCTGGTGACATCAGACCGCGACATCAGCCGGCTCGACACGCCGTTCGACATTGCCATCCGCCGAGGCCCGGGCGACTGGCCTGGCCACCTGGCCAAACCGTTCCTGGAAGAATGGGAACTGCCGCTGTGCAGCCCGGCCTTGCTGGCACGCCAGGCCATACAGCAGCCTGCTGATCTGGCGCACCACACACTGCTCTACGCCGATACGCGGCCAACCCAGTGGCAGCGCTGGTTCACGCTGGCGGGCGTGCCGGAACTGAAGCCGGCCAGTAGCCTGCATTTCGACCGCTTCTCGCTGGCACTGCAGGCGGCCATGGACGGCCTGGGCGTGGTGCTGGGGCCATTGCCGATGGCGCAACAGGCACTGGATAGCGGCAAGCTGGTCGCACCGCTGCAGCAGCCGGTAGTACCTGTGCGCGACTACTGCTGGATCGCCCCGCGCGCTGCGGTGGACGACGTGGCCATTCATGCTTTTTGCCACTGGCTGGAAGAAACTGCGGCAAACGAGCAACGCAATTCAGGCAAAACCCACAAGTCAGACTTATAGAAATAAGGTTTTCAGCAGATGGGTTAGACCTAAAGCGGCCTAGTGTCTATGCTTGCAAGAAAGCAAAACAGGAAAACAGCATGTTTGATCTGCAAAACCTGATGGTCTGCCTGATCGAGCCTTCCCGCACCCAAAGGCTCATCATCCAGAATCACCTGCGGGAAATGGGTATAGAGAATATCGATCTGCTGGAAACCGGCACGCAAGGCCTGGAGCGCATGCGCGAGCTACCGCGCCCGGATATCACCATCAGCGCCATGTATCTGCCCGACATGACCGGTGCCGAGCTGGTGGTGACCATGCGTGCCGACGGTGAAATCCGCGACATGCCCTATGTGCTGATCTCCAGCGAAACCCGCGCCCAGCAGCTGGATGCCATTCGCCAGGCCGGTGCGCTGGCCATTCTGCCCAAGCCGTTTACCACCCGCCAGCTCGACCGCGCGCTGTGCTCGGCGCTGGACTACCTGAATACCGAAGAAACCCGCGCCGAGCTGGAGCACTACGATCTGGACACCAAACGCGTTCTGCTGGTGGACGATAGCAGCACTTCGCGCCACTACCTGCGCACCGTGCTGGAGCGCATGGGCTTTGACCAGATCGAAGAAGCGGCCAACGGCATGTCGGCCATACCGCTACTGCAGGAAACCCAGTTCGACCTGATCATCACCGACTACAACATGCCGGAAATGGACGGCCGCGCGCTGATCGAATACGTACGCACGCTCAGCCCGCAAATGTCGGTACCCATTTTGATGGTATCCGGCGAGCAGGACGAAACGCGGCTGGCCGCTGTAGAAGAAGCTGGCGTGTCGGCCATCTGTGACAAGCCGTTCGAGATCAGCACACTGCGCAGTCTGATCGTACAGTTTCTGTAACACCCGGCGACCACAGCCGTAAAAAAACCGCAGGCCACAGCGCTGCGGTTTTTTCATGTCTGCCGTTCTTATGCAGGGCGCGGCGCCACCCACACCAGGCGCTCGCCAGCCTTGCCTGCTTGCGTGCGCCAGTAGCCGGCCTTCAGCTCACCATCCAGTGGCAGCAGCCCGGCACGCTGTGCCAGCAACACCTCTTGCGCCCCCGCCTTGAGCAAGCCCGCACGCACGCGCTGCTTGTCACGGGCGCTACCGCTATGCAGCAGCTGCGCATCGCCAGCCGACGGCGCTGGCTGCCATTGTGCGGCCAAGGTCAGCTGCGGCTGGGCCAGCATAGCCAGCCCGGCAAACAGTGTTTCCAGCCAGGGTTTCCAGCTGGCCAGCGCCGGCGAATCCGGCACCTGCACCGAGCCGGGGTAAGCTACGCCCAGCGTCAGTGCCGCCTCCATGCGCTGATGGCAGGGCACTCCGACCGGGGCAAAATCCGGCATCAGCAGCAAAATATCCAGCCGCTGTGCTGCGGCATCGTGGGTGACATACGCGGCCGCACTACCCGCCTCGCCCGGCAAGCTCAGCAAAAACGTCCCTGCGGGCAAGGGCAAGACTGCCGGCAATGCTGACAGCGGGCGCGTGTGCTGCAGCGCCCGCGCCAGGTCCGGGGCAAACGTCATCGCTCGACGGCCGTCACGCACAAACAGGCCATAGGCCTCGGCCAGCACAAATTCGGTTTCACGCTGGGTGTCATTGATGGTGTACACCCCGGCAAGCTGCTCCAGCTCGCGCTGTACCACCTGCGCTGCCTGGGCGCAGGCGTCTTCACGGCTAGCCTGCTGGCTAAACAGCTGCGCCACACGCTTGGCCCAAGGGCGCGATGCCTGGTAACGGGCACTGTGCAAATCGTTCACCACCCCTATCCCTTCGCAAAAAAGGCGGGATTGTACCGCAAACCTACGGCCGCTCCATCATGCCTGCGGCACATCTACGCACCCCATTGCCATGCCAATGGGCTTAACGTAAGCTAGCCTTACGCTTTTGCTTGCTAGCAAGCTCTGCGTGGGTGCTGCGGGTGCGCCTTGCCGCCCGCGACCTTCCCTTGTTGCAATATCTACTTTACGGGCCGGCCTTCGCCGGCCCGCTTTTTTTGCCGCGCGACACCACCGGTGCTGCTGCGCTAGCATCACGGCTAGTTAGCAAAGGGGAAAGCATGTCACTGCAAACTGGATTTATCGGCCTGGGCCTGATGGGCCAGCCCATGTGCCAGCGCCTGCTGGGCGCCGGCGTGCCGCTACACGTATGGAACCGCAGCGCGGACAAAACCGCTGCATTACAGGCTGCCGGTGCCAACGTGGCACCCAGCATCGCCGCACTGGTAGCGCGCTGCGACATCATCATGCTGTGTGTGTCAGATACTGCCGCGGTAGACAGTGTGGTGTTTGGCGCAGGCGGCATTGCCGAGCATGGCCGCGCCGGGCAGCTACTGGTGGACTTTTCCAGCATCGCCCCCGACGCCACGCGCAGCTTTGCCCAAAGGTTGGCCGCAAGCTGCGGCATGCGCTGGGTGGATGCGCCGGTATCCGGCGGCGTGAAAGGCGCAGAAAGCGGCCAACTGGTGATCATGGCGGGGGGCGCGGCAGACGACATCGACACCCTGCGCCCACTACTGGCGCACCTGAGCCAGCGCGTCACCCGCATGGGCGATGTGGGCGCCGGGCAGGTCACCAAAGTCTGCAATCAGCTGATCGTTGCCAGCACTGCCGCACTGATTGCCGAAACCGTGCAACTGGCCGAGGCCGCGGGGGTGGATGCCAGCCTGCTGGCCCCGGCACTGGCCGGCGGCTTTGCCGACTCACTACCGTTCCAGATCCTGGCCCCGCGCATGGCCACCCGCCAGTTCACGCCGGTACAATGGAAGGCCGCCACGCTACTGAAAGACCTGAACAACGCTACCGCACTGGGCAATGCCACGCAGCGCCCGCTGCCCATGGCCAGCCAGGCGCAGGCGCTGCTACACGCCCACTGCCAGGCCGGGCACGAGCAGCACGACCTCAGCAGCCTGCTGCTGCACTACCTGTCACAGGAGTAAACCATGCCACGCTTTGCGGCCAACCTGTCCTTGCTGTTTACCGAATACCCACTGCCGCAGCGCTTTGCTCAGGCCGCTGCGGCCGGCTTTGGCGCAGTAGAGATCCAGTTCCCCTACGACCACCCGGCCGAAGCGTTGGCCGCAGCCGCCCGCGCTGCCGGCACGCCGGTGATTCTGATCAATGTGCCGGCGGGCGACCTGATGACAGGCGGCCCGGGCCTGGCCAGCCACCCCGGCCGCCGCGACGACTTTGCTGCCGCTCTGCCCCAGACACTGCACTACGCGCAGACCCTGGGCGTACCACTGCTAAATATCCTGCCCGGCAGGTTGGCCGCAGGCCATAGCCGCCAGGCCTGCCTGGCCACACTGGCGGCCAACCTGCAGCTGGCCGCCGACTTCTTTGCCCCGCACGGCCTGTGCCTGTGCTGCGAAGCCATCAACGACCTGGACATGCCTGGCTTTCTGCTGCGCACACCAGACGAAGTCGCCCAGCTGCTGTCCGACATACCGCAAGCGGGCATCGGGCTGCAAATCGATATTTACCACGCCGCACGCATGAATCTGGATATTCCGGCCCTGCTGGCGCGTCACCTGCCGCAGGCCGCCCATATCCAGTTTGCCGACTACCCGGGCCGTGGCGAGCCCGGCAGCGGCACCCTGCCCTTGCGTGATTATTTTGATTTTATTGGAAAAAATGGCTATACCGGCTGGCTGGGCGCCGAATACCGCCCCACCGCCGCCAGCCACAGCACCCTGGGCTGGCTGGCGTACTGCTGATGGCTTTTTTTTGCATACAATCTGGCTGGCTTTTTAAAAATCAGTCACTTGCATAGCCTGTACTTTAAAAACCCTTGCGCAATCGAATTATTTTCATTAGAATGCGCCCTTCTCGAAATTGCTGGCAGTAACACCCGCGCTGCCGGCCTCTACGATTTCATCGCATCTGACCCTATTTGGCTTCGTTTCCGCCTCGTCCTTTCAGGACTGCTGTTCGCCGCTTGTCAGGTTGGTTCGATGACCTGTAACCCCAAGCGGGCTCACAACCGGCGCATCACGCCGGACTGAAAGGATTCACCATGCAGAAGTTCTCCGACCTGGGGCTGGCCCCCGCTATTGCCAAAGCACTGGAAAAAGCCGGCTACGACACGCCGACCCCGGTACAAGGCGAAGCCGTGCCTGCCGCCATCGCTGGTCGCGACCTGCTTGTTTCGGCACAAACAGGTAGCGGCAAAACCGCTGCCTTCCTGCTGCCAGCACTGACCCGTGTCAGCGAGCGCTCCAAAGGCGCCGGCAACGGCCCACGCGTTCTGGTGCTGACCCCTACCCGCGAGCTGGCTCAGCAGGTAGAAAAAAACGCCCTGGTTTACGGTGAAGAGCTGCGCTGGCTGCGTACCGTTACCCTGGTGGGTGGCGCGTCGTTCGGCTTCCAGACTCGCGCCCTGTCGCGCCCTGTTGACATCATCGTGGCCACCCCTGGCCGCCTGATGGACCACATGCGCTCCGGCCGTATTGATTTCTCCCGCCTGGAAATGCTGATTCTGGACGAAGCCGACCGCATGCTGGACATGGGCTTCATCGAAGACATCGAAACCATCGTGGCCGCTACCCCTAGCGAGCGTCAGACCCTGCTGTTCTCCGCTACCCTGGACGGTATCGTGGGCAAGATGGCAGAACGCATGACCCGCGACCCGCAGCGCATCGAGATCGAGCGCAAAGAGGAAAGCGGCAATATCGAAGAGCACCTGCTGTACGCAGATGACAACAATCACAAACAGCGCCTGCTGGATGCGATCCTGAAAGAAGCCAACTTTGACCAGGCAGTCGTGTTTACCGCCACCAAGATCGGCTCCGAAGAAATCGCTGACAAGCTGTCCGACATGGGCTACAGCGCAGCTTGCCTGCACGGCGACATGCCACAAAGCTGGCGTAACCGCACCCTGAACGACCTGCGTCGTGGCCGCATCAAGATCCTGGTAGCCACCGACGTAGCCGCTCGCGGTATCGATGTACCGGGCATTGGCCTGGTAGTGAACTACGATCTGCCGAAACAAGCCGAAGACTACGTACACCGTATTGGCCGTACCGGCCGTGCTGGCCGTAGCGGCGTGGCGATTACCATTGCCGAATCGCGCGAATTCCACCGCGTACGCCGTATCGAGCAGTACCTCAAGCGCCAGCTGACCGAAGCCGTGATCCAGGGCCTGGAGCCAACCCGTCGCCCACCGAAAGGCCGTCCGGCTGGCAAAGGTGGCCCACGTCGCAGCAATGGCGGCGGCTACGGTGACCGCAAACCAGGTGGCGGCTACGGCGGCAACCGCGGTGGCTACGGCGACCGCAACCGCAGCAGCAGCGGCCCACGCCAAGGTGGCAGCGGCGACCGTCGCCCGCGCAGCGAATAAGCTTGCGGTAGCAGCAAATAAAAAAACCCAGCCTG
>AMYZ01000018.1 GCA_000335715.1 beta proteobacterium L13
CGCGCTTGCAGAAGAAGAGTCAAGAGCTGACAAAAACCTTGTACAGCAAACTGACCCCTTCCCAAATTGCAATTGTGGCGCGTCATCCGCAGCGTCCTTATACGCTGGATTACATTAACAGCCTGTTTACAGACTTTCAGGAACTGCATGGCGACCGTTCTTATGCCGATGACCCGGCAATAGTTGGTGGCCTGGCTCGGTTCAATGACCAGCCTGTCATGGTGATTGGCCACCAGAAAGGCCGCGATACCAAAGACAAGATCTATCGCAACTTTGGCATGCCGCGCCCGGAAGGCTACCGCAAGGCATTGCGCCTGATGCGAACCGCTGAAAAATTCGGCCTGCCGGTGATTACTTTTGTCGATACGCCAGGTGCGTACCCGGGTATCGGTGCAGAAGAGCGTGGCCAGTCCGAAGCCATCGGCCGCAACCTGTACGAAATGGCCCGCTTGAAGGTACCGGTTATCGTCACGGTGATCGGTGAGGGCGGTTCAGGTGGTGCACTGGCGATTGCCGTGGGCGACTACGTGAATATGCTGCAGTACTCTACGTACTCGGTTATTTCGCCGGAAGGTTGTGCTTCCATTCTGTGGAAGACCGCAGAGCGCGCAGCCGATGCGGCCGAGGCGCTGGGTATTACCGCGCCACGCCTGAAAACCCTGGGTCTGATTGACCGTGTGGTTAACGAGCCGCTGGGCGGTGCGCACCGTGACCACGCGTCCATGATGACTTCGCTGAAGCGCGTACTGCAAGATCAGCTGAAAGAAGCCAATGGCCGCGGCGTGGACGAGCTGCTGAAAACCCGTTTTGACCGCCTGATGAGCTATGGGCGCTTCAAGGAAAATGCAGCCTGATCTGCTGACTGCCTTGATCCAGAGTTGGCCGGACACTTTGTCCGGCCATTGTCATTTGGAGCTGGCATTGTCCGGCGGTCTGGACTCCATGGTGCTGCTGGATTTGCTCTGCCGCTGGCGCGATGAGCGCGCTGGGCCACAGGTATCGGCTATTCACGTGCACCATGGCATCAGTCAGCAAGCAGATGCATGGTTGGTGCATTGCGAGCAACAGTGTGCCCTGCGTGGCGTGGCACTGCGTGCCGAGCGGGTGCAATTGCAGCGGCAGGGGGGCGAGAGCCTGGAGGCCGTCGCACGTAATGCGCGTTACGCGGCGCTGGCGCGCTCGCCGCAGCAGCTTGTGGCATTGGCACACCATGCTGATGATCAAAGTGAAACCGCGCTGCTGCAGCTGCTGCGCGGCGGCGGGGTAAAGGCCCTGGCGGCTATGCCGGTGCTGCGCCAGTGGCAGGGCAAGTGGTTATGGCGCCCGCTACTGTCCTTCAGCCGCGCCCAGCTGGCTGCGTATGCCCGGCAGCGCTCGCTAGTGTGGGTGGAGGATGACAGCAATAGCGATGCGGCCAACTATCTGCGCAATTATCTGCGCCTGGATACCTTGCCGGCATTACGCCAGCGCATCAGCGGGCTGGATGCCCGGCTGGCACGCAGCGCAGCGCAGATGGCCGATGCAGCCAGTGTACTGGATGAGATGGCTGCGCTCGATGCCGAGTATTGTCTGTCTGATAACCGGCTGCAGCTACCCGCCTGGCAGGCTTTGTCAGCAGCCAGGCAGCGCCTGTTGTTGTTGCATTGGTTAGGTTTGCTGGGCTGGGCTGCGCCCGCACCTGCAGCTTTGCTTGATTTTCAGCGGGCGGTGTTGAGGGGCGAGGCGGCCAGGCTGCAAGTGCCGCGGGGACAAATACTGCGCTATCGGCAGCAGCTTATCCCCGTTGCCTGGTGTGATGACCCACCGCCCTGGCCTTTGGTTTGCCAGCCGGGCGTAAGGGTTGTGACACCATTTGGTAGCCTGGAATGGGCATGGCAACGCGGTGGTTTGTCAGCAGCGTGTACACAAGAAACCGTGTGGCTACGCATGCGAGAGGGTGGTGAGGTTTTGCAGCAGAAGGTTGGCCGCGTGGCACTGAAGAAGCTGTTCCAGACACACGCCGTACCCGCCTTGCTGCGGGACGCCTGGCCATTGCTGCACAATGCAGCGGGCGAGCTCGTGGCTGTTCCAGGCTTGGGGGTCAGTAGCGCTTGCGAAGCTGATGGCGATGGCTGGTGGCCACTGTGGCTACCCGCAGCGCTACCCAGGCAGGGTAGTTTTTAAACTAAAGGGGCTGGCGAGATGCCAGCCCCATTGTTTTGCATCGCGGCGACTAGTCCAGGTTTTTCGGGCCAAAAGCACCGGGCAGAAGCGTATCCAGTGTAGTGTCGATAATGCCCTCGCCGTCGCAAATGGCGCGTACTTGCATGGTAGGGCCAAATTCGTTCAGTACCTGGCGGCAACCGCCGCAGGGTGGGGTGGGGGTGGCTGTAGGGGTGTAGATGCAGACCGCCAGTACAGACTGCATGCCTTCGGCGCGTGCAGTAAAGATGGCGGTGCGTTCTGCGCAATTGGTCAGGCCGTACGAGGCATTTTCTACATTGCAGCCGCGTACGATTTTGCCATCAGAGGTCAGGATGGCCGCGCCCACTGTAAAACGGCTATAAGGCACGTAAGCGTGACGTGCTGCAGCACGTGCTTCCTTGGCCAGGGTATCCCACGGGATGGTGTGTTCCATCGATGCTCTCCACGCAAAAGGGCGTGGGATATTCCTGCGCCAGGTCGGCGTTGTCAATCACTTCTTGTGTCAATGGCCACGTGTGCGTTGTAGTAAGCGTCGCCACGTACTTGGCGTGCACTCAGCAATGCTTCACCCAAGGCCTTGGCAATGGCGGGTTCTGCGCGCCAATGGTGCCAGTAAAGTGGTAGCGATAAAGGGGGGGCTAGCGTAGCCAGCCCGCCCCCCTGAGACATGTGGCCAAGGTACTCTTGTGGTATCAGTCCGTAGGCCAGCCCGGCGCGAATAAGGGTAAGCATGGCTTCGGGTGTGGGTGCGCTGGAGTAAGGGAAGTCGCCCATGTATGCCAATGTTTGTTGCAGATAGAACGCATGTCGCGCATGTTGCCCATGCAGAATCACGGCGTGAGTGTTGGCCAGGGATGCTGCATGGATGCCATCAGTAAAGTGGCGTTGCAGGTACGCGGGTGAGCATACGCATTGATAATGAATGTCACCCAGGTAAAGGCACTGGCTGCCGTGCAGGGTGCTGCTGTTATGCGAGAGCCAGCCACATAGATGGGCAGAGCTCTGGGTAGCGGCCGGGTCTGGCGTGTGCTCGCCAGGCAGGATGCGCAGCTGCAGGTCATATTGATGCATCAATGGTAGCAATGCAGGCATCAGCCAGCTTGACAGGCTATCTGCATCAGCCCCGATACTGAGAATGTTCAGTCTGCCATTATTGCTCTCTGGCTTGAGATGCTGCATCAAGTCCAGCTCCAGCATTTTGATCTGCTTATAGTGTTGCAGCAGCGTTTTTCCGACGCTTGTGGCTTCAATCGGCTGGCTGCGAATCAGTAGTGGCTGTCCCAGCAGTGACTCTAATTGCTTGATGCGCTGCGATACGGCAGACTGGGTAATGCCCAGCTGAGCGGCAGCGCGCTCAAAGCCGTTGGTTTCAATGACGGAGGCGAGTGTCAGCAGAAGTTTGCTATCAAGCATAGTGGGGTTGCGCCGTAGGTTTCATGCGTGAGGTGAATTATTTGCATGGCAATAATTAATTGTTTGTCATTGCTCTTGTTGCGTCAATGACTTCGCTACAGGAAGCATGCTTTACTTCCCGCAGCTGTTGCAGCTTATGGCTTTGGTTATACGCAAGGCGCTTCAGCTGTTTGTTTTGATTTAAAGCGATGTACGGCTAGGTGATGCACAAATAGCGCAATGAGCTCTAGGCAACTCAGGAAAATTTGCGTATCATGCGCCTCTCTTGAAGGCACTACGCCTGACAGGAAGCGTGGCCGAGTGGTTTAAGGCAGCGGTCTTGAAAACCGCCGAAGGTGTGAGCCTTCCGTGAGTTCGAATCTCACCGCTTCCGCCAGAATTCAACCCCCGCAAACATCAAGCCAGTATTGAGAAATCAAGCACTGGCAAGGGTTTGCGGGGGTTTTGCTTTTGTCGGTTCATTTTGCGATTTTGCAAGTATGCCCGTCTGGCTGGCGTCCAGTGAGCACCGTGTTTGCTGTGCTGCGCTTGTGCGGCATCGGAAGTGCCCATGCTGTCATCCTCTGCGGCGCGGCCTGCCATGCTCACTGAGGTATGACTGCCTTCTTGCAGTGTTGTCAGGCTTGCTTGAGATAGGGCTGAAGGGCCGCAGTTAGCGCGACGCTACAAGCTTCCAGCTCGGGTAGATTATCCTCGGCATCGGTCAGCCGGCCTTCATCTGCAGCCGTTTCCATCAGCCGGCAGTGTGCGGCCAACTGCAAGGCGGCAATAGACAGGCAGCTGCCTTTCAGTGCATGCGCTGCCATGATGATGGCTGGCAGGTCGCCTTGTTGCAGGCCCTGGCGCAAGTCAGCCAGCCGTACCGGCATATCGTCAAGAAATGCTGCGAGCAGGAGCGGCAGGAAATTTTCGTCACCGTCACAGTTTTTCAGTGCCTGCTCGTACTGGAACACCGGTGTGTTGTCTTGCTCGGGCGGGGGAGATGGTGGTGCTGCTGTTTGCGAGTCACCTAGTACACGATGGATTTCTTCCAGGGTGCGGGTGGCATCGATGGGTTTGCTGATATAGCCATCCATTCCGGCTTGCAGGTAGCGTTCCCTGTCTCCGCTCATGGCATTGGCGGTAAGTGCAATGATGGGCAAGGGTGCCAGGCTGCCTGATGCCTGCATGGCGCGGATGTGCTGGCAGGCTTCCATGCCGTCCATGACTGGCATTTGCATATCCATCAGTACCAGATCGTAGTGGGTGGTAGCGATGGCATCCAGTGCCTCTTGCCCGTTGTTGACTACGGTTACGTGGTAACCGCGCCGGTGCAGTATGGTAACGGCCAGCTTCTGGTTAACCGGGTTGTCTTCTGCCAGCAGGATATTCAGGCTATGCCCCAGCTCGCGTACTGTATGGCGGGTCACCAGCTCGCTAGTGGCGGTGGTATTGCCCGGGTTTTGCAATAGCTGGATGGTGGTAAGCAGCTCGTCTTGTGACACCGGTTTGGTGAGATAGCCGCGGATGCCCAGTGCTTGGCAGCGCTTTGCGTCGCCGCGTTCGCCAGATGAGGTCAGCATGATGACGGTAGCGCGACGCTGGTCTTCGCGGATCTGGAGTGCCACGTCAAAGCCTGACATGCCAGGCATGTGGCCATCCAGTAAAACAAGCGGGTAGGGGTGCTGTGCCAGCAGGTCAAGCGCTTCGAAACCATCTGCGGCCAAGGTTGGCCGCATCGACCAGCTTTTCAGTATGGCTTCCAGCCAGCTGCGATTGGTGGGGTTGTCATCCACCACCAGCACCGGCATATCGGCCAATTCGGTTGGTACCGGTCGTGCGGGCTGCTCGGCTGCTAGCTGCATAGGTACGCTGAACTGGAAGTCCGAGCCGACACCGGGGGTGCTTTGTACGCTGATGTGGCCACCCAGCAGGCGTACCAGTTTCTGGGTGATGGACAGCCCCAGGCCGGTGCCGCCGTAACGGCGTGTGGTGCTGTTGTCGGCTTGGGCGAAGGCATCAAAGATAAGTTGCTGTTTTTCTAGCGGGATGCCGATGCCGGTATCCCGCACCGAGAAGTTCAGCAATAGGCAGCCGTCGGCATTGATATCCCCGCTGACTGTCAGCACGATTTCGCCGCTGTGGGTAAATTTGATGGCATTGCCGATCAGGTTGTTCAGTATTTGCCGTAGCCGCGAGGGGTCGGAGATGACCCTGTCTGGCAGTACCGGGCAGACACGACAGACTACTTCCAGTGGCTGGTTGCTAGCGCGCAGTGCAAAAGGGTAGACGGTTTGGCTGATCAGGTCGCGCAGCGAGAAGGTAACGGCCTCGATCGTCATCTTGCCTGCTTCGATTTTGGAGAAGTCCAGAATGTCATTGATGATGATCAGCAGTGAGTCGGCCGACGATTTCACCAGCTCCAGGTATTCGCGTTGCTCGGCGGTAAGTTCGGTGTCGAGTGTGAGTTCGGTCATGCCGATGACGCCATTCATCGGGGTGCGGATCTCATGGCTCATATTGGCGAGAAATGCACTTTTGGCTTCATTGGCAGCCTCTGCCTGGGCAAGGGCCTGGTCCAGCTCGCGGCTAAGCTGCTCGGCTTCCTCGCGGCGTCTTTCGCTGTGTGACAGGTTGCGGTAGGCGATGGCAGCCATCAGGCTGGCCACCAGCATCAGGATGGCAGCGGTGGCGGCTACCGTAGTGTTGATGCTTTGCAGGCTGCGATTGCTTTCGTTAGCCTGTTCCGTGAGCCGGCTGTTGGCACCGATAGTGAGCTCGCGCACATTTTCGACGATGGCATCCAGGTCGGCTACCAGTTCGCCAGCGCTGCGCTGGGTAAAGTAACCGTCACCTTTGGCCAGTTTTTGGTCGGTGTGCGCGATCAGGCGCGTCAGCGCCGACATTTGCGTGTTGTACCATTGCCCGTTCTTGAACAGCAGGCTGTAGCGGTATTCGCCAAGCAGGGTGATGCGTGACACCAGGATGTCGTAGCGTAGTTGCAGCTCATCCAGGTCTTGCGTCTGGCCGGTAGCTAGCGCCACTTTGGCGGCGCCCAGTGTGCGGTAGTAATCGATACCCAGCTGCGAGTAAACCCAGACGATATTGTCCTCACCCTGTTCGGCAAAGTGCTGCATTTCAGACTGCTGCCGATGATAAAGCAGGCCGACAACCAGCAAGGCTGCTGCCATCAGAATGGCTAGCAACCATAGCTGGTTACTGACGCGGCGGTTGGCTGGGCGTAGGGACACCGGCTTACTCCGGCAGCCGTGTAGGCTTATTCCACACGGATGCGGTTTACCTGCCATACGCAGCGCGAGTAAATATCCTTGGTGCGCAGTTCAGGTTTTTTGTGAAACGGATACATGATGAATAACGGGCCTTTGTCCCGGATATTCAATACCTTGCCGTCAATTTTACGCGCCAGGATCACGTCGTGCTTTTCCAGATCGGCCAGCGGAATTTCAGCAGCGTAATCATTCAGCGCCACGACATACAGTTTTTTCCCCTTGGCACCAGTGGCTTTCAGTACATCGCGAAACAGCGGGCCTTCAAACGTCTGGGCTGTTTTGTACCATGGTGTTTCAACCGTCATTTTTTGTTGCGGCAGCTTGTCAAGCATGGTGGCGTCAAACTGCGCATCATTGCCGGCGTTCTTTTCGGTAATCAGGCCCGATACGGTGAGGATGGCGCGACCGGCTGGCTTGTCGAGAGCCAGAGCGCTGACTGAGGATACAACTAGCGCGGCGGCCAGCAATGTGCGTGCAAACTTCAACATGCTTGTGCTCCTTGGTTGTGAATAAGCACTTCATTATGAACTGTAGCTACTAAAATTCACCCTGTTAGTGTCGTGATATCTGTTTAGTTTGATGGATATCTATAAGTATCATAATGGTATTGTTGACAATGCACCGCAACGGCATATTGTTGTAGATGTGGCACCTTTCGATAAAACACTCAACGGATAGCAAAGTTTGCCATGAGAATGACAGTGTTGATTGTCGACGACAATCCGGCCAACCTGATGGTGATGCGCCACCTGGTTGGCCGCATACAAGACTGTGAGCCGCTAACCATGCAGGATGCCCCGGCAGCACTCGTATGGTGTAAAAGCAATACCCCGGACCTGATCCTGACCGATTACATGATGCCCGGCATGGATGGTTTGGCATTCATTCAGGCCCTGCGTGCGATGCCCCACATTCACGATATTCCTATCATCATGGTCACCACCAGTGATATGAAAGCCGTGCGTCAGAGCGCGCTGGAAAACGGCTCTACCGATTTTCTGACCAAGCCGCTGGACCCGCCTGAAACCCGTGCCCGCATTCAGAACCTGCTGCAGCTGCGCCGCGCCCAGCGCCAGCTGCGTGAGGTGGCTGCGCAAGACCTGGTGATTCGCCTGTCACATATCGCCGAGTCGCGCGACCCGGAAACCGGGCGCCATATCGAGCGCATGGCCTACTATGCCCGCATTATCGCCAGTGGGCTGCGCTTGGGGCCGGAAATCGAAGAGCGCATTTTTCTGGCAGCACCCATGCACGATATCGGCAAGGTCGCTATCCCGGATCATATTTTGCTCAAGCCTGGCAAGCTTACGCCGGAAGAGTTTGACGTCATGAAAACCCACCCCACGCGGGGGGCAGAGTTCTTGCAGGACAGCGAATTGCCGTTATTGCGCATGGCTTACGATATTGCGCTGGGGCACCATGAAAAATTTGATGGTAGTGGCTACCCGCAAGGCTTGTGTGGCGAGGCCATACCGTTGGCCGCACGCATTGTGGCGGTGGCGGATGTGTTTGATGCGCTGACCTCTGCGCGGCCGTATAAGGCTGCATGGGATGTAGAGCGGGCGCTGGCGTTCATGGAGAGCCAGCGCGGGCTGCATTTCGACCCCAAGGTACTGGATGCCTTTTGGGCCAACCTGGAGCAGGTGCTGGATATCCAGACGCGCCTGCGCGACGAGCCGGCAGCCTCTCTCTGACCTGGCTGCTTCACGGCTCAGCCACCTGCTTTGCGGGTGGCTTTTTTACGTCTGCCAGAGTGCGGCCATGGTGGTGATATGCCTGCATCCAATTATTCCCGCCTGGCAAATAACCTAAAAGAATAAAGATTTCGTATTATATTATTTTTTGTATCCAATCGATCACTATAGACTGCAGCTATATTTATCAAAACCTGCTGCGTAGATGCTAGCGGGGCTAGGGCAAGGCATGATCGAAGTACAAAGCATCAGCAAACACTATCAGCACGGCGGCAAAACCATCGCCGCGCTGGATAACGTCAGCCTGCAGATTGCCAGTGGCGAGATTTACGGCATCATCGGCCGCTCCGGCGCCGGCAAAAGCACGCTGATCCGCTGCCTCAACCTGCTGGAACGGCCGGACAGCGGCCACGTCAGCCTGCACGGCGACGACATTACCCGCCTGGACGAGCGCGCACTGCAGCAACGCCGCCAGCGCATCGGCATGGTATTCCAGCACTTCAACCTGTTGCGCTCGCGCACCGTTGCGGCCAACGTTCGCTTTCCGCTGGAGCTGGCTGGCGGCCAGAGCCCGGCGCAGATGGATGCCCGCGTAGACGAGCTACTGGCGTTGGTGGGGCTGAAAGACCACAAGCACAAGCGCCCGTCGCAGCTGTCGGGTGGCCAGAAACAGCGTGTGGGCATTGCCCGTGCGCTGGCCAATCACCCGGACCTGTTGCTGTGCGACGAGGCCACCAGTGCGCTGGACCCGGAAACCACCGACGCCATCCTGGCGCTGCTGGCCGACATCAACCGCCAGCTGGGGCTGACCATCGTGCTGATTACCCACGACATGCGCGTTATCCGCCAGCTGTGCGACAGCGTGGCGGTGCTGGACCACGGCCGCGTGGTGGAGCAGGGCGAGGTGCTGGATGTATTCCTGGCGCCGCAGCATGCGGTAACGCAAAGCCTGCTGGCGGAAACCGGCATGGGGCAGGGCGCACTGCAAGGCATCTGGCGCCAGCGTGTGGCCACGCCGGTGATCAAGCTCACCTTTGTCGGTGAGCCGACGCTGCAGCCGGTGCTGGACAAGGTTGGCCGCGAGGTGGGGCTGCGCGTCAACCTGCTGTCCGGCACGTTGTCGGAAATCAAGGACACCCCGTTTGGCCAGCTGTTGGCCGGTGTGGTGGCGTCGGATGTGGACGTGTCGGCGCTGCCGGCCATCTTTGCCCGCGAGGGTGTGCGTTGCGAGGTGCTGTAAATGCTGGATTTTGACTGGAACCTGCTACTGGAAATCGACTGGGTCGAAATCGGCGAAGCCACGCTGGATACCCTCACCATGCTGGGCGTGTCCATGCTGTTTACCGTGCTGGCCGGCCTGCCGCTGGGCGTGCTGCTGTTCATCTCGGCGCCGGGCCAGCTGCGTGCCCGCCCGCGCCTGTACGCGGTGCTGTCTTTCCTGGTGAACGTGCTGCGTTCGCTGCCGTTTGTCATTCTGCTGATCGTGCTGATGCCGTTTACCCTGCTGCTGGTGGGTACCTCCATCGGCGTGGCCGGTGCCATCGTGCCGCTGGTGGTGGGCGCGGTGCCGTTTTTTGCCCGCTTGGTGGAAAACGTGCTGCGCGAAGTGGACCGTGGCGTAATTGAAGCCAGCCAGTCCATGGGGGCGCGTCTGCCGCATATCGTGTTCAAGGTGTTGCTGCCAGAGTCGTTGCCGGGCTTGGTTGGCGCGGCCACCGTTACCGCGGTGGCGCTGGTGGGCTACACCGCCATGTCCGGCGTCATCGGCGGCGGCGGCCTGGGTGACCTGGCTATCCGCTACGGCTACCAGCGCTTCCAGACCGAAATCATGATTGTCACCGTGGTGCTGCTGCTGGCGCTGGTACAAGGCCTGCAGTCGGCCGGCGACAGCTTGGTACGCCGCTGTCGCTTCGACTAAGACATCCTCCTGTTAATCATGCTGTGCCCCGTATGCCTGTGCCGACCCGGCCGGGCAGGGGGAAGACTTTCTCTCAAAAAGGAAAAACCATGACCCGCATCAGCAAACTGGCCGCCGTTGGCCTGGCCGCCATCGCCTTTGCCGCCCACGCGCAAAACGTAAAACTGGTCGTAGCTGCCTCCCCGGTACCGCACGCCGAAATCCTGGAAGCGCTGAAACCTGCGCTGGCCAAGCAAGGCGTGGATCTGGAAGTGAAAGTGTTCAACGACTACGTGCTGCCGAACACCCAGGTGCAGGAAAAGCAGCTGGACGCCAACTTCTTCCAGCACATTCCTTACCTGGACAAGTTCAATAAAGACCGTGGCACCACCCTGGTGGTGGCCAGCAAGCCGGTGCACATCGAGCCGTTTGCTGCCTACTCGGCCAAGTTCAAGAAGGTAGCCGAGCTGCCGAAGGGCGCCACCGTGGCGATCCCGAATGACCCGACCAACGCCGGCCGCGCACTGCTGCTGCTGGACCAGGGTGGTGTGATCAAGCTGAAAGACCGCAAGAACCTGTACCCGACCAAGAAAGATATTGCGGCCAACCCGAAAGAGCTGAAGCTGAAAGAGCTGGAAGCCGCCACCCTGCCGCGCGTGCTGAACCAGGTAGACTTGGCGCTGATTAACGCCAACTACGCGCTGGAAGCCAAGCTGAACCCGAAAAAAGACGGCCTGTTTACCGAAACCACCTCCCCGTACGCCAACCTGCTGGTGGCGCGCAAGGACAACGTAAACAGCCCGGCCATCAAGAAACTGGCCGCCGCGCTGACTAGCCCGGAAACCAAGAAATTCATCGAGAGCAAGTATCAGGGTGCGGTTGTACCGGCATTCTGATGTTGATGCCGGCAAGTAGCCTGCAGGCGACTGCCGCTTGAAACAGCGTCAAACACCAAGGGCCTGTCGCCAAAAGCGACAGGCCCTTGCTCATGGCGCCACGCTATGCGTGCAGGGTGACTGCGGCATCTGCTGACAGTGGCCAAAGCGGTGCGACGGGCGTTTATTGCAGGGATTGCCTCTCATGAAAGGCACGCTGTTTGTGGTATGGTACGGATGCGAAAAATTTCAGGACGGCGCGATACGGGCTGAACAGATGCCATCCGTTTTGGCGGCGAATGCCCCCTGCTAGCCTGGCGGATGTGGGTGAGAGCCACCGCATGGCACCCGGTGTTGCGCCGTTCTTTAAAATCAAAGGTTTGAAGCCACTATGCTATTGATGATCGATAACTACGACTCCTTTACTTACAACCTGGTGCAGTACTTTGGCGAGCTGGGGCAGGAGGTGAAGGTTTTCCGTAATGATGAAATCACGCTGCCGGAAATCGAAGCGCTGAATCCGCAGTATCTGGTGCTGTCGCCAGGCCCGTGCACGCCGAACGAGGCGGGTATTTCGGTACCAGCCATTCACCACTTTGCCGGCAAGTTGCCCATCATGGGCGTGTGTCTGGGGCACCAGAGCATTGGCCAGGCCTTTGGCGGCAAGATTATCCACGCCAAGCAGCTGATGCACGGCAAGGTGTCGCCGGTGTCGCACCATAATGTAGGCATGTTCCGCGACCTGCCCAACCCGGTAACCTGCACCCGCTATCATTCGTTGGTCATCGAGCGCGAAACGCTGCCGGACTGCCTGGAAATCACCGCCTGGACCGACGATGGCGAGATCATGGGCGTGCGCCACAAGACACTGCCGATCGAGGGCGTGCAGTTCCACCCCGAATCCATCCTGACCGAACATGGTCACAAGATGTTGCAGAACTTCCTCACCGAATTTGCCTGAGCCGTTTACGACCTATTGCCGGAGATAATGCATGATCACACCGCAGGCAGCGCTTAACCGCCTGATCGACCAGAACGAACTGTTTCACGACGAAATGCTGGACCTGATGCGCCAGATCATGCGTGGCGAAGTGCCCGCACCGCTGATTGCTGCCATCCTGATCGGCCTGCGCGTCAAGACGGAAAGCGTGTCGGAAATTGCGGCTGCCGCGCAGGTCATGCGCGAGTTTGCCACCCAGGTGCCGGTGAGCCAGCGCGACCATCTGGTGGATACCTGCGGGACCGGTGGTGACAAGAGTCATACCTTCAATATCTCCACCACCGCTGCCTTTGTCAGTGCGGCGGCAGGGGCGCGCGTGGCCAAGCATGGCGGGCGTTCGGTGTCGTCCAGCTCCGGCAGTGCCGATGTGCTGGAAGCGCTGGGTGTGAACCTGAACCTGAACGCCGGGCAAGTGGCGCGCTGTATCGACGACATCGGCGTGGGCTTCATGTTTGCCCCCAATCATCATACAGCCATGAAATACGTGGCACCGGTGCGCAAAGAGCTGGGTGTACGTACCATCTTCAATATCCTGGGGCCACTCACCAACCCTGCGGGTGCACCTAATCAGGTAATGGGTGTGTTCCACCCCGACCTGGTAGGCATCCAGGCGCGTGTGCTGCGCGAGCTGGGCAGCGAACACGTAATGATCGTGCATGGTTGTGACGGCCTGGACGAAATTACCCTGTCTGGCGACACCCGCGTGGCGGAGTTGAAAGACGGCGTGATCATCGATTACGTGCTTAATCCTGCCGATTTTGGTTTGTCGCAGGCGCCGCTGTCGGCGATTCGAGCCGGGAGTGCCGATGTTTCCAGGCAATTCCTGCTGGACGTGTTGGCCGGCGAGCCCGGCCCGGCGCGCGATATCGTACTGCTGAATGCTGGTGCTGCCATCTACACCGCCGGCGTGGCTGGCTCCCTGGCTGACGGCGTGCGGGCTGCCGCGGCTGCGATTGATAGCGGCGCAGCACGAGCCAAGCTCGACGCGCTGGTGAAGCTCAGTCAACATATCGCCTAATGTCATCCGCAAGCCACTTTAGGGGGGCTTGCGGCCAACCTTGACTCTGAATGCCATTATTTTCATGACTATCGCTCAATCCATTTTCAAAGCCTACGACATTCGCGGCGTAGTGGATGACACCCTCACCGCCGACGCTGCTTTCCTGATTGGCCGTGCCATTGGTAGTGAAGCGCGTCTGCGCAATGTGTCTGCCATCTGTATCGGCCGCGATGGCCGCTTGTCCGGCCCCGAGCTGTCGAGCCGCCTGTCTGATGGTATTCGTGCTGCCGGTGTGGACGTGATCGACGTTGGCCGCGTGGCTACGCCGATGCTGTATTTTGCCGCTTACCAGCTGGAAACCTTTTCTGGCGTGATGGTCACCGGTAGCCACAATCCGCCGGACTATAACGGCTTCAAGATGATGCTGGACGGCGACACACTGGCTGGCGACTGGATCCAGACCCTGTACCAGCGCATCGTGAATAACGATTTCGCCGAAGGCGAGGGCGCCTACCGTACGCACGATATTGCCGAGGCTTACCATCAGCGCATTATTGGCGACATCAAACTGGCGCGCCCGATGAAGGTGATCGTGGACTGCGGCAACGGTGTGCCGGGCGACTTTGCCCCGCGTCTGTTCAAAGACCTGGGTTGCGAGGTGCACGAGCTGTTCTGCGAGGTAGACGGCCACTTCCCCAACCATCACCCGGACCCGGCCAAGCCGGAAAACCTGCAAGACGTGATTCGCGCCCTGCAGGAAACCGATGCGGAAATCGGCCTGGCGTTTGATGGTGACGGCGACCGCCTGGGCGTGGTCACCAAAGACGGCAATATCATCTGGCCAGACCGCCAGCTGATGCTGTTTGCGCAGGACGTCCTGAGCCGCCAGCCTGGCGCCAAAATCATTTACGACGTGAAGTGCACCCGTTTGCTGGCACCGGCCATCGAGGCTGCCGGTGGCGTGCCGATGATCAACCGCACCGGCCACAGCTTCATGAAAGCTGCCCTTAAAGCCAACCCGGACGCCGGCATGGCCGGCGAAATGTCCGGCCACGTGTTCTTCAAAGAGCGCTGGTACGGTTTTGACGATGGCCTGTATACCGGCGCGCGCCTGCTGGAGATTCTGTCCAAGGTGGCCGACCCGTCGGCCGTGCTGAACGCGCTGCCTAACGCGCTGTCCACGCCAGAGCTGAACCTGAAGACCGCCGAGGGCGAAAACCATAGCCTGATCGCCAAGCTGCAAGAAACAGCCCGGTTTGACGGTGCGCAGGACATCATCACCATTGATGGTTTGCGCGTGGAATACGCTGATGGCTTTGGCCTGATGCGCGCCTCCAATACCACGCCGGTAATCGTGTTGCGCTTCGAAGCCGACAACGAAGCGGCGCTGGTGCGCATCCAGAACGATTTCCGCCGTGTTCTGGCGCAGGAAACCAGCGCAACACTGCCGTTCTAGGCGATAATCGCGGCCTAGCCGCGATTGCCCTCGGGCATGCATGAACAAGACCAAAAGGTTGGCTGCGGCCAACCTTTTATCATGGGCGGTGCCAATAGGGCGCTGCCGAACAGAAAGGACACCCGATGTACGCTGAAGCCGCCAGTGCTTTCCACACCGTACGCGACCTGCTGCGCTTTGCCGTGTCGCGTTTCAACCAGGCTGAGCTGACTTATGGCCATGGCACCAGCAACGCCTACGACGAAGCGGCCTACCTGATTCTGTCCACGCTGAAGCTGCCTATCCAGCAGCTGGAGCCGTATCTGGATGCCCGCTTGTTGCCGTCGGAAGTGCAAGACGTAGTTAGCCGCATCCAGCACCGCGCCGAAGAGCGTGTGCCGGTAGCCTACCTGACCAACGAAGCCTGGCAGGGTGAATTCAACTTCTACGTGGATGAGCGCGTGATTGTGCCGCGCAGCTTCATCTACGAGCTGATGGGCGAGCCGCTGGCACCGTGGATCGAACACCCGGAGCTGGTTCACCGCGCCCTGGACCTGTGTACCGGTTCTGGTTGCCTGGCGATCCAGCTGGCACACCACTACCCGGATGCCGAGATCGATGCGGTAGACATCTCGCTGGACGCGCTGGAAGTGGCCAGCATCAATATCCAGAACTACGGCCTGGAAGAGCGTATCCAGCTGATCCACAGCGATTTGGTGGAAGGCCTGGAAGAGCCGTACGACCTGATCATCTCCAACCCGCCGTATGTCGATGCGCCGTCGGTAGAAGCGCTACCGCAGGAGTACCTGCACGAGCCGGAGCTGGCGCTGGGCTCCGGCGAAGATGGCCTGGATGCTACCCACGTGATTCTGCAAAACGCGGCGCGCCTCCTGACCCCAGGCGGCGTGCTGCTGGTCGAGATCGGCCATAATCGCGACGTACTGGAGGCGGCCTACCCGAGCCTACCGTTCATGTGGATGGAAACCCAAAGCGGTGACGGCTTTGTGTTCTTGTTGACACGCGAAGACCTGGTGGCTGCCGGCATGGGCGACCCGATGAACGACGACGACTTTGCTGACGACGACTTCTAAGCCGTCTACAAGGTTGGCCGCAAAAACAAAACCCCGCTACGTGTAGCGGGGTTTTTCATGGCGCCGTGGCGGCTTATTGCTTCCACACCGGTTTGGGTGGCGTGCCGTCCGAAGTCGTCAGGATCTCGTAGCCGGTGGCAGTAACCAGAATGGTGTGTTCCCACTGCGCCGATAGGCTGCGGTCTTTGGTGACTACGGTCCAGCCATCTGCCAGCAGGCGCAGGTGGCGCTTGCCCTGGTTGATCATCGGCTCGATGGTGAAAATCATGCCTTCCTTGATCTCCAGGCCGGTGCCAGGCTGGCCGTAGTGCAGTACTTGCGGCTCTTCGTGGAATTTTGTGCCAATACCGTGGCCGCAGAACTCTTGTACTACGCTATAACCGGCAGCTTCGGCATGGCGCTGGATGGCGTAGCCGATATCGCCCAGGCGGGCGCCCGGCTTTACTTTCTCGATGCCTTTCCACATGCACTCATAGGTGACCTTGCACAGGCGGCGCGCAAATTCGCTGACCTCGCCCACGTAGTACATGCGGCTGTTGTCGCCGTGGTAACCGTCCTTGATCACGGTGATGTCCAGGTTCACGATATCGCCTTTTTTCAGCGGCTTGTTATCGGGAATGCCGTGGCAGATTACGTGGTTGATCGAGGTGCAGATGGATTTAGGGTACGGGTTGGTGCCATCTGGCGCGTAATTCAGCGGGGCCGGGATGGTACCTTGTACGTTCACCATGTAGTCATGGCAGAGCTTGTCCAGCTCTTCGGTGGTTACCCCCGGTTTTACAAACGGGGTGATGTAATCCAGCACTTCGGCAGCCAGGCGGCCGGCGATGCGCATTTTTTCGATGTCTTGCTGGTTTTTGATAACAATGGACATTGCTGGGGTGGGGTCATTTGATGTGTCAACGCAGTATGGTAGCAAATCCTGCTGACAAGCGGGGCGTGGCGTGCGGTGGGCAATAAAAAGCGGACACCGAAGTGTCCGCTGGTAATGTCTATCGAAACAACCTGGATTAGAAGGTGTAACGAATGCCGGCGCCGAAGGCTTGCGGGTCGTTGCCCTTGGTCAGGCTGGCAGCGCTGGTGCCCAGGCCGGTGTCGTATACCGGGTTGCCCAGGTTGGCGTTCTGCGATTTTTCGTTCTTGATCTTGGTGGCGTAGGCGTACAGCTGGGTTTGCTTGTAGATGTCGTACGTTGCGCCGATCACCCACTGTTTGGCCTTGTAGTCACCTTCATTGCCGCTACGTGCGCTTTTCAGGGCACCTAGGGTGCTGTAAGAGGCGCGCAGGGTGGTTTTGCCAATGGTCTGGCCCAGAATCAGTGTGGTGGCAGTCTGTTTCGGGTCTTTGCCGGTGGCGTAGTCCATTTTGGCCTGCTCGATACCGCCACCAATGAAAGTGCCACCTGGCAGGGTGTAGCTGGCGACCAGTTTGGTGTAAACGGTGCTGTTCAGCTCTTTTACGGTATTGCCGCTGTCGTTCTTGCTGCCTTGGCGGTCATAACCGGCGGCCAGTTGCAGGCCACCGGTTTTGTATTTGCCGGCTAGCGAGAAGCGGTCGTTCTTCTGGCGGGTGCCGTTGGCGGCCAGCGTGCGGGCTTCGTCAAAACCATAAGATACGCCCAGATCAAAACCGGACAGGTTTGGTGACAGGTAGTGCACGCTGTTTTTCAGGCGGGCTTCGCCGCGCGAGAAGGTGTTGCTGCTGCCGTGGCTGCTGGCAGTGGTGTTGGACATGGCGTCCAGGCCGATGTCGGTCAGCGCTTTGTAGGCGGAGTCTTTCTGGCCCAGTTCGAATTTACCGAAGTTGCCACCGATGCCCACGAAGGAGTTGCGGCTGGCCAGGGTGGCGGTTTCGCCCTTGTCATTGGTGCCGGTCTGGTCGAAGCCACGCAGGCTGGTTTCGATCTGGCCGTACACGGTAACGTCGTCTTCTACTTTGGTCGAACCTTTTACGCCCAGGCGGGAGCTTTGGTCGGTCACGCGGCCGGTGGACGGTACGTCTTTCTTGAAGTCGCCATTGCCCGATGCTTTAACCGATTCAACACCGGCGCTCAGGAAGCCATACCAGGTGATTTCGGCATGGGCAGCAAGGGGAAGAGAGAGGGCGATCAGGCTGGCAAGCAGTTTCTTTTGCATTTAATGCTCCGTTATCCCGTGTGTCGGGTGCTTTTTGAGAACGGGGCAATTGTGCGTTTGAAATGTTGCACTGCAATGAGCGGGCAGTGACAGCCTGATTAACGTTCAGTTAATCTGAATCAATCAGGCCAGAAACTGGTTGGGGTAAACTTCGTCGATCAGGGTGCGGCAGTCCACGATGCGCAGATCGTTGTCTTTGGCGAAGTCCATCAGAAAGCGATAGACCGCTGGCTGGATTTTTTCCAGCTTCTTGTCTACGGCGACGCAGCGGACATTGTCCAGCATCATGGGGCGCACAAACTGGTGGTAGGCCAGTTTCTGATCGTCGCCGAACGACGCCAGAATGCCGGCCAGGCGCTCGGCCCAGTCGCTGGGGCGGAAGGTGCGGCCTTCAGATGTGAGGCCTTGTATTACGATTTCATACGGGTTGCAGATCATGGCTTAACCGGGGCGCTTGTTCTTGTGGGTGTGGTCTCAGCCCGCCGCCTGTTTTATCGAATTAGGCATGTATTGCCTAGCAGGTCATTCGGGTTGACCCTAATTCTAGCCTAAAAACGATTTCACATCACGTTTTAGCCATATTGTTGCGGCGGCGGTTTTCCCCAATGTCAGAGCCTGCGGAAAGCTGGCAGCGATGCCAGCAAGCGCTTGCCGTATTGCTGGCGCACAATGCGGTTGTCCAGGATGGTCACGCGGCCATAGTCGCTTTCCGTGCGGATCAGGCGGCCTACGGCCTGTACCAGCTTGATGGAAGCCTCCGGCACGGTGAGCTCGATGAACGGGTTGCCGCCGCGCTTTTCGATCCAGCGCGACAGGGTGCGGCCAACCGGGTCGTCCGGCATGGCAAACGGCAGCTTGGCAATGATCACGTGCACGCAGGCTTCGCCCGGCAGGTCCAGCCCTTCCGAGAACGAATCCAGGCCAAACAGCACGCTGGGGCGCTGCTCTTTCAGCGCGGTGTAGTGGTTGGTCAGTAGCACGGCCTTGGGCAGCTCGCCCTGCATCTGCACGCACTGGCGCAGCTCGGCAGGGATGCCCTCTGCCACTTCCTGCATCTGGCGGCGCGAGGTAAACAACACCAGCGTACCCAGCGGCTGCGACAAGTCGATGAGGCGGGGTAGCCACTCGATGATTTCGCGTGTATGTGCAGCGGGGTCCTTGGGGGTGGCGTGCAGCGGCGGCAGATAGAGCTCGCCTTGTTCATTGAAATTGAATGGGGAATCCAGCGCCACGCATTGCACATCGGGCAGCCATTTCAGGCCGGTTTGCGATAGCAGCAAGTCGAAATTGCCCAGCGACCGTAGCGTAGCCGAGGTCAGCAAGGCGCCCGACGCGCGCCGCCACAGGTTGGCCGCCAGGCTGCCGGCTGCGCTCACCGGCGAGGCCGAGAAAATATAGTCGCCCTTGCCGTCGGCGCGGCGGGTTACCCATTTGGCGATGGGCGGGGCGTTGTCGTCCGGCTCGCGCTCGTACAGGTCCCACAGCGCCACCAGCGGCTCGACCTTGCCCACAAAGAAACCGGCATCCGAGTTCAGTTTGTCCAGCAGCACGGCGTCTTGCTGCTTGTCTTTGCGCAGCGCGCCGATGGCGTCGGCCATGCCGGTGAGGTTCTTGTACAGTGCCCGCGCCGACAGGGCCATGTTGGCCGCAGGGATCTTCATGTGCTCTGGCAGTACGCCGTCCTCCACCAGCCAGCTGGGCTCCAGGTTGTCGCTATTGGCTTCCAGCTCGGTGACGCCCTGCAGCAGCCACAGCCATTCGGTAAGGCTTTCCATGCAGGCACCGGCGGCGTCCATGGCGTTGGCGCACAGCTCGGGCTTGTCGATCAGCGTTTGCACGCGAGTGGCCAGCGCCGGCACTTTGTCCAGCCAGGCCATGGCCTGCGCCAGGCTGTGCTCGGCGGCAAACTGGTTGACCGCTTTCTTGGCCAGGTGATGTGCCTCGTCAATGCAGTACAGGCTTTGCTCTGGCGCGGGCAGAATCACGCCACCGCCCATGGAAACATCGGCCAGCATCAGATCGTGGTTGGCTACCACCACGTCGACATTTTCCAGCGTATCGCGCGCCAGGT
Source organism: beta proteobacterium L13 (assembly GCA_000335715.1). Taxonomy (GTDB): domain Bacteria; phylum Pseudomonadota; class Gammaproteobacteria; order Burkholderiales; family Chromobacteriaceae; genus Vogesella. The sequence goes on from AMYZ01000018.1 coordinate 20,065, forward strand.
AGAACGGGCACTCGGCGCGGTTGGGGCAGCCGGCTTTCAGGCAGCCGTGGCGGTCGTTGGTCACGCGGCGCCACAGCTCGTCCGGGATGTTTTCTGCCCAGGTATCGCGGTCGCCGTTCCAGCGGCGGTAGTAGAACTCGTCGGCCAGTTCGCGCAGGGCGTCGATCTCGGCTTGTTCCGGTTTGCGCTCCCACAGCGCCATGCTCGGGTCCATGGCCAGCAGCTCGCCCTGGGCCGTGTCGGCTGTCAATTGGTACAGGCGGTAGGGGCACAGGTAGCGGCCGCGGCCTTTGGCCAGCGCAAAAGTCAGCGGCAGGCCGCTTTTTTCTATGACAAAGGGCAGGTCACGGTTCACCAGCTGCTCTTGCAGGGCAATAGTGGCACTGGTGACCACCAGCTTCTTGCCGCGCGACTTGGCCATTACGCCGCCCGCCAGCAAATAGGCCAGGCTTTTGCCGACACCGGTGGGGCCCTCTACCACTACGATACTGTCGCCACTATTGTCTTCCGGCTCTTGTTCGCTATCGGTGGGCGGCATGCTGCAGCGGCCAAAGGCGTTGGCGATTTCGGCCAGCATGCGGCGTTGCGCCGCGCGCGGGCGGAAGCCGGGCAGGTTTTCGGAAATGGCACGATAGTGGTCGCGCAGCAGGTTTTTTTCGATGTCGGTCAGCATGGGCGGCATTGTAGCGGATTGGCGCCCCCCCTGCTGCCAAGGCGACATCGACCATGCGGTTTTGCGCCTGCAGCATGACATTGTGGCCGGGCTGTGCTTACGATAGCGTCAAACAAAGCCGTACCAAGCTGCGGCCATAACAGTACGACAGACATCATAAAAACACGCTGTATCCAGAGGAGAGCACCGATGAATCCGGTGAGCAGAGTATTGGTGGTAAGCGATGATGCTGCCTGGCAGGCCGACGTGCTGGCCGAGCTGGCTGCTGTAGCAGGCAAGATGGCGAATCCGTTTGGCCTGTGTTTTGAAGGGGTTGGCCGCAGTAGCGATGCCCTGGCGCGCGCCGGTAGCGATGGCGAAGTGCAGATCGTGCTGGTGGACAAGGGGCTGAAAGAAAAAGGCACGACCCAGCCTGCAGTGCAGCTGGCCAACCAGATCAACCGCCTGCGCCCCGAGCTGTCGCTATACATCCTGCTGCAGGATGACGATGAAAAAGTGGTGATGGAAGAGCTGGCCAGCCACGCCATTGATGGCTATTTCTATCGTGACGAGCGCGATTTCAACGGCTGGTTCCGCATTCTGGCCGCCGAAATGGGCGAGAAGGCCGCCACGCCGTTTTACGACAAGCTCAAGCAATACGTACGCATGGCCAAGGATTCGTGGCACACGCCAGGCCACGCCGGTGGCGACTCGCTGAAAGGCAGCCCGTGGGTGGGCGATTTTTACGATTTTGTCGGCGAAGAAATGCTGCGCGCCGACCTGTCGGTATCGGTGCCGATGCTGGACTCGCTGCTGCACCCCACCGGTGTGATAGCCGAAGCGCAAACCCTGGCTGCCAAAGCGTTTGGTGCGCGTAAAACCTACTTTGCCACCAACGGCACCTCCACCTCGAACAAGGTGATCTTCCAGACCCTGCTGGCGCCGGGCGACAAGCTGCTGCTGGACCGCAACTGCCACAAGTCGGTGCACCACGGCGTGATTCTGTCTGGCGCGCAGCCGGTGTACCTGGATTCGTCCGTCAATCGCCAGTACGGCATTTTCGGCCCGGTGCCCAAGCAGGTTATCTTCGACGCCATTGCGGCCAACCCTGATGCGCGCGTGCTGATTCTGACCAGCTGCACCTACGACGGCCTGCGCTACGACCTGAAGCCCATCATCGAAGCGGCGCACGCCGCCGGTATCAAGGTGATCGTGGACGAGGCCTGGTATGGCCACGCACGTTTCCACCACGCCTTCCGCCCCACCGCGCTGGAATCCGGCGCCGATTACGTTACCCAGAGTACGCACAAGATCCTGTCGGCTTTTTCGCAGGCCAGCATGATCCACGTAAACGACCCCACGTTCGACGAACATCTGTTCCGCGAAAACTTCAATATGCACACCTCCACCAGCCCGCAGTACAACCTGATTGCCAGCCTGGACGTGGCGCGCAAACAGGCGGTGACCGAAGGCTTCCGCCTGCTGGACCGTGCCTTGAAGCTGGCGCAGGAGCTGCGGCAGAAGATCAACTCCACCGGTGCTTTCCGCGTGCTGGAGCTGGACGACCTGCTACCGGAGTCGGTACGCGACGACAGCGTGCAGCTGGACCCCACCAAGCTGACGGTGGACATTTCACAAAGCGGCTATTCCACCGACGAGCTGCAGCGTGCGCTGTTCGAGCGCTTCAATATCCAGATCGAAAAATCCACCTTCAATACCATCACCCTGCTGCTGACCGTGGGCACCACGCGTAGCAAGATGTCGCGCCTGTTTGACGCACTATTGCGGCTGGCCAAAGAACAGCGCCCACCGCGTACATTGGGCAAAATGCCGGAAATTCCCGGCTTCTCGCGCCTGGCCTGCCTGCCGCGCGACGCGTTTTATGAAGCGGGCGAGCGCCTGCCACTGCTGGACGACGACGGCCTGCCCAGCGCTGCGCTGACCGGCCGCGTGTGTTGCGACCAGATCGTGCCGTACCCGCCGGGTATCCCGGTGCTGGTGCCGGGCCAGGTGATCGAGGCCAATATCGTGGCCTATATGGCGCGGCTGCTGAAAACGCAAAAGAGCATAGAAATGCACGGCCTGGCCGAGGAGGGGGGCGAGTTCTGCGTGAGGGTACTGCGGGATGATGAGCTGGCAGGCTTGCCTAGTCGTGCCTGGTTCAACTGACCTTATGGCCAGCGGGTAGCGTTTTGTTAAACAGCTGTGCTGCTTCGCTAAAAGCCTGAAAAAATGCCGGTGCGCCGCAAGTGATTGATCTTGCAGCGCATCGGCGTTTTTATTGCCTGATGGCAGTCACTTGAAACCGGCTTGGGCTTGTCACCAATGTGGATTTCGTATACATATAACCATGTCGCAATTTTGTAAATCATGAATTCATCATGAACAATATTGCGTTGATCAACCCGATGACAGATGGTTTGCGTGTAGTAATGTGCCGCCGCGCATGAAAACGCCACGTTTTCACAGCGCCGTGGCATTAATTTTTTTCGGAACCCGATATGAAGCAGCCCAAACACTTTCTCCAGTTCACAGACCTTTCCGCCGCGGAGTACCAACACATCTTCGAGCGAGCCCAGGTACTGAAGCGACGACAAGTGTCCGGCGAGCTGTACCGCCCACTGGTGGGCCGGGTCATGACCATGATCTTCGAAAAAAACTCCACGCGTACCCGCGTATCGTTTGAAGCCGGCATGTCGCAGCTGGGTGGCCACGCCATGTTCCTGGACGGCAAGAGCTCGCAGATCGGCCGTGGTGAACCGGTAGAAGATACCGCCCGCGTGCTGTCGCGCATGGCCGATATCATCATGATCCGCACCTTCGAGCAGAACATGGTGGAAAGGTTGGCCGCATTTTCCCGCGTACCGGTGATCAACGGCCTGACCAACGAATACCACCCGTGCCAGATTCTGGCCGACATCCTGACCTATATCGAACACCGTGGCAGCATCGCCGGCAAAACAGTGGCGTGGATTGGCGATGGCAACAATATGGCGCGTACCTGGCTGCAAGCCGCCAAGCTGCTGGGTTTCAAGCTTAAAGTGGCCACGCCGGTGGGTTACGAGCTGCAAGTGCTGGATGGCCAGCATTACGATAGCGACTGTTTCGAAGCCTTCCACAATCCGGCGTCTGCCGTAGCCGGTGCCGACCTGGTAACCACCGACGTATTTACCAGTATGGGCTTTGAAGGCGAGGCGGAAGCGCGCCGTGCAGCGTTCGAAGGCTATATGGTGAGTACCGACCTGATGACGCTGGCCAAGCCGGACGCGCTGTTCATGCACTGCCTGCCGGCGCACCGTGGCGAAGAAGTGGCGGCCGAGGTGATCGACGGCCCGCAAAGCGTAGTATGGGACGAAGCAGAAAACCGCATGCACGCCCAGAAAGCCCTGATTGAATACCTGATGCTGGGTCGTGTACACGACTGACCCGGCTTGTAGACTGAGAGAGAAGACGATGGCAGACATCAATAAAGTGGTATTGGCCTATTCCGGTGGCCTGGATACTTCGGTGATCCTGAAGTGGTTGCAAGACACTTATCAATGCGAAGTGGTGACCTTCACCGCCGACCTGGGCCAGGGCGAAGAGCTGGAGCCGGCACGCCAGAAGGCGCTGCAGTTCGGCATCAAGCAGGAAAACATCTTCATCGATGACCTGCGCGAAGAGTTTGTACGCGACTTCGTGTTCCCGATGTTCCGCGCCAACACCATTTACGAAGGCGAATACCTGCTGGGTACCTCCATCGCCCGCCCGCTGATCGCCAAACGCCAGATCGAAATCGCCAACCTGACCGGTGCCGATGCGGTATCGCACGGCGCGACCGGCAAGGGTAACGACCAGGTGCGCTTCGAGCTGGGCTACTATGGCCTGAAGCCGGACGTAAAAGTGATTGCCCCATGGCGCGAGTGGGACCTGCTGTCCCGCGAAAAACTGCTGGCCTACGCCGAGAAAAACGGCATTCCGGTGGACATGAAGCACAAGAACGGTGGCGCGCCATACTCCATGGACGCCAACCTGCTGCACATCTCCTTTGAAGGCCGCCATCTGGAAAACCCGTCCGCCGAGGCCGAAGAAGCCATGTGGCGCTGGACCGTGTCGCCAGAAGCGGCACCGGATGAAGCCGAATACCTGGACGTAGAGTTCGAAAAAGGCGACATCGTCGCGCTGAACGGCGTACGCCTGGCAGCCCACGACGTGCTGGCCAAGCTGAACGAGCTGGGTGGCAAGCACGGTATCGGCCGCCTGGATCTGGTGGAAAACCGTTACGTGGGCATGAAGTCCCGCGGCTGCTACGAAACCCCGGGCGGCACCATCATCCTGAAGGCGCACCGCGCGATCGAGTCCATTACCCTGGACCGCGAAGTAGCCCACCTGAAAGATGACCTGATGCCACGCTACGCCAGCCTGATCTACAACGGCTACTGGTGGGCGCCGGAGCGCAAAGCACTGCAAACCCTGATCGACTACACCCAGCAAACCGTTAACGGCTGGGTACGCCTGAAGCTGTACAAGGGCAATGTGATCGTGGTGAGCCGCGACTCCAAAACCAACTCGCTGTTCGACATGAACATCGCCACCTTCGACGACGACGGCGGTGCTTACAACCAGGCCGACGCTGGCGGCTTCATCAAGCTGAACGCACTGCGCATGCGCATTGCCGGCCGCCTGAGCAAGTAAGCCAATCGGTATCGATCTGTACCAGCCGCACCCCATGGGGTGCGGTTTTTTATTACCGCTTCTATAATGGCGGCCAACCTTTTAGCGCAAAGACATCATGAGCGAAGAACAATTTACCAACTGGTCGATGGGCATCCTGCTGACCGGTCTGATCATTTTCATGGGTTTCATCATTTACGATCTGGGCAAGAAATCGAATGCCGGCAAAACCGGCATGATTGCGCTGTTCATTGTGCTGGGCTTCGGCGTGGTGGGCTTTGTGTTCAAGAACGTGCTGGTGGAGTTCATGCTGCTCAAATGAGCGCTACGTCAACAATCAGTGAAGGCGCGCTGGCCAGCTGGGACGCCGCGCGCGGTTTCGGTTTTATCCGCCAGGCGGATGGCAGCCGGCTGTTTGCCCACGCCAGTGTGTTTGCCGGCGGCGTGTTGCCACAGCCGGGCGATACTGTGCAATACCGCCGTGGCCCAGGCCGCGATGGACGCCCGCAGGCTAGCTGGGCGCAGGTCAAAACCGCACGGCGGGATAGCGCACGGTGCAAAGGCGTGCTGCAGCATTGGGACGATGCGCGCGGTTTCGGTTTTATCGATACAGAAGATGGCCAGTCGCTGTTCGTGCACGTGTCGGCCTTTCCCGTATCGCCCAGGCGCCCGCTGCCCGGGGAAGAGGTGTATTACAAGGCAGGCCATAACGAGCAGGGCAAGCCGGTAGCGGTATGGGCCAACCATGCCACTTTGCCAGGCCTGCAGGTGCTGGCCAGCCTCAAGACTGACCGTCGCCCGCGGCCATGGGCGGCCGGTGTAATGGTGCTGATGTTGGCCGCATTGTGGCTGGCGGGCAGGGTAGCCACCTGGGTGCCGGCGGCGTATGGCCTGCTGAGCGTATTGCTGTTTCTGGCTTATGGCCGCGACAAGCACGCGGCGCAGCGCCAGCTGTGGCGCACGCCGGAAAGTACGCTGCACGCATTGGCGCTGCTAGGCGGCTGGCCGGGAGCGGCGCTGGCGCAGTACGTGTTCAACCATAAGTCCACTAAACCCGCGTTTCGTCGCTACTACTGGCTAAGCGTGGCATTGAATGTGGCCGGCCTGGCCTGGCTTGCGGGCCATGGCCTGCTGACTGCGGCCAACTTCGGCTAGAATACGCGCCATAACACGAAAGGAAGGGCGATATGCCATCGTTTGACATTGTGTCCGAAGTGGACAAAATCGAAGTACGCAACGCGGTAGACCAATCCAACAAGGAAGTGTCCACCCGCTATGACTTCAAGGGTAGCGATGCCCGTATCGAAACCGGCGACAAGACGCTGACCCTGTTCGCAGACAGCGAATTCCAGCTGGACCAGGTAAACGATATCCTGGTGGCCAAACTGGCCAAGCGCGGTGTGGACGTGCGCTGCATGGAATACGGCAAGCTGGAAAAGGTGAGCGGCAACAAGGTGAAGAAAGTGCTGACCGTGAAGGAAGGCCTGGAAACCGACCTGGCCAAGAAAATCGTCAAGCTCATCAAGGACAGCAAGCTGAAAGTGCAGGCCAGCATCCAGGGTGAAGCAGTACGTGTGTCTGGCGCCAAGCGTGACATGTTGCAAGACGTGATTGCGCTGATGCGCAAGGAAATTGCCGGTGATATGGAAAATGGTTTCCCGCTGCAGTTCAACAACTTCCGCGATTGATGCCGTAGCCCTGCCACGTTGATAAACGTTGGCCGCAAGCACGAGACAAGGCCGCTGCTGATGCAGCGGCCTTGTGCTTTGTGTTACTTAGCGATCGAGATCAGCGGCGCTGTGGCGTTCGGCCAGCTGTTCGGCTTCGTCGCCCCAGGTGCGGTTCACGCGGCGGCCACGTTGTACCGCCGGGCGCTCGGCGATCTCGCGTGCCCAGCGTTGCACGTGCGGGTAGTCGTCTACCTGCAGGAACTCGGCAGCGCCGTACAGCTGCCCCAGCACCAGCGCGCCGTACCACGGCCAGACTGCGATATCGGCAATGCTGTAGCTGCTGCCACCCAGATAAGGGCTTTCCGCCAGGCGGCGGTTCAGTACGTCCAGCTGGCGCTTGGCTTCCATGCTGAAGCGGTCGATGGCGTATTCGATTTTTACCGGCGCGTACTGGTAAAAGTGGCCGAAACCCCCGCCCAGATACGGCGCGCTACCCATCTGCCAGAATAGCCAGTTCAGCGTTTCGGTGCGGCTGGCTACGTCCTGCGGCAGGAGCGCGCCAAACTTCTCGGCCAGGTACAGCAGGATGGCGCCGGACTCGAACACGCGTACCGGTTGCTCGCTGCTGTGGTCCATCAGTGCCGGGATCTTGCTGTTGGGGTTAACCTCGACAAAACCACTGCCGAACTGGTCGCCCTGTTGAATGCGGATCAGCCAGGCATCGTACTCGGCGCCGCTCTTGCCCAGCGCCAGTAGCTCTTCCAGCATGATGGTGACTTTCACGCCATTGGGTGTGGCCAGCGAGTACAGCTGCAGCGGGTGTTCGCCGCGTGGCAGTGGCTGCTCGTGGGTGGGGCCGGCAATGGGGCGGTTGATATTGGCAAACTGGCCGCCGTTGGCCTGTTTCCATTCCCAGATGCGTGGCGGGGTGTATTGCGTGGTGGCTTCGCTCATGAAACGCTCCGTGTCTGGCTGCACTGGGCAGCGGCAAGGTTGGCCGCAAGAAGTGCGGGCATGCAGTGTAGATGGGGTGCGCGTGGCTGGATTAAAGCTGCCTTATCTGCCTGTCAGCAGAACACACTGTGCAATAGCTGCATCATCCATAGGCAGTTGGCTGGCTGGCTGTGGTGCTGTTACCACGCAGTTTCGCCCCAGGCGCTTGGCCTGGTACATGGCTTCATCGGCACGGTGCAGCAGGCTGTCCGGTTTTTCGGGGGGCTGCCAGCCTGCGACCCCGATGCTGGTGGTCAGCGACAGGGCGGCGCCAGCGTATTGCAGCGGCTGCGCTTCGATGGCTTGGCGTAGCCGGTTGGCAATATGTTCGGCCTCTTGCTGGGTAGCATTGGGCAAGACGATGGCAAACTCTTCTCCGCCCATGCGCCCCAGAATATCCCCCTCGCGCAAGCAGTCTTGCGCCACCCGCACCACGTGGCGTAATGCATCGTCGCCACGCTGGTGGCCCCAGGTGTCATTGATACGCTTGAAGTGGTCCAGGTCGATGAGCAAAACCGACACCGGGAAGGCGAGCCGGGATGCATAAAGCGTGGCTTTTTCCAGCGTGGACATAAACGCGCGCCGGTTGTAGGCGCCGGTTAGCGGGTCGCGGTCCGCCATCTGTTTTAGTGCCAGGGTGACCTGTTCGTTGGCCAGCATCACCACGCAGAAGCCCAGCAATACCAGCGCAACGATCGCTTCGATAACGACCAAATGAGACACCACCAATATTTGCTCGCTATTGAACAGGCCGTTGCGGCCAACCTGGAACAGCCAGGGCCGCGACAGTAAAAACACGCCGTGGCCACCGCAGCAGAGTGCGTACAGATAGCGGGCCGGATACAGGCCAGGGCCACCGCGCGCCATGGTGCGTGCGCTGAGTAAAAACAGTATGCCCAGTACGGTACTGAGGATCAGAAAGCGCAAACCCTGATTTGGCTGTATCAGGGTGAAGTACATGCCGGTAGCCAATAGCATGCCCATGGCACTCAAGCCTGCTGAATGGGGCAGACGCTGAAGATTCAGGTAGCGGCGGCAGGCCAGCAGATTAATCCATGCCAGCAAGAAATTTGACAGCTGGGTAAAAACCACCGATAGCCATTCTGGCGCGTAGTCATGCCATAGCAGATTCAGACAGATGGGCAGGCCACAGGCAAAAGCCAGCGTCCATGCTTTCAGCCCGGCAATGCGCGGGTTCATTCGCCAGGCAGCCAGTAGCATCACGGTCATGATGAGCATCAAGATGGCGGCGATGGCAACAAGAGTGGGGCTATGCAAAAAATAGTATCCAGGCTAGGGGTGGGGCGGAGGTGCCTGACTCGGCTCATCGCATTATATGCGGGCTCGGTATCGCCGTGGCAATCTATGGAAATGGAAAATCACCATATATACCAATGGCTTGAAGGTGGCCGATGGCTGCTTGGGCGCAGGCGGGCTTGCTCTGCTATGACTTAAATAATGCAGGCGGCCATTCTCACAGGGGGATAAGGTGAAAATCCTCGCTTGGGTTGTGGATGTGAATCCGCTAAAATGGCAAATTGATTATCAATAAGTGCTTTATTTTAAACATGTAATGAAGTTATCAGGCTGTGCTGTACGGCTAGCCCCATGGATAGCTGCGCTACTTCACTTGTCCTTTTGATATATGCACATGAAGACAGTTTCCCTGCGGCGCTGGCTGCAACGCTACACCCCCTTGCTGGCTGCCTTGCTTGTGTTGCTATCTGGCAGCCTGCTGGTGTTGTTGATGGCCCGCAATGTATTGCTGGAAGAAGGGCAAGCGTCGGCCAGGCTGGTACACGACAGGCTCAAAAGCACGCTGGACAGTTTCGCCTTGCAGTCCATGCCGAGCCTGCAGCGTGTGGCTTTGCATTGCCCGGCCTTTATCTACAATGCCCGCCTGCTGGCTTTGCATAACCCGTATATCCGCTCGATCAGCCTGGGGGATGCGGATGGCCGCACCATACGCTGCAGTACGATAACGGGTAGCAAGCCGCAGCCATTGCCACCCCGCCAAACCTCGCTACGCTTCCTCTATCTGCCTAATAGCCCGCTGGTACCCAATACTTCGGTACTGGTATTGCAGCTACCACTGGCGGGCAAGCAACTGTATTTCGGTATCAACCGGCTATTACTCAACGCCATTTTCCCGACGCGGTCCGAGTACCTGGAAACCTATGTCACGCTGGGGCGTTACAAGCTTAATGCGGTGGCCGTGCTGGATGACAAGCCGCGCATCCACCATACCGTAGCGACCAATCCTTATTTTTCGGTAGGTTTTGCTTACACTTGGTCGAGCTTTATCCGCTACGTGGTTTACCACTATTTGGCTTACTGGCTGCTGGTGGTGGTGCTGGCGGTGCTGGTATTCCAGCTCTTAGTCAGGCTGCTGGCTAGCGAAGCCCGACTGTGCGGCAAGATAAGCCAGGGCCTGGCGCGGGGGCAGTTTCATGCCTTCATCCAGCCTGTGTTCACGCGCGAGGGGGTGTTGTCCGGTGGAGAGGTGCTGATACGCTGGATACACCCGAAAGACGGTTTTATCCCGCCAGATGTGTTCATCAAGGCGGCAGAACATAGCGGGCAGATCAACAAACTGTTCAGTGTGCTGGTGCAGCAGCTGCTTGCCACGCTAGGCCGCCCCGGCGTACGGTTACCGATAGGTTTTCACCTGGGGCTGAATATCAGTGCACCGCAGCTGGCCCAGCCCGCCTTGCTGACGGACTGCCATGCGCTGATGGCCATGCTGGCGCCGCAGCAAGGGGTGCTGGTGCTGGAGCTGACTGAACGGGTGGAAATACCGGATAACGCCGCGTGCTACGGGGTGCTGAACCAGCTAAAGAGCGAGGGGGCACGCATTGCCATTGATGACTTTGGCACCGGCCATTCATCGCTGATCTACCTGACACGCATGCAGGTAGACTGCCTCAAGATAGACAAGAGCTTTGTCGACCTTATTGCCGAAGGCAGTCGTACCGATATTGTCGACAATGTGATCGACCTGGCGCGCCGGCTGGGCATGATAACGGTGGCCGAGGGGGTGGAAACGGCCTATCAGCAAGCCTATCTGCAGCAGATGGGGGTGGACATGTTGCAAGGCTATTATTTCGCCCGCCCCATGCCGCTAGCCGACTTTGTACGCCAGTACCTGCCGCAGCGGCCGGCCTAGGCACTAATCACCCAGATCAAACACCAGCACTTCGGCCTGTTGCCCGTGGCTGAAGTGCAATTGGTGCTCCCCCGCGACTTTCAGCGCATCTCCACCTTCCAGCTGTTCACCATTTACCTGCAGCGACCCGCTGATCAGGTGTACATAAGCCTTGCGCTGCGGGTCTAGCGCCAGTGTGGCCTGTTCCTGCCCGTCAAACAGGCCGGCATACAGCCTGGCATCGGCGTGTACCTGTACGGCGTGCTCGCCACCTGCCGGGCTGGCAATCAGGCATAGTTGGCCGCGTTTGCTGGCAGACGGTACGGCTTTCTGCTCGTAACCGGGTGCCATGCCGCTGCTGTGCGGGTAGAGCCATATCTGCAGAAAATGTGTGGTGGTGCTGTGCTCATGGTTGAACTCGCTATGCACTACCCCGGTGCCGGCACTCATGCGCTGCACTTCACCCGGGTGGATGGTGCTGCGGTTACCCAGGCTGTCTTCATGAGCCAGGGCACCGGCCAGCACATAGCTGATGATTTCCATGTCACGGTGCTGGTGGCGGCCAAAGCCTTCGCCTGCAGCCACACGGTCATCATTGATGACGCGCAGGTTCCCCCAGCCCATATGCGCAGGGTCGTGATAGCCGGCAAAAGAGAAACTGTGGAAGCTCTCCAGCCAGCCATGGTGGGCATGGCCGCGCTCGGCGGCAGGGCGTTTGATCAGCATGATGCCTCCTTGGTTAGTGGCATCATTGTGACGCACTGTGCGCGCTGCTACCGCGAAAAAAGCTGACGGGATGGGTCGGTTTTTTTGAAGCGGCGCCCGCCGTCTCAGGCCTGCCCGGCGGAGCCTGCGCGGCGCAGTAGCCGACTGTGATCGATGATATCCGCCGCGCGGGCGCGTAGTTGGCCGCAGCCGCCGTCTACATCCTGCCCGGCAGAGTCGCGTACCTTGGTGAGCACGCCATGGCTGTGCAGATAACGGCGCATGGCGTTGATGGCTTCTGCCGCTGGCCGCTGGTAGTGATCGCCTTCCACGCTGTTGTACGGAATCAGGTTCAGCAAGCCAAAGCGGCCTTTCAGCAAGCGGATGATGCCGTCCATTTCTTGCTGGCTATCGTTTACGCCGGCCAGCAGCGTCCACTGGTACTGGATAGGGTAGCCCACCTGGCGCGCATAGGCGTCGCCCAGCGCTACCAGCTCGGCCGGCTCGTAGCGTGGCGCGCGGGGTAGCAGGCGCGCCCGTACCGCGGCATCGCTACTGTGCAGTGACAAAGCCAGCGCTGGCTTGACCTGCATCTGCGGCAGGCGCTCGAATACCCGCGGGTCGCCTACGGTAGACAACACCAGGTTCTTGTGGCCGATATTGCCGTCGGTACCCAGCCAGTGAATGGCCTCCAGCACATTGTCCAGATTATGGGCCGGCTCGCCCATGCCCATGAATACCACCTTCTTTACCGGGCGCAGCCGCCGCGCCAGCACGACTTGCGCCACGATTTCGGCGCTGCCCAGCTGGCGTAGCAAGCCACTCTTCCCCGTCATGCAAAACGTACACCCCACGGCACAGCCCACCTGGCTGGACACACACAGCCCGTCGCGGGGCAATAGCACGCTTTCCACACGCTGCTCGTCCGCCAGCGCGACCAATAAACGCAGCGAACCATCGGCGCCAGGGTGTTGTGACTCGATACGCGCCAGCGCTTCGACTTGCGCGGTAATGGCCGGCAGCCCCTCGCGCACCGGCAGCGGGAAGTAATGCTCGCTTTTTTGGTGGCGCGTGCCGCTATCCAGTGGCAAGCCTTTTAGCCAGGCACGGTTGATACGGCCTATGTGACAGGGGCGGGCGCCAATGGCGGCCAACTGCTGGTGCAAATCCTGGATACGCATGGGTGTTTCGGCATGGCAGCGGCCCGATGGCTCGCTGGAGTAATAAAGGCGCACAGGGTACCGCAAGGCAGAGAGGGTGAGCCAGTCATGGCGCTGTCGCCGCGCAACCGGGGCGGGCGTTAGCCTGTGCGCATGACGCACTTGTGCATTGCAATGTCATTTGATCTGGATCAAGTCTGCACAATACTTGCTCATTAGAATGGCAAACATTATAAAAATAGCGTCTTTATTAAACCGTTTGCTTTCAAGTGCGTCAATAGTAAACAACACAGAACTTCACTTTAAATAAAGATGAAAAAACACCGCATAAAGAAAATCCAGCTATCCCAGCTGCGTACCGGCATGTATATCCATGATCTGAACTGCGGCTGGACGGATCACCCGTTTCTGTCATCCCGGTTTCTGGTCGCCAGCCAGGCTCAGATAGAGCAACTGCGCGCGCATGGCATTGTGGAGCTCTATATCGACACGCAAAAAGGCTTGTCGGTTGTTGATGCGCCTAGCCAGGCCGAGGTGGCCCGCGAGCTGGACGAGCAGATTGAGGTGATCTTGCAGGGCAGCCTGCCGGTACAGCCGCGTACCGATCTGCACAGCGAGCTGCCGCGTGCCGCGCGCCTGCTGGACCAGGCCAACAAGATCGTGAGCCAGATGCTGCAGGATGCGCGCCTGGGCAAGCCCTTGCACCTGGCACCCTTGCAAGAGCTCATGCCCCAGCTGGCTGGCTCGGTATTGCGCAATGCCACAGCCCTGAGCGTGCTGAGCAAGATCAAGCACCGCGACGACTACACCTTTTGCCACTCGGTATCGTCCGGGGTGTTGCTGATGGCGTTCGAGTACATCCGCAAAGGCAGCTATGGCGGGCTGGAAGAGTATGGCCTGGGCGGCATGATTCACGATATTGGCAAGATGCATATCCCGCCTGAGATCCTGAACAAGCCCGGCAAGCTTACCCCGGCCGAGTTCGAGGTGATGAAGCGGCACGTCGATTACAGCGGCGACATGCTGGCCACCTGCCCGGACCTGCCGGTAGTGGCGGTAGACATTGCCATGCAGCACCACGAGCGCTTTGACGGTACAGGCTACCCCTATGGCCTGGCCGGCACGGCCATCAGCGAAGCCGGCCGAGCGTCTGCCATTGTGGATGTCTACGACGCACTCACTTCCGAGCGCTGCTATCACAAAGGCATGCCGGCCCCTGCCGCGCTGCGCAAGATTTACGAATGGAGCCGCCACCACTTCGACCCCGACCTGGTGCGCTCGTTTATCAAATGTATCGGCATCTACCCGGTGGGTACGCTGGTGTCGCTGGAAAGCGGCAAGCTGGGCGTGGTGATCGACCAAAACGAAAGCGACCTCACCCGGCCGGTAGTACGGGCATTTTTCAGCAGCCGCCGCCAGTGTTACATCCCGCCGGAAGTCATCGACCTGTCGCGCTCGCTGGGTTTTGGCGGCGGGGACCGCATCCTGCGTAACGAAGATGCCAGCCAATGGGGCATGGACCCCATGCGCTTTCTGCAGATCTGAGGGGAGCTTGCCATGAAAATAAACCTGCCCGTTACCACCACCGAACGCTTTGTCGACCCGGACAGCCCTATTGTCAGTAAAACCGACCGCAAGGGCATGATCACCTATGTCAACCGGGCATTTATCGAAGTAAGCGGCTTCTCCGAAGAAGAGCTACTGGGTAAAAACCACAATATCGTGCGCCACCCCGATATGCCACCCGAAGGCTTTGCCGACTTGTGGGTATGCATTAAAGCAGGCATCCCCTGGCGTGGCCTGGTAAAGAACCGCTGCAAGAATGGTGACTTCTATTGGGTAGAGGCCTATGTCACCCCCATCACCGAAAACGGCGAAATCGTGGGCTATATGTCGGTGCGCTCCAAGCCCAGTGCCGAGGAAGTGGCGCAGATAGAAGCGGTATACAAGCAAATACGCAATAAAGAGTTTGTGCTGCCTTCGTCGCTGCAGCGCATGCAAAGCTACAAAGACCCGCTGCGCCTGGGCGCGGTCGGCATGGGTATCGGCCTGCTCTGCGCCACAGCCCTGAGCTGGTCACCACTGGACGTACTGTGGCACCGCGGGGTGGCTGGCACACTGGCTGTTACGCTGGCGGCCGCCAGCGGGCTGCTGGCCATGCGCTACTTCATGACCAGCCTGAACCGTATCGCCTCCGGCATGCGCTACATCAGCGAGGGCCAGCTTAGCCACAACCTGCCGGTAAAAACCGGCGGCATCCTGGGGCGGCTGGAAGCCGGGCTGGAATCGCTGCGCATTTACCAGCGCTCCATTGTGGCCGATGTCATTACCGCCAGCGTGCGCACCCACCAGCACTCGCAGGTACTGCAAACCGAGGTAGAGGCGCTGTCACACCGCACCAGCGAGCAGGTGCAAAGGCTGGAGCTGGTCAGCCGCAATATCGATGGCATGTCCGAATCGGTAGCCGAGGTCGCCCGTCTGGCCCAGACCGGCCTGGAAGACGCACAAGCAACCCAAGTGGTGGCTACGCAAGGTGGTGAAGCCATGCAGCAGGCCTCGCACGCCGCCGACCGTGCGGTAGCCGTGGTGAACGACACCACCGAGTCCATCCAGCAGCTGTTCAATGCCATGGACCGTATCCGCAGCATCACCGGCCAGATTCACGAGATATCCGACCAGACCAATCTGCTGGCGCTGAATGCCGCCATCGAAGCCGCCCGTGCCGGCGAAGCAGGCCGTGGTTTTGCCGTGGTGGCCGACGAGGTGCGCCTGCTGGCCAACCGTGCCGATAGCGCCACCCAGGCCATCAACACCATTTTGTCGGATATCGAGGCCATTACCGGCCAGGCCTTCCGCAGCATGCAAGGCATGGCCAGCGAAGTAGGGCAGGTAAACCAGCGCACCCAGTCGTCCAGCGCCCACCTGCAGCAGCTCACGCTGACCGCAGCCCGAGCCCGGCAGCAGGCGCAGATCATTTGCGAGCAAATGCAGCAAAAAGCCCGCGCCCTGCAAGAGTCGGTAGACGCGCTGGGCGAGGTAAACGTGATGGCCGAAAGCAACCTGGCCTCCAGCCGGGCTGTGCGTGAGCGCACGGCCGACGTTGAAACTTCTGCTTCTGACCTGAACAAGATGACCCGCGATTTTCACAAGTGGACTAACCGCCGCAAACCTGTGGCCCAACTCTGACCCTGACTGACACCATGACTATCAAGACCAAACTATTGATTTTTACCCTGATCGCCTTGGCGGCAGCTTTGCTCCCCAGCTTTATCGGCTTGCAGGCCCTGCAGGCTACAGAGCAGAAGCTAGTCGATGTCAACGAGCGGCTGATTCCCCGGCTGGACGATGTGGCCAATATTCGTAGCACTTTCAAAGACCTGCGCATCGAAAACATCTACCTAGTGTACGAAAATGCGGCCGACTTCCGCAAGGGGGCCAGCCAGCGCCGCGAGCAGGCCATCAGCAAGCTGGAAGGCTATCTGGCCAAGTACAAGGCGGGGGCGGGCAACGACAACGAGCTGCAAATGCATAGCCGTTTCATGGCACAGCTGGCGGACTATAACAGCCGCTTTGACGGCCTGATGTCGCTGCGGGCACAGCAAGCCAGCAGTGACGCCATGACATCTGCCGTGGATGGCTGGCGCGCGGTGGGGGTGCAGTTGGGTAACTCGGTGAGTGCATTGACTAGCGCCATTACCGACGATGCTCACAAAACCCGTGAGGCGGCCGAGGCCGATGTAGCGCAGGCCAAGGTGGTATTCGGCATTACGCTGGGTGTGTCGGTGCTGCTGCTGGCAGGCTTTAGCACGGCCATCGTGGTGAGTATCAACCGCCCGGTAAGCAACGCCGTGCAGGCTGTGCAGCACATTGCCCAGCAGCAAGACTTGTCACGCCAGGTCGAGGTAAAGAACCGTGACGAAATCGGTGGCCTGCTGGGGGCATTCAACCAGCTGCTTGGCAAAATGCGTGAATCCATCCAGCAGCTGGGTGGCCATGCCCAGGCGGTGACTACCGCGGCAGAAGACCTGAGCGTCGCGTCGGACCAGGTAAAGCAAGGTGCGCACCACGCCAGTATTTCTGCATCGGAAATGGCGGCGGCCATCGAGCAGGTAACCGTCAGCATCAACCATATTGCCGAGCGCACCCGCGATGCTGACGAGCTGGCTATCGAGTCCGGTAATCAGGTTGCCGCAGGCGAAAGCATGATTCAGGAAACCGTGGCCGAGATCGAAAGCCTTTCCAGCGCGGTAAATGAAACCGCGCGCTACGTGGGCGAGCTGCAAACGCGTACCGAGTCGATTGGCTCAGTGGTGAACGTGATCAGCGACATTGCCGACCAGATCAACCTGCTGGCACTGAACGCCGCCATCGAGGCCGCACGGGCGGGTGAATCTGGCCGCGGCTTTGCCGTCGTGGCCGATGAGGTACGCAAGTTGGCCGAGCGCACTACCAGCTCCACGACGCAGATCATCACCACGGTTTCCAGTATTCGCGAAGGTTCCAGCGAAACGGTAGGGCTGATTGAAAACGTGGTGCGCCGTGTAGAGCAGGGCGTGGCCAAGGTACGTGCTACCGGCGACACCATCGGTAACATCCGCCAGCTATCCAGGCAAGTAGAGCAGCAGGTCAGCGATATTGCCAACGCCATCCAGGAGCAAAGCAATGCCAGCGGCCTGATTGCCAAACAGGTAGAGAACATTGCGCAAATCGCCGAGGAAAGCAGCGTGGCCGCGGAAAGTACCGCGCAGAATGCCCAGCGTTTGCATGGTTTGGCGCAAGACATGCGCCGTGATGTGGCTTGTTACCGGACTTGAGGAGGCGTCATGTGTTACCCGGATAAAAAGCGTGTAGACGTACTGAACGAGTACAAAACCGTCCGTAATGTTTCTGTGTTGTGCAGTAAACACGGTATTGCACGCGGTACATTCTATAAATGGCTGAATGAGAGCAAAACCGAGCGGCCCGAGCCACGCCGCAAACTGCAGCACACACCGGCGCACCTCATCGCCATCGATGCCCTGCTGCGCCAGCGCTGGAGCCGCAGCTAGGGCAGGTTGGCCGCACTTGCCCGGCTGGTGTCGTGCGTAAACCTGCACTTGTATAAAAAAGCCCGGCATGGTGCCGGGCTGCAGGGTTGGCCGCGTTACTGCGCGCTGGCCAGCCGCGCTCGGCCCCAGCGGTTGATCCACAGCGACGCCATGATCACCGCGCCGCCCAGCGCCAGGCGGGGCAGGTCGGCGTCGCGGTTCCAGATCAGCACGTTTACCAGCAGGCCGGCCGGCACGTGCAGCTCGTTCATGATGGCCAGCGTGCCGGCGCTCACCTGCGTGCTGCCTTTTACCCACCAGTACATGCCCAGCGCGGTGGCAAACACCCCCATGTAAACCAGCACCCCCCACTGCAGCGCCGTGTGCGGCAGGCGCTGCATATCGCCAAACAGCAGGAAAGACGGCAGCGCCAGCAGCAGCGCACCCAGAAAGAAATGGCCAAAGTAGCGGTGCAGCGGCTGGCTTACCGGGTACTGCTGCAACAAGCGGCGGCACAGCACCTGGCCAGCGGCAAAGGTAAAGTTGGCCAGCTGCAGCAGCAAGAAGCCGGTCAGGTATTCGCCAGTAAGCGGCTGAAAGCGGATGATCACCCCGCCACCCACCGCCACGGCAGCCGCCAGCAGCGCCCAGGGGTTAAAGCGGCGCGCCAGCGCATCGTCAAACAGCGTGACATACAGCGGCGTCAGCACGGTAAACAGCAGCACCTCCGGCACGGTCAGCACATGAAAGCTGCGGTACAGGCACAGGTAGGTCACGCCAAACTGCAGCGCCCCGGCCAGCCAGAAGCCGCCCAGCAGGCGGGTAGGCAGGCCGCGCCACACGGTAAACGGTAAAAACAGCGCGGCAGCAATCAGCACGCGCAGCAGCACGGCAAAATCACTGTCCACCTGCCCGGCCAGGTACTGGCCGATCAAGCTAAAAGAAAACGCCCACAGGGCGGTAACAATCAATAGATAAGGCATGGCAACTCGCAACAAGAGCGGAGGGTGGATGATAGGCCGCTGCCGCGCAGCAGGCTAGTGCCATGCGGCCAACATGGTACGCGCACGCCGCACGCCGCACGCCGCACGCGGTACGGCAGCGCATGCAGCACAAAACCCCTGGCTGCTGGCAAGGTAGCGGCCTGAGCCTTGCTGTTAATAAAACAAGCCCTGCTTGCAGGGCAAACAGGGCTTGTTATCCACGCAGCCTTCCACCCTGGGAGGGTGGTGTGCGTACCGGCCAGCGGGCGATTAGTGCTGGTGGCCGTGTTCGCCGTGTACGTGCTGGTGGGCAATCTCTTCGGCCGTAGCCGCGCGCACGTCTACCACCTTGATGGCAAAGCGCAGGGTTTTGCCGCACAGCGGGTGGTTACCGTCCAGCAGCACGGTAGGGCCTTTGATCTTGGTCACAAAATAGTAACGCGGCTCGCCATCCGGGCCGGTGCGCTGAATCTGGCCGCCTACCTTCACGCCGGGCGGGAAATCCACCTTGGCCATGGTGGTGACCAGCGCTTCGTCACGCTCGCCAAACGCGTCGGCAGGGCTCAGCTCCAGCGTGGTCTGGTAGCCGGCTTCCTGGCCTTCCAGCGCTTCTTCCAGCTTGGCAAACAGGTTGTCGTAATCGCCGTGCAGGTAAGAAACCGGCTTCTTGCCGTCGTCGTAGATATTGCCCTGGCTGTCGGTAACTTTCATGCGCAGGGTAACGGCGGTGTCTTTTGTAATGTTCATGGCAGGTGAGGGCAGAAAAAAATGAGGGTGGAAGGGTGGCAGCTAGCGGTGGGCGTGTCAACTGCGGCTTGGGTGGCGGGCGGCTGGTATCAGGCCGCAGAAAGGTTGGCCGCATGCTAGGGAGAGTGCAATGCGGCCAACTTCTTAATGTCAGTATTTATTTGTCTTGCATCATGGCGTGCCAGGTTGATATGGTTTGCAATCATGACAAATTCAATAGCAAATCATAGGAAGCATGCCGTTGACTAACAGCTACGCACGCTGCGCCGCCTTGGCTTACCAGCTATGCACCCGCCAGCCGCTGCCCCCTGCCCAAGCATGGCAGCAAGCCGCAGCCTCGGTTTTCCCGCATAGCGAGTCCGCCCGTACCAAAGGTTGCCCCAAGAAGATGTGTGGCAGGAGTCTAAGAATGAAAATGAAACTCTTTGAATATTATTGACTTATGCTTGGCCGCGCCTGATATGAGTGATTATTAATGTAGGGAAAGTTTGAAATTTTACATTGATATACACAAAGCTTGCAATTGGATATTCTGCACAGAACAACACTAATAGTAGATTGAGTAAAATATGCTTAATGAATTGTTTGGGGCGCTGCTTAGAAGAATGCGAAAGGAGGCCGGGCTGTCACAAGAGAAGTTGGCGTTCCACGCGGATTTGGATAGAACCTATATCTCTCTTCTTGAAGGAGGTAAGAGGTCCCCATCGCTAGAGACCCTTTACCTGCTGAGTCGTGGGCTGAACATGCCTGCGGATCAGTTTTTGAGAATTGTTGGAGAGGAAATCTTAAAAAACGAAAGGCAAGCTACTGATCAGTGAGTTGGAGCGTTGACCTGGTTGGAGTACACTTGTCTACGTTTCGATGGTGTTCGAGAGGCTGTAACTTCGTAGGAAACAGAAATATCTGTCAAGTCGAAGATCATCGCTGTGAGGTTGAATGGCTTTTCAGGGGAGATTCTGTTAAAAAGCTCATTTCACTTCAGAAGAACACTAAAATCGCAACTATTCCCCATCCGGCTGGGCTGAGTTTGCTTAGAGCCTACTCAGTATCAGCCAAAATGGACTATTTTGTCGCAGTCGTACTCCTTTGGGTGTGTCATCACACAGCACGACCAATAATTCTGGTAGTGGACCGGAAAGTAGTTGCGACCACTCTCTTATGTAATCAACTGAGCATAACCTGCGCCTTTGCCAGCGCCGCACCTCTCGCCAAGCACGAGACAGTGCTACACGCTGGGTATGTTTTCCCAATAGCAGGCCTATGACCTGCCGGTGTTTTTCCATGCGGACCAGATCGAGTGCCCGCTGTTGGGTGCGTGCTGATTGTTTTCGTTCATTCATAACACCGGCTATCCTACAATTTGCCTTTTACTTTGATCACCATCCATGACTTGGTTTCGCAAGTTTGGTAGTTATGGGGGAGGTTGATCATTAGTAGCAGGCTTCACGTTAGAATTCAGACCGCGCGACTTTCCGTGAAGTCCCGCCAGCCTCAGTAGCACTACGCTCATGCGCCCAATTTAACATGGCCCGGGGGCTGTAACTCTTGCTGTTGTTGCTCCTGATCGCTTTGGACAAGCCCTATTTTGTCACCCGAGTGTTCTCGGTTTCCTGCTCTTTGATGTGTCCGACCTCCGAGCATTCATCCCGTCAAACTTGCAGCGCCAGCGATAGTAGCTGTCTTCCGAGAAGACCTGATTGCGTCACATCGACTGTAGGCATACCGGCTTCTGCTTCGTGCAGGTGGCCAATGATATGTTCTTCGCTGTATCCATCTTTCATGTCTCATCTCCTTGCCATGGCGGATTAGCCGCTAAAGTCACTTACTTCTCAAGATCGAGTGGACGTCGGCGGATTCTTTTCTTCGTTTCCATGGTTTTCGAGAGTCTGCAACTCCCCGCAATACCGAAATGGCAGTGAGTGGAAAGAGAAATCGCCTGACCCCATACCCTGTATGAACAGCCATGCCAGCAAGGCAGCCATACTTGGCTTCCCATCTTGTCCTTGCTAGGCTCACACCTGTAATTGAAGCCAATTTTTTTGTATCAACGGTAGACTGTAAAAAATCAATTGCCTTCTCTAGTTCGTCTTTTTTGTAGCGAATTTCAATCCCATTAAAAACTTGAATGACAAGGCCCTGCCGCAGGACATCAAATCTAAAACGTATGCCTTTGCTATTTGTGATTGCTTCCGCTTCATGTCGGGTTATCAGATTTGGATTTGTTTGGTAGTGGATCCGGTATGCTTCCACTGCTTCAATAGAGTAGGTTACTTGTGAGCCATGGGTTTCGGTATGTGATGGTGAGAGTAGTCCTGATCGACAAATCTTGTCTAACTGAGATGGCGTAATCCCGAGCAGTTGGCAAGCAGCCTTGTGTGTCAGTAGATCGGAGATATCGTTGTTCACCACGGGGCGCTTGTGACCGCGGCCGCAGCGGCTGTGGTAAGTACTGCTGGCCGCGATTGTATTGAGATCCAGGTGATCGAGTTCACTTCGACGAAAAACATAAACTAGCCCACCATCGATTGCTGGACCGTGCACTGGCTGAACGCCCGCGGACATGAGCTTATCGGCAAGATTGGTGGCATTGCAGCCTAGTTGTTGTGCCAGCTCCCGAACAAAGACGTACTCTCTATGGAAGGCTTGCAGATCCTCGATGGAGATGAGCAACTGCCGCCTCCGATAAGGTTCGTAACGAAGCAAGCCCGCTTTTGCAACGCGATAAACGGCATCGGTATAAATCCCGAGCGCTTTTGCGACCATGCCTACATTCATACGGTTAGGATTATTTGTGTGCTTCTCCGGAATGATCAATTCGACGCTAGGTAATCCGATACGTGGATCAAAGGTGCAAATGGCCAGGCTCCCATTGAGGACATCCTTGAAAAGGTTGAGCCGGGTCGCAAAATCAATGCCGAAGTGGTCAAATAGGACGAGTTTCCCTTGCGTATCGTGGCAAGTCGTTGTCGACAGCGCTTGCAGGAGACGTGCCAGGCTTTCACCGCTAACCATGTGAGACTGTCGCCGGCGCTGCTCCGCGCAGGCTGTATCTGCCAGACCAATCAATACCTCTTTCTTTATCAGTCTGCGCACCACATGGGCCGTGACGTTCAATGTGATAGCGACTGCTCCAATCGGCAGTGCTGTTTGCGTCGTGACGGAATGCGGGGCACCTGCCGTGGCATCCAAGAGCAAGGCTTTCATCCAGTTATCAGCGATTGTGCTGAGCTCTTCATCGAATACGGCATCGATTTGCAGTCCACCTAAAAGCGGTGAGGCCGCGTAGCGCAACCCCAAAGTGGGCTGTTGGAAGAGACGCACATCGAGTTGCTTGCACACAGCCTTTTCGAATTGGGTCGCGTCCAGTAGCTGTTCGGGGGGGATCGCGGTTAGGGTAAGGTGGAGCTGAGCAACATCTGATTTTGCCAGTAGCGATATGTCCAGCTGATTAGAACTAGGTGAGTACATCAGTAGTGCAAGGATGATGAAACGCTGCAGCTCCGTGGGCGACAGGGATTCGATGTCCAGCGTGTTTCCCCCCGGAACGATAGGGAAGGCTCCTTCATATAACGGGAAGCCGCATGAACAGTAACGCAATTGAGAGTAGCGCCATTTCACCCGCTGCTTGCACGCAGGGCAACGATCGACGAGCAGCGCCTGATGTTTATGGCAGTAAGTGGTCAGATGCCAATCCCAAACGGAAAGGTGTAGCGCCTTTTCTCTCAGGCAAGCGGGGCACCACGCTCGATATTGGTTGCGCAGTAGATGCACAGGCCATTTACAACCATGGTGCAGGAACTTGCGATACCTGTTGTTCAGTGTATCCATTGGTTTGCACCACCAAGCAAACTCTTCCGCGGATATCCCGACTTCAAGGCAGATAGGGTCAAGTGAATACACGCCAAGTTGGGGAATGAATGAACCCTGATCTCGTCTTTCCCGCTTTTGCTGCAGGTATTCCAGAAGCTCGTGCGCGTGGTGCATGTAGTTCGCATCGGCCAGACGTAGCAGATAGCCTGCTAAGCTTTCCGCTTTATCGGGCCGGAAACGGAACAAGAGACGAGGAGGCCGCGCAGGGCTGATTAGATTGCTAACAGTCACGGCCGGCCTCCCGAAGCTGATCGACCCAATGCTCAATGGCAGTATTTCTTTCCTGGAATGGATTGGCCCGAAGGCGGCGGTTTGCAGCCAGTAGCTTGTCGTAGCTGCGGATTAGCTGCTCCCGCTCAATCCGGACACCTCCGTTCATCAAAACCGTGCGCGACGCATCATGGATCAGCGTCGTAAATGACCTAAAATTTCCACCTGTCGCTAGGTAGAAGCGAGCGGGCAGGGTGTCGTCACAGAAACCACTTGGTTTTTCAAAGGGGAGTGCCTGCTCGAAGCAGGCCAGCAGGCGTTCGAAATCGGATGGTCGTTCGAGCCAGTTAAAGGATGGGAGCTTGGGGCGCAGCGGAAAACGCCCAGCGAGTTGGGGGCTATACTCCAAAACCGAGTGTGCTGCTGGCATGCCGACTAAGAGGAAAGGGATGTCGGACTGATTGATCAGGCTCTTGATAGCATCGGCAACAGCTTCGATGCGTTGCCGCTTTCCTCTTTCCACCAGGTGCTGGAATTCATCGAGGATCACTAGCCGTGTATGGCATCGTCTCAGGAGTTCGATCAGGCGCCGGCGCTTGAATTCGATGTTTCCTCGATCCGGGAACGGAGCTCCCATGGCATACAACATTGAACTGAACAGCCCACCGATGGTGGCAGGAAGGGGTACCGAGGCAACTAGAACGGGTATTTCGGTCCCTTCTTCCGTGCTGTGCGGAGGATGCATACCGTGGAAAGTGTCGATCAGAGTACTTTTGCCTACGCCTGTATCACCGGTGATGAGCATGCAGAGCGGCTCACGCAGATCTGGCGATTCGGTCAGGCATCGATCCATGTCGGCGAGGATAGCGTTGAATAAGGGATAACGAATTCGGATAGTCGCGACCTTTTTCAGCAGCTCATGAATGCGTTTTGGATCATGTTTCATGATGTGGCTCCCGGATCAGGTGAAAGATCAATAAACCAGTCCTCGCCCAAGCTTTCAGCTGGATATAGGCTGGTTGATGCTGTGCTGCGATGTTGTTCTTGGGAGGAGGCTGTCTGGTTACGATTTTTCGTCTTGGTGCGCTTCCGACTCTGCTGAGCAAGATCATGCTCGGCGTCTTGGTGGAGTTGGTGAACTTCTCGCCGCAACTTAGCCTTTTCCTGCCGCAGTATTTCTGCATCAGGTGTGCGACCCTCGACGGTATCGGATTGAACGGTTCTGCCTTTGCGTTCACGTTGAAAATCGAGCCAACTTGTCCCTGGCTCAAGATCCTGGGTCAGGCATTCCAGCCGGATCAGGCCCTTGTTGATGGGGTCGTAGATGTACGCTTGCGTGACATCTTCAGGGTCGATACGCAGCATCACTTTCTGTTTGGCGGCCAAGCGCTCCTGCAGGTGTATGAGATAGGGGTGGTGGTAGATCAAACCTTTGGTGCCGATGCGCCCATTACTGATTGTTCGTTCAAAGGTGAGCCCGCTCTCGACCTCGAGGGTGAGGCTGCTGGGTAAGGGTGGAATAGGGTGTTCTTCAACCAGACGGGTCCAGCACTGCAACGGTGTCTCGCCAAGTTCGCTGTGACGAGTGTTGTGGTATTCCATCACGACCCAGCGATAGACCAGTTGGCGCAGCTCATGCAGCGTCAGGTGGGCGAGCTTTTCGGACGGGTAATCTCCACGTTCCCTGGTGTTCGACCAGGTTGTCCCGGGGAGCTTGTGAATCAACCGTCGATTCAGGGTGCCAATAAACCGTTCGTTGGGTGCCCGATACCACGGTTTCCCAGGTGGGCAATACTGCATGTCAGCATGCATGTCCGCACAAAACTGCTTGTGCGCATGTCCATGAAACTCTGGTCCATTGTCCATGCAGATCAGACGGAACTGCCCCTCTACCGGCCAGGTGAAACTGCTGCTATTCGGCAAGCTATCCAGGATGGCTTGCTTACTGGTAACGGCCTGACGCAAGCACATCAGTACAGCGACACCGGAGGGCGGCTCCAGATCAATGTAAATTCCGCACACCATCCGGGTTCTCCGGTCGATTGCAACAGTGCAGGTCGGTCTTTTCAGTGGTTGTCTTGTGATGGGGTGGACAACGATGACATCCAGCCGGGTGTGATCGATTTCCACCCGCTCCAATGGGAACATGGCAATCGGCCCGTTACGACGCGTTCTGAAGTAGCGACGCGCGTATTTTTCACCGAAGCGTCTTGCCTTCAAAATGAAGGGGTCCAGCAGACGGTTGATGAGCTTGCAAAACCCGCCATAGCTGACAGCTCGTAACTTGGCGTCGGCAGATCGTGCCGCATTTGCCTCCGTGATGCGGTCCACCAGTTCGGCATGCGCGTCGCGTTTACTGAGCCGCGCGCGGGTCAGGTAAAAGGTATCAACCGTTTCGTAGAACAGCTCCAGCACTTCGGCATCCACCTGGCCGTAATGGCGACCGCAATTGGCTGTCAGGGGCGCAAGTGACATCACGTCCTCTCCGCTACTGAGGAAGGAACGACACCATCGGTAGATGGATGTGGTACTTGGTGCTTTGGCGTCGCCGATCATGGTGGCAATCTTCGAGGCAATCGGCGCCACTTCCCACGACCGTGAAAAAGATTGGGTGTTGTCGAGCACGGCACGCACATACTGCAGTCGCCGCTGTAGTGTTTGTCGATGATGCTCGGGAAGAGCGGAGGGAATAGGTGGTAGCCCATCGTCCCGGAACAGGACATCCTGGTCCACGGCAATTTTCAGGACGCCTTGTTGGTCGTAGGTCTCGATGTCTTCGCAGCTTAACTGCTTGACGTTGGAGGTTCGCTCATTCAGGAGGGTTGCGCCCTGGTCAGGCTGGGCAGTGAGGACACGAAATGGCTGGCCATAAAGGGTGAGCGAGAGTCCCGCGCGTAAAAAATGTGTCATATGCGTGCTCCTTCGGCCAGGCGTACCGTGAGCAGTGGGCTTACTTTTTTTCGCTTGTCGTAGTCCAGCCATCCTTCCCAAAGCAGTCGGTACAGCCCTGCCAAGGTGAGGTCGTTGTTGCCAAAACGGATGGCCAGCCCTGCCAATCGGCAGGTCGTGACCTGGGATAGAAAATCCGCGATGTGCTGTCGATCCCGTTGGGTAACAAACACATCCACATAGTGTTTCAGAAAATTCAGATTGGCGAGTTGGTTGCCAGAACGGATGAGCTTGCTATCCACCACGATGTATTCGTAGCCCAATGTGGCAAGGTGAAGTCCAATGGCATTGGCCATCGCCTTGAAGGCAGCATCTAACGCTTTTTCTTCTGGCTTGACTTCGTAAATTGTTACCAGCCGGCTCTTGTCCTTCCAGTGCACTTCAAAGTCTGGGGTGTACTGATGCCACTCACCATCAAGGCAATAGTGAAACTTCCGCGGTTGCCCATATATTTCGCGAATGGCTGGGTTGGCTTCCAGATGAAGCAGCCAGTCTCTCTCCAGGGTGCTTTCCCAAGGGATCTGACCGTTCATCTTGTAGCTGAAGGAAAGACCGATCACTTTATGGCTGTTGTGGTTGTGGATCTTGCGCACAGAAGGGATCAACATGATTGTTCACCTCTCCATGTGCTGCGCATCTCCTGGCTTTTAGTGCTGATGATAAGGAGCGTGCTGAGAATGCGTCTGGAGATCCTGTCGACTACGACAAGGACGCTGGGGCCGGTGATCTCCTGGGACACGGGGTCAAGTAGCAGAAGATCAAGAGATTGGCGGAAAATAGTGATAAACGTTGTCAACCGCGGGGCAACTGGCTGAAGAAGTGCGGCATCACGAGGATGCCAGCGGCTGTGGGAACAGGCTAAGGCGAACGAAGTGCTCGACTGGGCTGGAAGGGGGCGGGCCGCAGGGGCCCGCCATTCTGGATGGGGTTTCATGGCTTTTCCTTTCGGCTGCCAATTCACTGAAAGCGTGAATTAGCTTGGCAGGGATGAGCAGGGAGGGTCTCGGGCAAATCGACCTTGACTGTCCCTATCGGAAAAGCCAGAATGAAACTGACTGGGTGCATATCTAGTCTGTTTCATAAAGCCCTCAGGTTTTCGCAGAACTTGGGGGCTTTGCTTTTCCGTGCTCTTCAACATTTAACATCGCGCACGGGTTTTACATGGCACTCTCCTATATGAAATGGCTGGGTGGAAATAGTCAGCCAGTCATGGCTTCAATTTTCTCTGAAAATTCTGCCGACAGCGTGTTAGTCAGCTCTTGGGGGTCACTGACCACGCCGTCTTTCAAGCCTAGACGGACTGCAATTTCATGGCTCATGCCAATTCGGCAAGGCTTATTCCCTTTTAAAACCTGGTAGACCAGCGCTGCCGGGTAGCCGTGAAATCTTGCCCAAGTACGAATAGATATTCCGCACCGATCAAACTCAGCTCGAACTTGCTCAGGCGTTCTCATGTGACACCTCTTCAAAAGTTCACAACATTTGGTACATATACAAGAAGCTAGTTTGGTATTTTACGAAAGTCAAAATCTATTTTTTCTTTTAGGTTAATGATTTATTTAAATTGGCATGCCATTTCTGACGTTGGAAATAAATTTCCAAGGTTTGCCGCAAAAAAGCCAGAAGTACGTCGCTTCTGGCTTTATCTGTATCAGATTAATTAAATTTACCTCGTCGCATCATTGGTCAAGCGGCTCTGTTCGACTGATAAGCTCGGATAACACGACGTCTTTGAACCGATCGAAAATAATCCAGTTTTTGTAGCGTGGTTCCCAGCGTCCACGGCCTCGGCAAATGGATTCCACAATGCGCCGGGTTGGCTCATCAAAGCGGTGGAAAACCGAGTAATTACCATGGGGCAACCGTCTGAACCAGATCCATACATTACCGACGGCAAAGCGTTGCGCATCCGGCCACTGATCCATAAGGTTGGACATGGGTGTCAGAGCATCCAGCTCACCAGCGAATGATGAAGGTTCGGCCACCACTTCGATCCACTTCCTTCTTTCAAGATCAAACAGAACGGCATCTTCAAGCTCGGTCCAGCTCCACGGCAGGGTAACCATGTCACTGAGATCAATCTCCAAGGTCGGTAGAGACAACTCCTGCAGTTTGTTGGCTTTCTCCTCATCGACCTTGTGATGGACGGCAATCTCAATGGCAAAAGCGCCATGTGCTGACTGGGCATAGCAGTCGACAACCACATCACCACTGGCAGCCTGCAGTCGATGCTCGAGCAGCACATTCGTCAGATGTAGCTCTGCATCTTGGTGCAGAGAGAGTTGCCCAGCGGGTGCTTTGATGCGGTGAAACTCCAGCACCACTTGCTTGGCGGCTTGGTGCAGAGCTGTCTCAGCACACCCTTGCGCATCGGTTCCTGCTTCGTGGGCGAAGTGGTGGGTTTTCTCGCGTCCGGCATTCTTTGCAATCAGGCGTTTATGACAACCAGGGCAGGTGCACTCGCAGTTCATGCCGGTTGGTACATCATCTACGTGGACCACTCGCCCATCGTCAGCAAGGGCGAAAGTCATCATCGGTTGGGTAGCGTTGGTCATGGCGTTTACTCCAGGCGTTGAACACAGAAGTCACGCTAGAGTCCGATATGCGGTTAGAATAGTCTCAAATTGTCATAAAACTGTTTTGGACAGTTATGGAAAAGATTGAAGAACAAGAGGAAATGGCAGCCGACGATGGCTTGGCTGGTCCGCAAGACTACCTGTCAGGGTTGCTATGCCTGCAGGGCTTCCTTCGGCATGTGCGAAAGACGACGAAGCCGTATCGTGTGCTGCAGGCGTGGCTGGACTATGAAATCCAGCGTGTAGGGGAGGGACATGGCTCCACTGCATATGACGCAGAGAATCTCCGGGCTTGCTTGGACGAGATTAGCGACAAGTCTGCATCGGGGTGGCTGGCTCCGACCTGGAAGGTCTTGCAAGATTTTGATGAAATTCATGGCGACGGTTTAAGAAGCTGGGCTGCCCAGCATGGTTACTCTGGCTTTTGCTTGCCGGCCAAGCAGGCCAGCCAGGGCGGCTCAGGCAACACCTCCAAGTATTTCTTCCTCTACATTGCTGTTACCCAAAAGCAAACTGCTTTCAGTCAGTCAGCAACACCCAGCACGGATACCTCTGTTCAGTACATCATGGACACCCAGATTCAACCAGCTTGGTGGGTTGGGTGGCTCCTCAAGTCAGGGTTTAAGCTGTATGGCTGGAGAAAATGGTTACTTTTTGGCTACTGCCTGATTATCTTTGCCAGTGTCACAAGTCTTATTTTCCTGTCATTTTTATCGATTGCTCTAGATCAGCATAGCTTTTCTGATTTTATTAAATTGGTTGCCTCATGCTTCGGGGCAGGTCTAATTGGTTACTTTTGTCTTGGGTCATTTTTTCGTTTAGTTAATTGGCGAATTGTGATGGCGCCGATGTTTTTCACGAGATTCAACGAGGTAGAAAACGCGCAGCTTGAATTGGTGACGCTCGCTGAGGATTCTACTGGTGCAACTAAAGAGATACGCTTGGTGCGCTACAGTGCACAGTGCCCAATTTGTTCTGCACGAGTCCTGCTGAGAGGAGGAGGGTATCAGTATCCCGGTAGACTTATCGGCCGTTGTGAGGAGTCACCGGCTGAGCATGCATTTAGCTTTGACAGAGTTGCTAGTCGAGGTCAAATAATTTATTTGTAGGCATGCTTTCGAATAATACGTGGTTAGTATCGCAGACTTCAGAACGAAAGATGGAATAAAAATGCAATTCAAGATATTTTTTTGGTGGTCATCGTGGTCATGGCCTTCTTTGCTGCCAGGGGAAGAGATAATGTTGAGTTTAAATTAAAAAATGGCCTTTCAGAGATTTCTATAAAGGGACAGTCTGGTCGTAATTTGGCTAGCCAGCCTTTGGCAATCAAGACAGGGCAAAGAGAAGAGAAAGCTAATATTTCCACTGCTGGAGATAAGTCGCCAGCAATTAACTCCACCGGCGACTCTTCTAAAATAACCATACACTACTAAATTGTCATTTGCATGATCAGCAATTTCAAATATTTTTTGCCGATAATATTATTGGCAGCCTGCAATAGTCTGTATGCTCAGAGCGTCAAATCATTAGGCGATAGATCTCCAGCAATTAACCAGGCGGGTGATAAATCTACCGTTATCATCAATTACGACAAAGAACGAATTGGTAAGAAAATAGCAATCCGGGAGGCGTATCTAATTCCAATGGATTCGTTTGCTGAGAGAGAATGCCAAGTCTCGGATTCGTGCATGGGCTTCTATGAATCAGTTTCACTTTACATCAAAGTTCAAAGCATTTGGCCTGAGCCGATTCTTTTGACAGCCGCACGCTTGGATTTGAATAAGTTTCAAACTAAGTGGCCGCGTCCTGGCGGTCTAGGAAGGAATACCCTAGGAGATAGAATAACCAGTCAATTCGAGCCCGGTGATTTTTTTCTGAGGCCGGGTGAGATAAAGTTGATTAGATTGGAGAAAGGCATCCGTTTGACAGGAGTGATGGATTTTTTTACGGAGGAGCTACGTGGGGAACCTTTTGGTGATACGGCGCCTGGATTTATAAACAATCTTCATCGCGTTGTTGAATTGAATGATTTTTTTGCAAAGAAATATGGCAGACGGGCAAGCTTGATATTGACAATCTATGAGAAGGACTATAGACCGTTGCTTGTGACATCATTTCTTCTCTCTGATGGCGACAACCTATTCGGAGCTGGTGACGAAAGAAATAGTAAATACAAGCTCAAGCACGATGCGTTTATTGCTGAAGTACTTTACCGCCTAAACGGTGGGAAAAGAAGTTTCGACAAAAGATTTTATGGAAATAATTAAAACAAAACCGTATTTTACGGTGCGCCAATAGTAATTATTTAATTTGCACTGCATGCCCTGGTTGCGTTAGAGCTCTCTGAAGATGTCGTGATTTCATAATCCTGCTCTCCAAAGGCTAAGGTTTCCATTGGGGTAAAATGCCTCTATAAAATTGCTCTTGTCTGAATAGGGTGGCAAACAACGTGCGTAAAATGACCTTGCCAGGCTTATTGAACTCACTCAAGAATCACCGTGATAAATAATTTAATTTCGTTGATTGGCCGCTAAGCGGTGTAATGAATTTTAATGTCTTGGTGTTGCTGGTGGTATAAAAACTATCAAACATCTTGATTCGATATGACATTGACAAAAGCGGATTTCATAGAGGCTACCGTACCATGCTCGCCCTTAACCAGATTATCGACACAAAAAAGCTTGCTGAAATTACCGCCGGTGGAAGAGACTTCATAAGAACTAAGGACGGAAAAGTCTTGGGGGTCGCAATACATCTAAATTTAAATCCAGAAGCTCCAAATATTGTGTTGGTTGGGCGTGGAGAACAGCGTCAACACCGTGCTCGCCTCTACGTTACCCAAGCAACCGCTGTGCCAGCATTCGTGAAGCGAGCAAGTAACCAATGGGAATATATCGGCAACTACCGTGCTTTGAAATATTCTGAGTCTAAAGACGTGATCAAGCAGTTTGACGCGGGAAACCGTATTCCAGATACCGTTGCAGGAGTACTCTTTCTTGAGCCTGCTATAGCAGAAGAGAGCATCTCTGTGTTTGGTGAAGGCTTTCCCGATGCTAAGAATCGTAAAGAAATTGAAGAAAAAGCTATCTCCTATGTCTGGTCTATGCTTGAGGCCCGTGGATATGCCGTAGAGGACAAACAGGCAGACAACTTAGGTTATGATCTCCTAGCAACTCACCCTACTCATCAGCTATTCGTTGAGGTCAAAGGAACCGACGCCCACGAACCAAGATTTTATCTGACTAGGAACGAATGGGCTGTCGGACAAAGAGAACCAGATTGGCGTCTTTTTGTTGTTACATCGGCCCGATCAGAGTATAGAATCTTTGAATACTCCTCTGTAGAAGTTGAAGAGTACTTCACCCTAGATCCACTCTGTTGGGCATGTGTTGCCAAGTGATATCTTAGCGTCATGAGGTGAGCGAGTTTCTATGGCTTAAATAAATTTCAATATGCCATTGCTGCTTATCCAGTAACAGAAATAATGCTAGCAAGAGCATGGCAAGGCTCTTGCCAACTGTTATCAGTGCATAAGAATAGAGCAGGGGAGAGGTAATTCAGTGGAAAATACAGACTAACTGGTTGATACCAAACATGACAAGCAGAAAAAATTACATCACTTCGTACATGACAGCTATCTAGATGCATGGCGAGTACCAAGCACTATTTATGTGTATGATCTTAAAAATAATAAGCAATTCGAAAAAAACAGGTCGTGATATTGGTGCGGAGAAAGGCTTCAATATCTTTGGCTTCGATGAAAAGGTAATAAGCTTGCTCCGCAACACATTTTCGGAGCGGGGGAGCGGGGTCAGCAGGGTGGGGTCTATCACCCTAATCCAGAAGTCCGATGTAATAGGAAAAGCAATAAAGCAGCATAAAGACCCTCTGAGGGAGTTCAGAAATAGTATATTCCATCTTCGATCTGATACCGTCGCATCAGAGAGGTTCTTCGAAAGTAAGGCTTCCCGAATTGTATGGGCGGAAGAATTGCATGCGGACTTCAGAGCTTTTTTTCTGAATACCGTATTCTCAGCGAAATCCACTACGCGATGCATGATCGAGCAACCGAGATGCAGGTAGGTAGATCACGTCGTATGGGTGAATGAATTGCAAGCGATAACTTGAGCTCACTGGCCCTTTGGGCTGTTCTGTCTCTTGTAGGCCCTATGCCTTTACGAGCATATGAACAGTACTATAATCGGTCGACTATGGGCGCATTTTAGACATGATCGAGGCGCGGCGCGGATTCGTGAGATATGATCTGACGCTCTAGCAATTTTGTTATGACTGGCCGATGAGTCGTTATATTCACTGTCGTCCATCAATAAATTAGAGGAAACAAAATTGAGATATTATATATTCACATCCAAATCTAAAGTTGGTGAAATATCGCACTACCCCGCGATAGTTTTAAGAAGAGATAGCTGGGATGATTTTGGGTATAAAACCACATTGGATCTCACTTATTATCCTTCTGAGGGTGAGGGTGGGAAACAATTAGGTCATGTCAAAATTCTAAATAAAAAGGATGAATCGGGTTATACCCAATTTGAAGAATTTGAATTTGATTGCTTAGGTGAAGACTACTGTTCTCTAGGTCAGAGCACAGAATATTATACAAACATCAAAGAGCTAAAATTAGAGCGTGTTCTTGAAGATATAAGAGACTGTGCAATCAGTGATGCAATAAGAGATGAGTTTATTAATTTGCAAGGCTTTAGCTCATCTCTTCTGAGGTCTAGTCGAGCTGAAAAATTATTGAATGAAGCAAAGGTCATATTCTCTAGTCAAGTAACTGTGCCCATGAGGTCAAATGATGATTTATCATTTGGGTATAAAATAAAACTGCCAAATTCACGAGAAGTGACAAGTGTTGATTTTGATTTTTCTAGGCAAGATATATTGCCGTATCGTGTCAATATTATTGTTGGTAAAAATGCTTGCGGTAAGAGTCAAATTTTATCAAATCTAGCGTTGAAATTATCAGGCATGGCGCTAGATTCTCAAGGGGAGGTTTGTCGTAAAAATGGCAATTCTATATTCGGTGATGTTCATGTGATATCTTATAGTCCGTTTGATACATTTAAGGATATATCAGAATTAAATGGCGGCAAGGTGTCAAAGAGTAACATGAGCTCTGGTCTTATACCATACAGATTTTATGGTATAAGAAAGTTAATAACCGTTGATGGCAAACAAGAGGTGCTGCTCAAGTCTCATGCGGAGATAAAAAAAGAGCTGGTTCGTAGCTACAACGAAATTATTAAAAGTAATAAACGTGACTTTCTCACGGAAATGCTTGAGCTTTGCTTGGGTTGGAGCGTTGTTATAGGGGACCCTAAACAATTGCTTGAAAAGTATGACTACCTTAGTAGCGGGCAGAAGATTTTATTTAAGATGATTACTGATTTTTTGTCTTCTGTAGGAAAAGATGACTTAGTTCTGATTGATGAGCCAGAAACATACTTACACCCCCAGGGTGTAAGCAACTTTTATCATTGCCTTAATAAATTACTCTCATTTACGCAGTCCTACTGCATCCTTGCAACGCACTCGCCAATTTTAATTCAAGAAACACCGTCTAGGTATATAAATATACTCTCTAGTGTTGGCTCGAATATTAAGGCCAAAAGACCAAACTCAGAGACCCTGGGGCAGGGGCTGAATTCGATAATAAATGAAGTTTTTAAACTGGAATTTGATGACTTAAGCTTTTTTGACACTTTGAAAAATTTTCACACTCAAGATGTTTCGCTTCAAGAGCTCGAGAGGATATTAGGAAATAGCCTGGATTTTAGTGCAAAGAGCTATTACATGAGTTTGAGAGGTGTGGATAATGAAGAGTAGCGTTAGGCCTAGCATTGTTGAGCCGGAAAATTTCGATAATTTTATAAAACATCGTAGTGGCCATACTAGAGTCAATCTAGTTAGTGTTCAAAAGAAAATACGATATTATTATCGTCATTATGATAGCCATGGCTCTGGACTGCATAAGATAAAGCCTAATCGATTATGTGTCGGTGAAAAAGATACAATGATCCAGGTGTACGAGAGCTATGAGTCAAAAGCTATTATTGCATTTCGAGATGCGTTGTTCGAACATATTTCGGTGTGTGCGTATTGTGGATTGGGTGAAACTGTCCATTTAGATCATTATCTTCCAAAGAGTGAGTTTGCAGAATACGCTTTGTATACAGGCAATTTAATACCATGCTGTTACAAATGCAACTCTACGTATAAAAAAACGGGCTATGAAGAAGGTGGTGACCGAGTATATTTTCACCCTTATATAGATAGTATTAACGATTTTGATGTCTTAAGGGCTTCCGTTAGAGTAATAAATGGAAGTGTAATTATACATTACAACATAAACGCTACTTCTGGAGTAGATGCTGGTACAGTGCTTGTCTTAAAGAAGCATTTCAAACATTTAGGGCTGAGGGAGCGATATCTTAAATATGCCACTTCATATTTGTCCAACATGAAGCCTGTATTTTCTAATGAATATGGCTTGAGCCGAGATGTTCGCAAACTCAAAGATGCTCTTGAATCTAAATATGAAGATGCACTCGCGGAGTATGGGAATAATCATTGGAAATCAGCATTGTTAAAAAACCTAAGATCGAATGATGAGTTCTGTGGTGGTGGCTTTTTGAACGTCTGATATGTATAACAAACGCCCCAAGTGGGACTGTAAGCGAGTGGCGTCTCTAGTTACTTTGAGCCGAGGTGGTTGCGGTTGTTGTAATTGGCTTTAGTCGTTTTGAGTCCAATTTTCCGATATGTATACAGGCGTTAAAAGAAAATTTTGTGGACTGTCCCGGGTGCAGTAGACAAATTCCCACCTCACGCCGAAGCCCGCTCAAAGGCCTCGGGACTGATGCCGCCCAGGTGACTGTGGCGGCGGGTTCGATTGTAAAAAACCTCGATGTAATCGAATACATCTGACTTGGCCAAGTCGCGGGTTTTGTAAATCCGTTTGCGGATACGCTCCTTCTTCAGACTGCTGAAGAAGGACTCTGCCACGGCGTTATCCCAGCAGTTGCCACGGCGACTCATGCTGGGTTCAAGGTTGTGGGAGAGGCAGAAACGGCGCCAGTCATCACTGCCATATTGCGAGCCCTGATCGGAATGGACCAGCACGCGACCAGTAGGTTTGCGCCGCCACAGTGCCATCAGCAGGGCATCCAGCGCCAGCTCGCGGCTCAATGTCGGTTTCATCGACCAGCCCACCACCTTGCGTGAGAACAAGTCGATCACCACCGCCAGATAAAGCCAGCCCTGGCAGGTACGAATGTAGGTAATGTCCGTCACCCAGGTCTGGTCAGGCTGTGACGTCGTGAACTCGCGATTCAGATTGTTGGAGGCCAACAAGGACGGGCGACCAGCAATAGGCCGTGGCGCCTTATAACCGCGCTGGGCCTTGATGCGGTGTTGCCGCATGATTCTGGCGACGCGGTGTTTGCCGCATACCTCACCGATCTCGCGCAGGTCACCCAACACGCGGCGTGACCCATATACCCCGCCACTGGCCCGCCAGGAATCTCGAATCAACGCCAGCAATCTGGCATCTTCCTTGGCATGGTCGGACTCGGGGCGATGCGGCCATTGGTAAAAGCCCGCGCGGGCAACCTGCAGCAAACGACACATGGTCGTCAGCGGCCAGGTATGTCGATGCTCGTTCATGAAGCGGTACCTTACTCGGACTCCCTGGCAAAGTACCGCGCGGCTTTTTTTAGAATATCTCGCTCTTCTTCTGTGCGACGCAGTTGCGCCTTCAGGCGAAGGATTTCGCTCTTGGCCTCGATCAGCTCGGCAGCCTGTTTCTCCGAGTTATCCGGGGCGACAGCCTTCACCCACTTGTACAGGCTGTGGCTGGAAACCCCAAGCCGAGCGGAAACCTCGGCCACAGAGTAGCCGCGCTCTGTGACCTGTTTGACGGCTTCTTCTTTAAATTCAGGGGTGAAACGCTGTGTGCTCATGGACATCCTCCTATGCTCAAATCATAGTGCAGGATTGCCTACAGGAGCCGGGGCAGTCCAGGTTGATCGCCAGTAAGTGCGCTGTAGAGAATCAACATGAACAGATGCGGCTTAAGGGGATGGGTGTAGCGCTCGTCCCGTTCCTGTTGATGAACTGCGACGGTGCAGCATTTTTAACCTCCCCCTGCCGGTTGATGCGAGAGGTCGACGTCATCAACACACAAGCCTTTACGGCTCGAGTGATCCCGACGTAATGCAGGTTTAGGCATTGTTTCTCGTTCTCGAAAATGATCTGCCCATACGTTCCCGGCGGATAAATGCGTTTCGGGATGACGTGATCGTAAAGATCTGCATGAAAAACGAGGTCAAACTCCAGTCCTTTCGCCTTGTGCAGAGTCATAATTTGAACGGCATCTCGGCTGGGGCTTTGGAACCAACGCAGCTTGGTGGCATCCCCGCACACATTGTTAAGCTCCATCTTGCCAGCCATCGATGGCGCTTGACCTAGCAGGAGTGTAGCTGAGTCAATCATAGACTCGACTAGTTGGTTATCTGTGCAAGTCCGGCAACGCAAAAGTGATCGGCGAAGCGCTCGCAGTTTAAGCTGGTTTAACTTATGTGTACCGACCTTCTCAATTAACGGTTCGACGGTCAACTGTTTGTTGTAGCGTAACTTTAGCAAATCCGAGAAAAGGTTTGACTCTACTAATGGAGCCGTTTCAAAGGGATTTTCCTCAAAAAGATAGTGGATAAGCCCGAGGTGGCCTGCAATCAACCGTGCAGAATGCTGATTTCGGCACAAAATGGCCACCCTATCCGGCGAAGCTACTTGGTAAATGCCCATCAAATTGCAAATGGCGTTTTTTAGCCAGTCTCCCATATGACGCTGATCGCCATGTATAGTTTTTATAAATACCCGCATATCCTTCGTCGGCGGGACCGGGTGGTTTGGATCGAGCAGGCGTAGCGCAAAGTCGTTGATTGAAGGGTGACTGCGGAAATTGGTGGTGATGGCAAAGCGTGCAAAGCCGCTGTTCTGCGCAGCAAGCTCCAGCAGATAACGGGAATCCTTTTGCGCGAAAGCATAAATGGACTGGTCGCCGTCGCCGACCGCAACAGCGGTCAAACCCAGAGCCTTGAGCTTCAGAAAAAGCTCGTGTTGGAAGTACCCGCTGTCCTGGTACTCGTCGATAAATATGGCGCGATACCGTGCCATAAGGTATTTCTGGCAGGCAATGGATTGGTCGACCACATAGCGGGCGAGCATGCCCACGGCTTCTAGAGGGACAAAACCCTGGGCAAGCGATCCTTGCAAGAACGGCAGGAACTCGTTCGTGTTGGCAACGGTTGCGTCCTGAATCGGCGTTGCCGGCAGCAAGAGCCTCACCGGGTCGGGCAGCTCTCTGAGCTTGGCCGTCATGGCTTCAGCCCCCATAGGCATCAACTGCCGCACGAATGGAAAAACTATCTCCCGAAGGCAAAATTCGTCGATCGTGCCGAAGAATGAATGCTTTACATCGAAAGCGTCGGCTTTGCAACGGCGTGCCAGCTCATCGCTCGCTTTGTTCGTGAAGGAAATGGCGATAATGCCCTGGTAAGGGCGCAACTCCGATACCAGGTTCCGGATCTTGCGTGACAGGACGCTGGTTTTTCCACTGCCGGGACGGGCGACGATCACCATGTCGCTCAGGCATTGAATAGCTTGGTCCTGCTGGAGATTGGGTGTGAAGTTGGCCATGGCTACGCTTTCGTAGCAGCGCGCATACAATAGAGCAGCGGCTTTAACAAATGCCCATTGGGCGGCGCGCAGAGCGGAGCTCCGCTGGACTCAACGTGCTCAAGGAACTCCTGCATGCGGATGGCTTTCTTGCCTTGCAGATAGTCGATGGCTTGAGGCAATGC
Source organism: beta proteobacterium L13 (assembly GCA_000335715.1). Taxonomy (GTDB): domain Bacteria; phylum Pseudomonadota; class Gammaproteobacteria; order Burkholderiales; family Chromobacteriaceae; genus Vogesella. The sequence continues at coordinate 59,292 of AMYZ01000018.1, forward strand.
GTAGCCTTTGAACCCAGTCAGTAGTGCCGGAAGTTCCGTGGCAATGTCGTGCTCTAGATCGATCTGTGAGAGAAAGATGCCATAAGGTGCGACGGTGGTACTTACCGCTTGCCAGTTGCCATCCGCCAGCGAGGCGGTTTGATCGTATGGAACCGGGCGGTGTGCCTGAGAAGGTAGCCCCGCCAGCGACAAAGCGCGGTTGATGCCCGCGACTTGGCGCCACACCACTTGTGCGTTTCGGGGACCGATCAGGATGTCGGAGACGTCATTGTCGGTTCGCATGGAGCATGGAATTTCCAGCGCATTCAACACACGCTTGTAAACCTCGAACGACACGCCATCGACAGACAGTATGGACACGTTGCATTGGTCAAGATCAAAGCCGTGCGCGCGGGCCAGTGCGGCGTAGAACAGCATTTCAGACGGTCCCTCGACGAGCATGACCGCCGACGCAAAAAATGCTTCCGCAGGAAGGATACTCATCCGATAGCTAAGCCCTGTCCACGCACTGTCGATGCAATCGGAGCACCCCTGGCTTGCTGCGCGGGACGCCCCGTTATCGCGTAGTAAGCGCACGACCGAGTTGGGCTTGTAGCTGGCAGCGATCTGCGGAGAATGCGTGGTAACGATGGTCTGGCCGGGTAACGCGCTGATGAGGTAGCTGGCAAGCTTACGCTGCTGGTGGGGATGCAGATGCGCCTCGGGTTCTTCTACGCAATAGATGACCACTTCGCTGGCTTGGTCATGCTCAAGCACGCTCTTGGCCTTCCACAAGGCCAGCAGGATCTGGTTGTTGCGGCCGTCGCCCCCGAGCATCACACGCGAGCCGTTGGTGCTTGCCCCCAGCTCTAGCTGTTCGATGAACTGCTGGATGTCGATTGCACCGGCATCCAGCGACACGTTGTACCCAGCGTGATGATGAGAGAGCGCCTTTAGTTCGTTGTTGAGGTCTTTTGTAGCCTCGGCGACGTAGTGGAGGTTCTTCACCCCGGCGTTCACAGTCTCCAGCAACTCACCAAGTTCCTGCAATTGCTTGGCATCGGCATCCATTTGTACCTGGTTGCGCGATTCCTGTGCAAGGCGCAGCAAGTGACGCTTCTCCGAGCGGATATATCGCACTAGATCACGTTGGGAATTGATGTACTTGAGATGCAGGTATTTCAGATAGAAGCGGCTAGGAATTTCCTCCATCGCAGATCTATCATGTCCAGCATAAATCTTATAGCTGTGGTCTGCGCGATGGGCCTCGAACCCAAGGAAAAATTGACCGCTAGCGCTGACATGGCCCTTGAGCTGAGAAAGCACAGCATCCTGAGTTACTTCGGAGAACGCGATCAGAATGGTAAAGGATTCGGCCTGCTTGCCATCCTGCGCACAATGGAAATCAGGTGCAGACGGTTCGATATCCGCGTCCGACAAACTCTTGTCCAACAAGAGTCGTAACGCATGGATCATGTTCGTTTTTCCAACGTCGTTACTTCCAATCACCAAGCTGTTCTTGGCAAGATTGATGTGAGCGTCAGCGAAGTTCCGGTACTGTTTCAGTTCGACGTAGTCAATTTTCATGAGCAGAAGTAGGGCAGAGCGCCATGTCGTTTGTTGTTGGAAGCCCAGTTGCGAGACAAATCGTTTGTAACGTAATGCGAGCTCGTAGACGCTAGGGCAGCAATCACCGCTCTCAGGTAAGCCCTACTCCAGTTTTGGTTCCGTGGCCCCCTCTGGTCGAGCATCGCTATTCTAATGGAATGTCATGGCTGAACGCTATGGCTGACAATCTGCCGCTGTTCACGGTGGGCAGGCAGCAGGTCGGCCTTATGTGAAGCTCCACATAAGGCCGAATACCGGACATCGTGGAACCCAATGTTTTCAGGCGGCACAACTAAGTCGAGAGTTCGCGTTTCCCGTTGCAGGAAGCTGACGTTCGGCGCCGGCGACAGAGAGATGGCTGGCATATGCCAACCGCCCATGACAAAGGCCCTGCAAGTGCAGGGCCTTTCGTTGAGCAAAGCAAGATTTCATGCTTTGGCTATCGGAAATTTCAAACTTTGGCTACAAAATTTCAACCTTTCCGATTTCTGCGGCGAGCGACACATAAGCATGCATTGGCATTACGTGTAAATCAGGAGCTTATGAGCTGTTGCGACAAGTGAGACATCAAATCTGCGACACATAATCTTGCATTTTTCTCTCTGAGCGACAGATAAGCTTGCACTATTTGTTATTAACCAGATTTCCTTCTCACGATGCTCATGGAAGGTTGGGGCGCCTACTCCTAACACGCGTAGCATGAACTAGGCCTGGTGGTGGACATCGAAGAGGGGTGTGAAAGTTCTATCTGAGCCAATATGTCACTCAAGTAGGTTGTTCACGGGCAAGACGTCGGCCATTGTGGCGGTTGGTGGTGGTAGTCGAGTACGACAGTAATGCAGTGGCAGGCAGTCGAACGGCGGCCTTCTTGGCTGGCGACCGAGTGCTTCCGACCCATAGGCGCCTTCCATCTAAGACCTTGTACAGTAGCGTACAAGGTGGTGAGGTCAGGGAAGACGGCTCAGAGAGGCAACGGCCATCCCCGGTGTGCCAGCCGCGCTTGAGCAAAGCGCGCAGGCGCAGATCGAGGAATTCGGATCGTAGGCGTCAGGGGTAAACGCCCATTAGGGGCGAGACACCGCAGGTCGCTCGATGCGAAGTACGTTACGCGATCCGGCCAAGCCGGTTGACTGGGTGGTATCTCGCCAGCTGATCAGATGCTCGACTATCATTCTCAACCAAACCGCAAGGATGATGGGAGAGGAAGATCCATGGCGCGCATGATTCCGGCCACCGGACCGCAAGACACGAATAGTCGTGGTGAGAAGAAAATTTATGACCTGTTAAAGCAAGGCTTGTCGGACGATTTCACGGTAATTCATAGTCTTCCGTGGCTGGCGCGCGGTATCAAAGAAATCGATCCGGACTACGCGCCGACGGGCGAGATTGATTTCCTCATTATTCACGAATCACTGGGCCTTTTAGCGCTTGAGGTCAAGGGCGGGGAACAGCGAGTCGAGGACGGGCTTTTCATCTATGTGAAAACCGGAAACACAGGGAATCATGTTCTCCAAACTCGCAAGAACCTTCATGGCCTAGCCCGGTGGCTGGGCAGTGATCCCCATCTGCGCTGGCGCATTGGCTACGGATTGGTTTTTCCACATAGTGTGTTTGGCGAGAACATAATTAGTCCCGGACTCGTTGACATCACCGTCACGCCACCGCAATCACTGTTTATCGATCGCATGAATATGGGTGCTTCCGAGCTGGTGGCCCGAATTCGCGAGCTGATGGAGTACTGGAAGCAAGCCCTCGGCAACCCGGCACTTGGCGCCAGCCGCGCGGCCCGTCTTGTTGATGTGTTATGCCCGACATTTGACGGCAGCCCATCGTGGGGTGATCGAGTGGAGCATGACAATAGAATTTGGCTGCGTCTGACCCAGGAGCAAGCTTCAGTCGTGCACACGATCATGGGTCAGGCTCGAATGGTAGTAACTGGCTGGCCAGGCACAGGCAAAACGTTAATCGCAGTTGAGATCGCCCGACGCATGATCGCGCAGGGCAAGCGAGTGTTGATGTTGACGTTCAATGCCTTGCTTGTCGGGCATCTGCGCAGAGAGATTGATTCTGCAACGATGGCGAAAGTAGCGACCTGGCATGGGTTCTGTTCGGATTACGCCAGAAGACTGCCTGGGCAAATCGAATCCAATTCGAGCTGGCCGGAGCATGGATGCTTGGAGGATCTGCAGAATGCCCAAGCGAACGGGCTTGTCCCGGATTTCGATGTACTCATTCTCGACGAGGCACAAACCCTCCGTCGGGAGTGGTGCACCTGGCTCGCCGCGCAATTTATGGGAAAGCCGACCATCGCCTTCTGTGATGAAACCCAGCGGTTCTCCTTTGAGAAAGAGCGGATTTCCACCGAAGATCTCTGCAAGGTATTCGGGATTGAGAGCCCATTTTCTCTTACGATCCCATTGCGATCTCCCCGCAGCGTATTCGATCGTTTGCTGCGTGTTCGACTGCCTTCGTGCCAGATGATCAACCCGCGGGATCTGGAAGAAGATACATTGCAAGAGTACGTAGTCGGAGACGTGGACACTACGATTGATGAGGTGATTGAGGGGTTAACGGCCAAAGGGCTTGATCGAGCCGACATTGTCGTGTTGTCTCGGTTCGGGTGGTCACGCAATCGTGCCAGTGCCGAGCGCTATGAAACAGTGGCCCGCTTTCGTGGCATGGAGGCACCTGTCATCATCATTGCGGGAGCCGATAATATGGACGATATCGAACTGTTTTGTGCTTACTCCCGCGCCACGACGGTTTGTATCGCGCTGTACGAAGCGGAGCCCTTGGGTTGTAAGTCATCGCGCGGCAAGTTTCAAGAGCTGGTCTTGGAACATCCAGACAATGCAAACACCGCGAATGCAGCCAGAGAAGAGGGCTTGACCAGATTCATCTTGGCTCGACACGTCGAGTCTGCTTCTGTTGGACTCTCCTCTGTGGAGCTGTCTTGGTGTGAGGCCTGGAAATGCTGGTTCGTTGACAGGCAAGACGATGCAGAGGCCGCGGACCTTTGGATAGACTACTTGCTGGCGTACCACGATTGGCCTGTATATTCTTGGACCTCGACCAGCCGGCGTGAGATCAAATGTGAAGATCCTGCGGCCAATAACGCTCAGGGTGATCCCCGCACGGAAATCTATGAACTCCGTAGGTGTGAAGCGTGCACAGATCTCACGCCACACGTGCGCCGATTACGTGAAGGGCCCGTATGCCAATACTGTACGGGTGCACTGGGGGAACGAGTGACGCCATCACAAGATGTCTTGGCAATGCTGCGAGAATTTGATGCCATTATCACCTCGCCGAATCCAGGGGCGATTGCACAAGAAGTGAAAGATCTACTCCCCTTGCCTCTGGCCGCGTTAGGTGCGCGGATATACGCCAGCGCTAGGCCACAAGGCGTGCCAGCCGAGCTGAATCAACTTCCCAACTCCAGCGTCCTCCACCGATTGGCGACGGCATTCATCTATTCTCGGATCAGCGTGAAGCCAGTGGGCACCAAGATTGTGCGTGACACGCTCGCGATAGACACCGGCCGCTATGTTCTTCCCGAAGGTCTCACGCTGGAAGCATGGCGCCAGGCGATCGCACGTAGCCTTGGGCAGAGCGCCAAAGCCGGTCTTCTGAAAAAGCACAAAGATGGCGTGTTTGAAACCATCCTAATCGACAAGGCATCCTCGCTTGGGGAGCCAAGACAAACAAAATCAAGTTGAGCGAGAACCCATTGTAAAAGCGAGCTCAGGCGCATTCCGGGGAAATCCAGGAGCAAAGAACAGAGAAGGAAACTGTCCCAAACCTGCAATATCTGCTCAATGTCGGTCGTATAGGCCGGCGTCTTGCGCTTCTAATTCGGTTCCAACGAACGTCAGCCTTTGTCACTGTTGATGTGCCCTGTCCGAAATTGGTCGAGAGAAGCCAATATAGTTTATACGCATAAACAGCCACTTTGGCCGACCATCTGCCCCAATTCCCGGCAATCCACCCAAGCTAAAAAAATCACGGTATGAAATCGCCCGCACACATCCTTTTCGGCTAAGGAACAAGAACCGACGTTGATAGCCTGACCGCCTCGAACTCGTCCAAAGTAGTCGATCATGCTCTTGTGCTAACATGGCTGCTATCGATCAAGAGCTAACGCTCATCGAATAGAGTAAGGCAAAGACATGATGTCTCAAGACGCCAGTGCGGATGAGCTTGCTTCCAAAACCCTGAAGCAAGTGCCCAGTCCTCGTGATTTGATGCGGGCCAGGCACCCGGACCTATTTTCAGACTCGATTCTTGAGTCGCGTCCGGTGCTGGCTCGTCCTGTGTTCGATCACCACCTTGATACGCTGACCGCGCGCAAGGAGGAGTATCAGTTCGAGCACTTCTGCAGACTGATTGCAGAGAAGGAAATCTGCCCGAACCTGCGGATCCAGACCGGCCCCACTGGAGGAGGCGACAGCAAGGTCGACTCGGAAAACTATCCGGTCGCGAAAGAGATTTCCGAACGCTGGTGGATCGGGGAGCAAGCGGGCGGATCCGAGCGCTGGGCGTTCGCCTTCAGCGCCAAGAAAAAATGGAAGCCCAAGCTCGAGGCGGACGTGGAAAGCGTGCTCTCGACGAAACGCGACTACAAGCGGATCTACTTCTTCACTAATCAGCTAGTCAGCGACAAGCTACGGGCTAACACCGAGGATGCCCTGACCAAGAGTGCAGGCATTCCTGTCCACATCATGGACAGGAATTGGCTTACTGATCGTGTGTACAGACACGGCCACTTGGAGCTCGCCTTATCGGCACTTCAAATCGAGGACGCATCCCAACAGGGTAGCCTACGGCTTGTGCCCGAAGACACCCGGCGCAAGGCGGATCTGGACGAACTCGATGCGCAGATCTCCGACCCGGGTCGCTATAAGGGCTCGCGGTATCAGCTAGTCGAAGACTGCATCCATGCAGCCAAACTCGCGCGCGGACTGGACAGACCGCGTGTCGAAATCGACGGCCGCTTCGCGATGGCCGACCGCATTGCTCGCGAGCTGGCGATCCCCAGCCAACTGCTACGCGTCGCCTATCACCGCGCCTGGACGGCCCACTGGTGGTTCGAGGACTTCAAAGAGTTCCTGACCCACTACGATGAGGTGGAGCGCCATGCGGCAGACTCCTCAGAGGCTGATGATCAGGAGCGGCTGCTGAACCTGAATCAGTTGCTAGTCACTCTTGAGCATCGAAATTTGGTACCAGCGGAGCGTAGCCGCGCCACCGAACGGCGCCAGGCACTCGTCGACCACTTGAAGACATTGGAAGCCGATGAGGCGCGGCCGAACAACGCCCTATTCGCGCGGATGCTGAGGACGTTCGTCAAGTTGACCGATACGATGTTCGAGGAAGGCCCCTTGGCACTCTCTGCGGTCTGGGCGGAGCTGAAAGAGATCACCGAAGCTTCAAAGTGCCTGGGGCAGTTCCCCTTTGACTCGCTGTCCAGGATGGTTAAGGAGATGAGTGAGCTCTTCGACACTCCGGAGTTCGACAGCCTGTTTGAGCTGGTCGTGGATGTGCAGCGACAACGCGTGAGCGACGGCGAGGCTGGTGAATTGTTCAGGTCGCGCGGGTGGCAGAAATTGAAGAGTAAAAAACCCTACGAAGCCATCCGGTGGCTTGGGCGGGCCGAAGAGTTGTTTGTCAAGGATGAGTATCAATACCAACTAATTCTCACGCTGCTAGATGGCAGTTACGCGTACGAGAGCGCGGGCCTACTATGGGCCGCGCGCAATAAGCTCATTGTGGCGATCGAGCGAGCCTTCCGCATGTGCCAGACCACAGGAGAAATGCCTGACATTACACACCATTGCCTGCGGCGTCTGACCTGGATCGAAATGCAGTTGGGTCGGATCCCCCAGATCCTCCAAGCGATCGTCTGGACCCGGCTCTGTGAGGGACTACTGAAGTCGACCGAGCGCAGCGAGGCCCACTCTGAGCAAGAAACGATGCTTTTACATGCGGTACTCAGCATCCACTTCCTGAATACCCCTTTCTCCCAAATCTCAGCACTCGAACAATTGCCTGATACCCTCGCGAGGCTTGATCTCGACATGCCGCGACTGGCTGTCCTGTATGCGCTCGGCCATGAGAAGCGTGTTAATGAAGAGGGCTTTTCCGAGTCCCCCATGAACACGGAGGACATGCTCAAGTTCTTCGAGAACTGGCAGGATCAACCTGCCCACGAGGATATCCCGAGTGAGCCCGCGCTCAATGAGGGGCCGCGCGTACAGATCCGCTCGATCATTCTGGGGGCCGAGTTTGTGGTCGATTGTCCGAACGATGCCGAATCGATCGGCGTCGCCGAATCGTTGCTTGGTGCTATGGAAGCGTTCATGGCTACCAGCGATGAAGGCGACATCTTTCCGCACGCGGAGAAAACGACCATCCGCATGCGCAAAATGAAAGATCAAACCACCGGACTATCGTTCGCTTGGTTGGACAACGTTACAGGCGTCCATGCGGAAATAGTCACTGGTGAGTGTGTCGACTTCCAAAACAAGGATGCGCTAACACAGTTCACCGATTTTTTATGCAATACAACGCTGACTGTTGTAGCACATCGGTTCATCATCCGAGACGTTGAAGCATGGATGATGAAGGTTGCGGGAGAGGAGCGAGGCCTAGCGCGAGCTGCGATGCTGGGCAACGTGCTCGCCATCGGACGCAACCTATTTGGTAGCGAAGCCAAGGTTCGACTAACTGACTGGGCAGATGGCAATGACAAGTACTATGACTGCCTACGTGAGCAGCATTGGCGGCAGAACCGACCTATTGCTAAGCGCGATGGCTCCAAGGAGCCGCCGAAGCTCGGTGACGGCCCACCGCCAATGGAGCTGTTGGACACCTCTCAGCGTAAGCACACACAGCGCAAGCTGTTCTCACCCATCGATATACCGACTTGGGACAAAGCTGGTTGGGGTGGAACCTGCTACGGATGGGATGGCCTGCAGCCGCCATTCATGGGACTGATGTTCAAGAATGTCGAAGCTGGCAGAAAAATCTTCGCTGACTGGCATGCCAGATGGGGCCGAGAGGAGGCTGCGGATACGTTGCGTGTCACAATTGTCACCGGCATCCACAAGAGTAACCCCCACCATTACAGTGTGATCGTTGGGCCGAACATCGATCACATCGCTGCGGACGTCGGATCCGGCGATACCTTCAGCCTCATTTCGCGCATCAATCAAATGACGCCAGCAACGCCAGGGAACCTAACGAATTTCTTGGAGGCGTTCAGCAGGTTTAACGCTTTCTTCCTGATGCCCGCGCAAATGCCAACCAGTACCCAAAGCCCACCGGGAATTGAATTTAGGCTCGCACTTCTCAAGCGCCACTTGCATATCCGCCCTGCCTGGCAGATCGGTGAGAATGACCAAGATATTTCAGCCCTAGACGAGGAAGAAGATCCTTTCATTCCTGCAGATGTGGTGAATGCCCCTGTAATCAAGGCAATGGCCGCGTTACGTGCCCGAAAGAGGGGGCGCATCCGTTGACTGCCAGGATGCATGAGCCGACTTCTGAGTCCGGAGTGGGTTGCGGACGTTCACAAACTATGAAAGGAGACCGCCCGGTTAGCAGGCGGGGACAGTCGTTTATGCCAGATCAGGTGGTAAATAGATTTGGCCGATTTGCAGCCTTGCCGGCGGTAGCCCCACGAAAGTGGTCCTTCGCCTTCGCCACCTATTGCACCTCGCTGGTAGCAGGGCTATGCCTTTCCGGCTGCGATGCTGGCAAGATGATCCCTTTTGGGAGAAATAGCAGCATCCGGTGTCTGGCGTGGGCAGGTTCGGACATCGTTCTGGCATGAATAAGGGGCGTATGGCTTCTATCTATGTGGGTGAAGAGGATAAGACTGCGAAAATCAGCGACTGGGCGATTTACTGGAGCGACAAGTACGAAGCTCTACAACTGACGTGCTATTTCCCATCCCAAAAAACGTTCACACGCCCGCTAAATGACTGCCGCATCGTTCCCACCCGTGAGTTGGGCAAGACGCTACTGACGAAGCGGGGCAGCGTGGTCGTTCAGCCCATTGAAAAGGGGACAGTCTACGGCGAGCGGTATGCCGTCGTGCACTATTCGGGTGCTACCAAACCCTACGTCCACAAAATGAACGGTATCCAGTTCGTGACGCAGACAGCGATGAAGGAATCGCCGGTCTTCCGCTATTTCGCTGACGTGGCGAACGCCCGAAGAGATCGTGCTGGTTCGGCAGATCAGAAACTGATCGCGGCCAATGTTGTGCGCCAACTGGAAAAACTACCGGCCAGCCGGGATACCGCCTTGAATGCCTACTGCACTGGGCAGAATGGAACGCAGGCGCAAGACGGCAGCCTGATCTACCCATTCGGCGTGAACGAAAGTCAGCTTGCGGCGGTCGAGCAGGCGTTCAGTGCGCAGATCAGTGTGATTGAAGGGCCGCCTGGAACCGGTAAGACACAAACCATCCTGAACATCCTCGCCAATATCCTGTTGCGCGGCAAAACGGTCGCAGTACTGTCCAACAACAACGCGGCGGTGGAAAACGTCTATGAAAAGCTGGAGAAGTTCAGTCTGGGCCACCTGGCCGCCAAGCTTGGCAGCACCAAAAACAGAGAGGATTTCTTCGCCAACCTACCTCCTTGGCCATCGGCCGAACCCGAGCCCGCACCGACCATGGATGAAATCCAGGCGATGCTTGCACGGTTGAAGCAGCATCTGCACGACCACAACACGGCAGCGCAATTGCAAGCCGAAATTGATGAGTTGATCATCGAGCGGCGTTATCTACAGCAGTGGCAGGACGAGAACGGAGTGCAAGTTCCCCTGTCTCTGGACAAGTACGGACTGTCCCCGCGCAAGGCGGCAGACCTGATGGCCTACCTCTCCCATCTTGGGGAGCAGCGCATCCGGCTCAAGGACCGGATCGAACTGCTGTTCAACTTCAAGATTTTCCGCGCCAAGCCTTTCGAGAAGGGCGAGCGTCTACCCGTTTTCCATGCCCTGCAGATGCACTACTACGACAAGGCGCTGCAGGAGAAAGAAGCGGCCTTGCAGGCTTGCCGCGAGTCGCTGGCGCGCGGTCATTTCACTGCCTTGCTAGAGGCATTGACAACGGGTTCGATGCGCTACTTGAAGCACCACCTGCATGCTCAGGTCCCGGTGTCGCACACCTTCGATGTGCAGACGTACCGAAAACAGTTCGATGCGTTTGTGCGTCGCTTCCCTATCCTCGGCAGCAGCACACATTCCATCGTCAATTCGATCCCGGAGGGTGCGATCCTTGATTACGTCATCATCGACGAGGCTTCGCAGCAGGACATCGTGCCGGGCGTCCTGGCGTTGGGCTGTGCGAAGAATCTGATCGTCGTCGGCGACAGCCGGCAGTTGGCGCACATTCCCGTGGCGCTGGGCCTGCAAGCCCCTGCAGATGCGTACGACTGCGAGCGATACAGCCTGCTCGATTCGTGCATCAGCGTATTCAAGGGCGCATTGCCCAGAACCTTGCTGAAAGAGCATTACCGCTGCCATCCCAGGATTATCCAGTTCTGCAACCAGCAGTTCTACGACAACGCGCTGGTGCCGATGACCCAGGACAAGGGCGAAGCGCCCCTGCGGCTACTGCTGACGGCCAAGGGCAACCACAGCCGGAGGAACACCAACCTCAGGGAACTGGACTCTTTGCTCAAGGTGCTCGACGATGAGGGCGGGCCCATCGAGCTGTGCGAGGACGGCCGAGGCTTCATCTCCCCCTTCAGGGCACAGGTCACGCTCTCCGGCACGTACTTGCCAGCGGATTTCGTCAAGGACACCGTGCACAAGTTCCAGGGCAGGGAATGCGATGAGATCGTCTTCTCCACCGTGTTGGACAAGAAGCGCCACAACCAGGAACGGCTGGGCTTTGTCGATGACCCGCGCATGGTCAATGTGGCGGTGTCGCGGGCCAAGAATCGATTCACCCTGGTGACGGGCGACGAAGTTTTCACTGCAAACAACGGCCATATCGCGGCTTTGATACGCTACGTCGAATATTACGCGCAGGACGAGCAAATCGTGCATGCGCCCGTGGTGTCGGCATTTGATCTGTTGTACCAGGAGTATGACCAGTCCCTGACACGGCTCCAGGCCAGGCTTCGCCCCGAAGACTCACGCTTCAGATCCGAGCAAATCGTGGCTCAACTGTTGCGGGAGGCTCTGTCCGAGGAGTTGTACCGGGCACTGACGTGTCACGCCCAGGTCCGGCTGAACCAAGTCGCCTCATCGAGCAACCCGGCCTTGACGAAGGATGAGCTGGATTTCATGCGCAACCGCGCCAGTTGCGATTTCGTGCTGTATTTCAAGGTGGGTAAAACCCCGCTGGGGGTGATTGAAGTCGATGGTGGCTCCCACGACAGGCCAGAGCAGGCGACGCGAGATGCCTTGAAGAACAGCATCCTGGCGAAAAGCAATATTCCCATCCTGCGCCTGCGCACCATCGAAAGCCACATCGACGAAAAGATCGACAGGTTTCTCTCCCAATGGGCGAGCACTGTGGCAAACGCGTGAAGCAACAAGCAGGTGCTGTGACGCTGTCACAGCACCCATTCCTGTCAAGTCAAGCCTCTGACTAGACCGTTTGCTGATCCTGCAGGCGCTGCCCCCTGCTGGCCACCATGCCGGTGATAACTGGCCACGCTTCTTGACCTCACTTGCCACCTTGACGCTGGTGACCACCTTTCTGGCTCTGCCCTCTTTGTGCTGCTTGATGCGCTTCCGCTTCAGCAACTGGAAGAAACTCTGCGCCACGGCATTGTCGTGGCAGTTCCCGCGCCGACTCATGCTGGGCACCAAGCGATGGACCTTCAGGAAGTCCTGCCAGTCGAAACTACTGAACTGACTCTCCTGCTCGGAATGCACTAGCACCTCCTGCTTTGGCTGGCGTCGCCATACCGCCATCAACATGGCATTCAGCACCAGCTCGCTATCGATACGTGACTGCATCGACCAGCCAATGACCTGCCGCGAGAACAGGGCGAGCACCTCTGCCAGGTACAACTACCCCTCATGTGTGCGGATATCTGCAGATATATCACTAAAGTAGGTTTTCACGAACAAGACGTCGGTCAAAGCGGGCTGTCATGCCCATGTGCTAGCATGGCTGCTCCCTGACAAATAAACAGCCTTTAATGCCATTGTGTTATCGTGCAGCTGGTTAGCTTGGAACGGCAGTCAAAGAGATGGACAAACTACTGTCAGAATGACAATTCTGCTTGGTAAGCAGAATTGAGAAAGCTGTCGTCAGCAAGGACTCTCGGACTTCAAGTAAAAATTGGTCAGTGGAGGGCCGATGGAGCAGGAAACACTTCTCTACGATGAGCGGTTCCTTGAGATTTATGCAGAAGCACTCATCACTGCCCAAGCGACGGCAATCGTTGAGCTCGTTGCTAACTGTTGGGACGCCTAACCTCGCCGCCACGATACGGCACACGTTGTGCCACTAGACTTTCGAGATCACAACGACAAAAAAAGGGATGAAGTCATGTCTATAGCCGCCGAAGGCTTGGGGAGTTTTAAGCCGTCCGACATGTTCAATGAACGGAACCTTCCCCTGCCAGGAGAAGCCCTGCTCTTTCTGCACGCTCTTCAGGAGCATGTGTTCGCACGCTGCTGGGAGGTCGCTTTCATACTGCGGCATAAAGAGACCTCAAGACTGGCCTACCGCGGTACCACTTTCATCGCACCTCCTCCTGACGTATGGGTCCATGACGCGGATGCCACGTTTGAAATGCTCCTGCAGGGCCTGCAACTGGATCCGGAAGAGCAGACGTATCCTGCCCAGAGAAAAACGCTGAGGGCAAAGTTCACCTTCGTTCAGTGCTGCGACATGGAGTCACGCAGCCTGGTGGATGCTCTTGATAAGGCGGCTTCCGAGCAGTTCGTCTTTATCCCGGACATGAGCCTGTACAGCAATCCCAACACACCCGCGGTGGAAACCACGCGGGCGGCACCCAAACTGGAAGAGGATATCTGGGTACACGCGACGGCCGCAACGGCGCAGCAGTTAATTGAATTGGCCAGACAGAAAGGATGCTTCTTATTTATGACCAGTCCGGCCGATCCACCCATCATACCCGAGAACGTCGAGTTGCTTGCCGACGTGGAAGGTCTGAGCATGGCCAATTTTCGCATCGCAGACAAAGAGTCATTCCAGCTGTGCCTCCAGAAGATGCTGGCTTTGGCCAAGACGGGCCGTATGGCAGAGGCTCTCGACCTGCTAGATGCGGAAGCAGCCCCAGCGTTGATGAAACTACAGGCGCGCATCCAGATATCCCATCACTCTGGCGACAGCGAGGCTGCCGCGAAGCTGATCCGGGAATTGCTGCAGCAAACCACGGTCCCGGCCAGCGCAGCCTCGCGCCTGGCGGCGATCTGCTACCAAGGCGACGATCTACCGACCTCCAAGCGCCTTATCGAGGGCGCCATCGACGAGATGTCGCAGGAGGATACGCTGTCAGCCAGCTTGGAGATTGCGACGATGATGCGCGACGATGATTTGGTGGAACGGGTTTGGACGCGGCTTAAAGCCCTCTTCCCCGCGAATCGAGGCCTACAGTATGACTGCGAGATCCGCCTGCTCCAGATTTGTGGACAGGATGGGGTCGAAGTGCAGGCTGAACCCATCGCCCGGACTGGGTTCACGGAGTTCCACACGCTGCTCGCTGACAGATTGGCACCAGACACCGACGTCAACTATCAGACGCTGCTGGAGGAAGAGCTGGCTCAATGGCCACAGTACTATGACTTGGCCTCCATGTGCGCAGCAACACGCGCGGCTGCATCTCGTGATCCGCAGACCTCCTGGAGCCTCGCCGGACAGTTGATTCCGAACACTCGCTTTGCTCCTGCCTCCGCCAAGCTCATCGTGCGTAGCTTGCGCGAGCTATTCCTGGTGGAAGCAATCAGCCAGGAACAGCTCAGTGTGTATATGGAGCCGCTGAAGTTGCTCGTCGCATACCTAGGTCAGCATCCAACTGACAAGGAGGTCCGGGCCATGCTCAGCAGGACACTGTCTGTCGAGTTTGCGGGCTTGGAGGGTTTAGCCCTGATTGCTGCGGTGGCGGCTGAATTCGGGAACAATATGCCCGAGCCAGCGGTGAGAAAATATAGCGTCGACGTAGCCACCGATGAGGAATTTCAGGCGTTCCAGCAGCGCTGGAGCGAGTGGGTAGAGAAGCAAGTGATGTTCGACCCGCGTGTACCGGTTCCCGCCTATATAGGAGGAGAAAATGTTGCTGGGTTGGTGAGGCTCATCCGAAACCACATTGAGTACGGTGTTGTGGAATATGATCAGGCGGATGATCTCGAAACCTTGAGCTTTCAGGCTCACATCCTGGTAGCTCTTGCGCGGCATGTCCCGGGCACCTATGACGACCTCCAGGCCTTGCGCATTCTCTCGGCAAAGTTTTCCCAGATGAATAACCACCAGCGCGCACGGGACTTGGCTGAACTCATCCTCGAGATCGCCGGTGACGAGTCCGGACGGCGGCGCCTTGCTTGGTGCGCCTATGCAGACATCTACCAGCGGTCGCATGATGCCACTGATGCACTTCTGGCCTTGGCATGTGCCGGATCCACCTGCGCGCCGCTGACTGCGAGCGATCTGTACCATGAGACCTATACTCACTTACGGACACTCCGTGACATAGGTCTTCACGACGCCGCCAAGGAACTGCTGGAAAAATGCAGCAAGCTCTTCGGTAAGCTCGGAATGACAGAGGCTATGCGGCACCGGCTTGAAGTTGTCGGCTTGACCCTGCAAATGAACAAGTGTTCGGGCATGGAAGTAGCTGCCCTCCAGACCTTCCAGGAGAACTGCCAGCGCGTGTTTTTCGACGCCGTCCGACTGGGGGATGAGCTGTTCGCAACTGCCTCTCTCTTTGTGCAGGTTCTGGGGCTGTACGAGCGTGCGGGAGGCCAACTGACCGTGGAAGCGGCTGCGGCGAAGCAACAAGCGTTGACAGCCCTCGGGCCCAATGCCGCTGCCACCTTGCAGGCGCTCTCCGCTAAGCGGCCCACCGCGGCTGAGTTGGTAGACCTGTACAACCGCACCGCGCGCTCACGGTATGCATCGGATGCCCCCAACGACGCTCTCGCCGCCAACCTTGTTGCCAATAGACTGCTGGCACCTGCCGATCCGGAAGTGACAGTGCAGGACGCCTGCCTAGCGATTGAGTTGCTGGCTGACCGCGGATTGACGCTGGAGACTCCTCCCGCTCCCTTGACCGTGGACCGCCCGATCCGCTTCGCCCAATCGCTCGCTCAGAAGTACCAAGTCTCCGTGCTGATGCTGGCACTCGACAGCACGGACGAATTGGTCGCCATCATCGTAGAGCCCGGCGGGGCGGAAGTCCAAAGGTCCCTGGCATCCTCAACTACCACACGGGACCGGCTGCGGGCTTGGTCAAAGACCTATCCGTTCAAGTATGGACTAATCAATCCTCGGGAGCGCGTAGACGTCGACGGCAACGGGTCGCGGTTGCGGAGAGTGGGGGACGGCGAGTTCTATGAATCGATGCGCCCCTTCAGCATTCCCTTGCCACAAGGCAACCGAGTCTTGGTCGTGGCCGAGCCCGAAGTTGCGCAGCTCGCCTTCAATTTAGTGCTGCGACATGGCTGCGACCTGATCGGTTACGACACCGCAATTGGCATGGTGCCGTCCTTAACTTGGCTCGAGGCCACTCTCCAGAGGAGCAGGAACAGCGGGGAGCGCCGCGTGGCATGGATCTCCGACGCGGGAGACCCGGCAGAGTTAGACGCGATGAGTGTCGTCAGAGGAATGCTTGAGCCGCATTTTGACTCTTATCGTATCACCCTGGACACTTCGAACAACCTGCCCCAAGGCTTGGAGGATGCACAGATGGCAATCGTGACAGCCCATGGACAGCTGGCACGGGGGGATAGGTACTTCCGGCGCATTGCCGACGAGGGCGCGCTGAAGGAGTCCCCACTCGCCCTCGCCCAGGTACTGGCTCATGTCGAGCTGGTAATCCTATTTGTATGCAGCGGTGGGCGCATGGATCGCCATCCTGGCAGCAGCACTACGGTCGGTTTGCCAAAGATGCTGCTGGAGCAGGGCTGCCGCACTGTTATTGCATCTCCTTGGCCGCTGGAGTCGCTCGCAGCCGGCCCTTGGCTTGGGGGTTTTCTGGCACATTGGGAAAAGGGCGCCACAGTCATGGACGCGTGTCACGAGGCGAACAAGTGCATAGCAGCTAGGCGGGAAGGCGAGCCGCAGTTCTCATTGGCAATGACGGTCTATGGCGACCCTCTGCTTGTTCGACCACAGGGCACGTAAGGAGTCCGCAGGGTGGATCCGGCGTGCCCAAGCATTGCGAAAGCCAGAGTAATGCCTGCTTTGGGAAGGTAGTAGCCGGACCCATGCATAGATTTGGTCGGAAGCGTAGGACGACCAGCTGATCATAGGTTTTGATCTCTATCGACCCTCGCTATAATTTTAATGTTCCCTCTGTGGGCTTGTGAAACTTTAGCTTGGCAGAAGCCAGGGGCACCAAGTTTTGTGAGTTTGTTGGTCCTGTAGAAAAAGGCACCGTTGGGTGCCTTTTTTTATTTCCAAATTAGTAAAAACGTAGGTATGCAGATAATTGGAGATTGCCAATAAGTGCGCAATATTGGGTTGATACTATGGAGATTGGTTAAATGAAACATGACATTGTAATTCGCATGAATTTGCCAAATAAATTCCAATGCGTAACTGCGCCCCCTGTGTTTGTGTCGGTTTTAATTGTTGTGGCGCATAAAATATATTGGGATTTATGATTTTTGTGAAATTGTGCTTTGCCAATTTTTCATTGGAAAGTGTACTCTGTGATGAGATGTCCTGGATCGATAATAGGGATTTTTTGATCAACGGCACAATGAGATATCGCCGTCAGTAAGATGAGTGCGCAATCAAAAACTTCTTTAACATAATCAGTGCTAATGATGGGTTCATGTGCCTCATGGATGATATTGTTTCGTTCGACACAGATATCAATTAGCATTTCTCTTAAAGTTGAATCAATCTTAATTTTTGTTATTTTTCTACTGTCCGAATACTAGACTCAAATTTCCCGCGCATCACATGCCTTGCTGCATGGGTAGCTATGTTTTTGAGTAGTGATGATTTGTCATGGTTATTTATAATGACTGCGAGTGATACAACTCCCTCTGCACCATTTGCTGAAATAAATTTATGCGCATGCGATGGGTGTTTGAAAAAAAAGCACTCAAGAAATTCAGTTAGCATTGATTCAATATATGTCTGAGCTATTATGATCATCTGCCTTGATAGCGACTCTGCCGTCTTTTCTATGTCTTTTGATATGGTTTCGATTATCAGCTCCCTTTGGTGGGGTGGAAGTTGCAAGACAGATCTTGTTTCACCATCGCCATTTAATACATCTCGATTTTCTGCGTAAGCAGTAAGATAATTTTTGTTGGATGTGTAATCAATAAGCGTCTCGAAATTGCTAGGCTCAATAATTAACTTTGCATGCCATTTTCCAATATTAAAATAAGCGTCCATGTATTAGTAATTCCTTTTTATAAATGGCAGTGTGGAGGTTCGCAAAAAGCAAAGCGATAAATATATTTTATAGACTAGTCCATAGTAAATTACTAATATGGTTTTATAATTGCAAATTCGTTTGCATGAAGGCTTGAATTGGTTGTTGAGAATTTCATCGTATTGTTATGCTGCTTATGAATTGCTTTTTGGTGGATTTTGAGTTTTTCTTGAAAGACGCAAAACATCCTCTTTGTAGTAAAATTTGACTTTCCGGCTGGTTCCGCCGTGGTAAGATTTAATAAGACCGCTTCTTTCTAGGTTTGGCAAAAAACTACGATGCATTCCTAATATTTTCCCTGCCTCGCGAGCTGTTATGCTGTGTTGCATTATAGTTTGCAATACCAGGAAATCTTTGACGTGAATCAGTCTCCATAGCTTAAGATCTAATATTTTCACAATGCCGGTTTCGATATAGTGAATGCGGAAATCATCATAATCACTTCCAAGTCGATCCGCAGCTTCTTGAACATGTAAGTAATCAGAAGAAGATAGCAATTCTAACAGACTGGAAAATGAATCTTCTGTCACCCTCACTTCTCGATTGTTGTCTTTTATCTTGTCGAGCACTCCACTTCGAATCAAGACAATGACTTTTTGGGCGGATATCTCAAGTATCCTGCAGGCATCTTTGATGTAAACCCCTGGCAATGGATGGTGCTTTAGATTTCCGGGTGGTCGCCCGGTCCTTGTGCTATAGCCGCTGATCTCATTAAGAGATAGAAGATCAACCCCAACAACGTCCTTGCGGCGAAACAGGTAAACTAAAGTCCCATCTATACGAGGCCCAGCAATGGGACGCACTCCAATACTTTCAAGTTTCTCTGCAAAATTTGTCACGTTGTGTCGTATGGTTCGTGCCAGCGCACCGGCAGTAACATACTCAGCATTGAAACGTGCAATCTCCTCTGGATGAATGACAAGTTTTTTGTGCTTGTCAATAACCTGGCTACTACCAGTTAGCCATCCCTTCTTTACTAAACTCCGCAATATTTCTGGATGAACATCCAGCTCTCGGGATGCCTCTGACGCACCTAGTAGGTCATGCATTGATATCTTGTGAATAGTATTATTCTTTATTTTTAGATAATTTATTCCTTTATCAAGATCATATCCAAGGGGGATGACTTTCCCATTTTGAATGTCGATGATTAAATCTGCTAGGCTCTGATTTGGAGGCCGCCAAGAGAAATCAGAAGGTGCTGTTGATTTTGATTGTAGTAAGGATAGCAATTGCTCCACTTCATTTATCGATACACGGGCGTTGCTCAGGCCGGTGATTGTTTTACTCGTTAATATCCCTTTTTTAATAAATTCTTGAAATTGAGGGTTGCTTATCCCTAGTGCAAATGTTGCATCCTGCAGTGTAACAAGAAAATCTTGTTGGTGGTCTGTGTTGCTAATTATATGCAGGCTATTAATTTTTGATAGTATTCCTCGTGCCATGCTTCCTAGAGTTCCCTTTCTTTTAATAAATGGGAGGAGCTGTACACGTGGGTTTCGATGTTCGGCACGAGCTATAACCATCTGGCTGATCGCATCAATACTAGAAGCTTTTCCGGCTCCCCAGGAACGCATCATGTGGAGGCGCCAATATTCATCAACTATATTTTCTCCAAGCCCATCAAATTCAGTAAGTGCCTGCCAGAATGAGAAGCACTCATCAAGTAATTTCTGAGATGGTGCAGTAAGCTGATCGTGTAGCCATACTGATGGTTCTCTATCTTCAGTGGGAGCAATAGTCAGTGTTAAGTCAGTTCCACATTCGCAAACACTCAGTCGCCCCCTGTTTAGTGCAAGAGTCTGGCTGCAATTTGGACATCGATCTAAAAGTAGCACACCATGTGTGTGGCAAACCGAATAGGGGCGAAGAGACCAAAGACAGCGCCAATATGGGCTGTTGGTCAGACAAAGAGGGCAAAAAACTGATGCATCCATGCGGAAAAGTTTTTCAGGTATCGCCGCATGCATAAAAATGCGAGGTGAGCCTCGGGTTGGCTTGCTTCGTAGGAATGCAGAACTGGCATAGTCTACGTTGAGCCCTAAGGCATTCATCAACTCTGCATAGCGTGTCTGGTCGGTTACAACTGCTTTTAAAGTACTAGCACCGCCATGCTTAAAACCACATGCGGACATTAACTGCAAAACATTTTCAAAGCCATTTCCTTCTGCTGTGCGTATTAATAGGCTGGCGGCTGATTCATCCTGTTGCAAGATTGGGCGGTAGGGGAGTTTATACCTGTTCATCACTTCCCCCTGAACTGGGCCGCCAGTTCTCCTGTGTTCAGTCGGAAAGGGTTGCGCTTGGCAATCGATGCCTCTCCCATGACTCCCGAATCCCAGACTTCTGCAAATTCTTCTAGTGAAACGGATTGCCCCGATTTCCTCCAGGACATCAAAATTGCTTCCTTGATTAGTGTCATGACATACTCAAGGTTGCCATGTGTTGCGGCGAAGACTCTTAGTGTGTCTGAGTAGCTACCGATTAGTGGCATGTGTTGTAAAGAGAAGCGGTCGCGCGCATGAATACACATTTGGGTTAAGAAATGGTAGAGCGCCCCGGGTTTATCTTCAGTGCCTGGCATCAATGGTTCTAGTGAAAATCTGTGTTTGAAGCGTCGAGTCAACTGATAGCTTTGGTCAGAATCGATAAGTGCCACACTGTCTGGCGTGCCAGAAAGGCAAGCACAAACACCGCTGCTGTTCACCAAAGATTTTAGCCAGCGCAGTGCAACCATGTTTGCGGCGGCAGACCTATCATTTGTATTCAGCAGGTTATGACACTCATCCAAGAATATGATCTGAGTTCCACATTTTTGAAGAAGAGCTGCAATTCTTTTAGTTTTTGCTGGTATTGTACCTATGTCCGGATTTAGGTCGTGCAGTCCAGCCAAAATATTACTAGCCAAGTAATTCACAGAAACCGTGGCTGGCACCTCAGCCCTAAATGCGGGGACAAGCGTAACTTCAGCATCAAGAGTCTGAACAATGCTCTCCTGTAATCCGGCTTGAATAATTTTGCAGACACTACTTTTCCCCATGCCACCTTCAGCTAAGAGCATGCAGCCAACGGGTTCCTTGTATTGAAGCGATTGAATAATGCAGCGATGTATCCCTCTGATGGCTTTGTCCATTTCAGGGTGTCTAATCAGAACTTCATCTAGTTTTGAAATGCGTTCTATATTTAATGCTTCTTGATCTGGTATTCCGAATTTAATCATTTGTCCAACTCCGTAAAAATAATATCGTACCCATCTCCATTTTCATCAGCATGATCAGATTGATGACTTGTCGGTGTGGTATGGTTTACGGGGATTTTTAGGGTTGAATATTCTTCTGCAGGCTGGACGGTGTAAATGTTGGGTGGCTCAGGGGATGTTGCATCCTGGTTGCTTTGAAATTTTAGCTGTCCTTTGCCATTGGTTATTTTGGCTATTTGGCGTTTGGCGAGCGTAGAGTCCTTTTGGATTTTTTCGAGAAGCTTCCACCATGCCAATAAGTAGGAGTATTTGCCGAGTCGTTTTAGGTCTGATTTACTCATGGAGTTTCTGACTTTCTTGGCTTCCTGATGGGCGTACCAAGTTAGTCCCATCGTATAATCCGGATTGGTTGACTCGGCCAGAATAAGGGTGCCACGTTCCGATGGATGTTCAACGTAAACGGAGTGAAGATCTAATTCGTCAACCAGTACGGTGACTTGGGTCTCACCCATCTCTTCGAGTGTCGCCAATGCATGGGAGAAATATTCGATATGATCAATTTGTACACGTCCGTTATGGAGGGTGCGCTGCCATGGCCAGCGAGCGATTGCGCTGATTTCCTCTACAGAGAAGCTCTGTACTGGCCAACCATTCATTGCGTCCTGCCAAGCGAGGATGGGCGCTCTACCGGTACGGGTATGGATACTCTTGTGGTAAACCTCGTTGATCCATTCGAGAATGTGCTCTTGCAGGCGCTCAAGAATCAATGTGGCTCTGCGACGGGAGTCATATTCACCGCGATCGATTGGGCACGAAAACGTGGTGCCTGCGCATTTTTGGACCAGTGAATATGTTAGTGTCCGGAAAAATGATTCGATGTGCGCCTTGTCATTTGGATCACGTACTTCTGCCGGTACGATAATGATGCCAAGCAGTCCGCAGAGACGAACAAAAGCTGAGTTTTTGAAATCAACACCGTTATCCGGGATGATCCGGACCGGTACGCCCCCTGGCATCCCTAATCCCTGACGAGTCAGCATGTCCTTGACTGCTGCTAACGTTGTTGTCGCTGAAGGGGGAAACATGCTGATGTACACCCCGACAACAGCGCGTGTATATACGTCGATGATGCAGACTAAATAGGGCCTACCAATGATTTCCCCTGTATCTGGGTCTTTCAATTCGATATCTATATAGTGTGTGTCAATTTCCACCAAGAACATTGCCTGTGGGCTAAGGATTTGCCTTCCTGCTGCACGAGCGATGCGGTCTGCTGCAACTTTGCCTTTCTTGGCAACCGCGACTACATAGGGATCCAATTCTTTAATACGACGCTCAATGGTCCGTTCAGACGGCAGTTTGATTTCAGAACGGTGAGCGTTTAGAAGCCCCCGCTCTGCAAGCTTGCCGACCACATAGGCCAGCACGTCTTTGGCTTGGCGGCGTTCGGGTTGGAGATAGACCTGCTGTATTCCTGCTGTGATGAGTATTTCAACTTCCGGAGAAAATCTGAGCATTTTGTTACCGCGCAAATGAGTACGTGGTGCGAAGGCTGTGGCCGACTTCCCGTTTAGGAAGTAGCGCTGCACCCATTTAGCCACCGTTCGCGCAGCAGGAGGGCAGGGGTCTTCAAGCTCCTTGGCTAAAATTGGGATTAAACTTTCGAGTTGTTTTCGCGACTGGGGGTGCCTCAGTTGCGTTACCGCAGCACAAACGTAACGTGTTTGCCGAATTGTCAGCCGTGTTTCTGCGGGGCTAAGTTCGGAAAGTTTGCGATTCGCTTTGTCGGAGGAGATTCGCTCAAGTTCGCCATCCATGAGCAAGAGCGTCCCCGATGCTTGCATTTCCATGAAACGTTCATAGGGCACTCGGTACGGTTTGCCACCGGCAGTGGCGGCATAGCGCACCATACCAGCAGCAACATAAGTCACTTCGAACTCACTGCCGTGGATTACGAAGCGTAATCCCACCCTGGGTTCATAGGCATTGTTCGTCATTTTGGTACCCCCACTTGCAGGTCAAGCTGAAGTGGGAGATCCAAGTTCGCTTCAAGGCGACCATGAAACAGCAAATAGTCAATGATCAGTGGCGATAGTCCTGCCCCTGCCAGGCGGTTGTACAACGCTTGGAGTGGTTGTGGCCCGGGCAGTTGGCCAATTTGCTCCATTGCCAGGTTACATTCCTGGACCGACCAAGATCTTGCAATTGCGCGGTTATACAGTTGGTAGAGGTTTTCGATCTGGATGGGGCCTGGTAGATCTGTCGTGTCGATCACGGAGAAGTCAAAACCGCATCGTGATAGTAGTTTCTCCGCCAAGCTGTGACGCGCCTGCTCCTCGTCCGTCAGGTGGCCCCGATTGGGCTTGATCTCCCGGACCAGCCAGCGACCATCCCAAGTTCGTATCAGGAAATCGGGGAAATAACGCTGGCCTTGGCTAAGCTCGATTTCAAGCGCTTGGCAGCGGTAGCCGGCGACATTGGGATCGCGCTCAAGGAGTAGGCAGTAAAAAGCCTCTAGTTGGCTCTCCGGCACCATCGTTGCATTGTTGATGCGACTTGGGAAATAAGCTGGACGTTTTCCTCGTGAGCCTGGGTAGACGCGCCGGCGACCGTGCAGAACGTTGGCCAAGTCGGGTTTTGTGGAAAAAGCTTCTTCTGCCTGCTGCAGCAAGATACTGGGCAGGGCTTGATGGATGGGGGCTAGGTACATCACCACTCCCTACAGCACCGAACCGTAGACAAAGCGATGCCCGTTCGGTGCTGTACACAGAATTGGATATGCCTGGATTTGGGTGTAAAGAAACCCGCCGCTGGGCATAACCAGCGGAATCTCAGGTGCTCTAGGGGGTAAGGGGGCTTGACGCTGGAGGGCGTGATGACGATACTGAGTTTGGGAACTGTATTTGCCATCAGGCACTTACACCAACGGGGCATGCCGCCAGGTTTGTCCCGTTTTTACATTTGTCTTTCCTCCTTGCCTTGTTTGCGGCGAAGTCGTCTTACTGGCTCAGAAGCACAATGCTTCAACGCGTTCTGTATCCCCAAAATTTCCCTAATCAATCGAATCTGCACCGGGCGCAGCTCCCCGATGTGTTCGCGGAAGTCGTGCATGAGCCAATAGGTTTCTTCTGGGACATCGGCTGGAATGATCAGCTTGCGATGGGATGCGTCTGCAGCTAGGCGCAGCTCTTCCTGCTCGTTGGGCGGAAGATCCAATGAGCGAATCAGCCGATTGATAAATTCGTCGGTGGGTGGCCCCTTGCTTCCCACTTCCAACGCAGAGATGTAGCTCTGCTCATAGCCTATCAGATCGGCTAGTTCGGACTGGCGGATGCCATGCTCCAGTCTGAGTTGATGCAGGTATCGGGAAAATGGGTTCACGGTAAATTTCTTGTGATCCTTTGGACTACCGTCAGAGTAGATATTCTGCCATCAAGTGTCAAACGTAAGTCATTGATTATAAATGCAATATTTGTTGCAAAATCACGGTAAATTTAGCTGGCTAAAAGAGTGCTGCTGGATCGGGCCGGCTGCTTACCTCGAATAAAATCATAGGCTTACGACCTTGTTTGGCTGGGTAAACGTTCTGGCGAAGCGGATCACCTGATGCAAATCATGATTTCTTCGTGGTTTGACATTTATGCTTTTGGCACGTCCGACTTGCTACAATCAAAAGCATTGCAAACGCCTCCGTCACTCATGCCTTCCTCAATGCTAGCGCCAATGAACGTGCCGAATTGCTGGAAGAGCTGGCCGAGCTGCGCACCCACTGGATGGACAAGCGCCATCTGGAGCGGCTTCACGGGCGCTATCTTTTGCAGAGAAAGAGTAACGGTGAACTGGAACTGGAAATTGTGGATACCTGGCAGGCGGTTGTCGCCCGCGATACCCGTACTTTGTCCGGCGGTGAGAGCTTCCTAGTCAGTCTGGCGTTGGCTTTGGCTCTATCTGATCTGGTAAGTCACAAGACGTCGATTGACTCACTGTTTTTGGATGAGGGCTTTGGAACGTTGGATGGTGAAACTTTGGAGATTGCACTTAATGCACTGGATACCTTAAGCGCCAGTGGGAACTTTATTGGTGTAATCAGTCACGTTGAAAGTATGAAGGAGCGCATTGCTTTGCAAGTTAGTGTTTGCAAAGGCGGCGAGGCGGTAGTATCGACACTTAAAATCCCTATTTGATGATTTAAGTGGAGGTGCGCATTATTATTTTATTAAGCAAGGAATGGAAATGACTAAGGCAACCATGCGGCAAGATGAGCTTAAGTTTGCATCTGTTCGTGAAGTGGATGGCGTGGAAATCTCTGTTAAAGCAGAAAAACTTCATTCGAAATTTAATGAAAAGAAATATTACTGTGAAATTGGCGCCTATGTAAATTGCGGCGGTGAACATGGGGATACGCTTTGCCTCATTTCTAGGGTCCAAGTTGTGGAGATTGAAAAAACAAAGAAAATTGATGGTGAAATACATTACATCACTGAAGAAATCAACAAAGTTATCCTTTCGGTAGTTGGTACTGTCTCAAAAGGAAGATTCGATCGAGGAGCCGCTCGTCTTCCCACAATCGGTTGCAATGTATATTTTTTAAGTGACGATCAAGTTAATTCAATCATCGGGGTGGAGTCAGAGGCTGATAAAGAATTTTTCTTGGTAACAAATCCTGAAGTTAATAAAACATATCTTAATTTGGATAAGTTGATAGGCAGGCATACTGCAATTCTGGGTACTACCGGCAGCGGGAAAAGTAGCACGGTTGCCAGTATCGTGCAATCAATTTTGAACTCATACAAATGCCCCAGGATTGTATTTTTTGATATGCACAATGAGTATCCAGATGCATTTGGTTTTGGCGAGGAGCATAATGATCACTTCAGGTCAAAGACTAATTGCATTGCATGGAGTGACTTCAGCCTCCCTTATTGGTTTCTTGACCTTGAAGAATTTATTGGTGTGTTCTATCCATCCGCTGGTTCATCACAGGAGTCAACAATTAAAGATATTATTAAAGACCTTAAGCGTGAGGAGTCGGGCCTGACGGGCGGTGATTGCGAGAGGATATCGGCAAATACACCTTTGTTTTTCGATATAAACAAGCTTGTTAAAAAACTCAAAGAGCTTGAGGATGCCGAAAGCACAGCTACAAAGAAAGACCCATTTGCAAAACTCAGATTACGCTTTGAGAGCGTTCTTGATGATTCGCGATACGGTTTTTTAAAAAAGGATATCGATAAGAAAACTTCACTTTCCAATTATTTGAAACATATACTTGGAATGTTTGAAAGTGAGAAATATTTAAGTATCCTTGACCTTAGTGGGCTTCCATCTGAGGTTAGAAATGTATGCATTGGAGTTTTGTCTAGATTGCTTTTTGATTTTAAATATTGGGAAAAAGATCCAGATGATTTGCCATTGGCTCTTATCTTAGAAGAGGCTCACTCGTACATTCCAGAAGAGACTGAAGCAAGATTCTCTTTATGCAAGGAACGCGTCGAAAGAATCGCCAAAGAAGGTAGAAAATATGGCATAGGATTGATTGTTATTACTCAGAGGCCATCGAATGTTTCTACAACAGTTCTATCTCAATGTGGCACATTTATTACATTGCGATTAACTAATGATGGCGATCAAAATAAAGTAAAACGGCTCTTGCCTGATACCTTGGCAGGTCAGGCCGATGCGCTTTCTGGTTTGCGTGATGGCGAAGCACTGGTTAGTGGCGATGGAATAAAATTGCCTAGAAAAGTGCAATTTAAAAGACCAGACCCAGCACCGCGTAGCAATGATGTTAAATATCATATAGCTTGGGAGAGTGGCCCCGCTGAGGGTTATAGCCTTGAAAATGCAACGAAAGCGTGGGAGCAGTTGAAAAAATGAAAATGAAAAGCTTTAAAATTTCAGGATGGCGATCGTTTGACAGTAATGGAGTTTCTGTTGATGGCTTAAAAAGAGTAAACCTGTTTATTGGTCAGAATAATACTGGGAAATCAAATATTTCCAAATTTTTTATGTCCATTAGAATGGCTGCGGAAAATAGCTCCAATGGAAATGGAAAGTACCACAAAATTAATCATGTGCAAGACAAATCTAACACATGGGGATGGGCCGGCGGTGACATTTGTGCTGAGGTAACTCTAGATAAAGACGATACTGCAACATTACCCAATGTGCATTTTAAAGTAGGTGATGTAGATATTGGGCTGGGTGTCTTGTTCTCTGGGAATGAGTATATGCTTTCTGTGAAGATTAATGGTACGAATCTTCTGGATCCAGATTCAAAAAATTCCAGCCTACGGATATATGATTTTTCTGAAGAAGAATACACGGATCTTACTGAGGATGTTCCAGGCTATAGTGATACGCCAAAATATTGGGACACTCTTTTAGATTCCTTAGTTTTTGTAGACCCAGTAAGACATTTTCAACGTGGCTCAGAAAATAGGCTGGCTTATTATTTTGACGGGGCAAATATATTAACAGAAATTGATAAAATTTCCAAAACGGACTCTAGCCGACCTGTATGGCTTCAGTTTAAGAAAAAAATGAAGTCATGGCTTGAAAATATATTAAATGAAGACATTGAGCAGATTGAGTTTGCCGACGGAGAGTTGAGACTCCAACTAAATAGAGGGGAAACGCCAATTTTGGCTAAATTATCAGAGCTTGGCACTGGCGTTTCCCAGGTGGTCATGTTGCTGTCTCATCTCTATCTAAACAAAGATAAAGTCCTAAATGTTTTCCTGGAAGAGCCCGAATCAAATTTGCATCCTGAGGCTTTAATAAAGTTAATAAAAATTATTAATGACGACCTTGGTCGGCACAATTTTTTCATAACTACCCACTCATCGTGCCTGATTGACCAAGCGAAAGATGACTGGTCTATTTACCAAGTTTCTCGAAAACTTGCTGAGCCGTCAAAAATTTCTCCTTGCACTACTTTTTTACGTAAATACAATCTGCTGGATGATCTTGGTGTGCGCCCTTCTCAGTTATTGCAGGCCAACTTAATCATTTGGGTTGAAGGACCCAGTGATAGAATATATATTAATAAATGGATACATGAATTCTCCGGGGGGGAGTATCAAGAGGGACTTCATTTTTCTTATGTCTACTATGGCGGGTCTAATCTTAGTGGATTTAGCTTGTTAGGCGACGAAGAAATTGACGATCGAGTAGACATCTTTAAGACAAGTCGCTACGTGGCAATTGTATGTGACTCAGACTGCTCTTCCGAGTCAGATTGGAATTCTGGGGAATTTAAGAGTCGCGTTGATCACATTAAGCAAAAAATCAAGTCTCTAGGAGAGGTTGATGGAGGGGGGGCGCGTCATGTTGATGATTATGTAATGCTTTGGATTACCAATGGAAGGGAAATTGAAAACTATATCCCTGACAATCTATTTAGGGGTGCGCTACTAGATGG
>AMYZ01000019.1 GCA_000335715.1 beta proteobacterium L13
GCTTTTTCTTCTATTACACGGCTACCCTCGGGTAGCCGTTTTGCATGCCGGTGGCCATGCGGCCAACCTTTACCCGCGGCAGGTCTAGCCCTCCTCCACGACACTCTCCAGCTGCTGTAGCAGGTACAGGCGCTGGTAGATGCCGCTCTCTATCGCCATCAACGCATCGTGGCTCCCCTGCTCGGCAATGGCACCGTGGTTCAGCACCACAATCTGATCCGCGTCGCGAATGGTAGACAGGCGGTGGGCAATGGAAATCAGCGTGACCTTGCCATGCAGGCGCGCCAGCGCCTGCTGCACCAGCTGTTCGGTTTCGCTATCGATATGCGATGTTGCCTCGTCCAGCAACAAGATGCGTGGCTGGCCCGCCAAAGCACGAGCAATGGCAATCAGCTGCTTTTGCCCTACCGATAGCCGGGTGCCACCTTCGCCCATATCGGTGTCGTAGCCGTGCTCCAGCGCCACGATCAGCTCATGCACGCCGGCCGCCTGTGCCGCCGCCTCGATCGCCGCCTGGCTCAGGCCACGCCCCATGTCGATGTTGTCGCGTGCACTGGCCGCCAGCAGGAAGGGGTCCTGCGGCACCAGCCCCACGCCGGCACGGAAAGCCAGGTCGCTAATCGTGGCCAGCGGCCGGCCATCGATGCAGACATCGCCCGCCTGCGGTGCATAAAAGCGCAACAAGAGCGACAACAGCGTGGACTTGCCGCTGCCGGTGTGGCCAACAATGCCGTAAAACGCCCCGGCGGGGATGTGCAGGGACACATCGTGCAGCACCGGGTGGGCAGCATCGTAACCAAAGCGCACGCTACGGAAACTCACCTCGCCGGCCGTAATGCTGCTGCCCTCGCCTCCGGCTGCGGCCAACCCTTCGCGCAGCAAACCATTCACGCGCGACGCCGCCACCACCGCCTGCTGCAGCTGGGAAAACTGCATGGTGATCTGGATCAGCGGCTCCACCACGCGCGCGATGTAGCTGACAAAGGCGTACAGCACACCTACCTCCAGCCCGCTCACGCGATGGCTGCCAAATACCCAGATCACCGTGGCCAGCAGCAGCACGTTCAGCAAATCCAGTGCCGGGCGCAGCAGCCAGGCATTGGCACGCAGCTCGGCCATGCGCGCCTGGTACAGGCCGGCGTTGGTGGCTGCAAAGCGGTCGGCAAAACGCTGCTCTGCCCCGCTCGCCTGCAACACGCTCATGCCGGCAATGGATTCGGCCACCTGGGCGTTGATATCGCTGCGCAGCTGGCGTGCTTTCGTCACCGATGGCGCGCTCCAGCGCTGGTACAACCACACGATCAGAAACACCGCCGGCAGCAGCAGCATCACCACCAGCGCCAGGCGCCAGTTCAGCCACGCCATGGCGGCCAACGCGCCGCACACCACGATCACGCTGTCCAGCATCACGAACAGCACCTGCACGTACAGCTGCTTTACCGCCTCGGTGTCGTTGGTAACGCGGCTGACCAGCTGGCCGGTAATGGCCTTGTCGAAAAACGCCATCGGCAGCGCCAGCACGTGGCCGTACACCTCCTCGCGCAGGCGGCGTACCGAACGCATGGCCACACCCGCCAGGCGCAGCAGCTGCAGGTAACGCAGCAAGGTCGCTACCAGGCCGCTGAGCAAAATACCACCCAGCAGCAGGGCCACATCCAGCGCCACCCAGTGCCGTGGCAGCAGATAGTTATCGATAAAGTATTTGCCCAGCAGCGGCCCGCACGCCTCGAGCAAGGCGGCCAGCAGCAGACAGAAAAAGCCCAGCCACACATGGTGGCGTTCGGGCGCGGCGGCATGGCGCAATAGCGCCATGGCTTGTTGTCGCTCAGCACTCATCCAGGCTGGCCTCCAGTTGCTGATAGCGCCATTGGCTGGCATACCAGCCATCCAGGGCTAAAAGATCGTTATGTTGCCCGCGCTCGCTAACGCGCCCGTGCTTCAGCACCAGGATCTCGTCGGCATCCACTACCGCCGACAGCCGGTGGCTCACGATCAGCAGCGTACGCCCCTGCCGCGCTGCGCGCAGGTGTTGCAGGATGGCGGTTTCGGTCTGCGTATCCACCGCCGACAGTGCGTCGTCCAGTATCAGCAGCGGGGCATCGGACAACAGCGCGCGGGCGATGGCTACCCGCTGGCGCTGGCCGCCAGACAAGCTCACCCCCTTCTCGCCTACCGGCGTATCGTAGCCTTGCGGCAGGCGCAGGATGTCGTCGTGCACGGCGGCCAGCTGCGCCACGCGCTCGATATCGGCGCGGCTGGCATCGGGCTTCACCAGCGCGATATTGTCGGCCACGCTGGCCGAGAACAGGAACGCCTCCTGCGGCACCCAGCTGATGGCACGGCGCAGCGCGTTAAGGGTGTAATCGTCCAGCGCCTGGCCCTGCCACAGAATGCGGCCAACCTTGGGGTGGTACTGGCGCAGCAGCAGCTTCAGCAGCGTGGATTTGCCGCTGCCGGTAGGCCCGACCAGCGCCAGCACACCGCCGGCAGGCAGCTGCAGGCTCACCCCCGCCAGTGCGGCTTGCGCTTGCTGCGGGTAGCTAAAACCCACCTCGTCCAGCTGCAGGGTGCCGCCGGGGACGGTGCCCTGGCTGCCATGGTCGTCTACGGTAAGCGGCGCCGACAGGATGGGGTCCAGCCGCGCCCAGGCCGCCTTGCCGCGTTCCAGCAGCGCCAGCACCCAGCCGGCAGCAAACATCGGCCAGATCAGCTGGCCCAGATACATGGAAAAACTGGTGAGCTGGCCAATGCTCAGGCTGCCGTGCCATACCAGATAGCCCCCCAGCGACAGCGTCAGCACGCTGGCGGCGGTCAGCGTCATGCCCACCGTGGGTTCGAAAGCCGCCTCCCAGCGCTGGGCGGTCAGGCTGGCCTCGGCGGCGTTGGCCGCCAGCTGCGCCATGGTGCGGCGGTTACGCGCCTCCAGCCCCAGTGCGCGCAGGGTGCGCACGCCGCTAAGGGTTTCCTGTACGTGGTCGTTCAGCGCCGAAAAGCGCTGTAGCGAATCGGTAGAGGCCTGGTGCACGTGGCGTGAAATGCGCCAGAAACCAAACGCCATCAGCGGGAAAGGCAGCAGCGCCACCGCCGCCAGCCGCCAGTCCACGCCCAGCGTCATCATGCCCAGTACCAGGGTGAGCGTGAGCGCACCGTCAAAACCGGCCAGCATGGCCTCGCCGGCGGCCATCTCCACCGCGTCGATATCGTTGGTGGCACGCGCCATCAGGTCGCCGGTACGCTGGTGCTGGTAAAAGCCCGGCCCCTGTGCGGCCAGCTTGCGGTACAGCGCCACACGCAGATCCACGCCCAGCTGGTAGCTGGCGGCAAACAGCTGCAAACGCCAACCTACGCGCAAAAAGTAAATCGCCACGCCCATGGCCAGCAAGCCGGCCAGCTGCCAATAGAGCGCGCTACCGCCCAGGCTACCGGCTACCAGGCCATCGATAATGCGGCCAACCTGGCGCGGGATGCTCACCGTTAGCACCGCCACGCAGGCCAGCATGGCAGCGGCCGCCAGATAGCGTGCCCAATGCTGGCGGATAAACTGTTTCAGAAAGCCAAACAGGCTCATGCCTTCCTCCTGGGCGCGGCCACAAACAGCAGCCTGCCCGTGGCTGGGTAAACAGGGAGTGTGCAGAAAAAACGCCCGCCAGGCACCTGACCTGACGGGCGGTAACAGCAGGCAGAACGCGGCTTAGCCGGGCTGCCAGCCACCACCCAGTGCGCTATACAGGTTCACCACGGCACGCAGGCGGGCCAGGCGCGCAT
This sequence comes from beta proteobacterium L13, assembly GCA_000335715.1. Classification (GTDB taxonomy): domain Bacteria; phylum Pseudomonadota; class Gammaproteobacteria; order Burkholderiales; family Chromobacteriaceae; genus Vogesella. Next base: position 3,766 of record AMYZ01000019.1, read on the forward strand.
CGGACTGGGCTTGCTCCAGCTGGAACACGCTGCGCTCGGCATCCAGTACTTCCAGATAGCTGCTATAGCCCGCGTCGTAACGCAGGCGCGCCAGGCGCAGTGCTTCGCGCATGGCGGCCAGCTGCTGGCTCTGGGCGGTTTCGGTTTCACGCGAGGTGCCCACCGCAGACAGCGCATCCAGCGTATCGGCAAACGCTGCCTGCACGGCCTTTTCGTAAGCGGCCAGCGCCTGTTTCTGGCGGGCGTTGGCTGCGTCTACCCCGGCGGCAATCTGACCATTATTGAAAATGGGCGCCGCCAGGTTGGCCGCAAAGTTCCAGGTTTGTGCCGGGCCGGTAAACAGCTTGGACAGCTCCAGGCTGGCACTGCCCAGGCCAGCCGACAGGCCGATGCTGGGGAAGTAAGCCGCGCGCGCTACGCCGATACGGGCGTTGGCAGCCACCAGCTGCGCTTCTGCCGCAGCGATATCCGGGCGGCGCAGCAGCAGGTCGGATGGCAAACCGGACGGCACGTCCAGCGGCACCGTCAAGCCATCCAGCGCCTTGCCGCGCGCCACCGGCTGTACCAGCTCACGCGGGTTCACCCCGGTGAGTACCGCCAGCGCGTGCTCGGTTTGCCGCACCGCCTGTTGCAGGCGCGGTACCGCAGCACGGGCAGAGGCAGCCTCGGCCTCAGCCTGTTTCAGCTCCAGCTCGGAGGTCATGCCGCCGTTAAAGCGCTTCTTGCGCAGCGCCAGGCTTTCCTCGCGGCCGCGGAGCGTGGCTTGTACGGCGGCCAGCTGCGCGTCGTAGCTCAGCAGCTGGAAGTAGGTGGCGGCCACCTGGGCGCTCAGCGACTGGCGCGCGCCGTCCAGCAGGCGCTGGCTTTGCGCCAGGTCGGCGTTGGCGGCTTCACGCTTGCGCGCTTCCTTACCCCACAGGTCGAACTCCCAGCTGGCAGACAGGCCACCGTTGTAGCTTTCGCCAATGGCACCGGCACCACTGCTGTAGCGCGAGGTCTGCGCGCGGGCACCGCCCAGGCTGGCATTGACCTGCGGCAGCTGGCTGGCACGGGCAGCGCCGGCCGCCGCTGCGGCCTCTTCCACGCGCGCGGCCGTTTGCTGCAGGTCGCGGTTGTATTGCTGGGCATCGGCAATCAGGCGGTTCAGCGTGGCATCGCCAAACTGGCGCCACCAGTGCGCGTCTACCTGCGCCTGCTGGCTACCCTGCGGCAGTGGCAGGCTGGGGCGCTGGTAATCCGGGCCGACTGCGGCGCAAGCCGACAACGCGGCAGCAACCAGCAGCGGCATCAGGGCTTGCTTAAACTTCATGTTTTTCTCCTTGTTTGGCGGCCTTGCCCTGCGACAGCTGCATGATCAGCTTGAAGAACAGCGGGATGAACAGCGCCGCAATAAAGGTTGCGGCCAACATGCCGCCAATCACGCCGGTACCGATGGCGTGGCGGCTGGCCGAGCCGGCACCGCTGGAAATGGCCAGCGGTACGCAGCCCAGAATAAAGGCCAGCGAGGTCATCACGATGGGGCGGAAGCGCAGCTTGGCCGCATCGATGGCGGCGTCGGCCAGGCTCATGCCCTCGTCCATCTTGATCACGGCAAACTCCACAATCAGGATGGCGTTCTTGGCCGCCAAGCCAATCAGCGTCACCAGCGCTACCTGGAAGTACACATCGTTAGCCAGGCCACGCAGCCAGGTGGCCAGCAGCGCGCCAAACACGGCAAACGGCACCGCGGTGAGCACGGCGAACGGCAGCGTCCAGCGTTCGTACTGCGCCGACAAAATCAGGAACACCATCAGCAGCGCCACCACAAACACCATGGCCGACGAACCGCTGGTGGATTTTTCCTGGAAGGCCGAGCCGGTCCACGCCAGGGTGTAGCCGTCCGGCAGCACTTCGCGGGCCAGCTGTTCCATGGCCACCAGCGACTCGCCCGAGCTGTAGCCCGGTGCCGGGCCACCCACGAACTTGGCCGCCGGGAAGGCGTTGTAACGGTCTACCACCTCGGGGCCGGTGCTCTGCTCGATTTTCACCAGGCTGGTCAGCGGGATCATCTGGCCGTTCTGGCCGCGTACAAACACGTTACGCAGGTCTTCCACGCTATCGCGGAAGTCGGCTTCGGACTGCAGCTGCACGGTAAAGATGCGGCCGAACTTGCTGAAGTCGTTCACGTACAGCGAGCCAAAGGTACTGCTCATGGCGTCGAATACGTCCCCTACCGCCACGCCCAGCGATTTGGCCTTGTCGCGGTCCAGCTGTACGTTCAGCTGTGGCACGTTGGCCGAGAAGGTGGTTTGCACGCCAGCCAGCTCGGGGCGTTTGGCCGCTGCCATCATCAGCTTCTGCGCCTGCTGTGCCAGCTCGGCGCTGGTAGCGCCGTTACGGCTTTGCAGATAGGCCTCGAAACCACCGGTAGACGACATGCCGGAAATCGGCGGCGGGTTAAATGCCAGTACCAGGCCTTCCGGTACCATCATGCCTTTCTGGAACACGTCGCCGACCACTGCCTGTGCCGACAGGTTGGGCGCTTTGCGCTCGTCCCACGGTTTCAGGGTGATGAAGGTCACGCCGGTGTTGCTGCGGTTGGTACCGGACAGGATGTCGAAGCCGGCAAAGCTCATGACGTCTTTTACCGCCGGGTTGGCCGCAATCTGCTTGTCGAAGCGGTTCATCACGTCCTGGGTGCGGTTGATGGCCGCGCCGTCGGGCAGGATGGTGGCCGCAATGATGTAGCCCTGGTCTTCCTCGGGGGCCAGCGACGACGGAATCAGCTTGAACAGCCATACCGACGCGCCAATCAGCACACCGAACATCACCAGCGCCAGCAGGCTGCGGCGGATCAGGAACGATACGCCGTTGCCGTAGCTGGTGGTCATGCGGTCGAAGAAGCGGTTGAAGCCGTCAAAGAAGCGGTTGCTGTGCTGGTGCTCGGGCTTGAGCATCAGCGCGCACAGCGCCGGGGTCAGCGTGAGCGCCACAATGCCGGAGATGGTGACCGAGATGGCAATGGTGATGGCGAACTGCTTGTACATCTGGCCGGCAATACCGCCCAGGAAAGCCACCGGGATAAACACCGAGCACAGTACCAGCACGATGGCGACCACCGGGCCGCTCACTTCCTTCATCGCCTGCAAGGTGGCCTCGTACGGCGGCTTGCCCTCTTGCGACATGATGCGCTCGACGTTTTCCAGCACCACGATGGCGTCATCCACCACGATACCGATGGCCAGCACCATGCCGAACAACGTCAGCGTGTTGATGGAGTAGCCAAAGATATACATGCCGGCAAAGGTGCCCACAATGGACACCGGCACCGCCAGGCCCGGGATCAGCGTAGCGCGCCAGTTCTGCAGGAACAGGTACACCACGGCAAACACCAGCACCATGGCTTCGGCCAGCGTGGTAATCACCTCGTCGATCGACACTTCCACAAAGCGGGTGGTGTCATACGGGATGGCGTAGGACAGGCCCTGCGGGAAGCGTGCGGCCAACTCGTCCATACGCTGCTGTACCGCCTTGGCGGTGTCCAGCTGGTTGGCACCCGGTGCCAGGTTGATACCGATAGGGATGGTGGGGCGGCCATTGTGCAGGCCGGAGAAGTCATACGACAGCGCCCCCAGCTCTACCCGTGCCACGTCTTTCAGGCGTACCTGCTGCCCGCCACTGCCGCTACGCACGATGATGTTCTCGAACTCGGACACCTCGCTGAAACGGCCCTGGGTGGTAATGGTGTAGGTAAAGTCAGGCTGGGTGCCCGCAGTCGGGGTGCCCCCCACCTTGCCGGCGGCAAACTGCGCGTTCTGCTCGCGAATGGCGCGTGCCACATCACCCGGCGTGAGGTTCAGCTGCGACAGGCGGTCCGGGCGCAGCCAGATACGCATGGCGTAGTCCTGGCCGGCAAAGTTGGTCACCTGGCCCACGCCCGGAATACGCTTGAGCTCGTCCACCACGTTCAGCAGCGCGTAGTTGCTCATGAACAGGGTGTCGAAGCGTTTGTCCGGCGAATACAGCGAGATCACCTGCAGGAAGGTAGCGGCCTGCTTGCGTACGTTCACGCCCTGGCGGCGTACTTCTTCCGGCAGCGACGACAGCGCTGACTGCACGCGGTTATTTACGTTGATGGTGGCCTGGTCGGGGTTGGTACCGATCTTGAAGGTCACCGTTACCGTGAGGCGGCCGTTACTGGAGCTGGTGGACTGCAGGTACAGCATGTCGTCCACACCGTTAATGGCCTGCTCCAGCGGCGACGCTACCGTATCGGCCACGACCTCGGCAGAGGCACCCGGGTAGTTGGCCGTTACCGCCACCGAGGGCGGCACGATCTGCGGGTATTGCTCCACCGGCAGCGCCCGCATGCCAAAGAAACCGGCCAGCAGGATGACGATGGAGATCACGCTGGCAAAAATCGGCCGGCGTACGAAAAAGGCTGAAAACATGGTGTGTTTCCCCTTGGTTAGCCGTTAGCCGGCGCAGAAGCAGGCTTGGCCGCTTGCGGCACCACCTTGGCACCCGGGCGCAGCTTGATCAGGTTATCCACGATCACCTGCTCGCCCGCTTTCAGGCCGCCTTCCACGATAAAACCGGCTGGCGTGGCTTCACCCAGCTGCAGCGGGCGCGGCTGGGCGGTGTTGTCCTTGCCCACCACCCACACCATTTTGCCCTGCTGGCTGGACAGCACGGCTTGCTGCGGTACCACCAGCGCGCCCAGACGGGTCGCGCCCTTCAGCTGTACGCGGACAAACTGGCCGGGGCGCAGCTGGCCTTGCGGGTTGGCAAAGGTGGCGCGCGCGGCCGAGGTGCCGGTGGCAGGGTCGATCACGCGGTCGGCGTAGTCGATGACGCCATCGCGGCCATACTGCGCGCCGTCCGGCAGCTTCAGGCTGACGGTGTAGCGGTTACCCGCCGGCAGGCGCAGCTTGCCTTCTGCGGCCAACTTCTGTGCCTTGAGCACGTCGTTATCCGACAGCGAGAATTTCACGTAAATCGGGTCCAGCTGCGAGATACGCGTCAGCAGGCCACCCTCGCCCGGCTGCACCAGGCTGCCTTCGGAACGCACTTCGGCGCTGGTAACGCCGCCGATAGGCGCGGTCACACGGGTGTAATCCAGATTGATCTGCGCGCTTTTCAGCCCGGCGCGTGCCGCCGCTACCGAGGCTTTGGCACTGGCCAGCGCCGCTACGGCATCGTCACGGTCTTTCTGGCTGACGGCGTTTTCCTTGAACAGCGGAATCACGCGGTCGTGGTCTTGCTGGGCGCGAATCAGGCTGGCTTCCTGCAGCTTCAGCGCTGCCGCCGCCTGGTCTACCGCGGCCTGGTACGGCGCGGCATCGATCTGGAACAGCAGGTCACCGGCTTTCACGGTGCTGCCTTCGGTATAGGCACGGCTCTGCAAAATACCGGACACGCGGGCGCGCACTTCCACCTCGCGCGAGCCGCTGGTTTGCGCCACGTACTCGCTTACCAGCGGCACATCGGCCGCCTGCATGGTTTTGACCGATACCGGCATAGGGGGCATCTGGCCGCCATGGCCGCCCGCCTGGCCAGCAGGTTGGCCGCAAGCAGCCAGCAAGACAGCCAGAGGCAATAGTGCGGCGTGGTTCAGTTTGGTGGGTATCACGGAACGCTCCTTGATAAGAGAAGGGTTTTGCCTGGCAACAATGCAGGCTTATTCAACGCAAATTAGCCGGGCGGGTGACGCGGCACCCTGCCTGGCGGTGTGTGATGGTTTTCAGTGTAGCCGCTGGCTGCACAATTCAAGTGACATGACAGCAGACAGTATCCGTACGTTTGCGGCAATGCAGCATACATTCGAGCAGCACATTGGCGATTTTGGTGCGATAATACATACATTCACGTATGTATGTAAATAAACAGTACTGCAGACGCCGCTGTTTGTCGCTATCCTTACGCCCGCTTTGATACCCCTTTTATCGATATGGCCAGAAGAACACGCGAAGAAGCCGAACAAACCCGCCAGCTGCTACTGGATACCGCCGAAAAGGTATTCTGGGAGCAAGGCGTGGCAGCCACCTCGCTGACCGACATTGCTGCGGCAGCGGGGCTGACGCGTGGTGCGATCTACTGGCACTTCGCCAACAAGCTGGACCTGTTCAATGCACTGTGCGACCGCATCGTACCGGCGCTGGAAATCATTGACGGCATCTTGCTGGATACACATTACAACCCGGCAGCACGGCTGTGGCGGCACGTGCACGCCATGTTCGACCTGCTGTATCACGACCAGCGCATGCGCCGCATCTGTGCCATCCATCACATAGGTTGCGAGCAGGTCGGCGAAATGGCGCCGCTCCTGCTGGAACAGCTTAGCTGGACGCAGGAAAAAGAAGCCCAGCTTACCCGGGTACTGGAAGAGGCCGGGCAGCAAGGACTGTTGCGCCCGGGGATTGTTCCCGCCCTGGCGGCCATAGGGCTGCACTCGCTGTACGGCGGCCTGTGCCATAGCTGGATGATCGCCATTGATAACGACACCATTCATCGCCATCTATCCGCCATGTTAAGCCCTTATTTTGTCGGGGTTTTCCAGGACGATTGCTGGCTACAGGGCGCTGCACCCGCCGCCTGATTGGCGTATACTCCGCGCTTTCCCGCAGACAACACCGCATTTGGCCATGACCCACGCGATCAGCATCGAGTCTGTCAGCAAGCGTTTCGGAAGCTTGCAGGCACTGGATAGCGTCAGTTTCACCGTAGCGCAAGGCGAGTTCTTTGCCTTGCTCGGCCCCAACGGCGCCGGCAAAACCACCCTGATTTCCGCCATGGCTGGCCTGTCGCGCCCGGATAGCGGCCATATCCGCATCATGGGGCACGACACGGTAACCAGCGCCCGCCAGGCGCGCATGACGCTGGGCGTGGTACCGCAAGAACTGGTGTTCGACCCCTTTTTCAGCGTGCGTGAAGCACTGGTATTCCAGTCCGGCTACTTTGGCATCCGCCACAACGACGCCTGGATCGACGAGCTGCTGCACAAGCTGGGGCTAACCGACAAAGCCGGCACCAATATGCGCGCGCTGTCCGGCGGCATGAAGCGCCGCGTAATGGTGGCGCAGGCGCTGGTACACCGCCCGCCGGTGATCGTGCTGGACGAACCCACTGCCGGGGTAGACGTAGAGCTGCGCCAGAGCCTGTGGGCCTTCGTGCAGGAGCTGAACCAGGCCGGCCACACCATCGTGCTGACGACCCACTATCTGGAAGAGGCCGAAACGCTGTGCAGCCGTATTGCCATGCTGAAAAAAGGCAAACTGCTGGCGCTGGAAAACAAAGACAAGCTGCTGGCACACAGCGCCACGCGTGAAATTTCGCTGAAGTTGGCCGCAGCGCTGCCCGCCAGCCTGCAGCCACTGAAAGTGCGCGAGGCGGATGGCCGCCACATACTGCAGCTGGCCGACATTGCCCGCCTGGAAGACGTACTGCGCGAGCTGAGGTTGGCCGCAGTGGAGGTGCGCGAGCTATCCATCCACGAAACCGACCTGGAGCAGGTCTTTGTGAAAATGATGCATGGGGGGCGCGTGTAATGCACGGCTTCATGACGCTGTTCAAAAAAGAAATCCTGCGCTTCTGGAAAGTGGCCTTCCAGACCGTGATGGCGCCGGTACTGACCGCGCTGCTGTACCAGCTGATTTTCTCGCATGTGCTGTCGCAGCACGTTGAAGCCTACCCGGGCGTGAGCTATACCGCTTTCCTGATACCGGGCCTGGTGATGATGTCGATGGCACAGAATGCCTTTGCCAACAGCTCGTCCAGCCTGATACAGAGCAAGATCACCGGCAATATCGTGTTCCTGCTGCTGCCACCGCTGACGGCGCTGGAGTTTTTTGGCGCCTACCTGCTGGCTGCCATCGTGCGCGGCCTGGTAGTAGGCGCTGGCGTACTGGCGGTTACCGCCTGGTTTGGCCTGCCGCTGCCCAGCCACCCGTTGTGGATTCTGGCCTTTGCCGCGCTGGGCTGTGGTGTGCTGGGTACACTGGGCATTGTGGCAGGTATCTGGGCCGATAAATTCGACCAGTTAGCCGCTTTCCAGAACTTTATCATCATGCCGCTGACTTTCCTGTCGGGGGTGTTTTACTCCATCAACAGCCTGCCACCCCTGTGGAAAACCGTGTCCCACCTGAACCCGGTGTTCTACATGATTGACGGCTTCCGCTACGGCTTCTTTGGCCAGGGTGATGTCTCCCCCTGGTTGTCGCTGGCTGTAGTGGGGGGCAGTTTTGCCGCACTGGCAAGCTGGTCCTTGTATTTGATCGGTAGCGGCTACAAATTACGCCAGTAAGCCCGCACCGTTTTTTGACAGCTTTCCTACAGGATTTACCATGGTTAGTGCAGACTATATCCAGAACGTCATCACCTCCACCCTCGCCTGTGAGCATATCCAGGTACTGGGTGACGATGGTACCCACTTTGAAGCAGTCATCGTCAGCCCCGAGTTTTCCGGCCGCAACCGTGTACAGCGCCACCAGCTGGTCTACAACGCACTGGGAGACCGCATGCGTGCCGAAATCCACGCGCTGTCGATGAAGACACTCAGCCCGGAAGAATGGGCGCAGCAACAAGGCTAAGAACAACATAATGGAAAAACTGGTCATTCAAGGCGGCAACGGCCCGCTCAATGGTGAAATCCGCGTATCCGGCGCCAAAAATGCCGCCCTGCCCATCCTGTGTGCAGGCCTGCTGACCGCCGACACACTGAAGCTCAGCAACGTGCCGATGCTGCGCGATGTGTCTACCACGCAAAAACTGCTGCAAGGCATGGGCGTGCGTGTGATGACCGACAACGTGCACGAAGTCGAAATCACCGCGTCGCAGCTGGATACGCTGGTGGCCCCGTACGAGCTGGTCAAAACCATGCGCGCCTCCATCCTGGTGCTGGGCCCGATGCTGGCCCGCTACGGCGAAGCAACCGTCTCGCTGCCAGGCGGCTGCGCCATCGGTAGCCGCCCGGTAGACCAGCACATCAAGGGCATGGTCGCCATGGGGGCTGAAATCTCCATCGAGCACGGCTACGTGAAAGCCCGCGCCAAGCGCCTGCGCGGCGCGCACATCATGATGGACATGGTCACCGTAGGCGGTACCGAAAACCTGATGATGGCCGCCACGCTGGCCGAGGGCGTTACCATCCTGGAAAACGCCGCGCGCGAGCCGGAAGTGGTCGATCTGGCCAACTGCCTGGTTGCCATGGGCGCCAAGATCCAGGGCATCGGCACCGACCGCCTGGTGATCGAAGGCGTAGAACGCCTGCACGGCGCACAACACGCCATCATGCCGGACCGTATCGAAGCCGGCACTTTCCTGGTAGCCGGCGCCATGACCCAGGGCCATGTGGTGCTGCGCAACGCCGCACCGCGCGCCATGGACGTGATTCTGGACAAGCTGGCGGAAACCGGTGCCATCATCGAATGCGGTGACGACTGGATCTCGCTGGACATGAAGCGCCGCCCGAAAGCGGTCAACGTACGTACCCTGCCGCACCCGGCCTTCCCTACCGATATGCAAGCGCAGATGATGACGCTGAACACCATCGCGGAAGGCACTGCGGTAATGACGGAAACCATCTTCGAAAACCGCTTCATGCACGTACCCGAGCTGAACCGCATGGGCGCGAATATCGAAGTGGAAGGCAATACCGCCATCGTGAAGGGCGTGGAAAAACTGTCTGGTGCCACAGTAATGGCTACCGACCTGCGCGCCTCTGCCAGCCTGGTGATTGCCGGCCTGGTCGCCGAAGGCGAAACCGTGGTGGACCGCATTTACCACCTGGATCGTGGCTACGAGCACATCGAAGACAAGCTCAATGCCGTGGGTGCCAACATTACCCGCAGCAACAGCTAAGCATTGCTTGCACCGCAGAAAAAGCCCCGTCAGGGGCTTTTTTGCTTTTTAGCCTGGCCGGGCAGGCTAGCTGTGCACAAAAGTCTAAAGTTTAAGATAGCCACAATCAGCCAGGCAGGCGGCCATGGCTGTACTGAATTCATTGCTCAAAGTAGTAAAAAGCCTGAATAATGTTGAATATCTTAAACGAGGATGAAACATGCGCCTCAGTATCAAAACCAAATTGCTGCTCGGTGCCGGGCTGCTGGTCATGGTGGGCTTTGCCACCATTATCGGTTTGAACAGCTGGCTTACCTTGAAGCACGCCGAGAACAGTGTACTGGCGCATGCCCGTACACAGGCCCAAGGCGAGGCCGACAAACTGCGCATCCTGCTGGAGCGCGGCTATATCGCGGTAGAAGCGCTGGCCACCAGCATGCAAGCGCTGCCCGGCAGTGCCACCCCCGACATGCGCAGCCTGGCCAGCCGGCAAACACGCGCCCTGCTGGCACAGCACCCGGATGCAGTGGGTATCTTCACCCTGTGGGAGCCCAACGCCCTGGACGGGCGCGACAGCGAAATGGCGGGCAAGCCGGATAACGACACCCAAGGCCGCGCCGGCGTGTACTGGTTTCGCAAAGATGGCAAGGAAGACGCCGTGTGGGGCGCAGAAGACGTGGATAGCGACGAATACTACGCCAGCCCCAAAAGCAGCAAACAGCCGGTGATGACCGAGCCCTACGAAGACCGTGATATCAAAGTGCTGATGGCCACGCTGTCCTACCCCATCGTCCGTAACGGCCAGTTTCTGGGTGTCACCGGCATCGATATGGGGCTGGGCAAACTGCAAGCGCTCGCCGCCCAGGTCAAGCCATACGGCGACGGCTTCATGACGATCTACTCCAACAGCGGCATGGTGCTGGGCAGCGCCGACCAGGCCCGCGTGGGCAAAAAGGATGACAGCGTGCCCGTCGAGGCCATGGCCGCCATACGGCAGGGTAAAGCTTACGAATACACCGAACAGGCCACGCTGCACCTGATTGAGCCGGTCAACGTTGGCCGCACCACCCAGCCCTGGGCGGTGCGCATCTCCATTCCGCTGGCCAGTGCTTTTGCCGACACCCGCGCCGCCACCTTGCAAACCGCCGGGCTCAGCCTGCTGGCACTGCTGCTGATCCTGCTGGCACTGGCGCTGCTGCAGGGCAAGCTGGTGGCACCGCTGGGCCGGCTGCAAAGTGCACTCAGTGAATTATCTGGCGGCGATGGCGACCTCACCCGGCAGTTGCACATCAGCGGCCAGGACGAAATCGGCGCTTCCGCCAGCGCCTTCAACCACTTCAGCCAGGCCCTGCGGCACATGCTGCTGGACGTGCGCGAGCGTACCGGCCAGGTCAATCAGGCCGTCACCGCCCTGGCGGGCGAAACGGCCGATATCAGCCAGCACTCCAGCCAGCAGGCGCAGGCCGCCACCCATACCGCCGGCGCTGTCAGCCAGCTATCCGGCAGCATCAGCCGTATTGCCGAATCGGCCCGCGCGGCAGAACAAGCCGCGCGCAGTGCGGGCGACGAGGCCGAACAAGTGGCCGACAGCGTGCACAGCACCGCCAGCGAGATTGGCCGCATTGCCGATACCATCCGCGGCATAGGCAACGTACTGGACGGGCTGGAAAACCGCTCCGAGCAGATCAGCAGCATCGTGCAGGTGATCAAGGACATTGCCGAGCAAACCAATCTGCTGGCGCTGAATGCGGCGATTGAAGCCGCACGGGCGGGCGAGCAGGGCCGTGGCTTTGCCGTGGTCGCCGACGAAGTGCGCAAGCTGGCAGAACGCACGTCCTCGGCCACGGTAGAAATCGCCGCCAGCATTCGCCAGGTGCAGGAAGAAACCGCCGGTGCCGCCGGCAGCATGGACGAGGCCATTCGCCAGGTAGAAAACGGGGTGATGCTGGCCGAGCGTGCCGCGGGCTCCATCACGCAGATCCGCAGCCACAACCTGGGCGTGCTGGACACCGTAGGCCATATTGCCGCGGCTACCGCCGAGCAATCGGCCGCCAGCCGCAGCATTGCCAGCCACATCGAGGCGATTCATGCCATGACAGCGGATACCGATGCCTCGCTGGTACACGCCAGCGGTGCGGTAGCCGACCTGCAGCGGCTGGCCGGCGAGCTGCAAAGCCTGCTGGCACGCTTCAAGCTGTAAGCCACGGCCAAGGTTGGCCGCAGCCGTGGTGCCATGCCCTGCGGCCAACCCGGACAAAAAAGCCCCGCTTGCTTGCGCAAACGGGGCTTTTGGCCGAGGCCGCAACGGCTAGTGGCCGTCGAACGAGCACACGGTAAACAGCGGGATATCCAGGCCGCGCATCAGGTCGCCGCCACCCAGCTCGGGCAGCTCGATAATGCCGGCCGCTTCCACCACGTCAGCACCCAGGCGCTGCAGCAGCTTGTAACCGGCCATCATGGTGCCGCCGGTAGCGATCAGGTCGTCGATCAGCACCACACGGTCACCCGGCTTCACGGCATCGGTGTGCATTTCCACTGTGGCATTGCCGTATTCCAGCTCGTACTCCTCCGCCACCGTGGTATAGGGCAGCTTGCCCTTTTTGCGGATGGGTACAAAGCCGACATTCAGCTCGTAGGCCAGCACCGAACCGATGATGAAACCACGCGCGTCCAGGCCCGCCACCATATCGATCTTCTCGCCCATATAACGGTGCACGAAGATATCGATCAGCATGCGGAAGGTCTTGGGGTTCTGCAGCAGCGGGGTGATATCGCGGAACATCACCCCCTCGCTCGGCCAGTTCGGCACGGTGCGGATCCAGCCCTTCAGATAGCGCGAATAGTCCAGGTTACTCAGGTTTTCCATGCTGTATGCCTTAGTGGAAGAACGCCAGCTTCACCACCCACAGGCCGGCAATCACCAGTACTGCAGGCTTCAGGTCGGCAAAACGGCCAGCCAGGATCTTGATCACGGCGTAGCTGATAAAGCCAAAAGCGATACCGTCGGCAATGGAGAAGGTAAACGGCATGGCCACCGCAGTCATCACCGCTGGGGCGGATTCGGTCAGGTCATCCCAGTTGATCTCGGCCAGGCCACGGGTCATCAGCACGGCCACATAGCACAGTGCCGGTGCGGTAGCGTAAGCCGGTACGGTCTTGGCCAGCGGCGAAATCCACAGGCAAGCCAGGAACAGGATGGCCACCACCAGCGCGGTCAGGCCGGTACGGCCGCCTACGGCGGTGCCGGCAGCCGATTCGATATAGGCCGTGGTGGACGAGGTACCCATGGCAGCGCCGGCGGTAATGGCCACCGAGTCGGCCATCAGCGCGCGCTTCAGGCGTGGCAGCTTGCCGTCTTTGTCCAGCAGGCCGGCACGGTGCGACACACCTACCAGCGTACCGGTGGTATCAAACAGATCGACAAAGAAGAACACGAAAATCACGCCCAGCAGGCCGGCGGTCATGGCGCCTTGCAGGTCCATTTTCATGAAGGTCGGCTCGATGCTGGGCACCGGGGCAAAGATGCCTTCAAAGTTGGACAGGCCCAGCATGATGGACAATGCCGTCACCGCCAGTACGCCGATGATGATGGAGCCGTGCACCTTGCGGTACTCCAGCGCCACGATGATGAAGAAGCCCAGAATGGCCAGCAGCACTTTCGGGTCGTGCATATTGCCCATGGTCAGCAAGGTGGCAGGGTGATCCACCACCACACCGGCGTTTTTCAGCGCGATGATGGCCAGGAACAGGCCCACACCGGCCGAAATGGCAAACTTCAGCGACTGGGGAATGGCGTTCACGATGGCTTCGCGCACCTTGAACAGGCTCACCGCCAGGAACACGATACCGGAAATGAACACGGCGCCCAGCGCCGCCTCCCACGGTACGCCCATGCCTTTTACCACGGTAAAGGTAAAGTAGGCGTTCAGGCCCATACCCGGTGCAAGCGCGATCGGGTAGTTGGCCACCAGTGCCATGATGGCGGTACCCAGCGCGGCGGCCAGGCAGGTAGCAACAAACACGGCGTTGAAATCCATGCCGGTAATCGACAGGATGGCCGGGTTCACGATAACAATGTAAGCCATTGTCAGGAACGTGGTGAAACCGGCAATGACCTCGGTCTTGACGTCGGTGCCGTGCTCTTTAAGCTTGAAGAAGCTTTCTAGCATGATGACATGCCCTCCCCTCGTCTTTTGAGACGTAACTGTTTGAAAAACGCGCGATTTTAACCTGAAACGCTTGTTTGTTGCGCTGCAGTTTGCCTGCGGCAAGCCCTGCTTAACCACAACAGCGCCTTGTGGTATCCTGAAATATTGCTCAAGTTCGTTAGGAAGCGCTTACATGACGTCAGCCCAAGGCTCGATTTTTATCGTGGTGGCCCCTTCTGGCGCCGGTAAAACCTCGCTGGTGGCCGCACTACTGCAGGCTGAACCCGGCGTAGAGCTGTCGGTTTCCTATACAACACGTGCCCCGCGCGAAGGCGAAATCGACGGCAAGAACTACCATTTTGTCGACCGCGCCGCCTTTGAAGGCATGATCGCTGCCGGCGACTTCCTGGAATACGCCGAGGTCTACGGCAACTACTACGGCACCAGCGCACGCTGGCTGCGCGAAAGGTTGGCCGCAGGCCACGACATCCTGCTGGAAATCGACTGGCAGGGCGCACGCCAGGTGCGCAAGGTCTTTGGCGACGCCGTGGCGGTGTTCATCCTGCCGCCGTCACTGCCGGTACTGGAAGCCCGCCTGCGTGGCCGCGCTACCGATAGCGAAGAAGTGATCCAGCGCCGTCTGTCCGAGGCACGCATGGAAATCGACCAGGTTGCCGAATACGACTACCTGATCGTGAACGATGATTTCGACCAGGCCCGCCTGGACCTGATCAGCGTGATCCGCAGCCAGCGCCTGCTGGCCGCCCGCCAGCTGCAGCGCCATGCCGACGCGATTGCCGGCATGCAAACGCCGCGCTAGGGCTTTATCCCGATTGCACAATCCCTTATCTTTTTGCCTCACCCTTTGTGAAAGAGACATACCATGGCCCGTATTACCGTTGACGATTGCCTCGACCGCATCCACAACCGCTTCGACCTGACCCTGGCAGCCGCCTACCGTGCCCGTCAGGTAGCCTCCGGTGCCACCGCTTTTGTAGAGCAAGGCCGTAACAAGCCTACCGTTGTTGCCCTGCGCGAAATCGCCGGTGGCCACGTTGGCCGCGAAATCCTGACCCGCCACAAAGGCTGATTCTGCCGATGACCGCGGATAACGCCTCCCCCATCGACTACAACGCCCTCGTTGACGCCGAGGCCGAGGCGTTATTCCTGGCCGCGTCGCGCTACCTGAAGCCCGAAGACGTGCAGCTGCTGCGCCAGGCTTTCATCACGGCACGCGACGCGCACGAAGGCCAGACCCGCAAAAGCGGCGAGCCCTACATCACCCACCCGCTAGCGGTAGCGAGCATGCTCACCGACTGGCGGCTGGATGCCCAAGGGTTGGCCGCAGCGCTGATGCACGACGTACTGGAAGACACCGGGGTCACCAAGCCCACGCTGTCCGACCAGTTTGGCCGCACCATCGCCGACCTGGTCGATGGCCTGTCCAAGCTGGAAAAGCTGGAATACCAGACCAAGGAAACCGCCCAGGCGGAAAACTTCCGCAAGATGGTGCTGGCGATGGCACGCGATATCCGCGTGATCATCGTGAAACTGGCCGACCGCCTCCACAATATGCGCACGCTGGACGCCATGCGCGAAGACAAGCGCCAGCGCATTGCACTGGAAACGCTGGAAATCTACGCCCCCATCGCCAACCGCATCGGCCTGAACAAGGTCTACCGCGAGCTGCAGGATCTGGCGTTCATGCACCTGCACCCGCACCGCTACCACGTGCTGTCCAAAGCCGTGCGCGCCGCACGCGGCAACCGGCGCGAGGTGGTGGACAAGATCCTGAAAGCCGTCAGCCAGAAGCTGGTGGAAGCCAATATCGAGGCCACCATCAAGGGCCGCGAGAAAAACCTGTACAGCATCTACAAGAAAATGCAGGAAAAAAGCCTGTCGTTTTCCGAAGTGCTGGATATCTACGGCTTTCGCATCATCGTGAAAGACAACCCCGGCTGCTACCTGGCACTGGGTGCCTTGCACAGCCTGTACAAGCCGATTCCGGGCAAGTTCAAGGACTACATCGCCATCCCCAAGGGCAACGGCTACCAGAGCCTGCACACCACCCTGTTCGGCCCCTACGGCACGCCGGTGGAAATGCAGATCCGCACCCGCGAAATGAACGCGGTGGCAGAAGCCGGCATTGCCTCGCACTGGATGTACAAATCCGGCCACGCCAGCATTGACGCTGCCAAGCAGCGCACGCACCAGTGGCTGCAAAGCCTGCTGGACATGCAGGCCGAAAGCGACGACGCCGTCGAGTTCCTGGAACACATCAAGATCGACCTGTTCCCCGACGAGGTGTACGTGTTTACACCCAAGGGCAAGATCATCGTGCTGCCGCATGGCTCCACCCCGGTGGACTTTGCCTACGCGGTACACACCGACGTGGGCCACCGCTGTATCGCCGCCCGCGTGAACCACAACCTGGTACCGCTGCGCAGCGTGCTGCGTAACGGCGACACCGTGGACATCATTACCTCCACGCAAACCAAGCCCAACCCGTCGTGGCTGAATTTCGTGCAAAGCGGCCGTGCACGCTCCGGCATCCGCAATTACCTGAAGTCGCTACAGGCGCAAGACGCTATCCAGCTGGGGCAAAAGCTGCTGCGCCAGGCCGCCAGCGCGCTGTCGGCCTTTGAGCCGGACATCACGCCAGAGCTGGAAGAAGCGCTACTGGCGCGCCTGGGCGAACGCAACCGCCGCTTTAGCGACATTCTGGCCGACATCGGCACCGGCAAACAGTTGGCCGCCGTCGTGGCACGCAAGCTGCTGGAGCTATCCGGCCAGCAGGCACAACAAGCCGCGCTGGGCCCGATTGCCATCCGCGGCAACGAGGGCGCTGCCATTCACCTGTCCAGCTGCTGCAACCCGATACCGGGCGACCAAATCGTCGGCATTGCCAAGAAAGACCAGGGCCTGCTGATTCACCGCGGCAGCTGCCACAACGTACAGCGTGTGGAAACGGAAAAGCTGCTGGAAGTACGCTGGGAAACGGTCAAAGACCGCATGTTCGGGGTAAATATCAGCATTCTGGCGTTTAACCAGCGCGGTGCGCTGGCCGATATCGCCGCCGCCATCTCGCACGCCTCGGCCAATATCGAAACCGTCGACACGCAAGACAACCACAGCCAGGACGGCTACATCCACATTCACTTCCGCCTGCAGGTAGACAACCTGCAGCATCTGGAAAAAGTGCTGGCACAGGTTCAGCAAGTGGAAGTCGTCCAGCGCGCAGAAAGACGCTAGCACCATGCCCCGCATTCGTATTAACGGTGAAGACCGCACGCTCTCCGGGCACGTAGACAGCCTGGCCGCCCTGATTGCCGAACTGGGCCTCACCGGCAAACGCATTGCCATCGAGCGCAATGGCGAAATCGTACCGCGTAGCCAGCATGCCAACACCCCGCTTGCAGAGGGTGATGCGCTGGAAATCGTCGTCGCCGTGGGCGGCGGTTAACTTTAGCAAGGGACCAAGCGTGCAAGACCCATTGATCATCGCCGGAAAATCCTACCAATCCCGCCTGCTGGTTGGCACCGGCAAGTACCGCGACTTCCAGCAAACCGCCGACGCGCTGGACGCTTCCGGCTGCGAAATCGTTACCGTGGCCATCCGCCGCGTAAACCTGGGGCAAAACCCTAACGAGCCGAATCTGCTGGACTTTTTGCCAAAAAACCGGTATACACTGCTGCCCAACACGGCAGGCTGCTACACCGCAGACGACGCCGTGCGGACCTTGCGCCTCGCGCGTGAGCTGCTGGACGACCACCGCCTGGTGAAGCTGGAAGTACTGGGCGACCCGCATACCTTGTACCCCAACGTACGCGACACGCTCAAAGCCGCCGAAACCCTGGTGAAGGAAGGCTTCGACGTGATGGTTTACACCTCGGATGACCCCATCGTCGCCAAAGAGCTGGAACAGATAGGCTGCTGCGCCATCATGCCGCTGGCCAGCCTGATCGGCTCCGGCATGGGCATCCTGAACCCGTGGAACCTGCAGCTCATCATCGAGCAATCGAATGTCCCTGTGCTGGTTGACGCCGGCGTGGGTACCGCCTCGGATGCAACCATCGGCATGGAGCTGGGTTGCCACGGGGTACTGATGAATACCGCCATTGCCGCTGCACAAGACCCTGTGCGTATGGCACTGGCCATGAAACTGGGCGTCCAGGCCGGTCGCGAAGCGTACCTGGCCGGGCGTATGCCTAAACGCTTTTATTCGGCGACACCGAGTTCGCCACGTGAGGGGGTGATTTCTTCCCGTTCGGGATGATGCGCAGTGCACACTAATACCCGTTGCCACGCATCTGGCTTTTACAAAAGCTACAACGTTGTTTAGAATACTCATTTTCCTCGAGGCAGAAATGCCTCAAGCCAAAAGATTTAAGGACCTCAGCTAAATGCCGACTATCCGCGTTAAAGAGAACGAACCGTTTGAAGTTGCTATGCGTCGCTTCAAGCGCGCTATCGAAAAAACCGGTCTGCTGACCGAACTGCGCGCCCGCGAATTCTACGAGAAGCCAACCGCAGAACGTAAGCGTAAAAAAGCTGCTGCCGTGAAACGCCACTACAAGCGTATCCGCAGCCAGATGCTGCCACCGAAGCTGTTCTAAGCTTTACGGTAGCAAGCACAAGACCGCAGGCCCGCCCTGCGGTTTTGCCATTTATGCGCTGGCTGCAGCCTTGCTGCGGCCAACCTTACCCCACCACGCACGGATCCCATCATGAGCCTGAAAGCCCGCATCTCCGAAGACATGAAAACCGCGATGAAAGCTCGCGAAACCGACCGTCTGGCAGCCATTCGCCTGCTGATGGCGGCCATCAAGCAAAAAGAAGTGGACGAGCGCGTGGAGCTGGACGACGCCGGCATCACCGCCGTGGTGGACAAAATGCTGAAACAGCGCCGTGACTCCATCACCCAGTACGAAGCCGCCCAGCGCCAGGACCTGGCCGACAAAGAAAAAGCCGAAATGGCTGTACTGACCGCCTACCTGCCGCAACAGCTGACTGCCGAAGAAATCGACGTGATGATCGACGGTGCCATCGCCGCCAGCGGCGCTGCCGGCATGCAGGACATGGGCAAAGTCATGGCCCTGCTGAAACCGCACATGGCCGGCCGTGCCGACATGGGCGCCGTGTCCGCCCGCATCAAAGCCAAGCTGGCCGGCTAAGCCCGCCGGATGATCCCGCAGGACTTCATCGATCAGCTCCTGTCCCGCGTCGACATTGTCGACGTGGTGGATCGCTACGTTCCGCTGAAAAAGGCAGGCCAGAACTACATGGCCTGCTGCCCGTTCCACAAAGAAAAATCCCCCTCCTTCACCGTTAGCCCTACCAAGCAGTTCTACCATTGCTTTGGTTGTGGTGCGCATGGCTCGGCCATCGGCTTCGTGATGGAATACCAGGGGCTGCCCTTTGTGGACGCTGTCAAAAGCCTGGCCGAAGGCATCGGCCTGCAAGTACCGCAAGAACGTGCGGCCAACCCTGAAGCCAGCCGCGCCGCACGCGAAAAACAGCTGTCGCTGGAAAGCGCCCTCAGCCAGGCCGCCGCCTACTACAAGCAGCAGCTCAAAAGCGCTGTTAACGCCATCAGCTACCTGAAAGGCCGCGGCCTTACCGGCGAAATTGCCGCCCGCTTTGGCCTGGGCTACGCTCCCGGCGACTGGCAAAACCTGCAAGCCGTCTTCAGCGACTACCTGAACCCTGCCCTGCTGGAATCCGGCCTGGTGATCGAGGCCGAAGACACAGGCCGCCGCTACGACCGCTTCCGCGACCGCGTGATGTTCCCCATCCGCAACCAGCGTGGCGCCATCATCGGCTTTGGCGGCCGCGTACTGGGCAAAGGCGAGCCCAAATACCTTAACTCGCCGGAAACCCCGCTGTTCGAAAAGGGCCGCGAGCTGTATGGCCTGTATGAAGCCCGCCAGGCCATCCGCCACGCCAACGCCGTGCTGGTGGTAGAAGGCTATATGGACGTCGTCGCCCTGGCACAATACGGCGTGGAATACGCCGTGGCCACGCTGGGCACCGCCACCACCGGCGAACACGTGCGCAAGCTGCTGCGCCACGCCGACCAGGTGTACTTCTGCTTCGACGGCGACAAAGCCGGCCAGAAAGCCGCCTGGCGCGCGCTGGAAAACAGCCTGCCGCAGCTGGTAGATGGCAAGGCGCTGCATTTTCTGTTTCTGCCGCAAGAACACGACCCGGACAGCTACATCCGCGAGCATGGCCGCGAAGCCTTCGAAGCCGCGCTGCGCGAGCAAAGCATTCCGCTGTCAGCCTACTTCACGCGCGAGCTTACCGCCAGCGTTGACCTGTCCAGCCCCGAAGGCCGCGCCGAGCTGATCAAGCAAGCCAAACCCTTGCTAGACCAGATAGCCGCCCCCATGTTGGGCTATATCATCAAGAAACGCCTGGCCGAGCTGGCGCAGATGGAAGTCGACGAAATCGACATGCTGATGGGCCACAGCCGGCCCGAGCGCAAAGGGCGGCGCGAATACCGCCTGCCACGCGAATCCACCCGCCCGGCCAGCACCCCCATCATGCGCAAGCAAATACGCGACGTGCTGATGAACCCGGAATGGGCGCTGGCCATACAGATACGCGAAAACGAGATATACGAAGGCGAAATGGCCGCCCTGGTGGCCATCATCGAAAGAGTACAAGCCAGCGAACAGCTACCCAGCTGCGCCGTGCTGGCGGAAGGTTTCCGCCATACCGAGCACGAATCCATCATCGATTCGGTGCTGCAAGACTCACAACTCAGAAGTGAAGAATTCATCAACCCCAACGAGCTGGACCGGGAAAACTTCATACTGGGTTTTGACAAACTCATGGACCGCTACGATGACGAGCTGGTTTCGACACTGTCTAACAAAGGCTACGAGCACCTGTCGCAAGAAGAACTACAGCTTCTGCGCACCCTGCTAGCCCGCCGCATGCGGCCAACCCCAGCCAGCTGACCGAGCCCCGTACACGTAGTTGTGATATAATCAATTGTTTTTTTCGGCTTTTTCGAGCAGGAAACCAAATGGCGGCATCTCCCGACACCAAGAAACAGAACAACGAACCGGCAACCGAGCCAATGAGCCTGGAAGAGCAGCGTAAACGCTTGCGTCAGCTGATTGCTCTGGGCAAGGAACGTGGCTATCTCACGTATGCAGAGATCAACGACCACCTGCCCGAAGACGTCTCCGACGCCGAACAGATCGAAAACATCGTCACCATGATTGGTGGCCTGGGCATCCAGGTTTACGACGAAGCGCCCGATGCTGAAACCCTGCTGATGTCCGACGCCACACCGGCCGTGGCAGACGAAGACGCAGTAGAAGAAGCCGAAGCCGCCCTGTCCTCGGTCGACTCCGAGTTCGGCCGCACCACCGACCCCGTGCGCATGTACATGCGCGAAATGGGCTCGGTAGAGCTGCTGACCCGCGAAGGCGAAATCGTTATCGCCAAGCGTATCGAAGAAGGCCTGAAATTCATGATTCAGGCGCTGTCCGCCTGCCCGGGTTCCGTGGCAGAGGTCCTGGCGCTGATCAGCCGTGTCGAAGCCGGCGAGCTGCGCATCGATGAAGTCATCGATGGCATGATCGACCCCGAAGCCGACACCGCCGTCGCTGTCGAGTTTGCCGAGCCGGTAGAAGTAGACGCCGAGCTGGCCGACGAAGACGAAGAAGAAGACGAAGAAGACGAAGCCGTCGACGAAGCTGCAGTCAGCGAAGCCAACCTGGAAGAGCTGAAGCAAGAAGCCCTGGCCCACTTTGCCCAGGTGCGCGAGCAATACGACGCCCTGCTCAAAGCCCTGGAAAAACACGGCTTCGCCAGCAAACAGTACAACGAAGCCCAGGCTGCCATCACCGAGCTGTTCATGGGCGTGCGCTTCTCCACCCGCCAGATCGAAAGCCTGTGCGAAAGCCTGCGCAGCAGCGTGAACGGCATCCGCAAGCTGGAACGCGAAATCCTGGACATCTGCGTCACCCGCGTACGCATGGATCGCCAGTACTTCGTGAAAAACTTCCCCGGCAACGAATGCAAGCTGGAATGGGTTGAAAAAGAAATCGCCAGTGGCAAAGACTGGTCCGACGTGCTGGGCCGCTTCAAATACGCCATCATCGAGAAGCAGACCAAGATCGCCGATATGCAGCAGAAGTCCATGCTGAGCATCAACGATCTGAAAGAGATCAACCGCCAGATGTCGTCGGGCGAAACCAAAGCCCGCCTGGCCAAGCGCGAAATGATCGAGGCCAACCTGCGCCTGGTGATCTCCATCGCCAAGAAATACACCAACCGCGGCCTGCAGTTCCTCGACCTGATCCAGGAAGGCAACATCGGCCTGATGAAGGCGGTGGACAAGTTCGAATACCGCCGTGGCTACAAGTTCTCCACCTACGCTACGTGGTGGATTCGCCAGGCCATCACCCGCTCCATTGCAGACCAGGCACGTACCATCCGTATTCCGGTACACATGATCGAAACCATCAACAAGATGAATCGCATCAGCCGCCAGATCCTGCAGGAAACCGGCCGCGAGCCGGACCCGGCCGAACTGGCCGAAAAAATGGAGATGCCGGAAGACAAGATCCGCAAGATCATGAAGATTTCCAAAGAGCCTATCTCGATGGAAACCCCGATCGGCGACGACGACGACAGCCACCTGGGCGACTTCATCGAAGACTCGGTGACCGTAGCCCCGGCCGAAGCCGCCATGTACGCCAGCCTGCGCGACGCCACCAAAGAAGTACTGGACTCGCTGACCCCGCGCGAAGCCAAGGTACTGCGCATGCGTTTCGGTATCGACATGAACACCGACCACACGCTGGAAGAAGTAGGCAAACAGTTTGACGTAACGCGCGAGCGTATCCGCCAGATCGAAGCCAAGGCCCTGCGCAAGCTGCGCCACCCTACCCGCTCCGAGCGCCTGCGCAGCTTCCTGGACAACGAACCGGGTAACCAATAAGCAAATTATTTGCTATAATTGACCCCCCTCAAGGGCCTCTAGCTCATGCTTGGTTAGAGCAGCGGACTCATAATCCGTTGGTGCCGGGTTCGACTCCCGGGGGGCCCACCAAGAAAGCAAGGACCTGCAGCGCAAGCTGCAGGTCCTTTTTCTTTTTTCCGCGCCTTTCCGCTACCAGAGCACCCAGACTGCAAATCCCACCCCACGCCTTGCACCAGCGCCCGCACATATTGTGCTGTTTCATTGCTGTGGTCCTGGCAGGGCCAATCCGTAGATAGCAGGATTGCGGCCATCCCGTACCCATCCACATCACCTGGCCCGCAAAGCCTTGCCAGCCAAGTATTTATCGAAATATCATTTGATGATATTAGCATCAATCAAACACAGATACCCTGTCAGATGGCTATCACGCCTTAGTCAGCTGCATCAATCCGCATACCGGAGTCCACCATGCTCGTTCGTATCGCGCCGTTTCTGGCCGCACTTCTTCTTTTAGTCAGTGTCTCTGCTTCCTATGCCGCCCACGCAATCGCAACAGCAGAAGCGGGAGATGGCATGCAGTATTACTGGAATACAAACCAGCCAAGCATCAAGGTAGCGCAACAAAAAATCATGAAGACGTGCGCCGATAATGCAAAGAAGAACAAACACTCAGGCAAGTGCAAATTCTTGGGCGCAGCTAATGGACCAAAATATCTGGCGTTCTTCCATACCAAAGATGGAAGTGGATTTGGTGTTTCATCAAACTCAGACCGTCAGCTGGCAATTGATGAGGCCTATGCCCAGTGTTCAGAGAGAGGCGAGTGCCCTGATACTGCGGCTAATGTTTTTTTTGACGAAGGTGAACGACAATCACGCCCTGCGAAGGCTGCAGCAGCTGGCGACAGTTGCCGCCCCCGCACCCGGCAAATTCGCTGTCGATCCAACTGTGTCAACGGCAACTGCGTTGTGGAGTATGAAAACGGCTGCAAGATTCGGGTGCAAGTTTCACCACGCTTCGATCCTTTCACCAATCAATGGACGTATCCTTCCCCATCCTGCTGAAGACTAACTGCACATTAGCAGAGCTGGATACAAAGGCCCACCGTTCACCGCGCTTTCAAGAAAGCTGATACAACGCCCCGGTAAAAGATGAGCTTCGCTAGGCTAAATCCAAGCTGTAAACTGATCAGCACCAATCTAGCCCCGCTTCACGATTTGTCCCAAAAGGAGCAACACCATGAATAGCAATCCGGTCGGTTGGTTTGAAATCTACGTCCAGGACATGCCACGTGCGAAGGCGTTCTACGAGGCAGTGTTTCAAGGCACACTAGAAGAGCTGAAAAACCCGGACCCTGACGGTTTCCCTGACATGGAAATGTGGGCTTTTCCGATGGCAATGGAAGGTTCAGGCGCGGCAGGGGCGTTGGTGAAAATGGCAGGATACCCTTCTGGCGGTAGTACCCTGGTCTACTTCTCCTGCGAAGATTGTTCTGTTGAGACTGAGCGAGCGGCAGCGTATGGCGGAAAAATACTTAAAGACAAGATGGCTATTGGCGAGCATGGCTTTATTGCGATGATTGTCGATACCGAAGGCAATACGATTGGCCTGCATTCAATGCAATGAGCACGAGCTTGGGCTGAATGAAATGAAGCCCGACGTTTATCGCGTTCTTGAAACTGGTAGCCAGATACTCGGTAAACGTTGGGCTTCGCTGCGCTCAACCCAAGCTACGCCCTGACGCCCACACCCTGTGCCCACTACTTACCCACACCAGGCTGGTGGGCACGCTGCGCTTTGCCCAGCCTCCCCCAGCCCAGCCCGCCAACTGTATCCCCGTTTTGTGCCACTGCTGCCACTGATGGCCACAGTTCCGGCCCGCTACAATGGTTTGTATCCAATAAGACGTTTGCGGCCAACCTGGGCCGGCGAGGAGACACCATGACAAGCTGGCTGATGCAGGCCATTCGCAAGATCGAGGCCGATTTCAACCGTAGCAGCGACACTCACCTGATTCCGCTGGTGCTGCCGGCGGCGCCCGGCATCCAGCTGTATTTCAAGGACGAGTCCACCCACCCTACCGGCAGCCTGAAGCACCGGCTGGCGCGCTCGCTGTTTTTGTACGCGTTGAGCAATGGCTGGATTAAAGAGGGCACGCCGGTGATCGAGGCGTCCAGCGGCAGCACTGCGGTGTCGGAGGCCTACTTTGCCCGCCTGCTGGGCTTGCCGTTTATTGCGGTGATGCCGGCCAGCACGTCTTGCGAGAAGGTGCGCGCCATCGAGTTCTACGGCGGCCGCTGCCACCTGGTGGACGACCCGGCCACCATCTACGACGAGTCGCAGCGCCTGGCGCGCGAGCTGAACGGCCACTATATGGACCAGTTCACCTACGCCGAGCGCGCCACCGACTGGCGCGGCAACAACAATATTGCCGACACCATCTTCCGCCAGATGGCACTGGAGCCGCAGCCGGAGCCGCGCTGGATCGTGTGCGGCGCCGGCACAGGCGGCACCAGCGCCACCTTTGGCCGCTACGTGCGCTACCAGCAAAAACAGACGCAGGTATGCGTGGTGGACCCGGAAAACTCGGCCTTTTACGCCAGCTACGTTAGCGGCGACGCGCACTGTAGCTGCGAGGGCGGCTCCGGTGTGGAAGGCATTGGCCGCCCGCGGGTGGAGCCGTCGTTCATCCCCACCGTGATCGACCACATGATTCGCGTGCCCAACGTAGCCAGCTACGCCGCCATCCACTTTCTGGAAGAGGTGCTGGGCCGCAAGTGCGGTGGCTCTACCGGCACCAACTTCTACGGCGTGTGCCTGCTGATGGCCGACATGCTGCAGCGCGGCGAGCAAGGCAGCATCGTGACCATGATCTGCGACGACGGCAGCCGCTACCTGAACAGCTATTACAGCGCAGACTGGCTGGCCGCCGGCGGCCACGACATCCAGCCGTGGCTGCACAGCTACCGCCGCTTCCTTTACGATGGTGTGTGGCAGCCGCCGCAGTAAGCACCCGCGCTGCACAGCAAAAAGTCGATGGCCCTCGCCATCGGCTTTTTGCTGCCCCAGACGCCGTGCGGCCAACCTTAGCCCTGCTGGTACCAGCCGCGGCTGCCATTGACCACGCGCACTACCAGCAGCATCACCGGCACCTCGATCAGCACCCCCACCACCGTGGCCAGCGCGGCGCCGGAGTGCAGGCCGAACAGGCTGATGGCGGCGGCCACCGCCAACTCGAAAAAGTTGGACGCGCCAATCAGTGCCGACGGGCAGGCCACGCTGTGCTGCTCGCCCAGGCGCCGGTTCAGCCAGTAGGCCAAGCCCGCGTTGAACAGCACCTGGATCAAAATGGGCACCGCCAGCAGCACGATCACCAGCGGCTGCGCCAGGATGGCCTGGCCCTGAAAGGCAAACAGCAACACCAGTGTCAGCAGCAGCGCCGCCATCGACCACGGCTGGATGGCCGCCATGGCGCGCTCGAACGCAGCAGGGCCTCGTGCCAGCAGCCACTTGCGCAGCGCCTGTGCCAGCAGCACCGGCAGCACAATGTACAACAGCACCGAGGTCAGCAGCGTGGCCCACGGCACGGCGATGCTGGACACGCCCAGCAGCAGCGCCACCAGCGGGGCAAAGGCAAACACCATGATCAGGTCGTTCAGCGCCACTTGCGACAGCGTAAAGTACGGGTCGCCCCCGGTGAGCCGGCTCCACACAAACACCATGGCGGTACAGGGTGCGGCCGCCAGCAGGATCAGCCCGGCGACGTAGCTGTCCAGCTGGTCGGCCGGCAGCCACGGGGCAAACAGCTGCCGCACGAACAGCCAGCCCAGCAGGGCCATGGAAAACGGCTTCACCAGCCAGTTCACAAACAGGGTCACGCCGATGCCGCGCACGTGCTGGCGCACCTGATGCAGCGCGCCAAAGTCGATCTTCAGCAGCATGGGGATGATCATCACCCACACCAGCACGCCCACCGGCAGGTTGACGCGGGCTATTTCCATGGCGGCCAGCGCGGCAAAGCCCTGCGGCCACAGCTGGCCCAGTCCGATGCCCACCACGATGCAGGCCGCTACCCAGGCGCTGAGGTAGCGCTCGAACAGGCTCATACCGTTGGCCGCAGACGGCGGCCGGGTGTCGCAGGTGCTGCTCATGGCTGCGCTGCACTACTCAGTGTGTCCGGCCGGCCAATCTCCTGCACTGCATGCTGCAGCGCCAGGCGGTCCAGCTTGTGCAGGGGCAGGCTGAGGAACAGGCGCAAGCGGGTGGTGATGTCGCGGTAGGTGCGCACAAAGGCCTTGTGCTGCATGGCCTCGTCGCCTGTTACTGCGGCCGGGTCGGCAAAGCCCCAGTGCGCGGTCATCGGCTGGCCGGGCCACGCCGGGCAGGCTTCACCAGCGGCGGCGTCGCACACGGTAAACAAAAAATCCATTGCCGGTGCATCGGGGCCGGCAAACTCGTCCCAGCTCTTGCAGCGCGCGCTAGCCGGGTCGTGCTTGTTCTGCTGCAGCGTGGCCAGCGTGTGGGGATGCACAAAGCCGCGCGGGTGGCTGCCCGCGCTAAAGGCACGGAAGCGGCCTTCGCCCAGCTGGTTCAGGATGGCTTCGGCCATGATGCTGCGGGCACTGTTGCCACTGCAGATGAACAGCACGTTGTAGACACGGTCGGACATGATGTCAGGCTCCAGGGTGGACATAGCAAGCGGGGGAAGCGGCGGCGGGCAGCACGGCAATGCCAGCTCGGGGCACTGCTGCGGCTGGCCGGTGCAGCATTCGTCGGTAAGGTAGGCCAGCAGCTGCTGCATCAGCGCCAGGTTGGCGCGGTAACGCTGAAAGCGGCCTTCCTGCGCTACCGTCACCAGCCCGGCGTGGCTCATGCCTTTCAGGTGAAAGGACACATTATTGGCCGGCAGGTCGAGGTTGGCCGCAATCTGGCCGGCGACCATGCCTTCGTGGCCCTGGCGTACCAGCAGGCGGTAGATGTCCAGCCGCACACCGGAGGCCAGCGCTTCGAACAGTTTCACGGCGCTTTCTTTGGGCAGGCTCATGCGTTTTCTCGGGCAGGGTTGGCCGCATGCTGCGGCAGGGCCAGCGACACCAGCGCGGCCACGGTAATGAACACGGTGGAAATCCACAGGCAGGCAGCCAGCCCGTACTGCTGGTACACCCAGCCGGACAGCACGGTGCCGATGAGGCGGCCCATGGCGTTGGACATATAGTAAAAGCCCACGTCCAGCGACACGCCGTCGGCCTTGGCGTAGCTAACGATAAGGTAGCTATGCAGCGACGAGTTCACCGCAAACAGCACGCCAAACAGCGCCAGCCCGCCCAGTACCACCCAGCCGGCAGGCCATCCTGCGGCCAACCCTAAGGCCATGACGGCAGGCAGGCCGGCCAGCATGGCAGCCCACACAAAGGCGCTGCGGCCATCCGGCACCCTGCCCTGCTTTTTGCCGGTGATGGCCGGCGCCAGCGTTTGCACCACGCCGTAGCCAATGACCCACGCGGCCAGAAAGCCGCCCACCTGCCAGAAATCCCAGCCAAACACGGTGCTGAGGTACACCGGCAGCGCCACCACAAACCACACGTCGCGCGCGCCAAACAGAAACAGCCGCGCCGCCGACAGCCGGTTGATGGCCGGGCTTTTGGACAGCAGCTCGCGAAACTTCGGCTTGGCCTTGGCCTTGCCCAGGTCTTGCCGCAGCTGCCACAGGCTGAACAGCCAGATCGCCGCCAGCAGCGCGGCCATGCCCAGCACTGCGCCGCCAAAGCCCAGCGTGGCCAGCAAGGCGCCGCCCAGAAAGAAACCCACGCCTTTCAGCGCGTTCTTCGAGCCGGTGAGCAGCGCCACCCAGCGGTACAGCGTGCCCTGTTCACCGTCGGGCACCAGCAGCTTGATGCTGCTTTTGGCCGACATTTTGTTCAGGTCTTTGGCAATGCCGGACAGCGCCTGGCTGGCCATCACGTACGGCACGGTGAGCATGGCGGCCGGTGCGGCCAACATCAGCAACGCCAGCACCTGCAGCGCCAGGCCCAGGTTCATGGTGCGGTTCAGCCCCAGCCGCGCGCCCAGATAGCCGCCCACCAGGTTGGTGACCACACCGAATACCTCGTAGAACAGGAACAGTGCGGCAATCTGCAACGGGGCGTAGCCCAGCTGGTGAAAGTGCAGCACCACCAGCATGCGCAGCGCACCGTCAGTAAGGGTGAACGCCCAGTAGTTGGCCGTTACCAGCAGATACTGGCGGATGGCCGGCGTTAGCGTGGACAGGGCTTGCATGGCTTAGCCCTGGTCGGCCAGGCCCACCAGCCGCGCCAGCTCCACGGTGCGGTTGGCGTAGCCCCATTCGTTGTCGTACCAGGCGTACAGCTTCACCTGCGTGCCGTTGATCACCATGGTGGACAGCGCATCGATAATGGACGAGCGCGGGTCGGTGCGGTAATCGATAGACACCAGCGGGCGGGCCTCGTAGCCCAGAATGCCCTGCAGCGTATGGTTGGCCGCATGCTGCAGCGCGGCGTTGACTTCCTCGGCCGTGGTGGCGCGTTCTACTTCAAACACGCAGTCGGTGAGCGAGGCGTTGGCCAGCGGTACACGCACGGCGTGGCCATTCAGGCGGCCGCGCAGCTCGGGGAAGATCTCGGCAATGGCGGTGGCCGAGCCGGTACTGGTGGGGATCAGGCTCATGCCGCTGGCGCGGGCACGGCGCAGGTCTTTGTGCGGCTGGTCCAGAATGCTCTGCGTGTTGGTCAGATCGTGAATGGTGGTGATGCTGCCGTGGCGGATGCCGAAGCTTTCGTGAATCACCTTCACCACCGGCGCCAGGCAGTTAGTGGTGCACGAGGCGGCGGTAACGATGCGGTGCACGGCCGGGTCGAACAGCTGCTGGTTCACGCCCATCACCACGTTCAGCGCGCCCGGCTCTTTTACCGGCGCGCTCACTACCACACGCTTCACGCCCTGTTCCAGATAAGCCTGCAGCACGGCTACGGTTTTCATCTTGCCGCTGGCTTCGATCACCACATCGCAGCCGCGCCAGTCGGTATCGGCAATGGCTTTGTTGTGGCTCACGCTAATGCGCTTGCCATCAATGACGATGGCGCCGTCTACCGCGCTGGCCTCGTGGCCCCAGCGGCCGTGCACCGAATCAAAATTCAGCAGATGGGCGTGTGTGTCTGCATCGCCGGCCGGGTCGTTGATGTGGACAAACTCGAACTCGGGCCAGGCCCAGGCGGCACGCAGTGCCAGGCGGCCGATCCGGCCAAAACCGTTGATACCGATCTTGATAGTCATGGTGGGGTGTCTCGCTAAAAGTTAAACGGCGTCGTACTGGCCGATCCACGCCTGGTGCACCGGGTGCTGGATAGCCTTGGGGCGCAGCGCCTGCACTTGCGCAATGGCGGTGCTGCGTGGCACGCCCAGCGCAATCAGGATGCGGGCGGCAATCAGGCCGGTACGGCCAGACCCGCCCTTGCAATGAATAGCCAGGCACTGGCCGGCACGCAGCCGCGCCAGCAGGCCGGGCGCGGCGGCTTGCCAAGCGGTATCGAAATCCGCCAGCGGTGCGCGGTCGTCCGCTACCGGCAGATGAAACCAGGCCAGGCCAAGCTGGCCGCACGCAGCGCCGATATCATCAGCGCCGTTCTGCTGCAGCTCGGCAGCCGGCATCAGGCTGATGACACCGCTGGCACCGGCCTGCTGCAGGGTGGATAGCGCCTGGGCCAGGCTAGCGGCCTGGGTGCCAGGGCACGGTGTCAGCAGCAAACGGCCATCCACAGCGGGAATGACAAGCGTATCGAAGGGGTGGGTCATGTCTGGGCTCCGGCTGAAATCAATATTACAAGAATCATTGAAATGAAGTCTAGGCCAGCCATGTGACAGGAAAATGAAGATAGCGGGAGCGTGGCGCAGAAGAGAGGCCGGCGTAGCAGATCACCGTGCAGCGCCACCACGGCAGCATAGACAGCTGCGCTGTTCCGGTATGCAGGTACGGAAAAACCATAAAAAAAGGGGTACGGCCCACCACCGTACCCCCAAACACACACACATCAAGAGGAAATCACACACACATGCCGTGGCATGCGTTTAAAGCTTATTTGTCGTCGTGCGTCTTTTTGATAAAGATGGCGATACAGGTCGACACGATGATGGTTGTCACCGTGATGGTGATAATGCTCAGCAAACCTACGTCGTCAGAGAGAAGTTGTTTCCACAGTTCCATGATATTGCTCCTCCGGCAGCCCGGTATTCGATCTGGATGCAGCCATCTTACCCCTGCGCTTTTCATGGGCATTGACCCAAGTCAAGCGAATCGCTCTATCAAAATGTAACGTATCGTATGTGTGCGCAAAGTTGTCACCAGCCGCCTTAAGTCCATGATAGAAATAAAAAAAGAGCAGGAATAAACCCTGCTCTTTTGATTTGGCGCAATATTTTCTAGCTGTAACTGAGCTTGCCTGCCTTGCCCCAGAACACGCGGTAGGCAAACACCGTGTAGGCAATAATGGTGGGCAGCACAACCGCAGCACCGGCCAGAATCACCCACAGTGCCTCCGGGTCGCTGGCAGCCTGCCAGATATCCAGCTGGCCGATAACGATCTCGGGAAACACGCTATACGCCAGCCCCCAGAACGCCAGCAGCACAATACCCACGGTGCAGGCAAACGGCAGCCAGCACAGCGCATCCTGCCCGGCGCGCTGGCGTGCGGCCAACCTGGGCAGGCTGGCGGCCAGCAGGCCGAACAGCGCCACGCTGATCAGCGGCAGCGGCAACAGCAGCAGGAAATCCGGCAGCACAAACCACTTGGCGGCGATGCGGCTGCTAGCCAGCGGTGTGGCCACCGACACCAGCAATACTGCCAGCGCGGTACCGGCCAGTGCGTACTGCGCCCAGCGCGTGGCGCGCTGCTGCAGGGGGCCGCTGCTTTTCATGATCAGCCAGCCCGCGCCCAGCAGCACGTAGGCGGCGGTCAGGCCCAGCCCGGTAAGCAGGGCAAAGCCCCAGGCACCCGCCCCCGGCGCAAAGCCGGTGAGATAGCGCCCCAGCATCACGCCCTGGCTAAGAGACGCCAGCAGCGAGCCGGCAGCAAACGCCAGGTTCCACGCTGGCTGGTGATGCGCCTGCGCCTTCACACGGAAATCAAACGCTACACCGCGCAGAATCAACCCCAGCAGCATGATGGCCACCGGCAGGTACAGCTCGCCCAGGATAATGCCGTGCGCCATGGGGAACGCCACCAGCAGCAGCCCCACGCCCAGTACCAGCCAGGTTTCGTTGGCGTCCCAGAACGGGCCGATACTGGCGATCATGGCGTCGCGCTCTTCGTCGTTACCCAGCGGCAGCAGTACGCCCACGCCCAGGTCGTAGCCGTCCAGCACCACGTAGATCAGCATGGACAGCGCCATCAGCCCGGCAAAAATCACCGGCAACCACAGTTCGGCATTCATGGCTGTGCTCCTTCAAGGTTGGCCGCAGGCGCTGCCTTGCGCGCCAGATAAAACACCACCGACACATAGCTGGCCAGCAGCACGGCGTACAGCAGCAGGTACATCAGCAAGGTAGATAAAATCATGCCGCTACCCACCGTCGACGCGGCGTCGGCGGTGCGCAGGATGCCGGTCACCAGCCACGGCTGGCGGCCGATTTCGGTCACGTACCAGCCGGCCACAGTGGCCACCCAGCCAGAGAAGGTCATGGCCACCAGGCCGCGCTGCAGCCACGGTGCCAGTGCGCCACGGCGCAGCTGCCACCACGCCAGCCAGCTCACCGCCAGCATCAGCATGCCTACCCCCACCATCACGCGGAAGCTCCAGAACACCTTGGCCACCGGCGGGTGGGCATTGGGGAACTCGTTCAGGCCGCGAATTTCGCCATTCAGGTCGTGGGTGATGATCAGGCTGGCCAGCTTGGGAATACCCACCTCAAAGCGGTTGCTTTGCGTGGCCTCGTCCGGCAGCGCAAACAGCAGCAGCGGCGCGCCGCGCTCGGTGTGCCACACGCCTTCCATGGCGGCCAGCTTGGCCGGCTGATGCTGGAAGGTATTCAGCCCGTGCATGTCGCCCACCAGCACCTGCAGCGGAATCAGCAGCGCCGCCAGGCCGACGCCGGTTTTCAGCGTGTGCGCTACTGCAGCGGCGCGGTCGCCACGCAGCCAGCGGTAAGCCGACACCCCGGCCACCAGAAACGCCACGGTCAGGCCGGAGGCCAGCAGCATATGGGTCAGGCGGTACGGCATGGACGGGTTAAAGATCACCGCCAGCCAGCTTTGCACGTGTACCTTGCCGGCGATCACCTCCACCCCGGCCGGGGTCTGCATCCACGAGTTCAGCACGATGATCCAGAACGCCGACACCGTGGTGCCAAACGCCACCAGGAAGGTGGCCAGCGTATGCACGCGGTTGGATACCTTGGCGCGGCCGAACAGCATGATGCCCAGGAAGGTGGCCTCCAGGAAAAACGCGGTCAGCACCTCGTAAGCCAGCAGCGGCCCGGCCACATTGCCCACGTGCTGCATGAAGCCCGGCCAGTTGGTACCAAACTGGAAGCTCATGGTAATGCCGGACACCACGCCCAGCGCAAAGGTCAGTGCGAAGATCTTCACCCAGAAGCCATAGGCGTCCATCCAGGCTTCGTCGCCACTGCGGTTAAAGCGCGCCTTGAAGTACAACAGCACCCAACCCATGGCGATGCTGATGGTAGGAAACAGGATGTGAAAAGTAATGTTGGCCGCAAACTGGATGCGCGCCAGTATGACCGGGTCCAGGCTGTCCATGGCTAATCCTCCTTGCCATTGTCGCGGCCGGCTAAGCGGCCCAGGCTCTGGGTAAACTGCAGCACCTTGCCTACCTGACTACCTAGCTTCATCAGTTTTTCCAGCGTTTCCACATCCATGTCGCGGATGTCGGCAAACCACTTGGTCACCAGCTCGATCAGCTGGTACATCTCGTTCATGCGCGCCTGCGCGTGGCGTTCGGCCTCGCCGGACGGGGTTTCCATGATGGCGCCGCGCAGCATTGTCAGCGTGGGCTCGACTTCTCGCTTTTGCCGCTCTTCGGCCAGGGTCTTGAAAATGGCCCACACGTCTTCCGGCGTACTGAAGTACTCGCGGCGGTCGCCAGGCAAGTGTTGCAGTTTGACCAATCGCCAGGCCTGCAGTTCTTTCAGCGCCATGCTGGTATTGGAGCGCGAACAGCCAATGGCCTCCACGATGTCATCCGCGTTCAGCGGCCGGTCGGAAACATAAAGCAGGGCGTAAATCTGCCCTACGGTGCGGTTGATGCCCCAGTGGCTGCCCATCTCGCCAAAGTGCAGCACAAAGGATTGAATCAGGGGTGGCAGGTTCATGTGTGTGGCCTTTTTGAATTTTCAGTATTTTCTGAAACTTTGATATGGATCATAGTTTCAGAAAATAGGCCTTGTCAATGCACGCCTGGCACGATACGCCCCGTGAAAACAATGTTGCTTTATCAAATGCTTGCAGTTGGACGATACTCTCAAGTATCGACACAACGCCTTAGCCTCATGCCCACCGCCCTTTCATTGCGCCATGCGCTGCTGGACGACACCGCAGCAGCCTTGGGCAAAGACTTTCTGCAGCAGCTGGTAAACAGTCTGGCCCGGCACTGCGGCGCTCAATTGGTTTTTATCAGCCAGCAACTGACACTGCCCGTTCTGCATGTCGAAGTCATTACCGCCAGCGGTCACGCCCACCCTGGCCGCTATGCGCTGGCCGGTACGCCATGCGAGCAGGTAATCCTGCAGCAGCAGGCCATCGTGCACCATGCCGGGGTGAACCGGCACTTTTCAGCCGAGCACGACACGGCCTGGCAGAGCTTTGCCGGCTGGCCCTTGCTGGATAAACACGGCCACTGCATGGGGCACCTGGCACTGTTTGACGAGCGGGCGAACGTGCTGCCCGATACGCTGCTACAAGATATCGCCCCCTTCGCTACCCGCGCCGCCGCCGAGCTGCAAAGACTGGAACACGAACGCATCAGCAGCTCGCGCGCCAGCTGGGATGCCCTGCATTCGCACTTTCTGCGCCAGTACATTCAGGGCAAGCCGCTACCCACGCTGCTGGGCGACGTGGTGCTGCACATCGAGCAGGCCTTGCCAGGCTGGCTGTGCTCCATCCTGCAGGTAGACGATGCGCAATGCCTGCGCCCGCTGGTAGGCCCATCGCTGCCAGAAGCCTATACCGCATTGATCGATGGCCTGGCCATCGGCCCCATGGTAGGCAGCTGCGGGGCAGCGGCGTGGCACCGCAAACGGCTGATAGCGGAAGATCTGCAGCAACACCCCAACTGGGCACCCTACCGCGAGCTGGCACGCCAGTTTGCGCTGGGCAGCTGCTGGTCCGAACCCATCATCGATAGCAAAGGTAAAGTGCACGGCACCTTTGCTGTCTACCACCACGCCCCCTGCGCGCCCACGCTGGAGGCCATTACCGTGATTGAAGACACCGCCCGCCTGCTGGCCGTGCTGATGGAAAACGACGCCAACCGCCAGGCACTGGATAGCCGTACCCAGTGGTATCAGGCCATTTTGCAGAACGCCGCCGATGCGCTGTCCATCATCGATATGGAAGGGCGGCTGCTGGAGGCCAGCGATTCTCTGTGCAAACTGCTGGGTTACAGCCAGGCCGAGCTGCGGCAATTGCGGCTGTGGGACCTGGTGGCCCACCGCAACGAAGCAGAACTGCGCGAGCAATTGCAGCACACCAGCGAACAAGGCGAGACCTTCGATAGCTATAACCGCACCAAAGACGGCGACATCATCGAAGTAGAAGTGTGCGTGCGCCGGCTGATACTGGATGGCCAGCCGGTGATCTGGGGCTCGGCGCGTGATATCAGCCTGCGCAAACAGCAAGAACGCCAGCTGCGCGAGCAGGCCACCATCGACTCGCTCACCGGCCTGTATAACCGCCCCACGCTACTGAGCCAGCTGGACACGTTGCTGGCCACCCCGTTCCGCCCCGGCCTGGCCCTGCTGATGCTGGATCTGGACCACTTCAAACAGGTAAACGACAGCTACGGCCATGCCTGCGGCGATGCCACCCTGACCCATATTGCCAGCCAGCTGCGCCAGCAACTGGGCCCGCACGACAGCGCCGGCCGCCTGGGAGGCGAGGAGTTCTGCATACTGCTACCCGGCACCACGCCGCAAGCTGCACAACACTACAGCCAGCACTTGCTGGACACCATCGCACAGCAACCTCTGCAATTTGGCGGGCATAGCATCGCCCTTACCGCGTCTATCGGCCTGACGCTGCTTGAGCCCGGCGACGATAGCCGCAGCCTCTTGGCGCGTGCCGACATGGCGCTGTACCAGGCCAAGCACCAGGGCCGCAACCGCATGGTGATGCTGCCGCCGTGACGCGCTGGCGCGCATCCCGTAAAATAGCTTGCCGCGCCCCGCCTGACGGGGCGTTGCCTATTGCGGCCAACCTTTTTCAGCACGGAACGATCGATGACCACGCCTCAGCACACGCCCATGATGCAGCAATACCTGGCCCTGAAACGGGACCACGCCGACAAGCTGCTGTTTTACCGCATGGGTGACTTCTACGAGCTGTTCTACGACGACGCCGAAAAAGCCGCCCGCCTGCTGGACATCACCCTTACCGCACGCGGTGCCAGCGGCGGCCAACCCGTCAAGATGGCCGGCATTCCCTACCACGCTGCCGAAGGCTACCTGGCGCGGCTAGTCAAAATGGGCGAGTCGGTGGCCATTGCCGAGCAAATCGGCGACCCGGCCACCAGCAAAGGCCCGGTAGAACGCAAGGTGGTGCGCATCGTCACCCCCGGCACGCTAACCGACGCCGCGCTGCTGGACGACAAACGCGACAACCTGGTGCTGGCCGTGAATATGCACAAAGGCACGCTGGGCCTGGCCTGGCTGTCGCTGGCCAGCGGCGAATTCAAAGTCATGCAAACCGGCGTGGAAGAGCTGCACAGCGAGCTGGAGCGGCTGAAACCGGCCGAGCTGCTGCTGGCCGACGACACCGGCCTGGCGGTGTTTGACAGCATCGGCACCCCGAAAAAGAAACTGCCGCCATGGCAGTTTGATACCGAGTCGTCCACGCTGGCGCTCACCCGCCACTTCGGCACCCGCGACCTGGCCGGCTTTGGCGCCGACACGCTGCCGATAGCGGTAGGCGCTGCCGGTGCGCTGCTGGAATACGTGAAATCCACCCAGGGGGTGAACCCGGCGCACATTGCCCAGCTGTCGGTAGAAGAACCTGGCGAGCTGATCCGCATGGACGCTGCCACGCGCCGCAACCTGGAGCTGACCGAAACCATCCGCGGCGAAGCCTCGCCCACGCAGGCCTCGCTACTGGACACCTGCGCCACCAGCATGGGTAGCCGCATGCTGCGCCACTGGCTGCACCACCCGATTCGCCGCCACGACAAACTGCTGCGCCGCCAGCAGGCGGTGCGCGCGCTGTTGGCCGCACACCAGGATATTCACACCCAGCTGCGCGAAGTAGCCGACATCGAGCGCATTACCGCCCGCGTGGCGCTGCGCACCGCCCGCCCGCGCGACCTGGCCGCGCTGCGCGACTCGCTGCGCGCCCTGGCTGGCGTCAAGGCCATTGCCGCCACGCTGGACGCCCCGCTGCTGGCCGAGCTGGTACAGCTGCTGCCAGCGGAGTCCCCCGTAGAAAGCCTGCTGGCCACCGCCATCCTGCCCGAACCCGCTACCTTCCTGCGCGACGGCGGCGTGATCAACCACGGCTACCACGCCGACCTGGACGAGCTGCGCGCCATCCAGACCGACTGCGGTGACTTCCTGCTGGCGCTGGAGCTGCGCGAGAAAGAGCGCACCGGCATCAGCACGCTGAAAGTAGAGTTCAACCGCGTACACGGTTTCTACATCGAGGTCTCGAAAGCGCAATCGGACAAGGTGCCGGACGACTACCGCCGCCGCCAGACGCTGAAAAACGCCGAGCGCTACATCACGCCGGAGCTGAAAACCTTCGAAGACAAGGCGCTGTCGGCGCAGGACAAATCGCTGGCGCTGGAAAAACAGCTGTACGAAGCGGTGCTGGACCAGCTGGCCCCCCATATCAGCGAGCTCAAGCTGATGGCCCAGGCCGTGGCCGGGCTGGACGTGCTGGCCGCCTTTGCCGAACGTGCGCAAACCAATCACTACGTGCAGCCGCTGTTCGTCAACGAGACACGGCTGGAAATCATCGGCGGCCGCCACCCGGTGGTGGAGGCCGAGGTGGAACGCTTTATCGCCAACGACACCAGGTTGGCCGCAGAGCGCAAGCTGCTGCTGATTACCGGCCCGAACATGGGCGGTAAGTCCACCTATATGCGCCAGAACGCGCTGATTACCCTGCTGGCGCATATCGGCAGCTTCGTACCGGCCGAGCGCGCGGTGCTGGGCCAGATCGACCGCATCTTCACCCGTATCGGTGCCAGCGACGACCTGGCCGGCGGCCGCTCTACCTTCATGGTGGAAATGACCGAAACCGCCAATATCCTGAACAATGCCACCGACAAGTCGCTGGTGCTGATGGACGAGGTTGGCCGCGGCACGTCTACCTTTGACGGCCTGGCGCTGGCCTGGGCCATCGCCCGCGCGCTGATCGAAAAAAGTCGTGCCTACACGCTGTTTGCCACGCATTACTTCGAGCTCACCAGCCTGGCTGGCGAGTACAACAGCGTGGCCAACGTGCACCTGTCGGCGGTGGAGCACAAAGACCGCATCGTGTTCCTGCACCACGTGGAAGACGGCCCGGCCAGCCAGAGCTACGGCCTGGCCGTGGCGCAGCTGGCCGGCGTACCGCCCAAAGTCATCCGCGAGGCGCGCCGCTACCTGACCGAGCTGGAAAACGAGTCGGCCGCCCGTGCGCAACCCGACCTGTTCAGCACGCCGGTGGTCATCCAGCACGAGCCGGAACCACACCCGGCCGTGGAATTGCTGGCCGATACCGACGTGGACGACCTCACGCCACGCCAGGCGCTGGAGCTGCTATACACCCTGAAAAAAATGACGAAATAAATTCAGGTAATTTGTTTAATGTTTCCTACAATGGATTTAATACCATCTACGACAAGGAGATATAAGCACTATGTATGCAGAAGGTACTGCCGTCTCGTCTGCCCTGGCCCGTCTGTTTGGTTCGGCTAATGGTGGCGAGGCTCTGCCGCTATCCGGCATTCGCGAGCGTGCCAGCAAGGAACTGTCGCAGTTTGCCAGCCTGGTACGTAGCGAGCTGGCACCGCTAGGCATCGCCATTCCACCGGCCATCAGTTTTGTCAGCTGCAACCATTGCGCGCTGACACTGGAAAACGAGCACCCGCAGCGGGATGCCATTCTGGGCTGGCTGGAAGGTAACGACCGCATCGCCAAGTACTTCAAAGAAGTAGAAGTACTGTTCGAGCTGGTACGTGCAGCAGAAAACGCCGGCGATGTTTTCCCGGAGGACAGCTGCTTCCACGTAGGGCTCACCAGTGCCGGGCCCGTGGCCTACTTTGATAGCCATCGTTGCGGCGAGTAAACCCGTAGCGTAGCCACCTTATTTGCACGCAGCCCCTTCCACTTGTGGAAGGGGCTTTGTCTTATGGGGCGGCCTGGTTAGCGGTGGCGACGGTAGTCGGGTAACGCTGGCAGAAACGCATTTCAACAGGGTACGGGTAAAAGTCTTCGATAAAACCATCGCGGATACGCTGCTGCTTGTACTGCCAGAAGCGTACGTCCAGCAAGTCGCGGTGGTAAGCCAGAAAAATGCGGCGGATCTGCGGGTCGCCCAGCAGGAAGGTGGCAAATTCTTCGGGGAACACATCACCGTGCGCCACCGGGTACCACACCTCGCCGGACAGCTCCATCTCGGGGTTTGGCGCTGGCGGAATGCGGCGGAAGTTGCAATCGGTCATGTATTCAATTTCGTCATAATCATAAAAGATCACCCGCCCGTAACGCGTCACACCAAAGTTTTTGAACAACATGTCACCCGGGAAAATATTGGCCGCCGCTAGGTCCTTGATGGCGTCACCGTATTCACGGATCACCCGCTCTTTCTCTTCTGGCGTACAGCTCATCAGGTACATATTCAGCGGCTTCATGCGCCGTTCTATATAAACGTGGCGAATCACGATGGTGTCGTCGCTCTCTTCGATAGACAGCTGGGCCTGGCTGCGCAGCTCGGCCAGCAAGGCTGGCGTAAAGCGCGCTTTGGGGAATGCCACATTGGAAAACTCCAGCGTGTCCGCCATGCGGC
Source organism: beta proteobacterium L13 (assembly GCA_000335715.1). Classification (GTDB taxonomy): domain Bacteria; phylum Pseudomonadota; class Gammaproteobacteria; order Burkholderiales; family Chromobacteriaceae; genus Vogesella. The sequence goes on from AMYZ01000019.1 coordinate 43,901, forward strand.
CAACCCTGTCGTGCCGCTTTACCAGCTGGTACTTGCGCTTCACCGTAGCGCGGTCCATTTCCTTGGGCCCGCCAAACACATCCTTGATCAGCTTGAATACATAGGGGTAAGACGGCAGCGTGAACACCAGCATCACCAGGCCGCGTATGCCCGGCGCCACGGTGAACTGGTCGCGCGAGTGCTGCAAATGCTGCATGAAGTCGCGGTAGAAGGTGTTCTTGCCCTGCTTTTGCAGGCCCAGCATGGTGTACAGCTCGGCCTTGGTTTTGGTGGGCAGCATGCTGCGTAAAAACTGCACGTAAGCCGATGGCACATCCATGTCCACCAGAAAATAGGCGCGGCTGAACGAGAACAGCACGCCGATGCGCCACGGCTCCAGCAACACGGTATCGAGGTACAGCCGCCCTTGCTCGTCCTGCAGTACCGGTACGGCAAAGGGGTAGATCGGGCTACCGTTGATGACCTTGCCAAAAATATAGGCACTCTTGTTGCGATAAAACGCGCTGGAAAGCACCTGTATCTGGTAGCTGGCCTCGGCCTGCGGCCAACGTGCGGCAAAGTGTTCGTGCACCGCACGCACCACATTGGCCAGGTCGCGCGCCAGGCTGGCAAACGGGCGTTGCCAGCCAAAGTCGGCCACGATGCGGCGCAGTACACTGCGCAGGCTGCTGTTACTGGGGTAGTAGCTGCGGTAGGACGGCGGGTCGGATTCGATGTACTCGGTGGAGATGGCCGGGCGGATGAAGATGAAATCGTTATTGAAGTAGTCGCGGTGCAGGATGCGGGTGAACACCGAATTGAAGAAGGTTTCCGCCAGCTCCGGCTGTTTGTGGTTGGTCAGCAGGCCAATGAAATACAGCTTGGCTTGCTGCCAGATTTCATCATCCAGCAGCGCGGCGTACAACTCGGTATTCAGCCGCACCACGGTCTCGCTGACGCGTTCGTCGTAGTACTGGATGCGCTCGCGCACCAGCTGCTGCACACCTTGCCAGTCGGCCTGCTCGAACAGGCGCTTGGCCTGGCGGCTGGTGGCCTGAAAGCGCCGGTAGTGCCGGTTGAAACCATCCACCAGCGCCAGGGCGATGTCCCTGGCCACCGGGTTGTAATACTCGGGTATCTCCATCGCGCGGCCCCTGCCTGGCCCACCGGCTGGCGGCGGGTAGCGTTCGTCTTGGCTGCAGAGGGCGGCGCGTGCGCTATGGCTTATTTTTTGGCAAAGCGAAAACGCGGTGCCGCCCGCGGCGGTGCTGTCTCTGGCACCTGCCGGCCGGTATGGCGCGCGGGTGCCTTGGCAGCGGGTTTAGCATGCCCCGTTCGCGGCAGGTCGGCAAGCGACACCTCCAGGCTGCGCATTTCCCCCGGCTGCAAACCATCCAGCCGCCACGGCCCCACGGCCACACGTACCAGCCGCAAGGTAGGCAGGCCTACTTTGGCCGTCATGCGCCGCACCTGGCGGTTCTTGCCTTCACTGATGATGATTTCCAGCCAGCCATCGGGCACGGTCTTGCGAAAACGCACCGGCGGCTTGCGCTCCCATAGCGCAGGCGCCTCCGGCAGCTGGCGCACCTGCGCTGGCTGGGTCACAAAGTCGCCCAGATCCACGCCATCCCGCAGCGCCTGCAGCTGGGTCTCGGTCACCCTGCCTTCTACCTGTACCCAGTAGGTCTTGGGCTGCTTCCAGCGCGGGTCGCTGATACGGTGTTGCAGTTCGCCATCCCCCGTCAGCAGCAGCAGGCCCTCACTATCGGTATCCAGCCGGCCTGCCGGGTATACCCCGGGCAACGCAATGTGGTCTTTTAGCGTGGGGTGCAATTCGTGCTGGGAAAACTGGCAAATCACGCCATAAGGCTTATTGAACAGGATGAGTTGGGACATGGGGCAGCCAAGCGTAAAGAAAATATGCGCCGGATGATACCAAGCGTGGCCGGTAGCGGCCACGCTGCGCCGGTGGGCTTGCTGCGCAGCACGGCATGGAAATCCTATTGAACCGTACGCCATGCGGCCAACGTCATTCAGATTCGAACAGGTGTTTACATTCAAACCCGCAGCAAAGTTCGGATACGCTACAATTAGAGCCAGCAATGAGAGGTATAATTCATTTTTGAAAAGTCACCCGAAAGCCTGCATACCGCCTAGCCCCCTGTCTTCCCCTGACAGGCAGCCAGTACAGCAGGTTTTCCCATACCTTTCACTTGCACAGGCGGGATGCTGCCCCGTGCCAAAGCTGCCCCGCGCAATCGTTCTGGCGTCAAAAAATAATCATGGAGATAGAGTAATGCCTTCGGAACAGCCGACCATCATCTACACCCTGACCGACGAAGCTCCAGCGCTGGCTACCAGCGCCTTCCTGCCGGTCGTACGTACCTTTACCGGCGCAGCCGGCATCAATGTGGAGACTGCTGACATTTCGGTAGCCGCCCGCGTTCTGGCCGAGTTCCCGGCAAACCTGACCGACGAGCAAAAAGTACCGGATACCCTGGCCGAGCTGGGCAAACTGACCCAGAACCCGGACACCAACATCATCAAGCTGCCGAACATCAGCGCATCGGTATCGCAGCTGATGGCTTGCATCAAGGAACTGCAAGCCAAGGGTTATGCCATCCCCGACTACCCGGAAAACCCGACGACTGACGAAGAAAAGGCCATCAAGGCCCGCTACGCCAAGTGCCTGGGCTCCGCCGTGAACCCGGTGTTGCGCGAAGGCAACTCCGACCGCCGCGCCCCGCTGGCAGTGAAAAACTACGCCAAGAAGCACCCGCACAGCATGGGCGAGTGGAAACAGTCGTCGCAGACCCACGTTTCCCACATGCACCACGGTGACTTCTACCACGGCGAAAAGTCCATGACCCTGGACCGCGCCCGTGACGTGAAAATGGAGCTGGTAACCCACAGCGGCGAAACCATCGTGCTCAAGCCGAAGGTATCCCTGCTGGACGGCGAGATCATCGACTCCATGTTCATGAGCAAGAAAGCGCTGTGCGAATTCTACGAGCGCGAAATGGAAGACTGCCGCGAAGCCGGCATCCTGTTCTCGCTGCACGTAAAAGCCACCATGATGAAGGTGTCCCACCCCATCGTGTTCGGCCACTGCGTGAAGATCTACTACAAAGACGCGTTCGAGAAGCACGGCAAGCTGTTTGAAGAGCTGGGCGTGAACGTGAACAACGGCATGGCCACGCTGTACGAGAAAATCGCCACGCTGCCGGCCTCCAAGCGCGAAGAAATCGTGCGCGACCTGCACGCCTGCCAGGAACACCGCCCGCGCCTGGCCATGGTGGACTCCGCCAAGGGCATTACCAACTTCCACTCGCCAAACGACGTGATTGTGGATGCCTCCATGCCAGCCATGATCCGTAACGGCGGCAAAATGTGGGGTGCCGACGGCAAGCCGGCCGACTGCAAGGCCGTGATGCCGGAATCCACCTTTGCCCGCATTTACCAGGAGATGATCAACTTCTGCAAATGGCACGGCAACTTCGACCCGCGCACCATGGGTACCGTACCGAACGTGGGCCTGATGGCACAGAAAGCGGAAGAATACGGCTCGCACGACAAGACCTTCGAAATCGCCCAGGATGGCGTGGCCAACATCGTTGACCTGGCTACCGGCGAAGTGCTGCTGTCGCAAAATGTGGAGCAAGGCGACATCTGGCGCATGTGCCAGGTGAAAGACGCGCCGATCCGCGACTGGGTAAAACTGGCTGTCACCCGCGCCCGTAACTCCGGCATGCCGGCAGTATTCTGGCTGGACCCGTACCGCCCGCACGAAAACGAACTGATCAAAAAGGTACAAAAATACCTGAAGGATTACGACACCAGCGGTCTGGAAATCCACATCATGTCCCAGGTACGCGCCATGCGCTTCACCCTGGAGCGTGTTGCCCGCGGCCTGGACACCATCTCGGTTACCGGCAACATCCTGCGCGACTACCTGACCGACCTGTTCCCTATCATGGAACTGGGCACCAGCGCCAAAATGCTGTCCATCGTGCCGCTGATGGCCGGTGGCGGCATGTACGAAACCGGTGCTGGCGGTTCGGCCCCGAAACACGTGCAACAGCTGCTGGAAGAAAACCATCTGCGCTGGGACAGCCTGGGCGAGTTCCTGGCACTGGCCGTGAGCCTGGAAGAGCTAGGCATCAAGACCGGCAACACCAAGGCTAAAATCCTGGCAAAAACCCTGGACGAAGCCACCGGCAAGCTGCTGGACAACGACAAGTCGCCGTCGCGCCGCACTGGCGAGCTGGATAACCGTGGCAGCCAGTTCTACCTGGCCATATACTGGGCACAAGCGTTGGCCGCACAAAGCGACGACGCCGAACTGCAAGCTCACTTTGCCCCGGTAGCCGCCGCCTTTGCCGCGCAGGAACAGCAGATCATCGACGAGCTGAAAGCGGTACAAGGCAAACCAGCCGATATCGGTGGCTACTACCTGCCGGACGCAGAAAAAACCCGCGCCGTGATGTGCCCAAGCGCCACGCTGAACCAGATTCTGGCCAGCGCCCGCGCCTAAGCTCCCCTCCCGCCGCACACAACGCCAAGGCTTGCCTTGGCGTTTTTTTACGCCCAGACCAACGCGGCGGCAATCAGGGCTTGGCGCTTTGCATGGCACGTACCATAACAACGACAGGGTGTTGCCAGCCTTAGCAGCAACACCGCACGCCATTTACCCCACGGCTGGCACGAACAGATCAGCCCGTCTGCGGTCTGACAGCCGGCACGCCGTGGCAGCTGCCACAACATGTCCGCATGAAACAGGAGAGAACAGCATGAGCGTATCGCATATCAAGGTGCCTGCCGGTGGCCAGAAGATCCTGCCGGGCCAGCCTGTACCCGACCAGCCCATCATTCCGTACATCGAAGGCGACGGCATCGGCGTCGACATCACCCCGGTGATGATCAAGGTCATCGATGCGGCAGTGGCCAAAGCCTACGGCGGGCAGAAGAAGATTCACTGGATGGAGGTATACGCCGGCGAAAAGTCCACCCGCCTGTACGGCCCGGACGAATGGCTGCCACGCGAAACCTTCGACGCACTGAAAGAATACGCAGTGTCGATCAAGGGGCCGATGACCACGCCAGTGGGCGGCGGCATCCGCTCGCTGAACGTGGCGCTGCGCCAGGAGCTGGACCTGTACCAGTGCGTGCGCCCGGTACAGTACTTCCAGGGTGTACCGTCGCCGCTGAAGCAGCCGGAGCTGGTGAACATGGTGATCTTCCGCGAAAACACCGAAGACATCTACGCCGGCATCGAGTGGGCGCACGGTACCGAAGCGGTACAGAAAGTGATTACCTTCCTGCAGCAAGAGATGGGCGTGAAGAAAATCCGCTTCCCCGCCAGCTCCGGCATCGGCATCAAGCCGATCTCGGTAGAGGGCAGCGAGCGCCTGGTGCGCGCCGCCATCCAGTACGCCATCGACAACCAGCGCCGCTCGGTCACCATCGTGCACAAGGGCAATATCATGAAGTTTACCGAGGGTAACTTCCGCGATACCGCCTACGCACTGGCCAAACGCGAGTTTGGCGGCGTAGAGATCGACGGCGGCCCGTGGCTGAAGCTGCCGAACGGCATCGTGATCAAGGACGCCATTGCCGATGCCTTCCTGCAGCAGATCCTGCTGCGCCCGGCCGAATACGACGTGATTGCCACCACCAACCTGAACGGCGATTACATCTCGGACGCACTGGCGGCGCAGGTGGGTGGCATCGGTATCGCGCCGGGGGCGAATATCTCCGACCAGTACGCCTGCTTTGAAGCCACCCACGGCACGGCGCCCAAGTACGCCGGCCTGGACAAGGTGAACCCCGGCTCGCTGATCCTGTCGGCTGAGATGATGTTGCGCCACCTGGGCTGGAAGGAAGCGGCCGACCTGGTGATCCGCGCCATGGAAGCCGCCATTGGCGACAAGGTGGTGACCTACGACTTTGCCCGCCTGATGGATGGCGCTACCGAGGTGTCGTGCTCCGAGTTTGGCGACGCCATGATCGCGCGCATGTAATACCGCCCTGCACTACCACAGCAAGGCCCTGCCACCAGGCAGGGCCTTGCCACGTGTGCCTGCGGCCAACGTTGGCCGCGTCAGGCCCAATCCGGCGCCATCGCCCGTACGGTGTCCAGCACCTGTTGCTTGGGCGCGTCGCTGCGCTTGCCGGCGCGCCAGGCCATCATCACCTCCCACTGCCACAGCGGCAGATCGCGGATGGCCAGCTTCACCAGCCGGCCTTCGCGCAGGTCGCGCTTCACCGCTACCTCCGGCATAAAGGTCAGAAAGCCATGCTCCATCGCCAGCTCGCGTGCGGCGCTGGCTGGCTGGATAGCGTGCAAGGGGCCACTGGCGGTACGGTGCTGGCGCAGCATGGCCAGTAGCGTATCGCAGGCATCACCCCAGTACTGCGGTGCCAGCCGCGCGTTGGCCACCTCGGCCAGCGTCAGCTCGCCAGCTTGCGCCAGTGGGTGGCGCTTGTGCACCACCGGCACGATGGGCGAGCACCAGATACGTTCCATCTGGATACCGGCCATCGGCGGGCACTTCAGCACAAAGCCCACCTGTACGCCATCCGTTAGCAGGCGTTCCATGATGGCGGGCGAATGATCGGTGCTGCAGCGGATCTCGAACGGCGCCTCTGCCAGCGCCACCAGTACCGGGCCAAACACCACCGACGCCAGCGATGGCAGGCAGGCCAGCGTCAGGCGCGGCAGCGCCGGTACGCCCTGCACCGCCCGGCGGCCATCGTCCAGAATCGCCAGCGCTTGCCGCGCCGCCGGCAGATAGGCCTCGCACGCTGGCGTTGGCACCGCGCCGCGCCGGTGACGACGGAACAGCTGCGCGCCCACATTGGCTTCCAGCACCGCTACGCGCTGGCTAACTTGCGGCTGCGACCAGCCACGGCGCGCCGCCGCCTGGCTAAAGCTGCCGCAATCCACGATATCAATCAGCAAAGCCAGGTCATCCAGCGAAATAGCCATAATAAAAAGCCATAGAAAATATTAGCAGTTAACGGCTTCTATGATAGCTGATGCCACATGACAATGAAGACCACTTCACACAGGGGCACATCATGGCTTCGGCAGAACAGGCGCGGCGCCTGGGCAGGCGTTTCATCATGCTCGACAATGTCTTGGTGGTATTCGGCTTTTTCAGCGTGTTTCCGCTGATCAGCATCCACTTTGTCGACCAGCTGGGCTGGGCCGCTGCTGCAGTGGGGCTGGCACTGGCCATACGCCAGCTGATGCAACAGGGGCTGGGCTTGCTGGGTGGCTCGCTGGCCGACCGCTACGGCGCCAAGCCGCTGATTGTGGGTGGCATGCTGCTGCGCGCAGCCGGCTTTGCCGCCATGGCCATGGCTGAGACACCGGCCACTCTGGTGTTTTCCTGCATTCTGTCCGGCCTGGGCGGCATGCTGTTCGACCCGCCGCGTGCGGCCCTGATCATCAAACTGACCCGCCAGCACGAGCGTAACCACTTCTACACGCTACTGATGATGTGGGAGAGCGCAGCAGCAGTAAGCGGCGCCATGCTGGGCTCCTGGCTGCTGCATTTTGACTTCTGGTGGGTAGGTATGGGCGGCTGTGCGGTGTTCGTACTGGCCGCTGCGGCCAACCTGTGGCTGCTACCCGCCTACCGCGTGGCTAGCGGCAAAGCGTCGCCATTAGCCTCGGTACGCATCGTACTGGCAGACAAGCGTTATATGCGGCTGGTGCTGACCCTCAGCGGCTACTACGTGCTGGGTGTGCAGATCATGCTGCTGGTCCCCATCGTGCTCAAACAGATGGCTGGTACACCGCAAGTGGTAGGTTGGCTGTACGCCATGGAAACCACGCTGTCGCTTACCCTGCTCTACCCGCTTGCCAAGCTGGGCGAACGCTACCTCAGCTTGGCACAACGCATGTTGCTGGGTATCGCGGTGATGACGCTCAGCCTGCTGCTGATGGCGCTAGCGCAAAACCTTTGGCTGGCCATGCCGCTACTCGCGCTGTTCTATACCGGCAGCCTGATCACCGAGCCGGCACGCGAGGCGCTACTGGCCAGCTACGCGCAAAGCGAAGCACGCGCCAGCTACAGCGGCACCAGCCGCCTGGGGCTGGCACTGGGCGGGGCCACCGGCTACCTGGGCGGCGGCTGGCTACTGGATATCTCCCGCAACCTAGCCATGCCAGCCCTGCCCTGGCTCATGCTCGCCGCCATCGGCAGCCTGACCTTTGTGGCGCTGTATCGCCAGCTGCTACACAAGGGCACGGCAGCCGCGCTGGCCCAGCCTGCCTGACGGCAGACGCAAAAAAACCGCATCAGCTTGATGCGGTTTTTGTCAGCAGCGTTCCCGCTACATCCGTCAGCTAGCGCAGGCTTAGGCTTTCTGGATGTTGGAGGCTTGCTTGCCTTTCGGGCCTTGAACCACGTCAAAGCTTACACGCTGGCCTTCGGTCAGCGATTTGAAACCTTGCATATTGATCGCGGAGAAGTGCGCGAACAGGTCATCGCCGCCTTCGTCCGGAGTGATGAAGCCGAAGCCTTTAGCGTCGTTGAACCACTTAACAATACCAGTTGCCATGTGTAACTATCCTTAGCATGCATAAAGTAAACAGGGTGGTGAGCCCTGACAGTCCAAGCTTACAAACGCTGCAGCAGGTAACGGTTTACACACAGCCAGCGATGCAAAGCCAAGCACCGTCTGTATTTCTACGCCTAGCGTGTGACAACGTCAAGACAAGCCGGTAAAAGTTAAGGGGCTTGAAAAAGCAGCCATACGAACCAAAATTGAAATAAGCGCGAATTCGCAGAAGGTTCCCATGTCTACGCAGCACAAGGATGATGTCTCTACCGCGGCCCGAAAGGCCGAGGTAAAACCCCCACCGATGTATAAAGTATTGTTATTGAACGACGATTTCACCCCGATGGACTTTGTCGTTGAGGTACTGCAGCATTTTTTTCACATGAATGCCGAAAAAGCCACAATCGTGATGCTGCAGGTCCACAATGAAGGTAAGGGTCTTTGTGGCATTTATACCAAAGACATCGCTGCCACCAAGGTAGAACAAGTTTCGCAGCACGCACAAACGCACCAGCATCCACTGCAGTGTGTCATGGAGGAAAACTGATGATTGCCCAAGAACTGGAAGTCAGCCTGCACATGGCCTTTATGGATGCACGCCGCAAACGGCACGAATTCATCAGCGTGGAGCACCTGCTCCTGGCGATGACTGACAACCCGTCTGCTGCCGAAGTCCTCCGCGCCTGCGGCGCCAACATCGACCAGCTGAAAAAGCAGCTGGGGGACTTTATCGACGAACACACCCCCACCGTGCCCGGTGAAGCCGAGGTGGAAACCCAGCCCACTCTGGGGTTCCAGCGCGTCATTCAGCGCGCCATCCTGCACGTGCAGTCGTCTGGCAAAAAAGAAGTCACCGGCGCCAATATCCTGGTGGCCATCTTTGGCGAGAAAGACTCGCACGCCGTGTACTACCTGCACCAGCAGGGCATTTCGCGCCTGGATGTGGTGAACTTCATCTCGCACGGCATCACCAAGCAAAACGCCAAACCGGCCGCCAGCCAGGAGCCGCACCACGATGCCTCCGGCGAAGGTGAAGGGGAAGATAGCGGCAACGCCCCTGGCGGCGCGCTGGAAAACTACACGCAAAACCTGAACCAGCAGGCACGCGACGGCAAGATCGACCCGCTGATCGGCCGCGAGCACGAGGTCGAGCGTGTCATCCAGATCCTGTGCCGCCGCCGCAAGAACAACCCGCTGCTGGTAGGTGAAGCAGGCGTGGGTAAAACCGCCATTGCCGAAGGGCTGGCCCGCCGCATCGTAGCCGGTGACGTACCGGATGTGCTGGCCAAAGCCACGGTGTATTCGCTGGATATGGGCGCCCTGCTGGCAGGCACCAAATACCGTGGCGATTTCGAGCAGCGCCTGAAGCAGGTGATCAAACAGCTGGCGGAAGACAGCCATGCCGTGTTGTTCATCGACGAAATCCACACGTTGATCGGTGCTGGCGCGGCCTCTGGCGGCACGCTGGACGCCTCCAACCTGCTGAAACCGGCCCTGTCCAATGGCAGCCTGCGCTGCATTGGCGCTACCACGTATGGCGAGTACCGCGGCATTTTCGAAAAAGACAGCGCCTTGTCGCGCCGCTTCCAGAAAATTGATGTGCCAGAGCCGTCGGTAGAACAGACGATCGAAATCCTGAAGGGGCTGAAAAGCCGTTTTGAGGCACACCATGGCGTGAAATACACCCTGGCTGCACTATCGACGGCGGCCGAGCTGTCGGCGCGTTACATCAACGACCGCCACCTGCCGGATAAAGCCATCGACGTGATCGACGAAGCTGGCGCCGCACAAAAAATTCTGCCCAAGTCCAAGCAGAAGAAGGTGATCAACAAGGGCGAGATCGAAGAGATCATCGCCAAGATCGCCCGTATTCCGGCCAAGACCATCAGCAGCGACGACCGCAACGTGCTGAAAAACCTGGATCGGGACCTGAAAAACGTGGTGTTTGGCCAGGACAAGGCCATTGAAGCGTTGGCCGCAGCCATCAAGATGTCGCGTTCCGGCCTGGGTAACCCGCAAAAACCGATCGGCTCCTTCCTGTTCTCCGGCCCTACCGGCGTGGGCAAGACCGAGGTGGCCAAGCAGCTGGCCTATTTCCTGGGCGTGGAGCTGCTGCGCTTTGATATGTCCGAGTACATGGAACGCCACGCAGTCAGCCGCCTGATTGGCGCGCCACCGGGCTATGTCGGTTTTGAACAGGGCGGCCTGCTGACCGAACAGGTCACCAAGCATCCTTACGCAGTGCTGCTGCTGGATGAAATCGAAAAGGCGCACCCGGATATCTTCAACGTGCTGCTGCAGGTGATGGACCACGGGACGCTGACCGATAACAACGGCCGCAAGGCAGACTTCCGCAATGTGGTGATCATCATGACCACCAACGCGGGTGCCGAGTCGCTGTCCAAATCCAGTATCGGCTTTACCAACAGCAAGCAGGCCGGGGACGAAATGGGCGATATCAAGCGCCTGTTCAGCCCCGAGTTCCGCAACCGCCTGGATGCCATCATCCCGTTCGGCATGCTGAACGAGGAGATCATCCTGCAGGTGGTGGACAAGTTCCTGATGCAGCTGGAGCAGCAGCTATCGGACAAGAAAGTGGAAATTCACTTCAGCGACAGCCTGCGCAAGTTCCTGGCGAAGAAGGGCTTCGACCCGCTGATGGGCGCCCGCCCGATGGCGCGCCTGATTCAGGACACCATCCGCAAGGCGCTGGCCGACGAGCTGCTGTTTGGTCGCCTGGCTGGCGGCGGCGAAGTGACGGTCAATCTGGACCAGGACGACAAAGTGGAACTGTTGTTTGCCGAAAGCCCGGCAGAAGCCACGGCATAAGCGCTATTGCCACCGACAGCCCCGGTAAACCACCGGGGCTTTTTTGCGGCCAACCTTAGCCGCGCGGGTGGTGCGCCGCGTGCAGCGCCTTCAGGCGCTCGCGAGCCACGTGCGTGTAGATCTGGGTGGTAGACAGGCTGGCGTGCCCCAGCAGCAGCTGTACCACGCGCAAATCGGCACCGTGGTTGACCAGATGGGTGGCAAAGGCATGGCGCAGTGTATGCGGGCTCAGCGGCGGCGCACCGGCTTGTTTGCCGTAGCGTGTTATCAGGTGCCAGGCCATTTGCCGTGTCATGGCCTGCTTGCGGTTGCTGACGAACACGTCTTCGCTGCGCGCCGCCCCCATGATGAGCGGCCGGCTTTCGGCCAGATAGCGGCGCAGCCAGTGCTCGGCCACCTGCCCCAGCGGCACCAGCCGTTCTTTATTGCCTTTGCCCACAATGCGCACATAGCCTTCGCCCAGATACAGCTGGCCCAAAGTCAGGCCTACCAGCTCGCTGACACGCAGGCCGGTGGCGTACAGGGTTTCGATCAAAGCACGGTCGCGCAGCCCTAGCGGGGTATCAATGTCAGGTGCGGCCAACAAGCCATCCACGTGGCTTTCCGATAGTGTGCCCGGCAGGCGCAGGCCCAGCCTGGGGGCTTGTAGCCGGGCCGACGGGTCGTCTTCGCGCAGCTTCTGCTGGCACAGGTAGTGATAGAAACGCCGTGCCGCGGACAGGCGCCGCGCACGCGTCGCCGGCTTGTCGGTATCGATCAGGCCCAGCATGACCTGCTCTAGCGCCGGTGTGTCCGCCGTGTCCAGGGTATGGCCAAATGGCTGCAAGGCGGCCTCCAGCCGCAACAGGTCGCGGCGATAGGCGGCCAAGGTATTGGCCGACAGGTTGTCTGCCAGCCAGAGTGTGTCAAGAAAGGCGTCGACGTAAAGCGATTTTGCTGCCTGTTGCATGGATGCGGCCAACCTGGTTGCCAATGAAAAAAGCGCCAGCCGAGGCTGACGCTTTCAGGGTACGACAAGTTAAACCCGATGGGCTTACTTGCGAACCAGCTTTTCCTTGATACGTGCGGATTTGCCGGTACGACCACGCAGGTAGTACAGCTTGGCACGACGTACAGCACCGCGACGCTTCACTTCGATGGAAGCTACCAGCGGGGAGAAAGTCTGGAAAGTACGCTCAACGCCTTCGCCGGAAGAGATCTTGCGCACGATGAAGGAGCTGTTCAGACCGCGGTTACGGATGGCGATAACAACGCCTTCGTAAGCCTGCAGACGCTCGCGGTTACCCTCTTTTACTTTTACCTGAACGATAACGGTATCGCCCGGTGCAAATTCAGGGATGGTTTTACCCAGACGGGCGATTTCTTCCTGTTCCAGTTTCTGGATCAGATCCATGTTACTGCTCCTTGTTTTTGAGGAGATCTTGTTCCTGCTGGTACTCTGCCAGCAGCCGAGATTCCTGTTTGGATAAAGTGCGGTTTTTCAGCAAATCCGGGCGGCGCTCGAAAGTGCGGCCCAGCGACTGCTTCAAACGCCACTTGGCAATCATGGCGTGGTTGCCGGACATCAGGACATCCGGTACGCGCACACCACGATATTCTTCAGGGCGGGTGTAATGCGGGCAGTCCAGCAAGCCATCCACAAACGAATCTTCGTATGCAGACTGGGCGTCGTTCAACACCCCAGGCAACAGACGCACAATGGCGTCCATCAGGACCATCGCCGGCAGCTCGCCACCGGACAACACATAATCACCTACCGAAATTTCTTCATCGACTTCACGATCGATCAGACGCTCGTCCACCCCTTCATAACGGCCACACAGCAAAATCAGGCCTGGCATGCTAGCCAGTTTGCTGACTTTTTCGTGCGTCAGGGGGGCACCCTGCGGCGACAGATAAACCACGTGTGATTTATCCACACCGGCAGCGGCTTGTCGTGTGCGCGCTGCTGCAATCGCTTTTTCCAGCGGTTCAACCAACATCACCATGCCGGGGCCGCCACCATAAGTGCGGTCGTCTACGGTGCGATGGTTGTCACTGGTGAAGTCGCGTGGATTCCACGCTGAAAACTGCCAGATCGATTGTTCAATTGCCCGCCGGCTTACGCCAAAGCGGGTAATTGCGTCAAACATCTCGGGAAACAGCGTAATCGCATCAAGCTGCATTAATAATCCAGACCCCAGTCCACGGTAATCCGTTTTGCGGCCAGATCTACATCGACAATGTAATCGGACACAAAAGGTATCAGCCGCTCATCCGTATCACCACGGACAACCAGGACGTCATTGGCGCCGGTTTCCATCAGCTCGGCAACTTTGCCCAGCACGATGTCTTCCTTGTTCACCACGTCAAGGCCGATCAAATCAATCCAGTAATACTCATCATCTGCCGCTGCCGGCAGCTGATCGCGGGCGATGGCAATTTGCATGCCACGCATCCCTGCGGCGATTTCCCGATCGTCAACGCCATCAAATTTGACAACCAGACCCTTAGGCTGGGCGGAGCCATCCGTAAAGGTATAGGGTTTCCATTCGCCGTCTTTTTTCAACCACCATTGCGGGTAGTCGAAAAGACTGTCGGCGTATTGGGTATCCGCCTGGACTTTCACCCAGCCACGAACGCCAAAGGCGCCGCGGACAAACCCCATTACAACTAGATCAGCGTCACGCATGCGCCTTGCTTCCGTACTGTAGACTGATCAAAACTGATCAGGCAGCCTTCGGCTGGTCTTTCAGCAGCTTGGCTACGGAGTCGGTCACTTGCGCGCCAACGCCGATCCAGTAGTTAACGCGGTCCATGGCCAGACGAACGCGCTCTTGCTTGTCGTTAGCGACAGCATTGTAGAAACCCAGACGCTCGATGAAGCGGCCATCGCGACGGTTGCGGGAGTCGGTAACAACGATGTTGTAGAACGGACGGTTCTTGGAGCCGCCACGTGCGAGACGAATTACTACCATTGTCGATTGTCCTTAAATATACGGAATCGTAGAAAAGCCCCCGATTCTATGGCATTTTTCCCTTACGCTGCAAGTGCTTATTGGCTGTTTTGCACAGGAAGCGCTTGAAGCAGGTCTTTGGTGACGATAGTCAGGGCCCGGTCTTCCGGGTGCACCTGCACCACAAAGCCTAGGCGGGACATGAGTTTAAGCATGCCTTTGTTACCCGCCAACACCTCACCCACCATCACTTTCAGGCCCTGTTCACGTGCAGCATCAAATAGCGCATTCATCAGGATTACGCCAATACCTTTGCCCTGCCAGTGGTCTGCCACCTCCAGTGCAAACTCGCAGCTTTCGTTATCCGGGTCGGTCACGTAGCGGGCTACCGCCAGCTGCTCCTCGCCCTCTGCGGTTTCACGCGTCATGGCCAGCGCCATTTCACGGTCGTAATCCAGCTGGGTAAAGCGCACCAGCATGGTTTGCGACAGCTGCTTGATACTGGACATGTAACGGTTATAGCGGCTTTCTTCCGACAGATTACGCACAAACTCCTGCGTCATGTAGGCGTCTTCGGGGCGTACCGGGCGGATGTTAACCGGGGTACCGTCCTTCAGCATCGAGCAGTGCACCATGTGCATGGGGTAAGGCATGATGGCCATGTGGCCATACGGCTTGGTGCGCTTGACTGTCTGCACGATAATGCGGGCGTCCAGGGCGATGACGCCGGATTCGTCGGCCACCAGCGGGTTGATGTCCATCTCGCGCACTTCGGGCAGCTCGCACACCAGCTCTGACACGTGCAGCAATACGCTCTTGAGCGTATCGATATCCACGCCGGGCATGTTCTTGAACGGGCCCAGAATCTTGCCGATGCGGGTTTTGTCTATCATGCGCTCGACCAGATAGTGGTTCACCGGCGGCAGGCTCAGCGCCCTGTCCTGCATGATTTCTACCGCAATGCCGCCCGCACCGAAGGTAATCACCGGGCCAAACGACGCATCGTGCGTTACCCCTACCATCAGCTCGCGCGCGTGGCGGCGTTTGCGCATGGCTTGTACCGAAACGCCCTCTATGCGCGCATCCGGCTGCGCCTCTCGCGTGCGGGTCATGATGCCGGCAAAGGCTTCGCGCAAGGAGTGTTCGTTACTGATGTTCAGCTCTACACCGCCCACATCGGACTTGTAAATGATGTCCGGCGAGTCGATCTTCAGCACCACGGGGTAGCCGATTTCTGCGGCCAACCCTATGGCCTCATCCACATCCTTAGCCAGCGTCGTACGGTTTACCGGGATATTGAACGCGGCCAGCACCTCTTTGCTTTCGCGCTCGGACAACACCGAGCGCCCCTCCAGCAAAGCGGTCGTAATGACGGCGCGGGCTTTCAATACGTCGGGCACCACCTGCTCGCCTTCCAGCGGCGCGGGGGTCTGCAGCAGCATCTTCTGGTTGTGGTGGTAGGACGCCAGGTTACGGAACACCTCGATGGCGAATTCCGGCGCACGGAAATGCGCGCACTTGGCCTTGGAGAACAGCTCGCGGCTTTCCGACACCTTGGCATCGCCCAGCCACGACAGGAACATCGGTTTGCTGCTCTCGCGCTGCAGCCCCACCATCAGCTGGGCCGTGGTCAGGTGGTCGGTGCCCGCTTGCGGGGTGAAAATCACCAGGACGCCATCGACATTCGGGTCGTCCAGACAGGCTTTGACGGCGGTACGGAAGCGCACCGGGCTGGCGTCGCCAATAATGTCCACCGGGTTGCCGTGCGACCAGTTAGCCGGCAGAGACTCATTCAGCAGCTCCAGCGTGGCCGGTGCCAGCTTGGCCAGCTCCACGCCGTACATATAGGCACTGTCTGCGGCCAACACGCCGGGGCCGATACCGTTGGTGACGATAGCCAGGCGCTTGCCGGCCACACGATAGTTGGCCGCCAGCACCTTGGCCGCGGTAAACAGCTGGGCGATGGTGGCCACGCGCAGCACACCGGCACGCGATAGTGCGGCGTCGAACACATCGCCGCTTTCCACCAGATTGGACGAGTGCATCAGGCCGGTGACGTCGTCTTCGTAACGGCCGGACTTCACCACCACCACCGGCTTGGTACGCGCTGCCGCACGCAGGGCACTCATGAAGCGGCGGGCGTCGTGCACGTGGTGCACGTGCAGCAAGATACCCTGGGTGAAGTTGTCAGACACCAGGTAGTCCAGAATCTCGCCGAACTCCACATCCAGCGCCTCGCCTACCGATACCACGCTGGAAAAACCGATGCCCTTGCTATCGGCCCAGTCCAGCATGGCGGTACACAGCGCCGACGACTGCGACACCAGCGCCAGGTTGCCGGCTTTCACTTTACTCGTGTAATTGCTGGCGTTGAAGCCGGCTACCGGGCGCATCAGGCCCAGCACATTGGGGCCGAGAATGCGGATGCCGTAGTGTTTGGCTATCGACACCGCCTCGTTCAGCGCCTCACGTTCTTGCGCTTCGCTATCGCCAAAATCCTTGGCCAGCAGGATGCCTTTCACGCCCTTCTTGCCGCAGTCTTTTACGATGCCGGGCAAGCTGCGCAGCGCGGTGGTGACCACCACCATATCCACCGGGCCTTCGATCAGCTTGACCGAGGTATACGCCGGTATGCCACCCACCACGCGGTGGTGCAGGTTCACGGGGTAGAGCTTGCCCTGGAAATTGCCGGCCAGCAGGTTGGCAAAAATCGCCTGCCCCACCGAGCCTGGCGTATCGCTGGCACCCACCACGGCCACATTGCGTGGTGAAAACAAAGGTGTGAGGTAATGCGGTTTCATGATTTATCCATCCTGATGGTTTGGCAGCATCTTGCCGCAGCAGGCACGCCCTAGCCATAGCGGCATTCCCGCGTGCTGCGTAGTGCACGCGTAGTATTGACAGTTGCATCAAGCGTATCAAGCCAGTAGCGCGGCTTGCACAATATTGCTAATCTTCGCGGTTTCGCGGTGCAGCAATGTTGTGCCGCATCAAACGATTACCCAGATCCGGAAAAGGCCAGTCCCTCACGGGAGAACCGTCATCATGAGCAAACGCGTCGTTACCCTTGCACACTACTATACCCAGCCAGAAATCCAGCAGATGGCCGACAAGGTCGGCGATAGCCTGGAGCTGTCACTGTTTGCCCGGGAATCCAAGGCTGACATCATCGTGTTTGCCGGTGTCCGCTTCATGGCCGAGACCGCCAAAATCCTGAATCCGCAGGCCGAAGTGATTCTGCCGGATGCCGGTTCCACCTGCTCGCTGGTGACACAAACCGACGTTGCCGCACTGCAACAGTGGCGCGAAAGCCACCCGGACCACGTTCACGTGTCGTATATCAACTCGTCTGCCGCGCACAAGGCGCTGTCCGACTGGATCGTTACCAGCCGCAACGTGGACGACATCATTGCGCATCTGTATGAAGAAGGTAAGAAAGTCATCTTCTCGCCAGACCGCAATATGGGCGCCTACCTGAACTACCAGTACGGCTACGACATGCCGCTGTGGTCTGCCGTGTGCGAAGTGCACGACAAATTCAACGAAGCCGCGCTGAACGAAGCCCTCACCGCCACCCATGGCAAGGCCCACCTGATTGCCCACCCGGAAAGCCCGCTGCCGGTGCTCAAACGCGCCCAGTACGTAGGCTCCACCTCCGGCATGCTGAACTGGGTCAAAGCCTTCCAGGGCGGCAGCAGCGAAGTGATCTTTGTCGCCACCGAAGACGGCATCCTGTACAACATGCGCCTGGCTCGCCCGGACCTGGACATCCGCCAGGCACCGATCTATGCCGGCTGCCAGTGCAACTCCTGTCCGTACATGAAGATGAATACCATCGAAGCGGTAAAGCGCGCCCAGCAAGGCGAAGGCACCCGTATCGACTACCTCTCCGAGGCGGAAATGGACGCAGCGCGCCTGCCGATAGAACGCATGCTGGACTTCAGCCAGCGGTACTACCAGTAAGCCCATGCAAAACCACACAGCCCGCACGATGCGGGCTGTTTTTGTTTATGCAACAGGCACGGCGGTTTGCGCCATGCCGATACGCGGATACAATCGTTAAGTCTTGATGGAAAGCTACGATGAAAATTCTGATTAGTAACGACGACGGTTATTTTGCACCAGGCTTGGCAACGTTGGCCGCACACCTCTCCACCCTGGGCGAGGTGGTCGTCGTGGCGCCCGAGCGCGACCGCAGCGGCGCCAGCAACTCGCTGACACTGGACCGTCCGTTATCGGTCAGACAGGCTGCCAGCGGCTTTTACTACGTCAACGGTACTCCAACCGATTGCGTACACGTTGCTGTTACCGGTTTTCTGGATTTCCGCCCGGACATCGTGGTATCCGGTATCAACCACGGCCCCAATATGGGGGATGACACCCTGTATTCCGGCACCGTTGCTGCGGCTACCGAAGCGTTTTTGCTGGGCATCCCTGCCATAGCCGTGTCGCTGGCCGGTAAAAACCGCCACTTCGATACTGCAGGCCAGGTCGCCACTGACCTGGTACGCCGCTTTCAGGCCCAGCCGTTCAGCCGCCCCATGCTGCTGAACGTCAACGTGCCGGACATCCCGGCAGAACAGCTGGCCGGCACCGAGGTCACCCGCCTGGGCCGCCGCCACCACGCCGAACCGGTGATCCGCGCACAGAACCCGCGCGGCGAAGCTGTGTTCTGGGTAGGCCCGGTAGGCCCGGAGCAAGACGCCGGTAACGGCACCGATTTTCACGCCATCCGCCAACAGCGCGTGTCCATTACGCCGCTGATGATAGACCTGACCGCACGCGATCAACTGGATGAAATACAAACATGGCTCAATCCCTAGTTGCAGGCAGCAATTTCGGCATGTTCTCCGACCGTACCCGTATGCGGATGGTAGAGCGGCTACGCCAGAACGGCATTAGCGAGGAGCGCGTGCTGGCCGCCATGTACGAGGTACCCCGCCACCTGTTCATCGACCAGGCACTGGCCACCCGGGCCTACGACGATGTATCACTGCCTATCGGCCAGGGGCAAACCATCTCGCAACCGCTCACCGTCGCGCGCATGACGGAAAAGCTGCTGGAAGGCCGCGCCAAACCGGGCCGCATTCTGGAGATCGGCACCGGCTGCGGTTACCAGACCGCCGTACTGCTGAAAACCGGCGCCGAGGTGTTTTCGATTGAACGACTGGGCGGCATTCTGGACAAAGCCAGACAGAACCTGCGCCAAGCCAAGCTGGTACATGCCCGGCTGGTACATGGCGATGGCCACCAGGGGCTGCCGGATGTGGCACCGTTTGACGGCATCATCATTACTGCCGCAGCACGCCAGGTTCCCCCGGCACTACTGGCACAGCTAGCCGATAACGGCCGCCTGGTGATACCGGTAGGCGATCAGGAGCAACACCTGTGGCTGTATGAGAAAACCGCCGAAGGCATGCGTCAGACCCAGCTGGAACCAGCCAAGTTTGTACCCCTGCTGCCGGGTAAGCAGTAAACAAAAAAGCAACACCTACCCCTATAGATTTTTGTCTGACAATTTACAGCAGGCAGATAGCTGACATATAAAATCGATACTCAATGCAAAACATCTTGTTAAAAAAACTGGCACTAATCGGTAGCAGCGTCGCAGTAGTCTCGCTAATGGCAGGCTGCGCACAACTACACCAGGAAAACGCTGCAGAAATCGTGAAAGGCACGCCCACTACGCAAAAGCCGCGTAGCGATGCACCCACCAAGCCGGCAGCCAGCACGCCGGCCACGACCGGCAAGGCCAGTACACAAGCCATTGCACTGGGTACGACCCCGCAAGCCAGAGTAGCAGCGGGCCAGACAACCCACACCGTTCAAGCCGGTGAAACCCTGTACCGCGTTGCTGTGAATAACGGGCTGCGCTACCAGGATCTGGCTGAATGGAACAATTTGGACGGTTACACCATCAAGGTTGGCCAAGTAATCAGGCTAACCCCACCCGATGCACCGCGTACTGGTGCAGCGGTAACCGCCCCAGCCGCCAGCAGCACTACCAATGTAGTGAAGCCAGCAGAAACCAAACCGGCAGCAGGCCAAGTGCCGGTTGAAGCGAAAGCACCGACCAATAGTGCCGACGCTCAGGCAGCCAGTAAGGCTTATCCGAAAGCCCTGAAGCTGCCGTACTCGGAGGAGGCCATCAAGAGCCTTCCGGCCCAGAGCGAAGGAAGCGGTAAACCTGCCGTAAACGTACCACCCGCCAAGAACACGCCGGACAAACCGGCCAGCAAAGTAGAAGCAGCAACACCCGTCGCTCCGGCAGCCACCCCTGCCGAAGCCAGCAGCCCCAAAGCTGCCTCTACCGGTGTGGTATGGGCCTGGCCTACCCAGGGTAACGTGGTTCGCGGTTTTTCGGACCAGAACAAAGGCATCGACATTGCCGGCAAGGCAGGACAGCCGGTGAATGCCGCCGCCGATGGCAAAGTGGTGTATAGCGGTAGCGGTTTGCGCGGTTACGGGAAGCTCATCATCCTGCGCCACGACAAAACCTTCCTGTCGGCCTACGCCCACAACAGCCAGTTACTCGTGAAAGAGGGCCAGTCTGTCAAGAAAGGACAGAAGATTGCCGAAATGGGGAATACCGATGCTGACCAAGTCAAATTGCACTTTGAAATCCGTCAGCTAGGTAAACCTGTCGACCCGAGCAAGTTTCTGGAAACCAGACCCTGACCGGACCCAGTCCTGATCAGGAACGCAAGCGGGGGAATTATCATGAGCGACGATCTTGATCTGCTGGAAGAAGTACTGGACGAAGAAGTAGAGGCCGAAGACGAGCCCCGTGCCGAAGCCGAAGACGCAGAAGAAGCGTCGGCCAGCAAAGGTTTTGAGGATATTGCCGATGTCACCCAGATCTACCTGAACGACATCGGCAGCAACGCCCTGCTCACCCCGGCCCAGGAAGTCGAGCTGGCCAGGCGTGTGGTACAGGGTGACTTCAGTGCGCGACAGAAAATGATCGAGCACAACCTGCGCCTGGTGGTAAACATTGCCAAACACTACATCAACCGCGGCCTGGCGCTGCTGGACCTGATTGAAGAAGGCAATATCGGCCTGATGCACGCGCTGGAAAAGTTCGACCCGGAACGCGGCTTCCGTTTTTCCACCTACGCCACCTGGTGGATACGCCAAAGCATTGAACGCGCGATCATGAACCAGTCGCGCACTATCCGCCTGCCGGTACACGTCATCAAGGAGCTGAATGTCTACCTGCGCGCTGCACGCCATCTGGAAAGCCAGATGGGTCGCGAGCCGACGCTGGAAGACATTGCCCACCTGACAGGCAAACCGGTAGACGAAGTTCGCAAGGTGCTGAACCTGAACGAACGCATGGCATCGCTGGATGCACCACTGGATATCGACCCGATGCTGTCCATCGGCGAATCCATCCCGGACGAGCAGCACGAAGAGCCGGATATCCAGCTGCATAACGCACAAATAGAACACTTTGTGCACGACTGGCTGGGCCAGCTTACCGACAAACAGCGCATGGTGATCGAGCGCCGCTACGGTTTGAACGGGCAGGAAGTCTGCACACTGGAAGAGCTGGCCGCCACCCTGAGCCTGACACGCGAACGGGTACGCCAGATCCAGATCGAGGGGCTGGAACACCTGCGCCGCATCTTGCGCCGTAAAGGTGTCACCAAAGACTACCTGATCTGAACTGATATAAGCACACACACCACCGGCAGCCTGCGCTGCCGGTTTTTTATTGTGCCACGCTGGCCAGGCTAGCGTTTACGGCCAACCTTGGCAGGGCGAAACGCCCGCACCTGTCGCCACAAATGCCGCCAGGCAGCAGCGTCACCACCCTGCGGGCCATACTGCAAGCGTTGCCATTGCTGCAGCAGCGCAGCCAGCGCTTGCTGATCGGCCTCGGCCAGCCGCGCGGCATGGGCCTGTAGCTCGGCCGCCGTATCCCCGGGCGTAATGGGCAGCCCGGCGCCACGCAAACGCTGCCCCAGCACCTGCCATACCCGCTGCGCCATACTGCGCCGCCCGCGGCGGCCATGCAGCACATAGGCGGCCAGCGGCAGCAAGACCAAGGCCATACCGCCCAGCAAGGCTTTCACCACGTTGGCCGCAGACACCTCGCCCAAGCCCAGCTTCTGGAACAGGTTCTGCTGGCTCGCCGCATCGTAGCCTACCACCCAGCGCTGCCAGCTGAAGTTGGCCAGCTGCCATTGCTGACCTACCCACTGCGCCCAGCCCGGCGGGCGGCCGCCGACCAGCGGCATGCGCGGTGCCACTTCACCCAAAGTATTATCGATGCCGGCATCCACCCGCTGCGGTGCCACCAGCGCGGTAGCGTCCACCCGCCGCCAGCTACCGTCTACCCAGACCTCGCTCCAGGCGTGGGCATCGGACGAGCGGATCTGCCAGAAGCGCCCCTGCGTATTGAACTCCCCGCCCTGAAAACCTACCACCACCCGTGCCGGCAAGCCTGCAGCACGCGCCAGTACGGTAAAGGCCGAGGAGAAGTGTTCGCAGAAGCCCTGGCGGCTATCAAACAGGAAACCATCCACCACATTGTCGGCTAGCGTAGGCGGGCTCAGCGTATAGCGCAGGCCTTGCTCGGCCAGCCACAGCTGCAGCGCCTGCAGGCGTGCAGCAGGCTGCGGGTGGCGCCCGGCCAGCGCCTGCCCTGCCTGGATGGTGCGCGGGTTATCGGCAGGCAGCTGCAGATAGAACGCCTGCTCACGCTCGTCCAAGGCGTCGCGGTACTGGCTGCTGGCCACACTCTGCACGCTATAGCGCAGCCTGGCGATGTTGGCCGCGTCCACGCGGCGCAGCTTTTGCTGATAGCCCAGCACCACGCCCTCCCCCGCCTCCACGCCCTGCTCCAGCATGGGCAGATAGCCCTGGAAGGGCTCGGCTACCACATCGTAGCGCAGCGGCTGGGCCTCACCACTTAGTGCCACACCACGGGGCAGCGCCAGGTTGGCCGCCGTCCAGCGCGTGCCATCAAACTGGTCGAATACCATGACACGCCAGTACAGCTGGCTGACGCGTGGCTGGCTACCGCGAAATTCGGCAGTGAACACCGGCTCGCGCGAGGGAATCATCTTGCCGATAGCGCCAGGGCTCATGCTGTCGGCCAGGCCGGTCGTCGCGCCCTGTTGTTCGGTGGGCATGCTCCACAGCGGGCCGGGCAGGCGCGGCATCACCACAAACAGCACCACCATCAGCGGAAACGACAGCAACAGCGCCCGCGCCGTCACCGCCGGGCTCAGGCGTGCATCTTCACCCGATAGCAGCACCATGGCCCAGGTCAGCGCAAACAGCGACAGCAATAACCACAGCGCCGACAGCGGGCTCTGATCAAACAGCAACGGCGTCGCTGCAAGAAAAAAGCCCAGCGCCAGCAGCACGCGCCAGTCGCGCAGGCTGGCGGTTTCCAGCGCCTTGCCGCCCACCAGCAGCAGCAAAAAGGCCACCCCGCCCTCGCGCCCCACCAGCGTACGCAGGTTCAGCCACAATGCCGCCACCGGCAACAACAAGCCCAGCATCAGCCAGAGGCGGCGTGGCAGTGGCCGGCGCTGCCATACCAGGGTGGCACGCCAGGCCAGTAGCAGGGCAAACACCAGCGGCACCCAGCCCGGCAGATGCAGGAACAAGGGCAGCGCCACCAGTGCCAGCGCTGCCAGCACGGCAAAGCTGGCCAGCCTCAGCTCATCCGCCAGCATCGCGCACTCCAAAACGGGCCAACGCCAGCAAAGCAGGTTCGCTGTCACCCGCCTCTACGCAGTACTCCCCCTGTGGCAGGCGCAACAGCAGGCCTGCACCGGCGCGGGATGCCTGCAACACGTGCCAGCATAAGTGGGATAAGCGCTGTTCGGGCGGCACGTTGGCCGCATAATCGTCCCAGCTCAGGCTGGCCAGCCCGCCCGCGGCCGCCGGGCTGGCAAACTCGCGCGCCGCCAGGCTGCCGCGGCGGGCATACACGCGCCAGGCAATGCGATGCAGGCTTTGCCCTGCTTGCCAGGGTGCCAGGCCGGCAAAGTCGTCACCACCGGCTTCGATCGCTGCCGATTCGCCATCGCCCCCATGCCAGGCCAGCTCGCGCGGGTCGGCCAGCGGCTGCGGATACACCCACAGCGCCGCCTGCAGGCGTACATGGCAAAATGCCCGCACCAGGCCTAATGGCGCCTCGGACCATAAGCGCAGCACCGGCATGGCCAGCTGCCCGCGGTAAGGCGCCGCCAGTGGCAAGGCATAGTCGCCGGGCGTGGTGCATTCTGCCAGTACGGTGTCTGCCTCATACCAGCGCACGCGCAAGCGCCGTGGCTGGGTATCGGGCCATTGCAACTGCAAAAGAAAGCGCGCCTCGTCCCCGGCAAACACGTTGGCCGCAGCACCCGCCTGCAGCTGCAAGCCCGCCAGCTGGCGGTAGGCCAGCAGCACCGACAGCAGCATCAATGCCACGATCCAGAACGACAGCACGTAGGCCAGGCTCACCGCGTAGTTCAGCGCACCTATCCACACGGCCAGCGCCACCAGCAGCATCATGCTGCCAAAGCGCGTGGGCAGCAGGTAAATGCGCCGCTGCGTCAGCCGTGTCTGCGCCTCACGCGGGGTGTGGCGCAGCACCCACTGCTGCAGCGCCTTACGCCAGCGCCACATTGCCCAGTATCCGCAGCAGCAGCGCGCTGCTGTCGCTACCCGGCAGGCGGGGTGTCAGCCGGTGTGCCGCTACCGGTACAAACACGGCCTTGATGTCTTCCGGCAGCACATGGTCGCGGCCATCCAGCAGCGCCCAGGCGCGGGCTGCGGCCAACAAGGCCAGGCCGGCACGCGGGCTCAGCCCGTGCAAAAACAGCTCGGGCTGGCGCGTGGCCTGCAGCAGCGCCAGCACATAGCCGGCCAGTGCCGGCGACACATGCAGGCTGGCCGCCTGTTGCTGCAGCTGTAGCAAGTCTGTCGCACTCAGCGCAGCGGTCAGCTTGTGCATGACCTGGCGGCGGTCGCCACCTTGCAGCAGCTTCAACTCGGCATCGGCTGGCGGGTAGCCCAGCGAGATGCGCATCAGGAAGCGGTCCAGCTGTGACTCTGGCAGCGGGAAGGTACCGCGCTGGCCATCCGGGTTCTGTGTGGCAATCACAAAGAAGGGCTCGGGCAGCGCGTGCGTTACACCATCCGCAGAAACTTGCTGCTCTTCCATGGCCTCCAGCAACGCGGACTGTACCTTGGGCGAGGCGCGGTTGATTTCATCGGCCAGCAGCAGCTGTGCAAACACCGGCCCGGGGCGGAACTCGAAGCGCCCTTCCCCCGGCAAAAACACGCTGCCGCCCAGCACATCAGCGGGCAGCAAGTCACTGGTGAACTGCACGCGGCGGTAGTCCAGCCCCAGTACGGCAGCCAGGCTATGCGCCAGAGTGGTTTTGCCCACGCCGGGCACATCCTCGATCAGCAGGTGGCCACCGGCCAGCAAACACGCCAGCGCCAGCCGGGTTTGCTGTGGTTTCCCCAATATCAAGGCATTAAGTTGACGATACGCAAAGGTGATGGATTGCATTCGGGCCTGCTTACGCGCACTATTTATTAAAAAATCATATATCCCTTTTGCCTCGGCAAAGCAATAAGGAAACGCTTGTGCTTAACTGGTTGAAATCTCATATCACCGGCGGCGGGCTCACCGCCTACATCACCCATAGCGACTGCCTGCAGCACAATATGGGCGTAGGTCACCCGGAATGCCCGGAACGGCTGGTAGCCATCAAAGACCAACTGATGGCGTCGCAAATTTTCGACAGCCTGCAGGAGGTCGATGCGCCACAGGTCAGCGAACAGCAGCTCGCCCGCGTGCACCCGCCACACTACGTAGAGTACATTGAAGCGTGCGCACCGTCGGTAGGCACCTTCCGCGTCGACCCGGATACTGCCATGAACCCCGGCACCCTGCCGGCGGCGCAGCGCGCGGCCGGTGCCGTGGTCAAAGCGGTAGACATGGTGATGAACAAAGAGGCACCCAATGCCTTCTGCGCCATCCGCCCGCCCGGCCACCACGCCGAAAGCAACAAGGCGATGGGCTTCTGCTTTTTCAATAATATCGCGGTGGGCATCGCCCACGCCCTGTCGCAATACCGGCTGGAGCGCGTGGCCATCATCGACTTTGACGTGCACCACGGCAACGGCACCGAAGAAATCTTCCACGACGACCCGCGCGTGATGATGGTGTCCATCTTCCAGCACCCGTTCTACCCCTATAGCGGCGACAACCCCATGGGCAGCAATATGCACCATGTACCGATGAAGGCCGGTAGCGGCAGCCGCGAGTTCCGCGAGGCGGTGGAGTATTTGTGGCTGCCGCAGCTGCGCGAGTTCCAGCCGCAGATGATTTTCATCTCGGCCGGTTTCGATGCCCACCGCGAAGACGATATGGGCTCGCTAGGCCTGGTAGAAGCCGACTACGAATGGGTAACACGCCAGCTGATGATGGTAGCGGCAGAATGTTGCGAGGGCCGCATCGTGTCGGCGCTGGAAGGCGGCTACGACCTGTCATCGCTGGCGCGCAGCGTGGCGGCGCATGTGAAGGTGCTGTCGGACGGCTAGCTGACCGCAGTCGTCGTCGCCATGAAAAAACCGGCCACCAGGCCTAATGCCAGTCAGTTAGGCGAATATGCTTGGCAATCAAGTGGGCGAGCGTGAGTGAAGCGCCTCATCCCGTTGGCGCGAGCCGGCCAAAGTGGTGCGCCCCAGGTTTTAAGACGCCGATTTGTTTGAGCCGCGTGACGTTAGCACGCGGCGAGTTCGGCGGCGCCTGGGGCGTGCCATTTTGGACGGGGTTTCGAGCAGCCCCGGGTTGCGGGGGAATGAAAAGGGGGCGGCAATCCGCCCCTTTCCCGTTTGCCGGGCGGAACCGGCATCCAAATATCGTCTGCGTAGTGGACACACTAGCTCTGGTCAACGAAACAAACCTCATGCCAGTCAGCGTTAACTGACTGGCATTAGCTACCAGGCCGGTTTTTACGTGATCGCCACGTCAAACTGGCGAGATCGCCCGCAGCCATTGCGGGTGGCACCAGTACACCCAGCGCTGGCGCCAGCGCGGCAGATGGTCGACAAATACGCGGCCGGCCAGGTGGTCCAGCTCGTGCTGGATGGCGGCCGCCTGGAAATCGCAGGCTGTCAGGGTAAAAGGTTGGCCGCAACGATCCAGCGCAGCCAGCTCGATGACTTCTGCGCGGGCGATGCTGGCGCGGTAGCCCGGCACACTGAGGCAGCCTTCCTTGCCGCGCACCCGGCCGCGCTGCGCCACGATGCGCGGGTTGATCATCACCAGCGGGGCATTGCGCCCGTCGCTGACATCCACCACGGCCACGGCGAATGTTTCGCCAATCTGGTTGGCCGCCATACCCACCCCGTTGCGGGTGGCGTACAGCGTATCCAGCAGGTCGTCCACCAGATACTGCACCGCTTGGACATCGTTTACCGGCAGGGCCTGACGGCGCAGGCTGGGGTCACTCAGGGGCAGTATCGGGCGAACGGTCATGGCTCAGGGCTGTTTTTTGTCTCCCGGCTCGGCTTGGCCAATCTTGTCTTCCTGGCCGGTCAACAGGTTTATCAGGTTCGATTTGTGGCGGTGTACCACCAGAATCGCGATGATAATGCTGGTGCCCCAGTACACACTTTGCGGTCCGACAATAAAGAACGCATAAACCGGCACCAGCACACAAGCCACGATGGCAGACAGCGACGAGATCTTCACCACAAAGGCCATGAACAGCCAGGTAGCCAGCGCCGCCAGCGCCAGCCAGCCATTGAACGCTGCCAGCACGCCTACCGCGGTAGCCACGCCCTTGCCACCCTTGAAGCCGAAGAACACGGGCCACATATGGCCGGCCAGCACCGCGAGGCCTGCCATGGCGACCGCCTGCTCGCCCAGGCCGTAGGCCGGGCCGAACTGCTGTACCAATAGCACGGCCACCCAGCCTTTGACGCCATCACCCAGCAGGGTCAGTGCAGCGGCCAGCTTTTTGCCGGAACGCAGTACATTGGTGGCACCGGGGTTTTTGGAGCCGTAAGTACGCGGATCGGCCATGCCCATCAGCTTGGTAACGATCACAGCAAAAGACAGGGAGCCAATCAGATAGGCACCCAAAATAAAGGCAAACGCTGTTGTGGTCATGGCTTATCCACTAGAATGCAAGGCTTGGCATTTTACGGTATCGGGCAACAAACCCAAAGCCCGCAACGATGGACATTATCTTTTTGCGCGAAGTGCGCGCCGACACGGTCATCGGCGTATACGACTGGGAGCGTACCGCGCCCCAGACGGTGCTGCTGGATATCGAGTACGGCATCCCCAGCGAAGTGGCCTGCCATAGCGATGATATTGGCGACACCATTCACTACGGCGAGGTGGTCGAGCGCGTGCGTGCCTCGCTGGCCGCGCAGCACTTTTTGCTGATCGAAGCGCTGGCCGAACACATTGCCAGCATCGTGCGTGACGAATTCGGCGCACCGTGGGTGCGCGTCGCCGTCACCAAGCTGAACATCCTGCCGGACGTCAAACACGTGGGCGTGATGATAGAGCGCGGCCACCGCCCGCACTAAGCCAGCGACCAGACAAAGCAATGCGGCCAACCTTTTAGCCAAGGTTGGCCGCATTGTCGTATCGCTTACCGCGCCCGGGCCGGCTCAGGCGTCGTCGCGGTTACGCATGAAATCGGCAGTATTGTAAAACGCCTCGATCAGCTTGGCTTTCAGCCAGTCTTCGCACACCAGCTCGTTCACCGCCTGCGTCATGCACTGCATCCACTGGTCGCGCGCTACGCTATCCACGGCAAACGGCATATGGCGCATGCGCAAGCGCGGGTGGCCAAAGGTGTCCATGAACAGCGGCGGGCCACCCAGCCAGCCGGACAGGAACATGTACAGCTTTTCGCGCGAGCCGGCCAGGTCGGCCGGGTGCATATCGCGCAGGCTTTTCACCGACGGGTCGGTATCCATGATGTCGTAGAAGCGGTCGGTCAGCCAGCGCACCACGCCAGCGCCACCCAGCAGCTCGTAAGGGGTCATTTCCTGCATGATGGTTTCCTGCAAAACAAGGGCTGCATGGTAGCACGCCGTACGCGGCCAACCCTGCCCCACATCAATAAAACCGGCATGGCCAGGCCGCGCTGCGCGCTAGCCGTGCAAAAACGGAAACGCGATCTGCGGCGCCTGCCCGCTCATCAGCCCGGCCAGCGCACGGCCAGAGCCCGGCCCCTCGGTCCAGCCCAAGGTGCCGTGGCCGGTATTGAGCCACAAATTGCTGTAACGATAGCGGCCAATCAGCGGCACATTACCGGGCGAAGCCGGGCGCAGGCCGGTCCAGAACTGCGCGGCGTCCCAGTGGCAGGCGTCGGGGAACAGCTGCTGCGTGCGGCGCACCAGCGCAGCGCAGCGCACCGGGTTCAGGTGGCTGCTGTAGCCGGACAGCTCGGCGGTACCAGCCACCCTTAGCGTGTCACCCAGGCGCGAGAACACCAGCTTGTGCGACTCGTCGGTAATGCTCACCTGCGGCGCCAGGGCGGCATTGACCAGCGGCAAGGTCGCCGAATACCCCTTGGCCGGATACACCTCAATGCGGTGGCCAAGCTGTGCCAGCAACAGCGGGCTATGGCTGCCCAGCGCCAGCACGTAGGCGTCGGCCTGTACTGTATCAAAGCGGCCATCCGCGCCGGTAACCGACACCCCCGCAATGCGCCCGCCCTGCGGCTGCAGCGCATTGATGCGCGTGTGCCAGGCAAACTGCACGCCCGCGTCGGCGCAGGCCGCCGCCAGCTGGCAGGTAAACTGGTGCACGTCGCCGGATTCATCGCTCTCGCACCAGGTAGCGGCCAACAGCTGCGGGGCGATGGCCGCCAGCGCCGGCTCGCGCGCCACCGCGTCGTCTACCGATACCACGCGGCGCGTCACACCCTCGGCCGCCAGCAGCTGGCAGGCAGCCAGTGCGTGCTCTACCTCCTGGCGCTGGAACAGCAGCGCCAGAATGCCTTGCTGGCGGTGCGCATACTGTAGTGGCAGCTGCTGGCGCAGCTGGGCGAAGGTCTGCTGGCTGTAACGCCCTAGCGCTACCATATGGCGCAGGTTGGCCGCATGGCGCCCTGGCAGGCATTCGCGCAAGAACTGCAGCGCCCAGCGCCACTGCGCCGGGTCCAGATGCGGGCGAAACCACAGCGGGGCGTCCTCGCGCAGCATCCAGCGCAACACGCGCCACGGGGTAGACGGGTGCGCCCACGGCTCGGACTGGCTCACCGAAATCTGCCCGCCATTGGCAAAGCTGGTCTCGCGGGCCGGCCCGCTGGCACGGTCTACCACCACGACTTCATGCCCTGCCTGGCGCAAAAACCACGCGGTGGAAATGCCGATAATGCCGGCACCCAGTATGGCAACCTTCATCTCACCCCCTTGGCACACAAGAAAAAAGGCCCACAAGGGGCCTCGCCGGCAAGCATGGTAAAACGATGCAGGCAGCATGCCAAGCTGCCGTAAACGTCAAGGTTTGCGGCGTGCCAGCTCGTATACCGTCTTGCCACGCAGGGCAAAATAGTCCGAGGCGAAATAGAAGTTTTCCGAGTGGCCGACAAACAGCAGACCGTGCGGCTTGATCAGCGGGTGAAACTTCTTGAGCACCGCAAACTGGGTGTCGCGATCGAAGTAGATCATCACGTTGCGGCAGAACAGCGCGTCGAACTGTTTGCGCATCGGCCAGTTGTTATGCACCAGGTTCAGCTGGCTGAAAGTAATCATGCTGCGCAGCTGCGCCTTGGCCTGATAGTTGCCATCCGGCAGCTTGTCAAAGTAGCGCGCGGCGTAACCGGCTGGCAGCTTGGTGATTTTGTCTGCGCTGTAAATGCCCTTGCGGCCAACCTCCAGCACGCTGGTATCCAGATCGGTGGCCAGAATATTGATATTGCCGCGCCCGCCCAGCGCCTCCAATGCCGTCATGGCGATGGAGTACGGCTCTTCACCGGTAGACGAGGCCGCGCACCAGATGCTGATCTCCTGCCCTGCCGGCAGCGTTTTCAGGTAGTCGGCCAGCATGTGGAAATGGTGTTCTTCGCGGAAGAAGAACGTCAGGTTGGTGGTGAGCGCATTAACGAATAACTCGAACTCGCGCTTGCCCCCTGCACTTTGCAAAAAGTCGACGTATGCGGCAAAACCATCCAGCTTCAGCTCGCGGATGCGGCGCACCAGGCGGCCGTATACCATGTCTTTCTTGGTGGGGTTCAGCGAGATGCCCGCTTCCTTGTAAATCAGCTGCCGTACACGTTCGAAATCCTGTTCACTGAACGCAAACTCGCGGGTGAACTCCACCTTGGGCAAGATGATGGGCGGAATCTTGTTATGCATGATGTTTCTCCGCAAAAGCAAAACCCGGGAAAAACCCGGGTTTGTGCATGAGGCAACGCTCGGGTTTACACCGAAAAGGACGAGCCGCAACCACAAGTGGTTTGTGCATTCGGGTTGCGAATCACAAACTGGGAACCTTCCAGGCTTTCCTGGTAGTCGATCTCTGCACCTACCAGATACTGGTAGCTCATCGGGTCTACCAGGAAGGTTACGCCAGCACGCTCAATAGCGGTATCGTCTTCATTGGCGATTTCGTCAAATGTAAAACCGTACTGGAAGCCGGAGCAGCCGCCGCCGGTAACGAAAACGCGCAGTTTCAGGTCCGGGTTGCCTTCTTCGGCCACCAGGTCACGCACCTTGTCGCAAGCGCTGTCGGTAAAGTTGATCGGGGACGGGGTTTCGGTAGCAGCAGTCATCTCACAAGCCTTTCGGTACAAGGACGGGCCGCGCCAGCGGCCCTTCATCCTACTATTTTAGTAGGATATTGGGCCGGCTGGCGAGTTTTCAACATCAGGGCATCAGCGGCACGATATCCAGGCCGGCATTTTCCGGCTGGCCGAACATCAGGTTCATCACCTGTACAGCCTGGCCTGATGCGCCTTTGACCAGATTATCTTCTACCACCAGAATCACCAGCAAATCGCCATTGCCCGGGCGGTGCACGGCGATACGCGCCGTGTTGGCACCGCGTACCGAGCGCGTTTCCGGGCAGCTGCCAGCCGGCAGCACATCCACGAACGGCTCGCTGGCAAAGCGCTGCTCAAACAGCTGCTGGAAGTCTACATCGCGGCCTTCCGGCTTCAGGCGGGCGTAAATGGTGGAATGAATGCCGCGGATCATCGGCGTGAGGTGCGGCACAAAGGTCAGCTTGACCGGCGCACCGTGGATGGCCGACAAGCCTTGCTCGATTTCCGGGCTGTGGCGGTGGCCTTTCACGCCGTAGGCCTTGAAGTTATCGCTGGATTCGGCAAACAGGGTGCCCACCTCGGCTTTACGGCCGGCACCGGATACGCCGGACTTGCAGTCGGCGATCAGGGTATCGGTTTCAATATACTGCTTGCCCCCATCCAGCAGCGGCAGCAGGCCCAGCTGTACGGAGGTCGGGTAGCAGCCGGCCATGCCGATCAGACGCGCCTGCTGGATGGCTTCGCGATTAAACTCGGGCAGGCCGTAAACCGCCTCGGCCAGCAGGTCGGTACAGCTGTGTTCCATGGCGTACCACTTGGCAAACACGGCCGGGTCTTTCAGGCGGAAGTCGGCCGCCAGGTCGATCACCTTCACGCCGGCTTCCAAGAGCTCGCGCGCCTGCGCCATGGCCACGCCGTGCGGGGTGGCAAAGAACACCACGTCGCAAGCTTTCAGGTCAGTTTCGTCGGGCGTACTGAACGCCACATCCACACGGCCACGCAGGCTGGGGAACATCTCGGCTACCTTCATGCCGGCTTCCTTGCGCGACGTTACCGCCACCACTTCGGCACCCGGATGGTTGGCCAACAAACGCAACAGCTCGACACCGGTGTAACCGGTACCGCCGACAATGCCCACCTTGATCATGCCAGGCTCCTCTGGATATAAAAAAATGTCGCAAAGGCGACATGGTAAGGAGTGCGGCAGTGCAATGCAACAAGGAAAACAGCACGGGTCAGCTGCTGCCAAGCTGTGCTTTCCAAGCTACGCCAGACAGCCCGCATTGCGGCCAACCTTGGCAGATAACACCCGCGCCAAAAGAAAAAAGCCACCGCGAACGGTGGCTTTTTTTGTCTCGCAACAAGCAAATTAACGCTTGGAGAACTGCTTGCGACGACGTGCTTTGCGCAGACCCACTTTTTTACGTTCCACTTCACGGGCATCGCGAGTAACGAAGCCGGCGTGGGACAGAGTAGGTTTCAGCTCAGCGCTGAAGTCGATCAGGGCGCGGGTGATGCCGTGACGGATGGCACCAGCTTGGCCGGTTTCACCGCCGCCGTTCACGTTAACCATGATGTCGAAAGACTCCAGGTGCTCGGTGATTTGCAGTGGTTGACGGATAACCATGCGACCGGTTTCGCGAGCGAAATACTGGTCAACTGGTTTGCCGTTAACGATGATCTGGCCGGAGCCTTTTTGCATGAACACACGAGCTACGGAGCTCTTGCGACGGCCGGTACCGTAGTAGTATTTACCGTTCATCTATACTTGCCTCAGAAATCAGATTTCCAGCACTTTTGGCTGTTGCGCAGTGTGCGGGTGCTCGGTGCCGGCGTATACCTTGAGCTTCTTGATCATGGCGTAACCCAGCGGACCCTTCGGCAGCATACCTTTAACGGCTTTTTCCAGAACGCGCTCCGGGAACTGGTTTTGCAGTTCGGTGAAGTTGCGCTCGTAGATACCACCTGGGTAGCCGGAGTGACGGTAGTACTTCTTATCCAGTGCTTTGTTACCGGTAACGCGCAGTTTCTCTGCGTTAACGACAACAATGTAATCACCGGTATCAACGTGCGGAGTGAACTCCGGCTTATGCTTGCCGCGCAGACGACGAGCGATTTCAGCAGCGAGACGGCCCAACACCTTATCTTCGGCGTCGACCACGAACCACTCGCGCTTTACCTCATGCGGCTTGGCAGAAAAGGTCTTCATGGAACTCTTCCATCGTAATTCTTGAAAGTTCCGGATTCTATTACAGAGATACCCTGCTGTCAAACCTAAGTCACGATTCAAGGCCTTGTCGGGCAAAGAGAAACCGTTTTCGGTACACATTGGGCAAAAAGGCAAAAAAAGAGCGCAATCGGGCTTGCCTGATTGCGCCAAGTTCCACCTATAGAAGGAGGATGGAGGAGACAACACCAAAACGCACACTTTCACGCAACGTCCTGATGTGACTTGATTATGGAATTGCGCTAGGCACTTTGCAAGGCAATTTTGTGCATTGCACCAAAAAATGTTTGCCGCACGCGACAAACCCGGTGCAATGCAGCACTGGCAAGTCTGGATTACAGCTTGAATGCCGTTTCCAGTGCGATTTCCATCATGTCGCGGAAGGTGGTCTGGCGCGCCTCGGCGTCCATGGCCTCGCCGGTCGGAATCACGTCCGATACGGTCACAATGCCCAACGCGCGCGCGCCGTATTGCGCGGCTACGCCGTAGATGCCGGCAATTTCCATTTCTACTGCGTTCACATTCATGCTCTTGAGCGTGTCCAGCAGCTGCGGCTGTACGCCGTAGAACAGGTCGGCCGAGAACACATTACCCACCTGCACCTTCTTGCCCAGCTGGGCTGCCGTTTCCACCGCCGTGCGCAGCACGTCGAAGTCGGCAATGGCGGCGTAGTCGTGATCCAGAAAACGCATGCGGTTGACCTTGCTGTCGGTGCAGGCACCCATGGCGATGACGATATCGCGCAGGCCAAGCCGTGCCGCGTCTACCGAGCCGCAAGAGCCGATACGGATGATGGTTTTCACGCCAAAATCCTTGATCAGCTCGGTGGTGTAGATGCTGGCCGACGGGATTCCCATGCCGTGCGCC
The DNA here is from genome assembly GCA_000335715.1 of beta proteobacterium L13. Taxonomy (GTDB): domain Bacteria; phylum Pseudomonadota; class Gammaproteobacteria; order Burkholderiales; family Chromobacteriaceae; genus Vogesella. The sequence continues at coordinate 79,063 of AMYZ01000019.1, forward strand.
ATCACCGACAGGCGCTTGCCCTTGTAGGTGCCGGTGTAGCCGAACACATTGCGCACGCTGGTCACCTGTACGGCGTTGTCCAGGTAGGTTTCGGCAATCAGCTTGGCGCGCAGCGGGTCGCCCGGCATCAGTACGATGTCGGCAAAATCGCCCATTTCAGCGCCAATATGCGGTGTAGCCATGTTTTATCTCCTTGCTGTGGTCACGACGGCCGGCTGATACACGGGTGCCAAAGGCCGGAACGGTGCTCTGCCCGCCGTCGGAGATGGTATGCGCCAACACGTCCGCCCCTGTACGTGTATGTTGGCCGCAGTCAAAAACAGGCCGGCGGCAGGCGCGATACGCCCCCTGCCACCGGCAAAATACCTTTCAGGCCCTAGCCCAGAAACGACGTACCGTACGCCATGGCTGGCACGCCCAACCAGCTAGCCACGCTCTGGCCGATGTCGGCAAAGGTGGCACGCTCGCCCAGGCTGCCGGGCGCTACCTGCTTGCCGTAGCACAGTACCGGAATATGCTCGCGGGTGTGGTCGCTACCCGGCCAGCTAGGGTCGCAGCCATGGTCTGCGGTGAGGATCACGATATCGTCGTCGCCCATGGCGGCCAGCAGTTCCGGCAGGCGCGCGTCAAACTGCTCCAGCGCGCGGGCGTAGCCGGCTACGTCACGGCGGTGGCCGTAGCTGGAATCGAAATCCACAAAGTTGGTAAAGATGATGCTGTGACCCGGCGTGGTCTTCAGCGCGGCCAGCGTGGTGTCCCACAGCTCATCCAGGCCGGTGGCCTTGTACTTTTGCGTGATGCCGACGTGGGCGTAAATATCGGCGATCTTGCCCACCGACACCACCTGCCCGCCCGCCTCTGCCAGCTTTTGCAGTACGGTGGGCGCTGGCGGCTCTACCGCCAGGTCTTTGCGGTTGCCGGTGCGGCTGAACTGGCCTGTACCGCTGCCCACAAACGGGCGCGCAATCACGCGGCCGATATTGTACGGTGCCAGCGCCTCGCGCGTGATGCGGCACAGCTCGTACAGGCGCTCCAGGCCGTAGGTTTCCTCGTGGCAGGCAATCTGGAACACCGAGTCAGCCGAAGTGTAGAAAATGGGCTTGCCGCTGGCCATGTGCTCTTCGCCCAGGCGGTCGAGAATCTCGGTACCGCTGGCGTGGCAATTGCCCACGTAGCCCGGCAGGCCGGCCTTGGCCACCAGCTCGTCCAGCAAGGCTTGCGGGAAGCTGTTCTGCTTGTCGTGGAAGTAACCCCAGTCAAACAGCACCGGCACGCCGGCGATTTCCCAGTGACCGGACGGCGTGTCCTTGCCGCTGGACAGCTCGCGGGCGTAGCCGTAGGCCGCTACCGGCGCTGCCGGGTCCATGCCCTCGGGGAAGTAGCCGGACGATAGCGCACAGGCGTGCCCCAGCCCCAGGCGGGACAGGTTGGGCAGCCGCAGTGGGCCGCTGCGGCCAACGTTGGCCGCACCGCTGGCGGCGGCGCGGGCGATGCTGCCCAGGGTATTGCTGCCTACATCGCCGAATTTATCGGCGTCGGCACTGGCGCCTATGCCCAGGGAATCCAGTACCAGAATGATGGCGCGTCGGTTTGTCATGGTATTGCCTCGTCGTATTGGCCGCGCAGTACACGCTGCGCTTTATCTGTGTTTTTAGCACGCTGGCTGCGGCAAGGACAGTGCCCGCCCGGCCAGCTGGCCGTCAATAAAAAAGGTTGGCCGCATCGCTGCGGCCAACTTTGCCGGGTGCCAAACTCACCCGTGGCGCCGCTTAAAAAATCTCGCAACGCACCTGAGCCAAGGCGCGCCGACTCAGACAGTACAAGCAGTACGGCAAGGAGGCGCAACGCAGGATCAGGGGGGGTGGCAGCGCTTAGTAGCCGCTGTGCTGCGTGACCGCCCCGCCCTGCACCACCGCCTGCAGGTTGGCCAGCAAGCCGGAGGCACCAAAGCGGAAGTGGGCCGGGGCCAGCCAGGCCGCCCCCATGATATCGGCGGCCAGTTGCAGGTAGCGCGCTGCTTCCTCGGCCGTGCGCACGCCACCGGCAGCCTTGAAGCCACATGGCCGGCCGCTGTCGCGGATGGCCTGCAGCATGATGGCCGCTGCCTCTGGCGTGGCGTTCACCGCCACTTTGCCGGTAGACGTTTTCAGGAAGTCGGCCCCGGCGGCCAGCGCAATGTCGCTGGCCTGACGGATCAGCGCCGGCGTGGCCAGCTCGCCGCTTTCGATAATCACCTTCAGCAGCTTGTCGCCGCAGGCGGCCTTGCACGCCGACACCAGCTCGCGGCCAACATCAGCATTACCGGCCTGCAGCGCACGCCAGGGGAACACCACGTCTACTTCGTCCGCACCGTAGGCGATGGCGGCGCGAGTCTCGGCCACAGCAATCGCCACGTCGTCATCGCCGTGCGGAAAATTGGTCACGGTAGCAATGCTTACGCCGGTAGCTCCGGCGCGCGCCAGGGCGCGGCGGGCGTGCGGCACAAAGCGCGGGTAGACGCACACGGCGGCTACCTGCCCCGCGTCGCTGCGCGCCTTGGCGCACAGCGCGTCTATGGTGGCCACGCTGTCGTCGTCATTGAGCGATGTCAGGTCCATCAGCGACAGCGCCAGCTGCGCCTGCTGTTTCAGGTCTTGCATGATGCACTCGGTTAACAGTGATTGCAGGCCCATCCCGGGCCCGGCGCCAGCAGGCAGGCTGCCGACGAGAACACGCGGCGCGGCCAGGGTTGGCCGCACGCCGCTTAAACGCGCCGCGCCTCGTGCACGCCGCGTACTTCCATGATGTGCGCCAGCACGCGGCTGATATCGCGCACCTGCCGCACCTCTACAGTAAAGCGCAGCTTGGCTTTTTGCGCCCGCGACAGGGTATTCACGCCGATTACGTTCAGCTTTTCGCGCGAGAACACGTCGGAAATATCGCGCAGCAAGCCGGGGCGGTCGCTGGCGTGGATTTCCAGGTCGATCGGGAACACGCCGTTTTTCTGCTCGCCCCAGTCAGCCGCGATCAGCCGCTCCGGCGCGTCGGCCGACAGGCGCTTGAGGGTAATGCAGTTGCTGCGGTGTATCGAGATACCGCGGCCGCGGGTAACAAAACCGGCCACGCTGTCTGGCGGCGCCGGTTTGCAGCACTTGGCCAGAATGGTCATCAGGTTACCCACGCCCTCGATCAGCACACCACCCGAGTCATGGCCGCCACGGCTGCGGCGCACCAGGTCTTCCGGGGCCACCTCCAGCGGCTGCTGCGGCGCAAAACTCTCGATGGCGTTGCTGATGGCGCGGGTACCCAGCTCGCCGTGGCCCAGCGCGGCGTATAGCTCGTCCATGCGCGAGTAACCCAGCTTGTCGGCAATCTGCGCCAGGCTGGGCTGCACGTGCGGGTGGCGCGACAGCTCGCGCTCGAACAGCTGGCGGCCGGTTTCGCGCACCACGTCGGCGTTTTGCTGGCGGACGTACTGGCGGATCTTGCTGATGGCGCGGTGGCTCTTCACCCAGCCTTCGTGCAGCCAGTTCACCGACGGGCCGCCTTCTTTGGCGGTGAGGATTTCTACGCGCTGGCCGTTTTGCAGCGGCGTGGACAGCGGCACGATATGGCCCTCTACCTTGGCACCGCGGCAACGGTGGCCCAGGTCGGTATGCAGGCTATAGGCAAAATCGATGGCGGTAGCGCCCGAGGGCAAATCCAGCACGCGCCCCTGCGGCGTCAGCACGTAGATGGTGTCGGAGAACAGCTCGGTCTTGAAGGCGTCGGCCAGGTCGCTGCGGTCGGAGTCCGACATTTCCTCGCGCCAGTCCAGCAGCTGGCGCAGCCAGGAGATTTTCTCCTCGTACTGCGCGTCGCCTTTGCCGCCTTCCTTGTAGCGCCAGTGGGCGGCTACGCCGAACTCGGCGTGCTCGTGCATCTCGAAGGTGCGGATCTGCACCTCCACGCCGCGCCCTTCCGGGCCGATAACGGCGGTGTGCAGGCTGCGATAATCGTTGGCCTTGGGGTTGCTGATGTAGTCGTCAAACTCGCCGGGTATCGGCTGCCACATGCTGTGGATCAAGCCCAGCACGGTGTAGCAATCCTGCAGGCGCTCCACCAGAATGCGCACGGCACGGATATCGTACAGCTCGGAAAAATCGAGCTTCTTTTTCTTCATCTTCTTCCAGATGGAATAGATGTGCTTGGGCCGGCCGGCGACATCGCCCTTGATGCCAGCGCCTTTCAGCTCGCCACGCAGGGTATCCAGCAGGCGTTCGATATAGTCGATACGCTCCAGCCGGCGCTCGTCCAGCAGCTTGGCAATTTTCTTGTAGTTGTCTGGCTCGGTATGGCGAAAGCCCAGGTCTTCCAGCTCCCACTTGATCTGCCATACGCCCAGGCGGTTGGCCAGCGGCGCAAACAGCTCCAGTGTTTCTTGCGCAATCTGGCGGCGCAGGCCGCCCTCGGCCACCTGCGACAGGTAGTGCATGGTTTGCGTGCGCCACGCCAGCTTGATCAGCACCACGCGGATGTCGGCCACCATGGCCAGCAGCATCTTGCGCATGGTTTCGGCCTGGCGGGCGCGGTCTTCCGGCGTGGCCAGGCGGTCCAGCCGCGCCAGCTCGGTGAGGCGGCGCACACGGTTGCCGCCATCTACCAGGGTCAGCACGGTGCGGTTGAAGGTATTGGGCAGCCACTCCTGCCAGTCTTCGCGGTAATCCGGGGCGGCAAACAGCAAGGTGGCGGCAATGGCGTCCGGCAGCAGGTTCAGGTCGGCCACGATGGCGGCGGCGGCCACGGCATGGCTGAACACATCTTCACCGGTATGCGGCAGCGTTTTGCCGGCGTACATGGCGCGCGCGGCGTCAAACGCGCGCTGCAGCATGGCGCGCTCGGCGTCGGTGAGCGCGGCGGACAGCTGGGCCAGCCACACCGCGGGGTCGGCGGCATCGGCCAGGGTATCGGCTACGGAACGTACTACGGAAACCATCTTTCAACTCACCTTGCGGCCACGCCGCGACAGGGTTTAAGGGGTAATCGCCAGGGCTTGCAATAGCAGCTTGCGCACCGGTGCCGGCACGCCGGCATCCAGTGCGTCAGCCAGCGGCAGCCACTGCCAGCTGTCGTCGTGGCAGCTATCGGCCAACCTCTGCTGCAGCTGTACCGGCTGCGGCGTAATGGTGAGCCGGAAATGGGTAAACACGTGCACCAGCTCGGGCCAGGCGGGCAACAGGTCGCCTGCAGCGTTGGCCGCCAGCCAGCCATCTACCGCCAGCGTGCTGTCGAACTCCGGCAAGCTGAGCAGCCCGCCCCAGATGCCTACCGGCGGGCGGCGCTGCAGCAGTACATGGCCCTGGTGCAGGGCAATCAGCATCACTGTCTCGCGCTCGGGCACGGCTTTTTTCGGCTTGCGCTGCGGCAGCTCGGCAGTGCGGCCACTGTTGGCCGCCACACAGGCATCCAGCATCGGGCAGGCAATACAGGCTGGCTTGCTGCGCGTACAGACGGTAGCGCCCAGGTCCATCAGCCCTTGGGTATACGGCACCATATCGGCGCGGCTAGCGGGGGTAAGCCGCTCGGCCAGCTGCCACAGCTGCGCCTCCACCGCCTTGTCACCGGGGTAGCCTTCTACGCCAAAGCAGCGCGTCAGCACGCGTTTGACATTGCCATCCAGAATGGTTTCGCGCTGGCCAAAAGCAAACGCCGCAATGGCTGCCGCGGTAGAGCGGCCCACGCCAGGCAGGCGTTCGATATCCTGCCGCTGCTGCGGAAACTCGCCGCCAAAATCGTGCATCACCATCTGCGCGGCCTTGTGCAGGTTGCGCGCCCGGGTGTAGTAGCCCAGGCCACTCCATAGCGCCAGCACGTCGTCCACCGGCGCTGCGGCCAACGTCGCCAGGTCGGGGAAGCGGGCCAGAAAGCGCGGGTAATAACCCAGCACGGTGCTGACCTGCGTTTGCTGCAGCATGATCTCGGACAGCCACACGCGATAAGCATCGCTTACCTGCCACGGCAGGCCATGGCGGCCATACAGGCGCTGCCACGCCACCAGGCGGCTACCAAACTGGGTTTCTAGCGTAGACACGGCTTAGCCACTCAAAATCGAACCGGCCATGTTAAACCAAAGCGCGGGGAGTACCAAGCAGGCAAGCCCCGAATAGGCTAGAATGGTGGATTGATTTCAAAGGATTACCGCACGATGTCCACATTCCGTTCCCGCCAGCGCGCCGCGCAACGCCGTCAGCCCACATCTTTTGCCGAGCGCAACGCACCACCTGCCGGGAATAACGCTCCGCCAGCAGGCCAGGCCGGCAACAACCCGCGCTTTGGCAACGACAGCCGTGGTTTCGACAAACCACGCTTCGGCGGCGAGCATCGTCGTGACGGTGATGCCCAGCCACGTGGCGAACGCAGCTTCGACAAACCGCGTTTCGGCGGCGACAAGCCGCGGTTCGAAGGCAATCGCGATGGCGGCTTCAAGCGCGATGGCGAGTTCCAGCCACGCGGCGAACGCAGCTTCGACAAACCGCGTTTCGGCGGCGACAAGCCACGCTTCGAAGGCAATCGCGATAACCGCGAAGGCGGCTTCAAACGCGACGGCGAGTTCCAGCCACGCGGCGAACAGCGCAGCTTCGACAAACCACGTTTCGGCGGCGACAAGCCGCGCTTCGAAGGTAATCGTGAAAACCGCGACGGCGGCTTCAAGCGCGATGGTGAGTTCCAGCCACGCGGCGAACGCAGCTTCGACAAACCACGCTTTGAAGGCAACCGTGAAAACCGCGAAGGCGGCTTCAAACGCGATGGCGAGTTCCAGCCACGCGGCGAACGCAGCTTCGACAAACCACGCTTCGAAGGCAATCGCGACAGCGGCTTCAAACGCGAAGGCGACTTCCGCCGCGAACAACCCAACGATCACCAGCCACGTGGCGACCACGGGCTGGACAAGCCGCGCACACTGTTTTCGGTCAAGCCGGAAGATTACGCCCCGGCCCCGGAAGCCGTACCCGCAGAGCGCCCGCAAAAAACCTATACCCGTGACCGCGTAGCGGGCCGTGGTGGCAAAGCCCACCCCGACTACGTGGCACCAGAACCACGCGACAGCGAGCAGGCACCGGTAGAAAACAAACCGGCAAGCGGCCCGGTACGCACCAGTTTCCTGAAGCGCGTTAGCGACATCGATACCCCGGCAACGCCACGTAGCGACGAACCACGACGCGAGGGTGGTTTCCAGCGCGAAGAGCGCAGCTTCGACAAACCGCGCTTCGGCGGCGAGCGTCGCGAAGGCGGCTTCCAACGCGAAGAGCGCAGCTTCGACAAGCCACGCTTCGGCGGCGAGCGTCGCGAAGGCGGCTTCC
>AMYZ01000020.1 GCA_000335715.1 beta proteobacterium L13
CTCCGAGATCGAAACCTGGGTCGATGAGGCCAAGCGCGGCATGGAGAATGCCTTGCGTGCCAAGCCGATGGACATCCGCGAGCAATACGAGAAACAGCTCAAAGAACTGCAGGAAGCCTACGGCGAAGCCATGCTGGAGCTGCGCGCCCGAAAAAAGCTGCAGTCTCTGCTGGGCGAGGACGACAAGTAGTCCACCTCGTCCGGCAGGGACTGGCAGACGACGGCATTCAGGTGCCCATCAGCAAGCTGTGCCGGTGGTTCGACGTGCCGCGTCGCACGCTGTACTACCGCCCGCAAAAGGCCGCGCCCAAGCTGCAGCCGCAGCTGGTCGAGCCCATCAAAGAGATGATTGAAGAGAATCCTTCATTCGGCTACCGCACCGTGGCAGGCCTGCTGGGCATGAATAAAAACACCGTGCAGCGCATCTTTCAGCTCAAAAGCTGGCTTCTGAAGAAGCGACCAGTTGGCTTCCGCCCGCGCGTGCAAGCCCTGCCATCGGTGGCGGCCGAGCCCAACCAACGCGGGGCGACAGACCTGTGCCGCATCTGGGCCGGGAAGGATGGCTGGTGCCATTTGGCCTTGGTGATTGACTGCTGCACCCGCGAGCTGCTGGGCTGGCATCTGTCACGCAGTGGCAAGTCTAAAACGGCTGAATCGGCACTGGAACACGCACTGATCAACCGCTTTGGCTGCCTGGGGCGGGTACCGCAACGCTTTCTGCTGCGCAGCGACAACGGTTTGGTGTTCACCAGCCGCAGCTACACCGCGCTGGTGAAAAGCTACGGTTTGCAGCAGGAGTTCATCACGCCGTACACGCCGGAGCAGAACGGCATGGTGGAGCGGGTGATTCGTACATTGAAAGAGCAGTGCGCGCATCGACACCGCTTTGAAAGCCTGGTGCACGCCAGCCGGGTGATTGCAGACTGGATCGGGTTCTACAACCACCGGTGCCCGCACCAGGCTTTGGGGATGAAGACACCGGCGATGGCGTATCAATTAGCAGCCTGACCTGTGCAGAAAGGGCTGGGTCATTACAGAACGCCATCAAAGAGGCTTTGTTGTACAAATCATGGCTTGCGGCCATCCGGTAAAATGACCGCATGAGCAAGCCCCTTCCTCCCAAGTACCAAACCATCAACTGGCAGACCTACAACCACGCCCTCAAGCAACGAGGACAGCTCCTTCTCTGGCTCGACAAAGATATGAACTGGCAGGCTCCGGCCACCGGTAGACGCGGACGGCAGCCCACTTTCTCCGATGCTGCCATCCAGTTCTGTCTCACCATCCAATGCCTCTTTAGGTCTGGCATTGCGCCAGGCCACAGGCATGGTCGAGAGTATGTTGCGCTTGGCTGGACTTGACTGGGCCGTTCCTGACTTCAGCACGCTTTCCCGCCGGCAGAAAGACCTGCAGGTCCGCATCCCGGTACAGAAAAAGCAAGGTTGCCTGCATCTCTTGGTCGATAGCACCGGCATCAAGATGATGGGTGAAGGCGAGTGGAAGGTGAAAAAGCATGGCGCTGACTACCGCCGCCAATGGCGCAAACTGCATCTGGGCATAGATGCGCAAACGCTGGAAATCCGGGCAATAGAAGTGACCGACAATCGCACCGGTGATGCCACGATGCTGCCAGAGCTGCTATCGCAAATTCCGGCGGCAGAGGAACTGGTGACCGTGACCACGGATGGGGCCGACGTCGGGGGGACGTCGCGACCACCTCAAAGAACTTGTATTGGTCCAAATTCACCGCAGGAGCAATGACTTCCTCGCCCTCATACCTGCGTAGCAGCGAATCATTAGTTTTGATGGCCGCTCTGCCATACGCGATTGCAAGTCGCCGGAAATCAGAGGGAGTGATGTCTGCTTGATAATGATGAATATCTAGGAATTGCTGCAGGAGTGGGCCGAGTACCTCGATATCTCCAATAGCTACAGCGGCTTTCAACTCAGGAAGAGCTGAGCCGTAACCAAGCTTGTACTCGTTGATGAGCTCTTTGTCGTAATGGCCTTCATCTCGCTGGTAATCATCACCATTTAGTGATGCAGATTCGAAATGCTTGCTGACTAGCTCAATGACTTCGGGGGTAAGCTCTTTGATAACGAGGGCGGCCTCGGTTTGGCGCTTAGCAAAGAAGTCTGCTCGGCGCTGGCGCTTGCGTTCCCAGTCAAGCAGTAGCCTAGCATCAAGACTTTGAAATCTCTGCAGTGCTTCTTGGTAGCTTGAGGTTTTAAGTGACGCAATATGTTCTTTTTTATCGCCGTAGCTAGCGAGGAGGTCTTGGGGGATGCGACGGCGATGATAGTAAACGCCGGATTTTGTCTCGGACGAGACCTGTTGGCAGGACTGGCATATCAATTCCCTCTTCAGGAACCGAAGCGCTTTTTCCGTCATGTGTAGTAGCTTTGTGTAGAACCTTAGGTTCTGAGGCCCTTGATTTCAAAGGATTCTCTTGTTTGACAAAGCGTTAAATGGGGTCTGGCGGAGAGGGAGGGATTCGAACCCTCGGTACGCTCGCACGTACGCCTGATTTCGAGTCAGGTACATTCGACCACTCTGCCACCTCTCCGACTCAGTAGGCTGCGGATTATAGGTAGGGCTTGGGGGGCTGTCAACTGCTAACCATGCATTTTTTTGCCAAGCCTGCCCGCGTGGCGGTGGCTGCGGCATACTGCTGTTCGATAGAGGCCGTACAGGCCCGCACAGACAAAGGGACAGCAGCAGTGAAACTCTCCAGACGGCTGGATGCCATCGCCCCGTTTCAGGTGATGGCCATCCTGGAAAAAGCCCGCGCCTTGCAGGCGGCGGGGCACGACGTGATTCACCTTGAAATCGGCGAGCCGGATTTTGCCACCCCGCAGGCTATTGTCGATGCCGGCCGCGCGGCGCTGGCCGCCGGGCATACCTTTTATACGGCGGCGCAGGGCTTGCCGCAGCTGCGCGAGGCGATTGCTGCGCATTACGCCAGCCAGTTTGGCGTGACGGTGGCGCCGCAGCGCATCATCGTGACTCCGGGCGCGTCCGGTGCGCTGCAGATTGCGCTGTCGCTACTGGTGGACGAGGGCGATGGCGTGCTGATGGCCGACCCTACCTACCCGTGTAACCGTCATTTTGTCAGCCTGCTGGGCGGGCAGCCGCAGGCGGTGGCGGTGGATGCAGGCAGCCGCTTCCAGCTGCTGGCGGCGGATGCCGACGCGCACTGGCAGGCCAATACCGTGGCGGCGATGGTGGCCACGCCGGCCAACCCTACCGGCACCATGCTGAAGGCAGACGAGTTGGCCGGCTTGGCCGCAGTGTGCCGTGCGCGGGGCGGGGCGCTGATTGTGGACGAGATCTACCAGGGGCTGTGCTACGGGCAGGCGCCGTTCAGCGCGCTGGCGCTGGCGGACGACGCCTTCGTGATCAACAGCTTTTCCAAGTATTTCCAGATGACAGGCTGGCGGCTGGGCTGGCTGGTGGTGCCGCAGGCCTACGTGGAGCCCGCCGTTCGGCTGGCGCAGAACTTGTTTTTGTGTGCACCTGCCGCGGCGCAGTACGCGGCGTTGGCCGCGTTTCAGCCGGCGGTGCTGGCCGAGCTGGAGGCGCGCCGTGCCGAGTTTGGCCGCCGCCGCGACTACCTGCTGCAGGCGCTGCCGCAGCTGGGCTGGCGTATTCCGGCGCAGCCGGACGGGGCGTTTTATGTGTATGCCGACGTGTCGGCGGTAACAGATGACAGCTTTGCCTATTGCCAGCGTGTGCTGGACGAGGTGCAGGTGGCGATTACGCCGGGGGCGGATTTTGGTGCCCATCAGGCCGGCCGCTACGTGCGGGTGGCGTACACCACCGGCGTGGAACGTCTGGCCGAGGCGGTGGCACGCATGGTGCAGGTGCGCGGTTAGGGTTGGCCGCAGCTGGTGGGCCTGCTAGCGCGTGGCGCTAGCCTAGCCGGGCCAGCCACACGCCGGCGGCCAGGGCGGCGGCAGCGTGGCACCAGCTGAGCAGGCGTAGCTGCTGCGCCTGTGCCTGGGGTGTGCGCCAGCTAAGCATGAACGGGCGCGAGTCTGCCGGGCGGTGCAGGTGGTGGCTGGGCGGGATGCTGGCCAGGGTGCGGTGCTGTTGGTCTATGGCCTGGTGCGCGGCCTGGCGTACGGCTTCCCATTCGTCGGGGTCCAGCTGGCCGTTGCCGTTCAGGTCAAAGCGTTGCAGCAGGCTGCTGCGGTCGGCTTTCCATTCGTTGAGCAATAGCTGCAAATCGTCACGCCAGGCTTGCTGGCCGGGTGGGCCGGCATGGGTGGTGACGCTGCCCAGGGCGTACAGCGGGTCGCCCTCGGCGATCCAGCTTTCCCGGTATTGGTATTGCTCGTCCTGCCACTGGCGCTGGTGCAGGGTTTCCACTTGCGCGCCGGCGGGCTCGATAACCAGCTGGCCATTGCCCAGCTGCAGCAGAAGGGCGTTATCACTGCTGTGGCGGGTGTTGTCGGCCAGTACGCTTTGGCGGTCGTCGCGGCACTGGCGGCTGGCGTGGTACCACACACAGCGCATGTGGCCGTAGGGGGTGATAAGTGGTGGGCCATCCGGGGCGCGAGCCTGGCCGAAGAATTCGCCATAGCCTTGCACTGGGGTGGCACTGCGGCTGGTGGGGGTGTCGGCTACCAGGCGGTAGCGGTGGTGGTAGCGCCACCATTGGTAAAGGCCGAGTGTGCCTAGCGCAATGGGCGTGGCATGCGGCCAACCATGGGCACTGAATAGCCACAGAGGCAGGGCGGCCAGGTAGAGGGCCAGGCTGGCGCGGCCACTGGCCAGGCGGCTAGCGCTGGAAAAGCGCATTCACGTCCACGTCGCGTTTTTCTGCCTGGGCAAATCGCAGCGGTTTGGCGGGGCGAAAGCTGAACAGGCTGGCAATGACCACGTCGGGAAACTGTTCGATGCGCACATTGTTCAGGTTGACGGCTTCGTTATACAGTTCGCGCCGGTCGGCAATGCTGTCTTCCAGCTGGGTAATGCGCAACGCCAGGTGGCTGTACTGGGCATCGGCTTTCAGCTCGGGGTAGGCTTCGGCCACGGCAAAGATCTGGCCGGTAAGGCTGCGCAGCTGGCCTTCCAGCTCGCCGATGCGGCCAACGTTGGCCGCGCGTGCGGCTTCGGATAGCATGGCGCGCGCTTCCATGACCCGGCTCAGGGTGTCTTGCTCGAACTGGCTGTAATGGCGGCACACGTCTACCAGCTTGGGCAGCTCTTCGTGGCGCTGCTTGAGCAGGACATCAATATTGGCCCAGCTTTTACTGACCTCATGCTTCAGGCGCACCAGGCCGTTGTAAAGCATGACGCCATAGAAAAACAGTACGGCGAAGGCGGCGAGGAACAGGATGAACGGCATGGGCGTAACCTTTCTGTAAGCAGCTGCCCGCTATTGTAGCGCCGCTTTGGCCTGCCAGGCTGCGCGACCTATTCGTGTGCTTTATCGCGCATTGCCGCTTGGCTGTGGGGGTGCGATAACCGTTGCGTCATCGCCGCAGCGTTTGTCCTGGGGGGACATCATGCAAACATTGAATATCGTCGGGGCTGGCCGCCTAGGCCGGAGTGTGGGGCGCCTTGCCGCCCTGGCGGGTTATCGTATTGGTAGTGTGTATTGTCGTAGCCTGGCTTCGGCGCAGGCTGCTGGTGCCTTTATCGGGCAAGGTGCGCCGGTGGCTAGCCTGCAGGTATTACAGCCGGCGGAGCTGACTTTGCTGGCGGTGCCGGATACGCACATTGCCGAGGTGGCAGCGCAGCTGGCTGCTACGGGCACGTTGGCCGCAGGGCAGGTGGTATTTCATGCCAGCGGCGCGTGCGAGGCGGCCTTACTGGCCCCGCTGGCGGCGCAGGGTGTTTACTGTGCCAGCCTGCACCCGGCGTTTTCGTTTGCCGAGCCGGCGCGCGCGGTGGCCAGTTTTGCGGGTACCCGCTGTGCGCTGGAAGGCGATGAGCGCGCGTTTGCCGGCTTGCAAGCACTGGCACATGCCATTGGCGGGCAGCCTTTTTTACTGGCGCCGGGTGGCAAGGTGGCTTACCACGCGGCGTTGGCGGTGGCGTCCAATTATCTGGTCACGCTGCATGAGCTGGCTTTGCAGCTGGCTGCTCAAGCTGGTATTGGCCAGGCAGATGCCAGGGTGCTGCTGGGCGACCTGATGCAGAAAACGCTGGCCAATAGTCTGGAGCTAGGGCCGGCGGCGGCACTGACCGGCCCCATTGTGCGCGGCGATGCCGAGACCGTGATGCGCCATCGCGCCGTGATGAACCCCGGGCAGGATGCACTGTACTGTGCATTGGGTGGCGCCACGCTGAGCCTGGCGGCCGCGCGGCTGGATGAGGCACAGCAAGCTGCAGTAGAGGCCGCTTTGGGTGGGGTAAGCTGACGCTAGCCCAGCTCGATGCGATTACGCCCGTGCTGCTTGGCGCGGTAGAGCGCAGCGTCGGCACGGTGGTAGGCGCTTTGTACGCTGTCGCCAGGCTGTAGCTGGGTGAGCCCGCCCGAGCAGCTGTAATGGAAGTCGACCTGTGCCCCTATCGTGCGTGGCGGGTGCAGTCCGCTTAACAGATGGTGCATCAGCAGGCTGGCCTGCGCGGCCTGGGTATCTGTCAGTACCAGCATGAATTCTTCGCCCCCCAGGCGGCCAATGCCGTCGCTGCGCCGCAGCTGGCTTTGCAGGTAACGGGCAAAATCCATCAGCACCTGGTCGCCAAAAGGGTGGCCGTGGTTGTCGTTGATCCGTTTGAAAAAGTCGATGTCCAGAATGGCTACGCAGTGTGTGCCGGGGCGTGCCAGCTGGGCGTCCAGCTGGGCCAGGATATGGCGGCGGTTGCTTAGCCCGGTCAGCTCGTCGGTGCTGGCAGCCCGCAGTGCCTGGTCGCGTGCCGTGCGCAGGCTGCGTTTGCCTTCTGCCAGGCTGCTGATGTCCACTGCGGTGCAGAGCATCCAACCGGCCTCGTTGACGGTTTCCGTCATCATGAGCCAGCGGCCGTCGTGCAAGTCGCTTTCCAGCATGCGATAGCGTTGTTTCCCGCGGCGGGATAGCGCAGAACCAAGCCAGGTGTCGAAGTCGCTGGTGTGGATGATGGTGCCGGTTTGCTGCCGGTAGTTATCGCGCATCAGCTGTACCCAGGTGGGCATGGCCGTTTCTGTCAGGTGATAGGTTTGGCGGAAGGCCGGGTTGGCGTAACGCAGCGTGTCGTTGGCGTCGAACAGTGCGACCAGCAGCTCACTGTCCTGATACAGGGTTTGTAGCTGCCGGATATGGTCGGCGTGCAAAGTGTTGGGCATGGCAGGCTTTCGCAGTGTCTGACTTTTATAATAGTGCGTTGCCAGTGTGCTACAGCCCTGCCTTGCATGCCACTTAGCTGGCGTGAATCACGAAAATAGCCGGGCGTTTGTGGAAATCCGGTGCTTCGCGTGGCCAGTCTTTTACCAGCCGGCTGACAATGGTTTGTGTCGGGGCGGTAAGGTCTGCAGCTACGCACAGGCGGGTGGTTGCGGCCAACGTTTCGCGCAGCTGTTGCAACAGGACGTTGTTGCGGTACGGCGTTTCGATAAACAGCTGGGTTTCGTTGTTTTGCTTCGAGCGCAGCTCCAGCGCCTTGATCGCTTTGGCGCGCTCGGCGGCGTCTACCGGCAGGTAGCCGTGAAAGGCAAAGCACTGGCCGTTGGCGCCGCTGGCCATCATGGCCAGCAGGATGGACGACGGGCCGATCAGCGGCTCGACGCGATAGCCTTTTTCGTGCGCCAGCGCCACCAGCTGGGCGCCAGGGTCGGCTACCGCCGGGCAGCCGGCTTCCGATACCAGGCCCAGGTCCTGCCCTGCGGCCAACGGTGCCAGCAGCGCGGCTACGTCGGCCGGCTTGGTGTGCTCGTTCAGCGTGTGCATCACCAGCTCGCGTATCGGTGTGGTCACGCCCAGCTGCTTCAGGTGCTTGCGTGCGGTTTTTTCGGCTTCCACCACAAAGTGGGTGAGGTGGGTCACGCGGGCGCGTTCGCCTTCCGGCAGCCAAGGGGTGTCGCCTTCACCTAGCGGCGTGGGAATCAGATATAAAGTGCCAGCCATTTATAGAATCTCCACACCTTCGTTTTGCAACATGGTGACCAGCGCAAACAGCGGTACGCCAATCAGCGAATTGGGGTCGTCGGCTTCTACCTTCTGCATCAGCGCGCCGCCCAGGGTTTCGCTCTTGGCGCTACCGGCGCAATGGAGGGCATCCGGCTCGCGGGTAAGATAGTTGCGGATCTGTTGCTCGCTAAGGGTGCGCAGTGTGACCTTGGTGATGCCCACGTCTTCTTGCAGTTGGCCGCTGCGGCTGTTGTACAGCGCCAGGGCCGAATGGAATACCACGGTGCGCCCGCTCATCCATTGCAGCATCTTCACGCCGTTTTCAAAGCTGCCCGGTTTGCCGATCTGTTGGCCATCCAGCAAGGCCACCTGGTCGCCACCGATGATCAGTGCGTCCGGGTATTGGCTGGCCAGCGACATGGCCTTGGTGCGCGCCAGGCGCACGGCGGTATCTAGCGCGCTTTCATCTGGCAGCGGGGTTTCGTCGCACACGGGCGCAGCGGTGACGAGCGGCAGGCCCAGGCGGGCGACAATCTCACGCCGGTAGGGCGAGGTAGAAGCGAGAACAATCTGCATGGTGTATCCGGTGGGCAAGCTGCTGCGGGCGTTTTGACAACGGCCACAAGCAGGGTGTCGATAGGTTAAGTCCTGATTGTTTTGACAAAATGGCAGCGGCGATTATATCATCCAAGGTTTATGTCTAACCCGATTTTGATTGATCCGCTCGCGTTTGCCCGCGATGGTGGTTTGCTGGAAAGCAAAACACCGGTTGCAGCAATGAATGTTCGCGTGCACGAGGTGCTGGCTTCTACCGTTGGCGCAGCTCGTTTCACCGTTAGTGGTTTTAGTGACCGCTTGCGGCGTCCGTCGTTGCGTTATCGCGTTGTTGCCAATGTCGAGGTCAATTGTCAGCGTTGTCTGGCGGCCATGCCGCTGGAAGTGGTAAGCGAGGGTGTCATCACGCTGTTTGTCAGCGAGGCGAAACTGGAAGCTGCCGTGAACGTAGACGATGAACTGGACGCCATCCTGGCCGAAGAAACATTCGACGTGACCGCGCTGATCGAAGACGAAATCATTATGGGCTTGCCGCTGTCGCCGAAACACGACGATTGCGGTACGGAGCATCTGGAGCGCGCCAAGGCTGACAAGCCTAACCCCTTTGCGGTACTGGCGACGCTTAAGAAATCCGGGTCCTGAACTTTTACTTGAATTTCTTAGGAGTCGACCATGGCTGTTCAACAGAACAAAAAGTCCCCGTCCAAACGTGGCATGCACCGCGCACACGATTTTCTGACCGCTCCGTCGCTCGCTAAAGAGCCGACTACCGGCGAAACCCACCTGCGTCACCACATCAGCCCGAACGGTTTCTACCGTGGCCGTCAGGTTGTGAAGGCTAAAGGCGAGTAATCTGCGCCTTGACCACTCTTACCTTCATAACTACAGGTAGGTTTACTACCGTTTCACGTTGATGACTATCACCGTAGCGGTTGATGCAATGGGCGGTGACGTTGGCCTCAAAGTCACCGTCCCGGCATCTATCCGATTCCTCCAAGAAACCCCCGACATTCATCTGATCCTGGTTGGCGACAGTGCGGCAATTGATGCCGAGCTGCATGGCCTTCAGGATGCTTTGCGTGCGCGTGTGCGTGTTCACCATGCTACCGAAGTGGTAGGCATGGACGAATCGCCGCAGCTGGCGCTGAAGAACAAGAAAGATTCGTCGATGAGGGTGGCGATTAACCTCGTCAAAGAAGGTCAGGCGCAAGCCGCTGTCTCCGCCGGTAATACCGGTGCGCTGATGGCGACAGCCAAGTTTGTCCTGAAAACCATCCCCGGTATCGACCGCCCGGCCATTGCCAAAATGATGCCTGGTATCAAGGGCAGTACCTGTGTGCTGGACCTGGGTGCCAACGTTGAATGCTCGCCGGAGCAGCTGGTGCAATTCGGCATCATGGGTTCCGAGTTGGCCGCCAGCCTGACACACAAGGCAAACCCGACGGTAGGCCTGCTGAACATTGGCTCGGAAGATATCAAGGGTACAGATTCCATCAAGCGTGCAGCCGAGCTGCTGCGCGAATCCGGTCTCAATTTCCACGGTAACGTTGAAGGCAACGACATCTTCAAATCGACAGTAGATGTGGTAGTCTGCGACGGCTTTACCGGCAACATTGCGCTAAAAGCATCCGAGGGGCTGGCGCACATGATTGCTACCTTCCTGCGCGAAGAGTTCGCCAGCACGTGGTGGACCAAGCTGTGCGCCCTGGCTGCCATGCCGGTGCTCAAGCGGTTCAAGGCGCGTGTTGACCCCCGCTATTACAACGGTGCCAGTTTTCTGGGCCTGCGGGGCATCGTGGTAAAAAGCCACGGCGGTACCGACGCGTTGGGGTTCCGTATTGCATTGGAGCAGGCTTGCGAGGAAGTTCGCGCCAATGTGATTGGTCACATCGCAGACCGGGTCGCTTCCCAATTACAAAATCTCAAGCGTTCCGAGTCTGAAGCTTAAAGTTAGCTCATGACCTATTCACGCATTCTTGGTACCGGCAGCTATCTGCCGGAAACCGTTATGACGAATGCGATGCTGGCAGAGCGCATCGAAACCAGTGACGAGTGGATTGTCTCTCGCACTGGCATTCGTGCGCGCCACATCGCGGCAGAAGACCAGAAAACCAGCGACCTGGCCTACCTGGCGGCGCAGCGTGCGCTGGAGAGCGCAGGTTTGCAGCCTGCCGATCTGGATCTGATCATCGTTGCCACCACCACGCCGGACATGGTTTTCCCCAGTACCGCCAGCATCTTGCAGGAAAAGCTGGGTATTCCGGGTGTGCCGGCATTTGACGTGCAGGCGGTGTGTGCCGGTTTTGTTTACGCGCTGGCCACGGCCAACGGTTACATCAAAAGCGGCATGGCCAAAAACGTGCTGGTAGTCGGCGCCGAAGTCATGAGCCGCCTACTGGACTGGGAAGATCGCCGCACTTGCGTGCTGTTTGGCGATGGTGCTGGTGCTGTGGTGGTCGGCCCGTCCGACGAACCGGGCATTCTGCACGCCAAGTTGGCCGCAGACGGCCGCTATCGCGACATTCTGAAAACCGAAGCCCAGATCATTGGCGGCGAGGTAGAAGGCACGCCTTACCTGCATATGGATGGCCCGGCGGTGTTCAAGTTTGCCGTGAAGGCACTGTCTGATATCGCCGAGAAAACCCTGGCCGAGGCGGGTGTGTCGCAAGATAGCGTGGACTGGCTGGTGCCGCACCAAGCCAATATCCGCATTATCGAAGCCACCGCCAAGCACCTGCAGCTGTCTATGGAAAAGGTGATTGTCACGCTGCCAGAGCAGGGTAATACCTCTGCCGCCTCCATTCCGCTGGCGTTTGACCACGCCGTGCGTCAAGGCCGTATACAGCGTGGCCAGACGGTGCTGATGGAAGGTATCGGTGGTGGTTTCGCCTGGGGCGCACTGCTGCTGCGCTTCTGATCTGCAGCAAGCCGGCCATGTAGCAATATGTAGCCGGCTTGTTTGATTTTCATCAATGAATGGCGGCTATTCGCGCTGATCTTCGTCGATCATACGAGCGTTTGAGTGTTTTCTTTGCATAAATCGCAGCGAGCAGTCATCATTCCCCCCGTTTCAAAAGGAGACCCAACATGGCGTTTGCCTTTCTCTTTCCCGGCCAGGGCTCGCAAAGCCTGAAAATGATGGACGGCTTTGCCGACCTGCCGGTAGTAAAACAGACATTTGATGAAGCCTCCGCGGCCCTGGGCGAAGACCTGTGGGCCATGCTGCAGGCTGATAGTGCCGACGCGATCAACGCCACCGTCAATACCCAGCCGCTGATGCTGGCTGCCGGTGTGGCCACTTATCGCGCCTGGCTGGCGCAGGGCGGTGCCGTACCTGCCGCCGTAGCGGGCCACAGCCTGGGCGAATACAGCGCCCTGGTAGCCGCTGGCAGCCTGGATTTTGCCGATGCTATCCGCCTGGTGCGCTTGCGCGCTCAAGCGATGCAAGAAGCTGTACCGGCTGGCGAAGGCGCCATGGCCGCCATCCTGAACCTGTCCGACGACGACATCCGTGCTGCGTGTGAAGAAGCCGCGCAGGGCGAAGTGGTGGAGCCGGTTAACTTCAACTCGCCAGGCCAGGTAGTGATTGCCGGCAGCAAGGCCGCCGTAGAACGCGCCATGGAGCTATGCAAGGCGCGTGGTGCCAAACGTGCGCTGCCGCTGCCGGTGTCGGTGCCATCGCACTGCACGCTGATGAAGCCGGCGGCCGAACGCCTGGCTGCTGCACTGGCCACTGTGGACATCAAGGCCCCGCAGATTCCGGTGCTGCATAACGCCGACGTGGCCAGCTACAGCGACGCTGGGCAAATTCGCGACGCGCTGACGCGCCAGCTGTACTGCCCGGTACGCTGGACCGAAACCATCCAGCAACTGGCTGCCGACGGCATTGTACTGATGGCTGAATGTGGCCCGGGCAAAGTGCTGGCAGGCTTGGCCAAGCGTATCGATGGCAATGTCAGCTGCCACGCGCTGACCGATGCTGCCAAGCTGGAAGCCGCCCGCGCCGAGCTGGCGTAAAGATGAAAGGTTGGCCGCATGCGGCCAACTGCAGGAGAGATACATGAGCTTGCAAGGTAAAGTAGCGCTGGTTACCGGCGCATCCCGCGGCATTGGTGCTGCCATTGCCGACACCCTGGCCGCCGCAGGTGCCAAGGTCATTGGTACCGCTACCTCCGAATCCGGTGCGGCCGCCATTGGTGAGCGCCTGGCGCAGTGGGGTGGCGCAGGCATGGTGCTGAACGTGGGTGAAGAGGGTGCCATCGATGCGCTGATCGACACCATCGCCAAGGAGCACGGCGACGTGGCTATCCTGGTGAACAATGCCGGTATTACCCGCGACGGTCTGCTGATGCGCATGAAGGACGACGATTGGGACGCCATCATGGATACCAACCTGAAGTCGGTATTCAAGGCCTCCAAAGCCGTGCTGCGCGCCATGATGAAGGCCCGTACCGGCCGCATCATCAACATCGCCTCCGTCGTAGGGGCAATGGGTAACGCAGGCCAGACCAACTACGCAGCGGCCAAGGCCGGCATCATGGGCTTTACCAAGTCCATGGCGCGCGAAGTGGGCAGCCGCGGCATTACCGTAAACTGCGTGGCACCGGGCTTTATCGATACCGATATGACCCGTGCGCTGCCGGAAGCACAGCGCGACGCGCTGGTGGGCCAGATTGCGCTGGGCCGCCTGGGCGACGCACAAGACATCGCCGACGCCGTACTGTTCCTGGCGTCGGACAAGGCAGCTTACATCACCGGCCAGACACTGCATGTGAATGGCGGTATGCTGATGCCGTGATTTTTCCGGCCGCAAGGCTGGAAAATGCGGGGGTAAAAACAACATTGCCCCCGCGTTTAACCGGATTAAAGGGCCTGCTGGCGGATAAAAACAGCAAGAACTGCTGTGCTAGGTAGGCTACTCTAATTTTTTTTTGTAGAATGTCGGGGTTTTGTTGTCCCGAACACAGAAAGGTAAAGGGTTTAAACAAATGGAAAACATCGAAGCGCGCGTTAAGAAGATCGTTGCCGAGCAACTGGGCGTGAACGAAGCCGAAGTAAAAATCGACTCCTCGTTCGTGGACGATCTGGGCGCTGACTCTCTGGACACCGTTGAGCTGGTAATGGCTCTGGAAGAAGAGTTCGAGTGCGAGATTCCGGATGAAGAAGCCGAGAAGATCACCACCGTTAAGCAGGCTGTTGACTACGTAACAGCTCACCTGAACAAGTAATCCTTTTTTATAAAAGGGTTGCCTGGACCTCTGCTGGTGGCTTTGGCTCGCCTGCAGAGGTCTTTTTGCTGTAGTGGCCCTGAAACGTGCGTTTGATTTACTGGGCGCGTAAACCGTTTCGGGACTATCGGGAGTACGCTCCCTTTTTTCACGGAGATACCCTGTGTCAAAACGCAGAGTAGTAGTGACCGGCCTCGGGCATATTTCCCCGGTTGGCAACGATGTGAGCAGTGGCTGGGCCAATCTCCTGGCCGGCAAGAGTGGTATCACCAACATCACCCGCTTTGATGCCAGCGATATCGCCTGCCAGGTAGCGGGTGAGGTTAAAGGCTTCGACATCAGCCAGTACATCTCGCCCAAGGATGCACGCCGTATGGACGTGTTCATTCATTACGGCATTGCCGCCGCGCTGCAAGCGGTAGCGGATTCCGGCCTGGACGATGTGGCAGGCCTGGACAAGACCCGTGTGGGTGTGAATATCGGTTCCGGTATCGGCGGCCTGCCGCTGATCGAGGAAACCGGCGTGGCCCGCCACGAAGGCGGCATTCGCAAGATCGGCCCGTTCTTCATTCCGGGCTCGCTGATCAATATGGTAGCGGGCCATGTGTCCATCCTGAAAGGCTACCAGGGCCCGAGCTACGGCATCGTGTCTGCCTGCACCACCGGCGCGCATTGCATTGGCGATGCCGCCCGTGTGATCCAGTACGGCGACGCCGATGTGATGGTAGCCGGTGGTGCGGAAGGCACCATTTCCAGCCTGGCCGTGGGTGGTTTTGCTGCCATGAAGGCGCTGTCTACCCGCAACGACGACCCGGCTACCGCCTCCCGCCCGTGGGACAAAGGCCGTGACGGCTTCGTGATGGGCGAGGGCGCCGGTGTGCTGGTGCTGGAAGAGTACGAGCACGCGGTAAAACGCGGCGCCAAAATCTACGCCGAGCTGGTAGGTTTCGGCATGAGCTCTGACGCGCACCACATTACTGCCCCTAGCGCAGAAGGCCCGGCACGCGGCGTGCTGAACGCCCTGCGCGACGCCGGCCTGAACCCGGACCAGGTGCAGTACGTGAACGCCCATGGCACCTCCACCCCGCTGGGTGATGCCAACGAAACCAATGCGCTGAAGATCGCATTTGGCGACCACGCCAAGAAACTGGTGGTGAACTCCACCAAGTCCATGACCGGCCACTTGCTGGGCGGCGCGGGCGGTGTAGAAGCCATCTACTCGATTCTGGCCGTGCACAACCAGGTTTCCCCGCCGACCATCAACCTGCACGAGCAGGATATCGAAGGCGGCTGCGACCTGGACTACTGCGCCAATACCGCGCGTGACATGAAGATCGATGTGGCCATCTCCAACTCCTTCGGGTTTGGTGGTACCAACGGCACACTGGTGTTCAAACGCGTATAAATGCCGACACGTCGCGCAGGCGACGTTGACAGCCAAGACCGCTGCGATAAACTCGCGCGGTCTTTTTCTTTTGTGGCTGCCGTTACCGCGGTGCCCGACGCCCATGCATTACGAACTGCTGAACCACACGCCAGACCTGCTGGCCCTGCACGCTGCCGACCGTGGCCGTTTCCCCTACCTGATGCAGTCGTCCGGCGACATCGGCTGGGACATGCTGATGGCGCTGCCACAAGAGCGCCGCATCTACGGTGAAGGCGAGGGTGCCGCCTTCCTGGACGCGGTGCGCGCGCTGCCGCGCGAAGACAGCGTGGCCAACCCGCACGGCTTGCCGTTTACCGGCGGCTGGTTTGTGTACATGGGCTACGACTTGCTGTCCGAGTTCGAGCCCAGTGTGCCGACTGCTATCAGCGATAGCTTCCCGCTGGCCGCGCTGTGCCGTGTACCGGCGGCCATCCAGCTGGACCGTGCCGGCGGCCGCTGCTGGCTGATGGCCGAAACGGCTGCCCAGCTGGCCGAACTCAAGGCTGCGCTGCAAGACGTGCCCGTATTTGCGGCCAACCCGGTACAGCTAGAGGCGCTGGAAGAAGACCCGCCGCACTGGTATACCGACGCCGTGGTGCGGCTGAAGGACTACATCTACGAAGGCGACGTGTTCCAGGTGAACATCTCGCGTGGCTGGCGAGCCACCCTGCACGACAGCGTGCGCCCGGTAGACCTGTTTGCCGCGCTGCGCCGCGCCAACCCGGCGCCGTTCTCGGCGCTGGCCGACCTGGGCGACGCCTACATCGTCAGCTCCTCGCCGGAGCGCCTGGTGCGTGTGCACGACGGCTGGGTGGATACCCGCCCGATTGCCGGCACCCACCCGCGCTCGCCCGACGCCGCCGAAGACGCCGCGCTGAAGCAGCGCCTGATCAGCAGCATCAAGGAACGTGCCGAGCACGTGATGCTGATCGACCTGGAGCGCAACGACCTGGGCCGCATTTGCCAGCCCGGCACGGTGGAGGTTAACGAGCTGATGGCGGTGGCCAGCTACGCCTACGTGCACCATATCGAATCCAACGTGCGCGGCCGCATCCGCGACGGCGTGGATACCGTAGAAGTATTCCGTGCGCTATTCCCTGGTGGCACCATTACTGGCTGCCCCAAGGTGCGCACCATGCAGATCATCCGCGAGCTGGAAAACAGCGCGCGCCGCGCCTACACCGGCAGCCTGGGCTACCTGAACCGCGACGGCACGCTGGACGTGAACATCCTGATTCGTACTTTCATGCAACAAGGGCAGCAGCTGCGCTTCCGCGCCGGTGGCGGCATCGTGGCCGATTCCGACCCGCTGCGCGAGCTGCAGGAAACCCGCCACAAGGCCCGCGGCCTGCTGCGTGCGCTGGGTGTAGAGCAAGCCTGAGCCACGCAAGGTTGGCCGCATACCCAGGAGACGCCATGTACCGTATTGCCCCCGCCGACCCCGCACACCCGCAGGCCGTGCTCATGCAGGCGGCGCTGTCTGCCACATTGGCGGCCATTACCGGCGATAGTGGCCAGGCCTCGTTTGACGCCAGTGATGTGCGTGGCGACGGTGCCGTGTTCCTGCTGGCCTGCGATGGTAGCGGCCAGCCCCACGGCTGCGGTGCCTTGCGCCCGCTGCAGCCGGGCGTGGCCGAGCTCAAACGCATGTACGCGGCGCCCGGCAGCCAGGGCCTGGGCGCACAGCTACTGGCGGCGCTAGAGCAGCAAGCCGCAGGTTTTGGCTACCGCCAGCTGTGGCTGTCTACCCGACGCATCAATACCCGTGCCGTGCAGTTTTACCTGCGCCACGGCTACCGCGAGATATCGCCTTACGGCCATTATGTTGGCCGCAGAGCGTCCATTTGCCTGGGCAAGGAGCTGACATGCTGATCAATGGTGTGCTGGCAGACAGCCTGCCTGCCAGCGACCGTGGCCTGGCCTACGGCGACGGCCTGTACCGCACGCTGGAAGTACTGGCTGGCCAGCCGCGCTTGTGGCGCTGGCAGTGGCAAAGGTTGGCCGCAGACTGCGCCGCGTTGCACCTGCCGTGCCCGGACGAGGCACTGCTGCTGGCCGAAATCGCCACCGTCTGCATCGGCTTGCCGCGAGCGGTGGCCAAGGTAGTGCTGACACGGGGCAGCGGCCAACGTGGCTACGCCATACCCGCCACGGTACAGCCTACCCGTATTGTTAGTGCTGCCGCCTGGGCGGGTTACCCGGCCGAGCGCGCCGTGCAGGGCATCAGCGTGCGCTGGTGCAGCACGCGGCTGGGCTTGCAGCCCTTGCTGGCAGGGATAAAACACCTGAACCGGCTGGAAAACGTGCTGGCGCGCAGTGAGTGGGACGATGCGGCCATCGCCGAAGGCCTGATGCTGGACAGCGACGGCACAGTGGTGGAAGGCACCATGAGTAATCTGTTCTGGGTGCGCAACGGCCAGCTGTATACGCCAAAGCTAGACCGCTGCGGCGTGTCTGGTGCCATGCGTGCCTGCGTGATCGACACTGCGCACCAGCTGGGCATTGCAGTGTGCGAGCAGCGCCTGCTGCCGGCCGAGCTGCTGGCGGCCGACGAGGCTTTTGTCTGCAACAGCCTGGCCGGCATCTGGCCGCTCCGCCAGCTTGGTAACCATACCTGGCAGGCGTGGCCGCTTACCGCCCGCCTGCTGCAGGCGCTGGTTGGCTAAGTGCTGTGTCGTTAGCCACCGGCTATCAGTTTGCCGGCATGGCTGGCGGGGTTTGACTGCGTGGCAGGACATGCGCGCTTGTCATGGCCAGCTGCCATCCTAGGCCAGCTGGAAGCGCGCCACCATCTGCTGCATGCTGTCGGCCAGCTCGCTGAGCTGGCTGGAAGTGGTGGCCAACTCTTCCACAGTGGCGCTGTTCTCTTCGGCCATTTGCGCTACCTGTTCCATGCTGCGCGCCAGTAGCTGGCTGGCGTCGCGCTGTTCACCCAGCGCCTCGCTGATGGCCGCCACCGATGCGCCTGCCTCGCGGCTGTACTGACGGGCCGACTCGATAGTATGGCCAGTGTCGCGCGTGGCGTCGTCTGCCCGAACCATCTGTTGTTCGCTGCTGCCCATCTGGTGTTCAACATCGTTTACGCCCTGACGGATGCGGCTGATCATGCCGGTGATATCGCCAGTCGCGGTGGCGGTGCGCTCGGCCAGCTTGCGTACTTCGTCCGCCACCACGGCAAAACCACGCCCGGCTTCGCCGGCACGCGCGGCTTCGATACTGGCATTCAGCGCCAGCAAGTTGGTCTGGTCGGCCACTTCGCGGATCACCGTGACGATACGGTCGATTTCCTGCACCTCGCGCGTCAGCTCACCCAGCGCGCTGGCAGTCTGCTGCACGCTGCGGCCAACCTGGCGGACCAGCTGTTGCGAAACCTGTACCGCGCTGACGCCTTGTTCCGCTTGCTGGCCTGCCTGTTGCGACTGCCGTGCGGCGTCGCCTGCACTATCGGAAACATGGTTGATGCTGACGGTGAGCTCTTCCAGCGTGGCGCTGGCGTCACTGGTGGCCTCGGCCTGGCGCTGCACGCTCACGGCCACTTGCTCTGACATGCCGGACAGCTCGTGCGAGGCATCGCTGACGGCAAACGACGACTGCCGGATGCTGCCCAGAGTGTCGGCCAGTTGTTGCCGCATGCTGTCGGTAGCGTGTGCCAGCTGTAGTGTCTCGTCACGGTTGGCCGCGGGCAAGGGCTGGGGGCGTGGGCGAAGGTCGCCTGCGGCAATGCGCTGTGTTTCGCGCACGATGCTGCGCAGGTGGCCGGACAGCTTGCTGGCAAACAACCAGGCAATAGTGCCACCCAGCACTAGCGCGAACAGACCCAGGGTCAGCTGCGTCCACTCTGCGGCGTGGTAGCTGGCGATGGCTTCTTGTTCCGCCCGTGTCATCTCATTGCGCTGCAGGGCGATGAACTGTTTAAGTGCCCCTGCCAGTGCTTCGGTTTGCGGGTCCAGCCGGCTTTGCAGCCACTGCCCGGCTGCCGGGTCCTGGCTGGCCAGCAGTTTATCGAACTGCTGTTGGCTGTCATGCGTGGCTTGCAGCAGCGCCTGTAGCTGCTGTAACTGTTGCTTGCCGGCTGCCTGATGTTCCAGTTGATGCAGTTTGGCCAGCGTGGCCAGGCTTTGCTGGCGGTGCTGCTGCATTTGCTGCTGTAGCGCGGCGCTTTCCTGCAGGTGGCGGCGGTGCGCCAGCAGGGCGTTGTCCATGCTCAGCTGCATCAGCTCGGCCGACAGCACCATTTCCGGGCTGAGGTCTTCTACGATCTCTTCCAGGTCGTGCTCGATGATATTGAGCTTCTGCATCACCAGTGCCGCCATGATGGCCATGAGCAGCAGGATCACGCCGAATGCGGCAAGCAGCTTTTGTCGAATGGTAAATTGCTGATACATGGCACACCTCCCTGTATCAGGCTAGGTGGCCAAGTTCTTGTTTGCAATGTGCTTATTTAATGAAAGTCCTATTTTAAATATCTGTGAAACATTCGGCGTGTCGTGCTACGCCTTGCCAGCAGGCATCGGCCGCTACGGCGCGGGCTAGTGCCGCGGTCAGTGCGGCCGGGTCTGCCACCGGCTCGTAGATTTCCATCCAGGTGCTCGGGTCGTCGTGACGTTGCAACAATCTGCCCTTTATCTGCATTTCTGATTCAATCTGCGCCATTATTTTCCTGGCAGACTGCTCAAAAGACAGAAAATTGCTGTCGATGCGGTAATAGATGTACAGCGAAGCAGACATGATGCACCTCTTGGGCAAGCGGGAATGCGGTTATGATAACGGCTCTGACACACAGTAATGGGCAATAGCATGCAGGCGGGTGAGGGCAGATTGACCCTGGTAGTGATAGGCGTGGGCCTGATTGGCGGCTCGTTTGCGCTGGCTTTGCGCCGCGCCGGGCGGGTGGCGAAAGTGATCGGGGTAGGGCGCTCTGCGGCCAACCTGCAGCGTGCCATCGAGCTGGGCGTCATCGACGAGGCCAGCCACAGCGCGGCCGAGGCGGTACGCGCGGCCGACGTAGTGTTGGTGGCTACACCGGTAGGGCAAATGGGGCGTGTGTTTGCCGAGATCGCCCCGCACTTGCCGCCGCATTGCGTGGTGACCGACGGCGGCAGTACCAAGAGCGACGTGGTGGCGCTGATGCGTAGCCACCTGCCGGCGCATCTGGCCAGCTGCGTGCCGGCGCACCCGATTGCCGGCTCCGACCTGTCCGGCGCCGCCGCCGCGCAGTACGGCCTGTACGACAACCGCCGCATCGTGGTGACCCCGCTGCCGGAAACCCGCCCCGCCGCCGCCGCCCTGGTGCGCGAGCTGTGGCAGGCCTGCGGCGCGCGCGTGTACGAGATGAGCGCCGCCGAGCACGACGCGGTGTTTGCCACCGTCAGCCACCTGCCGCACCTGCTGGCCTTTGCCTACGTGGATACCATCGTGGCCAAGGCCGACGCCGCGCGCTGCTTCGATTTTGCCGCCACCGGCTTTCGCGACTTTACCCGTATTGCCGGCAGCCACCCCGAGATGTGGCGCGACATCGCACTGGCCAACCGCGACGCGCTGCTGGTGGAGCTGGATGCTTTTCAGGCCACCTTGGCCGCACTGCGCCAGGAGCTGGTAGCCGGCGACGCCGAGGCCATGACCACGCGCTTCGAGCGTGCCCGCGAAGCCCGCCAGCAATGGCAGCAACACTTCAACCGGGGCAACGCATGACGATCTGGGTAGATGCCGATGCTTGTCCGGCGGTGATCAAGGAGATTCTGTTTCGCGCCGCGGATCGAACCGCCACGCCGACGGTGCTGGTGGCCAATCAGCTGCTGCGCGTGCCGCCGTCGCCGCACATCCGCGCTGTGCAAGTACCGGCCGGTTTCGACGTAGCCGATAACCACATTGCGCAGCAGGCGCAGCCGGGCGATATCGTGGTGACCGCCGATATCCCGCTGGCAGCGCAAGTGGTGGCCAAAGGCGCGCTGGCGCTGAACCCGCGCGGCGAGCTGTACAGCGATGCCACCATCCGCGAGGCGCTGGCGCTGCGCAATTTCATGACCGAGCTGCGCGACAGCGGCGTGCAGACCGGCGGCCCGGCCGCGTTCAGCCAGCGCGACCGCCAAGCCTTTGGCGCCCAGCTGGACAAGCTGCTGCAAAGGTTGGCCGCAGGCCGCCGCTAAGCCCGCATTGTGCAAGCTATCGATTCCCTGTTTTTACCCACCACGCTTGCCGGCTTGAATGTATTGCCTTTGCAAGCAGCCGATATCGCGCAGCTGCAGGCGTTCTATGCGGCCAACCCGCTGTATTTCGAGGCCACAGGCGGCGAGCCGGCGCAGCCTGGTGATGCCGAGGCCGACTTTCATGCCAGGCCACCGCCCGACATGCCGTACCGGCAGCGCCGGCTACTGGCGCTGTGTGACGAGCACGGGCAATGGCAGGCGGTTGTCGAGGTCATTGCCGGGCTGCTGCTACCGCAGGCGTGGCATATCGCGCTGTTTATGGTGGATGCGCGCCATCACAGCCAGGGCTTGGCTGCGCAGCTGTATGCCGCGCTGGAGGCGTGGACGCTGGCCAGTGGTGCGCACTGGCTGCGGCTGGGCGTGGTGGTGGGGCACACCCGTGCCGAGCGCTTCTGGCTGCGGCAGGGTTTTGTTGAAGTCACACAGCGCCACGCTGTGCAGATGGGGCAGCGCAGTAACAGCTTGCGGGTGATGGTGAAGCCACTGCGCAGCAGTGTGGCGGCCTATCTGCAGCAGGTGCCGCGCGACCGGCCGCCTCAGGCCTGAGACGCCGCGCGGATCACGCCGACTTTGTCGGCCGGCTGCCAGCCTGCCGGTTTCAGTATCTTGCCGTCGGCGCGGCGCAGCACCTGCCCGTCCACACACTTGGCCAGGTTGGCCGCATGAATGGCGTCGAACATCGCCTGCAGCGGCAAGCCCTGCGACAACAGCAGCCCGCACAGCACATTCAGCACGTCTACCCCCTCGGCGGCCAGCTCGGCTTGTAGCTGCTGCTGCGTAGTGACATCCGCGTGTGGCATGGCTTGATAGTTGGCCAGCGCGCTCTGGAACTCCTGCCACTCCTCTTGCAGCATGGTTTGCCACATGGCCAGCGCTTGCGGCTGGTAGTTTGGGGAGGCGGGGACGGCCATGTCGAAACGCTGCATGAAGTCGCGGCGCACGATAAACGGGTTATTCATTATCTTGTGCCTTGTTGTTTTATTGGTGGCATATTTTGTGTTTTTTGATGGTTCGCTGGCAAGGCGTAGCGCATGAAAAAACCGCTGCGGCGAAGCAGCGGTTTGGGGGTGGCGGCTGGGGCGGCCTCAGCCTGCGGCCAACTTGCCCAGTACCTCAAAGTAGTCGGGGAAGGTCTTGGCCACGCATTTCGGGTCGTTGATCACCACCGGGGTGCGCAGCAGCGCCACCAGCGAGAAGCACATCGCCATGCGGTGGTCGTCGTAGGTGTCGATTTCGGCATTGGCGGTGAGCTGCGCCGGTGGCGTCACGCTGATGCTGTCCTGCGTTTCCACCACGCTGGCGCCCACTTTGCGCAGCTCGGTGGCCATCGCCGCCAGGCGGTCGGTTTCCTTCACGCGCCAGCTTTCCACGTTGCGGATGGTGGTGGTGCCGTTGGCGGCCAGCGCGGCCACGGCGATGGTCATCGCCGCATCCGGAATGTGGTTGAGGTCCACGTCGATGGCCTGCAGGCCGCCGGCGGGGGCGCTGGCTTCGATCCAGTTGTCGCCCATGGTGATCCGGGCGCCCATCAGCGCCAGTGCGTCGGCAAACTTCACGTCGCCCTGGATGCTGCTGCGGCCAACCCCCTCCACGCGCACCGGGCCGCCGGCCAGCGCGCCAGCCGCCAGGAAGTAGGACGCGCTGGAGGCATCGCCTTCCACGTGAATGTCGCCAGGGCTGGTGTAACGTTGGCCGCGTGCGATGGTAAAGCGCTGCCAGCCGTCGCGCTGCACCTGCACGCCAAAGCGCGCCATCAGGTTCAACGTGATTTCGATATACGGTTTGGAAATCAGCTCGCCGACCACTTCGATGGTGACGTCCTCGCCGGTGAGCGGCAGCGCCATCAGCAGGGCGGTGAGGAACTGGCTGGACACATTGCCCTTCACCGGGATGACCTGGCCGGCGTTCAGGCTGGCCGGCTTGATCTGCAGCGGCGGGTAGCCGTCGTTGCCCAGGTAGTCGATATCGGCACCGGCCACGCGCAGCGCGTCTACCAGGTCGCCAATCGGGCGTTCGTGCATGCGCGGTACGCCGTGCAGGTGGTAGCGGCCCTGCATCAGCGCCAACGCGGCGGTGAGCGGGCGAAAAGCCGTGCCAGCGTTACCTAGGAACAGGTCGGCGTCTTTCACACTAAAGGCACCGCCGGTGCCGTGCACCAGGAAGTCGCGGCTATCGCCTTGCTGCTCGACGCGCACGCCCAGTGTGGCGAGTGCTTCCAGCATGCGGCGGATGTCATCGGAGTCCAGCAGGTCGCGCACCAGCGTGCTGCCTGCGGCCAGTGCGGCCAACAGCAGGGTGCGGTTGGAAATGCTCTTGGAGCCGGGCAGTTTGATGCGGCCGGCCAGCGGGCCGATAGGCTGTAGGTGTAGTTGTTCCATGATGTTCTTGTCTGTTTTGCTGCAGGGCAGGGCCCTGCCGGGTGATCTCGGCAACGACTGTACCCGTATTGTGCGCTGCCACGCAAACGCCTCTTTTTGTACCGCTTGCGCTACAATTGCCGGTTTTGATTCAAGGTCTTCGCCATGCCTACGCTCAAACCCGTCATTACCATCGACGGCCCTTCCGCTTCCGGCAAGGGCACCGTGGCTGCCCTGGTGGCACAGCAGCTGGGGCTGCATTATCTGGATTCCGGCGCCCTGTACCGCCTGACGGCGCTGTACGCGTTGCGTGAAGGCGTTAGCTGGGAAGACGAGCAGAACGTGGCGCGCCTGGCAGCCCAGCTGCCGGCGTCTTTTCACGACGATAAAGCCTGGCTGGGCGAAGCCGATGTGAGTGCCGCCATTCGCGCCGAAGATATCGGCATGGGTGCCTCGAAAGTGGCCGCGCTGCCGGCTGTGCGTGCCGCGCTGCTGACCCGTCAACGCGATTTTCTGGTGCCACCAGGCCTGGTGGCCGACGGCCGCGATATGGGCTCGGTGGTGTTTCCGCGTGCGGAATTGAAGGTTTTTCTGACCGCATCAGCCGAAGTCCGCGCCGAACGGCGCTATAAGCAGTTGATCGCAAAAGGGGAATCTGCTAACCTCGTTCAGATTCAGCAGGATATTTCCGATCGTGACGCGCGCGACGCGGCACGGGCGGTTGCCCCGCTAAGACAAGAGCCGGATGCCCACTTGCTGGACACCTCGGACCTGACCATCGAACAAGCGGTGGCGCAGGTACTGTCGTGGTTCGACAAGGCCCGTGGCACCGGCCATTAATTTTTTGTAAGCCGCCGTTTGTCATACCTTGCGCTGACGGCGTATGAAAAACCTAACCCCGCGTGACGCAAGGCATGCCTGAGAGTACATCTGATGACTACCCTCGTTATGGATAGCTTCGCCGCCCTGTTCGAAGAGAGCCTGGCTCTGCAAGAAATGCGTGCTGGTGAAGTAATCACCGCTGAAGTCGTTGGCATCGATTCCAACTTCGTGACCGTTAACGCCGGCCTGAAGTCCGAATCCCTGATCCCGGTTGAAGAGTTCAAGAACGACAACGGCCAAGTTGAAGTTGCCATCGGCGATTTCGTTACTGTTGCGATCGACTCCCTGGAAAACGGCTTTGGCGAAACCAAGCTCTCCCGTGAAAAAGCCAAACGTCTGGCTGCATGGGTTGACCTGGAAGAGGCTCTGGAAGCTGGCAAGATCCTGTCCGGCGTTATCAGCGGCAAAGTCAAAGGTGGCCTGACCGTTATGGTTAACGGCATCCGCGCCTTCCTGCCGGGTTCCCTGGTTGACGTACGTCCGGTGAAAGACACCACTCCGTACGAAGGCAAGGAAGTTGAGTTCAAGGTTATCAAACTGGACCGCAAGCGTAACAACGTTGTTGTTTCCCGCCGCGCTGTTCTGGAAGAAACCCTGGGCGAAGAGCGCAAAGCGCTGCTGGAAACCCTGCGTGAAGGTGCCATCATCAAAGGTATCGTCAAGAACATCACCGACTACGGTGCGTTCGTTGACCTGGGCGGTATCGATGGTCTGCTGCACATTACCGACCTGGCTTGGCGTCGTGTTAAGCACCCGTCCGAAGTTCTGGCAGTTGGCGACGAAGTAGAAGCCAAAGTCCTGAAGTTCGATCAGGAGAAGAACCGCGTATCCCTGGGTCTGAAGCAACTGGGCGAAGATCCGTGGGTGGGCCTGTCCCGTCGTTACCCGTCCGGCACCCGTCTGTTCGGCAAGGTAACCAACCTGACCGACTACGGCGCGTTCGTGGAAATCGAACAAGGCATCGAAGGCCTGGTACACGTGTCCGAAATGGACTGGACCAACAAGAACGTACACCCGTCCAAGGTTGTTCAGGTTGGCGACGAAGTAGAAGTGATGATCCTGGAAATCGACGAAGACCGTCGTCGTATCAGCCTGGGCATGAAACAGTGCCAGGCTAACCCATGGAACGAGTTCGCTGACAACTTCAAGAAAGGCGACAAGCTGAAAGGCGCGATCAAGTCGATCACCGATTTCGGCGTGTTCGTTGGCCTGCCTGGCGGTATCGACGGCCTGGTACACCTGTCCGACCTGTCCTGGAACGAAACCGGCGAAGACGCTGTGCGCAAGTTCAAGAAGGGTGACGAGGTTGAAGCCATCGTTCTGTCCATCGACGTGGAAAAAGAGCGTATCTCCCTGGGCATCAAACAGCTGGAAGGCGATCCGTTCAACAACTACGTAGCCATGAACGACAAAGGCGCGCTGGTTAAAGGTACCGTGAAGACCGTTGACGCCAAAGGCGCCGCCGTGACTCTGGACACCGACGTTGAAGGCTACCTGCGTGCTTCCGAACTGTCCCGCGACCGCGTTGAAGACGCTCGCTCGGTTCTGAAAGAAGGCGACGAAGTTGAGGCTGTGATCATTGCTGTTGATCGCAAGTCCCGCGCTATCAGCCTGTCTATCAAAGCCAAGGACGCACAGGAAGAGAAAGCTGCCATGTCCGCTATCGGCGCTGGTGACTCCAACGTGTCCGCTGGTACCACCAGCCTGGGCGCGCTGCTGAAAGCTAAACTGTCCGGCGGCAACGAATAAGTGATGGACATGACCAAATCTGAGCTTATAGCGAGGCTTGCCGAGCGTTATCCTCAGTTGGTCGCCAAAGATGCTGAGCTGGCTGTTAAAACCATTCTGGATGCAATGGCCAGCAGCTTGGCAAAAGGGCAGCGGATCGAAATCCGCGGTTTTGGTAGCTTCGACCTGAACTACCGTCCGCCGCGGATGGGCCGCAATCCCAAGTCTGGCTCCAGCGTTGTCGTTCCTGAGAAATACGTGCCTCACTTCAAGGCAGGTAAAGAACTGAGAGAGCGGGTTGATCTGACCGGTTCGAACGACTAAGCAGTTTTTTTGCCTGTCCCAAAGCGCCGCAGCTTGTCTGCGGCGCTTTTTTTATCTGCGCTTTACTTGGGAGGGGTGTCGCTTTCGTTTAAACTTGCAGCATTGCGACGATGCGAAAGCCCCCGATGCGTTATCTCTTCCGCTTGTTTGAGCTGCTCGTACTGGTGTTGTTGATTGCCGTTACCGTGCAAAACAGCGCTGTAGTGGAATTCAAGCTGTTCTTTGGCCAGACCTGGCAAGCCCCGCTGATCCTGCTGTTGCTGATCTTCTTTGTGGCCGGTGCCCTGATTGGCCTGGTGGCTACCTTTGCCTACTCTTTGCGCGTACGCCGCGAGCTGTCGCAGCTCAAGAAAGAGCTGCGCTCGCGCCAGAGCAGCAAAGTGCTTGTCGACCCCAGCGATGCCCTGGCTGACTAAGCCGTCCTGTTTTTTGCTCCGAGGTTGAATTTTGGATATCGATTTGTGGTGGCTGTTACTGTTTCCGGCTTTTTTCGGCCTGGGATGGTTGGCCGCACGCGTAGACATGCGTGCAGTACTGAAGCAGGCGCGGGAAGTACCGGCCGGTTTTTATAAAGGTCTGGACGCGCTGGTAGACGACCAGACCGACGTGGCGGCCCGTTCGCTGTCCGAGGTGGCACGCGCCCACCCGCACGCGCTGGAAGTGCAGCTCAGCCTGGGCAAGCTGTACCGCCGCCGTGGCGAGAATGACCGCGCCATCCGCCTGCACCAGCAGGTGCTGGAGCTGCCTGATCTTACCCGTGAGCAAAAGGCGCTGGTGCGTTTCGAGCTGTCGCAAGACTTTCACAAGGCTGGCCTGGTAGACCGCGCCGAAGAGATTCTGGTCAAGCTGCTCGATAGCCAGACCATGGGCCGCGCCGCGCGCGAGCAGCTGTTGTCCATCTACCAGCAAGACCGCGACTGGGCCAAGGCCATCGCCACCGCGCTGGAGCTGCGCAGCGATGCACACAGCTTCCAGCACGAAGTGGCGCAGTTCTACTGCGAGCTGGCACAGGGTGCGCTGTACCAGTCCGATTACGACAAAGCACACGAGGCGGTGAAAAACGCCTTTGCGGCCAACCGTAAATGCGTGCGTGCCAGTATCCTGCTGGGCGATATTGAAACCGCGCAGGGTAAGCACGAGGCGGCTATCGCCGCGTGGCAAGCCATCGAAAAGCAAAACTACGAATACCTGGCCATGGTGGCCGAGCGTCTGTTCGACGCCTACGAGTCGCTGGGCAAGCCGCAAGAAGGCATCGCCTTGTTGCGTGGCTACCAGCGTACCTTCTCGCAGCTGGAGCTCACCGACCTGTTGTACCAGAAGGTCGCCACCTACGAAGGCGAAGCCCGTGCGCTGGAAGCCGCCCGCGAGGCAGTACACGCGCGCCCCAGCCTGCTGGGGGTGTACCGCCTGGTAGAGTCGCAGATGGACGAGCTCAGCACCGAAGGCCGCCTGGACGCCGAAGTGGCGCGTGCGCTGATCATGAAGCACGCACAGCGCCTGACCGTACACCGTTGCAAACGCTGCAACTTCCGCTCGCGGGCCTTCTTCTGGCATTGCCCCGCCTGCGGCGAGTGGGAAAGCTTTACGCCCAACCGCTCCGAAAACCACTGAACCGAATACGCGACAAGAAAGACAGGAAAACATGAACCCGTTAATGGCACATGGCTTTGCGGCCAACGTTAATTCGCCGGTACTGGTGGCGCTGGATTTTGCCACCGCAGACGCCGCACTGGCCTTTGCTTCCCGTCTGGACCCCTCGCAGTGCCGCCTGAAGGTAGGCAAGGAACTGTTTACCGCCGCCGGCCCGCAGCTGCTAGAGCAGTTGGCCGCCCGCGGCTTCCAGGTGTTTCTGGACCTGAAATTCCACGACATCCCCAATACCGTGGCGCACGCCTGCAAGATGGCCGCCGAAGCCGGTGTCTGGATGGTGAACGTACACGCCAGCGGCGGCCGCCGCATGATGGAAGCCTCGGCTGACGCGCTGGCGCAGTACAGCCAGCGCCCGCTGCTGATTGCCGTGACCGTGCTCACCAGCATGGACGCGGCCGACTTGCTGGAAATCGGCGTGACCGTGCCGCCGCAAGAGCACGTGCTGCGCCTGGCGCGCCTTACCCGCGACAGCGGCCTGGACGGCGTGGTGTGCTCGGCGCAGGAAGCCAGCGTACTGAAAGCCGAGCTGGGCCAGGACTTCAAGCTGGTGACACCGGGCATCCGCCTGGCCGACAGCGCCGCCGACGACCAGCGCCGCGTGATGACGCCGGTGGCTGCCCTGCAAGCCGGCTCCGACTATCTGGTGATCGGCCGCCCCATCACCCGCGCCGACGACCCGCTGATGGTGCTGAACAAGATCAATGCCGACATCCAGGCCTACCAGGCCAGCCTGGCCTGAGCCGAGGTAGCCCATGACCCTGATGCAACAGCTGGGCCTGAGCCCGCAAGAATTGACCCGCAGCCTGGCCAATAGCCGCGTGCTGGTGGTGGGCGATGTGATGCTGGACCGCTACTGGTTTGGCGACGTATCGCGCATCTCGCCGGAAGCCCCGGTGCCAGTGGCCAAGATTGCCCGTATGGAAGAGCGTGCCGGTGGTGCGGCCAACGTGGCGCGCAACATCGCCAGCCTGGGCGGCAAAGCCACCATCCTGTCGGTAGTGGGCGATGACGAAGCCGCCACCGCGTTGACACGGCTGATGGAAAGCGACGGTATTACGCCGTCGTTCAAGCGCGACCCCGGTATTTCCACCACCATCAAACTGCGCGTGGTGGCGCGCCAGCAGCAGCTGATCCGCCTGGATTTCGAAGACGCGCCCAGCCACGAGATTCTGGCCGACAAGCTGGACGACTACGCCGCCATCGTGGCCGAACACGACGTGGTAATCCTGTCCGACTACGGCAAGGGCGGCCTGACCCACGTCAGCCGCATGATCGAACTGGCGCGCGCCGCCGGCAAGCCGGTGCTGATCGACCCCAAAGGCGACGATTACAGCAAGTACGCCGGTGCTACGCTGCTCACGCCTAACCGTAGCGAGTTCAAGCAGGTGGCTGGCAGCTGGCAGAACGACGAGCAACTGGCCGCCAAGGCGCAGGCATTGCGTAGCCAGCTGCAGCTGGACGCGCTGCTGGTGACGCGTAGCGAAGAGGGCATGACGCTGTACCGCGAAGCTGGTGCCGTGCACGAACCTACGCTTGCACAAGAGGTGTACGACGTTTCCGGCGCCGGCGATACCGTTATCGGCACCCTGGGCCTGATGTTGGCCGCAGGGCTGGACATGCCGCTGGCCATGCGTCTGGCCAATGCCGCTGCCGGTATCGTGGTGGCCAAGCTGGGTACCGCCGTGTGCCACCAGCGCGAGCTGTTTGCCTTGTAACCACCCTGTTTAGCAAGGAGCGGATGATGATCTGGTACGAGCAAGTGCTGCAGTTCTGGTTCGGGGGCAGCGGCGACGACATGCTGGCCCTGCCGCGCGACGCCTGGTTCAAGAAAGACCCGGTATTCGACGGCATCATCCGCGAACGTTTTGCGCCGCTGCTGGAGCAGTTGGCCGCAGGCACGCTGCAGCCCGACACCAGCGACGCGCGCCAGGTACTGGCCTGGCTGATCGTGGCCGACCAGTTCCCGCGCAACCTGTACCGTGGCCAGGCGCAGGCCTTTGCTACCGATGCACAGGCGCTGGCTGCCAGCCACGCCGCGCTGGCGGCACGGCTGGATATCCGCCTGCCGCCGGTGGCGCGCTGGTTTGTCTACCTGCCGCTGGAGCACAGCGAACAGCTGGCCGACCAGGAAGAATCCGTGCGCCGCTTCGAGAGCCTGCCGCATGGCAGCCTGGGGCGCGACAATGTAATCGACTTTGCCCGGCGGCATCACCAGATCGTCGCCCGTTTCGGCCGTTTCCCGCACCGCAATGCGGCACTGGGGCGGCCGTCTACCCAGGACGAGCTGACATTCCTGGCCCAGCCAGGCAGCGCGTTCTGAATGCATAAAAGGACAGACTATGACTATCGTTGTAACCGGTGCCGCCGGCTTTATCGGCTCCAATATCGTGAAGGCGCTGAATGCGCGTGGCGAAACCGACATCCTGGCGGTGGACAACCTCAGCAAGGGCGACAAGTTCGTCAATCTGGTGGGCTGCGAAATCAGCGACTACCTGGACAAGCAGGACTTCATCAGCCTGATCGGCAGTGGCGATTTTGATGGTGAAATCAGCGCCATCCTGCACCAGGGTGCCTGCTCCGACACCATGAACCACGACGGCAAGTACATGATGGAGAACAACTACCAGTACACGCTGGAGTTGTTCGAATTCTGCCAGGCCGAGGAAATCCCCTTTCTGTACGCCAGTAGCGCCGCCACTTACGGCAAAGGCACCACCTTCAAGGAAGACCGCCAATACGAAGGCCCGCTCAACGTATACGGCTACTCCAAGTTCCTGTTCGACCAGATCCTGCGCCGCCGGATGGCAGAAGGCCTGACCGCGCAAGTGGCGGGCTTTCGCTATTTCAATGTGTACGGCCCGCAAGAGCAGCACAAGGGCCGTATGGCCTCGGTGGCGTTCCACAACTTTAACCAGTACCGCGAAACCGGCAAGGTGAAGCTGTTTGGCGGCTACGACGGCTACGCCGACGGCACCCAGAGCCGCGATTTCGTGTCGGTGGAAGACGTGGTGAAGGTTAACCTGTACTTCCTGGACAACCCGGACAAGAGCGGCATCTTCAACCTGGGCTCCGGCCGTGCGCAGCCGTTCAACGACGTGGCCGTGGCCACCGTCAACGCCTGCCGCCGCCACGAAGGCAAGCCGGCGCTGACGCTGCCGGAGCTGGTAGCGCAGGGCATCCTGGAATACATCGACTTCCCGGACGCGCTGAAAGGCAAGTACCAGAGCTTCACCCAGGCCGATATCGGCAAGCTGCGCAGCGCCGGTTACAGCGACGCCATGCTCACCGTCGAGCAGGGCGTGGACCGCTACGTGGACTGGCTGATGAGCCGATGAGCCGCCACGCCGCCCTGCCGGTACGCGTCGCCGCGCGTTTGCTGCTGCGCGACCCCGACGGGCGGGTGCTGCTGTTCCCCTACCGGCCGCCCGCTCTGGGCGGCCGTATTGC
This sequence comes from beta proteobacterium L13, assembly GCA_000335715.1. Lineage (GTDB taxonomy): Bacteria > Pseudomonadota > Gammaproteobacteria > Burkholderiales > Chromobacteriaceae > Vogesella. Next base: position 31,862 of record AMYZ01000020.1, read on the forward strand.
TTACTGGTTCACCCCCGGTGGCGGTGTGCACGCAGGCGAAAGCCTGGCACAGGCCGCCTGCCGCGAATGCCAGGAGGAAACTGGCTACCCGTTAACCGAGCCGGGCGAGCCGCTGGCGCGGCGGCAGTTTGCCATGCGCCTGCCGGATGGCTGCGAGGTATGGGCCGACGAGCATTACTTTCACGTAAGGGTTGGCCGCATCGCCTTGCAGCAGGATGGCTGGAGCGTGCAGGAGCGCGCCAGCATGGGCGCGGGGCGCTGGTTTGATGCGGCCGAGCTGGCTCACCCGCCACAGCCTGTTTTTCCCGAACACCTGCCGGCCATGCTGGCAGCAGCCGATGCGCGCGACGCACTGGCCGCGCCGCCTGACGTGCGCGATGGCGACACGCTTATGCCCAAAAAATGAGCATTACTGTTGCCAGGCGGCGATAGCTGATAACATCAGGCTATTGAAATTGCCAGGATTGTAAAGCCATGAAATGCCCCTTCTGCGGCTGCGCCGATACCCAGGTGGTAGATTCCCGCGTCAGCGAAGACGGCAGCAGCATACGTCGTCGCCGCCGCTGTACCAGCTGCGACAAGCGCTTTACAACCTTTGAAACCGCCGAAGTCCGCATGCCGCAAGTGGTGAAAACCGGCGGCCACCGCACCGAGTTCGACGTGGAGAAGGTACGCACCAGTTTCCTGCGCGCGCTGCACAAGCGCCCGGTGTCCACCCCGCTGGTAGACGACGCCATCAACCGCATCAGCCAGCGCCTGCTGCAGCTGGGCGAGCGCGAGGTGTCCAGCCGCTATATCGGCGAAATGGTAATGAACGAGCTGGCCAAGCTGGACAAGGTGGCCTACGTGCGCTTTGCTTCGGTGTACAAGAGCTTCCAGGATATTTCCGAGTTCACCGACGCCATCGAGGAAATACAGGGTAAAGGCTAAGGCCGGCCCAGGCCGTAGCGGCCGCCATGGTGCGGTGAACCAGACAACCCTGTCGTGCGCGGCAGGGTTTTTCATACCTGGAACTTAAGGGGGAGTGAGGTGAATACTTGCCTGCGACCAGTGGCCGAGCAGGATGCCGCAGCGCTGTTTGCGCTGGTGGACGCCCACCGCACCGCGCTGGCGAGCTGGCTGCCGTGGGTGGCGGCCACCCATAGCCAGCAAGATAGCCTGGCCTTTCTGCAGCATAGCGTGGCGGCACGCCAGCAAGGCAGCCAGTACGACTGGCTGATTCTGGTGGATGGCCAACTGGCCGGCGTGTGCGGCCTGCATAGCGTGTCTGTGGCCAACCGCCGGGCCTGTGTGGGTTACTGGCTGGCGCCGCCTTACGTTGGCCGCGGCGTGATGCAGGTGGCCCTGCAGCAGCTGTGCGGGCAGGCGTTTGGCACGCTGGGCTTGCAGCGCCTGGTAATCGACCCGGCGCTGGCGAATGTTCGCAGCATCGCGGTGGCGCAGCGTGCAGGCTTCGGTTTCGAGGGCATACTGCGCCAGCGTCTATGGCTGCACGGCCAGCCGCACGACGCCGCTTGCTATAGCCTGCTGGCCACGGAATGGGCAGTACGCCAGCATGGGCAGGCTTGACGATGGCTGGCGGCCAACCTTAGTCTGTTGGCTCGCACTTCCATCAGAAAGCCTGACATGACCTCCGCCGTTACCCTACGCCCGCTTGAACCTGCCGACGCCGATGCGTTGTTCTCCCTCGTCAATAGCAGCCGCGACAGCCTGTCGCAGTGGCTGCCCTGGGTGGATACCACCCGCAGCGCCGCCGATTCGCTTACCTTCATCCAGCATACCCAAGCCGAGCGCGACGCCGGCCGCGTTCATACCTGGCTGATTCTGGCCGACGGCCAGCCTGCCGGCGTGTGTGACCTGCACGGAGTGAGCCTGTTGAACCTGCATGGCTCTATCGGCTACTGGCTGGCCGACGCCTACGTTGGCCGCGGCTACCTGCCACAGGCGCTGGCGCAGGTGCTGCATACCGCGTTTGCCGAACTGGGCTTGAACCGTGTGGATATCATCAGTGCGGCGGCCAACCTGCGCAGCTGCGCGGTGGCCGAGCGTAGCGGCTTTACCCAGGAAGGTGTACTGCGCGGCTATCTGCGCATCCGCGAGCGCTTCTGGGATGCGCGCATCTACAGCCAGCTGGCTGCCGACTGGCGTAGCGCGCAAGGGCTGGCATGATGAGCGAGCCGCTTGGCCTGCTGCCGCAAGATTACCCCTATATGCAGCAGGCCTTGCGCCTGGCTGCCGCGGCCACCCGCCGCGCGGCGCCCAACCCTGGTGTGGGCTGCGTGCTGGTGCGCGATGGCCAGGTGATAGGCGAGGGCGCTACCCTGCGTGTCGGGGGCGATCATGCCGAAATCCAGGCCATCAAAGACTGCTATGCCCGCGGCCATAGCCCGGCCGGCGCTACTGCCTACGTCACGCTGGAGCCGTGCAGCCATTACGGCCGTACCCCGCCATGCGCCGAGCGGCTGATCAAGGAAAACATCGGCCGCGTGGTGGCCGCCTTGGTGGACCCGTACCACGAGGTGGCCGGGCGCGGCATTGCCATGCTCAACGCGGCCGGCATTCCGGCGGTGGCCGGCTGCCTGCAAGCCGAGGCACAGTACGTGCACCGTGGTTTCCTGTCGCGCGTTACACGCCAGCGGCCTTGGGTCACGCTGAAAGCCGCCGCCACGCTGGATGGCAAGACGGCGCTGCTCAATGGCGTTAGCCAGTGGATTACCGGCCCCGACGCCCGCCGCGACGTGCAGCAGCTGCGTGCGGCCAACTGTGCCATGCTCACCGGCAGCGGTACCGTGCTGGCCGACGACCCGCAGCTCACCGTGCGTGATGTGGCCGTGCTCAGCCAGCCGCTGCGCGTAGTGGTGGATAGCCGCCTGGCCACGCCGCCAGCTGCACGCATTTACGATACTGCCGTGGCGCCGACCCTGCTGGTTACCACGGTCAGTGATGCCAGGCTGCATTCGCCGTATCTGGCCCGCGGCGTACAAATGCGCGTGTTGCCTGCGCCAGATCAGCGTGTGGATTTGCCGGCACTGCTACAAAGCCTGGCGGCGGATGGCATCAACCAGCTCATGGTGGAGGCTGGCGCCGGCCTGAATGGCGCGCTGGCACAAGCCGGGCTGGTGGACGAAATCGTGCTCTACCTGGCACCTTATCTGGCTGGCGATGCTGCCCGTGGCCTGTTTGCCTGGCCGGCGCTACAGTCGCTGGACGACAAGCTGGCGCTGCATATCCGCGATACCCGCATGGTGGGGCGCGACTTGCGCCTGACCCTGCAGCCCGACCCTAACCCGAGCTAATTCCCGCATGCTGCTGACCGAACACACCCTGTACCGTCTGGCCCACGCCACTTTGCTGGCACTGGGCTCTAGCAATGAAGAAGCCACCGTGGTGGCGCAACACCTGGTGGAGGCCAACGTGAAAGGGCACCCCAGCCACGGTGTGGGCATGCTGCCTTTCTATGTGGAAAGTGTACGCAACGGCACCTTGCAGCCGGGTGAGCCGGCCTGGCTGCTGAACGACAGCGGCGCCATATTGCAGTTTGACGGCGAGCGCGGCTACGGCCAGCGTGTGGTGCGCGAGGCCGTGGACGCTGCCATCGAGCGCGTGGCGCACACTGGCATCGTGCTGCTGACCGTGCGCAATAGCCACCATATGGGACGCATCGGCAGCTATGGCGAGCAGGTGGCGGCAGCGGGCAAGGTGGGGCTGTTCTTTGTGAACGTCACCGACTTTCCCCAGCCGCTGGTGGCACCGTTTGGCGGCTCTGCCGCGCGCTTTGGCACCAACCCCTTGTGCGTGGCGTTCCCGGCGGGCGAGCACGAGCCACCGTTCATTCTGGACTTTGCTACCAGCATGGTGGCTTACGGCAAGACGCGGGTCGCCTACCTGGCCGGCAAGACCTTCGATGAAGAAGTCATGCTGGACGCAGCCGGCCAGCCTACGGCCAACCCTGCCGCCATGCACGAGCAGCCAACCGGTGCGCTGCGCCCCATCGCGGCGCACAAGGGCGGTGGCCTGGTAGCGGCCATCGAGTTTCTGGCCGGCCTGCTGTCGGGCGGGGGCACCCTGCAGCCGCGCAATGCCCGCCTGGGTGGCATCATGAACAACCTGACCGCCGTCATCATCGACCCGGAAGCCGTGGCCGACGTAAGCTGGCTGCGTGAGGAATACGACGCCATGGCGGCCTATATCCGCAGCTCGCCAGCCCCGGCCGGGCAGGCACCTTTGCTTATGGCCGGCGAGCCAGAGCGCCAGCGCGCTGCAGAAGCCGCAGTACACGGTGTAGAGATGTCGGATAATGAATGGGCAGCCATACTGGGCGCTGCGCGTAGTGCAGGGGTGCCCGCACCCGAGCTGTTGTAAGGAAGCAAGACCATGCCTCAGGACAAGATGGACGACGCACTGGACGCCTACCTGCGTCTCTTGGACAGCAAAGGTGCTGATGCCGAGGTCATCGCTTATCGCCGCCGCATTCTGGCCAGGCTGAACCAGATTTTGCGTAGCCAGCGCGGCGCTACGGATATCTACCGCGCCGCCGTGGACGCCTTGCTGTCGCTGTGCCCGCCAGGCGACCGCGCCGGTGCCATGACCGCAGCGCGCGAGTACTATTATTTCTGGCTGGATGATGTCAAAAAGCTGGCAGCACTGAACGCCCGCGACGGCTTTACCACCCACCATATCCGGCTGCCGGCACACGGCAGTTTTGAAAGCCTGCAGCAGCGTATGGTAAGCGACGGCTTTACCCAGTACCCGCCCTCGCTGGACATCTATCTGGGCCAGCTATACGAGCTGGGCTCGGATGAAAGCATGCTGGCCGAGCGCGGCGAGCTGATCCGCCCGCTGCTCTACCTGCTGCATGGCCACCCGCATCACCCGGACAGCTTTCGTACCGCCATCGATGCCATGCTGCTGCACCTGGGCGATAGCCAGGCGCGCGATACCTTCCTGATTATTGCGCGCGAATTTTTCTACTACTGGATATCGTTTCCCGACGCCGGCGTACGCGCCGCACCGCGCCCGGCCTGAGCCCGTCCGAACAGACAATTGCCGCCCGGCGCGGCTGCAGGCATCATCGCAGCCTTGTTTATCCAAGGTGCCTGCCATGACCCACTCCGCTTACCCGCAGCTGGAAACCGCCTTTACCCGCCTGTACCGCTACCAGCACCTGGCCGCTATCGCGGGCTGGGACCAGGCTGCCATGATGCCATCCAAAGGTAACGATGCCCGCGCGGCAGCCATGGCAGAGCTGCAGGTGCTGATGCACCACACGCTGACCGACCCTGCCTTGCGCGGCCTGTTCGATGCGGCCAACAGCGAAGCACTGACGCCGGTACAGCAAGCCAGCCTGCGCGAGATGCGCCGCGAGTGGCAAAACGCCAACCTGCTGCCCGCCAGCCTGGTCGAGGCCAAAAGCCTGGCCGGCAGCCGCTGCGAACACGCCTGGCGTAGCCAGCGCAAGGCCAACGACTGGCAAGGTTTTCTGCAGAACTTCCGCGAGGTGGTCAAGCTGTCGCGCGAGGAAGCACAGTACCTGTCCGACGCTACCGGGGTATCGCGCTACGACGCCCTGATGAATCTGTACGAGCCGGGCATGAACAGCGGCGAAGTGCAGCGTATTTTCGACGACGTGAAAAGCTGGCTGCCAGGCCTGATCCGCGACACCATGCAAAAGCAGGCCGGCGAACAGGTACTGCAGGCGCAGGGGCCGTTTGCCATCGAAGCACAGCGCGCGTTGGGCATCGAGGTGATGGGGGTGCTGGGCTTCGACTTTGATGCAGGCCGCCTCGACGTATCGGTGCACCCGTTCTGTGGCGGTGTGGCCGAAGACGTGCGCATCACCACCCGCTACCGTGAAGACGACTTCGTGCAAAGCCTGATGGGCATCGTGCACGAAACCGGCCATGCCCGTTACGAGCAAGGCTTGCCGCGCGAGCTGGCGCATCTGCCCGTAGGCCACGCCCGCTCCATGGGCATACACGAGAGCCAGAGCCTGTCGTTTGAAATGCAGCTGGGCCGCAACCCGGCCTTCCTGCAGCTGATTGCCCCGCTGGTGAGAAAGCACCTGGGCGAGCAGCCAGCGTTTGATGCGGCCAACCTGGGCCTGCTGTACAGCCGTGTCCGCCCGGGCTATATCCGTGTTGATGCCGACGAGCTGACGTATCCGGCACACGTGATTCTGCGCTTCGAGATCGAGCGTGCGCTGATCGAAGGCGAGATCGAGGCCGAAGACATTCCGGCGCTGTGGGACGAAAAGATGATGGCCTACCTGGGTGTGGATACCCGCGGCAATTACCAGAACGGCTGCCTGCAGGATATTCACTGGACTGATGGCAGCTTTGGCTACTTCCCTAGCTACACCCTGGGTGCCATGTATGCCGCGCAGTACTTTGCCACGATCCGCCAGCAATACCCTGACCTGGATAGCCGCATTGCCGCTGGCGACCTGGCACCGGTATTTGACTGGCTACAGGCCAATATCTGGCAGCAGGCCAGCCTGTGGGGCACGCCCGAGCTGGTGCGCCGTGCTACCGGTGAAAGCCTGAACCCTGCGCATTTCCGCGCACACCTGCAGGCGCGTTATCTGGGCTGAGTATGACTTTATCGGCTTGAGCTGCGTATGAGCATATTATGCTGACATTACGTTGCAAGGCGAAACAATACCCCGCATAAATCACTTCCTAGGAAGATGTGCGGGGTATTTTACATACATTGCTTTATAAGCTAAGTATTTAGTATGCGCTGGATGTATCGAAATATAAGAAGATGTGATGTCACTATTTCACCCTCGCATGATTAGCAGTATAAAACCTGATAAAGGGGCGTAGCGACGCGCCCGGATACCATAAAAACATCATCAGACAAAACAGGCGCTAGCGCGTACTGCGGCCTGAAGGGGAGAAACATGTCGACGGGGCAGCAAGTTTTGGCACCTTACGACATCGAAAAGGTGCTGTTTCACAGCCTGGATGTAATACCCATCCCGGCGCTGGTTTCTACCTCGGACCCGGCGCACGAGGGCAAGCGCAACCATCTGTTCATCAACAAGGCCTTCTTGCAGCAGATCGGCTACACCACCGAGGAGATGCCCGATATGCTCAGCTGGTTTCAGCTGGCGTATCCCGACCCTGTTTATCGGCAGCAGGTTATTCGCGAGTGGCAAGAGGCGGTAGCAGATAGCCTGGCACGGGGTGAAAATGTGGCCGAGACCAGTGCGCTGGTGCGTTGCAAGAATGGCGAGCGGCGCTGGTTTATCGTGGCGGCACAGATCAAGGCCGAAGTTTTGCCATCCTGGCATATCGTTACCTTCCGCGATGTACACGATCTGCACTGCATGGTGGAAGAAAACCGCCGCCTGTCCATTACCGACACGCTTACCCAGCTGGCTAACCGCCGCGAGGCCCAGATGCAGCTGGAGCTCGCCCGCAATGCCTTTTTGCACCGCGACCAGCCATTTACCGTACTGCTGTGCGATGTCGATCACTTCAAGGCGCTGAATGACCGTTTTGGTCACAGCTGTGGTGACGAGGCACTGTGCCTGCTGTCGGCTACCTTGCAGGGCTGCGCGCGTCAGGGTGACTGCGTAGCCCGTTGGGGTGGTGAAGAGTTCCTGTTGCTATTACCGGGTACGTCTTTACCGGGCGCTATCGTGATGGCACAACGAATTCGTACCCTGATCACGCAGATCGTCCTGCCGTGGGAGAATGCGCCATCGCTGAGCGTGAGCATAGGCTGTGCCACCATGACGCCCGAACTCACGCTGGATAGTCTGATCCAGCAGGCCGACATGGCACTGTATCGAGCCAAGGCGGCCGGGCGAAATTGCGTCATGGCCTGAGGCTTTTGCTGTTGTTTTACTTGTACTTGTTTTCATTAAATTTTATTGAAAACAGGTATTCAGCGTAGTTATACGGATTGCTGTCATGTTGCGCTGCACTATGCTCAAACCATGTCAAACCTTCAGGGGCTCATGATGTGGTTCAGTAATAGACTGATAGCGCAGCTGGAAAGCGCCGCAGAAGCAGCACTGGGCGGGCAGGTGGCGGACTGGCAGCTACAGGGCAATAGCCGCTGGCAAAGCCTGGGCGGCAAGCTGCAGCAGTTATGGCTGCATCTGCATGGTACCGCTCAGCAAGAGGCAGACCGCAGCCGTATCCTGGCCGATCAGCTTGCGGCGCAGCAGGCGCAGCTTCTGCAGTTGCAGCAGGCACTGGACGTTGTACAAGGCAGGTTTGCCCTGGTGAGCCAGGCGGCTTCCGAAGGCTTGTGGGACATGAGCGTTGAAGCTGGTGATGCGCTGAATCCCAATAACGTTTTCTGGTGGTCGGGGCAGTTTCGCGCCTTGCTGGGCTTTCGCGATGAGCGTGACTTCCCCGATGTGCTGGGTAGCTGGTCCAGCCGCCTGCACCCGGAAGACAAGGACCGCACCCTCAATGCCTTTGCGGCCCACTTGGGCGACCGCAGCGGGCGCACGCCTTACGATATCGAATACCGCTTGCAACACCGCGATGGCAGCTATCGCTGGTTTCGCGCGCGCGGTGCCACTCTGCGTGACGCCGAAGGCGTGCCGCTACGCGTAGCCGGCTCGCTGGTGGATATTCATGACCATAAGCAGCAGCAGGCTCAGCTGGCGCGCAGTATGGCCAGGTTCGAGCTGGGTTGCCGCATGCTGGCCGAGGGGCTGTGGGATATGGAAGTCACCACCGACAACCCGCTCAACCCGGACAATGCCTTTTGGTGGTCGCCGCAGTTCCGCGAGTTGCTAGGCTTTCGCGACGAAACCGACTTCCCCAATGTGCTTAACAGCTGGGCTAGCCGCCTGCACCCCGAGGACAAAGAGCGGACGCTGGCGGCTTTTGCTGCCCACCTGGGCGACCGCAGTGGCCAGACCGGCTACGACGTGGAATACCGGCTGCAACACAAGGATGGCGGCTATCGCTGGTTTCGCGCGCGCGGTGAAACCCAGCGCAACCAAGACGGCACGCCTTTGCGGGTGGTCGGTGCGCTGATCGATATCGACGCCGAGAAGCGCTCGGCGGCATTAAGCGAGGAAAGTTTGCAGCGCCAACAGCTGGAACAAAGCCTGCAGCGTATCGGCGCCATTGTCGGTACGATCCAGTCGGTGGCAGACCAGACCAATCTGCTGGCACTGAATGCCGCCATCGAGGCTGCACGGGCTGGCGAGGCCGGGCGTGGCTTTGCCGTGGTGGCTGATGAGGTACGCAAGCTGGCCGAGCGCACGCGCAATGCCACGCAAGACGTTAGCGAGCTGATGAACCAGCACGCGGCCAAGCCGGCTGGCTAGGTGGTTCGCCCGGTAATTGCCTGGCCGCGCGGGCCCGCAATGCGGGTGTGATGCGGCCATTATCATGCTACCAGGCGTGTGGCGTGCGGTTTGTATGCCGCGAGCCAGCCTGGCAGGCTGTGTACTGCCATGTCGGCTGCTTAATGCCCGAACTGCTGCTCGCACGGCTCGCCATCGCCATTACCATCCATTTTTACGCCAGGGCAGTGCGCCAGAAAATACCGTGCCTCGTTGCGGGATGTCATCTGCGAGCAATAAATGCGTTGGTCGCATTGATAGTGCGTTCCGGCAGGTGCTAATGGCGCTGCAGGCAGGCTGCCAAGCGGTGCTGGCGTGCTGTTTGCCAGCGCCAGCAGCTGGCGGGCCCGGTAGTATTCCTTTATGGCATAACCCATAGCAGCTACCGCCAGCAGGATGAGCAGCGTGTTCAGTAGTTGGCCGCGTCGCCGCCGTTTGCTGGTGTGCGCCGGGCGCGCGGCGCGTGCCGTTGCCGGTTTGGTGGCGGCTCTGGGCAGGAATTTTTCACTGTGGACATGGTTGGCCGCAAATTTGCCGTTTTGCGCGGCCTTGAGCTCGAACGATACTACCCAGCCTGTCTGTGGCCGTATGGCGCCGCGGGGGCAATCGCTGATGTGGAAGAAAACGCTGTCGCCGTTGTCTGCGCGGGTAATGAAGCCGTAGCCCTTATCATCCAGCCAGTGTGTGATGGTGCCTTGATAACGCAATGGATACCCCTTGTGCATAATGTTTTGATTATGCCATGCAAGTTCAGTGTTGCGGGGGTGTGCCTACCTTGCACTGGGCTGCCAGCTCGCCCACGGTGCGCAAGGCACTGATGAAGCGCTCGTCCAGCGGCTGGCAGCATGACAGCCGTAGTGCATTGCGGTAGCGGCCACTGGGTGAATACAGCGGGCCAGGCGAAATACTGATGCGCTCGTGTATGGCCAGGTCGAACAGTTTTACCGTGTCGTAGCCATCCGGTAGCTCCACCCAGATCAGAAAGCCGCCGCTGGGGTGGGTGGCGCGCGTGCCGGGCGGGAAGTGGGCGGCAATCAGCGCGCGTACTTTGTCGATGTGCAGCGTATAGCGGCGCTTCAGCGAGCGCAGGTGGTGGTCGTAGCCGCCAGATTCCAGAAACGCGCCCAGTGTTTCGCACAGCACCAGCGGCTCGGCAATCGAGCTGGCAAATTTCAGCTTCTTGATCTGGGCGCCAAAACGCCCGCCTTCCAGCCAGCCTACGCGAAAGTCCGGCGCCAGCGTTTTGGTATAGCTGGCACACACGATGACCCAGCCGTCCTGGTCGTAGGCTTTCACTGCCGGCTGTAGCGCATCGCCAAATTGCAGCTCGGCGTATAGCGCGTCCTCGATCAGCGGCACCTGGTAGCGGTTGACCAGTGCGGCCAACCTTTTCTTGTTGTCGGTGGACATGCTGCAGCCCAGCGGGTTGTGCACATTGGGCATGGCCACCACCGCCTGTAGCCGTTTTTCGGCCAGCAGCATTTCCAGCGCATCTAGCGACAGGCCGTGTTGCGGGTCGGTGGGGATTTCCACCGCTTTGAGCCCCAGGCTGGCAAACAGCGGCAGCAGGTTGAAATAGGTGGGCGACTCAATGCCCACGGTGTCGCCGTGGCGGCACACGGCGCGCAAGGCCAGCTGCAGGGCCTCCATGGCACCGTGGGTCAGGATGATGTTGTCGGCCTGCAGCGCCATGCCCAGCTCCAGCCCGCGCCGCGCGATCTGGGTACGTAGCCGCTCCGAGCCGGGCGGCAGCGCGTAATTGCTGACCAGCCCCGGGTTTTTGCGCAGCACCTGGCCCATCAGCCGTGCCAGTTTGCCGGCCGGGTAGAAATCGCCACCGCGCGGGCAGGCCAGTGCCATGTCGATGTAGCCTGGCGTTTGCTGCGCCTGCAGCGCGGCGCCGATCAGGTCCAGCACTGCGCCGTCGGTACCCTGTGCCGGCCCCGCTTCGCGCAGTGCACCGCGTGCCGGCGAGGCCAGCCGTGCTTTCACGTAATAGCCGGATTGCGGCCGCGCCTCTACCAGCCCCCGGTCTTCCAGCACGCGGTAGGCGGCTACCACGGTATTGAGCGACAGCTGGCGGCTGTGCGCCGTCTTGCGTACCGACGGCAGGCGCGAGCCGGGGGGCAGGGTGCCGCGGTTGATGGCGCTGGACAGATCGTCGGCCAGTTGCTGGTACAGGGTGGCGTTTTCCATGGCGGGCTCGGGTGTGACAGTAGGGTGGGCGAAGCATGGTGACAGTTGTGTTATGAGTCAAACTGTCACCGTGACAATGATAAATTCTTGACTCTGTCACCGGCAAGCGGCTTTCTCTACGATAGCCCTGTACCCACCACAGGAGGCTGTCATGCTGACCTTGCCACTACTGAGTTATGTCTCGCTGATGTCCATCACCCCAGGCCCCAACAACCTGATGTTGGCCGCATCGGGTGTCAATTTCGGGTTTCGCCGCAGCGTACCGCACCTGCTGGGGATCAGCATCGGCCATGGTGTACAGGTGTTGATTGTGGCCTTGCTGCTAGGCTGGGTGATGACGCTGCTGAACGACTGGCGCTTGCTGTTAAGCCTGACCGGCTGCGGCTATCTGTTCTGGTTATCGTGGCAGGTGTGGCTGGCGGGGGCGCCAGAAGCCAAGGAGGCGGTTACGCCGATGAGCTTTCTGGGCGCTGCGGCATTTCAATGGGTGAACCCCAAGGCCTGGGTGATGGTGGTGAATACCAGCCTGTTGTTCCTGCCGGCCGCGGCGGGTTGGCCGCAGGCGCTGGCCTTGGCGGTCCTGTGTGCGCTGATCAACTTTCCCTGCATCTGCCTGTGGGCTGCGCTGGGCGATGCGCTGCGCCGCTACTTGAGCCAGCCGCGTGCGCGCAGGCTGTTTAATGGCGTGATGGCGGGGCTGATGGCGGCAACGGCTGCCTGGTTATTGTGGGATGAACTGACATTGGCAAAGGTACTGTAAATGACACAAAAGATACTGGGTTTGCTAGGGGGCATGAGCTGGGAATCGACCGCGCACTATTACGCGCAGATCAACCGCCATGTGCGCGATGTGCGTGGCGGCCTGCATTCGGCCCGTTTGCTACTGCATAGCGTCGATTTTGCGCCCATTGCCGATATGCAGCGCCGAGCCGACTGGGCGGCAGCGGCACAGCTGCTAGGCGAAGCCGGGCGCGGCCTGGCTGCCGCCGGTGCCGGTGCGCTGCTGATCTGTACCAATACCATGCACAAGGTCGCGGGCCCGATTGAGGACATGGCCGGTATTCCGCTACTGCATATTGCCGACCCGACCATCGCGGCGCTGCAGGCGGCGGGTGTGGCCCGTGTTGGCTTGCTGGGTACCCGCTTTACCATGGAAGACGACTTCTACCGCGCACGCCTGTGCAGCGCGGGCCTGCAGGTGTGCGTACCCGATACAGACGACCGTGCCCAGTTGCACCGCGTGATTTTTGAGGAGCTATGCCAGGGCCAGCTGCACGAGGCCTCGCGCCTGCGTTTGCTGGCCATGGTGGCGAGCTTGCGCGCTTCAGGCGCAGAGGCGGTAATTCTGGGCTGTACCGAGATCGCCATGCTGTTGACGCAGGACGCCACCGACATGCCCTTGTACGACACCACCAGACTGCACGCCGATGCGGCGGCGGCGTGGTTGCTTGACTGATATTGTCTTAGTTTTTTTATCGAACTTACGCATAATGAGTGTAGAGTTGATATTAACGTCTGCGCTGCGAGCACGATATGAAAACGATTTTTGTCGCCATGCTGGGCGGCAGCCTGTGGTTGTCGGCGGGGGAGGCTGCGGCCAACCCTGTGGTCAGTGTCTGTGCCGAGCCTTGGGCGCCTTTTATCGATAGTGCCTCGGACCAGCCTGCCGTCGGCCTGGCGGCCGATGTCATCAACAGGGTGGCCGAGGCTAACAAGCTGCGGGTGAAGTACATCTTCAAGTCGGCAGGGGCCTGCCTGCGCCTGGCGCGTGAGGGGCAGGTGGACATGCTGGCCTTTGCCGGCGCTGCCGATAGCCCACCAGGGTGGATACAAAGCCGCCAGCCGCTGGTGCACTGGGTGCTCGGGGCCTGGGTTGGCGTAGACAGCCCGCATCAGGTATTTGGCGGGCTGGAGGCGTTCAGCAAGCAGCGTGTCGGCTGGGTATCTGCCTATGATTACCCCGTGGCGTTAAAGCGCAAGCAGGACTGGCGGCGCGTGGATGTCATCGACACAGCACGCGGCATGCGCATGCTGCTGGGCGGGCGGGTGGATGTGGTATTTGATGATGGCCTGGCCGGCAGCAATCTGCCCCCGGCCATGCGCGACAAAGTGCGCTTGCTCAAGCCGCTGGTGGGCAGCGTCAGCCAGCCCATCAGCCTGCGCCCCGGCCTGACTGCCATGCGTGACGGCATCGATGCGGAAGCCGTGTTGTTGCGCAAAAATGGCCAGCTGGACGACTTCTACCAGCACTACTTCGATAACGCTCTGCAGCAGGTATTGAGCTCGCTGCACTGACGGCCCCCGGCCTGGTGTAGCCGCAGGTCTTGGCACGATGCCTCAGGCATGAAAAAGCCCGGCAGGCTGCCGGGCGGTGTGTAGGGGGCAAGTGCCTCACAGTTTGTAGGTACGTACTTCCTGGTCCAGCATGGACGCCAGCTCGTTCAGGTGATGCGCCAGGTCGGTGACACTGTGCGCGGCGCTGGCGTTTTCTTCCGACATCTGCGCGACGGTTTCCACCTGCTGCGCAATGCTGTTGGCCGCCGCGCCTTGCTCGCGGATGGCACTGGCAATTTCGCCTACTACGCCTTTGTTGTCGTCGGCTGCCTGGGCGATTTCCTGCATGGTCAGGCGCGCCCGCTCGGTTTCCTGTACGCCACTTTCCACACTGCTGACGGCACGGCTTACCCCGGCGGCGGCGTCATCAGACTTGCCCTGCATGGTGTTGATCATCTGGGCAATTTCGGTGGTGGAGCTGGCGGTGCGTTCGGCCAGCTTGCGTACCTCGTCGGCTACCACGGCAAAGCCGCGGCCCATTTCGCCTGCGCGGGCGGCTTCGATGGCGGCATTGAGCGCCAGCAAGTTGGTCTGGTCGGCCACGTCGCGTATCACGTTGATGACGGTATGAATGGCATTGGTCTGCTGGTTCAGGGCTTGCATATGGGTAGATACATCGCGCACCGAGTCGGCCATGCTGAGGATGGTGCCGTTGCTGCTTTCTATTACCTGTTCGCCGTGGCGCGCCTTGTGGCCGGTATCCTGCGCCAGGGTGTTGGCCTCCTGGGTGCGGTCGGCCACGTGGTTGATGCTGACGGTAATCTGCTCCAGCGCCGCCGCCATGGACGAGGCCGACTGGCTTTGCGCCGACGAGCCGGCGGCTACCTGCCCGGCAGCGCTGGCCAGGTTGGCCGCAGCCGATGCCACATCACTGGACGATAGCGCCACGCGCTGCATGCTGTCGTGCAGGCGGCTGGCCAGCTGGTTGAAGTGGCGTAGCAGGCCGCCCATTTCATCATCGTGACGAATCTGGCAGCGGCGAGACAGGTCCAGGTGCTCGGTCATGTCGGCAATATCGCTGGCTGCGTCGTGAATGCTACCCACGATCTGGCGATAGGTGCGTATGGCGATGATGACCAGTGCCAGCAAGGCGACGCCGGCGGTAATGGCGAGCCACAGCAAGGCACTTTGCTCGGCATCATTCAGCGCCTGGTGCGCTTCTCGTCCTACCTGCTTGTTGTGCTCGATTTCTTTCAGTGCGGTGTCGCGTACCTGCAGGAAGTCGCTGCGGCTGTTGTTGAGCATTTGCGAGGCATTGGCGATGTCTTGCGCCTTGAAGGCAGCCAGCACCTGGTCGTAGGTCTGGTTGGTACGGGCGACGCCGCGACGGAATTCTTCCAGCAGCTGCTTGTCGGCGCTGTCGTTTACCAGGGCTTCATAGCTTTGCAGATTGTTGTCTACCAGCTGGCGGTACTCTTGATAGGCCGCCAGGATGGCATCCTGCGTGGCGGCTTCTTCCGATGCCACCAGGCTGAGCAGGGCAGCGCGCTGCTGTACAAAGTTCAGGCTGGCCGTACCGAGCAGCTCGATGCTTGGTACCACATCGTCGGCGATGACGGCTGACTTTTCCTTGATGCTGGCCAGCTGGACAAAGGCAATCAGCAGAATCGTGGCAAAGGCAATGACAGCCACCAGGGTTTGTAACTGCAAGCGTGTAGCAATTTTCATGAAACACCTCTAACCGATGGGGTGGGTTGGTCTGGGTTGGTGTGGTGCTGTTAGATCAACGGCGGTGTTTGCCAGCCATATCCGGGTGAGGGCAGTTCTGCGGGCGGGTGGCTGGGGCCGAGCCACGCCACTTGCCGGCCGCGCTTGTTTGCCGCGCTGGCAGGCAGTGTCTGATATCCCGGTAGGCGACGATGCTTTTAAAGCAATACCGCTTTGTTTTGCCCGTAATTTATAGATATTGATTGGGCTTATAACAAGATGACATGTTGCGATGCGTCAAGTTCACGTGTATTTGTCATGTGTCTTGATCGGCTAACCCGCCAGGGCGCGGTAGCAAAAAAAACAGCCCGCAAAGGGCTGTGAAATGAATGACTCAGCCACGCGAAAAATGACGCGGGCAGAATTGGCCGGCTTAGCTTAGCTCTTTCATCAGCTCTTTCACGCGCACGATGCGCATCGCCACATCCGGTATCGGGCTTTCTACCCGCAGCTTGTCCTGGCCGGCCAGCTTGTAATTACGCTTGCTCTGGATCAGCTGGATGATCTTCATCGGGTCGATGGGCGGGTTGGGCACGAAGGTGAGCTGGATGGCGACCTCGCTGGCGTCCAGTTTCTGGATGCCCATCTCGCGTGCGGCCAACCTTAGCCGGTGGCTTTCGATCAGCGTTTTCACGTTTTGCGGCGGCAGGCCAAAGCGGTCGATCAGCTCTTCGTGGATGGTGTCGATCTCGTCTTCGCTGTCGCAGGTGGCCAGCCGCTTGTAGATCACCAGCCGCTCGTGCACGCCGGGGCAGTAGTCGTCCGGCAGCAGCGCCGGGCTGTGCAGGTTGATTTCGGTGGTCACGCCCAGCGGCGCATCCAGGTCCGGCTCGCGGCCCTTTTTGAGGTCGCGCACCGCCTGCTTCAGCATTTCGGTAAACAGGCTGAAGCCGACTTCCTGCATCTCGCCCGATTGCCCCTCGCCCAGTACCTCGCCGGCGCCACGGATTTCCAGGTCGTGCATGGCCAGGTAGAAGCCGGCGCCCAACTCTTCGGATGCCTGAATCGCTTCCAGCCGCTTTTGTGCGTCGCGTGTCATGCCTTCGCCGGTGAGCAGGTAGGCGTAAGCCTGGTGGTGGCTGCGGCCAACCCGGCCGCGCAGCTGGTGCAGCTGGGCCAGGCCGAACTTGTCGGCGCGGTTGATCAGGATGGTGTTGGCGTTGGGGATGTCGATGCCGGTTTCGATAATGGTGGAGCACAGCAGCACGTTGAAGCGTACCTGTAGGAAGTCGCGCATCACCTGTTCCAGCTCGCGCTCGCGCAGTTGGCCGTGCGCCACCGCTATGCGCGCCTCCGGCACCAGCTCGGCCAGCTTTTCGCGCATGTTCTCGATGGTGTCCACCTCGTTGTGCAGGAAGAACACCTGGCCGCCGCGTTTGAACTCGCGCAGCATCGCCTCGCGGATAATGCCGTTGTTAATGGGGCTGACAAAGGTTTTGACCGCCAGGCGGCGCGACGGCGCGGTGGTGATGGCGGAGAATTCGCGCAGGCCTTCCAGCGCCATGGACAGCGTGCGTGGAATCGGCGTGGCGGTGAGCGTGAGCACGTCCACATTGGCGCGCAGGCGTTTGAGCTGCTCTTTCTGGCGCACGCCAAAGCGGTGTTCCTCGTCGATGATCACCAGCCCCAGGTTTTTGAAGCTCACGTCCGGCTGCACCAGCTTATGGGTGCCGATGACGATATCGATGCTGCCTGCGGCCAACCCTTCCATCGCCTGCTTCACTTCCTTGGCGCTCTTGAAGCGCGACAGCTCGGCAATGCGTACCGGCCAGTCGGCAAAGCGGTCGCTAAAGTTCTGGAAATGCTGCTCGGCCAGCAGCGTGGTGGGCACCAGCACGGCTACCTGTTTGCCGCCCATCACCGCCACAAAGGCGGCGCGCAGCGCGACTTCGGTTTTGCCAAAGCCCACGTCGCCGCATACCAGGCGGTCCATCGGGCGGCCGCTGGTCATGTCGTGGATCACCGCCTCGATGGCGCTGGCCTGATCGGGGGTTTCTTCAAAGCCGAAGCCGGCGGCAAAGGCGTCGTAGTCGTGGTGGTTCAGGGTAAAGCTGTGGCCTTCGCGCGCGGCGCGCTGGGCGTACAGGTTCAGCAGCTCGGCGGCGGTATCGCGGGCTTTTTCGGCGGCCTTTTTCTTGGCCTTGTCCCAGGCCGGGCTGCCCAGCCGGTGCAGCTGCACATTGTCGCTGGCGTGGCCGGCGTAGCGGCTGATCAGCTGCAGCTGCGCCACCGGCACGTACAGCGTGGCGCCTTCTGCGTACTCCAGCTGCATCATTTCGGTTTCGCCTTCGCCCAGGTCGATGGACACCAGGCCCATGTAGCGGCCGATACCGTGCGATTCGTGCACCACCGGGTCGCCCACTTTTACCTCGGCCAGGTCGCGCAGCATGGCGTCGTTGTTGGCCGCCGTTTTGCGGCGCTTGCCGTGGCTGCGGGCGATGTGCTGGTACAGCTCGGCTTCGGTGACGATGGCAATGCCGGCGTCGTGCAGCTCGAAACCGTTAAACAGCGGCGCGTGAATCAGGCCCAGCGCGACTTTGCTATCGGCAAAGGCCTGCCAGCTGTCTACCGGCTGCGCCTTGATGCCGTGTTCCTGCAAAAAATGGAACAGGGTTTCACGCCGGCCCAGGCTTTCGGCGGCAATCAGCACGCGACCGCTGTAGCGGCGGGTGAAGTCGGCAAGCTTGGTGAGCGGGTTGTCGGCGCGGCGCTCTACCGCCAGCTCGGGCAGCGGCAGGTAGCCGCAGTCGCCGCTGCCGGACATGTCCAGCCGGGCGTACGGTTTGATGGCGCCCATCAGCTCGTCCGGGCGCAGGAACAGCTCGGCCGGGGCCAGCACCGGGCGCTCCGGGTTGCCACCGGCCATATTGTGGCGGCTTTGCGCATCACGCCAGAAGTCTTCGGCGGCGGCCATCACATTGCCGTGCAAGATCAGCTGCGCGCTGTCGCCCAGGTAGTCGAACAGGGTGGCGGTGTGCTCGAAGAACAGTGGCAGGTAGTACTCGATACCGGCCGGCCACAAGTTATTGGACACATCTTTGTAGATACGGCTTTTGGACGGGTCGCCGTCTATCTTTTCGCGGTAGTGCTGGCGAAACGCGGTGACGGCGGCTTCGTCGGTGGGGTATTCGCGCGCCGGCAGCAGGCGGATCTCCGGCACCGGGTACAGCGTGCGCTGGGTGTCGGGGTCGAAGGTTTTCAGGCTGTCGATTTCGTCATCGAACAGGTCGATGCGATAGGGCAGCGCGCTGCCCATGGGGAACAGGTCGACCAGGCCGCCGCGTATCGAGAACTCGCCCGGTGCCACCACTTGCGATACATGCTGGTAGCCGGCGGTGACCATGTCGGCGCGCAGGCGGTCTACGTCCAGGCGCTGTTTCAGTTTCAGCCAGAAGGTGCGGCCCAGCAGGAAGCTCATCGGCGATAGCCGCGTGATGGCGGTAGTGAGCGGCGCAATCACCACATCGCATTCACCATTGCGGATTTGCCACAGCGTGGCCAGCCGCTCGGACACCAGGTCGCTGTGCGGTGAAAAATGGTCGTAAGGCAGGGTTTCCCAGTCGGGCAGCAGGGCAATACGCCAGGCCGGGCGGAAGAAGGGCAGCTCTGCCTTTAGGCGCTGGGCATCCTGTGCGCTGGCGGTCAGGATCAGCATGGGTTGGCCGCTATCCGGCAGCGCGGCTATCAGGGCGCTATCGGCGCTGCCCGCTGGCAGGGCCAGCAGGGTCTTCTGCCCGTTTGCGGGCCACTGTCGCAAAGTGGTGGTCATATCGCTACACATTCTCAAAGAGGCAGGTATTATAGAGCCACACTGGGCCTACAGCTGCGCCAGACAGCGACCTTCATCATGAATCCAGTGTCCCACCCATAAGTTCACCACAGAATGAATACAGCCTGCTTGTACAGGGGCGGGGCGGCGTTACGAAAAACAGGCAGGGGAGAGGTGGAAAAAAACACCATAGGTGCGCTGGTCGCACTGATTTTTTTTGCAACAGGCATGCTGTTCTGGCCACAACAGTGGCAGGGGGCGTTGCCAATGGCCACCTTTGTCGCCCATGCCATGATGGCCTGGCGCTTTGCAGCGGGGCGTTTTGGCGTGGTGTGGTGGTGGGGCGGCCCGGTGGCGCTGCTGGCGCTATTGACCATGCCCTTGGCCGAAGCCGTGCTCTGGACGCTATCGTTTGCCAGCATGCTGCTGGCCCTGTCCCGCGTGCTGCCTGCCGCCGATTACCGGCTGATTTCTTTATCTTCCCTTTTCCGCTTGCAGCTGCGCTGTGCCGTGCCTGCTGCGTTCCTGGTGGCCACGCTGGCTGGCGTCATGCCTGCCGCGAGCTGGCCCGTGCTGGTACAGCACTTTACCCTGGCATGGCTGACGCTGGTGCTGGTGCTGCCGCTGGCGTACGCCAGCTTCCCTAGCGATGTCATGCGCCGTGACACCCTCTGGCTGATGCTGGCTACCGTGCTGGCGGGCGGGGTGTTATGGGCTTTGCAGCGCCAGGCTTGCTTTACCTCGTGCCTGCTGGCGTTTTTGCCACCGCTGTATCTGGCCGCGCTACGTGGCGGGCTCACCGGGGTGACCGGGGTGGGAGTGACGCTGTTGTTTACCCTGTCTGTGCCTGGTTTGCTGTCGGGCCAGCCCTGGCCGCTGGGCTTGAGTCCTGTTGGCTGGCTGCTGGTGGCGACGCTGGTTGTGCTGGCAGGCATGGTGGCGGTATTTGGTGATGGCTACCGTCGCCGCGAGCGTTTACTGCAGGATGTGCAGGCGCGCTTTGAGTCTTTGCTGAACCAGAGCACCAGCCTGATGACACTGAAAGACCTGGACGGCCGCTACCTGGTGGTAAACCTGAACTTTGCCCGGCTGTTTGGCTTGTCGCCGCTGTACTTCAAGGGGCGTACCGCGCGCGATATGTTTGCCGCCGAAGAGGCCAAGCTGATTGCCGAGCACGACTTGCAGGTGCTGCGCAGCCTGGAGCCACGCCAGTTCGAAGAAAACATCACGGTTGATGGCCATAGCCTGCGCATGCTGTCCAGTGTGTTTCCCCTGTTTGACAGTGAAGGCTTGCCCTCGGGTGTGGGCAGCATTTCGGTGGACATTACCCAGCGCGCGGCAGAAGAACGCTTGCGCCAGGAAGCGGTAGAAAAGTACCGCGCCGTGGTAGAGCAATCCATGGTGGGGATTTACATCACGCAAGAAGAAGAGCTGGTGTACGTGAACCCCAAGCTGGCCGATCTGGTGCAATACAATGCCGACGAGCTGTCGGGGCGCCATATCGGCGCGGTATTGTCGCCTGCCGAGGCACAGCGTATCAGTGCGCAAATACGCCGCCGCATCGCCGACCATATCCAGACCATGCACTACACCACGCGGCTGTTACGCAAGGACGGCGAAGAGGTGGATGTCGAGGTCCATAGCCGCTTGTTCGACTACCAGGGCCGCAAGGCGATTATCGGTGTGGTGATGGATATTTCCGACCGCGTGGCCGCCAGCGCCGAGCTGCGCCTGGCCGCCACCGTGTTCGATAATGCCACCGAAGGCATTCTGGTAACCGACGCCGAAGGCCGTATCGTCATGGTGAACCAGGCCTTTACCCGTATTACCGGCTTTGGTTCGGACGAGGCCATAGGCCGTGTTTCGCGCATGCTGCGTACGGCCAACCGCGAGCGTAACCGCGCCCTGGTCGAGGCGCTGGAGCGTGACGGGCACTGGAAAGGCGAAATGTTCGACCGCCACAAGAGCGGTGACCCTTACGTGGCCGAGCTATCCATCAGTGCAGTGCGCGCAACGCACGGCGGGCTGACGCACTATGTGGGCGTGTTTTCCGATATTACCGGCCGCAAGCAGGCCGAAGACCGCCTGCAGTTTCTGGCCAGCCACGATCCGCTTACCCGCCTGCCCAACCGTAGCGCACTGATCGAAGCCATCGATAACGCCATTATCGAGTCGCCCGATGCCATACCGGCGCTGGCCCTGATGTTTATCGACCTGGACCGCTTCAAGCTGATTAACGATTCGTTTGGCCACCAGGCTGGCGATGAAGTGCTGCACGAGATTGCCGCCCGGCTTACCCAGTCGGCACAGCGGTTTGGCCTGGTGGCGCGCCTGGGCGGCGATGAGTTCACGCTGGTGGTCAGCGACTTTGACAGCCACGAAGCGTTAGGGCGCATGGCCGAGGAAGTGTTGGCCGCACTGGCCCGCCCCATGCGGGTAGAGCAGCACGAGGTCTTTGTCAGCGGAAGTATCGGCATCAGCGTGTACCCCAACGACGGCATAGACGCCACCACACTGCTGAAGAATGCCGACGCGGCCATGTACCGCGCCAAGGAGGCCGGCAAGAACACTTACCAGTTCTTTGATGCCGACATGAATACGCAAACCTTCGAGCGCCTGCTGATGGAAAGCGGCCTGCGCCAGGCGCTGGAGCGCCGCGAGTTCGAGCTGCATTACCAGCCACAAGTATCGTGCGATGGCGTGTCACTGGAGGGGGTCGAGGCGCTGATCCGCTGGCGTCACCCGCAGCTGGGGCTGATACCGCCTGGCCGTTTCATTCCGCTAGCCGAAGAAACCGGCCTGATCAAGCCCATTGGTGCCTGGGTGCTGCGCGAGGCCTGCCACCAGATGGTAGCGTGGGACAAAGCCGGCATGCGTGTGCCGCGGCTGGCAGTCAATTTGTCTGCCCGCCAGTTCGAGCAGCAAACCCTGCTGAACGAAGTCAACGATGTGCTGGCGGTTACCGGCCTGGCCGCGTCACGGCTGGAGCTGGAAATTACCGAATCCATGCTGATGCAGAACCCGCAAGAGGCGATTTCGCTACTGGGCGAGCTGAAGGCGCTGGGGGTAAAGCTGTCTATCGACGACTTCGGCACCGGTTACTCGTCGCTGTCCACGCTCAAGCGCTTTCCGCTGGACTACCTGAAGGTGGATCGCTCATTTATCGAAGGCCTGCCGGACGATGGTGATAGCGCAGCCATTACCGAAGCCATCATCGCCATGGCGCGCAAGCTGCACTTTACGGTAATTGCCGAGGGGGTAGAAACCGCTGCGCAGGGCAACTTCCTGCGCAAGGCCGGCTGCGCCATCCTGCAGGGGTATTTCTTCAGCAAGCCGCTATCGGCCGCCGAGCTGGAGCAATGGTTGGCCGCAAGGCAGCAGCAGGTTCCCCTGCTGGAGATGGCCAGCGACGACGAGCTGTAAGCTGCAAAAGCACAAAGGGCCGCGCATTAAGCGGTACAATGCGCGGTTCTATTGATAAGGTGATGCCTCATGAGCAACAAGAAACTCATTCACGGCTTTCATGCCGTAAATGCCCGCCTGTGGCAAAACCCGAAATCCGTACTGGAAATCTTCCTGGCCGGCGGCCGTCAGGATGCCCGCGCCCAGGCGGTACTGGACAAGGCTGCCGGTGAAAGCGTGAAAGCCCACATTGTGGACAAAGCACGGCTGGATAGCCTCACCGGTAACGCGCGCCACCAGGGCGTGGTGGCGATGATCGACGCCAACCAGAACTTTGTCACCCTGGACGACGTGCTGGAAAACCTGTCCGAGCCGCCGTTGCTGCTGATTCTGGACGGCGTGACCGACCCGCACAACCTGGGCGCCTGCCTGCGCGTAGCCGACGCCATGGGCGCGCACGCTGTTATCGCCCCGAAAGACCGTTCCGCCACGCTGAATGCCACCGTGTCCAAGGTAGCCTGCGGTGCCGCCGAGGTGATGCCCTACATTACGGTAACCAATCTGGCGCGCACCCTGCGCGACCTGAAAGACGCAGGCGTATGGATTGCCGGCACCACCATGGAAGCCGACACCGACCTGTACCACTTTGATGCCAGCGGCCCGCTGGCCTGGGTAATGGGCGCCGAAGGCGAAGGCATGCGCCGCCTGACGCGCGAGCACTGCGACGTGCTGGTGTCCATCCCGATGTTCGGCACGGTAGAAAGCCTGAACGTGTCGGTGTCGTCCGGCATGGTACTGAGCGAAAGCCGCCGCCAGCGTGTGCTGAAGCAGGGCTGATCCGTTTCTGGCCACTCAAGGGCCTGTCCGCTATCGCGGGCAGGCCTTTTTGCATGCGGCAAGCTTTTATTGCCATGGTGTCGGAACACCATGGTGGACGCCTTGTCTACATACCCTTGTGGGGTATATAGTTCTATGCAACTGACACAAGGAGTCGTCATGCAGCGTCGCCATTTCCTGAAAACCGCCGGCCTGTTGGCCGCAAGCTTGCCTGCACTGCGCCCGGCGCTGGCACAAAGCAGTATGGACCACGCCGCCATGGGGCACGACATGGCCCACGGCAGCAGTAGCGCCATGCCAACCGCCGCCGATAGCAGCCTGAGGCTACCTAGCGGCGAACGCCTGCCAGCCTTGCAACCGCTGGTGAACGAAACCAGCGATGCCGGCCGCTTTGTCGGCAGCCTGCGTGCGGCCCCGGTACAAGTGGCGCTGTGGGGCGATGGCGCCAAAACCACGTTCTGGGCCTACAACGACAGCGTGCCCGGCCCGTTGATCGAGCTGTGGGAAGGCGATGAAGTCGACATCGGTTTCGATAATGCGCTAACGCAACCGTCCACCATCCACTGGCACGGCATGCCGGTGCCGCCCGCCGAAGACGGCAACCCGCAAGACCCGGTAGCGCTTGGTCAGCGTCGCCGCTACCGTTACACCTTGCCCGCCGGTTGTGCTGGTACCTACTGGTACCACCCGCATCCGCACGGCCATACCGCCGAGCAGGCGTTCCGCGGCCTGGCCGGCCCGCTGATCATCCGCAGCAAGCAGGACCCGCTGCGCCATCTGCCGGAGCGTCACCTGCTGCTGTCTGACCTCAAGCTGGACGCGCAGCGCCAGATTCCTGCCAACGATATGGCCGACCTGCACGATGGCCGCGAAGGCCAGTTCGTGCTGATCAACGGCGCCTGGCAGCCGGTGATCACGCTGGCCGAAGGCGAGCGCCAGCGCTGGCGCATCTGGAACGCCACCAGCAGCCGTATCATCAAGCTGGCGCTGCCGGCGCACGAGGTACAGCTGGTGGGCACTGACGGTGGCCTGATTGCCGCGCCGCAGCCGGTAGACAGCGTGCTGCTGTCGCCAGGCGAGCGTTGCGAGCTGGTGGTAACCGGCCGCTTCAAGCCCGGCCAGCCTGCCGGCCTGCTCAGCCAGCCCTACGAACGCGGCAAGCGGATGCACCCGGAGCAGGAAAAAGACGAAACCCTGGCCGGCATCGTCGCCTACGGCATGCGGCCAACCCTGGCATTGCCCGCCACGCTGCGGCCGATTGCGCCGCTGGGCGCGCCCGGCTTCCGGCGCAAGATCGTGCTGTCGGAAAACATGGCCGATGCGAAAGCGCCATTCCTGATCAACGGCAAAAGCTACGACATGAACCGCATCGATGGAACCGGCCAGGTTGGCCGCATCGAAGAGTGGGAAGTGATCGCCGACGCGCACATGGACCACCCCTTCCATCTGCACGGCACACAATTCCAGGTGCTAGCACGTACGGTGGATGGTATCTGGGAAGACGATCCCTTCCTGGCCTGGCGCGACACCGTCAACGTGCCGGCCGGCGGCATGGTGCGCCTGCGCTTCGTGCAGACGTTGCCGGGGCTGCGCATGTTCCACTGCCACATCCTGGAGCACGAAGACCAGGGCATGATGGCGCAGATCGATTTTCTGCCGGGGTAAGCCATGACCGAACCGCAACACGACTGCTGCCACACGCCCAAAAGCGTGGTGCAGCCGGACAAGACCGCGCTGCTCAAGCGCCTGGCGCGGCTGGAAGGCCAGGTGCGCGGCATCGCCGGCATGATCGAAGGCGACCGCTACTGCGTGGACGTGCTCACCCAGATTGCCGCCGCCCGCTCGGCGCTGGACGCCGTGGCGCAACAGCTGCTGGAAAACCACCTCAAGGGCTGCGTGGCCCGCGCGGTAAACGAAGGCAATAGCGACGAGGCCATCGCCGAGGTGATGGCCCTGCTCAAGAAAATGCGTTGAACAGGAGAACAAACATGAATCAGCACATCATCAAGGTAGACGGCATGACCTGCGGCGGTTGTGCCGCCGGCGTCACCCGCGCATTGCAGGCCGTGGCCGGCGTGGCCGAAGTACAGGTAGACCTGGCCAGCAAGGCGGTGACCATCCGTTTTGACGGCGACGCCCAGCCTGCTGCCTGGCAGCAGGCGGTAGAAAACGCCGGTTTTGATGTAATCGGCTGACACAGTTGGCCGCATGGCCGGCCAAATGCCTGAATATCCACGCGTTTGGCTTGCTAGCGCGGGCCAAAATCCGTACAATCTTCAGCTTTTAACCCTTGCCCTTCGCTATCGCGCATGACGAAGGGCTTTATAGCCACAAGGAGTTCACATGCGGCATTACGAAATCGTGTTCATCGTCCATCCGGATCAGAGCGAACAGGTTGGTGCTATGGTTGAGCGTTACAAGGGCATGGTCCTGAACGCTGATGGCAAGATCCACCGTCTGGAAGACTGGGGCCGTCGTCAACTGGCTTACCCGATCCAGAAAGTTCACAAAGCTCACTACGTTCTGATGAACGTTGAGTGCGCTCCGGAAACTCTGGCCGAGATCGAGCACGCCTTCAAATTCAACGATGCCGTTCTGCGTCACCTGACCATCAAGATGACTCGTGCTATCACCGAAGCATCCCCGATGATGAAGGACGAAAAGGCCAAGAGCCTGCTGGAAGGCCAGCAAGCTGCAGCCGAGGCTGAAGTAGCTGCCTAATTGGGCAACACTGCATCCTTGCAGAACCGACTTGAACTGACCGTTACGGTCGAACGCGAAGACCCTTTGCGACACACCCCAGCCGGCATGCCGGTACTGGAAATGTGGCTCAGACACCACTCCCGGCAAACCATTGCCACCCTGGAGCGCGACGTGTCCTGTGAAATACAGGCCGTAGCCATGGGGGCGCTAGCCAAACAGCTGGCAGGGAAGATGGCAGGAAACACCGTGCACTGCACTGGCTTCCTGAATCAGCGCAGTCTACGTAATCCGCGGTTGGTTCTACACATCGAATTTGTTGAATTTGTTAAAGGTTAATCACATGGCTCGTCAACTCTTCAAGCGCAAGAAGTTCTGCCGCTTTACCGCGGAAGGCATCAAGGAAATCGACTACAAATCCGTTGATCTGCTGAAGGACTTCATTGCCGAAAACGGCAAAATCATCCCGGCCCGTATCACCGGCACCAAAGCAGGCTATCAGCGTCAGCTGTCCGAAGCCATCAAGCGCGCGCGCTTCCTGGCCTTCCTGCCGTACACCGACCAGCATTAATTCCGGGATAAGGATACGACAAGATGCAAATCATTCTGCTCGAACAAGTTGCTAACCTGGGTGTACTGGGTGACGTGGTAAACGTGAAGAACGGCTACGCCCGTAACTTCCTGATCCCGCAAGGCAAAGCAAAACGCGCAACCGCCGCTAACCTGCAAGAATTCGAAGCTCGCCGTGCCGAGCTGGAAGCCAAACAGGCTGAAATTCTGGCAGACGCGAAAGCTCGCGCTGAAAAACTGGTAGACGCTTCCTTCACCATCGCTCAAAAAGCGGGTGTTGACGGCCGTCTGTTCGGTTCCGTAACCAACGTTGACATCGCCGAAGCTATCTCTGCTACTGGCGTTGCAGTTAAGCGTTTCGAAGTTCGTCTGCCGAACGGCCAGCTGAAGGCCATCGGTGAGTACGACGTAGAAATCGCTCTGCACCACGACGTGGTTGCTGCAGTGAAGATTGTTGTTGTTGCTGCTGTTTAATCCAGCGTAACGGCATCATCAAAAAAGCCGCCTTCGGGCGGCTTTTTGTTTTTCAGCACTGCCATGTCGCGCCATGCAAAGCTAGCGTCCTGTTTCTGAACGATTTTCCGGCTGTCATGACCGATAATGTGTATACATTATTGGAGAAAAATCATGGAAACCCTGATTGTGCTGTGCGCGGTCTACTTTCTGCTGATGCCCATCGTAGGTGGTGCGCTGGCCTTTCTGGCCGGAGCCGTGCGTGCCCGTCTGGCGGCGCAGCCTAAAGCACTGACCGGTTGGCACCCGCTGAACCCGTACTACAAACTGTCGCCCTACCATTTCGGCAAACGCTAAGCGCGCCGCTTGGTCAAAAAATAGCCCCGCATTGCGGGGCTTTGTTTTTATTGGTATCGATAATTTCGATTGATATTAGAATTTATACTGTATTGTTTCTATATACAGGCACCAAGTCTCAGGTAAAGACCTGTGGCTGGGTTTTTAATGCTATTTGGTAGACAGGCAAAATGCATACTCGTTTTGACTAAATGAGGTATGCGCTAATGAAAAATCAACTAAAGCGGATTGCATGGCTGGGCCTGCCACTGGCGCTGGCGGCGTGTGGCGGCGGTGGTGGTGGAGATGCTGCGGCTCCTGCGCTTCCGTCCGGCTCTACTACTACCACGGTACCTGCACCCGTCCCCTCCAGCAGTGACTTTACCGGTAGCGTTAGCAAGCTCCTGGATACCAATGGCGTACGTGGCGGCATGTACAGCAAGGGGCTCACTCTGGTGGCCAATGCTACCGATCTAGTGCAGACGGCAAATGGCGCCGTTACCAAATTTTCCGCCAATTCGCTGGCTGGTAGCTACGGTGTGAAAGAAATGCACGGCGACCAATGGTACGCAGTGGGTCGCTGGAATAAAGGCACCGCCACGGTAGGTTTTACGCAAAACCTGACCCTGACCGACGCCAATGCGGCGCACTACCTGATTTATCACCCAGCCACCAGCTCTTATGGCACTAGCCTGGCGGGGGCTAAACTGTCTTGCGCGGATGCGCATGTAACCAAGCCATCGACGGATAGCACCCTTACCGCCGTCGCTATCAGTAATGTCACGGTTGCCGTGAAAGCGGACGGTACGGTAGATGCGGCATTTACCATTACCGCTGATGGCAGCGGTGGCAAGGTAAGCAAGCAGTTTGCCGGTAGCGCGCTGTGGGCGAACCAGGCGTATGCCGCCGTAAACCTGGGGCTGGATGGTGGCGCAGCCGATAGCAAAAATGGCAGCCTGATGATTGGCGCGCATGAAACCAACCAGATTCTGGCGGGTGGCATGTACAGCCTGAATGGCCACCCGGCCGTGTATAGCCTGGTATGCAAGGTGGCGGTCTAGTGACGGTATTCCGATCAAGAGCCGGCAGTTGGCCGCATTAGCCGGCCAGGCTGGCAAGACCCTGAAAAGCCCGGACATGTTAAGCATGCCCGGGCTTTTTTATTTCAGCCACAAACTCATCTGCAGGCAATCGCGGTACTGCCCGGCCTGGTAGGCGTAGCCGGTCAGTACTGCCTCCTGCTGGAAGCCCAGCTTGCGGTACAGCGCGATCGCCGGCGCGTTGCCGGCAAATACGGTCAGTTCCATGCGGCGGTAGGGCTGGTAGTTGCGTACCTGCTGCACCATGGCCGATAGCAGAGCGCTGCCCACGCCACGGCCTTGCCAGGCTGGCGTTACCGAAATGCCCAGGCCGATGATATGTGCTACCCGCGGGTTGTCGCTGGGTGTCCAGGCGCCGCAGTGGCCGATGATGGTACCGTCGGCGTCGCAGGCCACCAGTACGGTACGGCCTGGCTGTTTCAGGCGCTGCTGCCAGTTGGCGGCGCTGGGGTAGGGCAGCTGCAGCGTGTTGCCGTAGGTACTGTCGTAGGCCATCAGCGCGGCCATGCCGGCGGCGTCGCCCGGCTCGGCGTGGCGCAGGCTGAAGGGGCTGCCGGCAGGCACGCGTTTGCCAGCCTGATCCTGCGTTTCGCCCAGCGGTGCGCCCAGTTCGCCCTCACGAAAGCGCAGCCTGGCCATCAGCACCGCGTCCTCGTAGATGCCTTCGCGCAGGTTGAAGCCGCGGCTGACGCCTTCGTGGCGGAAGCCGAAGCGTTCGTACAGCGCAATGGCACCGTGGTTGTCGTGCACGGCGTCCAGCTCGATGCGCTTCAGGTCCAGCCAGTTGTCGGCGTAGTCCAGTACGGCGCGCAGCAGCGCGCTACCCACGCCTTTACCCTGCCAGTCGTCACGCACAAACAGAAAGAACAGCGCGGCGTGGCGGCGGCGCACGCTGTGGCCAGATGCGTGCAGGCCGCCACAGCCTACCAGCTCGCCGTCATCGGTGCAGGCCACCAGCGTGTGGCTGGTTTCCGGATAGTTGTCGAGCAGCGCCTGGGTGGCAGCCAGCGACTGGAACGGCTGTTGCAGGGTATTGCGTACTACGCCGGGGGATTGGCGCAGGCGGAACAGCGCAGCCGCATCGGTGGGCTGCAGGCGACGGATGGTATAAGCCATGGGGGCTCCCGGAGTTGATGGGCTGCGGCGGCGGTTGGCCGTGCCCGAACGCCTACCTTGCCATTGCGGCGTGCAAAATGGCAACTGCCCGTGCGGGAAAGCCGGCACGGGCAGCAAGGTTGGCCGCAAGCGAGCGGGCAGCCGTTTAGCGTTTGGCCTGGGTGGCACGGTCTACCAGTACCATCAGGTGCTGGTAGGGGATGCCTCCGTGTTCCGACAGGCCGATCTCGCAGGTGGCGCTGGTCGAGAAGCCGCTGCCGCAGTCGCGGACCTGCTGGCGCAGGCCGGTGAGCGCGCTTTCGTTCAGCTCCGGGTGGCTAAAGCCCTTGTCGCCGGCAAAGCCGCAGCAGGTAATGCCTTTCGGTTCCAGCACCTGTGTGGCGCAGCGGCTGGCCAGCGCATTGAGCATGCCGGCCTGGCCTTTTTTGCGCATGCTGCACACCACATGCAGCGCCACCTGTTCGTCTTGCGGGGTGAAGCTTAGGTGTTCTGCTGCTACCTCATGCACAAAGCTGGTGACGTCCATCACCTGCAGGCGCGGGTCGCGGATGCCGTCCAGCAGCGCGGCAGTACACACGCCGTTGTCGATGATCACCGGCAGGCGGCCGTTGTCGCTGGCGGCTAGCAGTGCGGCTTCCAGCTCGCTCACTTTTTTGTCGGCAGCGTCCTGCGCGCCCTTGGACTTGAACGGCGTGCCACAGCACAGATTGGCCAGCCCGTCGGGGTAGACAATGCCGTAACCGGCTTTGCCCAGTACCGAGGCCACCACTTCGTTCAGCGGGCGCTGGTCCGGCATATGGCGCGACGGTACAAAGGTACGGGTGAGGCAGGAGGGCAGGTACACTACCTGGCGCGGGCTGTGCGCGTTGATGCCCAGCGTTTTCATCTTGCCGGCGGCGCGCGGGAAATAGCGGTTCCAGCGCGGGATATGGCGGCCGCCCACCTTGCGCAGCACGCGCATCACGCCGCCGGTGGCGCCGTCGCCAGCCACCGCGTGTACTACGTCCAACGCCTTCAGCCCCAGTTTGGCGCCGCTGGTGGCGCTGGCAAAGTTGTCGGCCAGCGTATCGGCCACCGCCCAGCCCACGTCGCTGAGGCTAGCCTGACGGATCAGGCTGGTGAGGCTACCGGTGTTGATGCCCACCGGGCAGGCGGTTTCGCACAGGCCACAGGTGGTACAGGTTTCGTCGCCGGCGTACTGGTAGGCGGCGCGAATCTCAGCCAGGCGGTCGCTATCGCCAGTTTTTTCCAGCAGCGCCATTTCACGGTTGGCCACAATGCGTTGGCGCGGGGTGAGGGTAATGGCGCGGCTGGGGCACATTACCTCGCAGAAGCCGCACTCGATGCACTTGTCGATCAACGGGTTGGCCGCCGGAATCGGTTTGAGGTCGCGCACGTGCAGCAGCTTGTCGTGGGTGATGATCACGTCCGGGTTCAGGATGCCCTGCGGGTCGAACAGCGCCTTGATTTCCTGCATCAGGCGGTAGGCAGCCGGGCCCCATTCCATCTCCACGAACGGCGCCATATTGCGCCCGGTGCCGTGCTCGGCCTTCAGCGCGCCTTCGTATTCCACTGCCACCAGCTGGCACACCGCCTCGATAAATGCTTCGTAGCGGGCGATCTCCGCCGGGCCGCTGAAATTGGGGGTAAACACGAAGTGCAGGTTGCCTTCCAACGCGTGGCCGAAAATGATGGCCTCGTCGTAGTGAAACTGGCGGAACAGCGCCTGGAGCTTCAGCGTGCCGTCGGCCAGGTGTTCGATGGGGAAGGCCACGTCTTCGATGATGACCGTGGTTTCGGCGGCGCGCATCGCCCCCACGCTGGGGAACATGCCTTTGCGGATGTTCCAGTACTGCGTGTACTCGGCCACGTCGCTGGTAAAGCGGATGCCGGTTTCGGTGCGGATATGTGCAATGTAGCCGCTGATGGCTGCCACGTTGGCCGCAATGGCGTCCGGGCTGGCGGCGCGGGTTTCGATCAGGATGGCGGCGGCGTCCGGCCCCAGCGTCTTGATGAAGTCCGGCACGCCGGCCTTGTTTTCTACCGACTTCAGGCTGGCGCGGTCCAGCAGCTCGGCCGACGACACCACGTCCTTATGCTGCGCCAGAATCTGTATGGCGTCGCACGCGGCCTTGATGTCTGGGTAGAACACCAGCGCCGAAGCCTTGTGCGGGTGCTCCACCACGGTGTGGTAGGTCACCTCGGACACAAAGGCCAGCGTGCCTTCGCTGCCGACGATCAGGTGCGCCAGCATGTCTACCGGGTCGGCAAAATCCAGCAGCGCGTTCAGGCTGTAGCCGGTGGTGTTTTTCATCTTGTACTTGCGGCGGATGCGCGCGGCCAAGGTGTCGTCGGCCAGAATGCGCGCGCGCAAGGCGCCCAGCTGTGCCAGCAGGCTGGCGTGGCTGCTACGGAAGGCCGCCACGCTGGCCGCATCGCCGGTGTCCAGCACCGTGCCGTCGGCCAGCACCATGCGCAGCGATTTCAGCGTCTGGTAGGTGTTTTCGGCGGTGCCGCAGCACATGCCGCTGGAGTTGTTGTTGACGATGCCGCCTATCATGGCCGAGTTGATGGTGGCCGGGTCGGGGCCGATCTTGCGGCCAAACGGCAGCAGCGCGGCGTTGGCCTCGGCGCCGATCACGCCCGGTTGCAGGCGGATGGCCAGGCCATCGTCCAGCACCTGCAGGGTTTTCCAGCCGTGGCTGGCCACCACCAGGATGGAGTCGCTCACCGCCTGACCTGACAGCGAGGTACCGGCGGCGCGGAAGGTCACCGGTAGCTGCAGGCTGGCCGCCTCGCGCAGGATGGTGCGTACTTCGGCTTCGCTTTCGCTTTTGATGACGATCTTGGGCGTTAGCCGGTAACAGGAGGCGTCGGTGCCGTAGGCCAGCGTGGACAACGGGTCGGTAAACACCCGCCGCGCAGGCAGGGTTTCCAGGATACGTTGATGAAATTCGCGGTAGGCACCTTGCAGCATGTCACTCTCCGGTGGCGTGGGTCTGTTGGTTTTGTGGATGCTCGATGTTGCCATACTTTATTGCCTTGCCCATCAGGGGTTTGCCCTTGATTGCGGGCAGCAGTTAAGCTGCAAAGTCATCCGGAGGAGCAAGTATGTTGATCAACAAAGACGATGCCACGCTGCTGGTGGTGGACATACAGGAAAAGCTGGTGCCAGCGGTGCAGGACGCCAGTGGCATGGTGGCCCGTTGCCGCTGGCTGATTGCCGTAGCGGTCGATCTGGGGCTGCCGGTTGTTTTTTCCGAGCAATACCCGCAGGGGCTGGGCGAGACGTTGCCCTTGCTCTCGGCGCTGGCCCCGCAGGCGGCAGTGGTGGAAAAGCTGCATTTTTCCTGCATGGAAGGGCAGTGCCTGCCCGATAGCGTGATGTCGCGCCGCCAGGTCATTGTGTGCGGCATGGAAACCCATGTGTGCGTACTGCAAACCGTGATGGGGCTACTGCAAGAAGGCAAGCAGGTTTTTGTGGTGGCAGACGCGGTATCCAGCCGCTCGCTGCTGGACCGTGACTATGGCCTGCAGCGCATGCGTGATGCGGGCGCGGTGCTGGTAACACGCGAAATGGTGCTGTTCGAGTGCCTGCGTGTATCCGGTACGCCGCTGTTCAAACAGATGAGCAAGCGCTACCTGGTGGGCGACCAGCCCTGAGATGGTGCGTTGGTGCAGACTCGGGGGCCAGAAAAGCAAAAGGTTGGCCGCATTGCTGCGGCCAACCCCTGGCTTGTTGAGATGACGGCTTAGCCGTTCTGGTTCTCCCTCTATCAAATCCGGCACCCCGCTACGCGTGGTGCAATATCCTGAAAAGAAGCCCCGAATTGGCGCATTGCACCAATTCGGGAAGCTTTTGCACCAAGATTGTGCAAAATATTTCCCTCTCCACGCCCGGTTTATCGAAACCAAGCCCAAAAAACGGGAAACAACACCTGTCGCTCCAAAGAGCAGGGTAGATTGAGCAAATCTC
This sequence comes from beta proteobacterium L13, assembly GCA_000335715.1. Lineage (GTDB taxonomy): Bacteria > Pseudomonadota > Gammaproteobacteria > Burkholderiales > Chromobacteriaceae > Vogesella. The sequence continues at coordinate 65,677 of AMYZ01000020.1, forward strand.
GTGCCAGGCTGCAAGGCCTAGCAAGTATCGACAAGATTTGCCATGTGGCGAGGTGGTTTGGTTGGCAGGAGCAGAGCCATGCCGGGCAGACGGCTAGCCCGGCATGGCGGTGGCCGGGGCAGCAAGGGCTGCTGCCTGGCGAAGGGGGCTTACAAGCTCTTGAAACGCACGCGGTAGCTGTGGTCGCTGTATTTCAGGTCCAGCAGCCAGTCACCGCTGCCACTGATGCAGACCGGCAGCGTCACCTTGGCCTGCCACTGTGACTGGCCATCGATAAAACGATAGCGGTTAAAGCCCATGTCCATTTTTTCCATGGAAAACTCGGCAGCTGGTGCTGTGTCGCCTTGTTTGCTCAGGCTGATCAGGAAAGGCTGGCTGTGGCGTGGTGTGCGGTCAAAGCGCAGCACGCTGCCATCCGGCAGTGTGCAGCCCTGCTGCAGGTTGCTGCAGCTCACGTCCTGGCGCTGCAGCTCGCTGCCTTTGTTTTGCAGGTACCAGTAGATCAGCCCGGCTTTCAGCACGGCAAAGCAGATCAGGGCAATACCGACAAACAGCCATTGCTGGCGGCTGAGTTTTTTCATTGCCAGGCCCCCCGCATTTGCGCCACGCCATGTGCGCCCGCTTGTCTGGCTTCACCAAGGTTGGCCGCACGCAGCCCACCCAGCGCAAATACCGGTAACGGTGCCGCTGGTGCCAGGCAGCTAGCCAGCCCGTCCCAGCCCAGTGCTGCCTGGCCGGGGTGGCTGGCGGTGGGCAGTACATGGCCTAGCAGGGCGTAATCCAGCCCCAGTGCCGCAGCACGTTCCAGCTCGGCGCGGCTGTGGCAGGACGCGCCGACCCAGGCAAAGTGCGGGCGCGCCTCGCAAGCGGCCAGGCGTTGGCTGTTGAGCTGTACGCCATCCACTGGCCAGCCTTTCAGCCAAGCCGGGTCGGCGTTGACGATGAGCTTGCCACCACGCGGGTGGATGATCTCGCTGATCTCGCCCACCAGTGCGGCCAACTGTTCGCGGTTTTTTTGTGGTTCGCGCACGATGACCCACGGCGCGTCCTGGCGCTGTGCCAGCTTGTCCAGCAGTGTGTCGCGCCCGGTTTCGGCAATGCAGGTGAGGTTCAGTACGTCCGGTAGCTGCAGCGAGCGCAGGATGGGGTCGTTGGCCGGCAGCATGGGTTTTACCGACAGGTGGCCGGGCTGCTGCCAGGCAAAAGCCTGACCTTCGTGCGGCTGCGGCTCGCCCTGCCACGCCCAGATGCGATAGAACAGCAGCTCGACCGACGCGTGCTCGTAATGGTGTACGCGGCGCAGCCACGGCGTAGCGTGGGTCACCGTAATGCCCATTTCTTCCTGGAATTCGCGCACCAGCGCGTCCAGCGGCGTTTCACCGGCCTCCACCTTGCCGCCGGGGAACTCCCAGTAGCCGGGGTAGGGTTTGCCGGCCGGGCGGCTGCCCAGCATGAACTGGCCGTCCGGGCGCATCAGCGCGCCGGCGACCACGGGAATAGTGTGCTTGTGTTCAGTCATGGTGCCCAGGGTTGGCCGCCAGGCGGCCGGTGTCGGGTTTAGTGGCCCAGCTCGGCCACGCGCTCGGCAGGGCTGCGCCCGGCCCAGTCGCAGGCAAACTGCCAGGCCACGCGGCCGGAGCGGCTGCCGCGCAGCTGGCTCCATTGCAGTGCGGCGCGTTCGGCTTCGGCGTCTAGCGGCAGGCTGAAATGGGCCAGCCAGCCGCGCACGGCGGCCAGGTAGGCGTGCTGGTCAAACGGGTAGAACGATAGCCACAGGCCAAAGCGGTCGGAGAGTGATACTTTTTCTTCGGTGGTTTCGCCGGGGTGGATCTCGCCATCTTTCACCCAGCCTTCGCGGTTTTCGCTGGCGCGCTCGGGCATCAGGTGGCGGCGGTTGGAGGTGGCGTACACCAGCAGGTTGGCCGCACGCTGCGCCAGGCCGCCATCCAGCGCAGACTTTAGCGCCTTGTAGCTGTCTTCGCCTTCTTCAAACGACAGGTCGTCACAAAACAGGATGAAGTGCTCCGGCCGCGTGGCCACCAGCGCCACGATCTGGCCCAGGTCGGGCAGGTGGGTCTTGTCTACTTCGATCACCCGCAAGCCCTGCGCGGCATACTGCGCCAGCAGCGCCTTGATCAGCGACGACTTGCCGGTGCCGCGTGCGCCGGTCAGCAGCACGTTGTTGGCCGGGCGCCCCGCCAGAAACTGCTCGGTATTGCGCACGATCTGCGCCTTCTGGCGGTCGATATCGGTCAGGTCGGCCAGGCGCACGGTATGCGGTGCGTGGATGGCTTCCAGCCAGCCACTGAGGCCGGCACGGCACCAGCGGAAGGCCGGCGCGCTCCAGTCCGGCTCGGGGATGGCCGGCGGTAGCAGCGGCTCGAGGCGGGCCATCAGGGCTTCGGCACGGGTAAGAAAAGCGTCCAGTTTGTCCATTGCAGCTCCGGTTCAGGTGGCCAGCGATTTCTCGCATGTCTAGGTTTAGCGAGCTATACAGCGGCAGGCCAACGCCTGCACCTTGCGGTCAGGTCGGCGGTGGTAGCCGTGGTGAGCTGCAGCATAGCCTAGTCGCGCAGCGTGATGCTGGGCCAGCCGTGCTCGCGTGCGTGCGCCAGCAGGGTGTCGTCGGCGTCTACGGCGACAGGGTGGGTGACGATGGACATCAGCGGCAGGTCGTTGCGCGAGTCGCTATAGAAATAGCTCTTGTCGTAGCTTTGCAGCGTTTCACCGCGTGCGGCCAACCATTCGTTGAGGCGGGTGATCTTGCCGGCCTGGAAGCTGGGTACGCCAGTGGGCTTGCCGGTGTAGTTGCCGGCTGCGTCTTGTTCCAGCTCTACCGCAATCAGGTGCGCCACGCCCAGTTCGCGGGCGATGGGGCCGGTAATGAAGCGGTTGGTGGCGGTGATGATCATCACCACGTCGCCGGCTGCCTGGTGCGCGGCCACCAGATCGCGTGCTTTTTGCGGAATGATGGGCAGGATGTGTTCCTGCATGTACTGCGCGTGCAGGGTGTCCAGTTCGCTGCGGCTGAAGCGGGTCAGCGGTGCCAGCTGGAAGTCGAGGAATTCATAGATGTCCAGCGTGCCGGCTTTGTACTGTTCGTAGAAGTAGTCGTTCTGGCGGGCGTGGTGGTCCGGGTCCAGGATGCCGCGTTTGATCAGGAACTTGGGCCACTCGGTGTCGGAATCACCGGCAATCAGGGTGTTGTCGAGGTCAAACAGGGCAAGATTCATGTCAGGTTCCGGGGTTGGCGGTTTGCAATACGTTTTTCACCAGCGGCACGGTAATGGGCCGGCGCATGGCCAGCGAGTAGCGGTCCAGCGTATCCAGCATGGTAATCAGGCTGGACAGGTCGCGCCGCCAGTGGGTGAGCAGGTAGCGGAAGACGTCGTCGCCAATAGCCAGCTGGCGGCTGGCGGCGTGGTGGCGCAGGGCAGCCAGCTTGTCGTTGTCCGACAGGGCTTTTACCTCGAACACCAGGCCCCAGCCCAGGCGGGTGCGCAGGTCGTCGCGCACCGGCGCTTGCATCGGTGGCTGGCGGCCGGCCATCAGCAGGCGGCCTTCGCCGCTTTCCTTGAGCGAGTTGTAGATGGAAAACAGCATGATCTGGTCGTCCGGCGGCAGGTCGTCCACGTGGTCGACGGCGATGAAGCTGGCCTCGCGCGCAAAGTCGGGTAGCTGTTCGTGCTGGGCATCCAGGTAGATGGAGGCGCGGCCCATGCGCTCGGCGTGGGCGATCCACGCCTGCAGCAGGTGGGTTTTGCCGCACCCAGGCTCGCCCCACAGGTACACGAAACGCTCGCCTTCTTCGTGGGTGAGCGCAGCGATGATTTCGCGGTTGCGCTGCGCCAGAAAATTATCGAAGGCGGGGAGCGGGGTGGGGCTGAGGTCTAGAACTAGCTGATCCAACATGGGGGCGGTCAAAAAGAGTCAGGGGTCGATTTTACGCTGATAAAAGCCACTATTGAAATAATGTCTGACCAGATGGCGCATCAGAATCACGCTAATGGCAGATAGCGGCAGGGCCAGCAGGATGCCGACAAAGCCCATCAGCTCGCCAAACGCCATCAGGGCAAAGATCACGGTCATGGGCGACAGGCCGATGCGTTCGCCTACCAGATAGGGCGTCACCAGAAAGCTTTCCAGCATTTGCCCCACCATGAACACCCCCCACACCATCAGGATGCCGCTGGAGCTGTCGTACTGCAGCACGGCGGCCAGGGTAGCCAGTAACAGGCCCAGAAAGGCACCCAGATACGGGATGAACACCAGCAGGCCGGCAATGATGCCGATGGCCAGGCCGGAATCCAGCCCCACCAGCCACAGCCCGCCACCGTAGATGGCTGCCATGATCAGCATTACCGAGAGTTGGCCGCGCAGGAATTGCCCCAGCATGCTGTCGACTTCGCGCGCGATGCGGCCAACTTCTGCCTCCCAGCGCCGTGGTATCAGGCTGGCGATGCGCGCCACCATATCGTCCCAGCCGTGCAGGAAGTAATACAAAAGGATAGGCAGCAGGCTGAGGTTGGCCAGGCTCGATAGCAGCAGTGCGCCGCCATGGGTGAGCTGCGGCGCCACGCGGCTGATGGTCTGGCGCACGTTGCCGGCGTTCTGGCTCAGCACATTGCGCCAGCTGTCGCTGTCTATGCTCAGGCTGGTGCCTAGCCAGGCGTTGATGCGCGGCAGCGCCTGGTGTTGCACAAAATCCACCAGTACCGGCAGCCGGGCTGCCAGCGCCTGTGCTTGCGATACCAGCATGGGCACCACGATCAGGATCAGCCCGAGTATGGCAATAAACCCGCCTGCCATTACCAGCAGCAGCGAGCTGGTGCGCGACAGGCCTTTTTCCTGCAGCCGGTCTACGGCCGGGTCCAGGATATAGGCCAGGATAGCCGCGGTGACAAAAGGGGCCAGTACGCCAGACAGCCTGCCAGCCAGCCATAGCAAGGCTGCCAGTGCGATAGCGATAATCAACCACGGAAGATAAACAGAGCGGGAGCGTTCCATTGTCTTTTCAGTTAAAATACAGCCGCTTTGGGCCAAGAGCCCAGGGCGCTCAAAGCAGCAAAACGATCACGTTAGCAGAAAGCGAGTTTACCTTGAACACCACGTCCCTCAGTTACCGTGATGCCGGCGTCGATATCGATGCAGGCGACGCGCTCGTCGAAAACATCAAGCCGTTTGCCAAACGCACCATGCGTCCGGAAGTCCTCGGTGGCCTCGGCGGTTTCGGCGCACTGGTGGAAATTTCCAAAAAATACCAAGAGCCGGTACTGGTTTCCGGTACTGACGGCGTCGGTACCAAGTTGAAGCTCGCCTTTGACTGGAACAAGCATGATACCGTCGGCATCGACCTGGTGGCCATGAGTGTCAACGACATTCTGGTACAAGGCGCCGAACCTCTGTTCTTCCTTGACTACTTTGCCTGCGGCAAGCTGGATGTACCGCAAGCTACCGACGTCATCAAGGGCATCGCCGAAGGCTGCGAGCAAGCAGGCTGCGCACTGATCGGTGGTGAAACCGCCGAAATGCCGGGCATGTACCCGGTAGGCGAATACGACCTGGCCGGCTTTGCCGTTGGCGTGGTTGAAAAGAGCAAGGTTATCACCGGCCGCGACATCAAGCCGGGCGATGTGGTTCTGGGCCTGAAATCCAACGGTGTGCACTCCAACGGCTACAGCCTGGTGCGCAAGATCATCGAGCGCGCCCAGCCAGACCTGGACGCCGCCTTTGACGGCGACAAAACCCTGCGTGAGGCCGTTATTGCCCCGACCCGCATCTACGTGAAGCCCCTGTTGGCGCTGATGGAGAAGCTGACGGTTAAAGGCATGGCGCACATCACCGGTGGCGGCATTACCGAAAACACCCCGCGCGTTCTGCCAGCCAACACCGTGGCCCAGATCGACGCTACCAGCTGGACCATGCCCAAGCTGTTCCAGTGGCTGCAGGCCGAAGGCAATGTGGATGCGCAGGAAATGTACCGCACCTTCAACTGTGGCATCGGCATGGTGGTGATCGTGGATGCTGCGGATGCTGACGCGGCAGCGGCGTTCCTGGCCGAGCAGGGCGAAACCGTATCGCGCATCGGCGTGATTCGTGCCCGTAACGGCGACGAGCACCAGACCCAGGTAGCCTGAGCCCTGTCTGGCTGACGCAAGGCGCCGCCGGCAGTGCTGGCGGCGTTTCTGTTTGCGGCCAACCTTTCTGCTGTTGCACAACCGTTTTTGACTGCTGACATGAAAAACATCGTCATCCTGATTTCCGGCCGTGGCTCCAATATGCAAGCCATTGTCGATGCGCAGATCGCCGGCGCACGTATTGCCGCGGTGATTGCCAACCGCCCCGATGCTGCCGGCCTGGCCTGGGCCGCCGAGCGTGGCATTGCCACCGTGGGCCTGGACCACAAGCAGTTTGCCAGCCGTGAAGCGTTTGACGAACGCCTGGCCAGCGAGATCGACGCTTTCGCCCCTGATCTGGTGGTGCTGGCCGGCTTCATGCGCATCCTGACGCCTGCGTTTACCGCCCGCTACGAAGGCCGCATGCTGAATATCCACCCCTCGCTGCTGCCGTCGTTCCCTGGCCTGCATACCCACCAGCGTGCTATCGACATGGGCTGCAAGGTAGCCGGCTGCACCGTGCACTTTGTCACGGCCGAGCTGGATCACGGCCCTATCGTGGCGCAGGGCGTGGTGCCGGTGCTGGATGACGATACCGAAGCGGCGCTGGCCAACCGTGTGCTGGCGCTGGAGCACCAGCTGTACCCGCAGGCCGTGAGCCAGTTTGTCGCCGGCCAGCTGCAGGTGCGTGGTAGCCGTGTCACTGGCGTGGCCGCCAGCCAGGCCCATGCCAGCCTTATGGTACCGGCACCGCGTTGAAGCGCTGGCGCAAACCGGCTGCCAGCCTGATGGCGGTGGCCTTTATCCTGTCCCTGCTGGCGCATATTCTGGCGCTGGGCAGCGGGCTGGTGTCGTTTGACAGTATCGACATGCCGGAAGACCCGGCGCTGCGCCAGCTCAGCGCCACGCTGCAAGACATGCAGCTGGATATGCCCAAACCGCCTGCTTTAAGCGCCCCCCGCATCCCCGGTACGCTGGGTGTGCCGCGTAGCGAGGCGTCGCAGCCGGTGGCAGATAAACCCAAGCCAAAGCCAAAGCACAAGAAAGCACCGGCCAGCTCGGCCAAGCCAAAGCCAGTCGCCAGTGCTGTAGTGGCCGAGGCGCCAGCGCCAGATCAGCAGGTAGCGCAGGCAGAGGCCAGCGCACCTATGGCCAACGCGGCCAACCCTGCCAGGCAGGCCAGTGCACCGCAGGCAGAGGTAGCCAGTAAACCGGCTGACCATGCCGATGCGGATAGCGAAAAAGTGGTGAAGCCGGACGAGCGCATTACCCGCTTCCCTGCCGCCGCGCGCATGCAGTACGGCCTCTACCTGTCTGGCGTCTTGCTGGGCAGTGGCGAGATGCGTTGGCAACGCGACGGCGGCAACTATAGTTTGATCACCGACGTTACGCCGGTAGTCGGCCCCAAGCTGCGCTACGAGACAGTGGGCAGCATTACGCCGCAGGGGCTAAAGCCGGAAAGCTTCAAAGCCACGCGCAACGGCGAGCCACGCGAGTACGCCCGCTTTGACTGGGCCGCCGCTACGCTGGCCTATGGCGACAAGGAACACAAGACCGAGCCGCTGCAACGCGGTGCCCAGGACTGGCTCAGCCTGGGGGTGCAGCTGGCACTGCACGGCAAGAAACTGAGCGACGCGCCTATCCAGATCACAACGGGTAAAAAGGTTTACCGCATGGCGCTGCGGCCGGAAGGGGAAACCGACTTTGACACGGGGGCAGGTGCTATCCGTGCCGTAGTGGTTCGGGTGCGTGACGAGGGGGAGCTGACAGAATTCTGGCTGGCCCCGGACTTCGCCAATATTCCGGTACGTATCCTGCGCGCAGACAAAGACAAGCGTATCGAGCTGCGTGCGAATCTGATTGAACTAGATGGCGACACTGTGTGGAAACAGCCGCCACGACAACCGAGACATCAAAATGAAAGTAAACGTTAGCCAATTCAACCACCTGGAACAGGTGCTGTTTGCCATGCTGCGCTTTGACCGCCCGGCCGACGCTGTGCTCACCGCGCATTTTCGCCAGCACAGCAAACTGGGCGGCACCGACCGTCACCTGATTGCCGAAACCGCCTTTGCCTGCCTGCGCCACCTGGAAACCCTGCGCCCGCTGTGTGGCAAGCAGGTGAACTCGCGCCGCCTGGCGCTGGCTACCCTGGTGCGTATCGGTGGTACCAACCTGCGCGAGCTGGATGGCGTGATGAAGGAAACCGAGCGCGAATGGCTGGCGTCGGTAAAAGGCGCCGAGCTGCCGGACGACCTGAGCGCCCGCTCCGGCCTGCCAGGCTGGGTGATCGGCCTGCTGGGCGAGCAGGAAGAAGGCGAGGTGATTGCGCTGGGTAAAGGCCTGGCGTCTTATGCACCGCTGGACCTGCGCGTGAACACCTTGAAAATGAAGCGTGACGACGCGCTGATCCAGCTGCAGGATTCCGGCATCGCCTGCGAGCCTACCCCGTATTCGCCTATCGGTATCCGCCTGAAAGGCAAGCCGGCGCTGGCGCGCCACCCGCTGTTTGTCGGCGGCGCCATCGAAGTACAAGACGAAGGCAGCCAGCTGCTGGGCCTGCTCACCGGCGCGCGCCGTGGCGAAATGGTGGTGGACTTCTGCGCCGGTGCCGGTGGCAAAACCCTGCTGCTGGGCGCGCAGATGGCTTCCAGCGGCCGCCTGTACGCGTTTGATATCTCGGAAAAACGCCTGGCCAACCTGAAACCGCGCCTGGCGCGCTCCGGCCTGTCCAACGTGAACAGCACCCTGATCGCACACGAGAACGACACCAAGGTAAAACGCCTGGCCGGCAAAGCCGACCGCGTATTGGTAGATGCCCCGTGCTCCGGCCTGGGTACCCTGCGCCGCAACCCGGACCTGAAATACCGCCAGAGCGTGGAAAGCGTGGCTGAGCTCAACGCCAAGCAAACCGCCATTCTGGCCTCGGCCTCGCGCCTGGTGCGTGCGGGTGGCCGTCTGGTATACGCCACCTGCAGCCTGCTGCCGGCCGAAAACCAGGACATCGTGAATGCGTTTCTGGCAAGCCACCCGGATTTCGAACTGCTGCCAGCCAACACCCTGCTGGCCGAGATGAAAATTGCGCTGGATACCGGCGATTACCTGAGCCTGCGCCCGCACCTGCATAACAGCGACGGCTTTTTTGCCGCCGTGTTGCAGCGCAAGGCTTGAGTCGCAGCGCCTGCAGCTCTAGAATAGCCGATTGAATTTGTCGGGTAATCGCCCGGCCATTAATGCAAAAGGAAGATCATGTCGATTCAGGACACCATCCGCCAGACCGTGACCGAAAACCCGGTCGTGCTGTACATGAAAGGCTCCGCCACCTTCCCGCAGTGCGGTTTTTCCAGCCGTGCCGTACAAATCATCAAGGCCTGTGGCGTTGAAAAGTTTGTTACCGTCGATGTGCTGGCCGACCCGGAAGTACGCCAGGGCATCAAGGACTACGCCAACTGGCCGACCATCCCGCAGCTGTACGTGAACGGCGAGTTCGTTGGCGGCTCGGACATCATGTACGAGATGTACCAGGCCGGCGAGCTGCAGGAACTGCTAAAAGACATCGCGGCATCCTGATCGCCCGCAGTGCAGCCTGCCGCGTGCGGCTGTCTTGCAGCACAAACCCTGTCGCGCCTGCGGCAGGGTTTGTCTTTTTCGGGCAGTATCCGCTGTTGTCTTGTTTGATCTGACACAGTTGGCCGCACGAAACAGGGGAAACCCTGCATAGAGGGCATGGCTGCAAACAGCTGTTTGCTTGTACAATGTCGCCCCATACCAATTTAGCGAACCGGCTGCCGCCTGGCGGCCGGTTTTCCGTATCAAGAAAAGCGGTTTGCGCGGGCATCAGCCTGGCGCAGCCGCTTTTTGCCAAGGTTTGGGAAGAGCATGAACATCACCGTAGTCAATCACCCGCTGGTACAACACAAACTCGGCCTGCTGCGCGAGGGCGATATCAGCACCATGAAATTCCGCCTGCTGACCCAAGAGCTGGCGCGCCTGCTGGCTTATGAAGCCACCCGTGATTTCGAGCTGGAAACCGTTACCATCGATGGCTGGTGCGGCCCGATCGACGTACAACAGATCAAAGGCAAGAAGGTCACCGTGGTGCCCATCCTGCGCGCCGGTATCGGCATGCTGGACGGTGTGCTCGACCTGGTACCGTCGGCCAAGATCAGCGTGGTAGGCCTGGCGCGCAACGAAGAAACCCTGGAACCGGTGTCCTACTTCGAGAAGTTTGTCGGCAACCTGGACGAGCGCATCGCCATGATCATCGACCCGATGCTGGCTACCGGCGGCTCGCTGATTGCCACCATCGACCTGCTCAAGCGCAATGGCTGCAAGCACATCAAGGCAGTGGTAATGGTAGCGGCACCGGAAGGTGTGAAAGCGGTAAACGACGCCCACCCGGATGTGCAGATTGTGGCCGCCTCGCTGGACAGCCACCTGAACGAACACGGCTATATCATCCCGGGCCTGGGTGACGCCGGCGACAAGATATTCGGTACCAAACACGCCTGATACCTGGCAGACAGCCGCTTGCAAAAGCGGCTTTTTTGCAGGCGCGGCCAATCCTGGGGGCGGCATCAGCAGGCCCTGGTGCTGTTTGATCGCCCGCAGGGAGGGGGGTGATGTACTGCACGGTGTAATACACGCTGCACAGACGCAAAGCATTCAACAACAAGAAGGTAAAACCTATGTTCCAACAAGTGAAAGTGGCCCTGTCCGGCGCCCAGATCCTGTTCGTCGCCTTTGGCGCGCTGGTACTGGTGCCGCTGCTGACCGGCCTGAACCCCGCCATGGCGCTGCTGGGTGCCGGCCTTGGCACCTTGCTGTTCCAGCTGTGCACCGGTCGCCAGGTGCCTATCTTCCTGGGCTCTTCCTTTGCCTTTATCGGCCCCATCATCTATTCGATGCAAACCTGGGGGCAGGGCGCCACCATGTTTGGCCTGTTCTTTGCCGGTTTCATGTACTTCGTGTTTGCCGCCATTGTGAAATGGCGCGGCATGGCGTTGGTGAACAAGCTGTTGCCGCCGGTGGTGATCGGCCCGGTGATCATGATCATCGGCCTGTCGGTAGCCGGCGCGGCATCCAATATGGCCATGGGCCGTGCTGGTGGCCAACAGATCATGCCGTATGAAACCTCGCTGCTGCTGGCGGCTATTTCGCTGGCTACCACCATCGCAGTATCGATCTACGCGCGCGGCATGTTCAAGCTGGTGCCGATTCTGGCGGGTGTCACCGTGGGCTATATCGCTGCTGCCTTCATGGGGGTAGTCGATTTTGCCAAGGTAGCCAACGCGCCATGGTTTGCTGCGCCGGTATTCCATAGCCCGGAAGTGAACTGGGCGGCGGCGCTGTTCATGCTGCCGGTAGCCATTGCCCCGGCCATTGAACACATCGGTGGCGTGATGGCCATTGGCGGTGTGACCGGCAAGGACTACACCAAGACCCCTGGCTTGCACCGCACGCTGGCGGGTGACGGCCTGGGCGTGTGCGTGGCCGGCCTGATCGGCGGCCCGCCGGTGACCACCTACGCCGAGGTAACCGGCGCGGTGATGATTACCCGCAACTTCAACCCGGTGGTGATGACCTGGGCGGCGATTTTTGCCATCGCCATGGCGTTCTTTGGCAAGTTCAATGCGCTGCTGCAGTCCATCCCGATGCCGGTGATGGGCGGCATCATGGTGCTGCTGTTCGGTACCATTGCCTCCATCGGCCTGAAAACGCTGATCGAAGCCAAAGTCGACCTGATGGAGCCGCGCAATCTGGTGATCATTTCGGTGGTGCTCACGGCGGGTATCGGCGGCCTGGAGCTGAAGTTCGGTTCCTTCGGCCTGGTGGGTGTGGGCCTGTGCTCGGTGCTGGCGCTGATTCTCAACCTGATACTGCCAGGCAAGTCGGCCAGCCACGACGGTATCGTGGAAGGGCAGGACATCTAGCCCGCCAGTTGGCCGCAGCTTGCGGCCAACTGCCAGTACCCAGCAAAACACCCCGCTTTGGCGGGGTGTTTTGTATTGCGGCGAGGGTATCAGGCCAGCACCAGCTGCACGCTCAGCGCATCGTTGGGGCCGATGGCCAGCAGTCGGTCGATATTGGGGTGCTTGCCGGGGAAGGCCAGTGCGTCGGCGGTGTGTTCGGCGTACAGGGCCAGGCCCTGCTGGGCGGCGGCGTGGTTGATACAGCCGTGCTGCAGCCACAGCGCGTGGTACAAGCGTACCGAGCCGCTGGAGCCGGGTTTGGTTTCTATCAGGGCCACTTGTTCGCCGGCAGCGTTATGCAGGGTCAGTGCGGTGAGATGGTCGATAGCGGGGAGGGTGGGCAGAATATCGGCAAAAGCGGGCATAAAAAACTCCGGTAGTAGATATCCGGAGTTTGGTGCATCGGGCTGAAATTTCCAGGTAATGTTATTGAAATCTTTCAGCCTGTGGCTGGGGTGCTTAGTGCAGGTACAGCCAGTATTCCAGTAGCAAGCTGGCAAACATCACCGCACCTACGCGGTTGTTGTCCAGAAAAGCCTTGAAACACAGGGCGCGGTCACGGGTGCGGATCTCCAGATACTGCTTGCCGATCAGCACGGCCGAGATCGCCAGCCCGGCAAAGTAGGGCCAGCCCAGACTCAGCTGCCAGCCCAGGCCCAGCATCAGCGCCATGAACACGCCATGGCACAGCATGATGGCGGCGACATCGTAATCACCAAAGGTAATGGCGGATGTCTTGATACCGATTTTCAGGTCATCCGGCTTGTCGGCCATGGCGTAGGCGGTGTCGTAGGCCACTGTCCAGAACAGGTTGGCCGCCAGCAGCCACCAGGCGGTGCTGTCTACGCGCCCGGTTTGTGCGGCGTAGGCCATGGGGATGCCAAACGAAAAGGCCAGCCCCAGATAGGCTTGCGGTAGCGGAAAGAAACGCTTGGTGAACGGGTAGGTGGCCGCCAGCAGTACCGCCGGGATGCTCATCAGCAGTGTCAGGCTGTTCATCGGCAGCACCAGCAGCAGGCTGAGTAGCGCCAGGCCTGCGGCCAACCATAGCGCCTCTTTTTCGGTGACGGCACCGCGGGCAAACGGGCGCTGCGCGGTGCGCGCCACGTGGGCATCAAAATGGCGGTCGGCATAATCGTTAATTACACAGCCGGCCGAACGCATCAGAAAGGTACCCAGCACGAAAACCAGCAGCACCAGCCAGTCTGGCCGACCTTTGGAGGCCAGCCACAGGCCCCACAGTGTGGGCCACAGCAACAGCAGGGTGCCGATGGGCTTGTCTACGCGCATCAGTTGGCCATAGACACTGGCGCGCTCGCGCAGCAGGGTGGTATTCATCTCAGGTAGTGCTCCAGTGCCGGCAAAAACACCTCGCTCACCAGCAGGGGCGAGTCGGCCAGGGTAAAACGGCAGCGCCGTGCGGTCAGCTGGGGGGCATGCTGCGCATCGTGTACGCTGGCCAAGGTATGCAGCGGGTGCGGGGCGGCGGTTTGCAGGAACTGCAGCGTTTCGCGCCCCAGGCCGGGCAAGCCGCCAAACAGCGTCAGCCCCAGCGAGCGGCTGCCGCGCTCCAGTATCGGGCGCCATACCCGGCAGTCGTCCAGGGTGATGCTGCGCGCAATCACCACGGCTTCGCCATTCAGCATTAATCGAACGTGTCTGGCATAAACCGGCTGCTTTGCGCTAATCTGCAGCAGTTCAGCTTCGTCTGCGTAGACGGGGGTATTGCCTTGCGCCAGCACGTCTACCGCAAACGGGTGGCCGGTGGCCATCAGGTGTTCGGTCAGCGAGCCACGCGTGCCTATGCAGGCGGCCAGTAGGGGGCTGCATGTCGGCAGCGTAGCCGACCAGCGTTGTTTTTCATCCATGGGCGGCATTATGCCAAAACGAGCTTTGTGCTGTCCTGCCCTTGCGGCCAACCTTGTCTTCTTATTGCCATGATCGAAACCTTTATCTGGCTGCTGGCGTATCAGTTTATCGGCGAAGTCATCGCCCGTAGCCTGGGCTGGCCAGTACCCGGCGCCGTGCTGGGTATGCTGCTGCTGTTTCTCACCCTGTGCGCCCGCCGTGGTGTGCCGGCTGCGCTGCGCGACAATATCCCGCGGCTGATGACACACATGTCGCTGCTGTTTATCCCTGCGGGTGTGGGCATCCTGGCATTCTGGCCCATGCTGTCGGCGCACCCGCTCAGCCTGCCGCTGGTGTTGGTGGTGGCTACCTTGTCTACCTTCATCATCACGGCGCTGGTGTTACAGCTGGGCTTGTGGTGGCAGGCGCGGGGGAAGGCGCGATGAGCGTACTTGCCTGGGTGCAGGGCTCGCCACTTACCGGCCTGCTGCTAACGTTGGCCGCATACCGCGCCGCGCTCGCCCTTAGCCGCCGTTATCACGGCCACCCGCTGGCCAATACCGTGCTCATGGGGGCGGTATTGGTGATCGCCGTGCTGCTGCTGCTGGGCATGGATTTCCAGCAGTATATGAAAGGCGCCAGCTTTATCCAGTTTCTGCTCGGGCCGGTTACCGTGGCGCTGGCGATACCGCTATACAACAACCTGGGGCGGCTGCGTAAAAGCGGTTTTGCCATTTTGCTGGCGATCGTGGCTGGCAGCGTGGCCGGTGTGGTAACGGCCGTGTGTAGCGGGCTACTGTTTGATATGCCGCGCAGCATGTTGCTATCCCTGGCGCCGCGCTCGGTGACCACCCCTATTGCCATGGGCGTGGCCGAGGTGCTGGGCGGGATTCCCGCGCTATCGGCAACCTTTGTTATCGTTACCGGTATCATCGGTGCCATCTTTGCCAAGCCACTGGTGCGCTTGATGGGCATGCACGATGACGTGGTGCTGGGCGTGGCAACCGGTGTCGCCGCGCACGGTATCGGTACGGCACGTGTTTTCCAGCTATCGGAAACTGCCGGTGCGTTTGCCGGTCTGGCTATGGGGCTGACAGGCTTGTTTACTGCCATCCTCGCCCCCATCCTGGTGCATTACCTGCTGCTGTAATCACCCATCGATACACTGCATCACCATAAACACAACAACATTCACCGAGGAACACACCATGGATCTGATTCTGTGGCGACACGCCGAAGCCGAAGACGGCAACGACGACCTGGCGCGTGCACTGACCCGCCGCGGCCAACAACAAGCCCGCCGCATGGCCGACTGGCTACACAAGCAGCTACCCGACAATTACCGTTTGCTCGCATCCGAAGCGGTGCGCTCGCAGCAGACAGCAGCTTCTCTGGCAAAAAGCTACGAAATCCTGCCCGCACTCAACCCGGACGCCTCGGTAGAAGAGGTGCTGGCTGCCGTAGGCTGGCCGGAATGCGGCAAAACCATCGTGCTGGTAGGTCATCAGCCCTATATTGGCCGCCTGGCTGCCACACTGCTTAGTGAGCAGCCGTTATTGTGGAGCGTGAAAAAAGGCTCCGTCTGGTGGCTGAACCACCGCGAACGCCATGGCATCGAGCAAATCCGCCTGAAAGCCATGATGACGCCCGTCATGCTCGAATCCATTTAAGCCTGGCAAATTGCACATCCCATCAAGTTGGCCGCCTGCGGCCAACTTTTTTGCTTTTGGGTGCCTTTGCAAATCAACACCTTAAGC
>AMYZ01000021.1 GCA_000335715.1 beta proteobacterium L13
GGTCGCAGGTTCGAGCCCTGCTCGGGGAGCCAGAAAATTCGGAAGCGTTACCTCGGTAGTGTTTCAAACAAGTTGTGTTCCCTGATAGCTCAGTCGGTAGAGCGACGGACTGTTAATCCGCAGGTCGCAGGTTCGAGCCCTGCTCGGGGAGCCAGATTCAAAGACAAAACCCGCCTTATGGCGGGTTTTGTCTTTTCTGCCTTGTAATTTGCAGAGACAGATATCCGCTATCGCAGAGTGCACCGCTAGGGTTTGCTTGCGGGTGGGTTGGCCGCATTGGCGTCCCCGGTGGCCGGTAAGGGCTTGGCGAGCATTTTCTGCAGTATGCGGTCGTGCTCACCGCTTTGCTGAAGCTGGTGCATGGCATGCTGAAGCTTGCGGATGGTCGCCTCTGGTGTGCCTTTGCTGGCGGCCAGAAACAGTTTGCGAGGTGGTGCAATGGCCGTGGTTTTATGCAGGAAAGAGGCTGGCAGGCTGCTTTGCTGCAGGGTGGCTTGTATGCGATAGGGTGACCCTGCCATGTAGGCTACGCTCCCGTTGCGTAGCATGCGCAGGCAGTCGTGATGGCTGCCGGTCAGAACCAGTTGCAGGCGGTGCTCGGTGTCCTGCTGGCGCAAGGCTTCTTCGCTGACGTCTTTTCTTACCGTACAAATACTGCAACAGCGCATGATCTGCAGTAGCGATGTTTCAGATTGGTTTGCGGTAGTGTCGGCCCGCCAGAGAAAATCCTGCGTCTGGCTGAGCTTGCCTATCCAGATGAACTGCTGCTCGCGCTCTGGCGTGCGTGCCACGCTTAATAGCAGCGTGTTTGGCCGTGACTGCGCCAGTGCCATAGCGCGGGCCCACGGATAGACGTTAATTTGCGCCTCCACGCCGCTTAGCGCCAGTGCGCGCTGCAAGATCAAGGCGTGGGCACCGTCGGCGGTATCGTCATTGCTGAAGGTGTTGTACGGTGGCCACGGCTCGGTAACGGCAATGAGTGTATTGTCGGTGGCTAGCGCTTGTGCGGCGATGCTCGCCAGTAGCAGTCCACCCGCAAGACGGTGGGGGCGCATCGCACTGAGCTTGGGCTTTGGCTGGGGCATGATGTGTATTCCGGCTGGCTGCTTCCTCAGTGTGGCTGATGCTGGCCGAACTGCAAGGGGTGTTGTGCCCAGTGTGCCTGGCTGCCGATTGATAATGAAAAACACCCCCGGGCGTTGCGCGCTCGGGGGTGTTTTTTGTGGCGGGTAGTGCTTACTTGGCTGCTACCCAGTCTTTGGCGCTGGCCAGTGCGGCAGCCAGGTTTTCCGGCTGGGTACCGCCGGCCTGGGCCATATCCGGGCGGCCACCGCCTTTGCCGCCTACCTGCTGCGCTACGTGGTTCACCAGCTCGCCGGCCTTGAAGCGGCCGGTCAGGTCTTTGGTGACGCCGGCAATCAGCGCGACCTTGCCGTCGGCCTTGCTGCCCAGCACGATCACGGCGGAGCCCAGCTTGTCTTTCAGCTTGTCCAGTGTGTCGCGCAGGGTGGCGTTATCGGCGCCTTCCAGTTCGGCAGCCAGCAGCTTCACGCCGTTTACCTCGCTGGCTTGTTCGGCCAGGCTGTCGCCTGCGCTGGCGGCCAGTTTGCCCTTGAGGGCGGCCAGCTCTTTTTCCAGTGCTTTCAGGTCGGCTTGCAGGCTGCCAATCTTGTTCAGCACTTCGTCGCTGCTCTGGGCTTTCAGGTTGGCCGCAGCCGCTTTCAGCAGCGCGTCCTGAGCTTGAACGTAGGCTACCGCACCTTCGCCAGTGACCGCTTCGATACGGCGCACGCCTGCAGCTACACCGCCTTCTGCCACGATCTTGAAGAAGCCGATGTCGCCGGTGCGCTGTACGTGGGTGCCGCCGCACAGCTCGGCGGAGAAGTCGCCCATGCTCAATACGCGTACTTCGTCGCCGTATTTTTCGCCAAACAGCGCCATGGCACCGGCGCGCACGGCGTCGTCGAAGCTCATCAGCTGGGCTTTGACTTCATAGTTGGCCGCAATCACGTGGTTCACCAGGCGTTCGATCTCGGCGATTTCTTCCGCGCTGACCGGCTGACCGTGGGCAAAGTCGAAGCGGGTGCGCTCCGGGTTCACCAGCGAGCCCTTCTGGGCGACGTGGGTGCCCAGTACCTTGCGCAACGCAGCGTGCAGCAGGTGGGTGGCCGAGTGGTTGCGGGTGGTGGCCAGGCGCTGGTGCAGATCGATGGTGGCCTGCACGGTGTCGCCTACTTTCAGCGCACCACGCGCCAGGCGGCCGGTGTGGCCGAAGACGGCGGCTTTCACTTTCTGGGTGTCGGCTACGTCAAACAGCGCGTCCACGCCGCCGGTAACCGAGATTTCGCCCACGTCACCGACCTGGCCACCGCCTTCGGCGTAGAAGGCGGTATGGTCCAGCACCACCACGCCTTCGTCGCCGGCTGCCAGGGCGTCTACTTGCTCGGTGCCTTTGTACAGCGCCACGATGCGCGCATCGGTGCTAGTCTGGGTGTAGCCGTGGAAGGTGGTGTCGCTGCCTTCGTAGCTCAGGCTGCCGGCTACCTTGAAGGCAGACGCGGCGCGGGCACGGGTGCGCTGTGCTTCCATGGCGCGCTCGAAGCCGTCCATGTCTACATCGATATTGCGTTCGCGGCAGATGTCGGCGGTCAGGTCGACCGGGAAGCCGTAGGTGTCGTACAGCTTGAAGATGGTGTCGCCGTCCATGGCGGTCTTGCCACCGGCCAGCGCTGCGTCCACCAGCGCCATGCCGGTGTCCAGCGTTTCGGCAAACTTGATCTCTTCGGCGCGCAGTGCGTCTTCGATCTGGGCTTGTTGCTGGCGCAGCTCGGGGTAGGCATCGCCCATTTCGGCTACCAGGTCGGCCACGATCTTGTGGAAGAACAGGCCTTTCTGGCCCAGCTTGTAGCCGTGGCGGATGGCGCGGCGGGCAATGCGGCGCAGTACGTAGCCGCGGCCGTCGGCGGATGGCAGGATGCCGTCGGCGATCATGAACGAGCAGGCGCGGATGTGGTCGGCGATCACTTTCAGCGACGGCACGTCCTGGCTGTAGGCCACGCCGGTTTCGCGCGCAGCGGCGCGTACCAGGCAGGACAGGGCGTCGGTTTCGTAGTTCGATTTCACGCCCTGCAGCACGGTGGACAGGCGCTCCAGGCCCATGCCGGTATCCACGGACGGTTTCGGTAGCGGGTGCAGGGTGCCGGTTTCGTCGCGGTTAAACTGCATGAACACGTTATTCCAGATTTCCATGTAGCGGTCGCCGTCTTCGTCCGGGCTGCCTGGCGGGCCGCCGGCGACGCTTGGGCCGTGGTCATAGAAAATCTCGGTACACGGGCCACACGGGCCGGTGTCGCCCATGGTCCAGAAGTTATCGGACGCGTACGGTGCGCCCTTGTTGTCGCCAATGCGCACGATTTTGTCGGCAGGCACGCCGACTACTTTGTGCCAGATGTCGTACGCCTCGTCATCGCTGGCGTACACGGTCACCATCAGCTTGTCTTTGGGCAGATTCAGCCACTGTTCGCCGGTGAGGAACTCCCAGGCAAAGGTGATGGCGTCGTGCTTGAAGTAGTCGCCAAAGCTGAAGTTGCCCAGCATTTCGAAGAAGGTGTGGTGGCGGGCGGTGTAGCCCACGTTTTCCAGGTCGTTGTGCTTGCCGCCGGCGCGCAGGCATTTCTGGCTGGTGGTGGCGCGGGTGTAGTCGCGTTTTTCAAAGCCCAGGAACAAGTCCTTGAACTGCACCATGCCGGCTACGGTGAACATCAGGGTAGGGTCGTTGCCCGGAATCAGGCTGCTGGACGGGACAACCTGGTGATTTTTGGAAGCAAAAAAGTCCAGAAACTTCTGGCGAATGGCGGAGGTTTTCATGATTTATGGGTCGTATTGGGTCGGATTCTGAAAACGGCGACACGCGACGCGTGAATATCGGTCGATTGTGGCAACTGCGCACCGTGCTGGCAAGCCTTGCGGCCAACCTTGTGCATGTCCGGGCGCATTTTGGGCAGCTGTTTGCCAGTGGCAGGCCGTGCGCTATGTTGGCCGCAGCGGGTGGCAGGTGCGCTTATCGAAGCAGCGCTGGCTGACTAGCTTTGTGCATCGTCATCCGGCCATTCGTCACTGCCTTTGATGACTTGCCGGATGGTGTCCATGCCAAAGCCGCGGCTGGCCAGGAAGCGCATCTGTTTGGCGCGCCCGGCGGCATCGCTGGCGGGTTGGCCGAATTTGCGCAGCCACTGGCTACGTGCAGTGGCCAGGTCGCTGTGGCTGGATAGGGTCTGCTTGATGGTGTCGCTGTCTACACCGCGTTCGCGCATTTCCATGGCCACGCGGCGGCTGCCGTACTTGCGGCTGCGGCTGTCGGCAAACTGTTCGGCAAAGCGGGCGTCGCTTTGCCAGCGGCTGGCGGCCAGCTCGTCCAGCAGGGCGTCTACTTCTTCTGCGTTCTCTGCAAAAGGCGAAAGCCGCCGCTTCAGCTCCAGCCGCGTGTATTCGCGGCGGGACAGAAGGTCGACGGCTCTTGCCTTCAGGCTTTTGCCCGGTTTTTCCATCAGGCGTCGAAGGTGTCGTCCAGCAGCTCTTCGTCAGCGTCCGGCTTGCCTTCGGTGATTTCTACCTTGATGCCCACGGCTTCGCGGATCTTGCGTTCGATTTCCTGGGCAATGGCCGGGTTGGATTTCAGCCATTCGCGGGTGTTGTCTTTGCCCTGGCCGATTTTCTGGCCGTTATAGGCGTACCAAGCACCGGACTTGTCGATAAAGCCGTGCTCGACGCCCAGCTCGATGATTTCGCCTTCGCGGCTGATGCCTTCGCCGTACAGAATGTCAAAGCCGGCTTGCTTGAACGGTGGCGATACCTTGTTCTTCACCACTTTCACGCGGGTTTCGTTGCCGATGATCTCTTCGCCCTTCTTGATACCGCCGATGCGGCGGATATCCATACGCACCGAAGCGTAGAATTTCAGCGCATTGCCGCCGGTGGTGGTTTCCGGGCTGCCGAACATCACACCGATCTTCATGCGGATCTGGTTGATGAACACCACCAGGGTGTTGGTGCGTTTGATGTTGCCGGTGAGTTTGCGCAGTGCCTGGCTCATCAGACGGGCTTGCAAGCCTACGTGGCTATCGCCCATTTCGCCTTCGATTTCGGCTTTGGGTACCAGCGCGGCAACCGAGTCCACCACGATCACGTCCACGCCGCCGGAGCGTACCAGCATGTCGCAGATTTCCAGCGCTTGCTCGCCGGTATCCGGCTGCGAGATCAGCAGGTCTTCTACCGACACGCCCAATTTTTGTGCGTATTGCGGATCCAGCGCGTTTTCTGCGTCGATATAGGCGCAGGTGCCGCCCAGCTTTTGCGCTTCGGCCACTACTTGCAGGCACAGCGTGGTTTTACCGGACGATTCCGGGCCGTAGATTTCCACCACGCGGCCCCGCGGCAGGCCACCCACGCCCAGTGCCAGATCCAGGCCCAGCGAGCCGGTGCTGATGACTTGCAGGTTCTCGGTGATCTGGTTGTCGCTCATGCGCATGATCGAGCCTTTGCCGAACTGCTTTTCAATTTGCGCCAGCGCTGCACTCAGCGCCTTGCTTTTGTCTTCGGAACGCTCTGCCATGCTTGCTCCATTCATTCAACGGGGTGGATAACGATTCAGATTTTGATTATGTACGTTTTCATCTGGCCTGCCAAATAAAAACTGCAGGCAGCGATGCAAACGCACCACAGCGGCGTGATGGCCATGAATGCAATCAGCGGATTATCGCACAAAAGAGGGGGCTACCAAGCCGCCGGGCAGGCAGTCATGCCGTGAAGCGGCAAAGCCTTTGGCTGGCGGGCAAGCTGTGCCAGAATGGCAGCATGCTGAACGATCGCACACAACATTTGCTCAAGGTGCTGGTAGAGCGCTACATCGCCGATGGCCAGCCTGTGGCGTCCAAAACCCTGGCCACGGTGTCGGGGTTGGAGCTGTCGTCCGCATCCATCCGTAATATGCTGGCCGACCTGGAAGGGCTGGGGCTGATTGCCTCGCCACATACCTCGGCCGGGCGCGTGCCCACGCCGCGTGGCTACCGCCTGTTTGTCGACCGCCTGTTGACGGTGCAACAGCTGGCCGAGCCTGCCGTGGCCGAGCTGCGGCATACGCTGCAGCCGGACAGCCCCAAGCGTGTGGTAAAGGCGGCATCGCAGCTACTGGCCGAGTTGACGCAGTTTGCCGGCGTGGTAATGACGCCGCAGCGCGCCGACGCCGCATTCCGCCAGGTGGAGTTTTTGCGCCTGTCCGAGCGGCGTGTGCTGCTGATCCTGGTGACGCTGGAAGGCGACGTACAGAACCACCTGTTCAATACCGCACGCGATTACAGCGGCAGCGAGCTGATAGAAGCGGCCAACTTCCTGAACCAGCACTACGCCGGGCAGGCGCTGGGCGGCGTGGCCAGCCGGGTAGGGGAGGAGCTGCAGCGCCTGCGCGGGGATATTTCCGAGCTGATGCAGCTGGCCATCCAGTTTGGCCAGCAAACGCTGCACGGTGGCGACGACCTGGTGATCAGCGGGCAGGGCAAGCTGCTGAACGTGAGCGACTTCTCCGGCGACCTGAACCGCCTGCGCGAGCTGTTTGATACCTTCCAGCGCAAGACCGAGCTGTTGCAGCTGCTGGAACAAAGCCGCCGCGCCCCGGGTGTGAACCTTTTCATTGGCGACGAGTCCGGCGTGGTAACGCTGGACGATTGCAGCGTGGTGATTGCCCCGTACCGGCTCAATGGCCAGGTCGTAGGTGCGCTGGGCGTGGTAGGCCCCACGCGCATGGCCTACGAGCGGGTGATTCCGATTGTGGACATCACCGCGCGCTTGGTATCCAGCGCGCTGAATTTCAACGATTGACCTCTGTGTCGCACAGCCTGTCTGCTGCGGCCAACCTTGGTATCCCCCCATGACCCTCCTGAAAACCCTGCTGGCTGTAGCCAGCCTGCTAGCAGCCAGCGTTGCCCATGCCGACGTGGCCTTGCTGATGCGCCCGGACGTGCAGCGCTATATCGACGAGCAGGTCGCCACTGGCGAGCTGTCCCGTGCCGAGCTGGAAAGCGTGTTTGCCAATGTGGAGCTCAAGCCGAACATTATCGCCATCATGGACAAGCCTTCCACGGCGCGGCCGTGGTACCAGTTTCGCCCCAGCTTTTATAACGACAAGCTGATGCAAGAGGGGGTAGCGTTCTGGCTGCAGCACGAAGCTACCCTGCAAAAAGCAGCCGACACCTATAAAGTGCCGCCGGAAATCATCGTGGCGATTATCGGTATCGAGACACGCTATGGCCGCAATACCGGAGGCTTCCGTCTGGCCGATGCGCTGTCTACGCTGGCGTTTGACTACCCGCGCCGCGCCGATTTCTTCCGCGCCGAGCTATCGGAGTTCTTTCGCCTGGCGCGCAGTGAAAACGTCAACGCCCTTACCCTGAAAGGCAGCTACGCCGGTGCCATGGGCCTGCCGCAGTTCATGCCGTCCAGCCACCGCAAATGGGCGGTGGATTTTGACGGCGACGGCCATAAGGACATCTGGACCAACCCGGTGGACGCCATCGGCAGCGTGGCCAACTATTTCCGCGAGCACGGCTGGCTGGGCGGTGATGACGTGGTGATTCCGGCCGAGCTGGCGCCGGGCACGGTGCCGGACGAGCTGGCCGCCGACAAGTTCAATCTGCACTACACCGTGGCCGAGCTGAAAGCCCGCGGGGTCATGCCGCAAGCCCCGGTGCGTGACGACGCGCTGGCGGTGCTGGTGCCGCTGGAAGTGGCGCCGGGCGACACGCGCTATTGGTTGGGTCTCAATAATTTCTACACCATTACGCGCTACAACAAGAGCACGCTGTACGCCATGGTGACGCACGAGCTGGCGCAGGAAATGCGCGCACGATTCGTGCAGGCGCGCATGGCCGTGCCTGCGGGGCAATAGTGCAAATGGCAGCTGGCTACCCGTATGGCTGGCGATGTGCCGGGTAGCAGGCCGCTGCGCTGAAATAGTCGCCATCCCTGGCGAATCCCTTTAGAATTCCGCGCCATGACCTATCAAGTTCTCGCCCGCAAGTGGCGCCCCAAGCGCTTTGCCGACCTGGTTGGCCAGGAGCACGTGGTACGCGCCCTGTCCAATGCGCTGAAAGAATCCCGCCTGCACCACGCCTACCTGCTCACCGGTACTCGTGGCGTGGGCAAAACCACCATCGCCCGCATTCTGGCCAAGAGCCTGAACTGCGAAACCGGCACCACGGCCGAGCCGTGCGGCGTGTGCCAGGCTTGCACCCAGATCGACGCCGGCCGTTTTGTCGACTTGCTGGAGATCGACGCCGCGTCCAATACCGGTATCGACAATATCCGCGAAGTGCTGGAAAACGCCCAGTACACTCCCACCATGGGGCGCTACAAGGTGTACATCATCGATGAAGTGCACATGCTGTCCAAAAGTGCCTTCAACGCCATGCTCAAGACGCTGGAAGAGCCGCCAGCGCACGTGAAATTCATCCTGGCCACCACCGACCCGCAAAAAGTGCCGGTGACGGTGCTGAGCCGCTGCCTGCAATTCAGCCTGCGCAATATGACGCCACAGCAAGTGGCCGGCCATCTGGCGCATATGCTGGACGTAGAAGGCATTGCCTACGAAAGCCCGGCGCTGGCCTTGCTGGGCCGCGCGGCTGCTGGCTCCATGCGCGACGCGCAATCGCTGCTGGACCAGGCTATTGCCTACGGCCTGGGCGAGGTGAAAGAAGACGGCGTGCGCGCCATGCTGGGCGCGGTGGACAAGCGCTACCTGTTTGCGCTGCTGGATGCTCTGGCCGACGCCGACGGCGCCCGCCTGGTGGCCGAGGTAGAGGCGTTGGCCGCACGCGGTATCGGTTTTGACAGCGCGCTGGCCGAGCTGGCCAGCCTGCTGCACCAACTGGCGCTGGCGCAAACCGTGCCGGCCGCCATCGCCAGCGACGAGCCCGAGCGCGACGCTATTTTTGCCCTGGCGCAGCGCCTGGCGGCGGAAGACGTACAGCTGTACTACCAGATCGCCCTGCACGGCCGCCGTGACCTGGCGCTGGCGCCGGACGAGCATGCCGGTTTCAGCATGAGCATGCTGCGCATGCTGGCCTTTCACCCGGTAAACGGCGGTGAGGGTGCAGCCCGCCCACCGGTGCCTGCGGCCAACCCTGGCGCCAGTAGTGCAGCCTTGCCTGCCGGCGTATCCCCAGCGCGCGCTGCGCTGGCGCAGCTGGGTGGCAAGCCTGCCGAGCGTAGCCCGGCAGCCGCTGACAAACCGGCCGCGCCCGAGCCGGAACCCGAGCCCGCGCGGCCCGCTGCGCCAGCCCCAGTACCGCAGGCCGCACCGCGTGAGCCTGCACCGTGGGACGAGCAGCCTGCCGACGTGGCAGCTGTCCCCGCCGCAGTGCCTGCCCCCCCGCCCGTGCCAGCCCGCGTGGACGAAGCGCCGGAGGAGGCCGATGACGATGCCGAGCCCGAAGTGCTGGATACCGCCAGCGACAGCGACGACGAGCTGCCCGCTTACGCCATGATGATGGAAGAAGACCCGGGCGAGCTGGTGAGCGAAGCGCCGGTGTTCGACGGCGACTGGGCCAGCCTGATCGGCCGCCTGGGTAACAAGCTGGGCGCGGCGCGCATGCTGGCACAAAATGCGGCGCTGAAACAATGGGATGGCAAAGTGTTCGAGCTGGCGGTGCCGGAAGGCTTCCGCAATATGGCTACGCGCGATTATCAGGACAAGCTGAAAAGCGTTCTGGGCGAGTATCTCGGCCAGAGCATTGAACTGAGGGTGTCGATAGAGACCCTCGATATGGAGACCCCCGCCATGCGCGATGCACGCTTCAAGCGTGAGCAGCTGGCCGGTGCGCGTCAACACATGGAAAACGACCCGGTCGTACAGCAGCTGGTGCAGGAAATGGGCGCCATGCTGCTCGCCGAGACAGTACAACCCGCACAGGAGTAGAAACAATGTTTGGTAAAGCTGGTATCGCTGGCCTGATGAAGCAGGCGCAGCAAATGCAGGAAAACATGAAAAAGGCGCAGGAAGAACTGGCGCAGGTCGAGGTAGAAGGTCAGGCGGGTAACGGCCTGGTAAAAGTGGTGATGAGCTGCGCGCACGTTACCCGCCGTGTCATCATCAGCGACGAGCTGCTGGCCGATGCCAAAGAAGACAAAGACATGCTGGAAGACCTGATCGCAGCCGCGTTCAACGACGCCAGCCGCAAGGCCGAAGCGACTTCGTCCGAGCGTATGTCCGGCTTTACCGCTGGCATGAACCTGCCGGCCGGCATGAAGCTGCCGTTCTGACCGCTTGATGACCTGAAAGGTTGGCCGCAGGCTGCTGCTTGCGGCCAACCTTTTTTACTGGAGCGCCCATGAAGAACCCGCCCTCGCTCGACCAGCTGATCGCGGCGCTGAAAGTGCTGCCCGGCGTCGGCCCCAAATCCGCGCAGCGCATGGCTTTTCACCTGCTGCAAAAAGACCGTGGCGGTGCCGACAAGCTGGCACGGGCGCTGGACCACGCGCTATTGAACCTGCGCCACTGCCAGCGTTGCCATACCTTCAGCGAAAGCCCGCTGTGCAATGTGTGCGCCGACGCCGAGCGCCGGCAGGACCTGCTGTGCGTGGTGGAAATGCCCGCCGACCTGCTGATGCTGGAGCAGACGCGCTGCTACGACGGCCTGTACTTTGTGCTGATGGGGCGCTTGTCGCCCATGGACGGTATCGGCCCCAAGGATATCGATCTGGAAAAGCTGATCGCCCGTGCCGTGGATGGCGTGGTGGAGGAGGTGATCATTGCCACCAACTTTACCGCCGAGGGCGAGGTCACCGCGCACTTGATCAGCGAGATGCTGCAGGCACATGGCCTGCGTGTTAGCCGCATCGCGCGTGGCATGCCGGTGGGCGGCGAGCTGGAAAACGTCGACCCGGGCACGCTGGCCCAGGCCATGTACGAGCGGCGTAGCGTGAGCTAGGCGGCATGCCGGCGTTCACACAGTAAAAAAGCCAGCCCTGCGGGGTAATGCCAGTCAGTTAAGAGAGTATGCCTGGCCGTCAAGTAAGAGGGCGTGGGTGCGGCACCCCATCCCGTTGGCGCGAGCCGGTCAAAATGGTGTGCCCCAGGTTTTAAGACGCCGATTTGTTTGAGCCCCGAGCCGTTAGCGAGGGGTGAGTTCGGCGGCGCCTGGGGCGTACCATTTTGGACGGGGTTTCGAGCAGCCCCGGGTTGCGGGGGAATGAAAAGGGGGCGGCAATCCGCCCTCTTTCCCGTGTGCCGGGCGGAACCGGCACTTAAACATCGTCCGCATCGCGGACACAAAAGCACGCCTGAACAAAGCAAACCCCTAGCCAAAAAAGACGCCAGTCAGCGTTAACTGACTGGCATTAGCCCTGCGGGGCTGGTGATCAGCGCATCAGCGCGTGCAGCGTTTTTTCGTAGACGCAGGCCAGCGGCTCGATATCATCCACGCACACGCACTCGTTCAGTTTGTGGATGCTGGCGTTGATGGGGCCGAACTCTACCAGCTCGCGCGCGATGCGCTTGATGAAGCGGCCGTCCGAGGTGCCGCCGGTGGTGTTCAGCTCCGGTGTGACGCCGCAGGTGTCCGCAATCGCCTGGCTGATGGCGTCAGTGAGCGCGCCGGGTGCCGTGATGAACGGGTTGCCCGACAGCGCCCAGTGAAGCTCGTAGGCCAGCTGGTGTTTGTCCAGGATGGCGTGCAGGCGGTCTTTCAGGGTTTCTGCCGTGTTTTCGGTGGAAAAACGGAAGTTGAACTTGATCTCGCAGCTGCCCGGAATCACGTTGGTGGCGCCAGTGCCGGCGTGGATATTGGACACCTGCCAGCTGGTGGGCGGGAAGTAGTCGTTGCCGTGGTCCCATACCTCTGCGGCCAACTCGGCCAGCGCCGGGGCCACCAGGTGGATGGGGTTCTTGGCCAGGTGCGGGTAGGCGATATGGCCCTGGATGCCATGCACGATCAGGTGGCCGGACAGCGAGCCGCGGCGGCCGTTCTTGATGGTGTCGCCAAACACTTGCGAC
Source organism: beta proteobacterium L13 (assembly GCA_000335715.1). Classification (GTDB taxonomy): domain Bacteria; phylum Pseudomonadota; class Gammaproteobacteria; order Burkholderiales; family Chromobacteriaceae; genus Vogesella. The sequence continues at coordinate 12,044 of AMYZ01000021.1, forward strand.
GAGGTGGGCTCGCCCACGATGCAGTAGTCCAGTAGTTGGCCGCGTGCCTCCAGCGCATCTACCACGCGCACCGTGCCGTCGGCGGCCACGCCTTCTTCGTCCGAGGTAATCAGGAAGGCGAGGGTGCCGGCGTGCTCGGGGTTGGCCGCAATAAAGCGTTCGCTGGCGGTGATGAAGGCGGCCAGCGAGGCTTTCATGTCGGCGGCGCCACGGCCGAACAGGTGGCCGTTACGGATGGTGGGTTCGAACGGGTGGCTGTCCCATTTGTCCAGCGGGCCGGTGGGCACCACGTCGGTATGGCCGGCAAAACACAGTACCGGTGCGCCGTGGCCGCGGTGCGCCCAGAAGTTGCTCACGTCACCAAACGGCATGCGTTCGATGGTGAAGCCTAGGTCTTCCAGCCGGGCGATCATCATGTCCTGGCAGCCTTCGTCGCGCGGCGTGATGGAGTCCTGGCGGATCAGCGCCCGGGTAAGCTCGAGTGTGCTGCTCATAGGCCGAACTCCGCTGTGTAGTCTGCATCCTTGAAGCCGACGCGCAGCTTGCCGGCGTTATCCAGTATCGGACGCTTGATCAGCGACGGCTTGGCCTGCAGCAGCGCAATGGCGCTATCAGGGTTGGCCGCCAGGGCTTTTTCGGCGTCATCCAGTGCGCGCCAGGTGGTGCCGGCGCGGTTGATCAGCTTGTCCAGGCCAATGCTGGCGATCCAGGTGCGCAGCGTGGCTTCGTCTATGCCCTGTTTTTTGAAGTCGTGGAAGGTGAAATCCAGCCCCTGTTGTGTGAGCCAGGTGCGGGCTTTCTTGACGGTATCGCAGTTGGGAATGCCGTAGAGGGTAATCATGGTGGGGGTCAGTGGTTCAGTGTAAAGCCGGAGAAAGTGGTGTTGTCGCCCTGTTTGCCGCCGGTATTGCTGTTGCTGTCGTGATTGACCAGCCAGAACAGGTTGGTGGGCGAGTCGGCATTCTGCAGGGCTTCGTCCAGTGAAATCAGCCCGTCCTTGTACAGGCGGAACAGCGATTGCTCGAACGTTTGCGAGCCATCGCTCATGCTGCTTTCGATGGCTTCCTTGATCTTGTCGATGTCGCCGTTGCGGATCAGCTCCGACACGTGGGCGGTGTTGAACATGATCTCCATCGCTGGCCGGCGCTTGCCGTCCATGGTTTGTACCAGCCGTTGCGATACCACCGCTTTCAGCGTGGCGGCCAGGTCCATCAGCAGGGCGGTGCGGTTTTCCAGCGGGAAGAAGCTGATGATGCGGTTCAGTGTGTGGTAGCTGTTATTGCCGTGCAGCGTAGAGATGCACAGGTGGCCGGACTGGGCGTAGTTGATGGCATAGGTCAGCGTTTCGGCGTCGCGTATCTCGCCTATCATCAGCACGTCGGGCGCCTCGCGCATGGCGTTTTTCAGGGCATTTTCATAGCTGTGCGTATCCACCCCGATTTCGCGCTGGTTGATGATGGAACGCTTGTGTTCGAAGATGAATTCCACTGGGTCTTCTACGGTGAGAATGTGCCCGGCCTGGCTCTGGTTGCGGTATTCCAGCATGGCAGCCACGGTGGAGCTTTTGCCGGAGCCGGTGGAGCCCACGATGAAAATCAGGCCGCGGCGCTGGCGGATCAGGTCTTTCAGCGAGTCGGGCAGGTTCAGGGTATCCAGGCTGGGGACGGTGGGGGTGATATAGCGGATCACCATGGCCACGTGCCCGCGCTGGCGGAAGATGTTGACGCGGTAATTGCCCAGGCCGTCGATCTGGCGGCCAAAGTTCATTTCCAGCTCTGCTTCGAAGCGGGTAATTTCGTCCTCGCTCATCAGGCTGTAGGCCAGGCGTTTGACGTTTTCTGCGCTCAATGCCTTGTCGTTCACAGGTACGGTTTGCCCGTCTATCTTGATTTGGGGAGGGGTGCCGCAGGAAAAAAACAGGTCACTGGCCTTTTTGTCGGCCATGAGTTTGAAAAAAGGCAGCATCAGCATGGTGTGCAGCGCGCTCTCGCAGAGGGTGTCATGGCGCTAGTCTAGCGTGAAATGCCGCCTTGTGGCGTACCGGCTGGCGTGCCGGCCAAGGTTGGCCGCAGCGGGGTGGCGGTGCGGGTGGCAAGCAGGCGTAAAAAAACCCGCTTGCGCGGGTTGTTGGTGGTGACTGTCAGTGTTTGACTTCGGCATCGCGCAGGGCGCGGCGCAGAATCTTGCCCACGTTGGTCTTGGGCAACTCCTGGCGGAACTCGACCGACTTGGGCACCTTGTAGCCGGTCAGGTTGGTGCGGCAGTGGCTCAGTACGTCGGCCTCGGTCAGTGCCGGGTCTTTCTTCACCACGAATACCTTCACCACCTCGCCGGATTTCTCGTCCGGAATGCCGATGCAAGCCACTTCCAGTACGCCCGGGTGCAGCGCCACCACGTCTTCGATCTCGTTCGGGTACACGTTGAAGCCCGATACCAGAATCATGTCTTTCTTGCGGTCTACCAGTTTGACGTAGCCTTCCGGGGTGACCATGGCCATGTCGCCGGTGGCCAGGAAGCCCTGGCTGTCGATGACCTTGGCGGTTTCTTCCGGCCGCTGCCAGTAGCCTTTCATTACTTGCGGGCCTCGGATGCACAGCTCGCCGGATTCGCCCTGGGCTACTTCACGGCCTTCATTGTCGCGGATCTGGATTTCGGTGGACGGAATGGGTACGCCAATGGTGCCGTTGTACGCTTTCAGGTCCAGCGGGTTGATGCAGGCGGCCGGGCTGGTTTCGGTCAGGCCGTAAGCTTCGATCAGCGGGGTGCCGGTGATGTCTTTCCACTTGTCGGCCACTGCCTTTTGCACCGCCATGCCACCACCCAGCGCCAGGCGCCAAGTGGAGAAATCCACGGTCTTGAAGTCCGGGTTGTTCAGCAGGGCGTTAAACAGCGTATTGACACCGGTAATGGCGGTAACCTTATATTTTTTCAGCTCTTTTACAAAGCCAGGAATGTCGCGCGGGTTGGTAATGAGGATGCTCATCGCACCCAGCTCGGTAAATACCATCAGGTTCGCGGTGAGCGAGAAGATATGGTACAGCGGCAGCGCGGTAACGATGATTTCCTGGCCTTCGCGCACGGAGTGTTTCACCCACTCGCCAGCTTGCAGCATGTTGGCGATGATGTTGGCGTTGGTCAGCATGGCGCCTTTGGAAACGCCGGTGGTGCCACCGGTGTACTGCAGGAAGGCGATGTCGTCATGGCTGATATCTACCTTGCGCATCGGCTGGCGCGCACCTGTCGCCAAGGCATCGTTGAAGCCGGTGTGGCGCGCAATGTGCCATGGCGGCACCATTTTCTTGACCTTGCGTACCACGAAATTGACGATCAGGCGTTTGGGGAAGCCCAGCATGTCGCCAATGCTGGCAATCACCACATTCTTGACCGGCGTGCGCGGCAGAACCTGCTCCAGCACGTTGGCAAAATTTTCCAGGATAACAATGGTTTCGGCGCCGGAATCCTTCAGCTGGTGTTCCAGTTCGCGCGGGGTGTACAGCGGGTTGACGTTAACCACGGTGCAGCCGGCGCGCAGCGTGCCGAACACGGCGATCGGATACTGCAGCAGGTTGGGCATCATGATGGCCACGCGGCTGCCTTTGGCCAGGCCCAGCGTGTTTTGCAGGTAGGAGGCAAAGTTGGCCGACAGCTGATCCAGCTCGCCGTAGCTCAGGATTTTGTCCATGCAGGCCAGCGCCGGACGGTCGCGGAATTTGGCGGCGCTGCGCTCGAAAACCTCGGACACCGACTTGAATTCGTTGATGTCGATCTCGGCGGCAACACCTGCCTGGTAATTCTTCAGCCAGATTTTTTCCATGGCGTTCGTCTTCTCCATCGTGTTGGTTCATGGCCCCCAATTTATTGTTGTCGGGTGGCGCTGGGGATCTGCTTGCTGCAGATTCAATATAGATTGTCTTGGCAAACGTTTGTTTCGTAGCCCGTGACAACTCTACCGTATGTCTCATCTGGTGCAAAGCATGTGCTTGGTTTGCGGCCTTAGACCTCAGTTTTCTTTTGTCGCAGAGTGGTTTATAATCGCGGCATTTTAGGGATGGGCGGTTCTTCGCCCATTTTTCTTTTCTGGAATTGGATGCCCATGGATGTACGTTTGCTGCTCGAGAACACGCTGCCCGGTTTGGGGTATGAGCTTGTAGATTTTGAAATGACCCCCGGGGGTGGTTTCCGCGTGTTTATGGATAAACCGGGCGGCATTACCGTAGAAGATTGCGTTAGCGTGAGTAATCACCTGACGCGTCTGTTCATGGTCGAAAATGTTGACTACGAGCGTCTGGAAGTTTCCTCGCCCGGCCTGGACCGTCCGCTGAAGAAAGAAGCGGACTATGTGCGCTTCACCGGTAGCCTTGCCAAGATCCGTACCCGCCTGCCTGTCGAACAGCAGAAGCGGTTTCAGGGTCGTATCGCAGGTATTACCGACGGCGTTGTCAGCCTGGTCGTGGAAGATGGTCGCACCGTGGCCATTCCCCTGGCGAATATCGATAAAGCCCGGCTGGAGCCGGAGTTTTAATTCGCAGGACGTTGGCCGCGAACAAGAATACGGAATTTGGAGGATTGCATGAGTCGCGAGATTTTGCTGTTGGTTGATGCTCTGGCAAGCGAGAAAAACGTTAGCCGCGAGGTGGTTTTTTCCGCGCTGGAGCTGGCACTGGCTTCTGCCACCAAAAAGAAGTTTAACGAAGACGAGCTGGATGTCCGTGTAGAGATCGACCGTCACAATGGCCAGTACCAGACTTTCCGCCGCTGGACCGTGGTGGATGCCGAAGCGCTGGAATACGAAGACCGCGAACTGAGCCTGGAAGAAGCCCGCGAGCGTGACCCGCGCGCCGAGCTGGGTGGTGTGATCGAAGAGTCGATGGAAGCGGTAGAATTCGGCCGTATTGGTGCCCAGGCTGCCAAGCAGGTCATCCTGCAGAAAATCCGTGATGCGGAGCGCGAACAGGTGCTGAACGAATTCCTGCAGCGTCGTGAAAGCCTGGTAACCGGTACCATCAAACGCATCGAGCGTGGCAATGCCATCGTTGAGTGCGGCAAGCTGGAAGCCGTGCTGCCGCGCGACCAGATGATTCCGAAGGAAAACCTGCGCGTGGGCGACCGCGTGAAGGCTTACCTGATGCGCATCGACCGTCTGGGTCGTGGCCCGCAGCTGGTACTGTCGCGTACTTCGCGCGAGTTCCTGGTCAAGCTGTTCGAGCTGGAAGTGCCGGAAATCGAAGAAGGCATGCTGGAAATCAAGGAAGCCGCCCGTGACCCGGGTATGCGCGCCAAGATGGCCGTCAAGTCCAACGACCCGCGCCTGGATCCGCAGGGTACCTGCATCGGCATGCGCGGCTCCCGTGTTCAGGCCGTAACCCAGGAACTGGCTGGCGAGCGTATCGATATCGTGCTGTGGGCACCGGAACCGGCACAGTTCGTGATCAACGCGCTGTCCCCGGCAGAAGTAAACCGCATCATGGTGGATGAAGACAGCCACACCATGGACGTGGTGGTAGAGGAAGAGCAGCTGGCACTGGCGATTGGTCGTGGCGGCCAGAACGTGAAGCTCGCTGCCGAGCTGACCGGCTGGAACCTGAACATCCTGACCGTGACTGAAGCGGAAGAAAAACACCTGGAAGAAGATGCCAAGCTGCGCGAGCACTTCATCCGTCATCTGGGTGTGGATGAAGAAATGGCTGCCCTGCTGGTGCAGGAAGGCTTTGCAACACTGGAAGAAGTGGCCTATGTGCCAATTTCCGAAATGCTGGAAATCGATGGCTTTGATGATGCGCTGGTAAACGAGCTGCGTAGCCGTGCGCGTGACGCCATCCTGACCCTGGCAATTGCTTCGGAAGAAAAAGTGGAAGAAGTGGCCGACGAGCTCAAGGATCTGGAAGGACTGGATGCCGAGCTGGTACGCAAACTGGCCGAAAACGGCGTGACCACCCGTGACGACCTGGCCGATCTCGCCGTTGACGATCTGGTCGACATGACAGGCATGGATGCCGATGCGGCGCGCGCGCTCATCATGAAAGCCCGCGAACACTGGTTCAACTGAGCCAGCCCTGCAAACGGATCGATTGCTAGAAGGAATTAGGAATACGCATGGTTTTAACGAATGTAAAGCAGTTTGCGAGTGAGCTGAACTTGTCCCCGGAACGTCTTCTGGAACAGTTGAAAAACGCAGGTGTAGGCAAGCGTGGTTTTGATGACACGCTGACCGAGCAGGATAAAAAGCAGTTGCTGGACTTTCTGAAAACGTCGCATGGCGCACGTGATGAAGGCAAGGTAACCCTGACCCGTAAGCAAACCAGCGAAATCCACACTGCCGCAGGCAGCACTGTCAAAGTGGAAACTCGCAAAAAGCGCACTTTTGTCCGCCCGGAAGACCAGCCTGCTGCAGCACCTGCTGTTGAAGCCCCCAAGGCTGCCGAGCCGGTAGTCGAGGCTGCGCCTCAGGTTGTGGCTGCGCCGGTAGTGGAAGCTGCCAAGCCGGCCGCTGCGCCAGTGGCTGCCAAGCCTGCCGAGCCGAAAGCCGCAGAAAAGAAAGTGGAAGAGAAAAAAGCCGAAGCCAAGCCTGCTGCTGAAGCTGCTGCGCCGGTTGCCCCGGTGAAGCAGCCTACGCTGACTCGCCCGGCGCCAACTTCCATTCTGAGCCAGGAAGAAATGGATGCCCGCGCCGCTGAAGAGCGTCGTCAGGCAGAATTCCGTGCGCGCCAACAAGCGTTGTTGCGTGAAAAGCAAGAGCGTGAAGCGCGCCGCCTGGCTGCCAAGGCCGAAGCTGCTGCTCCGGCCAAGCCGGTAGTGGAAGTGAAGCCAGAGCCTAAGGCAGAAGAGCTGCCACGTTCGGCCAAGCCTACCCAGCCGCGCATGCAGCCGGCTGCTGCCGGCCAGCGTACCGATGCACCGCGTGGCGACCGCCCGGCAGGTCAGGGTCAGCGCCCTGCAGGCCAAGGTCAGCGCCCGGGTCAGGGTGGTCAGCAGCGTCCGGCTGGTCAGGGTGCACGCCCTGCAGCAGGTGGTGCGGCCCCGGCTCGTGGCCCGGCTGCAGCGACGACTGCACCGGCTCCTGCTGGTGATGCGCGCCCAGGCGACAAGCGTGGCCCGGCTAAAAAAGGCGGCAACAAGGACTGGAACGACGGTAAAAAAGGCAAGGGCCTGAAAACCCGTGGTGGCGATACCAGCAACGACTGGAAATCGCGCAAGTCCGGTGGCAAGCACAAGAACAGCAATAACCAGCATGCATTCCAGGCACCAACTGAGCCTATCGTGCACGAAGTGCTGGTGCCGGAAACCATCACCGTTGGCGACCTGGCTCACCGTATGGCAGTTAAGGCTGCCGAGGTGATCAAGGTGCTGATGAAGATGGGCATGATGGTGACTATCAACCAGGTGCTGGATCAGGAAACCGCGCTGATCATTGTGGAAGAAATGGGCCACGTAGGTAAAGCTGCCCAGGCAGATGATCCGGAAGCCTACCTGGCAGATGGTGAAACCATCGAAGTGGCCGAGCAGATTTCCCGTCCGCCGGTGGTAACCGTAATGGGTCACGTTGACCACGGTAAAACCTCGCTGCTGGATTACATCCGTCGCGCCAAGGTGGCGGCTGGCGAAGCCGGTGGCATTACCCAGCACATCGGTGCCTACCACGTAGAAACCGACCGCGGCATGATTACCTTCCTGGATACCCCGGGTCACGAAGCGTTTACCGCCATGCGTGCCCGTGGTGCCAAGGCGACCGATATCGTGGTGCTGGTCGTGGCTGCCGACGACGGCGTAATGCCGCAAACCATCGAAGCGATTCACCACGCCAAAGCGGCCGGTGTGCCTATCGTGGTTGCTGTGAACAAGATCGATAAGCAAGGCGCCAACGCCGAGCGTATCCGCCAGGAACTGGTTGCCCACGAAGTGGTGCCGGAAGACTGGGGTGGCGACACCCAGTTCATCGAAGTGTCGGCCAAAATGGGCCTGAACATCGATGCGCTGCTGGAAGCCATCCTGCTGCAAGCCGAAGTACTGGAGCTGACTGCTGCGGTAGATGCACCTGCCAAGGGCATTATCGTGGAAGCGCGTCTGGACAAAGGCCGTGGCCCGGTAGCGACCCTGCTGGTACAGTCCGGTACCCTGAAGAAGGGCGACATCGTGCTGGCTGGTACCGCCTTTGGCCGCGTGCGTGCCATGGTGGACGAAAACGGCAAGCCGATCGACGAAGCCGGCCCGGCTATCCCGGTAGAAATCCTGGGTCTGTCCGACGTGCCGTCTGCCGGTGAAGACGCCATGGTACTGGCCGACGAGAAAAAGGCGCGTGAAATCGCCCTGTTCCGTGCCGGCAAGTTCCGTGATGTGCGCCTGGCCAAGCAGCAAGCTGCCAAGCTGGAAAACATGTTCGCCCAGATGTCCGAAGGCGAAGTGCAGAACCTGCCTATCATTATCAAGGCAGACGTACAGGGTTCGTACGAAGCACTGGCCGGCAGCCTGCAAAAGCTGTCTACCGAAGAAGTGCGCGTCAACATCCTGCACTCCGGTGTGGGTGGCATTTCCGAGTCCGACATCAACCTGGCGATCGCGTCCAAAGCCATCGTGGTGGGCTTCAACGCCCGTGCCGATGCTGCCGCACGCAAGCTGGCGGAGAGCGAAGGCGTGGAAATCCGTTACTACAACATCATTTACGATGTAGTGGACGACGTGAAAGCCGCCATGTCCGGCATGCTGGCGCCAGAGCGTAAAGAGCAGATCATTGGTACCGTGGAAATCCGTCAGGTGATCTCCGTGTCCAAGGTCGGCAATATCGCAGGTTGCATGGTGACCGATGGCATCATCAAGCGTGCTGCCAGCATCCGTCTGATCCGTCACAACGTGGTGGTTCATACCGGCGAGCTGGACTCCCTGAAGCGCTTCAAGGACGACGTGAAAGAAGTGAAGCAAGGCTACGAGTGTGGCCTGATGCTGAAGAACTTCAACGATATCCAGGAAGGCGACCAGCTGGAAGTGTTCGAGATCGTGGAAGTCGCACGTTCTCTGTAATGCAGTGATATAGAGGCGGGTGCCAGGTTGGCCGCATGGCCGGCGGGCACTCGCCTTTTCTTGTTTAAGCCACAAAAACCCGCATAGGCAGGGCAGTGCGCCATGGCGGGTGGGGTGGCCAGGAGTATCAGATCATGGCTAAAGCCAAAAAAGGTTTTTCCCGCTCGGACCGTATCGCCGAGCAGATCCAGCGCGAGCTGGCCGAGCTGATCCGCAAGGGCCTGAAAGACCCGCGTGTGGGTTGGGTCACCATTACAGCGGTAGACGTAACCCGTGACTACTCGCACGCCAAGGTGTTCTACACCGTGATGGACGAGAACAAGCGCGAGATCACCCAGGAAGCGCTGGAAAGCGCCGCCGGCTACCTGCGCAACGGCATTGGCCGCGTGCTGCAGATCTTTACTACGCCACAGCTGCACTTTGTGTACGACGACTCTATCGAGCGTGGCGTGTACATGAGCCGCCTGATTGACGAAGTGAACGGCAATGCCACCACCGTCGAGCACGACGATGCGGCCAACCTTGACGCAGAAGACGGCGACGAGGGCGAAGAGGGTAGCGATAAAGCATGAGTGCACCGCGTCGCGTAAAGCTGCCTATCAATGGCGTGCTGCTGCTGGACAAGCCTTATCTGCTAAGTAGCAACACCGCCCTGCAGCGTGCGCGCTGGCTGTACAGTGCGGCCAAGGGTGGCCATACCGGCGTGCTGGACCCGCTGGCCACCGGCTTGCTGCCGCTGTGCTTTGGCGAGGCTACCAAGTTTTCCTCGTACCTGCTGGATGCCGATAAGGGCTACCGCGCTACGGTAAAGTTTGGCGAAGTCACCACCACCGGCGATATCGAGGGCGAAGTGCTGCTGCAGCGCCCGGTAGCGTTTACGCTGCCGCAGCTGCAGGCCGCCATTGCCGCGCATACCGGGCCCATCAGCCAGGTGCCGCCCATGTATTCGGCACTGAAGCATCAGGGCAAGGCGCTGTACGAGTACGCGCGCGAGGGCATCGAGATCAAGCGCGAGGCGCGCGATGTCACTATTCACCGCATCGACCTGATCTCGTTTGACGGCACCACGGCTGTTATCGACGTGCTGTGCAGCAAAGGCACGTATATCCGTACGCTAGGGCAGGATATTGGCGAGATGCTGGGTTGCGGTGCGCACCTTACCGGCCTGCGCCGCACCACGACGGGTGGTTTTTTGCTGGAAAACGCCATCACGCTGGAGCAGCTGGAGGCTACGCCGCCCGAGGCGCGCGGCCAACTACTGCTACCGATAGACGTGCTGGTGGCACATTTTGGCGAGCAGACCCTCCCTGCGCGCGACGCCGAGCGTTTTTGTCACGGCCAAGCCGTGCGTGCGCCGGAAAAGTGTGAGACAATGCGCCGTTTTCGTGTATACCGCGAGGCAACGCGAGAATTTCTCGGGCTGGCCGAGGCAAGAGACGACAGTCTGTTGCACCCTGTCCGGGTAACGGCTGCTCCGGCAGCCGCTGTGTGAAGTGTAGGTGGGTTCCGGCTCGCCGCACTTGTCGGGTTTTACCGCCCTAAACCGATATTGGAGTAATTCCTCATGGCAATGAACGCCGAAAAAAAAGCAGTCATCGTTAAAGATTTCCAGCGTAAAGAAAACGACACCGGTTCCAGCGAAGTTCAAGTAGCCCTGCTGACCGCTCGTATCAACGACCTGACTCCGCACTTCAAAGCCAACACCAAAGATCACCACAGCCGTCGTGGCCTGCTGAAACTGGTGAGCCGTCGTCGTCGTCTGCTTGACTACCTCAAGCGCACTGACGCTGAAAGCTACCGCGCTCTGATCGCTCGTCTGGGTCTGCGCAAGTAATCGGTTTGAATTCGAAAAAGTCGCAGCCCGTCTGCGACTTTTTCGTTTCTGCAGTGGCAGTATCTGTAAGTTATTGAGTCAACGGGGGGAGCCTCTATAAATCTGCATCATGCTGGTGCCGATTCGTAGGGGTTCCCGTTGCATAAAGTACCTAATGAAGGGCACCTCAAGTGTTTAACAAAATTACCAAGTCGTTCCAGTACGGCAAACACACTGTTACCCTGGAAACCGGTGAAGTAGCGCGCCAGGCATCCGGCGCTGTACTGGTGTCGGTAGAAGATACCGTGGTTCTGGTGTCGGTTGTCGGCTCCAAAAACGTGAAACCAGGCCAGGACTTCTTCCCGCTGACCGTGGACTACCTGGAGCGTACTTACGCTGCCGGCAAGATCCCTGGCGGTTTCTTCAAGCGTGAAGGCAAGCAGTCCGAAAAAGAAATCCTGACCAGCCGCCTGATCGATCGCCCGATTCGCCCGCTGTTCCCGGAAGGCTTCTACCACGACGTACAGATCGTGGCCACCGTGATGTCGCTGAACCCGGAAGTGGATTCCGACGTGCCAGCCATGATCGGCGCCTCCGCTGCCCTGGCCATCTCCGGCCTGCCGTTCAATGGCCCGATCGGTGCCGTGCGCGTAGGTTACGCCAATGGCGAGTACATCCTGAACCCGACCAAAACCGAGCTGCTGACCTCGGAAATGGATCTGGTCGTAGCCGGTACCGAGCGTGCCGTGCTGATGGTTGAGTCCGAAGCCAAAGAACTGTCCGAAGCCGTGATGCTGGGCGCCGTAGTGTTCGGCCACGACCAGATGCAGGCTGCCATCACCGCCATTAACGAGTTCGCAGACGAAGTGAACCCGGTAATGTGGGACTGGGAAGCCCCGGCCAAAAATGAAGCACTGATCGCCCAGATCCGTGACATCTCCGGAGAAGCCATCGCCAACGCCTTCCGCATCCGCCAGAAAGGCGCCCGCTCCGAAGCGCTGAACGCTGCCTGGGCTGCCGTGAAGGCCGCGCTGATCAACGAAGACACCGACACCCTGGTGGCTAACGAGATCAAAGGCATCTTCAAATCGCTGGAAGCCGAAATCGTGCGTGGCCAGATCCTGTCTGGCGAGCCACGTATCGATGGCCGCGACACCCGCACCGTACGCCCGATCGCCATCCGCACCGGCGTGCTGCCACGTGTACACGGCTCCTCGCTGTTCACCCGTGGTGAAACCCAGGCGATCGTGACCACCACCCTGGGCACCAAGCAGGACGAACAGATCATCGACGCGCTGGCCGGCGAATACACCGACCGCTTCATGCTGCACTACAACTTCCCGCCGTACTCCACCGGTGAAGCTGGCCGCATGGGCCCGCCAAAACGCCGCGAAATCGGCCACGGCCGCCTGGCCAAGCGTGCGCTGGCACAAGTACTGCCATCCGAAACCGAATTCGGCTACACCATGCGTGTGGTATCCGAAATCACCGAATCCAACGGCTCCTCGTCGATGGCTTCCGTGTGCGGTGGCTGCCTGGCACTGCTGTCTGCCGGTGTACCGCTGAAAGCCCACGTGGCTGGTATCGCCATGGGCCTGATTCTGGAAGGCAACCGTTTTGCCGTGCTGACCGATATCCTGGGTGACGAAGATCACCTGGGTGATATGGACTTCAAGGTAGCCGGTACCGCCGCTGGCGTGACTGCCCTGCAGATGGATATCAAGATCCAGGGCATCACCAAGGAAATCATGCAGATCGCGCTGGAACAAGCCAAAGACGGCCGCCTGCATATCCTGGGTCACATGAAAGAAGCCATCGAAGGTCCGCAAGAGCTGTCCACCCACGCGCCGCGTCTGTACGTGATGAAGATCAACCCGGAGAAAATCCGCGAAGTGATCGGTAAAGGTGGTGAAACCATCCGCGCCATCACCAAAGATACCGGCTGCGAGATCAACATCGAAGAAGACGGCACCATCACCATCGCCTCCGTGTCCAACGAAGGCGCCGAAGCTGCCAAGAAGCGTATCGAGGAAATCACCGCTGAAGTTGAAGTAGGCAAAGTCTACGAAGGCCCGGTAGTGAAGATTCTGGACAACAACGTGGGCGCCATTGTGTCCATCATGCCGGGCAAAGATGGTCTGGTACACATTTCGCAGATCGCTCACGAGCGCATAAAGAACGTGTCCGACTACCTGAAAGAAGGCCAGATCGTAAAAGTGAAAGCCATCGAGATGGACGACCGCGGCCGCGTTCGTCTGTCCATCAAGGCTTTGCTGGACAACCCTGCAGCCCCGGCTGCCCAGGGTGACTTCGGTCTGAAATCCGGCGCCTAAGCCAGATAGCCCTGTTACGGCAGGGTAGACAAACCGCCTGTCAGCTCAAGCTGGCAGGCGGCTTTGCTTTGTGGCCCAGGCATGAAAAAGCCACCCCGCAGGGTGGCTGTGCTGGCTTGCGGCCAACGTTGGCCGCAAGTGGTCTGCTTAGTGGTTGTGTGCGCCCGCAGCACCGTGGCCGGTTTGTGCGCGCACGAACTGGTCGTCAAAGCGTGCACGCTCGGTAGCAGCGGCCGCACTGCGGTCTAGCAGCGACACCACAATGCTCACGGCAAAGGCCAGCGGCATGGAGAACAGCGCCGGGTGCTCGTACGGGAAGATGGCGGTTTCGTTGCCCAGTACCGTGACCCATACCGCTTTGGACAGGATCACCAGCGTCACCGCCGAAATCAGCCCGCTAAAGCCGCCCAGCAGCGCACCTCGGGTGGTGAGGTCTTTCCAGTACATGGACAGGATCAGGATAGGGAAGTTGGTGGATGCTGCCACGCCGAAGGTCAGGCCCACCAGGAAGGCCACGTTCTGTTTCTCGAACAGGATGCCCAGCACAATCGCCAGTACGCCGATGGCCACCGCGGCAATGCGCGATACTTTCAGCTCGGTTTTTTCGTCAGCCTTGCCTTTCATGATCACGGTAGCGTACAGGTCGTGAGAGATGGCCGACGCGCCCGCCAGTGCCAGGCCAGCCACCACCGCCAGGATGGTGGCAAAGGCCACGGCAGACAAGAAGCCCAGGAACAGGTTGCCGCCCACGGCTTTGGCCAGATGCATGGCCACCATATTGCCGCCGCCTACCAGCTTGCCACCCAGCTCGCCGTTCACGAAGTACTGCGGGTCTTTACCGATGATCACCACCGCGGCAAAGCCCAGCGTGCACACCACCAGGAAGAAGAAGCCGATAAAGCCGGTAGCGTAGAACACCGATTTACGCGCTTCCTTGGCGTTGGGTACGGTAAAGAAGCGCATCAGGATGTGCGGCAGGCCGGCAATGCCGAATACCAGGCCCAGCGACATGGACGCCACGTTTACCGGGTCGGCCAGCATGCTGCCTGGGCCCATCATGCCCAGGCCGTCCTTGTGCACGGTAATGGCTTCGCGTGCCAGCGTTTCGTAGCTGAAGCCGAACTGTGCCATGGCCATGAAGGCCAAGGTGGTGCCGCCAGCCAGCAGCAGCACGGCCTTGATGATCTGCACCCAGGTGGTGGCGATCATGCCGCCAAAGATCACATAAGCCATCATCACCACGCCGACCACCACCACGGCTACCGGGTAGTCCAGGCCAAACAGCAGCTGGATCAGCTGGCCGGCACCTACCATCTGCACGATCAGGTAAAAGCTCACCACGGTCAGCGAGCCAAAAGCGGCAAAGGTGCGGATCTTGGTCTGGTCCAGCCGGTAGCTAGCGATGTCGGCAAAGGTGAAGCGGCCCAGGTTACGCAGGCGCTCGGCCATCAGGAAGGTAATGATGGGCCAGCCCACAAAGAAACCCACGGTATAGATAAAGCCATCGTAGCCTTTGGCAAACACCATGCTGGACAGGCCCAGCAGGGTGGCGGCCGACATGTAGTCGCCGGCAATCGCCAGGCCGTTCTGAAAGCCGGTGATGCCGCCGCCTGCGGTGTAAAAGTCACTGGCGGAGCGGGTGCGGCGCGAAGCCCAGTAGGTAATGCCCAGGGTCAGCACCACAAACACCATGAACATGCCGATGGCGGCCACATTCAGCGGCTGTTTTTCCACGGCACCAGCCATGGCAGGGCCGGCCAGGGCCAGCGGGCTGGCAGAGAGTGCCAGCAGGGTAGCGAAGGTGCGCATCATGGCTGGCTCTCCTGCAGGATGGTGGCGGTCAGACGGTCGAACTCGGTATTGGCGCGGTACACGTAATAGCCGGTGAGCGCCCAGGTAAACACGATGATGGCAGCGCCTACCGGTACGCCGACAGACAGCACGCCACCGCTGTGCAGTGCCTGATGCAAGGTGTCTGGTGCCAGTGCTACCACCAGCATGTACAGGTAATAAGTGCCCAGTGTGAGCGCGGCCAGGGTCCAGGCCAGGGTAGAGCGCCTTTTCACCAGGGTGGCGAATTGCGGGTGTTGCCGGATGGCGTGTGTTGCATTGCCAGTCATGATCTCTCCTGTTTCTCGGTTGTATTACTGCGGGGTGCCGCTCTGTGGCGGCTGCTATCGAGCTTTTGCTCGCTTATGCCTGATGATTCCCTGTCAACCTTGCGCAACTGTGTGCGAAATGTAACGAAACATGAACGCGGCATGTTTGGCCCCCAGGCGAGGTCTAGCGGGGGTTTTTGCTGGCTGTGGCCACGTGTGCGCGCCTGTGGGCGTGGCAGCCTTGCAACAAAATGTGGCGGGCAGCAGGGCAAAAAAATCCCCGCCGAGGCGGGGGAATAAGGGGGAAATGTTCGCAGCGTAGCTACGAGGCCTGCCATGCCGGCACGATGCGGCCAACCAGAACACCCCTGTTGCAGGGTTGGCCGCAGGCACTGCCGGTGCGGCGGGTTACTGGATGGCAGCGGCAGCGTTGGTTTGCTGGCGCAGCAGAAACTTCTGGATCTTGCCGGTAGAGGTCTTGGGGATGGGCCCGAAGATGATGCGTTTGGGCACCTTGAACCGTGCCAGGTGGGCGCGGCAGTGTTCGATCACCGCCGCTTCGTCGCCCTCTACGCCTTCGCGCAGCTCCAGGAAGGCGCACGGTACCTCGCCCCATTTCGGGTCCGGCAGCGCCACCACGGCGGCGGAAATCACGCCGGGGAAGCGGCACAGCACGTCTTCCACCTCGATGGACGAGATATTCTCGCCACCGGAAATAATGATGTCCTTGGAGCGATCCTTGATCTTCACGTAGCCGTCGGGCTGGATCACCGCCAGGTCGCCGGTGTGGAACCAGCCGCCGGCTAGCGACTCTTCGGTAGCGCGCGCGTTTTTCAGGTAGCCCTTCATCACTAGGTTGCCGCGGAACATGATCTCGCCCATGGTTTCGCCGTCGTGCGGGACTTCGGTCATGGTGGCCGGGTCCATTACCGTCATGCCTTGCTGCATGGTGTAGCGCACGCCCTGGCGGCCGTTGCGCTCGGTGCGCCCGCCAATATCCATGTCAGCCCATTCGTCCTGCTTGGCGCATACCGAGGCCGGGCCGTAGGTTTCGGTCAGCCCGTACACGTGGGTGATGTTGAAGCCCAGGGTTTCCATGCCCTCGATCACCGCCGACGGTGGCGCGGCGCCGGCCACCAGGCAGTTCACCTGATGGTTGATGCCTTGCTTGCAGTCGTCCGGGGCGTTGATCAGCATGTTGTGCACGATGGGCGCGCCGCAGTAGTGGCTCACGCGGTGGGTCTTGATCAGCTCGAAAATCAGGCGCGGGTCTACGCGGCGCAGGCACACATTGGTGCCTACGTTGGCCGCCATGGTCCACGGGAAGCACCAGCCATTGCAGTGGAACATCGGCAGCGTCCACAGATAGGTGGCGTGGCGAGGCATGCCCCAGTCCAGGATATTGCAGCTGGCGTTCAGGTAGGCGCCACGGTGGTGGTAGACCACACCTTTGGGGTTGCCGGTGGTGCCGGAGGTGTAATTCAGCGAGATGGCGTCCCACTCGTTTTCTGGCAGCTGCCAGGCGTAGTCGGGGTCGCCGCCGGCGATAAAGGCTTCGTACTCGATAGTGCCCAGGCGTTTGCCCGGGCCGCTGTATTCCGGGTCGTCTACGTCAATCACCAGAATCGGCTTGTCCAGTAGCGCCAGCGCCGGGGCGATGGTGAACGAAAACTCGCGGTCGGTAATCAGTACCCTTGCTTCGCCGTGCTGCAGCATGAAGGCGATGGCTTCCGGGTCCAGGCGGGTGTTGAGGGTGTTCAGCACGGCGCCGCACATCGGCACGCCAAAGTGGCAGTCCAGCATGGCCGGTATGTTTGGCAGCATCACCGCCACGGTGTCGCCTTTACTGATGCCATGGCTGGCCAGCGCGCTGGCCAGGCGGCGGCTGCGTTCGTAGGCCTGCTGCCAGCTAAAACGCTGGCTGCCGTGCACGATGGCGGTACGGTGCGGGTATACCGCCGCAGCGCGTTCGATATAGCTCAGCGGCGACAGCGGCACATGGTTGGCCGCAGTTTGGGGCAGGTCTTGCTGGTAGCTGTGCAGGGACATCCGGTCACACTCCTCTGTCTGTGTTGCTGTCATTATCTGCACGATGATTGCCCCCAACCCTTGCGCAAGTTTGTGGCAATTGTAACGAATGATTTCAACCGTGCTTTTGTGGGGCCAGCTGGCCTAAAATCGGGCTTTGTTCGATAAGACATTGCCATCGGCCGGAGAAAACGTCGTCATGTTGCAACACTCAGAGGCGGGGCTGGACAGCTCGCAGCGCAATGCCATGCTGCTGTACGGGCTGGATTTGCTGGATCAGGGCGTCACTGTGTTTGACGCCCAGCTGCGCCTGCTGGCATGCAACCAGCGTTTTCTGGACTTGCTGGAATTCCCCGCCGAGCTGGGGCAGGTCGGGACGCCGTTTGCCGACTACATCCGCTACAACGCCTACCGCGGCGAGTACGGCCCGGGCGACCCGGAGCAGCAGGTAGCCGAGCGTGTGGCGCTGGCCATGCGCTTCGAGCCGCACGATACCGAGCGCATCCGCCCGGACGGCTCGGTGCTGCGCGTGCGTGGCGAGCCGCTACCATCGGGCGGCTTTATTGCGCTGTACACCGACAAGACGCAACAGCAAGCCTATGAGCGTTTGCAGCAGCAGCAAAAAGCCGACCTGGAATCGCACGTGCGCGCCCGCACCGCCGAGCTGGAAGCCGCCAACCAGCGCCTGCGCGAGGCGCATGCGGCCAACGTGCAGATCACCGCCGCGCTGCAGCGTAGCGAAGAGCGGCTACGGCTGATTACTGACACCATCCCGGCGCTGATTGCCTACTTCGATAAAGACCACGTGTACCGCTATGCCAACAAGGGCTATAGCGACTGGTTTGGCCGCCGCAACGAGCACATCGTGGGGCGGCGCATCGAGGCGGCATTGGGCAGCAAGTTTTACGCGGCGGTGGTGAGCTATGTGAACGAAGCGCTCACCGGCAAGCAGGTGACCTACGAATACTCGATGGAGAAAGACGACGGCACGCATATTTTTGCGCGCAGCACGCTGGTGCCGGAGATTGCCCCCGACGGCGAAGTGCTGGGCTGCTTTGTGCTGTCTTTCGACATCACCGAGCAAAAGCAGACCCAGTCGGCGCTGGTGCAGGCGCAAAAGATGGAAGCCGTCGGCCAGCTGTCCGGCGGCCTGGCGCACGACTTCAACAATATGCTCACCGTGGTCATCGGCAATCTGGCCGAGCTGCGCCGGCACGAAGAGCACAATACCGCGCTGCTGGGCTACCTGGACCCGGCGTTGCAAGCCGCCGAGCGCGGCGTAGCACTGGTGCGCCGCCTGCTGACCTTTGCCCGCCAGCAGCCGCTGCTGCCCAGTGCGGTGGATATCGGCGCGCTGTTGCAAGACATGCTGCAGCTGATACGCCGCTCCTTGCCCGAAAGCATTGCGCTGCAAAGCCAGCTGCTGCCGGTACCGCTGTTTGCCATGGCCGACCCGCACCAGCTGGAAAGCGCCATCCTGAACCTGGTGCTCAATGCACGCGATGCCATGGCCGATGGCGGCAGCCTGCAGCTTTCGGCCAGCCTGGCGCAGCTGGGCGAGCGCGAGGCGGCAGAATGGCAGCTGCAGGCGGGCGACTACGTGTGTATCGAGGTAGCCGACACCGGTTGCGGCATGTCGCCGGAGCTGCTGCTGCGTGTGTTCGAGCCATTCTTTACCACCAAGCGTTTTGGTAGCGGCAGCGGCCTGGGCCTGGCCATGGTGTACAGCTTTGCCCGCCAGTCTGGCGGGGCCGTGCACGTGAGCAGCACGCCGGGCAAGGGCACGCGCTTTACCCTGCGCCTGCCGCACACCCAGCCTGCGGCGCAGCCGGCCGGGCGGCTGAACTTCAGCGGCAAAGCCGGCGGGCGTGAGCGGCCGCTTACCCTGCTGGTAGAAGACAATGCCGACGTGCGCCGCGTGGTACGCCTGCAGCTCACCAGCCTGGGCTACCCGGTGCTGGAGGCGGAAAGCGGCGACGAAGCGGCCGCGATGCTGGAAAACATCCCCGATATCGGCCTGCTGCTCAGTGATATTGTCATGCCCGGCACGCTGGATGGCCGCGCCCTGGCACAGCTGGCGCGCAGCCTGCTGCCGCGTATCCGCGTGGTACTGATGAGTGGCTACGACGATAGCGGCCACCATGCCAGCGGCGGCTTGCCCAAGCTGGAAAAACCCTTCACCCCGGCCGAGTTGGCCGCTTTGCTAGACGAGGTAATGTTGTGCCCACCGCAAGCCTGAGCCCTGCCGAGCCAGCCATCGGCGACAAGCTGGTGTATCTGGTAGAAGACGACCTGTCCATTTCGCGGCTGATTGTCACCATACTGCGCGATTACCAGTTTCGCTGCGAGTCGTTCCGTACCGGCGCCTCACTGCTGCAGCGTGTGCGCCAGCAGCCGCCAGACCTGGTGATTGTCGACCTGGGCCTGCCGGACATGGACGGCATGGCCATTGTGCGCCAGGTGCGCGAGCAGCAGCGCTGCGGCGTGATCATCCTCAGTGGCCGCGGCCACGTGGGCGACCGCGTCATGGGGCTGGAAACCGGCGCCGACGACTACATCATGAAGCCGTTCGAGCCGCGCGAGCTGGTGGCACGGGTGCGCAGCATTCTGCGCCGCTGCGACAAACCCGCTGAGGGCCATGCGGCCAACCCGCCGCGCTGTGCCTGTTTTGCCGGCTGGCGCTACGAAATGGACAGCTACAAATTGTTGGCCGCAGATGGTAGCGAACGCACGCTTAGCGCCGGTGAAGGCCAGATGCTGCAGCGCTTTCTGGAGCGGCCCAACCGCGTTCTGCCACGCGAGCAGCTGCTGGGCCAGGACGACATTTCGCCCTACGACCGCAGCATCGACGTGCGTATCTCGCGCCTGCGCCGCAAGCTGGAAGACGACAGCTACAATCCGCGCCTGATCAAGACGGTATACGGCGCGGGCTATCTGTTTGTCAGCAAGGTGGACTGGGAGTAATGCCGTGCAGCCGGGCTAGGGGCTGTTAACACTATTTCTTGCTGCGGCGCAGGCTTGAGAAGTTTTCCAATGCCAGGCGCAGGGCGATGCGCTGGGTGGTTCCCAGCGCAAGCCCGACAACGCCGCACCGGGAAGCTTATCGGGCCTGCCCTTGGGGTGCTGCCAAGCTGTGCTGGCAGGGACCGCCTTGCTGCACTTGGTTTCTTGCGCATTGCCGCCAGCCCAGCGCCGCTGCCGCAGAAATAGCGTTAACAGGCGCTAGCGTACCGGCAGGGTGTGGCCCTGGGCTGCGCTGGCGCTGGCCAGCTCGATCAGCTGCATGACATGGATGGCCTGGCTGGCGGGCACAGGGTTGGCCGCACCATCCAGAATGGACGCTGCCACGCCAGCGTAGTAGCGGCGGTAGTCCCCCGCCTGCATCGGTACTGCGTGGCCGTGTTCCTGGCCATCTTGCTGTACGTAGTGCAGGCCCGGCAGCGGGTCGTGGCCCCAGCCGGCGCAGCCGGGCGCTTCGCCCAGTTTCAGCTGGCTTTCCTGGGTATCCAGGCCGTATTTCACGTAGCTGCCCAGCGTGCCGTGCACGGCAAAGCGCGGTGAGCCACCACTCACCAGGCAGCTGGCCGACAGCAGTACGCGCAGGCGCGGGTAGTGCAGGGTGACGTGGAAGTAATCAGTGGCCACTGCGCCATTGCGCTGCGTGGCCAGGTCGGCGTGCAGCGCGTGCGGCAGGCCGAAAAGCTGCAGCGCCTGATCCAGCAGGTGCGGCCCCAGGTCGAACCACAGGCCGCCGCCAGCCACGGCGGACTCGCGCCAGCGCGCCTGTACTTGCGGGCGGTAGCGCTCGAAACGCGACTCAAACAGGCTGATCTGCCCCAGGCTGCCGCTATCCAGTAGCTGGCGCAGGGTCAGGAAATCGGCGTCCCAGCGGCGGTTGTGAAACACCGATAGCAGGCGCTGATGCTGGCTGGCCTGTACTTGCAGCTGCCGTGCCTCGGCCAGGGTGGTGGTGAAGGGCTTGTCTACCACCACGTGCTTGCCGGCGCGCAGTGCAGCGTCTGCTTGCGGATAGTGGCAGTCGTTGGGGCTGGCAATCACCACCAGGTCGATGTCGGGGTTGGCCAGGGCTTGTGCCGGGTCGCTGACCACGTGTACGCCAGGCTGCTCGGCCAGTAGCTGCTCGCCCTTGCTGCTGACGATGGTATGCAGGCGCAGGCGTGGCTCGGCACGAATCAGCGGGGCGTGAAAGGTGCGGCCAGCGTAGCCGTAGCCGATCAGGGCAACATTCAGGTGGGTTTTCATGCGCGCTCCACAGTAAGGCAGGCCGTGTGGCCGGCAGCAAAGCTTGCATGAAAAAGCCCGTGTACGCTAGCCAGTACACGGGCGGGTGAGGGGTGTGGGGCTTAGCCTTTTTGCATGCCCAGCATCAGTTGGTCGAACAGGCGGCCAACGGCAGTTTGCTGCTCCGGGCTCAGGCCCAGCGTGGCACTGGCGGCCGGTAGCTGGCGGCGCAGCTCTACCAGGCTGGTTTGCTGCGCCTGGATGCGGGCTTGCAGGGCAGAGACTTCGCGGTGCAGCTCGTCCAGCCCTTGCGCGCGCGAGGCGGCCACTTCGGCCAGAATCGCCAGGTGGTCGCGCAAGCGCCCGCAGCGGTCTTCATCGTCCAGTGGCATGTCGCGTACCACCAGGCAGCAGTGCGGGTAGTTGAACGAGGTATTGCTGCCCGAGGAGTAGATATGCGTCAGCGTCCGCGCATTGCTAATGATGCTGGCTTCCAGTGGCGTAGCCTGGCCGTCGGTGGCGTGCAGGTGTTCCCCCAGGCTACCGTACACCTGCATGCAGCCATGCAGGCCGTAAGCCTCCAGTGTATTGCCAATGGCCTGGGCGATTTCCTGGTAGCTGTCCAGTTTGTTGATGTTGCGGATAAAGTCTACCAGCACACCCATTTCCGACATGGCGCTCATGGCGGTCATGGCGGCAGAAAAGGCGCTGCGGCCGTTTTCCTGTAGCTGGCGTTGTTCGTCACGCTGGCGCAGTACCAGGGCCAGCTTTAGCAGCAGCTCGCGCGGGTCGATGGGTTTGCACAGAAAGTCATTGCCGCCCGCGTCGTAGCCTTGCAGCCGTTCTTGCAGCTCCACATGAGCCGAGATGAACAGTATGGGCATATCCAGCCCTTGCTCGCGTAGCCGGCGGCACACTTCGTAACCGTCCATTTCCGGCATTTCCACGTCCAGCAGGATCACATCCGGGGTGTCATCCTCTACCAGTGCGAGTGCCTCTTTGCCCTGGGTGGCAAAGCGCGTGGTGTAGTGCCCCTCGAGTACGCTGGCGTAAAAAGCACGCTGGGTTTTACTGTCCTCGACGACCAGCAGCTTTGCTTCAGACATGCCTATCTCCTTGCTTGAATCTGGAATGCGCAGACCTGCCATGGCGGCTGCTTGTCAATTAGCCCGTAACTTTACTGCATCTGTTGTAAAAGTTAGATGTTATTTCGATATTTTGCTGGCCGAATTGTAGTGAATCGGGCTGCCACGGCGTGTCTGTCTGCACGCATGGGGGTGGGCAGCCGCGTGCGAGGTGCGCCATGCCGGGGTTGGCCGCAGGGTTTATTGGCGCTTAAGCACGTAGTGCAGGGGTGCAGCTGTGGCTCAGTAGCGTGGCCTAAAAGCAGAAAACGGTGGCGCGATTTTGCATTTCCATATTGTAAGGTAATGAAATAAAACGTTTTTTACGTCTTGGCACATTGTTGGACAAAGCTGGTAAATGTGTAAGCGCATGTCGCAAAGAGGATATGGTTTGCCGCAGAGATTCGATTAGAATCGTTGCAAGACTGATGTAACAGTGCGCGGCGTACGCAGCGCGGGCTGTGAACAAACAATAATTGCGACAAATTGCAGGAAGGAACCCATCAATGAGCAACACTGTCACTCGCGACACATTCGACCAGGTCATGGTGCCCAACTACAGCCCGGCCGGTTTTATTCCGGTAAAGGCTGAAGGCTCCCGCGTGTGGGACCAGCAGGGCCGCGAATTCATCGATCTGGCCGGTGGCATTGCCGTGAACTCGCTGGGCCACTGCCACCCGGAAGTGGTGGCTGCCCTGACCGAGCAAGCCGGCAAGCTGTGGCACGTGTCCAATGTGTTTACCAACGAACCGGCCCTGCAGCTGGCCAGCGCGCTGGTAGAAAAGACCTTTGCCGAGCGCGTGTTCTTCTGTAACTCCGGTGCCGAAGCCAACGAAGCGGCCTTCAAGCTGGCGCGTAAATACGCTGCCGACCACTACAGCGCCGACAAGTACGAAATCATCTCCTGCACCAACTCCTTCCACGGCCGTACCGTGTTTACCGTAAACGTGGGCGGCCAGCCCAAGTACGCCGAAGGCTTTGGCCCGAACCCGGCCGGCATTACCCACGTACCGTTCAACGATATCGACGCACTGAAGGCGGCCATCTCCGACAAGACCTGCGCGGTAGTCATCGAGCCGGTACAGGGTGAAGGCGGCGTGCTGCCGGCCGACCCGGCGTACCTGCAAGCCGCCCGCGAGCTGTGCAATGCCCACAACGCCTTGCTGGTGTTTGACGAAGTACAAACCGGCGTTGGCCGCACCGGCTCGCTGTACGCCTACCAGGAATACGGCGTAACGCCGGATATCCTGTCCAGCGCCAAAGGCCTGGGCGGTGGTTTCCCTATTGGCGCCATGCTCACCACCACTGCCATCGCCAAGAGCCTGGCCGTCGGTACCCACGGTACTACCTACGGCGGCAACCCGCTGGCGTCTGCTGTCGCCGGCAAGGTCGTAGAAATTGTCAGCCGCCCGGAGGTGCTGGCCGGTGTCCGCGCCAAGCATCAGCGCTTTGTGGATGGCCTGAACGCCATCAATGCCAAGTACAACGTATTTAAAGAAGTACGCGGCATGGGCCTGCTGATCGGCGCCGTGGTGTCGGACGAGTTTGCCGGCCGCGCGCGTGACTTCCTGAAAGCAGCCGAAGCCGAGCAGCTGATGGTGCTGGTAGCCGGCCTGTCTGTGGTGCGTTTTGCCCCGTCGCTGGTGATTAGCGAGCAGGATATCGACGACGGCCTGGCGCGCTTTGATGCCGCCGTGGCTGCAGTGGTTGCCGCAAGCCGCAACTAAGCCTTAGTCAGTCCATACCAACGATACAAAGGAACACCGCTGCCAGACAGGCAGCGGTGCGGGGCAGGCTGCGCCTGCCTCATGAACACAACGAGAGAGAGGCTTTCATGCTGATCGTGCGCCCAGTACGCATTTCCGATCTGCCGCTCATTGAAACCATGGCGGTGGAGAGTGGAATCGGCGTTACCAGCTTGCCGAACAATCGGGAAAAGCTTTACGAAAAGATCCAGACCTCGCTGGGGGCTTTCGAACACGAAGCCATCGCCGGCACGGGGCGTGAATACTATATGTTCGTGCTGGAAGACGAAGGCCGGGTGATCGGCACCGCGTCCATCAGCGCGTCCGCCGGCTTTGAAGAGCCGTTCTACAGCTACCGCAGCGAAACCATGGTGCACGCCTCGCGTGCGCTGAAAGTCAATAACCGCATCCACGTGCTGACCATGTGCCACGACCTCACCGGCATGGTGCAGTTGTGCGGTTTCTTCTGTTCGCCGCAGTACCAGCTGCGCGCCTACGAGCTGCTGTCGCGTGCCCGCCTGCTGTATATGGCTGCCGCGCGCGAACGCTTTGGCCGCCGCATCCTGGTAGAAATGCAGGGCATGCTGGACGAAAACGACCAGTCGCCGTTCTGGGATGCCATTGGCCGCCGCTTCTTCAATATGGATTTTCCGCAGGTAGAGCAGGCTTTTGCCCAGCGCAGCAAGACCTTTATTGCCGAGCTGATGCCGACTTACCCTATTTATGTGCCCCTGCTGCCGGATGCGGCGCAGAACGCCATCGGCCAGATTCACCCCGATTTCGAGCGCCCGTTCAGCATTCTGTCGCGCGAGGGGTTCGAGGCCGACGACTATATCGACATCTTCGACGGCGGTGCCGTGCTGACTGCCGAAGTAGACCAGCTGTTCTCGCTGCGTCAGCAGGGCGTACACGCGGTGGAAGTGGCACCTGTGCTGCCGGCCGGCGCGCAGGAAATGCTGCTGTCCAACCACCGCAGTGGCCAGTTTGCCGCCACGCAGGCGCACGCCAGCCTGGTAGACGATGTGATGTTCATTACCCAGGAGACAGCCCGCGCGCTGTCTGTCAGCAGCGGTCAGCGCATTTGCACTGCCCCCTTGCTGCCTGAAGCCGGGAGGGCGCAAGCATGATGGTGATTCGCCCCGTACGGGCAGGGGATCTGCCCGGTTTGATGGACCTGGCGCGTAGTGCCGGGGTAGGGCTCACCAGCCTGCCGGTAAACGAAGACAGGTTGGCCGCACGCATTGCGCGCTCCGAGCGCAGCTTTAGCGGCGAAGCCGAGCTGGCCGAGCGTGGCTACGTGTTTGTGCTGGAAGACAGCGACAGCGGCCGCGTTGGCGGCATCTGTGCGCTGGAAGCGGCCGTGGGCCTGAAAGAGCCCTGGTACAACTACCGCGTGGGCAATATCGTGCACGCGTCCGAAGAGCTGGACGTCTACACCCGTCACGAAACCCTGTTCCTGTCCAACGACCACACCGGTTACAGCGAGCTGTGCACGCTGTTTTTGCACCCGGATTTCCGCGTCAACAAGAACGGTGGCCTGCTGTCCAAGAGCCGCTTTCTGTTTCTGGCGCAATTCCACCAGCTGTTTGGCAAGGTGGTGGTAGCCGAAATGCGCGGTGTGTCCGACGAGCACGGTAAATCGCCGTTCTGGGAAGCGCTGGGCCGCCATTTCTTCTCGATGGAGTTTGCCGAGGCCGACTACCTGACCGGCGTAGGGCAAAAATCCTTTGTGGCCGAGCTGATGCCCAAGTTTCCGGTGTACATCGACTTTTTGCCGCAAGCCGCACAAGACGTTATCGGCAAGACCCACGACAACACGCGCCCGGCGGTGGCCATGCTGCATAGCGAGGGCTTCCGCTACGAAGGCTACGTCGACATTTTCGACGCCGGCCCTACCGTACAAGCTTATGTACAAGACGTGCGCGCGGTGCGCGAAAGCCGTGTGCTGCCGGCCAGTATCGGTAGCCAGAGCGCCGGTCAGGCCGAATGGTACTTGGTGGCCAATACCGGCTACGACAGCTTCCGCGTGATTCTGGCCGAGCTGGTACGCGGGCCGGAGGGTGTAACGCTGAGCGCCGAGCAGGCCAGCGCATTGAATATCAAGCAGGGCGACCCCGTGCGTATTGTCACGCTGTCGCCAAAGGAGACTGCATAGTGACTACCCAGTTTATCGATGGCAGCTGGTTCGCCGGCGAAGGCGAGCTGCTGAACAAAACCAACCCGGCCACCGGTGAGGTGATCTGGCAAGGCCAGGCCGCCAGCGCGGCACAAGTTGGCCGCGCCGTGGCCGAAGCCCGCGCCGCCTTTAAAGCCTGGGCACGTCTGCCGCTGGACGAGCGCCTGGCCATCATCCGCCGTTTTGGCGAGCTGCTTGCGGCCAACAAGGCCCAGCTGGCCGAGATCATTGCCCGCGAAACCGGCAAGCCGATGTGGGAAGCGCAAACCGAAGTCACCACCATGGTAAACAAGGTGGATATCTCCATCAAGGCTTACCACGAGCGCACCGGCGAGCGCGCCGCACCCATGGGCGATGCCCAGGCAGTATTGCGCCACAAGCCGCACGGCGTGGTGGCAGTGTTCGGCCCGTACAACTTCCCGGGCCACTTGCCCAACGGCCACATTGTGCCCGCGCTGATTGCCGGTAACACCGTGGTGTTCAAACCGTCCGAGCTGACGCCGTGGACCGCGCAGGAAACCGTACGCCTGTGGGCCGAAGCCGGCCTGCCGGCTGGCGTGATCAGCCTGCTGCAAGGCGCCAAGGAAACCGGTATCGCGCTGGCCAGCCATGACGGCATCGACGGCCTGTTCTTTACCGGCAGCTCCGCCACCGGCAACCTGCTGCACAAGACCTTTGGCGGCCAGCCGGAGAAAATCCTGGCGCTGGAAATGGGCGGCAACAACCCGCTGATCGTGGGCAAGGTCGCCGATGTGGATGCCGCCGTGCACCACGTGATCCAGTCGGCCTTTGTGTCGGCCGGCCAGCGCTGTACTTGCGCCCGCCGCCTGCTGGTAGCAGCCGGCGCCGAAGGCGATGCGTTTATCGCGCGCCTGGTGCAGGTGGCGGCCAACCTTAAGGTCGGCCTGTATAACGACGAGCCGCAGCCATTCATGGGTTCGGTCATTTCCAATGCCGCCGCCGAGGCACTGTTGGCCGCACAGGCCAGCTTGCAAGCCAGTGGCGGCAAGGTACTGCTGGAAATGAAACGGCTATCGGCCAGTGGTGCGCTGCTCAGCCCGGGCATTATCGATACCACCCACGCACAGCGCCCGGACGACGAGTTCTTTGGCCCGCTGCTGCAGATCATCCGCTACAACGACTTTGCGCAAGCCATCGACATTGCCAACGACACACGCTTTGGCCTGGCCGGCGGTGTGCTGTCCGACGACCGCGCGCAGTACGAAGACTATCTGCTGGAAGCGCGCGCCGGCGTGGTGAACTGGAACAAGCCGCTGACCGGCGCGTCCAGCGCGGCACCATTTGGCGGTATCGGCGCCTCGGGCAACCATCGCCCCAGCGCTTACTACGCGGCTGATTACTGCGCCTGGCCGGTGGCCTCGCTGGAATGCGATAGCCTGGCAGTACCGGCGCAACTTTCCCCGGGGATTACGCTATGAGCCAAGCCTTTGAAGTGAATTTTGACGGCCTGGTAGGCCCCACGCACAACTACAGTGGCCTGTCGTTCGGCAATGTGGCCTCTACCGGCAACCAGCGTGCGGCGTCCAACCCCAAGCTGGCGGCCAAGCAGGGCCTGGCCAAGATGAAAGCGCTGCATGACCTGGGCTTCAAGCAGGGCGTACTCGCCCCGCACGAGCGCCCGGATGTGGCCAGCCTGCGCCAGCTGGGTTTTGGCGGTACCGATGCCCAGGTGATTGCCCGCGCGGCCAAAGAAGCGCCCGCCATTCTGGCCGCGGCCACGTCGGCATCGTGCATGTGGACGGCCAACGCTGCCACCGTCAGCCCATCGGGCGATACGGCCGACGGGCGCGTGCACTTTACCCCGGCCAACCTGAACAACAAGTTTCACCGCTCCATCGAGCACCCGACCACGCGCCGCATCCTGCAAGCCATGTTTGCTGATGAAAGCCGCTTTGCCGTGCACGCGGCGCTGCCGGCACAAATGCACTTTGGCGACGAAGGTGCGGCCAACCATACGCGTTTCTGCCACGAGTACGACGGGGCAGGGGTAGAGTTTTTCGTGTTTGGCGCCTCTGCATTCGATACGCGCTATCCGAAACCGGCGCGTTTCCCGGCGCGCCAGACGCTGGAAGCCTGCCATGCGGTGGCACGCCTGCACGGCCTGAAAGAAGAGGGCGTGGTGTACGCCCAGCAAGACCCGGACACCATCGATGCCGGCGTGTTCCATAACGACGTGATTTCGGTGGGCAACCGCAATGTGCTGTTCCACCACGAGAAGTCCTTCCTGCAGCAGCAGGACGTACTGGACGAGCTGGCGCGCAAGTTGGCCGCAGTGGGCGGGCAGTTTGTCCCTATCGAAGTGCCGCAGGCCGAAGTGACCGTGGAAGAAGCGGTAAAAAGCTATCTGTTTAACAGCCAGCTGCTGTCCCGTGCCGACGGCAAGATGATCATTGTGGTGCCGGAAGAGTGCCGCAACATCGAGCGTGTGTGGGCCTACCTGCAGAAACTGGTGCACAGCGGCGGCCCGATTGCCGAAATCCGCGTGTTCGACCTGAAGCAGAGCATGCAGAACGGTGGCGGCCCGGCCTGCCTGCGCTTGCGCGTGGCGCTGTCTGCCAGCGAGATTGCAGCGGTGAACCCGAATGTGATGATGAGCGAGGCGCTGTTTGGCACGCTTAATGCTTGGGTAGACCGGCATTATCGCGACCGCCTGGCACCGGAGGATCTGGCTGATCCACAGCTGCTGGTGGAGTGCCGTACTGCACTGGATGAGCTTACCGGCATTCTGGGTCTTGGCATGGTTTACCCGTTCCAGCTGGCCTGATCACTGCCACTTGGCATGAAAAGCCGTAGCCTTCCCGGGCTGCGGCTTTTTGCTATCTGGCGGTCAAAAACGAATACGGTAGATTGTATACAGAATGTTGCCGTCACATATTCGCAAAAACGAACCGCGTAGCGAACAGTATTGTTCGAAATGGAAAATTAAAAGCGTTATTTAGGTTGATAAGCGAAAATTTTTAAAACTCCCCACATCTGAAAATAACATTCCAAATGCGTAATATTTTGCACTGCAATATATTGCCGCGCCCCCATTTTGACTAAAAAACACTAGTAAAATCAAATACTTGTAAAAATATAAAAAAATGCTGCAAAAAGGTGAAATCCGCCTTTCTTTAAGATTGACAGTCAATTGGATACACCTACATAATCCGCTCGGCTTGTCTTACAGTTGACAGTCTGTAAGGTACGGCCAACAAGATGGCATATAGAGGGTAAACCCCCGGATAAAGCTATCGGGACCATCAATCTAAGGAGATCCCACCGTGGACATTTTTCTGCAACAGATCCTGAATGGACTTGTGCTGGGCAGTATTTATGCCCTTATCGCACTTGGCTATACCATGGTGTACGGGATCATGGGCCTCATCAACTTTGCTCACGGCGAAGTAGTGATGTTTGGCGCCATGGTTACCATCACCGTCATTTCCCTGCTGACCAGTGCAGGCGTGGTTTTGCCAGGCCCTGTGCTGGTGCTTATCGGCCTCTTGGTTGCCATCCCGGCGTGTATGTTGCTGGGCTTCGTGATCGAGCGTGTGGCGTACCGCCCGCTGCGCAATGCACCAAAACTGGCCCCGCTGATTACTGCGATCGGCCTGTCCATCGTGCTGCAGCAAGCTGCCATCCTGATCTGGGGTCGTAACTACATCCCGTTCCCGCCAATTCTGGACCACGAAACCATCGACGTGTTCGGTGCCACCATCACCCAGCTGCAAGTCGGCATTGTGGTGCTGTGCCTGGCGCTGATGGTAGGCCTGCTGGTTGTGGTTGAAAAAACCAAGCTGGGCCGCGCCATGCGTGCTACCAGCCAGAACCCGGCTGTGGCCGGCCTGATGGGCGTGAACGTTAACACCATCATTTCCGCTACCTTCGTGATCGGCTCGGCACTGGGTGCCATTGCCGGTGTGATGGTGGCCACCAACTACGATCAGGCTCACTACTACATGGGCTTCATGATCGGCCTGAAAGCGTTTACTGCAGCGGTGCTGGGTGGTATCGGCAACCTGGGTGGCGCGGTAGCCGGCGGTATCCTGCTGGGTATAATCGAGAGTCTGGGTGCCGGCTATATCGGTGACCTGACCGGTGGTTTCCTGGGCTCGCACTATCAGGACATCTTTGCCTTCATGGTGCTGATTGCGGTGCTGATTTTCCGTCCTTCTGGCCTGCTGGGCGAGAAGATGGCCGATCGCGCATAACACGGGGTACGTATGACTATGAATGCCAACAAAAAACTCGGCGTATTCATTGCCTCGGCCATCGTGCTGGCAGTGTTGCCTTTCGTGGTGGGTAGCACCCTGGGTAACTCCTGGGTACGTACCATCGACTTTGCCTTGCTGTACGTGATGCTGGCCCTGGGCCTGAACATCGTGGTGGGCTTTGCCGGCCTGCTGGATCTGGGCTTTATCGCCTTCTACGCCGTGGGTGCCTACACCTTCGCGCTGCTGGGTTCGCCGCACTTCGACATCCACCTGCCGTTCTACATCAGTATTCCGCTGGGGGCGCTGTGCGCTGCCTTGTTCGGCCTGCTGCTGGGTACGCCGGTGCTGAAGCTGAAAGGTGACTATCTGGCGATCGTGACCCTGGGTTTCGGCGAGATCATCCGTATCTTCATGAACAACCTGAACGCGCCGATCAACATCACCAACGGCCCGCAGGGTATCAACCTGATCGACCCGATCCAGATCGGTGGCTTCTCCATGGGTAAAACCATCGATGTCGCCGGCTTTGCGCTGAACCCGGTACACATGTACTACTACCTGTTCCTGATCCTCACCGTGGGTGTGGTGATCATGGCCTACCGCTTGCAGTACTCGCGTATCGGCCGTGCCTGGGTAGCCATGCGTGAAGACCAGATTGCCGCTTCGGCCATGGGTCTGAACATCCGCAACATCAAACTGCTGGCGTTTGCGCTGGGTGCGTTGTCCGGTGGTGTGGCGGGTGGCCTGTTTGCGGCCTTCCAGGGCTTTATTTCGCCGGAATCCTTCGGCCTGCTGGAATCCATCATGATTCTGGCCATGGTAGTACTGGGTGGCATGGGTCATATCCCTGGCGTCATCCTGGGTGCTGTCGTGCTGACCATTGCGCCGGAAATCCTGCGTGATGTGATTGGCCCGCTGCAAATGCACACGTTCGGCCGGATGATTGTTGACCCGGAAAACGCACGTATGCTGCTGTTCGGTCTGGCCATGGTGATCATGATGCTGACCCGCCCAGAAGGCATGTGGCCGTCCAAGCGCCGCAAAGCCGAGTTTGAAGATGCCAAGAAAGGTTAAGCCATGGCTGAAGTTCTGCTGAAAATCGAAGGCATCCACAAACGCTTTGGCGGCCTTCATGCCCTGAATAATGTTGCCCTGCACATTAACAAAGGCGAAATCTACGGTCTGATCGGCCCGAACGGTGCCGGTAAAACCACCATGTTCAACGTGCTGACCGGCCTGTACACCCCGGACGAAGGTACCTTTACCTTTGACGGCAAAGACCTGTTCCGTGCCCCTCCGCACATCGTGGTAGCCGGTGGGATTGCGCGTACCTTCCAGAACATCCGCCTGTTCCACGAAATGACGGCGCTGGAAAACGTGATGGTTGGCCGCCATATCCGCTCCAAAGCGGGTGCACTGGGTGCCATCCTGCGCACCAAGGCTGCCCGTGAGGAAGAAGCCGCCATCGAGGCCAAGGCCTGGGAGCTGCTGAAATACGTAGGTATCGACGATGTGGCGTACGAACGTGCCCGCAACCTGTCCTACGGCCACCAGCGCCGCCTGGAAATCGCCCGTGCGCTGGCCACCGAGCCCAAGCTCTTGGCGCTGGACGAGCCGGCAGCCGGTATGAACCCGAAAGAAACCGAAGACCTGAAAACGCTGATGGAGAAGATCCGCAACGACGGCGTAACCGTGCTGCTGATCGAACACGACGTGAAGCTGATGATGGGCCTGTGCGACCGTATTGCCGTGCTTGATTACGGCAAGAAAATCGCCGAAGGCGTACCGGAAGTGGTGCGCAAGGATCCTAAAGTCATTGAAGCTTACCTTGGAGCGGCACACTCATGAGTCTCTTGGAAGTCAAAAACCTGCAAGTGTCCTACGGCGGTATCCAGGCCGTACGTGGCATCGATTTTCACATCAACCAGGGCGAGCTGGTCACGCTGATCGGTGCCAACGGCGCCGGCAAGACCACCACGCTGAAGACCCTGGTGGGAATGGTGAAAAAGTCTGGTGGCTCCATCCATTTCGATGGCAAGGAAACCGACAACATCGCCTCGTTCAATTTTGTGCGTAATGGCCTGGTGATGGTGCCGGAAGGTCGCGGCATCTTTGGCAAGCTGACGGTGGAAGAAAACCTGCAAATGGGTGGCTACCATCGTAACGACAAGGACGGCATCCAGCGTGATATCGAGCGTGGCTACGAGCTGTTCCCGCGCCTGAAAGAGCGCCAGAAGCAGCTGGCCGGCACGCTGTCCGGTGGCGAGCAGCAGATGGTAGCGATGGCGCGTGCCATCATCTCCCAGCCCAAGCTGCTGCTGCTGGACGAGCCATCCATGGGCCTGGCGCCGCTGATCGTGGAAAAGATCTTCGAGATCATCCAGATGGTGGCCAAAGAGGGCGTGACCATGCTGCTGGTAGAGCAGAACGCCAAGCTGGCGCTGGAAGTGTCGCAGCGTGGCTACGTGATGGAAAGCGGCCGCATCACCATGAGCGGCCCGGCGCAAGAGCTGCTGGCCGACGAGCGTGTGCGTAACGCCTACCTGGGCGAATAAGCCAGCTCATCGCCTGACCAACCCCCTGTCCTGCGGCAGGGGGTTTTTCTTTGTGTCCGCCCCCGCCAGCCAGCTATCATGCTGCTGCCCCAAGCCATGGAAATCGTCATGACCGCACAAACCGATAGCATGGTGCTGTTGCACCTGCTGCTGGGCTCGCTGATGCTGCCCCCGCTCAATTACCTGCTGCTGGCGCTAGCCGGCTGGCTGTTGCAGCGCCGCCGGCCAAAGCTGGGGCGCAGCCTGATGCTGATTGCCGGCCTGTCGGCTTACCTGCTCAGTTTGCCGGTAACCGCCATGTGGCTGAACAGCTGGCTGGAACGCTACCCGCCACTGTTGCTGGCGCAAGCGCGCACGGCGCAGGCTATCGTAGTGCTGGGTGGGGGAGTGAAGCCAGCGCCAGAGTATGCGGCCAACGTGCTGACGGGTGCGGCCAACCAGCGCCTGCAATACGCGGCGTGGCTGGCGCGCCAGACCGGCCTGCCGATTCTGGTCAGTGGCGGTGCGCCGCTGGGCGGGGAGCCGGAGGCGATGGTGATGGCCCGTGTACTGCAGCAGCACTACGGGCTGAGCGCGCGCTGGCAGGAGCCGGCGTCGCGCACCACGCTGGAAAACGCCCGCTATAGCCGGGCATTGCTCGCCAAAGACGGCATAAAGCGTGTCGCGCTGGTCACGCAGGCCTGGCATATGCCCAGGGCGCTGCCATTTTTCACCGAACAAGGTCTGCAGGTATTGCCCGCCTCTACCGGCTATAGCCGCTACGACGGGCAGGGCCTGGTGCACTGGCTACCGAACGGTACGGCAATACAGGAGTGCCGCCAGGCACTGCGCGAGCTTGTTGGAATGTTGTACTATACAATACGTCAACAATTAGGAAGCTAAAACCATGAAAACCGGTGCACTGATTATTGGGGACGAGTTGTTGTCCGGCAAACGCCAGGACAAGCATATGCAGTCGCTGATTCGCATGTTGGCCGCACGCGGCATGAAGCTGGCGTGGGCAGAATACTTGGGCGACGACCCGGCACGTATCGAAGCCGCGCTGCGTCGCGCGTTTGCCAGTGGCGACCTGGTGTTCAGCTTTGGCGGTATCGGCGCCACCCCGGACGACCACACCCGTGCCTGCGCCGCCGCCGCGCTGGGGGAGCCTCTGGCCGTACACCCCGAAGCGCGCGCCTTGATAGAAGGGCGCTTTGGCGACGAAGCCTACCCGCACCGCATCCATATGGGTACCTTCCCCGCCAGCGCCAGCATTATCCCCAACCCCGTGAACCAGATTCCCGGTTTTAGCTGTGGCCATGTGCACTTTGTGCCCGGCTTCCCCAATATGGCCTGGCCCATGGTGGAGTGGGTGCTGGATAGCCACTACCGCCAGCTGTTCAGCGATAGCCCGGACATAGAGCGCGGCTGTATTGCGCTGGACGCGCGCGAGGGCGACCTGATCAGCCTGATGCAAGACTTTGTCGCCCGCTACCCGGCATTGCGCCTGTCCAGCCTGCCCAGCTTCGGTAACGAGCGCATCGCCCAGATGCATATCGAATTCGGGTTTAGCGGCCAGCCGGCGCTGGTGGACATTGCGCTCTCTGAATGGCAAAAAGCGCTGCAAGCCAAAGGCTATACCATCCAGCCCAAGGCCTGAGTACAAATTGCCACAAGGTTGGCCGCATGCCTTGCGGCCAACCCTGGCGTGCTTGACTGGCAGCTGCCCGCTGTCGATACTGGCGCTTCGATAAATACCGCCAAGGAGACCGACATGGAAAAAATGGATCTTGCCATCGTGCCGGTCACCGTCTGAGCGGGTATCTCGCCATTTCCCAGCGCCTGGCGCTGTCTGCCTGACCCCTCATTCCGTGCCGCCGGCCTCAGCCAACCGGTGCCGCAGCCAGCCTGCGGCGATAGCCCTTTACGGGCATGGCCCGCTGCGTCCGCAGGCGGGCCCGTCACGGATACCGACATGTTTACATTCGACTTTCCCCGTCTGGCCGCCATTGGCCTGACCCCTGTTTTACTGCAAAACCTGCTACAGCAAGCACAGTGCGACGGCAGCCTGTTTCGTGTCAGCTCGGTGCATCGCGATGCTGTGTTGTTGCACGATGGCGAGCACGAGCGCCGTTGCCGGCTAGCCAGTAGCCAGTGGCAAGCCCTGCAGGCCGAAGATGGCCTGGCCGTGGGCGACTGGGTGCTGGCCACCAGCGACCCCGCCGGCGATTGGTGGCTGCAACAGCGCCTGGCACCTGTTAACGCGCTACTGCGTCGTAATAGCCACGGCCAGCGCCAGCGCATTGCCAGCAATATTGATACCGCACTGCTGGTGATGGGGCTGGATGGCGATTTCAACCTGCGCCGGCTGGAGCGCTTTGTCAGCATGGTGCAGGCGACCGGTATTACGCCGGTGGTCGTGCTGAGCAAGGCCGACCAGTGTGCCGACCCGCAAGCCAGCATGCAGGCAGTACGCCAGCGCCTGCCTGCTGCCATGACCGTGCTGGCGTTAAATGGCACCGATGCGGCAAGCTGCGGCCAACTTGCCCCGTGGCTGGGGCAGGGGCAGACGCTGATCGTGCTGGGCAGCTCGGGTGTGGGTAAATCCACGCTCAGCAATACCTTGCTGGGGGACGCCTGCCAGCAAACCGGCGCGGTGCGGGCCGACGATAGCCGCGGCCGCCACACCACCACGGCGCGTAGCCTGCACCGGCTGCCAGGCGGTGCCTGCCTGATTGACACCCCCGGTGTGCGCACCTTGCAGCCAGACCTGGACGAGGTGGCGCTGGCCGACAGCTTTGACGATATCGCCCGCCTGGCAAAACAGTGCCAGTTTCGCGATTGCCAGCATCAGCACGAGCCGGGTTGTGCCGTGCGCCCTGTGGTAGACGCCGACCGCCTGCATAATTACTTCAAGCTATTGCGCGAGGCGCGCCGTGGCGAGGAAAGCTTGCTGCAACGCAAGGCGCAGCAGGCGGTGTGGAAGCGGCGCAGCAAGGCCATGCGGCAAAAGCAAAAGCTGCTGCGTGATTGATTTGCCCGCCCGCCAATGAAAAAGCCGGTTATCCATGGATAACCGGCTTTTTTACACTCGCCAGCCAGCTAGTCTGGCATGGTGATACTGCGGATCAGGGCTTGCGCTTGGGTGCGCTGAATAGCGCGGCCTGTTGCTGGCGCGGCTTGCCGCCTTGGCCTTGACCCTGGCGTGCACCGCCCTGGCCTTGGCCGCGCGGCTGTTGCTGCATGCCGCCGTTTTGCTGGCGCGGTGGCTTGCGGCCGGTGAGCGTGCCCATGCTCAGCTCGTGCATGGTGAGGGTGGGCTGGCGCGGGCCGTCGTCGTGGAAGAAGTTACCGTTAGGCTCGCCTTGCGGTTTGCGTGGTTTCTCCTGGCGCGGCTGGCGTGGCTTGTCACCGGCGGCTCTGGGCTGTTGCTGGTTGTCGCTGCGTGGCTTGCCGCCGTTGTTGTTGCGGCGGGCATCGCCGTTCTGGCCGCCCTGCTTGCGTGCACCCTGCGCGGCTTGTTCGCCGGCCGGTTTGGCCGCGCGCGGTGCGCGTTTTTCTTGCGCTTCGCCGCCTTCACGCTGGGCCGGTTTGGCCTGGCGCGGTTTGCCACCCTGGCCCTGGCGCCCGCCCTGGCCGCCGCGGCGGTTATTGCCGCTGCTGCCACCTTTTGGCGTGCTGGTCGGGGTGAGTGCGCCGTGAATATAGCGGCCCAGGCCGATTTCGATAGCTTGTGGCTCGGCGTTGGGGTCGGCTTCAAAGCCCGGGATGGTGAAGCGCTCGACGGTTTGCTTGGTCAGCTTCTCGATATCGCGCAGGAAGCCCAGCTCGTCTACGCAGACCAGCGAGATGGCTTCGCCCACGCAGCCGGCACGGCCGGTACGGCCAATGCGGTGTACGTAGTCTTCCGGCACATTGGGCAGCTCGTAGTTCACCACGTGCGGCAGCTCTTCGATATCCAGGCCGCGGGCGGCGATATCGGTAGCCACCAGCACCGGCAGGCTGCCGTCCTTGAAGCCGGCCAGTGCCTTGGTACGTGCGCCCTGGCTCTTGTTGCCGTGGATGGCCATGCTGGCGATGCCGGCTTTTTCCAGCTTCTCGGCCAGGCGGTTGGCGCCGTGTTTGGTGCGGGTGAATACCAGCACCTGGTGCCAGTCGCCGCCTTTGATCATGCTGATCAGCAGCTCGGTTTTGCGATCGCGGTCGACCAGGTGCACCTTCTGGGTGATCTGGGCGTTGGTCTGGTTCGGGCGCGCTACTTCTACCAGCTTGGGCTGGTTCAGCAGCTTGTCGGCC
Organism: beta proteobacterium L13; assembly: GCA_000335715.1. Lineage (GTDB taxonomy): Bacteria > Pseudomonadota > Gammaproteobacteria > Burkholderiales > Chromobacteriaceae > Vogesella. The sequence continues at coordinate 49,663 of AMYZ01000021.1, forward strand.
AGCGCCTTGATCTCGTTGGAGAAGGTGGCGGAGAACAGCAGGTTCTGGCGTTGCTGTGGCAGCAGGGCCAGTACTTTCTTGATGTCGTGGATAAAGCCCATGTCCAGCATGCGGTCGGCTTCGTCCAGTACCAGGATTTCCACGCCGGACAAGTCGACGGTTTTCTGGCCGGCGTGGTCCAGCAGGCGGCCCGGTGTGGCTACCAGGATGTCTACCGGCTTGCGCAGCGCGGCAATCTGCGGGTTGATGCCCACACCGCCAAACATCACCATGGATTTCAGCGGCAGGTATTTGCCGTACTCGCGCACGGATTCTTCAACCTGGGCGGCCAGCTCGCGGGTAGGGGTCAGTACCAGCGCGCGCGGGCGGCCTTTCTGTTTGGCCGGGGCATCCATCAGGCGGTGCAGCAGCGGCAGGGTAAAACCGGCGGTTTTACCGGTACCGGTCTGGGCTGCGGCCAACAGGTCGCCACCCAGCAATACCTGGGGGATGGCTTGCGCCTGAATCGGGGTGGGGGTGGTGTAACCGGTGTCGGCCACGGCGCGCAGTAGCGGCTCGGCCAGACCCAGTGCAGCAAAAGTCAGTTCGGACATTTATTGTGCAATCAGGATGTCTGCCCATTGCAATGACAATACCAATCCGGGCGGACAAAACATTAGTTCATGGAGTGGGCCGGCAGGCTGCCTGGCCAGAGAGATAGTCGCGTTGATTGGTGGGGACGCGAAGCCGTAAGTTTACATTGAATAGCGTAACTGTGTTGGTAAACCGGCTCACTTTATAGAAAATATCCGTAATGCAAGCCACGCCGCCGCCAGGCAGCGTGGCTTGCGGCCGGATTAGTGCTGCTGGAAATGCTGCACGATGCTGGAGAAGTCCAGCTTGCCCTTGCCGGCGGCCACGTGCTGTTCAAACAGCTGTTGCGCCAGGCTGCCCATGGGGTTGGCCGCCTGGCTCTGGCTGGCGGTTTCGCTGGCCAGGCGCAGGTCTTTCAGCATCAGCTCGCTCATGAAGCCGCCGCTATAGCCACGGCTGGCCGGGGCGGTATCCATCACGCCGGGCCACGGGTTGTAGCGCTCCAGCACCCAGTTGCTGCCAGAGCTATTCCCCATGATCTGCGACAGCACGGCCGGGTCCAGCCCGTTTTGCACGCCCAGCGCCAGCGCTTCGGCGGTGCCGGCCATCAGGATGCCCAGCAGCATGTTGTTGCATACCTTGGCGGTCTGGCCGGCCCCGGCGCCGCCGGCGTGGAACAGGTTCTTGCCCATGCTGGCCAGCAGTGGCCGTGCGGCTTCCACGTTGGCCGCATCGCCGCCGATCATGAAGGTGAGTGTGCCTGAGGCAGCACCAGCGGTGCCACCGGATACCGGCGCGTCCAGGAAGCGCAGCCCGGCGCTGGCGGCGGCCTCGGCTACGCCACGCGCGGTATGGGCGGCGATGGTGCTGCAGTCGATCACCAGCGTGCCGGGCGGCAGGCGGGCAAACAGGCCGTCTGCGCCCAGGTACAGGCTTTCCACGTGCTGGCCGGCGGGTAGCATCGAGATGATGACCTCGGCGCCAGCCACGGCCTGTTGCACGCTGTCTGCCGGGCGCCCGCCAGCGGCGGCAAAGTGTTCCAGCGCGGTGGCGGACAAGTCGAAACCGTTCACGGTGTAGCCGGCTTTCACTAGGTTGGCCGCCATCGGGCCGCCCATATTGCCCAGGCCGATAAATGCGATATGCGTCATTTTGTGTCCTTGCTTCGGGTGATCAGGCCAGCGCGGCCAGCGGGTGGTCGGCGGCGCGCCAGGGTTGGGTAAAGTGGCCGGCAACGGTGTGGCTATCCACGTCGGCCAGGGTGGGGCGGGCCCATTTGGGCTGGCGGTCCTTGTCTACCAGCAGCGCCCGCACGCCTTCGCGGAATTCCGGGCCGGCGCAGAAGTTCAGCGACAGTGCTAGCTCCATGCGCAAGACCTCGGCCAGCGACAGGTGGCGCGCACGGCGGAAGATTTCCCAGGTAACGGCGGCGCTGGCGGGGCAGCCGGCCAGGTAGGTCTTGGCGGCGGCGGCCAGCCACGGGTCTTCGAAAGCTGTGTGGCGCAGCGCGTGGTCGATGGCGTGCAGCGAACCCTGGTTCATCAGCTTGTGGATGGCCGGCAGATTGCGTTGCAGCGCGCTGTCGGCCACGCTGTCGGCGTTCAGGTTTTCCAGCTCGCCCAGCAGGGCGGTCAGCCGCGCATGGTTGGCCGCAGGGTCGGCCTGCCAGTGGCTGGCGGCCATGGCGGCCAGCAGCGTGTCCCAGCCGTTTTGTGGCAGGATGTGGTCGGCCAAGTTGGCCAGCAGCGCGTCGCGGGCGTTGATCGGTGCGCCGGTCAGGCCCAGAAACAGCCCGCTCTTGGCCGGCATGCGTTGCAGGAACCAGCTGCCTGCCACGTCCGGGTACAGGCCGATGGTGATTTCCGGCATCGCGATGCGCGTACTGGCGGTGGCTACACGGTGGCTGGCACCGGCCATCAGGCCCAGGCCGCCGCCCATCACGATGCCGCTGCCCCATACCAGCAGCGGTTTGCGGTAGGTGTGGATGCGGTAGTCCAGCGCGTATTCGCGGGTGAAGAAGTCTTCGGCCACCGGGTTGGGGTAGCAGTTGTCTGCCAGCAGCGCGTCGCGTAGCGCACGTACGTCGCCGCCGGCGCAGAAGGCCTTGTCGCCAGCACCGCGCAGCAGCACGGCGGCAATGCCGTCGTCGGCGTCCCAGATCGACAGCCGCGCGTCCAGCAAGCGGATCATGTCGAGGTTCAGCGCGTTGAGCGCCTTTTCGGCGTTCAGCGTGGCCACGCCCAGGCGCATGCCGGCGGTGGTGGCGATTTCGTCAAACAGCACGATGTCGTTCATGGTGTTCCTTGATGATGGGGATGCATGGATGCAAAAACAGCCCTGCCACGAAAACCACGAAAGACACGAAACATGTCTTTGCATGGCTCAGGGTTTTTACTGCCTGCCAACGATAGCCAGGTTGATTTTACTTTCGTGCTTTTCGTGTTTTTCATGGCAAAAGAAAAGATCAGGCGTTCTTCCACACCGGTGCGCGTTTTTCCAGGAAGGCGTTCACGCCTTCGCGCTGGTCTTCGCTATCGAACAGCTGGATGAACAGCTCACGCTCGTGGATAAGGTTGGCCGCAGGCGGCGCGTGGCGGGCGCGCTGTACCAGTGTTTTGCAGGCGCTGACCGCCACTGGCGACTGGCGGCCAACTTTGTCGGCCAGCGCCAGCGCCGCGTCGCGCGCGACCCCTTTGGCCACCACTTCTTCTACCAGGCCGATGCGCAGCGCGGTGGCGGCGTCCACCCGCTCGCCGCACAAGATCATGCGTTTGGCCCAGCCTTCGCCCACCAGCCACGGCAGGTTCTGCGTGCCGCCGGCGCACGGCAGCAGGCCGACGGCGGCTTCCGGCAGCGCCATCTGTGCCTGCTCTTCGGCAATGCGGATATCGCAGGCCAGCGCGCACTCCAGCCCGCCGCCCATGGCGTAGCCGTTGATGGCGGCAATGCTCACGCCACGGAAACCGGATAGCGCCTCGAACGCCGCGCCGAAGGCCATGGCGGCGCTGGCGGCGTGGCCTTTGTTGCCGTCGGCAAACTGCTTGAGGTCGGCGCCGGCGCTGAAGAATTTTTCACCCTCGCCCGTGATCACCAGCGCGTAGATGCTGCGGTCGGCGTTCAGGTCGGCCACCAGCTGCTGCAAGGCCTGCAGGCTGTCCAGCGTCCAGGTGTTGGCCGGCGGGTTGGCGATGGTGACCAGCGCGGTGTGGCCGATCTTTTCCACCTTGAGGTTGGTATAGGGCATGGTGTGGTTTCCTGTTGGTTGGCCACGAAAGACGGTTCATTCGGGATTTCTGTCGCGTGCTTGTGTACTGGGTAGTATGTTTGCGTCGGTAGTCTTTTTTGCCACGAACCCCACGAAAAAACACGAAAAGGTTCGAGCCCTGAGCCTGCTGTGTGTTCGGCGGCTAACAGCGGGGCGTTTTCATTTTTGCCACGGAATGCACCGAAGACACGGAAAGGCGGGCAGCTGTTGTGTGACCTGCTCGGGCTACCCCCGTTTTTTTTCGTGCCTTTCGTGTGCTTTCGTGGCCAATCTGTGTTTGCCTTTAATCTCGGCACGGTAGTGCACGGAGCGGCGTTGCCGTTGTCTGGGGGCGCTTTCCGTGCATTTCGTGTGGTTTCGTGGCCAATCTGCCCTTCATCGCTAGCGCAGGCTATCCAGCGCGCCATCCTGTAGCAGGCGGCGGGCGGTAATGACGCGCATGATTTCGTTGGTGCCTTCCAGAATCTGGTGCACGCGGTTGTCGCGTACATAGCGTTCCAGCGGGTACGCCTTGATATAGCCATAACCGCCAAACAGTTGCAGCGCTTCATTGGCCACCTTGAAGCCGGTGTCGGTGGCCAGACGCTTGGCCATCGCGCAGTAGGCGGTGGCGTCGGGGCTGGCGTTGTCCAGCTGCCAGGCGGCCAGGCGCACCATCTGGCGCGCGGCAATCAGCTCGCAGGCCATGTCGGCCAAGCGGAACTGCACGCTTTGCAGCTCGGCCAGCGGCTGGCCAAATTGCTGCCGTTCCTGCACGTAGCGGGTGGCGGCTTCCAGCGCGGCCTGGGCGGTGCCCACCGAGCAGGTGGCGATGTTGATGCGGCCACCGTCCAGCCCTTTCATGGCAAAGGTGAAGCCCTGGCCTTCCTGCCCCAGCAGGTTGACCGCCGGCACCCGCACATTGTCTAAGGTGATGGTGCGCGTGGGCTGGCTGTTCCAGCCCATTTTCTTTTCTTTCTTGCCGTACTGGATGCCCGGCAGGTCGGCCGGCACGACCAGTGCCGAGATGCCTTTGGCGCCCGTCCCACCGGTGCGCGCCATTACCACCAGTACGTCGGTGCTGCCGGCGCCGCTGATGAAGGCCTTGCTGCCGTTCAGCACGTAGTGTTCGCCGTCGCGTTCGGCGCGGGTACGCAGGTTGGCCGCATCGGAGCCGGCGCCCGGCTCGGTGAGGCAGTAGCTGCCAAACTTTTGCCCGGCGGCCAGTAGCGGCACCCATTCTGCCGCCACATCGGGGCGGGCAAAGCTGCCTATCATCCAGCTCACCATATTGTGGATGGTGAGGTAGGCGGTGGTGCTGGTGCAGCCGGCGGCCAGCGCCTCAAAGATGATGGCGGCGTCCAGTCGCGGCAGGCCCAGGCCGCCGTATTCGGTGGGTGTGTACAGGCCGCAGAAGCCCATGTCGCCGGCGCGGCGCAGCACGTCCAGCGGGAAGATTTCCTGTTCGTCCCAGTGTGCGGCGTGCGGCGCTAGCTCGCAGCGGGCAAACTCGCGGGCGCTGTCCTGAAAGGCCAGCTGTTCGTCGCTGAGTGCAAAGTCCATGCAGAATCCTTTGTCGAATGGGCCGGGTGGGGCGGCTAGCCTGGCCGTCAAGCACGAAGCGCACGCCAGGCGCGGCGGCTGTAGTGCGTTTCGTGCTTGCGGTGGCTAAGCGGTTTATTTCAGCGAGATGGTGGTCTGCACCTTGCCGCTGCTGGCGTCGTCGTCGAACCAGCGGCTGGTGACGGTCTTGGTCTGGGTGTAGAACAGCACCACCTGCTTGCCGTACGGGCCCAGGTCGCCCAGCTTGGACGCGCGCGAGCCGGTAAAGCTGAATAGCGGTACGGGCACCGGAATCGGCACGTTGACGCCCACCTGGCCGACGTCGATGTCTTCCTGGAAGCGGCGGGCGGCGGCGCCGCTCTGGGTGAAGATGGCGGTGCCGTTACCGTTGGGGTTGGCGTTGATCAGCTCGATGGCCTCGTCCAGCGTGTCGGCGGCCATCAGGCACAGTACCGGGCCGAAGATTTCTTGGTCGTAGATGCTCATGCCCGGCTTCACGTCGCTGAAGATGGTGGGGCCGACAAAGTTGCCGTGCGGGTAGCCGGCCACGCTGACCTGACGGCCGTCCAGCGCCAGCGTGGCGCCTTCGGCGACGCCGCGTTCGATCAGGCCGTGGATGCGCTCGCGCGCAGCGCAACTGATTACCGGGCCCAGGTCCGGGTTGTCGATGCCGGCGCCCACGCGCAGGCTTTGTGCCTTGGCTACCAGGTCCGGCAGCCACTGCTGCGCTTCGCCCACCAGAATGGCCACGCTCAGCGCCATGCAGCGCTGGCCGGCCGCGCCAAAGGCGGCGCCGGTGAGCTGGTTCAGCGCCTGCTCCTTGTTGGCGTCCGGCAGCACGATGGCGTGGTTTTTGGCGCCCATCATGCACTGCACGCGTTTGCCGGCCAGGCTGGCGCGGTTGTACACGTGGGTGCCCACGCGGGTGGAGCCGACAAAGCTGATGGCCTTGATGTCCGGGTGGTCGCACAGCGCGTTCACCACGTCCGGCCCGCCGTGCACCACATTCAGCACGCCAGCCGGTACGCCGGCCTGCAGCGCCAGCTCCACCAGCCGCATGGTGACCAGCGGGTCTTGCTCCGACGGCTTCAGCACGAAGGTGTTGCCGGTGGCGATGGCCATCGGGAACATCCACAGCGGTATCATGGCCGGGAAGTTGAACGGGGTAATGCCGGCGCACACGCCCAGCGGCTGCATCACGGTGTAGGTGTCCACGCCGCCGGCCACGTTTTCGGCGTACTCGCCCAGCTGCAGCGTGCCGATGTTGGCCGCGTGCTCGACCACTTCCAGCCCGCGGAAGATGTCACCCTCGGCGTCGGCCAGGGTTTTGCCCTGCTCGGCGGTGAGCAGCGCGGCCAGCTCTTTCATGTGCTCGCGGATCAGCTGCTGCAGCTTCAGGAAGATGCGGGCGCGGGTGCCGATCGGGGTTTTCTTCCAGCTCTTGAACGCGGCCTTGCCGGCGGCGATGGCGGCAGCCACTTCGTCGGTGGTGGCCATCGGTACGCGCGCCAGCACTTCCTGGGTGGCCGGGTTCACGACCTCACGCCATTCGGTAGTACGCGACTCGACAAATTCGCCGCCGATCAGCAGCTTGACGGTGGGCAGGTGCGACATGGGTGTTCTCCTGTGTGGCCGTGTGGGCACGGTTTTGATGTTCGTTAACGTAAACGTCAATTGAGCATCAAATTAAAGCAAGTGCTTGGTTTTTTCCATCCTGCATGTTGGCTGCGGGGATAAATCGGTTTGCTTGTGGTGGTAGTGGTACAGCCGGGTGCCACGCAGTTGGTGCAAGCGTGGCCACGGCTTATGGCTTGACTGCGCTGCTGCGGCCAACGTGGCTGTCTGGCGGCGGTTGCGCAGCGCTGTGCCCGGTTTAATACGCGTAAAAGCCCTTGCCGCTCTTGCGGCCGAGGTGGCCGGCGGCGACCAGCTGCACCAGCAGCGGGCAGGCGCGGTACTTGGAGTCGCGGAACTCGCGGTACAGGATGTCCATGATCGACAGGCAGGTATCCAGCCCGATCAGGTCGGCCAGTGCCAGCGGGCCGATAGGGTGGTTCATGCCCAGTTTCATCACGGTATCGATGTCTTCGGCGCTGGCCAGGTTTTCGTACAGCACGAAGGCGGCCTCGTTGATCATCGGCATCAGCACGCGGTTGGACACAAAGCCGGCGCCGTCTTTCACGGTGACTGGCGTCTTGCCCAGCTCCAGGCTGAGGGCGCGGATGCGGGCGTGGGTGTCGTCGCTGGTTTGCAGCGCGCGGATGATTTCCACCAGCTGCATCAGCGGCACCGGGTTCATGAAGTGCATACCGATCACGCGCTCCGGCTTTTTCACCCACGAGGCGATGGTGGTCAGCGAGATCGACGAGGTATTGGACGCCAGAATGGTGTCGGCCGGTACCGCGTCGGCCAGCTGGCGGAAAATCTGCTCCTTGATCTGCGCGTTTTCGGTGGCGGCTTCTACTACCAGTTCGCAACCGGCCAGCTCGGCAAGCGCGGTGCTGCCACGGATGCGTGACAGAATGGACACCGCCTCGTTGTCGTTGAACACGCCTTTCTTCACCAGCCGGCTGAGGCTGCTGCTGATGGCGGCCAGGCCGCGGTCCAGTGCGGCTTGCGATACGTCTGTCAGGATGACGTTAAAGCCTGCCTGGGCAAAAACCTGGGCAATACCGTTGCCCATGGTGCCGGCGCCTACCACGCCTACGTTGCGGGATGTCATTGCTCGCTCTCCTTGCGGTGTTGCCAATCTGGCAATAAGTTCTAGTTTACGTTAACGTAAACTTGTTGACCATGACAAGCAGGCCATGTTTCGGTTTGTTGCAGTAGCGGGCTGGCGGCGTGCTGGCTTGGCGCTGCCGTATTACAATACCGCGACGCTTCATAGGCTTTTTACCGCCCGTATACCTTCAGGAGACGACGTGACTGCAGCAGCAGACCGCACATTCAGCATTTCCGAGCTGGCGCAGGAATTCGACGTGACCACCCGCGCCATCCGCTTTTACGAGTCGGAAGGGCTGCTCACCCCGGAGCGCCAGGGCCAGCGCCGCATCTACTCGCGCCGCGACCGCGTGCGGCTGATGCTGACGCTGCGCGGCAAGCGCATCGGCCTGTCGCTGCTGGAAATCCGCGAGTTGTTCGAGCTGTACGATGCGGCCAACAATGACGAGCCGCAGCTGACCAAATTTGTCGATATCCTCGCCCGCCGCGAACAGCAGCTGACGCAGCAGATGCAGGACATCCAGCTGGTGTTGCGTGAAATCGGCCAGCTGAAGGCGCAGTGCGAACACTGGATGGAAAAGCGCAGTGGCGGGCTGCCGGAGTAAGCAGCCCTGATCGTGTTATGCAGAAAAAAGCCGCAGCGGGTGCTGCGGCTTTTTTACGCTAACAGCCTTGGTGCCATGGCTGTTGATGGGTCAGCGCTGTTGCTGTTGCCAGTGCTGCATTTCTTGTTCGATAAAATGACTGACCAAGTCTGAAAACAGGCGTTCGATGGCGTCGGCGTTCAGGCCTTCCTGCTCGGCCCACTGCCGCCGTTGCGCCAGCATGGCGGCAAAGCGTTCGGTGGCGCGTACTGCGGTGGCGGATGTCTTGAACCTGGCCGCCGCCAGAACGTACTGGTGGCGTTGGCCGATCAGGCTGACCACTGCCCGGTCCAGCAAGTCGATTTCGGCGCGGATGTCATCCATATTGCTGCATTGTGCCGGTGTGAGCTTGTTATCGGTTTGCATGCTTTTCCCCTGGCAGTTCTCTGTTTATACGGTTTGACCTTCTGCCTCGTGGCAGGCTACGCACAGCTTGTTGCCGTCCGGGTCGCGGAAGTAGGCGCCGTAATAATGTGCGTGGTAGTGCGGGCGCAGGCCGGGGGCGCCTTCGCAGCGGCCGCCGTGAGCCAGTGCGGCCTGGTAGGCAGCGTCCACCTGCCTGCGCGTGGCCGCCAGCAGGGCGATGGTCTGGCCGTTGCCGGGCGTGGCGGCTTCGCTGTCCAGTGGCTTGCCGATCAGCAGCAACGGCCGTGGGCCGGGTTCGCTCTGCCAGCCCGCCCACGGCCGCGACGGGTCGCAGAAGCGCTCACGGATGCCTAGCGCCTGCATCAGCGGGCGGTAGAAGGCGAGGGCGCGGTCGAAGTCGTTGATGCCGATGCAGATATGCGAAAACATGCGGTCTCCTGGGGTGGCTGGGCGGGTGGGCTGTCTGGCCGGGTGTAGGGTGGTGCGGCCAGCTCAGGTCATGATGATGCCATTCGTGCTGCGGTGTCTACGCCACAGCGTGCCGTGTCGGGCTTGAAAAGATTGCCGTGTTTACGTTAACGTAAACGTTATCTAACCGGAGGCGTGAATCATGCACAAGGAAGCGATCGTGATTGTCGGTATGGCCCGTACGGCCATGGGTGGGTTTCAGGGCATGTTTGCCAGCCAGAGCGCTAGCGACCTGGGCGCGGTTGCCATCCGCGCCGCAGTAGAGCGTGCCGGCATTGCGCCGGATGCGGTGGAAGAGGTGATCATGGGCTGCGTGCTACCCGCTGGGCAGGGCCAGGCGCCGGCGCGCCAAGCTGCCATCAAGGGTGGGCTGCCGCTGGCAGCGGGGGCCACCACCATCAACAAGATGTGCGGTTCCGGCATGAAGGCGCTGATGCTGGCCAACGACCTGCTGAAAGCCGGTGCGGCCAAGGTGATGGTGGCCGGTGGCATGGAAAGCATGAGCAATGCGCCGTACGTGATTCCGAAAGCGCGTGGTGGCCTGCGCCTGGGCCATGGCGAGATCAAGGACCACATGTTCCTCGACGGCCTGGAAGACGCCTACGACAAGGGCCAGCTGATGGGGGTGTTTGCCGAGGCCTGCGCCGACAAGTACGGTTTTAGTCGCGCCGCGCAGGACGAGTACGCCATCGCGTCGCTGACCCGCGCCCAGCAAGCCATCCACAGTGGTGCTTTTGCCGGCGAGATCGCGCCGGTCACCATCAGCGGCCGCAAGGGCGACGAGGTGGTGAGCGTGGACGAACAGCCGTTGAAGGCCAATCTGGACAAGATTCCCACGCTGAAGCCGGCTTTCCGCAAGGACGGTACCGTGACGCCGGCCAACGCCAGCTCCATTTCCGACGGCGCTGCCGCGCTGGTGCTGATGCGCGAAAGCGACGCGCTGGCACAGGGCCTGGCCCCGCTGGCGCGCATTGTTGGCCACAGCACCCACGCGCACGAGCCGGCGTGGTTTTCCACCGCCCCGGTGGGCGCCATGCAAAAGCTGTTTGCCCAAACCGGCTGGACGGCGGACGACGTCGACTTGTTCGAGATCAACGAAGCCTTTGCCGTGGTGACCATGGCCGCCATGCACGACCTGGGCCTGCCGCACGCCAAGGTCAACGTCAACGGCGGTGCCTGCGCGCTGGGACACCCGATCGGTGCGTCCGGCGCCCGTATCGTGGTGTCGCTGATTGCGGCGCTGCAAGCACGTGGCGGCAAGCGCGGCGTGGCCAGCCTGTGTATCGGTGGTGGTGAAGCTACCGCACTGGCGGTAGAGCTGGTGTAACTGGGTTGCTGCCACGGAAAACACTGAATGGGTGGCGATTTCGGTGGCCTTTCGTCCGTGTTTTTTCGTGTCTTTCGTGGCAGAAAAGATTTTGTCCTTGTACCGGAATCGCACTGTACGGGCTGGGATTCTTTGCCACGAAACCCACAAAAAGCACGAAAGCGAGCTGCCGGGTTGCAGCCAAGTTGCGTGCTTTTTGTGGCAAATGCAGAGCTTGCCCTGCTATTTGGCGGCACACGGTACACGCAGACATTTAGCTACGAAATCCACAGAAGACACTGAGAATGCAGCAGATTTTCTCCGTGTCTTTCGTGGTAAAAGGTTTTGCCTTTGCCTGCAAAGGCAGGGTTGGCCGCCATCACGTATAGAAAAGCAAAGGAATCAGCATGTTGCTGACAACAGAACAAGAACAGGTTGTGGATGCCGTACGCCGTTTTGTGGCGAGCGAAGTCGCACCGCATGCGGCGGCTTGGGACCGTGAACACAGCTTTCCGCGCCAGGCGCTGCACGGCCTGGGCGAGCTGGGCTGCTTCGGCCTGACCGTATCGCCGGACTGGGACGGCGCCGGCTTCGATTACCTGACGCTGGCGGCGGTGATCGAAGAAATCGCCGCCGGTGACGGCGCGCTGTCCACCATCATTTCGGTCATCAACTCGGTAGGTTGCGGGCCAATCGAGCGCTTCGGCAACGATTGGCAGAAAGACATCTTCCTGCGCCGCATCGCCCGTGGCGAATGGCTATCGGCGTTCTGCCTCACCGAGCCCGACGCCGGGTCTGATGCGGCCAACCTGCGCAGCCGTGCCGTGCGCGACGGCGACGATTACGTCATCAACGGCGTCAAGCAGTTCATTACCAACGGCAAGCACGCCGACGTAGCCATCGTATTTGCGGTGACCGACCCGGCCGCCGGCAAGAAGGGCATCAGCGCGTTTCTGGTGCCCACCGCCACCCCCGGCTACATCGTGGCCAAGGTGGAAGACAAAATGGGCCAGCACGCGTCGGACACCTGCCAGATTGTGTTCGATAACGTACGGGTGCCGGCCAGCCACCGCCTGGGGGCGGAAGGCGAGGGCTACAAGATCGCGCTGGCCAACCTGGAATCCGGCCGCATCGGCATTGCCGCGCAGTGTCTGGGCATGGCGCGGGCGGCGCTGGAATTTGCCACCCGCTACGCCACCGAGCGCCACACCTTTGGCCAGCCCATCATCCGCCACCAGGCGGTGGGTTTCCGTCTGGCCGATGCGGCGGCGCGGCTGGAGGCGGCCCGCCAGCTGGTGTGGCACGCTGCCGCGCTGAAAGACGCTGGCAAGCCTTGCCTGAAGGAGTCCAGCATGGCCAAGCTGATGGCGTCGGAAATGGCCGAGGCGGTGTGCTCGGCGGCCATCCAGACGCTGGGCGGCTACGGCTACCTGAGCGACTACCCGGTAGAGCGCATCTACCGCGACGTGCGCGTGGCGCAGATTTACGAAGGCACGTCGGACGTGCAGAAGCTGGTGATCGCGCGGGCGCTGGAAGACGCGCTGCGCTAAGTACCGGGCTGGCGGCCAGGGTTGGCCGCAGTGCAGACGTGGCAAGGGCCGGTGCGTGCACCGGCCCTTGTGTCTTTAGCCACCCATGCCGTCAGCGGCCAACCTTGTCCAGCGAAGCGGCAAAGTCGCCGGCGTCCTGGTAGCCGATCACCTTGTGCACCAGCTCGCCCTGCGCGCTGTACAGCATGATGCCCGGCGGGCCGTACAGGCCGAAACGCTGCAGCAGCGCCTGGTGTTCGGCGTTGTTGGCGGTGACGTCGGCCTGCAGCAGGCGCAGCTTGCCCATGCGGGCGGCAATGGCCGGGTCGCGGAAGGTGGTTTCTTCCATCTCGATACAGCTCACACACCAGTCGGCGTAGAAGTCCAGCAGCACCGGCTGGCCGGCAGCTTTGGCCTGCGCCAGCGCGGCGTCCAGCTCGGCGCTATTGGCAATGCGCTGGAACGCTGGCTTGGCGGCCAGCTGGCCTTGCCAGATACCGGCCAGCGGCAAGCGCGGCGACGGTGCGCCGGTGGCGGCACCGATAATTTGCAGCAGGCCGGCCAGCGCCAGCACCGTCGCGATGAGGCGCACTAGCCAGCGCCCGGCGCCGTGTGGTGTCGGCCGTTGCCGGCTCAGCAGCAGCCACCAGGCGCTGCCCAGCGCCAGCGCCGCCCACAGCAGCATGGTGAGCCATAGCGGCAGGAAGGGGCCTGCCATCCAGATGGCCACGCCCAGCATCACCACGCCGAAGGTGTATTTCACTTGCTGCATCCAGGCGCCGGCGCGCGGCAGGATATGGCCGCCAAAGGTGCCCACCAGCAGCAGCGGCAGGCCCAGGCCCATGGCCATGCTGTACAGCGCGGCGCCGCCCAGCACTGCGTCGCCGGTCTGGCCGATATAGCCCAGCGCCAGCGCCAGCGGCGGTGCTACGCAGGGGCCCACCAGCAGCGCCGACAGCGCGCCCATGGCAAATACGCTGGCCAGGCGGCCACCGCCCAGCTTGTTGCTGTGGTTGGCCAGCCGGCTTTGCAGCGCCGACGGCAGCTGGATGGTAATCAGATCGAACATGCCCAGCGCAAACATTACCATCAGCGCGCTGGCCACCAGAATCACCGCCGGCTGCTGCAGCCAGACGGTGAGCAGGCTGCCGGTCTTGCCGGCAATCACGCCAACGGCGGTGTAGGTAAGCGCCAGGCCCTGCACGTAGGCCAGGGTCAGTACAAAGCCGCGCGTCTTGTTAAGGCGCTGGCCCTGGCCGGCCACCATGCTGGAAACAATCGGCAGCAGCGGGTACATGCAGGCGGTAAACGCCATGCCGATACCGGCCAGCAAAAAGGTAAACAGTGTGCCCAGCCATTGCTGGCGGCTGAGCGTTGGCGCGCTATCGTCTGCGCTGTCCGCCGGGCTGAGCCAATCGGCCAGGCGGTTATCGCCCGGTTTCAGCTTGTGGGTGTAGGGCGGGTAGCACAGGCCGGCGTCGGCACAGCCCTGGATGGTGGCCAACAGGGTGAAGTTATCTGGCAGGGCGGCCGCCGTGATCGGCACGGTAAAGGTCACGCGCTGGTGGTACACCTGTTGCAGGCCAAAGTACGGGTCCTGCTTGGCATCGCCTGCGGGCAGCTGCGGCGTACCCAGCAGGCCGGCCGGCTCGCTGGCGATGCGGGTGCGGTCCCGGTACAGGTAATAACCGGGTGCGATGTTCACGTGCACCAGCAGCTGCTGGCCTTGTTGCTCCAGCCGGGCGGAAAAGGCCTTCTCAGGGGGGAGCAGGTCGTTCGGGTCCAGCGCGCTGGCTGGCAGGGCGGCAAGCAGCAACAGCAAGGGGAACAGCCAGTGAAACAGACGCGACAATGCGGGCATGATGGGTATGGGCAGGCAAGTAAACAGGGAGTGGACCACACCGGTAAGGCGGTGTTCCGGCGGGCTGCAGCTTATCACAGCCACCGCGGCCGCGTGGCGACAGGCGTTTAAACGAGTGTTTGCTTATGCTAATGTCGCGTGAGAGGAGAACAATATGGATAACACCATTCACTTTGCCCACGCCAACAGCTTTCCGGCACCCATATATCGCCAGCTGCACGGTGTGTGGCAGCAGGCTGGCTACGAGGTGGGTTTTTTGCCTTGTAGCGGGCATGACCCGCACTACCCGGTAAGCGATGGTTGGCCGCAGCTGGTGGACGAAATGGTCAGCCATATGCGTGCCCGCTATAGCGGCCCGGTACACGGGGTGGGGCATTCGCTGGGCGGCATTCTGCTGTTTTTATCCGCTATCCGTGCCCCAGAGCTGTTTCGCAGCGTGGTGTTGCTGGATTCGCCGCTGCTGTCACCACAGCGCGCTTTCGGTATCTGGCTGGCCAAGCGGCTGGGCTTCATCCAGAACGTCACCCCTGGCGGTACCGGCACGCTGAAGCGGCGCGATAACTGGGCCAGTGTGGCGTCGGTGTACGACTACTTTGCGCGCAAGGCGGCGTTTGCGCGCTGGGCGCCCGAGGTGCTGCACGACTACGCCGAGCTGGGTACCGAAGACAACGGCCAGGGCGGCCGCCGCCTGCTGTTCCGCCCACAAGTAGAGCACGATATCTACGGCACGCTGCCGCACCATTACTGGCAGCTGCGCGGCCAACTACAGGTGCCCATGCACTATGTGGCTGGCGAGGGCAGTGATGTGACCCGGCCGTCCGACCTGGCTTTCATGCAAAAGCACTTCGGCGCCAGCATCCACTGGCACCCCGGCAGCCATTTGTTCCCGATGGAGCAGCCTCAGGCCAGCGCCGCGTTCGTGCTCAATCTATTGCAGCCGGGCTGATTGCTGCCGAGTCAGCCAGCCAACAGGTCGCGGCTGTCGATGCGGGCGTAGGCCGAGTGGTTGTGGATGGACTCGAAGTTTTCCGACGACACCACAAAGTGGCGCACGCCGGCCACGCCTTGCAGCGCGGCAGCCACGTCGCGCACCAGGTCTTCCACAAACTTGGGGTTGTCGTACGCCTGCTCGGTAACCACTTTTTCGTCACTGCGCTTGAGCAGGCCGTATAGCTGGCACGACGCCTGCGCTTCGGCCAGCGTAATCAGTGTTTCTGCGCTCAGGCTGTTGTCAGCTTCAGCTTCGATAACAATATGCGAGCGCTGGTTGTGCGCGCCGTAGCGCGAAATCTGCTTGGAGCACGGGCACAGGCTGGTCACCGGCACCGTGACCTGCAGCCGGTAGCGGTACTCACCTTGCGCTACGCTGCCGTCCAGACATACCTGATAGTCCAGCAGGCTCACTACGCCCGATGCGGGGGCGGTTTTGTGTAGAAAGTAGGGGAAGCTCAGGCAGATACGCGCGCTGTCGCTTTCCAGCCGCGTTGCCGTAGCACGCACCAGCGCCTCGAAGCCCCCGGCGTCCAGCGGTGCTTGCTGCTCGTGCATCAGTGCCACAAAGCGCGACATATGGGTGCCTTTTTGCGTGGCGGGTAGCGCCACGGTGAGCTGGCAGTCGGCAATGGTGTGCTGTACGCCGCCGTCTTGCTGGCGGATGGCCAGCGGGTGGCGCAGGCCTTTGATGCCCACTTCCCGTATCGGGATGCGGCGCAGGTCGGGGTGGTTTTGTACGTCGGGAATGGCAAGCGTGGTCATGATCGGCATTTGATTAAAAATGTTACGTTATAACATATTGCCACCGATGGATTGTTACGGCAAACCGATAAGAAAAAGCCCGCCGTGCAGTGCAAGGCGGGCTGGATAGGGTGGTGAGTGACTGCGGCGGCTAGCTTGCGGCCAACCACAGCCCCAGCAGCATGCCCAGCATGGACATGCCCAGCGCCGGTGCGCAGGCGCGGGCCAGAGCACGGCCACCGATGCTGGCGATCAGCCCGAACTTGAACACGGTATTGCTGAACACTGCCAGCGCCATGCTCACCAGCAGCGGTGTCAGCGCCAACTGTTGCTGGCCGAACAGCTCCAGCGCGGTCAGGCTGATGGCGTCCACGTCATTGAGGCCGGATACGACAGCTACCACGTACAGGCCGCTTTCGCCAAACAGGTCACGCAGCCAGGCCGAGCACAGCATTACCACCGCAAACATGGCGGCAAAGCCCAGCGCAATGCTGAGTTTGGCCGGGTTTTTCAGCGTGAGCTCGGGGGCGTTTTCCTGTGGTGTTTGCCGTTTGCCCAGAATAAACAAGGTGGCCAGCCCGGCCAGCAGCGCGGGTAGCATCATGCTGGCTACGCTGCGCGCACTGGCTGGCGCAATGGCCAGTGCCAGCAGGCTCAGGCGCACAAACAGCACCATATTGGCCAGCAAGATCACCCTGGTTGCCAGCCGCAGCGAGCCAGGGTTGGCCGCTGCCTCGCGCGCGTACACCAGGCTGGTGGCCGTGGTGGATACCAGTCCGCCCAGAATGCCCAGCACCGGCGCGCCCACGCGTTCGCCCAGGATCTTCACCGCCAGGTAACCCGCCAGACCGACGCCGACGATCAGCACCACCAACAACCAGATGCGGTGCGGGTTAAAGGCCAGGTAGGGCCCGAAGCCCTGATTGGGCAGGATGGGCAGGATGATGAAGGTCAGCGCGGCAAACTGCAGCAGCGATAGCAGATCCTGCCGCTCCAGCTGGTTGGAAAAGTTGGACAGCTCCGGCTTCAGGTACAGCAGGCCGGTGGTGATGATGCCCAGCGCAATGGCCAGTTCGGTATTGCCCAGCCCCACCATCAGCCCCAGCGTGTAGGCAATCAGCAGCGCTATCACCGACGTGGTGCGCGGCTCCGGGCCCGGGCTTTCGCCACCGCCGTTGCCCAGCGGCAGAAAGCCCAGCATGGCCACCGCCAGCAGCCCGGCCGGCATCAGCCACGGCAGCGTGGTTTGTGCGGCCAACATGGCCAGCATGGTGCCCAGCAGGCTCACCAGCGGGAAGGTGCGGATGCCGGCCAGTACGCGGCGCTTGCGTTCGCGCTCCACGCCGATCAGCAAGCCGATGCCGAGGCTGGACAGCAGCATCGGCAGCGCGGCGTACGGGGTGTTGTCCAGTTGTAGCCACTGGTTGACGTCCAGGCTTGTCATGGTTGTTTCCTGTTGACGGTAATAGTGCTGTCCGTGGCAAAGAAAAAGGCCTGCAGCACGGGGCGGCAGGCCTGTCGGGTGGTGGCAGGCTAGTGTGCGGCCAACCTGGTGGCAATGCTGTGCCGGATGCCGGCGGCGTCCAGACCGCAGTCGCTCAGTAATACGGCCGGGTCCCCATGTTCAACATAGTCATCCGGCAGGCCCAGATGCAACATCGGCACGCTGATGCCGGCGGCGGCCAGCACCTCGGCACAGCCGCTGCCGGCACCGCCCATGATGGCGTTTTCTTCCACGGTGACCAGCAGGCTGTGGCTGGCAGCCAGTTCGCGGATCAGCGCCTCGTCCAGCGGCTTCACAAAGCGCATGTCGGCTACGGTAGCGTCCAACGCTTCGGCCGCGGCCAGCGCCGGCTGCACCATGCTGCCAAACGCCAGTATGGCTACCTTGCCCGCGCCCTGGCGGCGCAGCACGCCCTTGCCCAGTGGTAGTGCGGTCATCGTCTGTTCGATGGTGGCGCCCGGGCCGGTGCCGCGCGGGTAGCGCACAGCGGTGGGGGTGTCCAGGCTGAAGGCGGTGTACAGCAGCTGGCGGCACTCGTTTTCGTCCGACGGCGCCATCACCGTCATATTGGGGATGCAGCGCAGGTAGGACAGGTCGAACGAGCCGGCGTGCGTCGGGCCGTCGGCGCCCACCAGGCCGGCGCGGTCGATGGCGAACACTACCGGCAGGTTTTGCAGTGCCACGTCGTGGATCAGCTGGTCGTAGCCGCGCTGCAGGAAGGTGGAGTAGATCGCCACCACCGGCTTCAGGCCGTCACAGGCCATACCGGCGGCAAAGGTTACCGCGTGTTGCTCGGCAATGGCCACGTCGAAGTAGCGGTCCGGGTGTTCTTTTTCAAAGCGCACCAGGCCGGAGCCCTCGCGCATGGCCGGGGTAATGCCCACCAGGCGTTTGTCCAGCTTGGCCATGTCGCAGATCCAGTCACCGAAAATCTGCGTGTACTGCGGCTTGCCTCCGCCTTTGCTGCCGGCCAGGCCACAGGCCGGGTCGAACTTGGTCACGCCGTGGTATTTCACCGGGTCGTTTTCGGCCAGCTTGTAGCCCTGGCCTTTCTTGGTGACGATGTGCAGGAACTGCGGGCCTTTCAGGCTCTTGATGTTCTTGAGCGTGTCGACCAGCACGTCCAGGTCGTGGCCATCGATCGGGCCGATGTAGTTGAAGCCAAACTCTTCGAACAGCGTGCCGGGGGTAAAGAAGCCCTTCACGTGTTCTTCCATCTTGCTGGCGATATCGCGCAGCGGCGGGGCGATGCCCAGCACCTTGTTGCTGCCTTCTTTTACCGCAGCGTAAAAGCGGCCGCTCATCAGCTTGGCCAGATAGTTGTTCAGCGCGCCCACATTGGGCGAGATCGACATATCGTTGTCGTTGAGGATCACCAGCAGGTCGGTATCCATGGCGCCGGCGTTGTTCAGCGCTTCGAAAGCCTGGCCAGCGGTCATCGAGCCGTCACCGATGATGGCAATGCTCTTGCGCGGGATGTTCTGCAGCTTGGCGGCTACCGCCATGCCCAGCGCAGCACCGATAGAGGTGGACGAATGGCCCACGCCGAAGGTGTCGTACTCGGACTCGTCGCGCTTGGGGAAGCCGGCCAGGCCGCCTTTCTGGCGCATGGTGTGCATCTGTTCGCGGCGGCCGGTCAGGATCTTGTGCGGGTAGGTCTGGTGGCCTACGTCCCACACCAGGCGGTCGTCCGGGGTGTTGAACACGTAATGCAGGGCGATGGTCAGCTCGATGCTGCCAAGGTTGGAGGCAAAGTGGCCACCGGTTTTGCTAACCGAGCTCACCAGGAAGTCGCGCAGCTCGCGGGCCAGCTGTGGCAGCTTGCTGCGGTCCAGGGTTCTGAGGTCGGCCGGACTCTGTATGGTGTCGAGCAGTGTAGTCATGATATTGCTTTTGTTATGGTCAGAACGAGCGGGCCACGATGTAGTCGGCCAGCTGTTTCAGGCGGTCGGCGCGGTCGCCAAACGGCGCCAGTGCAGCCAGCGCGTCGTCGTACAGGTCGCGGGCAAACTGTTTTGCCTCGCCCAGGCCCATCAGGCTCACATAAGTAGGCTTGTCGTTGGCCGCATCCTTGCCGGCAGTCTTGCCCAGCGTGGCGGTGTCGGCTTCGCAGTCCAGCACGTCGTCCACCACCTGGAAGGCCAGACCCATGCGCTTGGCAAAGTGGTCCAGCCCGCTTTCTTCCGCTGCGGTCAAAGCTTGGCCGCAGTATGCGCCCAATAGCACGGCAGCGCGAATCAGGGCACCGGTTTTCAGCATGTGCATGAATTCCAGCTCGGGCTGGTTCAGTGCGGTGCCCACGCTGGACAGGTCGATGGCCTGGCCGCCAGCCATGCCGGCGTGGCCGCTGGCGTGGGCCAGCAGCTTGACCATGGCCAGTTGGCGCGTAGCGTCTACACCGGGTAGCGGGCTGGCCATCACGTCGAAGGCCAGCGTTTGCAGGGCGTCGCCTACCAGCAGGGCAGTGGCTTCGTCGTACTGCACGTGGCAGGTGGGCTTGCCGCGGCGCAGTACATCGTCGTCCATGCACGGCATGTCGTCGTGTACCAGCGAGTAGGCGTGGATCATTTCCACCGCACAGGCTACGCGCGCCACGTTGGCCGCATCGGCGCCGCTGAGCTCGCCGGCGGCAAAGGCCAGCAGCGGGCGCACGCGCTTGCCGCCTTGCAGCGTGCTGTAACCCATGGCCTCGTGCAGCATGTGCGGGGCGCGGGCAGGGTTGGGCAGCAACACTTCCAGCGTGCTTTCCACGGTTTGCTGGGTATGGGTCATCCAGCCGGTAAAGGTGTTATTGGCCATCGGTGAGGTCCAGCGGCTTGAGTTCGTCGTTTTCCAGCACGCGCAGCTGTTGTTCGGCGTCTGCCAGCTTACCCTGGCAGAACTTGATCAGTTCGATACCCTGCTTGTACGACGTCAGGGCGGTATCCAGCGGCAAGTCGCCGCCTTCCATCGCCTGGATGATGTCCTCCAGCTGCGCCAGCGCGCTTTCGAAACTGGCTTGGGCTTTGGTGGTTTTAGCCATGGCGCGTGTCCTTCTGCATCTATAACGGTTGGCCGCCATTGTAGGGGTTTTCCGCTGCGCAACAAAGCGGCAACAAAGCCGTCGGCATGGCAGCGTGGCCGGCACCGCAGACAAGACAAACCCCCTTTGACTGGCAGAAGGGGGTTTGCAAGGCGGCCTGCTGCCGGGCAGCAGGCCAGGCGAGCACGCTCAGGCGGCTTTTTTCGGGAACATCAGCGAGGCCAGAACCGAGCCGATGATTACCACGAACACCACGCCCAGCGAGATGGCCACCGGGATGTGCACGAACTTCAGGATAAGCAGCTTCACCCCGATGAACGACAGCACGATAGCCAGGCCATAGCGCAGCAGGTGGAAGCGCTCTGCCACGTCTGCCAGCAAGAAGAACATGGCGCGCAAGCCCAGGATGGCGAAGATGTTAGACGTCAGCACAATGAACGGGTCCATGGTGACGGCAAAGATCGCCGGGATGCTGTCTACCGCAAACACCACGTCAGACAGCTCGACAAATACCAGCACCAGGAACATGGGTGTGGCGTAACGCATGCCGTTTTTCATCACGAAAAACGCTTCGCCGTGGTAGTCGTCGGTCATGCGGATATGCTTGCGCAGGAACTTCAGCAAACCGTTATTGGCCAGGTCTTCTTTTTCCTCTTTTTCCGGCAGCATCATTTTCAGGCCGGTAAACAGCAGGAAAGCACCGAACACGTACAGGATCCAGCTGAACTCTTTCACCAGCGCCGCACCCAGGAACACCATGACGGTACGCAGGATGATGGCACCGAATACGCCGTACAGCAGCACGCGGCGCTGGTATTCGGCAGGTACCTTGAAGAAGGCAAAAATCATCAGGAACACAAAGATATTGTCTACCGCCAGCGATTTTTCAATCACGTAGCCGGTGAAGAATTCCAGTGCTTTCTGTTTGGCAACCACCTCGCCGTAGGCGGGGTCGTTGGCCAGGGTCCACCACAGCCAGCCGCCAAAGGCGCAGGCTACCGCTACCCACACAGCCGACCAGCCGGCTGCTTCCTTAATAGACACTTTGTGCGAGCCGCTTTGCTTGAGCGCCACCATGTCGATGACGATCATGATCAGTACGGCCACGAAGAACACCGTATAGAAGAAAGGCGATCCGATAGAGGGGAGGGCCTGTTCCATTATGTTGAATACTCCTTGAGTGAAGGCTGTGGTGAGGTTTTGTTATTATCTGCCGGTTTTGTTAGTAAACGTACCGCCCGGCGCGATGTACATATTGTTACATATGCGCCAGTTTGACAGGCATGTCTTTTAACTGGTTCAACCGATGACACAAAAAAACATCCTGATTACCGGCTGCTCCAGCGGCATAGGCCTGGACGTAGCGCGCGGCTTGCAGCAGCAGGGCTGGCGGGTGTTCGCTACCACGCGCCGCGCCGAAGACGTGGCCAGCTTGCAGGCGCAGGGTTTCCCCGATGCCCTGCAGCTTAATGTAGACGATAGTCATAGCATACGCACGGCCCTGGGGGAAGTGTTGCAGCGCAGTGGTGGCACGTTGCACGCCCTGTTCAACAATGCCGGCTACGGCCAGCCCGGTGCGGTAGAAGACATCAGCCGGCAGGCCATGCGCGAGCAGTTTGAAACCAATCTGTTTGGTGCCTGGGAGCTGATGAACGCCGTGCTGCCGGTGATGCGCCGCCAGGGCCACGGCCGCATCCTGTTCAATAGCTCGGTGCTGGGCTTTGCCGCCATGAAGTATCGTGGTGCCTACAACGCCAGTAAGTACGCTATGGAAGGCCTGTGCGACACCCTGCGGCTGGAGCTGGCCGGCAGCGGCATTTTTGTCAGCCTGATCGAGCCCGGCCCCATAGAAAGCCGCTTTCGCCCCAATGCACTACAAAAATTCCTGCAAAACGTGGATATCCAGGGCAGTGTGCATCGCAACAGCTACGAAAAGCAGCTACAGCGCCTAAAGAAAGAAGGCAATGCCGCGCCGTTTACGCTGCCCGGCACCGCCGTGCTGGCCAAGGTGGAGCAGGCGTTGGCCGCAGCACGCCCGGCGGCGCGCTACCGCGTGACCACCCCCACGCATGTGTTCTGGTACCTCAAACGCCTGCTGCCCACGCGCTGGCTGGACTGGGTGCTCAACAAGGCGGCCTAGCAGGCTGTGTTGCCCATGAAAAAACCCGCACGCTGGCGGGTTTTTTCATGGCTGCACTGGCTTAGCCGGTGCACACCTGGTTACGGCCGCGGCTTTTGGCCATATACAGGCGTTCGTCGGCCAGCTTCAGCAGGGCGCTGACATCCGGCAGGCCGGCGGCCACGCCTATGCTCAAGGTGAATTGCAGATCGCCCTGGCTGGTGGGGAATACCGCGTCGGCTACGCTGGCGCGGAAGGCTTCCATCGCTGCCAGCATGTCCTGTTCGCTACGGGCCTGCATCAGAATCACAAATTCCTCACCGCCAAAGCGGGCAATGTGCTTGCCTGGGAACTGGGCGCGTAGCAGGTCGGCCACCAGTTTTAGTGCCAGGTCGCCGATATCGTGGCCAAAACCGTCGTTGATGCGCTTGAAGTGGTCGATATCCACCATGGCCACGCCGAACGGCTGGGTTTGCTTCAGCACATTTTCAAAGAAATAACGGCGGTTTGGCAGGCCGGTCAGCGGGTCTTCGTGGGCTGCCCGCGATAGCGCGCGCAAGTTTTCCACAAATTCCACGTTGCGCGTGACGCGGCAAAAAAACTCTTCGTGATTGAACGGCTTGTTCAGGTAATCATCGGCACCGGCCTTGATGAAGCGGGCGGTCATGGCCGGGTCCTGGCTGGCGGAAATGCCGATAATGGCCAGCTCTTCATGGCTGCGGAAGCGGCGGATCTCGCTAACCATGGTTACCCCGTTTTTGCCCGGCATGTCGTGGTCGGACAGCACCAGGCGGATGGTCGGGTCGTCGCGCAGCATGCGCAGTGCGGTATCGGCTTCCGGTGCTTCCAGCACCTCGTACAGGTGGCGGCGCAGCAGCTGGCGCAGGTAGCTGCGGATAGTCACCGAATCGTCCACCACCAGCACGCGTATGCCGGGGTTGTGGTGGATGCGGCGTATCATCTTGATGGTGTACTCGAACGCAGCCGGGGTGTCTTTGGGTACGTAGTCCACCACGGGTTGCAGCAACACTTTTTCGCGCGTTTCCATATCGCTGCGGGCTGTCAGCACGATGGTAGGAATTTTCCTGGCCAGAACGATCGGCAGCGTCTCGCCATCCGTTGCATCCGGCAGGCAGTAGTCCAGCACACAAGCCATAAAATGGTGCTCGCCTTGTGCCAGAATGGCCTCCACCTCCCGCAGGGTGGTGGCGCACACCACGGAAAAGCCGTCGTTTTCGATGATGCGCTGCATGGTGCGCAAGACAGAGGTGTTGTCCTCTACCAGTAAAATCTTGTTGCTGGACATGGTATTTGAGTCTGGGCCAGGTTGCAGCCGCCAGGTGGCGGGCCATGTAGGGAAGCAGTGTTGCTAAACCATATATACATGGCTTTTGTGCAGATTGTCGCGGTCAACGTGTGATCTGATAACGCTTCATGGCAGCAAGCGGGACGCAGTGCAGCAGATCGGTTTATAATTTCAGCCATTTTTGCCTCACTCAGACCGAATTCACACCATGACCATGGAACTTGCCAAAAGCTACGAGCCGGGCGACATCGAACGTCGCTGGTACGATCAATGGGAACAGTCCGGCTATTTCAAGCCGCACATGGATACCACCAAGCCGTCCTTTGCCATCCAGCTGCCACCACCTAACGTGACCGGCACGCTGCACATGGGCCACGCCTTCAACCAGACCATCATGGATGGCCTCACGCGTTACTACCGCATGAAGGGCGACAACACGGTGTGGATTCCGGGTACCGACCACGCCGGTATCGCCACCCAGATCGTGGTAGAGCGCCAGCTGGCCGAGCAAGGCATCAGCCGCTTCGACCTGGGCCGCGACGCCTTTACCGCCAAGGTATGGGAATGGAAAGAAAAATCCGGCGGCACCATCACCAGCCAGATGCGCCGTGTGGGCTGCTCGGTAGACTGGGGCCGTGAATACTTCACCATGGACGACGTACGCGCCGACGTGGTCACCGAAGTGTTCGTGCGCCTGTTCGAGCAAGGCCTGATCTACCGTGGCAAGCGCCTGTCCAACTGGGACGCCAAGCTGGGCACCGCCATCTCCGACCTCGAAGTGGTATCCGAGGAAGAAGACGGCCACATGTGGCACATCAAATACCCGGTAGTGGGCAGCGACGAGTTCATCACCGTGGCCACCACCCGCCCGGAAACCCTGCTCGGCGACGTGGCCGTCGCGGTAAACCCCACCGACGAACGCTTTGCCCACCTGGTAGGCAAGCTGGTCGAGCTGCCGCTTACCGGCCGCCAGATTCCGGTGATTGCTGACGAATACGTCGATAAAGAATTCGGCACCGGCTTCGTCAAGATCACCCCGGCGCACGACTTCAACGACTACGAAGTCGGCAAGCGCCACAGCACCCAGCTGATCAACGTGATGAGCCTGGACGCCACCATCCTGGCCAAAGCGCAAGTATTCGGCTTTGATGGCAGCGCCCAGGGCAGCATCGAGCTGCCGGCCGCCTACGCTGGCCTGTCCACCGCCGACGCGCGCAAAGCCATGCTGGCCGACCTGCAAGCCCAGGGCCTGCTGCTGGAAACCAAACCGCACAAACTGATGGTGCCGCGCGGCGACCGTACCGGTACCGTGATCGAGCCGCTGCTGACCGACCAATGGTTCGTGGCCATGAGCAAAGTGGGCGAGGGCGACGCCACCGGCCAGTCCATCGCACAAAAAGCCATCGACGCTGTGGCCAGCGGCGAAGTGCGCTTCATCCCGGAAAACTGGGTCAACACCTACAACCAGTGGATGAACAACATCCAGGACTGGTGCATCAGCCGCCAGCTGTGGTGGGGCCACCAGATCCCGGCCTGGTACGACGAAGACGGCAACATCTACGTTGGCCGCACCGAAGCCGAAGCCCAGGCCAAAGCGCCGGGTAAAACCCTGCGCCGCGAACAAGACGTACTGGACACCTGGTTCAGCTCCGCGCTGGTGCCGTTCTCCACCCTGGGTTGGCCGCAAGACACGCCGGACCTCAACGCCTTCGTTACCAGCAACGTGCTGGTCACCGGCTACGAAATCATCTTCTTCTGGGTTGCCCGGATGATCATGATGACCAAGCACTTCACCGGCAAAGTGCCGTTCCGTGACGTTTATATCCACGGCATGGTGCGCGACCACGAAGGCAAGAAGATGTCGAAGTCGGAAGGCAACGTCATCGACCCGGTCGACCTGATCGACGGCATCGCGCTGGGCCCGCTGGTAGAAAAACGCACCACCGGCCTGCGCCGCCCGGAAAAAGCCCCGGCCATCGCCAAAGCCACCGAAAAGCTGTTCCCGGACGGCATCCCGGCCTACGGCACCGACGCGCTGCGCTTCACCATGGCCAGCTACGCCACGCTGGGCCGCTCGGTGAACTTCGACTTCAAGCGCGCCGAAGGCTACCGCAACTTCTGCAACAAGCTGTGGAACGCCACCCGCTTCGTGATGATGAACGTGGAAGGCAAAGACTGCGGCCAGGACGAAACCCTGCCGCTGGAATACAGCTTTGTCGACCAGTGGATCATTGGCCGCCTGCAGCAAGCCGAAGCCGACGTCACCAACGCGCTGGAAACCTACCGCTTCGACCTGGCCGCCCAGGTGATCTACGAATTCATCTGGAACGAGTACTGCGACTGGTACGTGGAGCTGGCCAAGGTACAGCTGCAAACCGGTAACGAAGCGCAGCAGCGCGCCACCCGCCGCACCATCGTGCGCGTGCTGGAAGTCGCCCTGCGCCTCACCCACCCGCTGATGCCGTTCATCACCGAAGAGCTGTGGCAAACCGTGGCCCCGCTGGCCAACGCCAAGCACACCGACAGCATCATGCTGGCGCAGTGGCCTGTCGCCGTGCCCGAGAAGATCAATGCCGCGGCCAACGCGCGCATGGACGCCTTCAAGGACATGGTGAACGCCGTGCGTAACCTGCGCGGTGAAATGGGCATCGGCCCGGCGGTAAAAGCCCCGCTGTTCATCGAAACTGCCGACGCCAGCATCGCCGACTTCGTGCCGTACCTGAAGCTGCTGGCCCGCCTGACCGAAGGCAGCATCGTGGCCGCCCTGCCGGCCGACGACGCCCCGGTGGCCATGTCGGGCAACGCCCGCCTGATGCTGAAGGTAGAAGTGGACAAAGCCGCAGAAACCGCCCGCCTCACCAAAGAGCAGGGCAAGGTAGAGGCGGAGCTGGCTAAGTTGACGGCCAAGCTGGAGAAGCCGGGCTACATCGATAAAGCCCCGGCGCATCTGGTAGAGCGCGACAAGGCGCAGTTGGCTGAGCTGAATGACAAGTTGGAGAAGGTGAAGGCGCAGTTGGCCAAGTTGGCGTGATCTGAAAATCCCCCTCCGTGTTTAGGAGGGGATTTTTTTAAGCTAAATATTAATGTCATTGCATTTGGAATTTTTTATTGGTGATGTATGAGAAACCCAAACGGAAGTATGAATTTTTTCTCTATTGAGAAATGTGGCCTTTATAAATTTGGTTCTGATATTGTTCGTGGATGTGATTCAGCAGAAACATTTAAATACATATCTGAATGGCTGAATGATAGGCCGTTCTCAACAACTGTGCCGTGGGATCCAAATATTCCCAGGAATGGGCGGCCAAATTGCTATTGCAAAGATTTTTACGTTGATGTGCTAACTGGTGATTATTTCTTTGTTTTGTGGAAGTCGACTGAATTGGGTGGGAAAGATGAATTGTGGGGGCTGCCGGAAGATGGTAATGATGAGGTGGTTGAAATAAAAAGTGACAGCAAAGGCAAAAAACTAGTGTGGGGGCGGCCTGCATATTACTGGGTTGTGCCATCTTTAAATACAGTGGTTTCTATCAAGTTTGATCATTCGGTATGTGATTCAAATATGTTTGAAGATTGGGTGGCGAGTTGTATAAATAATCGAGTTGATATTGATGGTAAGGAAAAAACAAGGACTGAGTCTGGTCGTGTTCGTATTTCATTTAATGATAATGGTGAGATTGCCAAGTCTATATTTAGGTTCCAAACGCGACTTAGAAGTCTGAATACTACTGATGCTAAGTTGGAGGAGTTGGCGGCAAAAATTACTCATATCGTAAAGCGAGAAACTGTTCGTGTTAAGTTTGAGGATGAAAGAAATAGTTGGGTTAGATATTTTGATAGATTGCCTTTTGTTGGCGGGAAGCCAGAGAAGAAGTCAAGGCAAATTGAGATTCGATATGAGGCAAAACCTTCT
>AMYZ01000022.1 GCA_000335715.1 beta proteobacterium L13
GTGCCCACCGGGGCTTTGTCATGGAAACGATATTTCGCTGGGCGACTGTCTAAAAGTTTGCTTTATTGAATAGTTGCGGAAAATCGGGCGAATGACATGCATCGCGAGTCGGAGTCACTGTTGACGCTGGAAAGTGTCAACCAGCATTTCCTGGCCAATCTGCAGGCCGCAGACAGCCAGGTCGCCGTGCATGCCAGCCAGGATATCCTGGCGGCCAACGGTACCAAGCTGCTGGCTCGTGGTACCCGTCTCGATAGCCGCAACAGCGAGCTGCTGGCCAACCACCGCCTGCGTCAGCCGCTGGAAACCCAGCTGCAGGTCGATACCTCCAGCTTGCTGGCGCGGCTGCGCGAGGGTATGCAGCAGTTGCTGGCCAACGACCCGCTGCTGGCGGCCTGGCTGGAGCAGGGGCAGCGCACGCTGCAGCGCGAGCTGGCGGTGCTGTCCTTGCCCCCGTTGGCCGCGCAGGCCTTGCAGCTGATTGCCAACCGCTTCCCCGACGTGTTCCGCCACAGCCTGCGCGTGGCCGCGCTAGCGTGGAGCCTGGCACCATCGCCACGCGATGCCCAGCTGCTGCTGGTGGCCGGCTTGCTGCACGATGTGGGTTATTTGTATCTTGCCCCCGCTATCTGGCAGCAAGGCGGGCCACTGTCGGCTGATGCCTGGCGCCAGTTCGACGCCCACCCGCTCATCGGTTATGTGTGGGCCAGCGAGCTACGCGCCGTGCCGGCGGAGGTGGCCAACCTGATCTTGCAGCACCACGAGCGGGTGGATGGCAGTGGCTACCCGCGCCAGTTGCGCGGCGAGGCGGTAGGGCACAACGCCGAGGTGCTGGCGCTGGCCGAAATGGCGGCCGGTATCTTCGAGCACGCCCGCCAGCCGGTGGGGCAGCTGCAAGTGGCGCTCAAACTGTTGCCCGGGCAGTTTTCGGCGGCGGTACGGGTACCGGCGCAGCTACGGGCAGCGCGCTTGCCGCGCGAAAGCGGCCTATTGCAGCCGGTCGAGGCGCTACAGTCGTCGCTGCACCAGCTGCTGCTGCGCTTTGCGCGGGTGCACGAGGTGATGCAGCACATCGAGTCGCAGACAATGGGCGAGGACGGCTGGCAGCTATTCGGCCACCTGGCGATGCGGCTCAACAGCATCCAGCGCGCCTTTAACAGTGTAGGGTTGGACATGCTGACCAAGCACGCGCCCGAAGGCGAGGGCCACGAGCCGCTATGGCAGGAGCTGGCGTGGGTGATCAACGAAACCAACTGGCTGTCGCGCCACCTGTCGCGTGACCTGACCCGGCAGCGCCTGAAGTTGGCCGTAGCCGAATCCGAGTTGTTCGAGCCGCTGGTGGTGCTGTTTCTTGGGCTGACCAGCAAAACGGTGCCGGCCGGCTTATAGCCAGCCAGGCTGCCACTGCGCCGTGTCGCCCAGCTCGCGCCAGGGCAGGGTGAAGTGGCGGCGCGACAGCACCGCCTCCAGCGTGACACGCAGGGGTTTCTGCGCGTCGT
Source organism: beta proteobacterium L13 (assembly GCA_000335715.1). GTDB lineage: Bacteria > Pseudomonadota > Gammaproteobacteria > Burkholderiales > Chromobacteriaceae > Vogesella. The sequence goes on from AMYZ01000022.1 coordinate 1,500, forward strand.
CAGCGTCGTATTCCACCTTCACCACCAGAAAGTGTTTTTCGCGCTCACGCGGGGTCACGGCAGTCCATTTACTGCCTTGCAGCTTTTTATGGTTAACCGGCATGGGGCCTCCTTGCTGGCTTCGATAAGACGAAATACGGGAGGTTCCCGTAACGACAACGCCCCCGGCTGCAGGCAGCGCGGGGGCGTTAGCGGGGAAGGGCGACTTAGGCGCTCTTCACATGCGGGGCGATCAGCGGCAGCAGCTGGCCCAGTACTTTCGGGGCAGCAGCCACGATGTCGCCGCTTTCGAACCAGCCGTCTTCACCGTGCATATTGGTGACGATACCGCCAGCCTCTTGCACGATCAGGCTACCTGCAGCGATGTCCCATGGCTTCAGGTTGAATTCGAAGAAACCATCTACGCGGCCGCAGGCCACGTTGCACAGGTCCAGCGCGGCAGAGCCTTCACGGCGTGCACCGGCAGTTTTGCCGATCACGTCTTTCAGGATGGCCAGATGGGTGTCCAGCATGCTCTGGTCTACTACCGGGAAACCGGTGGCGATCAGGCATTCGTTCATGTTGATGCGTTTGGATACGCGGATACGGCGGTCGTTCAGGAACGAGCCCACGCCACGGCTGGCGGTGAACATGTCGTTGCGGTTCGGGTCGTAAACCACCGCCTGCTGGATCTGGCCGCGGTGAGCCAGCGCGATGGAAATGCAGTATTGCGGGTGGCCGTGAATGAAGTTGGTGGTGCCATCGATCGGGTCGATGATCCACTCGTACTCGGAGGTGCCCAGACCGCGGCCGCCAGACTCTTCTGCTAGAATCGCATGCTTCGGATAGGCATCCAGAATGACATCAATGATGGCTTGTTCGGCAGCTTGATCAACTTCGGATACGAAGTCGTTGTGTTTTTTCTTTTCAACACGCACGGTATCCAGGTTCAGCGATGCACGCTGGATAACGTTGGCTGCACGGCGAGCGGCTTTTACCGCGACATTGAGCATTGGATGCATTGACGGCCTCTAAAATCATACAAAACAAGCGCAGCCCCTTCGTGGGGTGCGCGCTTGTCGTAAACTGTCTGGGTTAAGGAACGATAAACACCGCTTTCGCAGCGGTGTTTTTGAATAGCCCGCGATTCTACTCAAAATTACCCGATGAATAAACCCCAAGTACCTGATTTTTTAAAGAACATTCGCGTCGTGCTGGCGCGCCCCAGCCACCCGGGCAATATCGGCTCGGCGGCACGGGCCATGAAAACCATGGGCCTGACCCGCCTGTATCTGGTTGAACCGAAAGTGTTTCCCAGCGAAGAGGCCAACGTGCTGGCCTCGGGTGCGGTAGACGTACTCGAGCACGCTACGGTGGTTAGCAGCCTGACCGAGGCGCTGTCGGACGTGACCGTAGCCTGCGCGCTGACCAGCCGCCGCCGCGAGCTCACCACGCCGCTGTCCACTCCGCGCGAAACTGCGCCGGAGCTGATTGCCCGCGCCCGCGAGGGCGAGCAGGTAGCGCTGGTGTTCGGCAACGAAACCTTCGGCCTGTCGATCGAAGAAGTGGAAATGTGTAACCGCCTGGTGACCGTGCCGGGCAACCCGGACTACTTCTCGCTGAACCTGGCCATGGCGGTGCAGGTGATGACCTACGAGCTGTTCAGCCACACCGGCGTGGACGTGAACTACCTGAAAGCGGAAGGCGAGGCTGCCAGCATGGCCGAGGTAGAAAGCATGTGCGGCCACCTGGACAACACACTGGAAGCCATCGGCTACTACGAGCGCCGCAACAGCGAGCGCCTGATGCGCCGCATGCGTGCCCTGTTCAACCGCGCCGGCGTACTGCGTGAGGAAATCGACATCCTGCGCGGCTTTTTCAAGCAGGTGCAGCGCGTCGCCGACGGCAGCCTGCCGCCGCGCGACAAGCAGGGCGAGTAAACCGTGTTGCCCGGCCTGGCGCAGTGCGCGCAGCTACGCAGCCAGCCGGTGCGCGACCTGGCCTACCTGCTGACCGCGCCACCGCCCTGGCACAGCGGGGTAGAAATCAGCCGCCAGCGCCTGCTAGGGCCGCAAGGTTGGCCGCAGCTGCTGGCGCTGGATGCAAACCCCACCCCGCTGCTGGCGTGGCTGGCAGCCCGCCCTACGCGCCGCCTGGGGCTATACGCCGAAGCGCTGCTGGGGTACTGGTTCAGCCACACGCCGCACATCGAGCTGGTAGCGGCCAACCTGCCGGTACGCGATGGCACGCTAACGGTAGGCGAATTCGACTTTCTGCTGCGCATAGACGGCGAGCCTTGCCACCTGGAAGCGGCCAGCAAGTTCTACCTGCAGCTCGACAGCGCACCGCACGCGCTGGTGGGGCCGGGCCTGCGCGACGCCTGGTGGCTGAAATACCGCAAGCTCGCCAGTCAGCTCACCCTGGCGCAACACCCGGCGGCCAGGCTGCCGGATGGCTTCGAGCAGCTTGCCGCCAGCAGCCGCCTGAGCGGCTGGCTGTTCTTCCCCGCCGATACAGCCCCCACTCATCCTGCTATCAATACCGCCGCCTGCCGTGGCTGGTGGTGCCGGCTGCAAGATAGTTGGCCGCAGCAGCACCCGCACAGCCGCTGGTTGGCATTGCCGCGTTTGCAATGGCTTGGCCCGGCGCAAGCAGACGAAGCGGCAACGCAGACGCTGCCTGCCATGCGTGCCCAGCTGGCGCAGGCGGAAGGCCCATGGCTGCTGGCCGAGTTGTTGCCGGATGAGCACGGGGTGTGGCAGGAGGTGGCGCGTGGTTTTGTGGTGCCCGACAGCTGGCCAGCCCCTCAGCTGCTGGGCGCCTTGCTGCCAAGGTTGGCCGCATGAAAACACTCTTGGTGCTGTGGAGCAGCCAAACCGGCAATACTTTACAGCTGGCCAAGGCGGCAGCCGCGGCGGCGATGCAGGAAAGCAGCATCACGGTGCGCGTCATGCCTGCCCTGCAAGCCGGCATGGACGAGCTGCTGGGCTGCGATGCGCTGTTGCTGGCCACGCCGGAAAACTTTGGCTACATGGCCGGCGCATTGAAAGATTTCTTCGACCGCACCTATTACCCGGCGCAGGGCAAGGTGGCTGGCCTGCCGTACGCTATTCTGATCAGCGCCGGCAACGATGGCCTGGGGGCGCAGCAGGCCATCGAGCGCATCGCCCGTGGCTACGGCTGGCGGCAGGTCTACCCGCCGCTGCTGGTGCGCGGGGTGCCGCAGCCGGCAGACCTGGCCGCCGCGGCCGAGCTGGGGGCTACCCTGGCGGCCGCGCTGTCCATCGGCATGCTGTAGCCAAAAACAAAACGCCCCGTGACGGGGCGTTGGGCATTCAGGGGTGGCGGCTTAGTGTTGGGCTTGCGAACAGCCTGCTACCAGCTGCTTCAGCTCTTCCGGCTTCACCAGCTGGATATGTTTATGGTCTACCACCAGCCAGCCTTGTTGCTGGAACTTGGACAGGGTGCGGCTGACCGTTTCCAGCTTCAAACCCAGGAAGCTGCCGATTTCTTCGCGGCTCATGCGCAGGATGAAGTCGTTGGCGGCAAAACCGCGGGCTGATAGGCGCTGTGACAAGTTCAGCAAAAATGCGGCCAGGCGTTCTTCGGCTTTCATGTTGCCTAGCAACAACATGACAGATTGATCACGCACGATTTCACGGCTCATCAGGCGGAAAAAGTGGTGCTGCAGGCTGGGGATGTCACGACCGAGGGTTTCCATGCGGTTGAACGGCAGCTCGCATACTTCGCTGTCTTCCAGTGCAATGGCGTCGCAGCCGTGCAGGTTGGACGAAATGCCGTCCAGGCCCATCAGCTCGCCCGACATGTGAAAGCCGGTAACCTGTTCGCGGCCGTCCTGGCTGGAAACACAGGTTTTAAAGTAGCCGGTACGCACGGCGTACAGCGAACGGAAGCCTTCGCCAGAGCGGAACAGGTACTCGCCACGTTTCAGGCGTCGGCTTTGACGGATCACGGCGTCCAGTTGCGCCATCTCATCGCGGTTCAAGCCCAGTGGGAGGCACAGTTCTCGCAGGCTGCAGTTGGAGCACGACACTTTTAGTGCGTGCAAAGAGTGTGTGTGGTCAGTCATAGAGTAGGTTTTCGCCAAGCAAGCGGGCTTGCTTGATACGCGTCAAAGCAGAAAAAGTGGCAATTGCGCAAATTTACCAGCCCACCACCGGTTTTCCAACCAGATTAATTATGACACCCACCATAAATTTCACGCCGACGCAGTGTGTATTCGATAGAGAACTCATCGAAAGGCTGGAAGGCTCAGGCCCGCGCTACACTTCTTACCCGACGGCCGACCGCTTTCACGCCGGCTTTGGCGTGAGTGATTACGAGCAATGGCTGGCGCATCGCGCGATTGGCGCCAACCATCGGCCCATCTCGCTATACGTGCACGTACCGTTCTGCAACACCATTTGCTACTACTGTGGCTGTAACAAGATCATTACCAAGGACAAGACCCGCGCCGACGCTTATCTGGATTACCTGGAGAAGGAAATCCGTCTGGTGGCCGAAAAGCTGGGCAGCCGTGAAAAAGTGATCCAGCTGCATTTTGGTGGCGGTACGCCCACCTTCCTGTCCGACGAGCAGCTTGACCGCGTGATGGGTATCATCCGCCAGCACTTCGAGCTGCTGCCGGAGGGCGAGTTTTCTATCGAAATCGACCCGCGCAAGGTTGGCCGCGACACGGTGCTGCACCTGGCACGGCTGGGTTTCAACCGCATGAGTATCGGTATCCAGGATTTTGACCCTGTGGTGCAGGAAGCGGTGAACCGCATCCAGAGCGAAGAGGAAACCCGTGTGGTGATGGATGCCGCGCGCGAAGCCGGCTTCAAGTCGATTAGCGTCGACCTGATCTACGGCCTGCCCAAGCAGACGGCGCACTCGCTGGAAAACACGGTCAGCCGGGTGATTGCCATGTCGCCAGACCGCATTGCGCTGTACAACTATGCGCATCTGCCTACCGTCTTCATGCCGCAGCGCCGCATCAACGAGGCGGATTTGCCCTCGTCGGCTACCAAGCTGGACATCCTGCAGAACTCGGTACAGCAGCTGGCTGAGGCCGGTTACGTGTTTATCGGCATGGACCACTTTGCCAAGCCGGACGACGAGCTCACTCGCGCCCTGCAGCAGGGCCGCCTGCAGCGCAACTTCCAGGGCTACTCCACCCACGCAGACTGCGACATGATCGGCCTGGGCGTGTCATCCATAGGCAAGGTCGGCCCCTGTTACACGCAGAACGAAAAAGAGCTGGACGCGTACTATGCCGCGCTGGATGCCGGCCATCTGCCGGTACTGCGCGGCATGACGCTGACGCAGGACGATATCTTGCGCCGTAGCGTGATCCAGGCGCTGATGTGTCGCTTCTCTTTGTCGATCGAGGCGATAGAGCAGACTTTTGCCATCAATTTTGCCGATTACTTTGCCGTCGAGCTGCCGCAGATTCGTGCCTTCCAGAGCGAAGGTTTGCTGACCTTTGATGGCGACTTCCTGATGGTGGCACCCAAGGGGCGCTTCCTGATTCGCAATATCGCGATGATTTTCGACCGCCATCTGCGCGAGCGTGAAACCAAGGCGCGCTATTCCAAAACCATCTGAGCCAGCCCTGGCAAGATAAAAGCCGACAGCTCCGTATGGGGCTGTCGGCTTTTATGGGCCTGTACTATAGAAAAGCCCGCCACAAAGGGCGGGCTGGCAGGCGCGGGATACGGCTTATTTCAGCTCGTTAACCATTTGCTGCAGCAGGGCTTCCAGGCCCTTGTCGGTCACCACGGCATTGTCGGCAGTGCGCAGCTCTATACGTACTTGCTGCTCGCCCTGACGGGTCAGCTGTACGCGCAGGTTTGGCACGCTGGCCTGGTCACCCGGCTTGCTGTCTTTCCAGAAGGCCAGCTTGGAGAACAAACCGCCACTGCTTTGTGCGTTGGCTTTTTGTACGTCATCGCTGCCTGGCTTCACGAAGTAGGCACCCAGCGTGCGGTCACGGTCGGTAATGGCCAGACCGTTGTGTTCCAGCACCAGGCCGACACGGCGCCATGCGCGGTCGTAGCTGTCATCCAGCTCGATACCGCCTTTGACCAGGCGTGCGCGTGCGGTGGTGGCAGCTTGTTCCTGGCGGACGGTTTTGGCGGCAGTGGCTTCATCCATGCCCAGGCGCACCAGGAAGCGGCTCAGGAATACGGCTTCGATTTCCGGGTCGGTCGGGCGAGGTTGCCAGCGGGTTTCTTCTTTGGCCTCGTTGATGTAGATCTCGTACATGCCGCGGTGGCTGAAGAAGACATCGGTACCGTTGGCCGTTTTCTCGATGCGGATACGGAATTTGTCGCGCTCTGGCGTAGAGAACACGCCACCCAGACCGACGGTTTCCAGCAGGCCGCGGACGGTGGTGGCGCCCAGTTTGGCGCGGTTTTCCGCCCAGTCGGTTTCCATGTAGCCGATATCGGCTTCTTCGTTCTGGATCACGAAGCCGTTATCCAGCCAGAAAGCTTTCAGCAGTGGCCATACTTCTGCCGGGCTCTTGCCCGGAATACTGACCCAGCGCTGGGTGCCGGCACGCTCAACAGCAGCGTTCTTGGCCACAGGCGCCTGGGTGGAAGGTGCCGCAGCAGTGTTTGCCGCTGTGGCCTGGTTGCTGCTGGTGTTTACCTGGGGAATAGGGTAGCGGTCTTGCTGGGCCGGGGCGCTCAGGTCTGGCGGCACTTCCAGCGTGGATTTGGGTTTCGGGCTATCCGACTTGAATTCGTATCTCAGGTCGGGGTTGCTGCTGGCGCATGCGCTCAGCAAGCCTGCGCACAGCAGGCCGGAGATCAGTGTCTTGTTCATTGCGGGCTTCATGGTTTACAGGACGTTGGCCTGTTTCATGGCGGCTTCGACAGTGGCGACGGCACCCTGGCTCAGCGGAGTCAGCGGCAGGCGCAGGCCAGCCGGCATCAGGCCGAGGCGATGCAGCGCCCACTTGGCGGGGATAGGGTTCGGTTCGCAGAACAGCTGCTTGTGCAGACCTTGCAGCTGGTCGTTGATGGCGCGGGCGGCGACGGTGTCACCGGCGCGGGACGCCTTGCACAGCTGGCTCATCAGCTTGGGGGCTACGTTGGCGGTAACCGAAATGACACCGTGGCCGCCGCACAGCATAAAGGCCATGCCGGTAGCGTCGTCGCCGGAGTACAGCGCCAGGTCGGCCGGGGCACGCAGCACCAGGTCGCAGGCACGGCCGATGTCGCCAGTGGCGTCTTTCAGGCCGACGATATTGTCGATCTGCGCCAGGCGCAGTGCGGTGTCGTTACTCATGTCGGCCACGGTACGGCCTGGCACGTTGTACATGATCAGCGGAAGGTCTACCGCCTCGGCAATGGTGCGGTAGTGCTGGTAGATGCCTTCTTGCGTGGGCTTATTGTAGTAAGGCACCACGGACAGGCTATGGCTGGCTCCGGCCTGCTTGGCCAAGTGGGCCAGTTCGATAGCTTCGGCGGTAGAGTTGGCGCCGGTGCCGGCTACCACGGTAACGCGGCCGGCAGCGTGCCGTGCCACGGCTTCTACGACCTTGATGTGTTCTTCCACGCCCAGGGTGGCGGATTCGCCGGTGGTGCCCACGGCCACAATGCCGTCGGTACCGTTATCGATGTGAAAGTCCACGAGACGTTTGAGCGATTCGAAATCGACCTGGCCGTCCTCGAACATCGGGGTGACCAGAGCAACAAGGCTGCCGGTAAGCATAGCTTCTGCCTATATGTAATGGATTAAGTAAGGTGTTTGATTGTAGCGGAATTCCGCTATTGCGGCGCAAGCAATGCACGTTGGCCGCAACACGCTGATTGCAAGGGTTTTTGTGCTAAAATACACGGTTTTCCGGTACACATTCAGAGACTGGCAGAGGAATTATCCGCGTGATTACGACAAGCAACATTACCATGCAGTTCGGCGCCAAGCCGCTTTTCGACAAAGTTTCGGTCAAGTTTGGCGAGGGCAACCGCTATGGCCTGATCGGTGCCAACGGCTCCGGTAAATCGACCTTCATGAAAATTCTGGGTGGTGACCTGGAGCAGACCAGTGGCGAAGTGGCCATCGAAAACGGCCTGCGCCTGGGTAAGCTGCGTCAGGACCAGTTTGCTTACGAAGATCAGCGTGTAATCGATGTTGTTCTGCAAGGCCATACCGAAATGTGGGCTGCCATGAGCGAGCGTGATGCCATTTACGCCAACCTGGAAGCCACCGAAGACGACTACATGCACGCGGCCGAGCTGGAGGCCAAGTTTGCCGAGTACGACGGCTATACCGCCGAAGCGCGCGCCGGCGAGCTGCTGATGGGTGTAGGTATTCCGGTAGAGCAGCATTTCGGCCCGATGAGCGAAGTGGCTCCAGGCTGGAAGCTGCGCGTGTTGCTGGCCCAGGCGCTGTTCTCCAACCCGGACATTCTGCTGCTGGACGAACCGACCAACAACCTGGATATCAACACCATTCGCTGGCTGGAGCACGTGCTGAACGAGCGTAACGCCACCATGATCATCATTTCGCACGACCGACACTTCCTGAACTCGGTGTGCACTCACATGGCTGACCTGGACTACAACACCATCCGCATCTACCCGGGTAATTACGACGACTATATGATCGCGTCTACCCAGGCCCGCGAGCGCCAGCTGGCTTCCAACAGCAAGGCCAAAGAGCGTATCCAGGAGTTGCACGAGTTTGTGGCGCGTTTCTCTGCCAACAAATCCAAGGCCCGGCAGGCAACCAGCCGCCTGAAACAGGCTGATAAGCTGAAGGCAGATATGGTGGAAGTGAAACCATCCAGCCGTCAGAGCCCGTTCATCCGCTTTGAAATGGACGACAAGTTCAAACTGCACCGCCAGGCCGTAGAAGTCGACAGCCTGAACAAGGCCTACGACAAGAAGGTATTGCTGAAAGACCTGAGCTTCATCCTGGAAGCCGGCGCACGCCTGGCGATCATCGGCCCGAACGGTGCCGGTAAGTCCACCCTGGTGAAGCTGTTGGCCGGGGCCTTCGAGGCGTCACTGGCTGAAGGCATTACTGCCGATTACGGCCAGATCAAGTGGGCTGAAAAAGCGCAAGTGGGCTACTTTGCCCAGGATCACGAAGCCGAGTTCGCCAGCGATAGCACGCTGACCGACTGGATGCGCGAGTGGGGCCAGGAAGGCGACGACGAGCAGATCATTCGTGGCACGCTGGGCCGCCTGCTGTTTGGCAGCAACGACGTGGACAAGCCGGTGCGTGTGCTGTCCGGTGGTGAAAAAGGGCGCATGCTGTACGGCAAGCTGATCCTGCAAAAGCCGAACGTGATGATCATGGATGAACCGACCAACCATATGGATATGGAGTCGATCGAAGCCTTGAACATGGCGCTGGAAAAGTACAAAGGCACCCTGATTTTCGTATCGCACGATCGTCAGTTCGTCAGCTCGCTGGCCGACCACATCCTGGAGCTGGATGGTAAAGGCGGTTTTGACTACTACACCGGCAACTATGAAGACTACTTGGCCAGCAAAGGCCTGGAATAAGCCGGTACGGCCGGATGTAAACAAAAAGGCAGCCACGGCTGCCTTTTTTCATGTGTACAGGGTTTGTTGGCTGCTAAGCCTGGCGGGTGGGTGTGGTGTTCGTGGCCTCAGGCTGCAAATGGCTGTTTTTTAGATGGTTTTTTTTGCATTGCGATAATCGTGCCACAGCCTTGCCAGCCTTGATGGCAGTCTATAGAGCGTTTGCTTTACCGTCGGCGAGCGCTTGCGTTATATTGCAGCGCAAGATGGTTGTGCGCTGCAAAATGCGACAGTGCAACCGGCATAACAAGACAAGACAGACAATAAAAACAGGTACTCGGCCTTGAGGGTCGGTGGTGGAGCAATATCCGGTCGACAATCGGGTCGCCTGCAACTGAATGCAAAGGAAGAATTATGCGCTTGAAAGGGAAAGTCTCCATCATTACCGGTGGTGCCAGCGGTATCGGTAAGGCCACTGCTGAAAAATTCATCAAAGAAGGCGCGATCGTTGCCGTATGCGACATCAACCTGGATGCCGTTAACGCGGTGGTAGAGGAGCTGAAAGCAGCCGGTGGTGAAGCGGTAGGTTACAAAGTGGACGTGACCGACCGTGCCCAGATCGCCGACATGGTTGGCGCGCTGAAAACCCAGTTTGGCCGTATCGACGTACTGGTGAATAACGCTGGTATCGTGATGGATGCCCAGCTGATCAAGATGACCGAAGACCAGTTCGACAAGGTCATCGATATCAACCTGAAGGGCGTTTACAACTGCACCAAGGCCGTGGTGGATACCATGATCGAACAGGGTGCCGGTGTGATCCTGAACGCTTCGTCCGTGGTGGGTGTGTATGGCAACTTTGGCCAAACCAACTACGCAGCCTCCAAGTTTGGCGTAATCGGTTTCGTGAAAACCTGGGCCAAAGAGCTGGGCAAGAAAGGCATTCGTGCCAACGCCGTGTGTCCGGGCTTTGTGGCTACCCCTATCCTGAAATCCATGCCGGAAAAAGTGATCCAGGCGATGGAAGACAAGGTACCGATGAAGCGCATGGCACAGCCGGAAGAGATCGCCAACGTGTACGCTTGGCTCGCTTCCGACGAAGCCAGCTACATCAACGGTGCTGCCATCGAAGTGACTGGTGGCCTGACACTGTAAGGTTGGCCGCAAGGCTAGCAACAAAAAACCCGCCAGATTGGCGGGTTTTTTCATGGCTGCTTGCCAGAGGTTGGCGGGGGCGCGGGGTACTTATGCCTCCTCATCACCGTGGTGCAGTGCGCTGTCTACTTCTTTGCGGTGCAGGTGTGGCGCAAACAGCTCGACAAAGGTGTAAGCGTAGCCGCGCAGGTAGGCATCCTTGCGGATACCGATCTTGGTGGTGGACGGCTCGAACAGGTGGCTGGCATCCAGCGCTTGCAGGCCGGTATCGCGCTCGGGTTCGAATGCCATGCTGGCGATAATACCCACCCCCAGGCCCAGCTTGACGTAGGTTTTGATTACGTCGGTATCGATGGCGGTGAGAACCACATTCGGCGTTTTGCCTGCATCGGTAAACGCCTGGTTGATGCGCGAGCGCCCGGCAAAGGCAAAGTCGTAAGTAATGATGGGGAAGCTGGCGATGTCATCCAGCGTGAGCGGCCGGCCCAGCGACAGCAACGGGTGCCCATCCGGCGCCACGATGCTGCGGTTCCATTCGTAGCAGGGCAGCATGGCCAGCTCTTTATAGAGCGAAATGCCTTCGGTGGCGATGGCCAGGTCGGCTTCGCCAGAAACCACCATATCGCAAATCTGTGTCGGGCTGCCTTGCTTGATCGACAGGCGTACCTTGGGGTAGCGGCGCACAAATTCGGCAATCACGCCTGGCAGGGCGTAGCGTGCCTGGGTGTGGGTGGTGGCGATGGTCAGCGCGCCTTCGGCCTCTTTGGAGAACTCGTCGCCGACGCGTTTCAGGTTTTGTGCTTCGCGCAGGATGCGCTCGGAAATGCGTAGCACCTCTTTGCCCGGCTCGGACACGGCCACCACGCGCTTGCCGTTACGGATGAAGACCTGAATACCCAGCTCGTCTTCCAGCAGGCGAATCTGTTTGGAAATACCCGGCTGCGAGGTGTGCAGTTTTTCTGCCGCCTCGGAAACGTTCAGCCCCTGTTTGGCCACTTCCACCAGATAGCGCAATTGCTGGAGTTTCATGTCTTGGTCTCTTAAAACTGAAAGTAATTAAATACTAACACAATATTCTTTTCCGATTTAAAGCCTTTGGCTACCATGGCATCCTCTGTCCGTATGCCCAGGAGGCACCCGATGAGCCTTGCCGACAAGCTAGCCCAGACCGAAGCCCTGCTGCAGGAAATTGCCCGCACGCACGGCAAGGTGGCCTTGGCCAACAGCTTTGGCGCCGAAGATATGGTGCTGACGCACCTGATCGCCAAACTGTCCCTCCCCATTGCCATTTTCAGCCTGGATACCGGCCGCCTGCCGCTGGAAACCTATGACCTGATGCAGAAAGTGGGCGAGGCCTATCCGGCTTACCCTATCCGTGTGTACTACCCGGACGCCGCGGCGCTGGAAGCTTACGTCAACGAAAACGGCATCAATGCCTTCTACAACAGCGTAGAACAGCGCAAATCCTGTTGCCACATCCGCAAGATTGCGCCGCTCAAGCGCGCGCTGTCCGGGTTGGATGCCTGGATCACCGGCCTGCGCCGCCAGCAATCGCCGACCCGGCAAGACCTGGGCGACCGCGAGCACGACGCGGACAACGGCCTGATGAAGTACAACCCGCTGATCGAGTGGACAGAAAAAGACATCTGGGCGTATATCCGCGAGCACGGCGTGCCTTATAACGCCCTGCACGACAAGCACGTGCCGTCTATCGGCTGTGCCCCCTGTACGCGCCCCATCGCCATGGGCGAGGATATCCGCGCTGGCCGCTGGTGGTGGGAAAACCCCGAATCCAAAGAGTGTGGCCTGCACGTGAAAGCCAGCCCGCTGAAACGCCCCGACTAATACGGAGACGTTGGCCGCAACATGCGGCCAACCTTGATCAAGAGAGCACGGCATGTACAAGTACGATGAAGTCGATTTCCGTCTGGTGCGCGAGCGGGTAGAGCAGTTCCGCAGCCAGACCCAGCGCTATCTGGCCGGCGAGCTATCGGAAGAAGAATTCCGCCCGCTGCGCCTGATGAATGGCCTGTATATCCAGCGCCATGCGCCCATGCTGCGTGTGGCCATTCCTTACGGCCATTTCTCCAGCCTGCAAATGCGCAAGCTGGCCCATATCGCGCGCACCTACGACCGTGGCTACGGCCACTTCACCACGCGCCAGAACATCCAGTTCAACTGGCCGGAACTGGCGCGTGTGCCGGATATCCTGGCAGAGCTGGCCGACGTGGAAATGCACGCCATCCAGACCTCCGGCAACTGCGTGCGTAATACCACCACCGATGCCTTTGCCGGTGTGGCGGCTGACGAGCTGATCGATGGCCGCGCCTACTGCGAGATCATCCGCCAGTGGAGCACGCTGCACCCCGAGTTTGCCTACCTGCCACGCAAGTTCAAGATTGCCGTATCCGGTAGCAAAGACGACCGCGCCGCCACCCAGGTGCACGATATCGGCCTGCACGTGGTGCGCAACGACGCCGGCGAAGTCGGCTTCCGCGTGCTGGTCGGCGGTGGTCTGGGTCGTACCCCCATTGTTGGTAAGGTGGTACGCGAGTTCCTGCCTCCGCAGCATCTGCTTACCTATCTGGACGCCGTACTGCGTGTGTACAACCGTTACGGTCGCCGTGACAACAAGTACAAGGCCCGCATCAAGATTCTGGTGCAGGCCATGACCGTGGAGGCGTTTGCCGCCAAGGTAGAAGATGAATGGCTGCATCTGAAAGACGGCCCGTCCACGCTGACCGATGCCGACGTGGCGTACTACGCAGGCTTCTTTACCGACCCGGCGTACGAGACGCTGGCGGCCAACCCTGTCGAATTCACCGACAAGCTGGCCGAACCTGCCTTTGCCCGCTGGGTAGAGCGCAACACCCGCGCCCACAAACGCGCCGGTTACCGCTCGGTAGTGCTGTCGCTAAAGAAAACCGGCGTACCGCCGGGTGACATCACTGCCGACCAGATGGATGCGGTAGCGGATATGGCCGACCGCTTCGGCTTCGGCGAGATCCGTTCGGCGCACGAGCAGAACCTGATTCTGCCTGATGTGGAAGAAAGCGATTTGTACGAAGTGTGGCAGCTGGCACGCCAGCACGGCTTTGCCACGCCAAACATCGGCCTGCTGACCGATATCATCTGCTGTCCGGGTGGCGATTTCTGCGACCTGGCCAATGCGCGTTCCATCCCGGTGGCGGAAGCCATCCAGCGCAAGTTCGACGACCTCGACTACCTGTTCGATCTGGGTGATATCGACTGCAACTTCTCCGGCTGCATGAACGCCTGTGGCCACCACCACATTGGCAACATCGGCATTCTGGGGGTCGATAAAAACGGCCAGGAGTGGTACCAGATCACGCTGGGCGGCAGCCAGGGCAATTACACCGCCATCGGCAAAGTGATCGGGCCTTCCTTTGCGCAAGCCGACGTGCCTGCGGCATTTGAAAAAATCATGACCTTGTATGTAGAGCAGCGCCAAGACGGCGAGCACTTCATCGAGACTGTACGCCGTATCGGTCTGGACCCGTTCAAGGAGCGTGTGTATGCAAAATCTCATTAAGAATCGTGCAGTGGTGGATAGCGATAGCTGGCGCCTGGTGCGGAGTGCGGATGAAGAATTCTCGATAAAAGAAGATGTCATTCTGCCGCTGGCTGTCTATCTTGAGCGTAAAGACACGCCGCATGAAGGCCAAGTGGCGGTATGGCTGGCACCCGAGCAAGATGTGGCGGAATTGCAGCCCCATCTGTCAGAGCTGTCACTCATTGCCATCGACTTCCCGGCGTTTTCTGATGGGCGTGGTTACAGCCATGCCCGTTTGTTGCGTGAGCGCCATAGCTATCAGGGCGAGTTGCGCGCCATCGGCGATGTGCTGCGTGACCAGTTGTCGTATATGGCCCAGGTCGGCTTTGATGCGTTTGTGATTCGTGCTGATCGTGACGCTGCAACCGCCTTGGCCGGGCTGGATGACTTCAGCGAGCAGTACCAGGCGACGGTTTTGCAACCGGTACCACTGTTGAGGCGGCGTGTGTCGTTAATTGTTGCTTGAGTGCAACTTCGGTTGATTTGTTTCGATAAGATTTGCCTGAAAGGTGTTGTGTTTTTGTGTGAACTTTGGGTACTTGGCGTTGACATAGTCTAAGCTGCTTACCTATAGTCACAGAAAATGTCTCACCAATTGTGCTGTTTTTTCGACATTCGTTCTGTGGTGCCACGCTTAATCAGGTTGTCACGGCCTGTTTAAACAATGGCGGAACGCGTTTCAACAAAGAGGAAGTAAAATGAAAAAATCGATCAAGCTGAGCGCTCTGCTGGCTACCCTGCTGCTGACCGGCAATGCTTTTGCGGCTAACGAAGGCTACGCCAACAATCAGACTGGCTCCCCGGTAGTGAAAAACGCCTACGGCGAATGCTGGCGCTTGCCGACCACTTACGACAAAGCGCGTGATGGTCTGGTAGAGTGCGGCGATCGTGAAGCAGCCAAGCCGGCTCCGGCTCCTGCTCCAAAACCAGCTCCGGCACCAGTTGTCGTAGCTCCTAAACCACATACTGTCATCAAGACCGTTAGCCTGTCCGCTGAGGGCCTGTTCGGCTTCAACAGCGCACAGATCGTTGCCGGCAACCAGCAACTGGAAGCACTGGTTTCCAGCCTGAAAGCTGACAAAATGCTGAAGTCCGTAGCCGTTGAAGGCCACACCGACTACCTGGGTTCCGACAAGTACAACCAGGCTCTGTCCCAGAAACGTGCTGACGCCGTTAAAGACTACTTCGTTGCTGCTGGTGTACCGGCCGACAAAGTAACTGCAGTAGGCAAAGGCGAGTCCGAAGCCAAACTGACTGCAGAATGCACTGCCAAGAAGTTCAAGAAGCGTGCAGACCTGATCGCTTGCCTGGCTGGCGACCGTCGCTTTGACGTGACTGTAGAAACCGCCAAGGAAGTTCAGCAGTAATCTGCTGATCTTGCTGCAAAAGCCCCGGCTAGCCCGGGGCTTTTTTGTTTTTCGCTATGGCTGGCAATGTTGGGGTTGGCTGGTTAAAATCGGGTGTTTTGATCTGTTATCGAGCCGCCCATGCGTGCGTTTTTGGGGAACCCCCGCCGTTTTGCGTTACCCCCTTGTGCCCTGACTATCGGCAATTTTGACGGTGTCCATCTGGGGCACCAGCGTATGCTGGCCCGTTTGCGTGAGGAGGCGGCAGCGCGCGGCCTGCCTTCTGCCTTGCTGACCTTCGAGCCGCACCCGCGCGAGTTTTTTGCACGCCAGCAACCACCGGCACGCTTGGCTGTGCTACGCGACAAGCTGCAGTTCCTGGCACAACAGGCCCAGCTTGATTATGTATTTATCTACCGTTTTAACCATGCGTTCTCCCGCATGCCTGCCGGGCAGTTTGTCCAGCAGGTTTTGCTGGACGAGCTGCAGACCCGCTATTTGCTGATCGGTGATGATTTCCAGTTTGGTGCTGATCGCAAAGGTGATTTTGCCCTGTTGCAGCAGCACCCCGGTTTTGTCACCGAGGCCATGCCCTCGGTGCTGGTAGCCGGTGAGCGCGCTTCCAGTACGCTGGTGCGGGACAGGTTGGCCGCAGGTGATCTGGATAGCGCAGGCCGGCTATTGGGCCGCCCGTATCAGATTAGCGGCAAAGTCATGCATGGGCAAAAGTTGGGCCGTACCATTGGTTTTCCCACGGCCAATGTGCACTTGCCGCACCGCAAACCCGCCCTGGAGGGTATTTTTGTGGTGCAAGTGGATACGCCGCATGGCCGTCTGGGCGGCGTGGCAAGCCTGGGTAAAAACCCGACCGTCACCACTACCCAGAACTACAAGCTGGAAGTGCATTTGTTTGATTTTCATGGCGATTTGTATGGCCAGCGAATTTCGGTGCATTTCCTGAAAAAACTGCGCGATGAAGCGCGCTACGATGATTTTAACGAGCTGGTGGCACAAATCGAACGCGATGCTGCCAGCGCCAAAACCTATTTGACCAGTTTGCAACGAGATCAGGCATGAGCATCGACTACCGTAAAACCGTCAACCTGCTGGATACACCGTTCCCTATGCGCGGTGATCTGGCCAAACGTGAACCCGCCTGGCTGAAGCGCTGGACCGAACAGCAGCGTTACCAGAAGCTGCGCAAAATGGCCGCCGGCCGGCCCAAGTTCATCCTGCACGATGGCCCACCTTACGCCAACGGCGACATTCACATCGGCCATGCGGTCAACAAGATCCTGAAAGACATCATCGTTCGCTCCAAAACGCTGTCCGGTTTTGACGCGCCTTACGTGCCAGGCTGGGATTGCCACGGCCTGCCTATCGAGCTGATGGTGGAAAAGCTGCACGGCAAGGATATCCCTGCGGCCAAGTTCCGCGAGCTGTGCCGCGAATACGCGCACGAGCAGATTGCCCGCCAGAAAAAAGACTTCATCCGTCTGGGTGTGCTGGGTGACTGGGACAACCCGTACCTGACGATGGACTTCAAGACCGAAGCCGACATCGTGCGCACCCTGGGCAAGATTTTTGAAAACGGCTACCTGATGAAGGGTGAAAAGCCGGTGCACTGGTGTATCGAGTGCGGCTCTGCGCTGGCCGAAGCCGAGGTGGAGTACGAAGACAAAACCTCGCCGGCTATCGACGTAGCCTTCCGCGTGGTAGATACCGACAAGTTGGCCACAGCCTTTGCTGCGGCCAACGTGGACGGTGCCATGGCGGTAATCTGGACCACCACCCCGTGGACCCTGCCGGCCAACCAGGCGGTATCGGTCAGCGCCAAGCTGGTTTACCAGCTGGTGGATTGCGCCAAGGGCAAGCTGATTCTGGCCAAAGACCTGGTGGACGCCACCATGAAGCGCTATGGCGTGGAAAGCTACACCGTGCTGGGCGAGACCACCGGCGACAAGCTGGAGCTGCTGCGCCTGGCGCACCCGTTCTACGCCCGTGAAGTACCGGTGATCTGCGGTGACCACGTGACCACCGACGCCGGTACCGGCCTGGTGCATACCGCCCCGGCGCACGGCCTGGAAGACTTCCAGGTGGGTCAGGCATACGGTATCCCCGTGGACAACCCGGTAGCCGACAACGGCCGCTACAAGTCCACCACCGAGCTGTTTGCCGGCTTGTCGGTATGGGAGGCCAACCCGAAAGTGATCGAGGTGCTGCAAGAGCGCGCCGCGCTGGTGCATCAGGACAAACTGTACCACAGCTACCCGCACTGCTGGCGCCACAAAACCCCGATCATCTTCCGCGCTACCCCGCAGTGGTTCATCGGCATGGACAAGGCTGGTAACGACGGCCAGGTACTGCGCCAGCGCGCCAAACAGGCTGTGGACAGCACCGAGTTTTTCCCGGCCTGGGGCCGTGCCCGCCTGGAAGCCATGATCGGTAACCGCCCGGACTGGTGCGTATCGCGCCAGCGTAACTGGGGCGTGCCGATGACTTTCTTTATCCACAAGGAAAGCGGCGAGCTGCATCCGCGTTCGGCCGAGCTGCTGGAACAGGTAGCGCTGCGTATCGAGAAGCAGGGCATCGAAGCCTGGTTCAGCCTGGACGCCGCCGAGCTGCTGGGTGACGATGCGGCCAACTACCGCAAACTTACCGACACGCTGGACGTGTGGTTCGATTCCGGCTCCACCCACTTTGCCGTGCTCAAGCAGCGCGCCGAGCTGGCGTGGCCTGCCGACCTGTACCTGGAAGGCTCCGACCAGCACCGCGGCTGGTTCCAGTCCTCGCTGCTCACCGGCTGCGCCACTATCGGCCGCGCGCCTTACCAGCAGCTGCTGACCCACGGCTTCGTGGTGGACGGCAAGGGCCTGAAGATGTCCAAGTCCAAAGGCAATGTGGTGGCACCGCAAAAGGTGAACGACAGCCTGGGTGCCGACATTCTGCGCCTGTGGGTAGCGTCTACCGATTACTCCGGCGAGCTGGCGATCTCGGACGAGATTCTGAAGCGTGTCACCGAAAGCTATCGCCGCCTGCGCAATACCTTGCGCTTCCTGCTGGCCAACCTGTCGGACTTCAACCCGATGGAACACGCCGTACCGTACGAGCGCCTGAGCGAGATCGACCGCTACGCGCTGATGATGGCCAAGGAAATGCAGGAGAAAATCACCGGCGAGCTGTACCCGCGTTATGCCTTCCACCATTCGGTGCAAGACATCGTGAACTACTGCTCGGAAGATCTGGGTGCGTTCTATCTGGATATCCTGAAAGACCGCCTGTACACCACTGCCGCCGACAGTGCCGCGCGTCGCAGCGCCCAGACCGCGCTGTACCACATCACGCGCAGCCTGCTGCTGTTGCTGTCGCCTATCCTGTGCTTTACCGCTGACGAGGCGTGGGAAGTGCTGCTGGGTAGCGATGAAGAAACCCCGCTGTTCCACGTATGGCACGAGTTCCCGAACCCGACCGTGGGTGCCGAAGAAGCACTGGTTGCCAAATGGCAAGCCATCCGTGCCTTCCGTGCCCAGGTGAACAAGGAAATCGAAGCACTGCGTAGCGCCGACCAGCTGGGCTCTTCGCTGCAGGCCGAGTTGGCCGTGACCGCCGGTGGCGAGCTGTACCAGCACCTGGCCAGCCTGGGTGATGAGCTCAAGTTTGTGCTGATGGTGTCGCAGGTAAGCCTGACCGAAGCGGCCGAGACCAGCATCAGCGTGACCCCGTCCAGCCACGAGAAGTGCGATCGTTGCTGGCACTACCGTGCCGACGTGGGCACCCACGCTGGCCACGGCCACGTGTGCGGCCGCTGCGTAGACAATATCGATGGCGCAGGCGAGGCTCGTCTGCATGCTTGAGCAAGGCAAGATGGCCGGGGCGGCAGCCCCGGCGGCTGAGCAGCCAGCCAGCGTGGCCAAGTGGTTCGTGCTGGCGGCCGCCATCATCGTGCTGGATCAGCTGACCAAGATCTACTTCAACGGCAGCTACCAGTACGGCGAGCAGCGCGAGGTGATTCCGTCGCTATTGAACTTTACCCTGCTGTATAACCCTGGCGCCGCGTTCAGTTTTCTGGCCGACGCCGGCGGTTGGCAGAAGTTTTTCTTCAGCGGCCTGGCGTTTGCCGTATCGGGCTGGCTGGGCTGGCAGATCGTGCAGCGTCAGTTCAGCAGCCTGATGAATCTGGCTGCTGCCTTCATCATGGGTGGGGCGCTGGGGAATGTGATAGATCGCCTGATTCACGGCCACGTCATTGATTTTATCCAGGTGCACTGGCAGCAAAGCTGGTACTACCCGGCTTTTAATATTGCTGACAGCTTCATCTGCGTGGGTGCCGTGCTGATGGTGCTGGATAGCTTCAAGCAAGCCAAACGCTGAGCCAAGGTTGGCCGCATGCGGCCAACCTTGGCTAACAGGTCGCCACGGGCGGCCTCTTTCATGAAAAGGATTACCGATGACGAAGACCATCATGCTGGCTAACCCGCGCGGCTTCTGTGCCGGGGTGGACCGCGCCATCGCCATCGTCGAGCGTGCGCTGGAAAAATACGGTGCGCCGATCTACGTGCGGCACGAAGTAGTGCATAACCGTTTCGTTGTGGACAACCTGCGCGCCAAAGGGGCGATCTTCATCGAAGAGCTGAAAGACGTGCCGGCTGGCAGCACGCTGATCTACTCGGCCCACGGTGTGCCGCTGTCGGTGCGCCAGGAGGCCGAGGCGCTGGGGCTGACGGTGTACGACGCCACCTGCCCGCTGGTGACCAAGGTGCATGTCGAGGTAAAACGCATGCACCAGGCCGAGATGGAGATCATCATGATCGGCCATAAAGGCCACCCCGAGGTGGAAGGCACCATGGGGCAGGTGAATAGCCGCATGTATCTGGTGGAGTCGGTAGAGGATGTGGCCACGCTGCAGGTAGCCAACCCTGCGGCGCTGTCTTACGTGAGCCAGACCACGCTGTCGGTGGACGAAACGCGCGACATCATCGCCGCCTTGAAAGCCCGCTTCCCGGCCATCCACAGCCCGAAGAAAGACGATATCTGCTACGCCACGCAAAACCGCCAGGACGCGGTAAAAGTGCTGGCAGACGAGTGCGATATCGTGGTGGTGGTGGGCTCGCCCAATAGCTCCAACTCCAACCGCCTGCGCGAAGTGGCGGCACTGAAAGGCGTGGACGCCTATATGGTAGACAACGCCAGCCTGCTGCAGGCGGCGTGGTTTGACGGCAAGCAGCGCGTAGGCGTGACCGCCGGCGCCAGTGCGCCCGAGGTACTGGTACAGGCGGTGATCGAGCAGATCAAAGCGTTTGGTGCCGAGCAAGTCAGCGAGCTGAACGGCGTAGAAGAGCACATTACCTTTGCGCTGCCACCCGGCCTGCGTGATAGCAAGCCGGCAGCCTGATATAGCGCTAGCAGCATAAGAAAAGCGGCCAACCCGTTAAAGGTTGGCCGCTTTTCTTATGCTGCCGTGGCCCAGGCTAGGGTTCAGGCGCGCGCCGTGCGCAGGCCGGGGATGGGCAGTTTTTGCAGTAGCAGCCCGCCCAGAATCAAGCCCAGGCCGGTGAGGGTGCTGGGCAGGATGGGCTCGCCCAGCAGCGTGCTGATCAGCATCAGCGACAGGATGGGCGACAGGAAGATCAGGTTGGCAATGCGCGCGGTACTGCTGGTGAGCTTCATGGCCGAGAGCCACAGCACAAAGGTAAAGCCCATTTCCAGCGCGCCGACATAGGCGGCGCCCGCGATGCCTTGCCACGCTACCGGGGTCAGCTCGCCGGTGGCGGCGCACCACAGCAGGGTTAGCGGTAGCGAGAGCAGGAAGTTCAGCGTGAGGCCCATCACCGGCTCGCGCTCGTCTTTGGCGTTGAACAGCCAGTAGCCCGCCCACAGCAGGGTGGACAGCAAGGCAAAGCCGACGCCGGACAGGTTGCTGAAATTCAGCGCCAGCGGCGCGCCGCGCGTGGCGATGGTCAGCACCCCGCTATAGCACACCAGTGCCGCCAGGCTGTCCTGCAGCTTGAGCTTTTGCCCCAGCACCGGCACGGCCAATAGCGTCATGGTGAGCGCCCAGGTGTAGTTGATGGCCTGGGCTTCCTGCGCGGGGAGCAGGTCGTAGGCCTGGAACAGGATCAGGTAATAAGCGGACGGGTTAACCGCGCCCAGGATGGCGCTGCGGCGCCAGTGCTGGCGCAGGGCGGCGGGAAGGGTGCCCAGCCGGCCCTGCCAGCCCAGTATGGCCAGCAGCGATAGCAGCGAAAACACGCTGGCGTACAGTACCAGTTGCGCCGGGCTGAGGTGCGCCAGGCTGAGTTTGAAGGCGCTGGCCACGGTGGACCAGGCCAGTACGGCGGATAAGCCAAATACGTAAGCTTTGTGTTGCGAAGTCAAAATGCGGGGGCTCCTGCCTGTTTCAGGCGCTGGTTCAGTTCGTGGCTCATCAGCTGCAAGGTAGTGCTGGCACTCAGGCCGATGGGGCCGCCTTGTGCGGCTTCGTATTGTTCACCGGCACAGGCGTGCAGGTCGGCCGCCAGATGGGCACCATCCAGTAGTGACATGCCTTGTGCCAGCAAGGCGCAGATGGCCCCGCCCAGCAGGTCGCCCTGGCCGGCCACTGCCAGCGCCGGGCTGCCGTGTACCAGCAGGCGGTAAGGTTGGCCGCTACTTGCCAGCAGCGTGCCGCTGCCTTTTAGCAAAACGTTGCAGGCAAATTGCCGCGCAAGCTGCTGGGCGGCACCGATGCGGTCGGCCTGGATCTGCTCGGTGCTGCAGTCCAGCAGGCGGGCGGCTTCGCTGGGGTGCGGCGTGAGCAGCGTAGGATAGCTGCGCTGGCGCAGGCGTGCCTGCAGCTGGCTGTCGGCAGCCAGCAGGTTAAGCGCATCGGCGTCCAGCAGCAGGGTATTGTCGTGCAGCAGCAGCGCGTCCAGTGCCTGGTGCGCTTGGTCGCTCAGGCCCAGGCCGGGGCCGATCAGCATCACGTTGGCCGCAGGCACATTCATGCCGTCTTGCCAGGGGCGTAGCATCAGTTCGGGGGTGGCTGGGTCCAGTAGCAGGGCGTCTTGTGTATGCACAAATACTTTGCCGGCCCCCAGGGCCAGGGCGGCGCGGCCAGCCAGGATGGCGGCACCGCTCATGCCGCGGGCTCCGCCAATCACACTAACGCTGCCGTAGCTGCCTTTGTGGCTGCTGTGCCAGCGCTTTAGCGCCAGCGTCGAGGGCACGGCAATGCTGCCGCTGGCTTCCGGGTAGTGGGCGGGCGGGCAATCCAGCAGGGCAATACTGGTATGGCCGCAGTAGTCGCGCCCCTGGCCGGTATACAGCCCAGGCTTGGGGCAAAGCAGGCTCAGGGTATGGCTGGCGCGCAGCGCGGTACCGCGCGGCTGGCCAGTCCAGGCATCCAGGCCACTGGGGATGTCGATGGCCAGCTTGGGGCAGGGCAGGCTGTTAAGGCGGCGAATCAGGTGCAGCCAGGCGCCGCTCAGTGGCCGACTCAGCCCGACGCCAAACAGGCCGTCCAGCAGCCAGGCGGGTGTGGTGTCGCCCAGGGTTGGCCGCACACTGCCGCCCAGCGCCTGCCAGTGTTGCAATGCTGCCGCTACGGCAGCATTTACCCGTGGCTCGGGCAGCAGGACTTCTACTGCGTAGCCGGCTTGTTTCAGCAAGCAGGCCGCCAGGATGGCGTCGCCACCATTATTGCCGGGGCCGGCAGCCACCAGAATGGCCGCACCGGGCTGGATATGCGCCTGGCACCACTGGGCAATGGCTTGGGCGGCGCGTTGCATCAGCTGCAGGCCCGCTGCCTCTGCGTTTTGTTCCAGCTGCCGTAGTGCCGGCAAGGACAGCAGGCTGTGTTCTGGTGTAATCATGCGCGGTCTTCTCCCCAGCGTGGCAGCAGGCTGTGCGCTACGCCGACTTGGTCCATGATGCGTGCCACGACAAAGTCCACCATGTCCTGCACGCTTTGCGGGTGGGTATAAAAGCCGGGGCTGGGCGGCAGGATGCACACGCCCAGCCGTGCCAGCTTCAGCATGTTTTCCAGATGAATGGCCGAGAGCGGCGCCTCGCGTGGTACCAGTACCAGCTTGCGCTGTTCCTTGATGCTGACGTCGGCGGCGCGCTCGATCAGGTTGTCGCTGCTGCCGGCGGCGATGGCGGCCAGCGTGCCCATCGAGCAGGGGCACACCACCATGGCGTCGGCCGGGTTGGAGCCGGACGCTGGTGGCGCAAACCATTCTTCACGCCCGTAGACGCGCAGCAAGCCATCTGCCGGCTGGTATTGTTCTTCCAGCCAGCTCTGGAAGGCGGCCGGGCGCGACGGCAGGGTCAGGTTCATTTCCTGCTGTGCCACCACCTGGGCAGCCTGGGAGTACAGCACCCATACGCGCACGCCGGCTGCGAGCAGGCACTCAATCAGGCGCAGGCCATATGGAAGGCCGGAGGCACCGGTCAGGGCGACGGTAATGGTTTGGCTTGGCATGGGGGGAGTTGCTCCAGCAGTTTCAGGGTCAGCAGGCCGGTGGCCATACTGGCCAGCAGGCTGCTGAGCATTAAAGGGGGTAGCAGCTGCCAGACACCATCGTGAGGGATGAGCCATAGCCGCGCCAGCAGCAATTGTCCTGCAAGATGGGCCACGCCGGCCAGCATACTGTGGCTTAGCACACTGAAATAGCGTGCCGGCAGATGGCTGGCCAGCCCCAGCATCAGCACGCTGCTTGCGCCACCTGCCAGGCTGAGCCAAAAACCGGGGGTAAACAGGCTGCCCAGCATTAGCCCGGCGGCCACGATGCGCAGCAGGCTCACCCATACGGCGGCGCGCCAGCCTAGCTGGTGCAGGGCAATCAGGGTAACGATATTGGCCAGGCCGGGTTTGATGCCCGGCAAGGGCGAGGGGATGGCTGCTTCCAGTAGCGACAGGGCCAAGCCCATTGCGGCCAACCTGGCCAGCTGCAGGTCATAGGCACTGGGCTGTAGCGCGGTGTCAGTATGCCAGCGAGTCATGGCCGCTATCGCCTTCCAGAGTAATGGCCGTACGGTTGGGCAGGCAGAGTGCGGTACTGCCTGGGCCGTTTAGCCAGCCTTGCTGTACACAATACTGGCGTGGGCTGGGGTCGGCAGCGATGCGCGCCCGCCCTTGCCGTATTTCGACAAGGGTTGCGCCCAGCGGGCCGTGCAAGGTAAAGCGGCTATCCAGCCGTAGCGGCCAGCGTTGTACCAGCTGGCCATTTTGGTACAGCAGTACGTGGCTGGCGCGGCCGCTGTGGTACCACAGAAAATAAAAGCTGCCGAAGCAGCTTGCGGCCAACAGGGTGGCGATCAGCAGGTCGCCGGCCTTGAACAGGGCCAGGCGCACGGCTAGTGGTCGCCGCTGCGGCTACCCAGCTGGCGGTGACGGATCAGTACCTGCTCGTCAGCAAAGCTGGCTGCCAGCCGCTCGGTAAGGTAAACCGAGCGGTGCTGGCCACCGGTACAGCCGATGGCGATGGTGACATAGCTGCGGTTGTCCTGTTTGAAGCGTGGCAGCCAGGTGGCCAGGAATGTGCGGATATCGTCTTCCATGGCTTGTACTTCCGGCTCGCCGGCAAAGAAGTCGCAGATGGCTTGGTCGCGGCCGGTAAGCGGCCGCAGGGCCTCTTCGTAGTACGGGTTTGGCAGGCAGCGCACGTCGAACACGAAGTCGGCATCCAGCGGAATGCCGTGCTTGAAGCCGAAGGACTCGAACACCACGGTCATGCGGCTGCCGTCGGCGCCGGCCAGTAGCTTCACATAGCCCCGCAGTGCATTGGCCGACAAATGGCTGGTGTCGATGCGGTGGCCAAGCTCGCCGACATGCTCGAGCATCTCGCGTTCCAGGCGGATGCATTCCTCTACCGTAAGGTGGCCATTGGACAGCGGGTGGCGACGCCGCGTTTCGGAGAAGCGCTTGACCAGGATATCGGTACTGGCTTCCAGGTAGAGCAGGCGGACGTCGATATCCAGCGCCCGCAGCGCCTTGATGGCATTGGGCAGCGCGGCCAGCGTTGGCGCCGAGCGCGTGTCTACGCTGATGGCGATCTGGCTGTGGCCGTGTTCGTGGTACAGCGCAATGGCATCGGCCAGCATGCTGGGCGGCAGGTTGTCCACGCAGTAGTAGCCACTGTCTTCCAGTACGCGCAGGGCAACAGATTTGCCGGAGCCGGACAGGCCACTAATCAGAATCAGCTGCATGTTCCTGGTCCCGTAGCAGATTGGTATGGCGGTCGATGAATTCGCGCGTGCTGTCTATGCCGCGCAACTGCAAAATGTAATTGCGCACGGCGGCTTCTACCAGTACGGCCAGGTTGCGGCCTGCGGCAACGGGTAGCACAACCTTGCGCACCGTCACGCCCAGAATGTCCTGGGTTTCGGACTGGATATTCAGCCGGTCCAGCGCCTGCATGGCCTGGTCGTTGGCTTTCATCAGGTGGATGATCAGCTTCAGTACTTTCTTGGGCCGCACGGCGGTTTCGCCAAAGATGGTCCGAATGTTCAGGATGCCCAGGCCGCGCACCTCCAGAAAGTCGCGCAGCAGCGGCGGGCAGCGGCCTTCCAGCGTTTCCGGCCCAATGCGGTAAAGCTCTACGGCATCATCGGCAACCAGGCCGTGGCCGCGCGAGATCAGCTCCAGCGCCAGCTCGCTTTTACCCATGGCGGAGTCGCCCATGATCAGCACGCCGATTTCCAGCACATCCAGAAATACGCCATGCATCACCGTGGATACCGCCAGCGCGCGCGCCAGATAGATGCGCAGCACGTCCATCAGGTAGGGGCTTTCCAGCGGTGTGCTCATCAGCGGCACATTGTGCGTCTGGCAGTAGTCGTGCAGCAGCTTGGGCACGGGCTGGCCGTTGGCGACTATCACCACGGCCATGGTCTTGTGGAACAGCTGGTCCAGCGCGGTGCGGGCCGCCGCTTGCTCCAGCTTGTTCAGGTACTCCACCTCGGCCAGACCCAGCACCTGCACCCGGTTGGGGTGGATAAAGTTCAGGTGGCCGACCAGGGCCTGGGTTGGCCGCTGCTCTTCGTTGGAAATCAGGTTGTCAGAGCCGGCACGGCTGGCTACCCAGCTCAGGCTCAGCTTGTGCTGATTGTCCTGGTACAGGCGGCGCACACTGATATTAGGCATGGGTGGCGTTTCCGGTGAGCAACTCGTGCAGGGTTAGCGCGTCGCAGCTGGCCATTTTCTCGCGCAGGCTACGGCTGGAAAACAGCTGGGCCAGCTCCGATAACACCTGTAGGTGCAGGTCGGTAGCCTGCTCGGGTACCAGCAGTACAAACAGCAGGTTGACCGGCTTGCCGTCTGGCGAGTCGAATGGAATAGGGCTGGCCAGGCGGATAAACACACCGGTGGCCTCTTTCAGGCCTTTTACCCGGCCATGCGGAATGGCCACACCCTGGCCCAGCCCGGTAGAGCCCAGCTTTTCGCGGGCAAACAGGCTGTCGAAAATGTCGCTACGGGCGATGCCATGGCTGTTTTCAACCATCAGGCCTACCTGTTCGAACAGGCGTTTCTTGCTGGATACATCTACATCCGCCAGCACGTTCTGCTGCGGAAGAATCTTGCCAATCAAGCTCATGATTTACATTTGCCGGAAAAAACCGTCGGCCATTCTACGCCGAGTCGGCTGTTTGCAATAGGGCAGGGTAAGACCCGCCTGTGGCGGATAAGTGCCGCAACTTGCCACGCTCTCGTTGCCCTGTTTCAAGGCGGGCTACCGCGCCGGTTGTCATCCAGGCAAACGGCAGTGCCGGTGGTGGCTGCGCAGTTGTCTGCTCGCGCGGCAACCCGGACAGGGCATGCGCATTTTGCCCTGTTTGGCACCCGGTGAAGCATGGAAATCGGCATGACAGGCAAAAAAATGGCCATATTGCGGCATGAAAACAAAAACGGGAGCCTGTTGGCTCCCGTTCTATTCATCATGGTGACTTACAAGGTGGCATTAACCTGCTGGGCATTCACCCGGTGCTCGCCCTGTTTTTCTTTGAACTTCAATACCTGACGGTCCAGTTTATCCATCAGCGTGTCGATGGCGGCGTACATATCGGCTTCTTCCGATTCGACATGAATGTCTTTGCCTGCCAGATGAACATTGACCTCCGCTTTTTGTACCAGTTTATCAACCGACAGCGTCACGTTAACGCCAATGACATTATCTACGTGGCGGGTGATGCGTTCGAGTTTGCTCTCGATGTACTCACGAATCGATGGGGTAACTTCGAGGTGTAGACCGGTAATTTTGAGGTTCATACCCTGACTCCTTCTGTTAACAGTGCGGTCGGGCTGGCCGCACCGGTGTTTTGGCACTTCTATAAGGCCTTGCGAAGGCTAACTGGTGGAATCTGCATAGCTTCACGATACTTGGCAACCGTACGTCTGGCAACCTGAATACCTTGTGCCGTGAGCTTGTCGGCGATGGCGCTATCGGACAGCGGTTTCTTGCCGTCCTCGCTGTCGATAATCTGGCGTATCAGCGCCTTGATGGCTGTGGCGGAGCATTCGCCGCCACTATCCGTTTCCAGTGCATTACCGAAAAAGTACTTCAGCTCGAACAGCCCACGGCTGCACAGCAGGTACTTCTGGGTAGTTACCCTGGAAATGGTGGATTCATGCAAACCCAGCTCATCTGCAATGTCTCGCAGTATCAACGGGCGCATGGCCACTTCACCGTGTTCAAAGAACGCTTGCTGCCTCTCAACTATAGATTCCGACACTTTCAGGATGGTGTCAAACCGTTGCTGGATGTTTTTTACCAGCCATCTTGCCTCTTGCAACTGCCCTGAAAGGTTATGGCTACTGTCGCGTTGCTGCAGCATGTTTGCATACAGCTGATTTACTTGAAGTTTTGGCAGCGAGCCCCGATTCAGCTGGGCTACCCAGCGGCCACCACGGCGTACGACATGGATATCCGGCGCTACATAATGTGTCTCACCTTGGTCAAAACCACTAGTGGGCCGTGGTCTCAGCGTGGCAATAAGACTATGCGCAGCGCGTAATTCGGCCTCGCCCACACCCAGGATTTTCTTCAGGCGGGTGTAGTCACGGCTACCTAGCAAAGCCAGGTGCTCGCCGGCCAGCTGGCGCGCCAGGGGGAGTGACGGCGTGTGCGGCGGCAGGTTGCCCAGCTGTAGTGCCAGAAATTCCCCCAGGTCACGGCTGCCTATGCCCATGGGTTCAAATTGCATCATGAGCTTGCGCAGTGTTTCCAGTTCTTCTGCTTCGACATCCAGCTCCAGCGGTAGTTCTGCTGCAACCTCTTCCAGCGGGGTTTGCAGGTAGCCATCGTCGTCCAGCTCGTCGATCAGCAGTGCCAGCAAGGCGCTATCGCGCTGCCCCAGCTGGGTTTCGCGCATTTGTGCCGTGAGGTGCTCGCGCAGGGTAGGGCGGCAGGGGGCGTTGAGGATAGGGTCGAATTCGTCGTCCCCATCGCGGCTGCCACCGCTACTGCCACTCCCCCAGTCGGTGAGCTCCATGCTGTCTTGCTGGCGGTCTTCTGCGGTGTCGTTACTGCTTTCCTGGGTAGCGGGGGCATCGCTTTCTGCTGGCGGGCTGTCGCTACCGTCGCTGCGCTCCAGTAGCGGGTTTTCCAGCAGATAGCGCTCCAGTTCGCTGGACAGGTCTAGCGTGGACATTTGCAGCAGCTTGATGGACTGCTGCAGTTGCGGTGTCAGGGTAAGTTGCTGGCTGACTTTGAGCTGGAGGGTTTGTTTCATTTCGCTTACAGGTGGAAATGCTCGCCCAGGTAAACCTGGCGAACCTGTTCGTTGTTGACCAGTTCGTCCGGTAGGCCTGATGCCAGCACGCGGCCTTCAGAAATAATATAGGCGCGGTCGCAAATACGCAGGGTTTCACGCACGTTGTGGTCGGTAATCAGCACGCCGATGCCGCGCTCTTTCAGAAAAGAGATGATTTTCTGGATATCAATCACGGCGATGGGGTCAACGCCGGCAAATGGCTCGTCCAGCAGGATGAAACGCGGCTTGGTGGCCAGCACTCGGGCGATTTCCACGCGGCGGCGCTCACCGCCGGACAGGGCCATGGCATTGGTTTCGCGCAGGTGGCCGATGTTGAGGTCGTCCAGCAGTAGCTGCAGTTCGTTATCCAGCGCCTCTCCCGTTAAACCGGCCACTTCCAGTACCGCCTGGATGTTCTCTTCTACCGTCATCTTGCGGAAGATCGATGCTTCTTGCGGCAAGTAACCCAGGCCCAGGCGTGCCCGTTTGTGGATGGGCAAGTGCGTAATGGCCTCGCCATCCAGCAAGATCTGGCCGGCTTCGGCCGCGATCAGGCCTACTACCATGTAGAAGCTGGTGGTTTTGCCCGCACCGTTGGGGCCCAGCAAGCCGATGACTTCACCGCTGGCGATGTCCATCGATACATCCCGCACCACGGTGCGCTTCTTGAAGGTCTTTTTCAGGTGCTGGATGCTCAGCCGGCTTTGGCTCATGGTTTTTCCTGCGGCTGAAGGATGATGGTGACACGGCCACTGCCATTGCTGGCACTCTGGCCTTTTACCTGGTAGATCTCGGTTACCGTGTTGTAGCTGATCTGTTCGCCGTTCACGATATCCTTGCCACGCTTGACCTGGGCCTTGCCGGTAAGAATGACGGTATTGTTGGCCGAGTCGTAATCCACGCGGCTGGCGTGGCCGTCTACGTATTCGTTCTTGCCGTCCAGTTTCTGGCGGAAGTACACCGGGCTGCCGGTGGCCAGCAGTTTCTGGCGGCCGCTGGCATCTTGTGTGGCGACGGTTTTTTGCGCGCGCAGGTTCAGCGTACCCTGGGTAATGATGACATTGCCCTCAAATACATTGATACCTTGCTTTTGGTCTAGCGATGCGCTGTCGGCATTGACTTCGATAGGTTTGCTGCTGTCGGCTTTTTCGGCAAATGCCGGGGTGCATACGGTGCCGAGTGCCAGCAACAGCATCAGGCTATGGCGCATAGGAAATCCTTACTTGAGATAGCAGTTTCAGCTGCCCGGCCGGGTGATTGTAGTAAAAGCCAACAGCACTGATGCGCGACTGGCCATTATCGATAGTGACGGGTGCCCGGTTGCTGAGAATGCCGCTCTGGCTATTGACCAGCAGCGAGGGTGTTTGCAGATGAACGGCGGCCTGCTCGCCATACGGCTGGCGCAGCATGTCCACATGGCCATCGAACTGCCCTTGGCCGGTACTGCGGGCGTACTGCCCTTGGTCGGCGCGCAGGGTGTAGTCCAGCTGCCCCTGGCGGAACTGTTTCAGGTCGGGTTGCTGCATGTGAACCAGCTCGGTTTGCGGCAGCTTCCACATTTTGCTGGCGTTCAGGTGCTGCATGGGCAGGCCTTGCTCGTCAAAACGGGTGATCTTGAGCTGCTCAATGGTGTACTCCGGCTGCGACGGGTCGAGCTGGCGCTGTTCGGGCGAGCGCCATTGCGTGAGCACATTCAGCCAGAACGACAGCAGCCCCATGGCCAGCATGAGCCCAATGGGGAACAGTTTCGCGGCACGGTTCATTCGAGGTAGCTGGCCATGACGCGGTCAAAGCTGCCCTGGGCTTGCATGATGAGCTCGCACAGCTCGCGCACGGCACCGCGGCCACCCCGGTTGCCCGTTACAAAGTGAGCGTGCTGGCGGACAAAGCTGGGCGCATCCGGCACGGCTACAGCCAGCCCGACGCGGCTCATCACCGGCAGGTCGATGACGTCGTCGCCGATATAGGCGCAGTCTTCAGCGGCAATACCGGTTTTGGCCAGCAGGTCGGCAAAAGCGGTGCGTTTGTCCTGCACGCCTTCGTAGTAGTGGTCTATACCCAGGCCGCGTACGCGGTGTGCCACGCTGGGGGCTGCCCGGCCGGTGATGATGGCCAGCTGGACGCCGGTGGTTTGCAGCATCTTGAGGCCGTGGCCATCCAGCGTATTGAAAGCTTTGAACTCTTCGCCACTGGCGGTAATGAAAATGCGGCCGTCGGTGAGCACGCCGTCTACATCCAGAATCAGCAGGCGGGTGCGCTTGGCCAGGTCAGTCATTTTTTGCATGGTAATCCTTACACCACGCCTGCCTTGAGCAGGTCGTGCATATTGAGTGCGCCAATCAGCGCGCCGCTGCCGTCTACCACCAGCAGGCCGTTGATCTTGCGCAGCTCCATTTCTTTGGCCGCTTCGGCGGCCAGCAGGTTGGCCGCAATGGTACGCGGCTGCCGGCCCATGACGTCATCGATGGTGAGGCCGGCCAGGTCCAGCGAATGGTCCAGCGTACGCCGCAAGTCGCCATCGGTAAAGATGCCCGCCAGGCGGCCGTCTTTATCCAGTACCGCAGTCATGCCCAGGCCTTTGCGGGTCATTTCCAGCAGGGCATCTTTGAGCGATGCACCGCTACGTACCACGGGCAGGGCATCGCCACTGTGCATCACGTCGCTGATGTGTACCAGCAGGCGGCGGCCCAGGCTGCCACCGGGGTGGGACAGGGCAAAGTCTTCCGGTTTGAAATCGCGTGCGTCCAGCAAGGTCACCGCCAGGGCATCGCCCATGGCCAGTGCTGCGGTGGTGCTGGTGGTCGGGGCCAGGCCCAGGGTGCAGGCCTCCTTGTCTACCGCCACGTCCAGATGCACATTGGCTTCTTGCGCCAAGGTGGATTGCGGCCGGCCGGTCATGGCGATGATGGCAATGCCCTTGCGCTTGAGCGCAGGCAGCAGCGCGATGATTTCGTCGCTTTCGCCCGAGTTGGACAGCGCCAGGATGACGTCGCGTGTCGTGACCATGCCCAAATCACCATGGGCGGCTTCGGCAGGGTGCATGAAGAACGACGGTGTGCCTGTACTGGCCAGCGTAGCGGCGATCTTGCGGCCAATATGGCCGGACTTGCCGATGCCGGTGACGATCACCCGGCCAGGGCAAGCCAGTACCAGGTCGATGGCTGCCAGGAAGGCGTCGCCCAGGCGCTGCGCCATGCTGACGATGGCATCCGCTTCGATGTGTAGCACCTCGCGCGCCAGCGCCAGCTGCTGTTGTTTTTGCTCAATATCCATAGTCACCAATTATATCAGCTTATAATCGTTCGACCTTACCTGGCGGGTGCAAGTTTTGCTTGGCCTGTTTTTTGTCGCGAGGAGCACTCCCCCACGATGCATTCCCTGTTTCCCATAGTAGTGGTGTTGCTGGTAGCCGTTCTGGCAGTTACCGCCTGCCGTAGCTTGCGCGTACCGCCCATGCTGGGCTATCTGGTGGTGGGTTTTCTGGCCGGCCCCGGCGTGATGCACCTGATACCGGAAGGCCCGGAAACCGAGTTTCTGGGTGAAATCGGCATTGTCTTCATGATGTTCTCCATTGGCCTGGAGTTCTCGCTGGCCAAGCTCAAAGCCATGAAACATCTGGTGTTCGGTGTCGGACTGGCGCAGGTCGTGGTGACCCTGTTGCTGATCACCGGTGCCGTCGGCTGGCTCACCGGCAGCACGCTGGCCGGCTTTGCCATTGGTGCCGCGCTGACCATGTCGTCTACCGCCATCGTCAGCAAGCTGCTGGCCGAGCGCCTCGAGCTGGCGCAGCCGCATGGCCAGCTGGCCATGGGCACGCTGCTGTTCCAGGATATTGCCGTAGTGCCCTTGCTGATCCTGCTGCCCGCGTTTGCGGCCAACTCGGACCACCTGGCGGCAGACTTGGGCATGGCGGCGGTGAAGGTGCTGCTGGTGCTGAGCTTGCTGCTGGTGTTTGGCCAGCGCCTGATGCGGCCATGGTTCCACCTGGTGGCGCGCCAGCGTTCCAGCGAGCTGTTCATGATTAACGTGCTGCTCATCACCCTGGGCGTGGCCTTCATTACCCAGCAGGCGGGCTTGTCGCTGGCGCTGGGCGCCTTTGTGGCCGGCATGCTGATTTCGGAAACCGAGTACCGTTTCCAGGTGGAAGAGGACATCAAGCCGTTCCGCGACATTTTGCTGGGCTTCTTCTTTATTACCGTGGGTATGCGGCTGGATGTGGGCGTGCTGTTCGAGCAATCCGGTGCCGTATTGCTGATGCTGCTCTTGCTGCTGCCAGTAAAACTCTTGGTGGTGTTTGGCCTGGCGCGGGCGATGGGGCACCGCGCGAATGATGCGCTCAAGGCGGGCCTGGCGCTGGCGCAGGGCGGCGAGTTCGGCTTTGTGTTGCTGTCGCTGTCCGGCAGCCTCAAGCTGCTGGAGCCGGCTATCGAGCAAGCCGCCATTGCCGGCATTTTGTTGTCCATGCTGGTGGCGCCGTTTCTTATCCAGTACGCCGACCGCATCAGCAAACGCCTGATCAAGCAAGACTGGGCGCTGATGTCGGTAGACCTGCACCAGATTCTGGTGCAAACCATGAGCAAGAACGAACACGTGATCATTTGCGGCTACGGCCGTAGCGGCCAGTACCTGGCACGGCTGCTGGAAAGCGAAGACATTTCATTTTTTGCACTGGATCTGGACCCGGAGCGTGTGCGCGAGGCCGGCGAGGCGGGCGACCCGGTGGTGTTTGGCGATGCCGCCAAGCGCGAAGTACTTACTGCGGCCGGCGCGCTGCGTGCCAAAGCAGTGGTGATTACCTTTGCCGACACGCATGCGTCGGAACGCATTATCGATGTGGTGCGCCAGCTGCGCAGCGACCTGCCGGTGATTGTGCGCACCATTGACGATACCGATATCGAGCAGCTGCGTCAGGCGGGTGCCGACGAGGTCGTGTCCGAGGTAATGGAAGGCAGCCTGATGCTGGCATCGCATGCGCTGGTGGTGCTGGGCGTGCCGTTGGGCCGCGTACTGCGCCGTATCCGCACCGTGCGTGAAGAGCGCTATAACCTGTTCAAAGGTTTCTTCCGTGGCGCCAGTGACGAGATAGATGGTATCGACGATAGCCAGATGTCACGCCTGCATAGCGTGCAGCTGATCAGCGGGGCGCACGCCATCGGCTCGCCGCTGGGGGCGATAAAGCTGTCTGATCGGCAAGTAGAAGTCAAAGCCGTGCGCCGTGGCCATACGCGCTACACCGAGCTGACGCCGGATTTCGAGCTATGTGAGGGTGATGTGCTGGTGCTGCTGGCACGGCCGGAACAGCTGCTGCTGGCAGAGACCTTGCTGCTGCAGGGCTAGGGGTAGCCGCGCCTGGATTGGCGTGTGGCAAAAAAAAGGTTGGCCGCAATGCTGTGCGGCCAACCTTTTTTATGGTGAGTGGTGATGGCCATGGTGTCTGCCCCTGGCCGGTAGTGTCCGCTTGTGTTGCAGGGATATCGGCGCGTGCCGGCGCGTTGTTGGCAAAACAAGCCCTGCTTGCGTGGCAAACAGGGCTTGTCGTGTATTACCAAGCGTGGCGATGTTTACTTCTTGCTGCCAGGCAGGATGGTGGTGATCTGCTTGGTCAGTTCTTTTTTCAGCGCCTGCTGCTTTTCACCTTCGGTCTTCTTGCCTTTGACCATGGCGTTGAAGTCTAGCGAGTAGGTGGGTTTGTTGATCTGGCCGGTGATCTTCAGCGGGACATTGATACCGTTCAGCTGCTTGAAGGCTTGCGGGTTGGCGCGCACGTTCAGCGTGTAGTCCACAATGCTTTGCGTCAGGTCGAACTTGCCCCCGCCGTTAACATTCACCAGCGAGGAATCCAGTTTCAGGTCCTGATTGCGCGCAATGCCATTGTCCAGCTCAAAACCGGCCGACAGCGCCGAGAAGGTGGTTTTCTGGTCGGCCTGCGCCACCATGCTGCTGTTGTTCCAGTCTTTCAGCTCGCCTGGCAGGTCGCGTAGTGCCGACACCAGGTCAATGCCGGTGAGCGCGCCTTTTTCCAGACGCACCGCTACTTTGCCGCTCAGCGTATTGCGCAGGGCGGCCAGCGAGGTGCCGTGGGCATTCAGCTGTACCCAGCCGTTGCCGGCACCCTCTACCCGGTTGAAGTCGAACAAGTCCAGCATCAGCGGCTTGATCTGCATGCCGATCAGCTGTTGCGACAGCTCGACGCGCGGTTCTTTGTCGCGCAGCAGCTTCATGCTGCCCTTGAGCTTGCCGTCGTAAATCTCGGCGCCCAGCTGGTCCAGCGTAATGCTCTCCGGCCGCGCCTTGATATCGGCGGTAATGCCCTTGATGCGGAAGCGCCCCATGGCCAGCTCGCCCACCGACAGCTTGCCGTCCACGTTCAGGAAATCCATCCAGTCCAGGCGGAAAGGCGAGCCGTTCTGGAACAGGGCAACCGCTTTTTCGGCCTGGTTTTCCGGCAGGTAGCGGTTCAAGTCCAGTTTGCCCACGGTTAGCGTGGCTTCGTGGCGCGGCTGCATGAAGCCGTACTGTGTGGCGGTGGCGGCCAGCGCCGCGCCGTCCAGCTGGCCCGCTACGCGCAGGTTCAGCCGGCTTTCCGCCAGGTCGCCGTCCAGCGCGCCTTGCAGCGATGCCTGGAGTTGGCCGCGCGGCAACACTGGCGTTTTCAGGTGGGCAGTCAGTACCAGCGGCTCCAGGCGCAGCTGGTGGTAGGCCGCCAGGCTGAGCGGCGCGCGCAGGTTCATGCTGATGGCGTGCCCGCCTACCGACCAGGCAAAGTTACCCAACATCTGGTCGGCAAAAGCGCCGTCACGGTTGAGTTTGATTTCGGCCAGCTGGCTGGAGAAACGGTACTGGGTGCGGGCGTAATTCACCGAGCCGGTAATGGCGGCGGCCGGGGTGGTCAGTTCGGTAAGACTGGCGCTGATCTGTGGCAGCCGCGCTTCGGCATGGCCTTTGGGGAGCGAGGTGTCCAGCGTCAGCTTGAGGTCTTCACCGCTGGCCAGCAGGGTGCCAAAGTTCAGCTTCAGGCGGCCTTCAACGCCCAGGCGAACCTCGCCCAGCTTGTCGGTGCTGCTGATGGCCAGCGCATCCAGCTGGTCGATGCTGACCTGGTCATCCTGGCGGGTGAACGGGGCTTTGACGGCCACGCTGACAACCTGGCTACCGCTCTCCAGGCGGCCGCCGAACGACAGGCGGGCGTCTGATTTGAGCCCTTCTATGTCCAGGCTGCCTTCTTCCAGGCGGCTCAGGCGGCCATTCACGCGGTCCGACAGGTTGATGCTGGTGCCGCGCAGCGTCATGGTGTCGAGATCCAGCTTGAATTTGC
Source organism: beta proteobacterium L13 (assembly GCA_000335715.1). Taxonomy (GTDB): domain Bacteria; phylum Pseudomonadota; class Gammaproteobacteria; order Burkholderiales; family Chromobacteriaceae; genus Vogesella. The sequence goes on from AMYZ01000022.1 coordinate 38,103, forward strand.
TGGTTTTACGGCGCCGCAGCAGGTCGGCAAAGTTCATATTGCCGTCGCTGCTGCGCACCAGATTGATCTGCGTATCGTGCAGTGCCAGATGGGTGATTTCCAGCTCGCCAAACAGCAGGGGCAGCCAGGCCAGGCGCGCTTCTACTTCGTCAATGCGCGCAAAGGTCGTACGGCTGCCCGGCTCGCTGATTTCCAGCTTGCCAATGGCCAAGCCGGGCGAGGGGAAGAGCATGGGGGAAATTTTGCCGTTGATGGTCACGGTTCGCTGTGTGTCGGCCAGCGAGTTTTGCAGATTATTGCGTACGCTTTGGCTATCGAAACGCAGGAAAAACAGGATCAGCCCGATGGCCAGCAGCGAAACCAGGGCAACGAGACTATAGACAGCGGTTTTGAGCCATAGCCGGCCAGAGTTCCATTTCATGGGTATTGGGTCTGCGGCGTGATTGATAAGGCAGGATGGAGCGGGTGAAGGGAATCGAACCCTCGTCGTAAGCTTGGGAAGCTTCTGCTCTACCATTGAGCTACACCCGCACTCAGGTGAAGCGCGAGTATACGCATAGCAGCGGGGCTAGGCAAGGCTGTGGCTGACGCAAAAGCGGCAACATGGTATTTTATGTACTGTATTTCGTATACAAAACCGCCAGGCAGGCTGTGCCGCTGGCGGTTCTGGCTTTTTAAGAGCCAGTGCGTTCTGCCCGCCTGCGTGGTGACCGCGGCCAACCTGGTCGGCACGTCGCCCGCACCCAGGGCCAGCCTACCCGGCTGCTGCAGGACCTTGCCCAAGCTACCCGCCTTGGCAAGACCGGCAACGAGCGTGTGAATCGCCATGGTGCTTACCGGCATTGTGGCGCTTGCGTGGGGTGCTTACCGGCAGCCCTGTTTCGTTACCGTTTGGAAGTGAAGTCTGTATGTCTCGATCTCAATGGGGCTCGCGCCTCGGTTTTATTCTTGCTGCGGCGGGTTCCGCCATCGGCCTGGGGGCCATCTGGAAGTTTCCGTACGTGGCAGCCACCAACGGTGGTGGTGCATTCCTGTTTATTTATCTGCTGATTTGCTTGTCGGTAGGCCTGGCGTTGATGCTGGGTGAAATGGCACTGGGCCGTGCGGCCAACAGTAATGCCATCGGCAGCTTTCGCCAGCTCGGTGGCCGCGCCTGGCCGTGGGTGGGCTTTACCGGCGTGCTGGTGTGTTTCCTGATTTACTCTTTCTATAGTGTGGTGGGTGGCTGGACCATTGCCTACATCGGCAAATCGCTTGGCGGTAGCATCCTGACCAGCGACGCCAAAGTGCTGGGCGATACGTTTAACGGTTTCATTACCGACCCGGTGCAGCCGCTGATCTACCACGGCCTGTTTGCCGGCCTGACGCTGGCGGTGGTATTGGGCGGCGTGCAGAAAGGTATCGAGAACCTGTCCAAGTTTCTGATGCCGGCGCTGTTTGTGCTGATGCTGGTGCTGATCGTGCGTGGCCTCACGCTGCCTGGCGCCATGGATGGCCTGCTGTATTTCCTGACGCCGGATTTCAGCAAGGTCACCGGTAATATGCTGGTGGACGCCATGGGCTTGGCGTTTTTCTCGCTGTCGCTGGGCATGGGCGTGATGATTACCTACGGCTCTTACGTTGGCCGCGACACCCCGCTGCTGGGCTCCTCGCTATGGGTTATTGCGCTCACCGTGATGACCTGCTTCCTGGCTGGCCTGATGGTGCTGCCAGCGGTGTTCGCCTTTGGCTTCGACCCGTCCGCAGGCCCGGGCCTGACCTTTATCACCATGCCGGCGGTGTTTGCCCAGATGGCCGGTGGCCAGCTGTTTGCCGTGCTGTTCTTCTGCCTGCTGCTGGTGGCGGCGTTGACCTCGTCGGTATCGCTGCTGGAAGTGGTGGTGAGCGCGGTGATGGACGAGTTCAAGCTGCCACGCCGACGTGCCGCGCTGCTGGTGTCTGCTGGCGTGTTTTTGCTGGGTATCCCGGCGTCGCTATCGCTGGGTATCTGGAGCGAATACACCGTGTTCGGCAAAGGGTTTTTCGACCTGCTGGATTACGTCACATCTAATGTGCTGATGCCTTTGGGTGAAGTCTTGCTGGCTATCTTTGTCGGTTGGCGCGTATGGCCGGTGGTGCAAGGCCAGTTGGCCGCGGGCGGGCAACCCCCGGTGTGGCTGCGAGCCATGCGCGGCTTCTGCCGCTACGTGGCACCGGTGTTGATTCTGGGCATTCTGGTACACAATCTGTAATGCACACCTAAACGGCGTTACCCTGCGGGGCACGCCGTTTTTCATGATAAGGAGCATGGCGCATGAGCAAACTGTTGATTCTCTACACCGGCGGCACCATCGGCATGGCGCCTACCCCTGCTGGCCTGGCACCCGTGCCGGGCTACCTGCCGGCCCAGCTGCAGCGCCTGGCGCGGGAAGGCGTGAGCTGGGACGTGGTGGAGTACCCGCAGCTGATCGACTCGTCGGCCATTACCGTGGCCGACTGGCAAAAGCTGGTGGCCGACCTGGCCGCCGCCTACGAGCGCTACGACGGTTTTGTGGTGATCCACGGCACCGACACCATGGCCTATACCGCCAGTGTGCTGGCCTTTGCGCTGGAAAACCTGGCCAAGCCGGTGATTGTGACCGGCTCGCAGCTGCCGCTGGGCCACCCGCGCAGCGACGGTTGGGGCAACCTGGCCGACGCCATCGAAGCGGCGTGCCAGCCGGCACTGCACGAAGTCGCCATCGCCTTTAACCGCCTGCTGCTGCGCGGCTGCCGTGCGCGCAAGGTAGACGCCGCCAGCTTTGCCGGCTTCGATAGCCCGAACGCCGCACCGCTGGCCCGCTTTGGCATACATGCCAGCTGGGATACGGCTCAGTGGCGCCGTGGCAGTGGCGCCTTCCGCGCCGTGCTGCCGCAGCCGGCCAGCATCCGCAGCGGCTTCTTGCTGCCAGGCAGTATGGCTGGCGACTTTGGCCGCTGGTTGGCCGCAGATACCCCGCAGGCGGCCATTCTGCATAGCTACGGCAACGGCAATACGCCGGACGACGCCGCGCTGCTGCACGGCGTGCGCATCGCCAGCGAACGCGGCTGCCTGGTGGTGAACCTGACGCAGTGCGGCAAAGGCGCGGTAGAAGTAGGCGCCTACGCGGCCAGCCAGCCGCTGGCGCAGGCCGGCGCGCTAGCCGGCGGCGACATGACGCCGGAGGCGGCCAACGCCAAGCTGCTTTACCTGCTGTCACAGGGCCTTGGTGTGCAAGCCTTGCGCCAGGCCTGGGCCGCTAATCTGCGCGGTGAAGTGTCGCTGGCTGATTAAAAAACGTGCAGTGCCGGAAAGCCATTATGTGTCATGGGCTTAGCGCATCTGTCCACAGACACCCCACAGTGCTTTCCAGCGCTGGCGTGCATAAAACACAGTGGGTGGTTAAAAAATAGTCAGCCGCGCTTTGTGCCTGCGGTATCAATGACTTGTCTGGCTTGTCCACAGCCCGCCCACACCCTTGCTCCCACAGGGTGTGGGCGTTTTGCCGTGTTGCCCGGTTGGGTGAGGTTTATCGATGTGGGGGTGGGGCGTTGCTGGCGTGGTGTATAGGGTTCTGCTTAAAAAATAAGCTAACCAGGGTTTGTTTCAATAAATCATGAGCTTGTGCAGCTTTTCCACAGCCCGCCCACACCCTTGCTCCCACTGGATGTGGGCGTTTTTACGCATACTGTGGATAGCCAAGCTTGCTGTGGCGGCCTGTGCTGCAGGCGGGTAACAGGGCGGGGCCGTTGCCGCGTATAATAGGCGGTATATGTCTGACGTTTGCTCCCCTGTACGCATTGCCATTGTCGGCCCCGAATCGTGCGGTAAAAGCACCTTGGCCGCGCAGCTGGCTGCCCGGCTGCAGCAGCATGGTGTGGCGGCGGTAGCGGTAGCCGAGTACGCCCGAGCTTACTATGCCAACCGGCCCTACCAACCCAGCGCCGCCGATATCCTGGCCATTGCCCGCGGGCAGCTGGCTGCCGAGCAAGCCGCCAGCGACGCGGGTGCCCGCGTACTACTGTGCGACACCACGGTGCTGACCTGCCGCATCTGGGCCGAGGTCGCCTTTGGCCAGGCCGAGCCAGCGCTGCTGGCGCTGAACCAGCCGCACGGTTATGCGCTGACGCTGCTTGCCGCACCCGACCTGCCATGGCAGCCGGACCCGCTGCGCAGCCACCCCGATAGCCGTGACTGGCTGTTTGGCCTGTACCGCACAGCGTTGCAGGCAGCCGCTGTGCCGTATCAGCTGGTGGCGGGGCAGGGGGCGCAACGCGAGGCGGCTGCGTGGGCTGCACTACGGTGTGTACTGCCGCAGCTGCCTGTTTTTTAGGCAGTATTGGCTTTCGCCTTATGGCTCAGCCAGTTAGGCTGTTTGTCCACAGCCGGTGCACAAGGCTGTCCCGCCGCGGTGTGGAAAGTAAAAACGGGCTGCTGAAAAAATAGTCAGCCAGGAAATGGCCAGAACAAACAAAGGCTTGTGGCGCTTGTCCACAGCCGGCACACAGCCCTGTCAAAAGGCGGTGTGTACAACCCCTGTGAACAGAACCATGAACGAAATCTACGAACTGAGCGGCGATTACATCCCGCTGTGCGACCTGCTGAAAACCTGCGGTGTGTGCGACACCGGCGGCATGGCCAAACACTTTATTGCCGAGGGCAATGTGCTGGTAGACGGCCAGGTAGAGCTGCGCAAGACTAACAAGATCCGCGTCGGCCAGCTGGTGTCCGGCGAAGGCTTCACCATCAAGGTGGTAGCTGCAGCGTGAGTACCCTGCAAGCCATCGGCCCCGAGTCGTTCGACGACGACTTCGACCCGCAGCCAGAGGCCCCCGACACGCCTGACGACTACGCCTGCTGCCATAGCGGTTGTCAGCCTTGTGTCTGGGATATTTATGATTCTGCGGTCAGCGAGTACCGCCAGAAGCTGGCCGCCTGGCAGCTGCGCGAAGCCGCACGCCAGGCCCGCGCGGCAAACAAAGGCCCCGATGAACAGCATTGACCTGCACTTTCATTCCACCGCGTCCGATGGCGGGCTGGCCCCGGCAGAAGTGATTCGCCGTGCTGCCGAGCGCGGCGCCACCCTGCTGGCGCTGACCGACCACGACTGCACCGCCGGCCTGGCCGAGGCGGCTGCCACGGCGGCAGCCTGCGGCGTGCCTTTTCTGAATGGTGTCGAGGTGTCGGTGAGCTGGCAGCAGCGCCATACCGTGCACATCGTTGGCCTGGGTATTGATGCGGCCAACCCGGTGCTGCAAGCCGGGCTCAAGTCCATCCGCGACGGCCGCGTAGAGCGTGCGCGCCAGATGTCGGCCTCGCTGGAAAAAGCCGGTATCCACGGCGCCTTCGACGGGGCCATGCGCTTTGCCGGCAACCCGGACATGGTTGGCCGCACGCACTTTGCCCGTTTCCTGGTGCAAAGCGGCGAAGTAAAAGACGTGAAAACCGTGTTCCGCAAATACCTGACCAACGGCAAGCCAGGCTACGTACCGCACGAGTGGGCCAGCCTGGAAGACGCCGTGGCGTGGATACGCGCCGCCGGCGGCATGGCGGTGATCGCCCACCCCGGCCGTTACGATATGGGGCGCACGCTGATCGAGCGGCTGATTCTGGACTTCAAGGCCGCTGGCGGCGAGGGCATCGAAATTGCCAGCGGTAGCCACAGCCTGGACGACATGATCAAGTTTGCCCTGCACGCCCAGCGCCACGGCCTGTACGCCAGCGCCGGCAGCGACTTTCACGCGCCGGGCGAGGGCGGGCGCGACGTAGGCAGCACCCAGCCGCTGCCGCCCATTTGCCAGCCGGTCTGGCTACCGTTGGCCGCACGTATCCAGCAGCCTGCGGCCAACCCTGCGGCCAACCTAGCGAGCTAATGCCATGTCCCAGTTCTTTGTGATTCACCCGGAAAACCCGCAGGCACGGCTGATACGCGAAGCCGCCAAAATCATCCGTGACGGCGGTGTGGTGGTGTACCCCACCGACTCCTGTTACGCGCTGGGCTGCCACCTGGGCGACAAGAAAGCCATGGAGCGCCTGCTGGCCATTCGCCAGATCGACCTCAAGCACCACCTGACGCTGGTGTGCGCCGATCTGTCCTCGCTGGCCAGCTACGCGCGTGTGGATAATGCGCAGTTCCGCCTGCTGAAGGCCGCCACGCCGGGCAGCTTCACGTTTATTCTGGAAGCCAGCCGCGACGTACCCAAGCGCACGCTGCACCCCAAGCGCGCCACCATCGGCCTGCGCGTGCCGGAAAACGCGGTGGCGCTGGCGCTGCTGGAAGAGCTGGGCGAGCCCATTTTGTCCTGTACGCTGCAGCTGCCGGGGGACGACGCGCCACTGACCGACCCGTACGAGATCCGCGAGCGGCTGGAACATCTGGTCGATCTGGTGATCGATGGAGGCTGGTGTGGCACCGAGCCCACCACTGTCATCGACATGACCGACGGCGTGGCGCTGATTCGCCAGGGCAAGGGCGACCCCGCGCGCCTGGGCCTGTAAACCTGCAAGGACCGCATCTTGGAAGAACTCAACCTGATCCAGAAGATTTCCGTATACGCACTGCCGGTATTGTTTGCCATTACCCTGCACGAAGCCGCGCACGCCTACGTGGCCAAGTACTGGGGCGACAACACCGCCTACAACCTGGGCCGCGTATCGCTGAACCCGCTGCGCCACATCGACCTGGTAGGCACCATTTTGCTGCCGCTGATGTGCCTGGCGGTGGGCGGCTTCCTGTTTGGCTGGGCCAAGCCGGTGCCTGTACGCTTTGGCCAGCTGCGCAATGTGCGCGCCGGCATGCGCTGGGTAGCGGCTGCCGGCCCGCTGGCCAACTTTGCTATGGCGGTACTGTGGGTACTGCTGTTCAAGCTGGCCGTGGTGATGAACAACAGCTACAGCGAGCCGCTGGCGCTGATGAGCCAGGCCGGTATCGGCATTAACGTGGTGCTGATGGTGCTGAATCTGATGCCGCTGCTGCCGCTGGACGGCGGCCGCATCGTGGAAAGCCTGCTGCCGCCGGGCCTGGCTTATCAATATTCCCGCCTGGAGCCGTACGGCATGTGGATACTGCTGGCGCTGGTGTTTACCCGCACGCTGTCGCCTATCCTGAGTCCGTTTATCGAAATCGTACTGAACCTGCTCTACCTGCTGGTAAGAGCCTGACCTTTTTCTGAAAGCCATACATGTTTGCCAACCGTATTCTTTCCGGCATGCGCCCCACCGGCAGCCTGCACCTGGGCCACTACCACGGCGTGATCAAGAACTGGGTAGAGCTGCAGCACAGCCACGAATGCTTCTTCATGGTGGCCGACTGGCACGCGCTGACCACCAACTTTGACGACGTTTCCATCATCGGCAAATCCATCAACGAGATGGTGATCGACTGGCTGGCCTCGGGCGTGGACCCGGAAAAGTCCACCATCTTCGTGCAGTCCAAAGTGCCGCAGCACGCCGAGCTGCACCTGGCGCTGTCCATGGTGACGCCGCTGGGCTGGCTGGAGCGCGTGCCCACCTACAAAGACCAGATGGACAAGCTCAGCCACAAAGACCTGACCACCTACGGCTTCCTGGGTTACCCGCTGCTGCAGGCCGCCGACATCCTGGTGTACAAGGCCGGCCTGGTGCCGGTGGGCGAAGACCAGGTGCCGCACATCGAGCTGACCCGCGAAGTAGCACGCCGCTTCAACCACATGTTCGGCCGCGAGCCGAACTTTGAAGAGCTGGCCAAGGCCGCAGTGAAGAAAATCGGCAAGGCCGGCAAGCAGTTCGAGCAGCTGCGTACCGCCTACCTGCAAGACGGCAACGCCGAGTCGCTGGAAAAAGCGCGCGAAATCCTGGCGCAAAGCCAGAACCTGGGCGGCGCCGACCGCGAGCGCCTGCTGGGCTGGCTGGAAAACAAGGGCAAGATCATTCTGCCGGAGTGTGAAGCCAAGCTCACCGCCGCCTCCAAAATGCCGGGCCTGGACGGGCAGAAGATGTCCAAGTCCTACGGCAACACCATCACCATGCGCGAAGCGCCGGAAGCGGTCACCAAGAAAATCCGCGGCATGCCCACCGACCCGGCGCGCGTGCGCCGCACTGACGCCGGCAACCCGGCCAAGTGTCCGGTATGGCAGCTGCACGAGGTATACAGCGACGGCGCCACCAAGGAATGGGTGAAAGCCGGCTGTACCAGCGCCGGCATCGGCTGTCTGGATTGCAAGCAGCCGGTGATCGACGCCGTGGTGCGCGAGCAGCAACCGATGTTCGAGCGCGCCGAGAAATACCTGAGCAACCCCAAGCTGGTGCAGGAGATTCTGGCCGAGGGCAACGCCCGTGCCGAGCAAGTGGCGCGCGCCACCATGAACGACGTGCGCCAGGCCATGGGCCTGGGTTACTAAGCACTAGCCAGGGTTGGCCGCAGGCACATGCGGCCAACCCTGTAGCGCGACAAGGCCGCTACCGGCACACGCCGGCAGCGGCCTTGCCGCATTCTGCTTGCTAAACGGCTGGCCGAGTATGCCGCCGCCTGCCGCGTGGCCAGGCAAGCTGGCGTACAATAGCCACCCGTGGCGTACCGCGCCTGTTCAACCCATGCACACCGTCTGCCACGCCGCAGCAGCAGACACGAGATACCATGACCGACACCGACTTCCAGCTTACGCCCCCCGCCTTGCCCGCCAGCGTGCCCATCGCCCACGTTTTCGGCCAGCCGGTGCTGGAAGTGCCGCAAGACCTGTTCATCCCCCCCGACGCGCTGCAGCTGATTCTGGAAAGCTTCGAAGGCCCGCTGGACCTGCTGCTCTACCTCATCCGCAAGCAGAACCTGGACGTGCTCAACATCCCCATGGCCGAGGTCACCGCGCAGTACATGGGCTATATCGACGCCATGCGCGACGGCCGGCTGGAGTTGGCAGCCGAGTACCTGCTGATGGCCGCGCTGCTCATCGAAATCAAATCGCGCCTGCTGCTGCCGCGCCCGCCAGTAGAAGGCGACGACGACCCGGACGACCCGCGCGCCGAGCTGGTGCGCCGACTGCTGGAATACGAACAAATGAAGCTGGCTGCGCTGGCGCTGGACAAGCTGCCGCAAGCCGACCGCGACTTTGCCTGGCTGGCCGTGCTGGTAGAGCAGTCTGCCGAGCAGCGCCTGCCCGACGTCAGCCCGCTAGACCTGCGCCAGGCCTGGCTGGCCATCCTGTCGCGCGCCAAGCACAACCGCCACCACAAGGTAGAAAAAGACGAGCTGTCGGTGCGCGAACAGATGAGCTGGATATTGCGCTACCTGGACGGCCGCGACTACGTGTCGTTTGAAGAGCTGTTCGACATCCAGAAAGGCGTTGCCCACCTGGTAGTGAACTTCATCGCCGTACTGGAGCTGGTGAAAGAGGGCATGGTGAAAGTCAGCCAGGACGAGCCCTACCAGCCCATCTACGTGCGGCTGGCGCTGGTGTAGCCCGCTAATCATCGAGGGGTGGCTTAACCATGGCGATGACAGGGCTCGTCAGTGCGGGGTGAGCGGTCCGTTTTGGCAGTGAAGCAAAGCGGCTCAGACTCGCCCTGGCGTGGTGTTGGCTAGTGAGCGAAACTCTCTGCACATGTGTGCCTGATCGCTAAAACCGAATTGCAGAGCCACCTCGGCCAGCTTGGCGTCGGGGTGTAACAACAGGAAGCTGGCGGCATTTCTTACCCGCAGGATTCGTTGATACTGTTTGGGCGTCATATCCAGCCATTGCCGGAACAGGCGCTCTATCTGGCGTTGGCCGCGTGGCAGTGATATGTCGGGTAAGGCGGGTGAATCAGCGAGTGCCAGAGCCTGTAATGCACTCTGCAACGCAGACGGGACCAGCTGCCGTAAAACAAGATGCATCTCCGCCCAGTGGCTGAGTAGCTCAAGGTGGCGGTGCGTATCGTCACAGTCCGACAATCGCTGGTAGAGAGGGTAAAGCGCATGGCGGTGATCGTCGCCGGGGGCAAGCTGGGTCATGCCTTCATAGTGCTGGCCAAGAACACCATACGCTGTTGCCGGATGAAAGCGTATGCCAGCAAGGCGAGAACCGGGGTATAGCGTCACCTCGCCGGATGATTTAGACACCGGGCACAGAATCACCCCGTGCGGTAGGCCGATATCATCAATCTCGATCTTGCCGGCCAGTGCAAACAGAATGCCGCTGCTGGCATCAGAGTAAAGGCGTCTGATAACCGGCTCGGGGTGATTGGCGCATACCGCAGCAGACCATACGGCCTGTACCACGGCTTCAAGCTGCTTGTCAGGCTTGCGCAGCTCGAAGTCGAACGCACTGGATTTAACGTGGTTTGTTATGGCTGGCTACCTCGGGTTTGAATGCCTTCACCAGACGATTCCAGCTATTAATGGCATTGACCGCAATGGTCAGATCCACCACGGCCTGCTCGCCTAGCGTTGCTTTCGCATCGTGAAAATGCTGATCCTCAATACGTTGACCGGACGTCACTAACTCGGCCCAGCCCAGTGCTGCACGTTCAGTGGAACTGTATATCGGCATATCGCGCCAAGCGCTCAAGCCTATCATGCGCGTGTAACTTTCTCCGCCCTCGCGTGCCTCATTGCTGTGGAGGTCAAGACAAAACGCACACTGGTTAATCTGTGAAACCCGCAGCTTGACCAGCTCCCAGACCGCAAGCGTCAGCGTGTCTGACCGTGCAAACTGTTCATGCAGGTAGCTTTCTTGCGCCATCATGATCTTCATGGCAGGTGCACCAAAGGCAAAATAGTCGATACGCATGGTAGTGGTTCCCGGTGAGTAGAGACGCCAGCTTACTCAGGCGTGCCGACCCGCTCTTGAATAAAACCGACATGGCGTGCCGGTTTTCAGTCAGTCTCTAGCTCTGCAAGCTGACGGCTGCCCCAGCTACTTTTTATATCCGTGCACCACTGGAACGAAAGCCCCCCATGCGTACTTTTGCCCTGTTTGTTGTGACCGCGCTGGCCGAGATCATTGGCTGCTATTTGCCGTGGCTGTGGCTGAAGCAGGGGGCGTCGGCGTGGCTGCTGCTGCCCGCGGCAGCCAGCCTGGCGCTGTTTGCCTGGCTGCTCACGCTGCATCCGGACGCGTCCGGCCGCATTTACGCGGCGTATGGCGGGGTGTACGTGAGCGTGGCGCTATTGTGGCTGTGGGCGGTGGACGGCGTGCGGCCAACCTTATGGGACGCGGCCGGGGTAGCGCTGTGTCTGGCGGGGATGCTGGTGATCATGCTGGCGCCGCGTAGCTAGCTTGCTAGCCCAAGTGGATAAACGCTACGATATCGATAAATGGCCAACAGGTGTCCATCATGCGTATCGAAGCCGCCAGCGTGCTGCACAGCCACGCCTATACCGATTATTTCCAGCAATGTCGCGCTGCCGGTTGCAGCCATTACCGCGATAGCGATGACAGCGCGGCGGTGTTTTACCAGCAGGTGCTGGACCACGCTGCCGGCCGCCACCTGCCGCCGGGTTACGTGCCCACGCAGACCTGGTTTGCGCTGAATGAGGGCGGCGACATTCTGGGTGCCATCCGCCTGCGCCTGGGCAGTACGCCGTTTATCCTGGACCAATGCGGCCATATCGGTTACGAGGTGCACCCGGCTTCGCGTGGTCTGGGGGTGGCCGGCCGCCTGCTGGCGCATGTGCAGCAGCACGGGGCGCCGCAGCAGGATGGTGGCTGGCTGATTATCTGTACCGATGACAATAGTGCATCGCAGCGAGTGATCAGCCGCGCCGGCGGCGTGCTGCTCACCGCCACGGCGCAGGGGCCGGGCGAGGCGTGGCTGCGCTACTATCATCTGCCGTCGCGCCGGTATTGAAACAGCCGTACCGGCGGGCAAAAAATCGTGTAAAATCCGCGCCTTCCGTTCTGTTTTGCCCGTCTTGCGGCTGTCATGTCCACCATTACCGACCTCAATTACCTGAAGATCGTGCTGGAAACCGCCCTGCTTACCGCGCAGGAACCGTTAACCGTGGGCCAGCTGAAAAAGCTGTTCACCGAAGACGTGAAAGCGGCCTTGATCAATGACATCCTGGACGAGGTGCAGCAAAACTGGAAAGGCCGTGGGGTAGAGCTGGTGAAACTGGCTTCCGGCTGGCGCTTTCGCGCCCGTGCCGAATTTACCCCGTACCTGGCCCGGCTCACGCCGGAAAAGCCGCCGCGTTATTCGCGTGCGGTCATGGAAACACTGGCCATCATCGCCTATAAACAGCCGGTTACCCGTGGCGATATCGAAGCCATACGCGGTGTATCGGTGTCTACCAGTGTGATGCAGACCCTGCTGGAGCGGGGCTGGATCGAAGTCATCGGGCACAAAGACGTGCCCGGACGCCCGGGGCTATACGCCAGCACGCACAAGTTTCTCGACGACCTCGGGTTTCACACCCTGCGTGATTTGCCGCCTTTGGCCGAGCTGTCCACCCTGGTGGTCAGCGAGCCGGCGCCACCGGACGAAGAGCCCCTCGCTGATGAGGCGCCCCAATAAGCGCATCGCCCACACCGGCCCCGCCGGGCAAGGCCATGCCGGGAAGACAGTACTCAGCCTGCGCACGCAGCTGCCTTCCGCACAGCTAAACAGGAAACACCATGTCTAAAGGACAACGCAATACCTCCCGCCAACCCGTGGCCCGCGTACGCGGCCAGGAAAGCGGCCAACCTCGCCAGCCCGATATGGGCCGCAGCGGTGGCGGCAGCAAGCCGTCCGGCCGTGGCAAACCCACCGGCAGCTTTCTGACCCCGCGCAACGCCCCGGCCGCGCCGCAGGGCAAACCGGCCCCGGCTGCGCGCCGTGATGCCGCGCCGATCAACCCGGAAGGCCGCCGCGCCCCGGTAAACTACGATACCCGCCGCGCCGCGCCCGTACGCGGCGAGGCCGCGCTGCAGCACGAGCGTCGCTTTGGCAATAAAAACGCCGCCATGCCGGCTACCGACGCCCCGCAGCCAGAATTCGGCAAGGCCCGCCGCGAAGGCCCGGCCCCGAAAGTACAGCGCGCCAAAAAGCTGGCACTGCGTGCGCCGAAGCAGGAAATCGTCGACCGCTCCGCCCGCCTGCGCGAAACCCGCGTGGATTACAGCAAGATCGAGCCGATCCGCCTGCAAAAAGCGTTGGCCGCGTCCGGTGTGGGCTCGCGCCGTGAAATGGAAGAGTGGATCGAAGCCGGCTTTATCACGGTAAACGGCAAGAAAGCCGCGCTGGGCGACAAGGTTGGCCCGCAAGACCGCGTGACGGCCAAAGGCAACCCGATCAAGCTGAAGTGGGCCGACCGCCTGCCACGCGTGATCATGTACCACAAGCAGGAAGGCGAAATCGTTACCCGTGACGACCCGGAAGGCCGCGTCACCGTATTCGACCGCCTGCCGCAAGCCAAATCCAGCCGCTGGGTCGCCATCGGCCGCCTGGACGTGAACACCTCCGGCCTGCTGCTGATTACTACCAGTGGCGAGCTGGCCAACCGCATGATGCACCCCAGCTTCGAGTTCGACCGCGAGTACTCGGTACGCGTGCTGGGCGAGCTGACCCGCGAGCAGATGCAGGAAATGACCAAGGGCGTTGAGCTGGAAGACGGCCCGGCGGTATTCCAGCGCGTGAGCGAAAAGGGTGGCGCGGAAGAGGGCGCCAACCGCTGGTACAACGTGGTGATCCGCGAAGGCCGTAACCGCGAAGTGCGCCGCATGTTTGAACACTTCGGCCTCACCGTCAGCCGCCTGATCCGCGTGCGTTTTGGTAACATCGGCCTGCCCCCACGCCTGAAGCGTGGCCAGTACTATGAGCTGAACGAGGCGGAAGTGGCCGCGGTCATGAAATGGGCGGGCCTGACGGCGACCGGCCAGGCTAAAACCGGCAAGCGCGACTAAACATCAAGCTGATAACGCCTCCGCTTTTGCGGGGGCGTTTTGTTTTTGTAACGAGGTAACCATGAGCAAGGCCTTTACCCGAGAGCAGGACGAAGACGCCGACGACGATCTGCCGGCAGAGCAGCGCCTGCCTGCGTCTACCAAGAATTACATTACCCCCGCCGGCTGGGAGCGCCTGCGCCAGGAGCTGAACCAGCTGGTGAAGCACGAGCGCCCGCACATGACCCAGGTGGTGAACTGGGCGGCCAGCAACGGCGACCGCTCGGAAAACGGCGACTACCTGTACGGCAAGCGCCGCCTGCGCGAGATCGACCGCCGCATCCGCTTTCTGACCAAGCGGCTGGAGCTGGCCGAGGTGGTGGACCCGGAACGGCGCGAAGCCACCGACCAGGTGTTTTTCTCGGCCACGGTGGATATCTTGCGCGGCAATGGCAGCGAACAGACGCTGAGTATTGTCGGCGTGGACGAGATTGATTTGTCGCGCGGCCACATCAGCTGGATTTCACCCATCGCCCGTGTGCTGCTGAAAGCGCGCGAAGGGGACACCGTGTATTTTCGCGGGCCGGATGGCGAGGAAGAGATCGAGATTCTGGCGGTGCGCTATCAGCGCATCGGGGAGTAGGGCGCTGTCTATTGTATGCAGTGGTGGGGGGCGTGCAGAGTAGCTGGCGCAGTAGCCAGCATGTTGGCCGCTCAGCTTTGCGGGCGGGCCATCACCTGGTTTACCTTCAGCCAGCCTTCGGTGGCCTGCTGGCCGGCTTCGCCGAAAGCTTGCAGCAGCAGGCGGGCCTGCTCGCGGTGCAGCGCTTCTTCCAGCTTGCGGCCTTCTTCTGTCAGGCGCAGCTCTTTCACGCGCTTGTCGTGCTCGGCGGTGCCGGCTTCCACCAGATCCATTTCCATCAGCTGGCGCAGCGGAATATTGATGGCCTGTTTGGTCACGCCCAGACAGGCCAGCAGGTCTTTTACCGATAGCCCTGGGTGCAGGGCCACAAAGAACAGGATGCGGTGGTGTACGCGAGCCAGGCCACGTTTGGCCAGCATTTCGTCCGGCTTGTCGGTAAAGGCCTGATAGGCATGAAAAAACGCCTTCATCGCATCGCGTAACAATGTGTTTGTGGGGGTGGAATTCATGTTGACGTGCTCGTCACAAAGCGTTAATTTGGTCAAACAGTTTGACTAAAAACAATACGTGTCTGCCAAGGAGAGTAACATGTTTTCAGAACGCATCGAACGCCTGTCCGGCTCGCTGATCCGCGAGATTCTCGCCGCTGCACAGCGCCCGGAGGTGATTTCGTTTGCCGGTGGCCTGCCTGCGGCAGACTGTTTGCCCAAGCTGGATTTCAGTGGCGTACCGCCGCATCTGGCACAGTACGGCACCAGCGAAGGCGAGCCGGAATTCCGCGCCGCCATCGTGCAGGAGCTGGCGCGTATCGGCCTAGATATCGATGCTTCGCAGGTGCTGGTGCTGTCCGGTAGCCAGCAGGCGCTGGACCTGGCCGCCAAGCTGTTCATCGACCCGCACACCCCGGTGATTACCGAAGGCCCGACTTACCTGGCTGCACTGCAGGTGTTCAAGCTGTTCGGCGCCGATATCACCACCGTACAGCAAGAGCAGGGCCAGCTGCCGCCGGCCAAGCTGGCCGAGGCGATTGCCGCCAGCCAGGCCAAGCTGGCCTACCTGATTCCATCGTTCCAGAACCCGTCGGGTGCGTGCTATAGCGAAGAAACACGCCGCGGCCTGGCCGAGGTGATCGATGCGGCCAACATGCCGGTAATCGAAGACGACCCGTACCGCGCGCTGTCTTACGATGGCGAAGCCCCGCGCCCGCTGGTAACGCACCTGAAAAAAGCGCCATGGATCTACTGTGGCTCCTTCTCCAAGACGCTGGCGCCAGGCCTGCGTATCGGTTACATGGTGGCCTCGCCCGAGCTGATGCCCTACCTGCTGAAGCTGAAACAGGCAGCCGACTTGCATACCAACCGCCTGGGCCAATGGTTCAACACCCAGTGGCTGAACAGCGGTGACTACGTTGGCCACCTCAAAGAGCTGCAGCAAAGCTACAAGGTTGGCCGCGACGCCATGCAAACCGCGCTGGAAACCCACTTTGCCGACCTGGCTGACTGGCTGGTACCGCAAGGCGGCCTGTTCTTCTGGCTCAAGCTGAAGCAGCCACGCGATACCCGCCCGCTGCTGAAGGTGGCGCTGGAAGAAAACAACGTGGCCTTCATGCCGGGCGAGGCGTTTTACGCCAAGCCGGAAGAGGGTATCGGCCATCTGCGCCTGAACTTCAGCCACGCTTCGCCAGAGCGCATTGAAGAAGGCATCAAGCGCCTGGCCGGCGTGATTCGCGCCGCAAAGTAAGCGTTTAGCAGGGCAAGGTTGGCCGCGGCGTTTGCTGGCGGCCAATTTTTATGTGTGGGGGAGGGAGCAAATGCAATTCGAGGTTATCGATAGTCCGTCTGAGGCGCTGGTGTCCTGGCTGGAGCAAAAGATTGACGATTACAACTGGCAGCACTGGGAGGTAAAGCAGCGTCTTCCTCTGGCCGTGACGGTGCGGGATGATGCTGGCGAAGTCATTGCCGGAGCGGCAGCCCGTACTTTTGGCCGCTGGTTATTACTGGATACGCTGTGGGTTTCGCCGGATTTTCGTGGGCAGGATCTGGGTTCAAAAGTGTTGGCTAGCCTGGAAGCTAAGGCAAGGGAGCGAGGGTGCGTCGAGGCACTGCTGGATACGCTGGATTTTCAGGCGCAACCGTTTTATCTGCGCCATGGTTATCAGGTGGTATGGACGCAGCAGGCCTACCCGCAAACGGGTTGCAAGTTCTTCATGACTAAGCAACTTTAATCGTTTAGCCCAGCGCAAAACAAGGCCGCCAGGCATGCCTGGCGGCCTTGTTGCATCTGAACCTGCGGGTGCTGGTCAGGCGCTGATGGCGTTGTCTTCCAGCATGCTGACGCCGGGCAGGCCGGAGCGGAATACCGCTTGCTGCAGTGTCTCGATGGCTTTTTTGCGGAAGAACTGGCGGCGTGTTACCAGCATTACGCGGCGCTGTGGCGCCGGTGCCTGGAACGGTATCACCGACAGCAGGCCTTCATCGGCAGGCGACACCGAGGTGGCCGGCAACACGGTGATGCCCATGCCGCTGGCTACCATGTGGCGGATGGTGTTCAGCGAGCTGCCTTGTACCATTGATGCCAGGCTATTGCTCTGGTACTGCTTGCTGGCTACTTCGCTGCATGCCTGCAGTACCTGGTCGCGGAAGCAATTACCTTGCGATAGCAGCAGCACGCTTTCCTCGCGCAGATCGCAGGCCTGGATACGCTCACGCTTTTCCCACGGGTGGCCCTTGGGTGTGGCTACCATGAAGGGTTCGTCGTACAGCGGGTAGGCTTCGGTACCGGGCTCGTCGAACGGGTCGGCCACGATGATGGCGTCCACTTCACCGCGCTTGAGCATTTCAGCCAGGCGCGAGGTGTAGTTTTCTTCCAGAATCAGCGGCATATCCGGCGCCAGGATGCGCAGCGCAGGGATCAGCCGCGGCAGCAGGTAGGGGCTGATGGTGAAGATTACCCCCAGCTTCAGCGGCCCGGCCAGCTCGTTCTGGTGCTCGCCGGCAAGCCGTTTCACTGTTTCGGCCTCTTCCAGCACGCGCTGAGATTGCTCGATGATGCGCTCGCCAATCTCGGTGACAGACACCTCTTGCCCGCCGCGCTCAAACAGCGTCACGCCCAGCTCGTCTTCCAGCTTCTTGATGGCAATGGACAGCGTGGGCTGGCTGACAAAGCAGCTTTGCGCCGCGCGGCCAAAGTGGCGCTCGCGCGCCACTGCCACGATATAACGCAGTTCGGTAAGGGTCATGATTAGCGCTGGTGTTCCGGCAGCACGATGTTGACTTCCAGAACCTCGAAGTCGTCCTGGCGTTCGACCTGTACTTTGATGTCGTCCAGGTTCACCGAGACATACTTGGAGATCACCTCCATCAGTTCGCGCTGCAACGCGGGCAGGTAGTCTGGCGCGCTACGGCCGTTGCGTTCGTGCGCCAGGATGATTTGCAGGCGTTCGCGTGCGATGGAGGCGGTTTTCTGGCGTTTGCCAAAAATCATATCAATCAGGGACATGGCTTAGCCTCCGAACAGGCGCTTGAGGAAGCCGATCTTTTCGGCCTCAAGGAAGCGCATAGGGCGGTCTTCGCCCAGGAAACGGGCAACCACGTCGGCGTAAGCTTCGGCCGCGTCGCTACCCTTCAGGTGAATAGCCGGGGTGCCGGAGTTCGAGGCTTGCAGAATGGCCTGCGATTCCGGGATCACGCCAATCAGGTTTACGCGCAGGATCTCTTTTACATCGTCTACCGACAGCATTTCGCCCTTGTCCACGCGGCTAGGGGAGTAGCGGGTAATCAGCAGGTGCTCTTTTACCGGCTCGCGGCCTTCGATGGCGCGGCGGGATTTGGACGACAGAATCCCCAGGATACGGTCGGAGTCGCGTACCGACGAGACTTCCGGGTTGGTTACCACTACGGCTTCATCGGCAAACAGCAGCGCCAGCAGCGCGCCTTTTTCGATACCGGCCGGCGAGTCGCACACAATGTACTCGAAGCCCATATCGCCCATCTCTTTCAGAACTTTTTCCACGCCTTCTTCGGTGAGCGAGTCTTTGTCGCGGGTTTGCGAGGCTGGCATCACGTACAGGTTGTCGCAGTGCTTGTCCTTGATCAGTGTCTGGTTCAGCGTGGCTTCGCCATTGATCACGTTGATCAGGTCGTAGACCACGCGGCGTTCGCAGCCCATGATCAGGTCCAGATTACGCAGGCCGACATCGAAGTCGATAACCGCAGTTTTGTGGCCACGCAGTGCCAGGCCAGATGCGAAACTGGCGCTGGTGGTGGTCTTGCCCACACCGCCCTTGCCGGAGGTAACAACAATGATTTTTGCCACGATGGTCTTCCTTGCGTCGTCGTGATTCGTGTTATTCGCCAAGCGCCGTCATGACGAGGCGCTCGTTTTCTAGATAGATTTGTGTCGGTTTGCCCTGGATGCTGTCGGGTAGTGCCTGCTCGATGGTGCGATAGACACCGGCAATGGAAACCAGCTCGGCTTGCATGCCTTGTACAAAGATGCGCGCCTGGGTATTGCCACGCGCACCGGCCAGGGCACGGCCACGCATGGGGGCATAGACATGAATGCTGCCGTCGGCAATCAGCTCGGCGCCGACATTCACCGTGGCCAGCACCACCAGATCCCCCCCTTTGGCGTAGATCTGCTGGCCGGCGCGTACCGGGCGATCCACGATCAGGGTGGTGGCCGGTGCGGGGGCCGCAGCCGGGGCTGCTGGCGGCGGTGGCTCGGTGGCGGCAGGCAGCGACAGCTCGCTACGCGGGCTGGCACTGGTATTGATGTACGCCAGGCCATGCTGGCGGGCGATCTCTGACACTGCCATATCGCGATGACGCAGGGCAATAATGCGAATGCCCTTGGCCAGGAACAGCGCGCGGATCTGGTCCAGATCCAGGCTGCCCGGGGTGTCGATGGCGTCCAGATCCAGCAGGAAAGCTTCGCTTTGCGTGGCATCGATCTTGTTGCCAAAGCGGGCTTCCAGAGCCGCCTCAAGCTGCGCGCAATCACCGCTGCGCAACAGTACTGCCAGCAGGTCCAGGCTGGCAGATTTGATATCAAAAAGGTTGGCCGCAGGGCTCATTGTGTGGCTTCGCTACCGGATAGATTTAATTTATCACCGGAGTGTAAAGCTTTGGCGGCGGCCTTTCAACGCATGCATGACAGAATCGTGCACCCTGATGGCAAAACGCAAAACTGCCTGTGGCGTTTTCTGCCTTACGTGTCTGGCTGGGTGTTTAGCAGGCATGGCATTTAACGTTATTGTCATTTCTGATGGCCATGATGCGATAAAAGCTGTTGTAAAAAGAGTGCCTTAGGTGCAGTGCTTTTGCAGATCTGCTTGACTTTGCTGCACTGCAATATACAATCCGTATTGCTGCAATGCAGCAACGAGACTAAACGACGGTTTTGCTGCTGAGTTCTCACATTCGAAAAGGATCATGTCCATGTTTACCAACGCACAAGAATTTTCCGCTTTCGGTCAGGCACAGTTTGATAAAGCCGTTCGCCTGTCTTCCATCTTCCTGTCCAGCGCCGAGCGCCTGACCAACCTGCAGCTGGAAATTTCCCGCAAGCTGCTGGCTGCCAATGCTGAAACCCTGAAACAGCTGTCCGCCATCAAGGACCCGAAAGCCTTCGCCGAATTCCAAGCCGGTCTGGCCCAGCCTAGCCTGGACAAAGCGCTGACTACCGCCCGCGAAGTGTATGACGCTACTCTGGTTACCCAGACCGAGCTGACTTCCTTCGTGGAAGAGCAAGTTGCCGAAACCAACAAGCAAGTGCTGGATGTGCTGGACCGTTTTGCCAAAAACGCACCGGCCGGCTCCGAGCCTGCAGTGCAGGCGCTGAAAAACCTGGTGACCTCCAGCAGTGCTGCATTTGAAAATGCTTCCAAAACTGCCAAGAAAGTTGGCTCCGAGTTTGCCGAAGCCAGCGTAGAAGCTGCCGAAACTTCCGCCAAAGCGGCTACTGCTGCAGTCAGCCGTGCTCGCAAGACCCCGGCTTCCCCAGCTGCCTGATTATCCGGCGCTGCATGAAAAAGCCCGCTTTGGCGGGCTTTTTCCATTTTATGTGCCTGTTCGTGGCAGCAGGTTGTCGAACAGTTTTCTGGCGGGTTCGCCCAGCTCCAGAGCTAGCGCCAGCAGCGTGGCTAGTGTCAGGGCATAGTGGGCTTGCTGCTGCGGTGGCTGGCGGAAACTGTTCAGTACACTCTCTGTATCAGATGGCAACTGGTGCACGCCATGTTGCGCCAGATAATGCCGGCACAAGGCAGTGAGTTTGTCAGCCAGCGCTTGTTGCTGGCGTACCAAGCCAAGCCAGTCTATCTGGACAGCTGCGCCTTGCTGCTGGCTGGCGTGTTGCGCCAGAGCCGGGCCGGCGAGATAAAACAGGCTGTCAAAGACACGTTTGCACAGGCCTGCCGCGCCTAGCGGGCCGCAGTACAGCCAAGGCTGATCCGGGCCGGCCAGTGTTTGCAGCAAGGGCCGGCATTGCTGATGGTTGGCCTGGTCGCCTGCAACCAGCAGGGCGGTGGGGGATTGCGGTAGCGGCTGCCATAGCAGGCATAGCTCAAGGTGGTCGGCGGGCTGGCTGTCGCCCAGCGGCAGTGGGCGGCAATGCAGCGTGATGCCTTGCCAGATAAACGTGTCATGTCCTTGCGGCGCGCAGAGGGCAGCGTGCTCTGCGGGCAGGCGGTGAAGCAGTGTGTCGCGGTCATGACAGGGTACAGGCATGGTAGCGGCTAGTTAAGTTTCCATTCGAATGTCTGCAGCCGCTTGATGAACCACCCCAGGGCCTGGCCGGGCTGGCTTTCTTTCCATGCATAGTGTAGCTGGACTGGCGCGCGCTTTTCTTCTACTTCCTTGATTACCAGGCGGCCGGCAGCAACATCGTCATGGATGCGGCAAAGTGGCAGGAAACCTACCCCAAGGCCGGCGCGTTGAACAGCAATTTTGTCTTCTACTGTGGCAACGGTTAGACGGCTTTGACCTTCTTGTATCGAAACGCTGCGCGGTGGCAAACTGCGTGATGTATCTGCGGCCACCGCCACACGATAGCGACGTATCAGATGCTGCGGTATCGGCTCTTCTGCCTGCGCTAGCGGGTGGTCGGGTGCAACACAGAAGACAAATTTGGTCTTGCCCATGCTGCGGGTCTGGAATACACCCCCTTGGCTGTTTTCTGTGGCGCCTATCGCCAGATCGGCGCGGCCGTCTACCAGGGCGTCCCAGGTGCCGCCAAATACCTCGCGCGTGATACGCAGCTCGGTATCCGCCTCTAGCTGATTGAACTCTTCCAGCAACAGCAGCACATCATCAAAAAACAGCAGGTCCGACATGGCAATGCGCAGCTCGCCTTCCCAGCCGGTGGCGTGCGTTTTGACGCGGCTTTCTATCATGGCCGCCGAGTCCAGCAAAGACCGGCCTTCTTTCAGTAGCAGCTCGCCGGTAGAGGTCAGCCTGGCTTTGTGGCCGCTGCGGTCAAACAGCTGCACGTTCAGGTCTTGCTCCAGCTTTTGCACACTGTAAGTAATGGCAGAAGGTACGCGGTATAGCTCTTCTGCGGCGGCGGCAAAGCTGCCGCGCCGGTCGATGGCGTCTAGCACCATCAGGGCATCGAGAGAGAGTTTCATCTTCAGAATATCTGAAAAAAAGTGTCAGAAAGTTACGCTATATCCATTACCAGCTCAGCAATATACTGCCATTGACAGTTTGCTGCAGTACAAATCGTTGGTTTTTCAGCCATTTTTGATATTGGCATGGCTGCTTTGCTATTGCCAGATTTTCTGAACTAGCGTGCGGTCGGCCTGCCGCGCTATCGGCAGTACTGCACTATGACTACGTTCTATTTATATAGAGGAAATGCGATGACTACCAAGCTTGCCGTTGTTTACCACAGTGGTTATGGCCACACCGCCAAGGTAGCAGAACACGTGGCCGAGGGCGCGCGTGCCCACGCCGAGGTGCTACTGTTCAATGCAGACGAGGCCACGGCCCGCATCGATGAGTTGGCCGCATTTGACGCTATCGTATTCGGTGCCCCAACTTATATGGGCAGTGTATCGGCACCGTTCAAAGCTTTCATGGATGCCAGCGCCAAGGTGTGGTTCAGCCAGGGCTGGAAAGACAAGATTGCCGGTGGTTTTACCGTTTCCAACAGCCCCAGTGGCGACAAACTGAACACCCTGCAGCAGCTTTCAGTCTTTGCTGCCCAGCATAGCATGATCTGGGTTGGTACAGGCTTGATGCCAGGCGGTACCATCGGCAGCGATATCAACCGCTACGGTAGCTCGCTGGGCCTGATGACGCGCACCGACAATGCGCCAGCCGACGTGACGCCGGATGCGGCCGACCTGGAAACCGCCCGCCTGTTCGGCGCGCGCGTGGCGCAGAAAGCGGCGCAGTTCAAGCGCGGCGTCTGATGCGGCCAACTGTATTGCAGGCAATAAAAAAGCCGGGGTAACCCGGCTTTTTGCGTGCAGCGGCAGGCTTAGCCTTGCTTGGCGCGCTCGATACCTTCGTTCAGCTCGCGGGTAGCGTCTTCCAGCGTGCCCCAGCCGTTGATCTTGACCCATTTGCCTTTTTCCAGATCTTTGTAGTGCTCGAAGAAGTGCACCATCTGGTCGCGCAGCAGCTGTGGCAGGTCTTCCAGTTTCTGGATGTCCTTGTACATCGGGCACAGTTTTTCTACCGGCACGGCGATCAGCTTGGCATCCACGCCGCCGTCGTCTTCCATCTTGATCAGGCCCAGGGCGCGTACACGGATCAGCACGCCTGGTGGCAGCGGGAAGGGGGTCACAACCAGCACGTCTACCGGGTCGCCGTCACCAGCGATGGTTTGCGGTACGAAGCCGTAGTTGGCCGGGTAGAACATGGAGGTGCCCATGAAACGGTCTACACACAGGGCGCCGGTTTCTTTGTCGAATTCGTATTTGATCGGTGCGCTGTTGGCGGAGATCTCGATCACAACGTTGATGTCGTTGGGCATGTCCTTGCCCGGGCTGATCAGGTCGATATTCATACGCGGTGTCCTTGTTAAGGTAGGGTCGATTGAAACAAACCACGGGATTATAACAGCAGCACCGGCAAGGTATAATCGCCACTATTGATGACTGCCATAAGCCAGCATGATGCTAGACAAACTGATTACAGAATTCGACCGTGGCCTGCGCACATTGTTTGCGCCCGCCGTGAGCAGCCGCCCCCGCCCGGACCACGCGGTAGCAGAGGCCGAGCTGACGGCAGAGGAAAAGCAACACACCATCGGCCTGATGCGGGTGAATCACTGCGGCGAGGTGTGCGCGCAGGCGCTATACCAAGGCCAGGCGCTGACCGCGCGCAACCCGGCGGCGCGAGATGCCTTGCGCCACGCTGCATTCGAAGAGGTCGAACACCTGGCCTGGACCGAGCAGCGCATCCGCGAGCTGGGCGGCCGCCCCAGCCTGCTGGGCCCGGTGTGGTATACCGGCTCGCTGGCCATTGGCGTGACTGCCGGCTTGCTGGGTGACAAGTGGAACCTGGGCTTTCTGGAGGAAACCGAAAAGCAGGTGGGTGCGCATCTGGATAGCCACTTGCAACAGCTGCCAGACCAGGACGCCAAGAGCCGCGCCATTGTGGCGCAGATGCGCGACGATGAGCTGAAGCACGCCGATATGGCGCATGATTTTGGCGCCGCAGCGCTGCCGCTGCCGGTAAAAGGGCTGATGAAGCTCACCGCCAAGGTAATGACGGCCACTAGCTATCGCGTGTAGCCGCCTGCCGTAGCAGCCAACAAAAAAAGC
>AMYZ01000023.1 GCA_000335715.1 beta proteobacterium L13
AGCCAAAACCCGTCAACACTTTGCTAGCAATAAACTGCAAGTATTTGCTTAAGATGTTGATTTGCAACGGCACTCAAAAGCAAAAAAGTTGGCCGCAGGCGGCCAACCATCAGAGCAGCACACGCGTGGGGCACGTCTGCTTCTATATAGCAGCGAAAAAATGGGGCCATTCGCCCCCCCTGGCGGCAGGCTCTGGAAGAAGCTGTTTTGACAGCGACCGCTTGGCGCATTAGTATTAATGCGAATAGTTATCAAGCAAAATCTCAATTAATGGAACACCGCGCATTTCACTATGGCTCGCTAGGCATCATTGGCGCGGCCCACTTGGGCTTGTTGATGATGACGCCAAGCCACAGCTCGCCGCTGACGCCTCCGCAGGTTTTACCTGTTATAGAGATGGTATCCGTAGCCAAGCAGCAGGCTGCACCGCAAGCCGTGCAGCCGACGCCACCAAAACCGCAGCCCAAACGGCCGCCGGTAGCCAAGCCCATGCCAACGCCGCCCGTGCAAGTAAGCAAAAGCCCGGTGGCACCGCCAGCCAATGCCATCAGCGCCCCACCCATTCCGCCACAGCCCAAACCGCAGCCTGCGGCAGAATCCCCGGCGCAAGTACGCCCTGTAGCAGACAGCCGCCCGGCCCCGGCGCCGGAAAAACCGGCCGCCGAACAAGCCTACATTGCGCCAACACCCATCAGTGGTGCACAGGGAAACCCTAAACCGGAATACCCGCCGCTTTCGGTGGAGCTGGAAGAAGAAGGCACGGTGGTGCTACGCGTACTGGTCAGCACCAAAGGGCGCGCGCTGTCGGTAGCCATTGCCAAGAGCAGCGGCTACCCGCGGCTGGATAACTCGGCGCGTCGTACGGTAGCCAGCCGCTGGCAGTTCACGCCGGGCCAGCGCGGTGGCGAGGCGGTTGAAGAATATTGCCTGGTACCTGTTGAATTTACTCACCCTCAAAAGAACAAGTCCTGACCCATGAACCTGATGCTTACCTTTGAACAGGGCGATGCCGTACTGGTATCGGTGTTTCTGATCCTGATCCTGATGTCGGTACTGACCTGGTACTTCATCGTGCTGCGTGGCTGGCGGGCGTGGCAGGTTCGCCGCCTGAACCGCGACGCGGATGCACAGCTGTGGGGTGCAGCCAGCTGGCAAGCTGCAGAGAAAGACCTGGACGCCAGCCCGGCACCAGTAGCCGCCCTGCTGCGCGAAGGCCTGGCAGCCGTGCGCAAATACCAGCAACACAGCGATGGCTCGCTGGGCCAGTCGTGCAGCCTGGACGATTACCTGACACGTGCACTGCGCAAGCGCTTGTCGCAAGAGCAGCAGAGCCTGGAAGGCGGTATGACTTTCCTGGCCACCATCGGCTCGACAGCACCATTCATCGGCCTGTTTGGTACGGTATGGGGCATTTATAACGCGCTGGTGAACATTGGTGCGCAGGGTCAGGTATCGATCGGTGCCGTGGCCGGACCGATCGGCGAGGCGCTGGTGGCCACCGCGGCGGGCCTGGCTGCGGCCATTCCGGCGGTACTGGCTTACAACACCTTTACCCGCCTGAACCGCCTGATCAACCAGGACATGGATCACTTTACTCACGACCTGCACGCACACCTGCTGACGCTGGGAGGCAAAGATGGCATTCGGTAGTTTCGACAAGGGCGCGGACGCGCCGATGTCCGAGATCAACACCACGCCTCTGGTGGACGTGATGCTGGTACTGCTGGTGGTGTTCATCATCACCGCCCCGCTGCTGACTAATGCCGTGAAAGTGGACTTACCGCAAGCCAGCGCGGCAGCGCATCAGGAAAAGCAGGAAGCCATCCGCCTGAGTATCGACGCCAACGGCAAGATCTACTGGAACGATGTACCCATGGAAGAAGGCCGACTGAAAAGCCGCTTTGCCGAGGCCGCTGCGGCCAACCCTCAGGTAGAGCTGCACCTGCGCGCCGACAAGGCAGTGCGCTACGAAGTCGTGGCCGAAGCACTGGCCGATGCCCAGAACGCAGGCGTCAGCCGTATAGGGTTTGTGACCGAAGCCCAGCAGTAAACCACGAGCGGCCTGCCTGACAGCAGGCCGTTTTGCCTATCGCGGCAGGCCGATAGGCAAAACGCTGGCCAGGCGCCCCACCCGTCCACGCCGTTTGTCTACCCTGCCTTACAGGAATCATCATGCTGTTGCACATCCCCGCCGTGCTCACCCCCGAAGAACTGGCCCACGCCCGCAGCCTGCTGCTGGCCGCCCCCTGGCAAGATGGCCGCACCACCGCAGGCCAGCAGGCCGTGCAGGTGAAAAACAATCTGCAGCTGCCACCAGAGAGCGATGCCGCGCGCGAGTTGGCCGCATTGGTGCGTAGCGCACTGTTTCGCCACCCCTTATATATGTCGGCCGCGCTGCCACACACGCTGATGACGCCCATGTTCAACTGCTATCAGGGCGGCATGACTTACGGCAACCACGTGGATAACGCCATCCGCCGCGACCCGCTCAGCGGGCAGAATGTACGGACCGACGTATCGTGCACCCTGTTCTTCAGTGACCCGGAAGAATACGAAGGTGGCGAGCTGATCGTGGAAGACACTTACGGCACGCACAGCGTGCGGCTGCCGGCAGGCGATGCCATTCTGTACCCGTCCACCAGCCTGCACCGCGTAGAGCCGGTCAGCGCCGGCGCGCGGCTGGCTTCGTTCATGTGGACACAGAGCATGGTACGCAGCGACACCCGCCGCGCCATGCTGTTCGATATTGATATGGCCATACTGCAACTGCGGCAGAAGGTAGGGGACTGCGAGGAAGTGATGTCGCTGACCGCTACCTATCACAACCTGCTGCGCGAATGGGCAGAAGTCTGACGTTGGCCGCACGGACAAAAAAAACCCCGCCGGACGAATCCGGCGGGACACCGTGGGACAGAGCAAAACCCTGATAAATCAGGATTTGACAGCAGGCGGCACGCCGCATGCTGTTCGGACCGGCACAGTATCCGACGGGTAGACCATACCCGTGACAGTCAGATACCTGCAGGCCCTACCACAGCCCGTTACCGAGCGGGTTCGGTACAGGCACAACGGCAAACCGTTGCACCGGAATTCATTGGCCTTGCTACTGCATTACAGTGTAGCAAGCCCTGCGTGTCATACCCAGCAAATAAACACTGCGACACCGGCATGATGATAACGCAGGCAATGCCAGTATTGCAGGCTAAAACAGTGTTTTATTGCCACATTCAAAGCCATGCATTAAATGCATTGCTATAAAACATTGCCTTACGCAACAAATCACAACAAAAACAGCAGCAACAAAAGCTAAGCCTCTATTCTTGCACGCTGTTTTAGTCACAATAGCGATCAAGCTTACCCATATCAGCTTGCATTGACAAAGCATGAATGCGCATGTTTACCATGCGTAAAATTCATGGAGCAATAATAATGAAACTGCCCCCGCTCAATGCCCTGCGTGTCTTCCTGGTGGCTGCCGAACACCATTCATTTACCAAGGCCGGCGAAACCCTGCACCTGACCCAGGGTGCGGTGAGCCGCCATATCCAGACACTGGAAGCCCACTACGGCCTGCCCTTGTTTGTGCGCCAGGCCAGGGGGCTGACACTCACACCCGAAGGTGTTGCCTTGTTCCCCGCCGTGCGCGACGCCTTCTCGCGTATCGAGGCGGCCAGCGAAGCCATTTCCCGCCGCTCGCGCGAGTTGCGGGTCAAGGCCAGCCCGTCGATTGCCTCACGCTGGGTGCTGCCGCGTTTTACGCAGTTTCGTAACCGCTACCCGGACCTGATGGTCAGCCTGGTTACCGTGACCGGCTTTGACCCCAACTTCAAAAGCCGCGAGTACGATATTTCCTTTCAGGCGTGCGAGACCCAGGAGCCGGGGCTGATTTACCACCGCCTGCGCGGCGCCCGCTTTGTCCCGGTGGCTTCCCCGGCGCTGTTCAAAGACAAGCCACGGCCAACCATGGAACAGTTTCTGGATTACCCCTTGCTGCACCCGTCCCATGAAGACCAGTTCTGGTCACAATGGTTCGCGCTGTCGGGCATGAACCCGGGTAGCAGTATCGAAGCCTACGCTTTCGACACGCTGGATCTGGCTATTACCGCCGCCTCGCGCGGCATGGGCATTACGCTGGCCGAGGAGAGCATGATTGCCGACGATCTGGCCAATGGCACCCTGGTGCAGCTGTCCGATGTCGCCTTGGTCACCAGCTGGGCTTACTACCTGATCTACCCGCAAGAGCTGGCCACCCTGCCTAGCGTGATTGCCTTCCGCGACTGGGCGCTGAGCGAATTCAGCGATACGCCACCGCTGCAAGACACCCTATAGCGGCCGCACCCGCGCCAGGCTGCTGCCGGTAATGGTACCCGTACCGCCACTACCGCTGCCGCCAGCCTGGCCGCCTTGCCCGCCACTGCCACCGTTACCGGGTGCCGTGCCGTCGCCACCGTTGTCGATATAGCTTTGGTCCGGCGCCAGCGTACTGACATCGATCTCCAGCCCGTCATGGGTAATCTCGCTGATGTCGCCATCGGCCAGCGTCTGGCCATCGCCCACCCATACCGCACCGCGGATGGTGACGCGCTGGCCGCTCACCAGAATCAGCTTGCTGATCACTACATTGCCCGCTACCGACCAGCCATTGGGGGCAAACGAGCCATTCACCACCACCGCCATATTGCCTACCGGTATGCCCTGATGCTCGCCCTGGCTGTCGGTCCAGGTTTTCAGATGACCCCTAGCATCACATAGCTGGCTGGGGTAGGCCAGCTGGCTGCACGCGGCAGCCGTACGCGGCGTGGCACTGCCGCTGGCTGAAAAATTCGGTGCCACCAGCGAGCGCAAGCCGCTATTGGCCAGTGTCAGCGTGCCACCCGAGAGCAGGGTGTTATAGAGCACACTATTACCGGCGCTGATTTCCACACTGCCGGCGTTGGCCGCCGTGGTTTTGAACAAGACCACGCCCGGCGGCATTTCCAGGCCGGCCAGCTTGCCCCAGCCCGTGGTGGCGGTTTTTTCCCACAGGCGGCAGCTGCCACCGTTACAGCGCAACAGCGGTATGGTGGGAGCGGCCGGGAAACTGGTCATCGCCAGCGTCGTCTGGCTCAGGTCATAGGTGCCCGACAGGTCTACCCCGCTACTGCTGCGCATATGCTGGATCTTCAGCGTGGGGCGGCCCTGATGCTGCTCGTCGAAATAGAACACGTAATTGGCCAGTGCTTCCAGCCGGTTGGCGTCCTGGTTCACCAGTGCCGTCTGGCACTGCACTGGCGGGATGGTTTGCGGAACGCGCGTGGACAGCCTGGGTATCACATATTCGCTCCCCTCTACTACCGGCTCGGTACAGGCAAAGCGGCCATCTGCCAGGCGGCAGGTGGCCAGCTGCGCCGCCGTGTTGTAGCCGGGAATGCCATACGCCTGGCCGCCGATGCTGCCGCTTTCCAGCGTAGGCAACAGCCAGGGCGACGGCGCATACAGATTGCCGCCGCCTTGCAGGCTGCGAATCTCCAGCGGGCCGGTGGCCAGAAACTGCTGGTAGCTGATGCGCTGGTAGCGCGAGGCGCCACCCGGGCGCAGGCGGCCGTCTTCGGCGTTGCCACCTATCACCACGCTGCGCGCCTGCAGCGATACATCCTGTGCCGTAGCCCCGCCAAATACCCAGATATCGCCCTGCGCCAGATAGCTGCCGCTGTACGCGCCATTGCCACCGATCTTGATATTGCCGGTGGCGCAGGTGGGCGATGAGGCCGAGGTGCTGATCTTGTCGATATTGATATCGCCATCCACCGAGACACCGCCCATCCCGCTGGCACCATTACGCACCTGAAACAGGTTGCCGCTCACATTCAGGCCGCCGTTCACCGCCAGCCCGGTTTGCAGCCGCGGGTAGGACGGGCTGGCGCTACTCAGCCGCAGCCCTGCCGCCAGCGTGGCCGTGCTGTTAGCGCTGCGGCCAACGACGTGAAAGCAATACTCCCCCGCCGTGGCATTCGAACAGCTGGCCTGGTAATGCACCGTCGCCAGCGTCTGGCCGGCGGCATTGCGTATCGCCACCTCCTGCAGCGAAGGCAGGTCGCTGGCCTGCTTACCCTGCACATACTGGCGCAACGCTTCCACCCCGGCCCAGGCATTGATTTCGGCCTGGGTACGCGCATGCAGGGCGTGGTTACTGTCCTGCGCCCCCTTGGTGTAATGCATCACACCCAGGGTCAACGCCGACAGCGACATGCCGGTGAGCAGCACCACCAGCAGCGCCGCCATGCCGCGCTGGGCGTGGCGACGGGCAGGGAGATGACGGCGCACAGGCCGGGTAATAGCAGGTTTGCTCATTGAAAATTCATCAGGCAAGTATGGCTATCTACACGCTGGCCAGCGCTATAAGCCAGCGCAGAAATACGCACGGTGTATACGCCGCCACTGGCGCTACTGCCTACGCCGAATGGCTGGCAGCCACCCGCGGCGCGCGATACGGCAAAGCTGGCTACCCCGGCGCTGGCCAGGCTGTCGTGCCCGCGCGGCGGTGCGCCCAGCAGCTGCTCGGCCTGCGTCCAGTCGGCCCAATCCATACTGCTGCCGTGAATGCGCCACAAACCGCCACTGGCCGGGGCGTACAGGCCGTCGTAGCGGAACACGCCAGACGCATCGCGGCTACGCCACAGCAGCGCCTGCCCCTGCCCGGCCTGCGCCGCCAGCGTGCCACTAGCCGGCGCCAGCAACAGCGGCTCGGCACTGCCGCCCAGCATGGCCTTTTGCAGCAGGCGCAAATCATCGGGGTAGCGTGGCGCGGGTACGCTACCCGATGCCGTCACGGCAAAATAACCCGCCTGCGCCAATAGCTTGTCTGCGGCCAACAGGCCGGTAGCCAGCTGTGCGTCCGTCTGCACGCCCAGCCGGCTAAGCGCGGTGACACGGCTGGTGGTACGCGACAGCGACAACATGGCCATCACGGCAAACATGGCCAGCAGCATGCCTATCAGCAGCTCCAGCATCGATATGCCTGCCTGATGGCGGCGGCTCACGAGCCCTGGGAGTCGATACGCACCTCCCCCTCCAGCAAGCCGCCACTGGCACGGATAGCCGGCATGGCCACCGACACCGTCTGGCTGGCCATGCCGCCGGACAGCGGTACCACGCTCAACGTAGTCAGCACACTCTGGCAGCTGGCCTGCACGCTACCGCCCCCCAGGGGCAGCTCGCTAGTGCGCGGCGTGGTGCTACGGCACTCGCCACGGCTTAGCACCTCGCGCAGCTGGCTCACCGTCAGGTGCTGGCTACTACTGTGGCGCTGCGCCACGGCTGCCTTGGCCGCGATATACGCCGTGCCAATGCCGATGATGGACATCAGCAGCAGCGTGATCAGCGCCTCGAGCAGGCTGACGCCGCGCTGCTGGCGGCTGGGTTTAGCGTAGCGTGGCAACAAGGCGATCCCCCCCTGTGGCGCTAACCGCGTAGTGACGGCAAGCGCCTAATGGCAGGCCGTTATTGTCCAGCCGCAGCACATTGCCACAGCCTGGCGCGGCAGCTGCCGCGTCCTCTGCCAGGAAAAATGCCACCCCGTTGGCCGCTGTCACCGACCACGCCAGCGTACCGCTACTGCCTTCCCGTACCTGCACACGCTGGTTATCCAGAATCAGCAGCGTTGCCGCCGGGGTATTACCGATACTGGCCAAGGGGTTGCGCAGCGCCAGGGCGCGGGTTTTGGCATAGGCCTGCAGCAGCTGGCTATCGGCCTGGCTGATGCGGGCATTGGCAACCCAGCTGCGCGTCAGCGGTACGCTGGCTAGCAGCAACAGCAAACCGATGCTGAGCACCACCATGGTTTCCACCAGGCTAAAGCCCGCCACGCGCCCTACCATACCGAGATCCCGCCGCAGGCCGACCCGCCATTTACCGCGCGGATATTACTGCTGGACAGCGTCAGCTCGCAGCCCTCGTTCACCCCGCCCGCCAGCCCGGTGGCCTTCAGGGTGTAGCTACTGGCACTGGCCTGCACCACATAACGGAAACGGTCGGCACGCGCCGGTGCCCATGGCGAAGCGCTGGTGCCAGAGGCCAGGTAGGCCAGCGTGCTGCTGGTATCTGCCGTCGGGTTGCTGGCCGGCTGCGGGTACACCAGCTGGCGCTGGTACAGGTTTTCCATGGCCAGGCTCAAAGCCACCAGATCGGCCGCCGCCGTTTGCGCCCCGCTGCGCCGCACGTAGCTCTGGTAAGACGGCAAGGCCACCGACAGCAAAATGCCGAGCAGGGCCACTACGACAACCAGCTCAAGCAGCGTGAAACCACGCAGTGCCTGCCTGGCAGGGTTGGAGGAAACAGGATGCAAAACTGGAGCCTTATTGGTATTAATTTAGAAACATTGCTCTAAATGCTTGTTTTTAAATATTAAAATCGAAAACACATAGTAACTCAGACAGAAAATATTGCCAATGTTCCTTTTTAAGCACAATTTATTACGCAATACGCTACCAATCTAGCCATTTTTCATGGCCACATGTCGGGTAAATACGTCTAATTGGTAGTTTTGTGGTATTGCTTACACAACCCTTCACATCACCATGGCAAAAAAGCCACACTACGCCATGCGCATGAAAAAACCCGCCGGCTGCCAGGCAGCGGGCGGGTAGATGAACGAAAACGGACGGCGGTTTAGCCAGCCGCTACCTTGCGGCCAACCTTGGCGGCCAGGCCGTCAAACCACAGGTAGAGCACCGGGGTGATGTACAGCGTTACCAGCTGCGAGAACAGCAGGCCACCCACCACCGCCACGCCCAGCGGCTGGCGCAGCTCGGCACCGGCCCCCAGCGCCAGCGCAATCGGCAGCGCGCCCATCATGGCGGCCAGCGTGGTCATCAGGATGGGGCGCAGGCGTAGCAGGCAGGCAGTGCGAATGGCCTGCTGCGGGCTCATGCCCTGCTCGCGCTGCGCCGCCAGCGCGAAGTCGATCATCATGATGGCGTTTTTCTTCACGATGCCGATCAGCATCAGGATGCCGATGCTGGCGATGATGGTCAGCTCCTGGTTCAGCAGCATCAGCGCCCCCAGCGCGCCCATCGCCGCTGACGGCAGGCCGGCCAGGATGGTGAGCGGGTGGATGTAGCTTTCGTACAGCACGCCCAGCAGCACGTAGATCACAAGCAGTGCCACCAGCAGCAGCGTGGTCTGGCTGCCTTGCGACTCGGCAAACGCCGCCGCGTCGCCGGCGTAGCTGGTAAACACGCTGGCCGGCAGGCCGATTTCCTGCTGCATGGCTTTCAGGCGCGCGTCCACCTCGCCCAGCGCCACGCCCGGCGGCAGGTTGAACGACAGCGTGACCGCCGGCAGCTGGCCCTGGTGGCTGATCGATACCGGCCCCACCGTGCGCTGGATGCTGGCCACACTGGTCAGCGGCACCAGCTCGCTGCCACTGCCGCGCACGTACAGGCGGGTGAGGTCGTACTCGTTCACACGCTGGCTATCGTCCAGCTGCAGCAGTACCGAGTAGTTGTCGTTGTCGGTGTAGATGGTGGCCACCTGGCGCTGGCCGAAGGCGGTATACAGCGCGGTGCGGATGGCCTGCATGCCCACCCCCAGCTGCGCCGCCTTGTCGCGGTCGATATGCAGCTCGGCCTGCAAGCCCTTGCGCTGCGCGTCGCTGTTCACGTCCTGGAACAGGCTGTCCTTGCGCATGGCGCGCTCCAGCTTTTCGCCCCAGTCGTACAGGCTGCGGCTGTCCACGCTCTGCAGCACGTACTGGTAGCGGCTCTTGCTGCTGCGGCCGCCCAGGCGCAGGTTCTGCACCGGGTTGATCGCCGCGCTCAGGCCGTTCACCTTGCGCAGGTCCTTGCGCAGGTCGTCCACCACCTGGTCGATCTTGCCGCGCTGGCCGCGTGGCTTCAGCGTGACGAACATGCGCCCGCCGCTACCGCTCACCGACGACGTAATAGCCGCCACGTGCGGGCTTTGCTGCACGATGGTGGCCGCGCGCGCCTGCAGTGCGGCCAACTTGTCGTAGGACACGTCCTGCGGCACCTCGGTATTGATGCTGACCTGGCCGGTATCCTCCACCGGGAAAAAGCCCTTCGGGATGGCATGGAACATCCACGCCGAGCCGGCCACGGTGCCCAGCGCCACCAGCAATGTCAGCCGGCTGTGGCGCAGCGCGGCGTCCAGCGTGCGCTCGTAGGCCGCCAGCAGCGCATCGAAGCCGCGCTCAAACGCACGAGCAATGGCGTGGCCCTGGCCGGCATCGGCGTGGTGCGGCATGTGGTCGCGGCGCAAAAAGCGCGACGCCAGCAGCGGAATCAGCGTGAGAGATGCCACCGCCGACACCAGAATGGCCAGCGACACCACCACGGCAAACTCGTGGAACAACAAGCCGATGACGCCATCCATGTAAAAGATGGGGATGAAGATGGCCACCAGCGACAGCGAGATACTGACGATGGTGAACGCCACTTCGCGCGAGCCTTTCAGTGCCGCCGTCATCGCGTCGTCACCCTCCTCCATGTAACGCACGATGTTTTCCAGCACCACGATGGCGTCGTCCACCACCAGGCCCACCGCCAGCGTCAGGCCGAGCAGCGAGATGTTATCGATGGAATAACCCATCAGGTACATCAGGCCCAGCGTGCCCACCAGCGAGATGGGCAATGTCAGCGCCGGTATCAGCGTGGCGGCCATGCGCTGCAGGAACATGAAGATCACCATGATCACCAGCGCCACCGTCAACAGCAACGTCAGGTTCACATCGTGTACCGCCTCGCGGATGGACTCGGAACGGTCGGACAGCGGCGTAACGCGCACCGAGCCTGGCAGCTGGCTTTCCAGCTTGGGCAGCATGGCGCGGATGGCGTCCACCACCGCCACGGTATTGGCGTCGGACTGGCGGAACACCGCCAGCACGATGGAGCGTTCGCCGTTCACCCAGCTGCCGGTCTTCAGGTTTTCGATGCTGTCTTCCACCGTGGCCACGTCGGCCAGGCGCACCACGCTGCCATTACGGTTGGCCACCGCCATGGCGGCAAACTCGGCGGCGCTCTTGAGCTGGCTGTCGGACTGGATGGTCAGCACCTGCGACGGGCCTTCCAGCGTGCCCAGCGGCGTATTGCCGTTGGCCGCACGCAGCGCGGTGGCCACCTCGTCCAGCGTCAGGTTACGTGCGGCCAACCTTTGCGGGTCGGCCTTCACCCGCACCGCGTAGCGCTTCTGGCCAAACACCTGCACCTGCGCTACGCCGTTGATGGTGGACAGCGTGGGCGACACCAGGTTGTCCATATAGTCGTTCAGCTGGGTGAGCGACAGCGCCGGCGAGTTCAGCGCCAGCAGCAAAATCGGTGCGTCGGCCGGGTTCACCTTGCGGTAGGACGGCAGGCTGGTCATCTCGTCCGGCAGGCTGCGCTGCGCACGCAGCAAGGCGGCCTGCACGTCCAGCGCGGCACCGTCCAGATTGCGCCCCGGTTCGAATTCCAGCGTCACCGAGGTGCTGCCCTGGCTGCTGCTGGAGCTGATCACCGCTACGCCGGGTATGGTGGCGAACTGCTTTTCCAGCGGCGTGGCCACCGAGCTGGCCATAGTCTGCGGGCTGGCGCCCGGCAAGCTGGCCGATACGTTGATGGTGGGCGTCTCGAAACTGGGCAAGGCGGCAATGGGCAGTCGCTGCAAGGCCAGCAAGCCGCCGATGATCAGCGACAGGCACAGCAGCACCGTCATCACCGGGCGGCGGATACAGAGCTCGGAAATATTCATCATTGCGCTCCGCTGGCGGCACGCTGGCGTTTGCCGCCTTCGGCCCGTGGCGCGCTAGCGTCGCGGCCCGCGGCTCGGGCGCCTTTATCCCCACCGGTTACCGGGGTGCACTCGGCCAGGTTCTGGCTGCCCTTGCCGCCAGCGCTGCCGCCACGGCCACCTTCAGCAGCCGCGCCGCTGGCTTCGCTGCGGCCAACCTTGACCGGGGCACTGGCGTCCTGCTTGCGCGGCGGCGCCAGCGTTACCAGCTCGCCGGGGCGCACGTTCTGGCCACCATTCACCACCACCTTCAGGCCGGGGGCAATACCGCGCACGATGGCGCGTTCGTTCTGGATGGCCAGCAGCGTCAGCGGCACGCGCTGCGCTTTTTTATCTTCGCCCACGGTGTAGGCAAACTGGCCGTCGGGGCCGGTAAGCAAGGCCGCTACCGGCAGGTTGGCCGCGCCTTCATAGCGGCCGGCCTGCAGCGCCACGTTGACGAACTGACCCGGCCACAAGGCAGTGCCCGCGTTATCGAAACGGGCTTTGAGCAGTACGTTGCCGCTGCTGCTGTCCACGGCGCTATCGATAAAGGTCAGCTCGCCGCTGTGGCACTGGCCCGCGCCGTTACCGCTGCGCGCCACCACCTTCAGCGGGCCGGCCTGCTGCGCCTGTCGCACCGCCTGCAGTTGCTGCTCTGGCAGGGTAAAGCTCACCGCCACCGGCGACATGCGCGTCAGCGTCAGCATGGGCGTGGCCATACCCGGCTGCACCAGCGCGCCGGGCGACAGGCTGATGGCACCGACACGGCCGTCTACCTGGGCATAAATCGCCTTCTGGCGCAGGCTCACCTTGGCCGATTCCACCGCTGCACGGTCTGCGGCCAACGTTGCCTGCAGGCTGTCCACCTTGCCCTGCAGTGCGTCCAGCGCGCTTTGCGAAATGAATTGCTGGCGGAACAGGTCGCGCCCGCGCGCCAGATCGCGCTGGACAATATTCAGCTGCGCGGCATTACTGGCCTGCTGCGCCTGCACCCGTGCCAGCGCGGCACGCTCGGCGGCGTCATCCAGCTGCACCAGCAGCGCACCGGCCTTCACCATGCTGCCTTCCTGCACCGGCACCCGGCTGACCACGCCCGACACCTGCGGTTTGATCTCGACACGGTCCAGCGCGGTTACCGTGCCATTGGCGGTGAGCACCACCGGCAGCCGGTTAGGCTGCGCCGGCGCCAGCGCCACCACCGGCGGGCGTTTGGCCCGCGCGTTTTTATCTACCGCAGGCTGCTTGCCTGCCTGCCACCACACCGCACCACCGGCTACCGCCAGCACTATGGTCCCTGTCAGCCATTTATTCATTGTCGCTATCGTCCAGTCTTGCCATGGCCACCAGCATAAACAATTTGTGCGACAGGCTTATGTGTTACTTCATTAATGAATATGAACACACTGTGCATAGCAAATGCTTACACCACACTCGCGGCACACACACCGGCAAAACGCAGGCCCGGCAAGCAAAACACCCCCAGGCGCAGTGCGCGTGGGGGTGTCAGCCATACCGCTTGCCCGTGCGGGCAGCGTGGCGCTTACTTCTTGTCGTCGGGCACGTGGCTTTTCAGCAGTTTGCCCAGCAGCGGGTTGTCCAGTTTCTTGTCGTTCTTGGCATTGGATTCTTTGCCGAAACGGTCTGGCGAGCCGGCTTTGCGAATGCTCTCGCGTACCTTGATCGCCTCAAAACGCTGCAAGTCGAAGTGGTTGATAGGCATGGCCTGCTCCTGAATGGCAAAACGCGGCAGTATGCGGCAGCGCGGCGCGAAAGTCCATGCCGCGCCTGCAAAATCGTGTAGTGAAAACAAGCAGTTAAAACGACAAGCCCGGCGTTCACGCCCGACATCTATTTATAGAAACATTTATCTGTAACAAGAAAGGGGTTAAGTTGGACACTCTTTTACCACCATACGAAAGGCACACCATGAGCATCCTCGACCAACTGGGCAGCATGCTGGGCAATAGCGAACAAGGTGGCCTGCTGCAGGCAGCCAACACCCTGCTGAACGACAACGGCGGCGTGGCCGGCCTGGTAGAAAAATTCCAGAACGGCGGCCTGGGCGAGATCGTGTCGTCCTGGGTTGGCACCGGCGACAACCTGTCCATCACCCCGGAACAAATCCAGAGCGTGCTGGGTAACGAGCAGATCGCCGGCCTGGCCGAAAAACTGGGTATCGACCCGGCCGTGGCATCGCAACAGATCGCCGAGCACCTGCCTACCGTGATCGACAAACTGACCCCCAACGGCCAGGTGGAAGGCGACGGCCTGCTGGCCCAGGGCGCCAGCCTGCTGGGTGGCCTGTTCAACCGCGGCTAAGCCCGCATCCCGCACCAAAGGTTGGCCGCATGCGGCCAACCTGCTGCAGCACCAGGCGCCAAGCCGGGCAAGGCCGGCTGCGACCATCCTCCTCCACAGTTTGTCACCACGATCTTGCTATTGCCAGGGCAACGGTTGCTTGCCTGCAAAACCACATCGTCATAATATCGGCTTGTCCATTTGTCGGCGTGTACTCCCCCACCCAAGGTCAACACCATGAACCTGCAAACCATCCTGCAAGGGGCCAACACCGGCCTGCTGATCTTTGCCCTCACGGTCATCACCCAGCGCCTGTCCACACCGGCCAGCCTGCTGGAGCCGGCCAGCTACGTGCTGATCGGCGTCATGGTACAGCTGGCATTCAGCCGGATCGGCCAGCGGCGAGCCAGCTAGGCCAACAGCAAGGGCATACAGATACACATCATGCTTTTCCAGCTTATCCACAACTTGAGAAGGTACCTTGCGGGCCGAGGGGTCTTCTTTTTCGTCTTGATGCTGTTTTTATCCAAAGCCGTCATTGCCACGGTTTTTGCTTTACTTTCCATCAGCAGTAGCGATCAGTCATTACCATTCACACTGTTCTTCTGTATCAAGATCATCTTCATCAAACCGCTGCTGGAAACTTATTTTCTGCAAAAGCTGCCACTGGATTTCCTTTCCCGCCATCACACCAGCACCACGGCAATCATGATTTCAGCCACGCTCTTTGCCTTCATGCACTATGACGGCATGGCAGATGTGGTAGTGGTCTTTCCCTGCGGGATATTGCTTGCCATTGCGTATCTCGATAGCCCAAATCGCCGCCACAGCTTTTTATTCACCTTTACCATCCATGCGCTACATAACGCTGCGGTAATGGCGTTGACGCTGCTGGCCGGGTTGATGACCTAACACTTTTGCCGTAAACACAAGCAAAGACGTTGCAGGGCCTGGACTTGTCAACAACACCATAGCGCATACCGCAACGCACTCCTCCACATTGCCGGCAGCTGCACCGTTCAGGCACACAAGTGCGCTGCGGCCAACCTTCCGGCAAGACAAAGCCCCGGCGTGCCGGGGCTTTTGCTTTACCACCTCAACCGTGCCCCAATCAGGGGGCGATACGGATCTGCTCGACGATGCTGTCCAGCACCCAGCGGCGGGCTGGCGCGTCGGCTGGCGGGTTGGCCACCTTGATCTCGCGGATGCGCAGGCGGTAGGCGGTACCGGCTTCGGCGGTGAAGCCTTCGATCTCGCCATAATGGTGTTGCCATGGCTGTTGCTGGCTCTCGCGTACCTGCAGGCACTGCATCGGGGCCACGCCCACGCAGGTGTGGCGCTCGGGGGCCACGTAGATCAGGCGCGTGGTGCTTGGCTCGGCTGCCGCCACAGGTTTGGCCGGTTTGGCAGGCGCTGCCGGCTGGGCTGCTGCGGCCACCGGCTGCCATACCTGCTGCTGGGCCACTTCGCCAATCAGCAGCTTGTCGCCGTCCAACCGCACTTGCGGGCGGCTGCGCAGCAGGGCGGCTAGGGCTTGCTCGCGCTGCATGGTTTCCGGTGCGCAGGCCATCAGGGTGCTGGCCAGCGTGCCCACCACCAGGCGGCCCTGCTCGATGCGGGCGGGGCCGAACATCTGGTTGCAGCCGGCGTTGGCCGATAGCTGGCCGTCTGTCAGCTGCAGGGTTTGCAGTGGCTTGCCGTCGGGGCCGCTTTGCTGCCATTTGCCTTGCTGCGGCACGGTGCTGCTGGCGCACGCCCCCAATAGCAGCGACATCATGGCGATAGTGACGCCTTTCATGTGCATCTCGTGCTCCTTTATTCAGTCATTGGGGCAGCTTATGCCACGACCTGGCACCGGTCAATGCCAACGCCTTAACAAATGTAAATGCGGTCACACACTGTCACACCAGCACGGCAAAAAGCCCGTTACCGGCAAAGCGGTAGCGGGCTTTTTTCGCCGCCAGGCCTGGTGCTGCGGCTTATTGTTTTTCCAGCTGCAGGATGGCGTCCAGCTCTTTGTCCACTTCGCGCATGCGGGCGTAGAGGCTTTCGGTCTGCGCCAGCATGCTGTCTACACGCTGCTTGCTGTCCTGCGAGGTGCTGGCCAGCTGGTGCAGCTTGCCTACCACCTGCGCCATCTCGCCGGCAAAGCCGCTGACCTGGCTGCCCATGCCGCGCACGTCGCCGCCCACGTCGCGTACGCCGTTCATCACGTTGTCTACCGCGCCGCCGGTGGCGTCCAGGTTGGATTGCGTGGTGTTGGCCAGCTTGCGCACCTCGTCGGCTACCACGGCAAAGCCACGGCCGGCTTCGCCGGCACGGGCGGCTTCGATGGCGGCATTCAGCGCCAGCAGGTTGGTCTGCTCGGCGATCTTCTTGATCATTTGCATGACTTCGCCGATCTGCTGCGCGTCTTTTTCCAGCGCGCCGATGCGGCCGGTTACGCTGCTGGCGGTTTGCGCGCCCTGGTCTACTTCTTTACCGAAGCGGCTGATGTCCTGTTCGATGCTGCCCAGGTGTTCTACCAGCTGGGCAGTGGTATCGCGGAACAGCGGCAGGCTTTCCATCAGCTGGCCGGCAAAGGCTTTGTAACCGTTGAGCTCTTCGATGACGCGGCTCTTCATCTGCCCGGTCATGCGCGCGCGTTGCAGTTCGCGGCGGTAAAAGTAGTTCTTGAAGTTGGCGTAGTGCACCGCAAAGCGGTCGACAAAGTCGTCGCGGAAGGTGTCGCTGGCCGGGTAGAAGAAGATGGCGGTCAGTGTCTGGTTGATGTTGACGCCCAGCAGCTCGCCAAAGGTAGAAAAGCCGGCGGTGGGGATATCGCCGTATACGTTGGCGCGGGCCAGTGCGCTGGCGTTGTTGAGGCGGCGCAGGATGCAGTCGTTGAGGATGCCGCCCACCGGCTGCGGTTTGCCACGGCTGAACTGCTCGAAATCGCGCGCGGTGCGCTCGGCCAGGTCGACGCTGCGCAGCAGGAACAGCTGCTCGCCAAAGGCCAGGTCGCAGGCAAACTGCAGATAGCTTTCCTGCTCATTGATGGCCAATACCGAGCGCACAAAGATCTCGTCATTGATCTTGATGCCGAAACTGTGGCTTTGCAGCTTGGCCCCCAGCTCGCTGCGCTGGCAGCGAAAGTGCTGGCACAGCGCGTCCAGTACATTGCGGATTTCGCCGCTGTTGCTATCGATCACCGAATACACACGGCGCAGTTCGGTACTGGCTTGGGCAATGGTAAAGCTGGTGCCGCTGTCTTCGAAGTTCTGGCTTTTGAAGATGCCGTAGCGGTAGGCGGGTGCCAGCTTGATGAAGGCGAACACCGCGTGGTCGTCGCGCACTTGCTGGCCGTCGTACAGCCGCGTCATGCTGAAATCCAGCGGGCCGCCGGCCGAGCCGCCCACAAACAAATAGGGCAGCTTGCCGGATTCGTACAGCGCCTCCATCAGGTAGCTTTCGCTGTTGGACAAGCCGTCTACCAGTGTCAGCACAAAGCCCTCGTCGTGGCGCATGGCAAACGGCAGGTTGATGCGGCCAACGTTGTCTTTCAGCTTGGCCAGGCGGTTTTCATGGCTCAGGGCGGGCTGGCCAGCCTTGATGTCTTCGCACACCAGCGGCACGGCCGTGACGTGCACATCGGACACCAGCGCGGCGTCAAACAGCTGGAATACCATGGTCTGCCACTGGCCATTGGCAGGCAGATACAGGGTGTCCTGGCGGCTGGCACTGCACAGCTCGCCGGCGGTGGTGGTCAGTACGACTTTGGCTTGTGGAAAGTGGCGCGCCACGCTGCGGCCAACTTGCTCCAGGTTGGCCGCAGGGTTCACATAACCCAGCACCAGCTTGATGCTGCCGCTGGCTTTGGCCAGCAAGGCTTGCTCGTAACCCTGGTTGTCGGTGCGCACGATGTGCATCAGCGCTGCCGCTGCGGCAGTGCTGGCGTTGTCGGCGACAGAAGAACGTTTCTTGTTGAAGAAAAACATGCGTGCTCCAGCGGTTGTCGTTGTGTATAGCCCAGGCCATGCCCGGCCATGATTCTAGTTTTTATAGATTATCCTGCCATACAGCTAAATAATCTCCATAAAAAATGCCACCTGTGTTGAGAAACATCAGGTGGCAAGCAAACTGCCCGCCGCGAGCGACCACGGCAAACAGGGGAGGAAGACGAATCACTGCGTGTACGGGCGGGCATCACCACGATGGCCCGCCAGCACGGTAAAGCTGGCTGCCACCCCGGCGGCAGTACCCGCAAGCCGGGGCATTTGAAGCCAAACCGTTTAGAAGAAGCCCAGTTTGTCCTCGCTGTAGCTCACCAGCAGGTTTTTGGTCTGCTGGTAGTGGTCCAGCATCATCTTGTGGGTTTCGCGGCCGATACCGGACTGCTTGTAGCCACCGAAGGCGGCGTGCGCCGGGTAGGCGTGGTAGCAGTTGGTCCATACGCGGCCCGCCTCGATGCTGCGGCCCATATGGAAGGCAGTGTTCATATTGCGCGTCCACACGCCGGCGCCCAGGCCAAACAGCGTGTCGTTGGCGATATGCAGCGCCTCGTCGATATCCTTGAACGGGGTCACCGACAGCACCGGGCCAAAGATTTCTTCCTGGAAGATGCGCATCTGGTTATGGCCCTGGAACACGGTAGGCTGGATGTAGAAGCCGTTTTCCAGCCCGCCGCCCAGGTGGGCACGGTCGCCGCCGGCCAGCACGGTCGCGCCTTCGTCCTTGCCCAGCTGCAAGTAGCCCTGGATCTTGTCCATCTGCTCTTGCGACGACTGCGCGCCTATCATGGTGGACGGGTCCAGCGGGTTGCCTTGCTTGATTTCGGCCACACGCTTCAGCGCGCGCTCCATGAAGCGGTCGTAGATGGACTCGTGTACCAGCGAGCGGCTCGGGCAGGTGCACACTTCACCCTGGTTCAGCGCAAACATCACGAAGCCTTCGATGGCCTTGTCGAAGAAGGCATCGTCCTTGGCGGCCACGTCGTCAAAGAAGATGTTGGGCGATTTGCCACCCAGCTCCAGCGTGACCGGGATCAGGTTTTCGCTAGCGTAGTTCATGATCAGGCGGCCCACCGGGGTAGAGCCGGTAAAAGCGATCTTGGCGATGCGCTTGCTGGTGGCCAGCGCCTTGCCCGCCTCGGTACCAAAGCCGTTCACGATGTTCAGCACGCCCGGCGGCAGCAGGTCGCCCACCAGCTCGGCAAATACCAGGATGGACAGCGGGGTTTGCTCGGCCGGTTTCAGCACGATGCAGTTACCTGCTGCCAGCGCCGGGGCAATCTTCCAGGCGGCCATCAGCAGCGGGAAGTTCCACGGGATGATCTGGCCCACCACGCCCAGCGGCTCGTGGAAGTGGTAGGCCACGGTGGTGGCGTCGATCTCGCCGATGCTGCCTTCCTGTGCGCGGATGCAGCCGGCAAAGTAACGGAAATGG
The DNA here is from genome assembly GCA_000335715.1 of beta proteobacterium L13. Lineage (GTDB taxonomy): Bacteria > Pseudomonadota > Gammaproteobacteria > Burkholderiales > Chromobacteriaceae > Vogesella. The sequence continues at coordinate 19,468 of AMYZ01000023.1, forward strand.
TCGATGGCCAGTGGCAGATCGGCTGCCGTGGTTTCACGGATAGGCTTGCCGTTGTCGAAGGTTTCCACCGTGGCCAGCGTGGCCAGGTGCTGCTCCATACGGTCTGCAATACGGTGCAGGATGAGCGCGCGCTGCGCCACGCTGGTTTTGCCCCAGGCCCCTTTGGCGGCGTGGGCGGCGTCCAGTGCCAGCTCGATATCAGCCGCATCGGAGCGCGGAATCTCGCACAATACCTGGCCGGTTACCGGGGTGATGTTCTCGAAATAGCGGCCGTTGACCGGTGGCTGCCACTGGCCATTGATGAAGTTGGCGTAACGGGTTTTCAGGTTCAGGCCGTATTGTGCCGGGGTAATCGCGCTCATCTGTGTCTCCTTTGTGTTGGTGTCACCTCGCCGGGTGTAAACACCACACTGCAGCTGCCGTGCCAGCTTGCGGCCATGCTGCAGCGCAGCTTTACTGCATCGCCCGCCCGTGCTGCAATCTGGTGCATGCATGTTGCATTGCAATAGACAAAGGATTTTTGGCGGGCTGCTTCGCCACGCCGCCAGCCCCACGCTCAGCCCTGCAGCCTGCCCCTGGCTGTGCCAGACTGACACAGCTGTCGCAACACCGTGACACAGTACGGAGAACACCATGTCTACCCTGCCCTTGGCCGAAATCCGCCGCCGTTTTTTTGACGGTGACGAGCTACCGGAAAATAGCGTACCGCAGCCTATCCTGCACTCCTGGCGGCGCTGCCTGGGGCTGGGCCTGTCGGCGGCCAGACTGCGCCCGCCCGAGCGGCTGGATAGCCAGCGCCTGGCACATCGCCAGCAAGACAATGCCGACTGGCTGCAGCTGGCCAGGCCGGCAATCGATGCGCTGTTCGACAGCGTGGTAGACGAAGGGCACGTGGTGATTGTGGCCGACCGCGACGGCGTGATCCTGAACCAGATGGGCCACCCGGCGTTTCTGGACCGCGCCGAACGCGTGGCGCTGCTACCGGGCATGGACTGGCGTGAAGACGTGCGCGGCACCAATGCCATCGGCACCGCGCTGGTCACCGGCAGCGCGGTACGCGTGCGCGGCAGCGAGCACTACTTGGAGCGCAACCGCCAGCTATCGTGCACCGCCAGCACCATCGTCGACCCGCAGGGGCAGATGCTGGGCGTGCTGGACGTATCCGGCCTGCCACGCAAGCTGGGCGAGGCGCAGCAGCTACAGGTGGTTACCGCGGTACGCCATATCGAGCAACGCCTGTTCGACGAACATACCCGCAGCCTGCACGAGCTGCGCTTTGCCCCCGACCCGGCCACGCTGGCCACCCCGCGCTGCGCGCGGCTGGCGTTTGACGACGATGGCGTGCTGCGTGCGGCCAACCGTGCGGCGCTAAGCCTGCTGGGGCTGGACTGGCACTGCCTGGGCCAGACCCGCTTTGCCGGGCTGTCCGGCCTGAGCATGGAGCACTGGCTGAGCCGCCACGGCAGCGGCGTGGCCTCGCTGCGCCACGGCGGGCAGCTGTACTCGGCCAGCCTGCTGCCCCCCAGACAAGCAGTGGCTCATCACGGCAGCGTCTTGCTGCATAGTGCGCCACCGGCTGCCAGCCCGCGCCGGCCTGCCGCAGGCGGGCAACACGAGCGTGCGAGCGACAAGGTTGGCCGCAAGCAGGACCTGGCCTTGCCACCGGACATGCTGGATACCGCGCGCCGCCTGCTGGAGGCGGATATTCCGGTTTTGGTGCTGGGCGAAACCGGCGCCGGCAAGGAGCGCTTTGTGCAGGCACTGCACGCAGCCAGCAGCCGCGCCGCCGCGCCGCTGGTAGCGGTAAACTGCGCCGCCATCCCGGAAGGGCTGATCGAGTCGGAACTGTTTGGCTACGAAGAAGGCGCGTTTACCGGCGCGCGGCGCCAGGGGGCAAAGGGGCGTCTGCGCGAGGCCGACGGCGGCATACTGTTTCTGGATGAAATCGGCGACATGCCAATGAGCCTGCAGGCCAGGCTGCTGCGCGTGCTGCAAGAGCGCCTGGTGGTGCCGCTAGGCGGGGGGCCGGGGCAAAAAGTGGACGTGCGCATTGTGGCCGCCACCCACCGCCAGCTGGAACAGGAAGTGGCCGCCGGGCGCTTCCGCGCCGACCTCTACTACCGGCTGTGCCACTACCCGCTAACGCTGCCACCGCTGCGCGAACGCGGCGACGTGGCGCAGATTGCGGCCAACCTTTTGCTCCAACACGGCAGCGCCGGGCGCGGCATTACCCTGTCACCGGCGCTGGCCGACTTTATCCGCCGCTACCCGTGGCCGGGTAACCTGCGCCAGCTGGATAACCTGCTGCGCACCCTGCTGGCGCTGGCCGACGATGGCACGGTGCTGACCCCGGCACACCTGCCCGCCAGCCTGCGCGGCCAGGAAGAGACGCCACGCCACACGGCCAACACACTGCACAGCCTGCTTCAGCAGCACGGTGGCAACGCCAGCGCCGCCGCACGGGCGCTGGGCATCAGCCGCAGTACGTTTTACCGCCGGCTGCGCGAAGCCGGACCGACATGAGGCGGGGGGTTACCAGCCCATCTGTCTGGCAATCTCCGCCTTGAGTGCCACGCCCCAGCGCATCTGGCTGGCGATAAAGGCACGGGTAGGCTTGTCCAGCGCGGCCAGATCGCTTGCCTGCCCTGCCGGCAGCGCAACGGTACGCGTGTAGAAATATTCCAGGTAGTCGCCATCGCGGCTTTCCATCACGCTGGTGGTCAACGCCAGCTGGGCCTCGCCACTGGCTTTGTCCACCGCCTTGCGGCCACTGACCTTCACGCAGCTTTGACGGTCGGTTTTCTTGCTGTCCAGCTGCTGCTGGTAAATCACCACGTCTTCTTTGGCCTGGCTGGCATCACGGCAGCTGTCGCTGAGCGACGATAGCCAGATACGGTTGGACGGTGGCGATATCAGGGTTTGCAGATAGATCTGGTCGCCGCTTTGCGGGTCTTGCAGATCCAGCGCCGCGTCCGCCGTGGCGCCGTCCACATCACCACTGCCGACCTGGGTGACATCCGGTGCGAAGGTATTCACTTCGCTAATAACCCAGCTACCGGTAGGCAGGGTAACCAGCTTCTTGCCGACGGCAAATTGCTGCAGGGTATCGCCTATCAGAAAGTGCTTTTCAAACTTCTGGCGGCGGGCCTGGCCACTTTCCAGCCAGCCAAAGGTCAATGGCTCGGCCAGCGCGTGGCCGCACAATACCAGCAGCAAGCTGGCCATCAGCGTTGTTTTCTTCATGGTGATCTCTATGCAATCCGTGGCCGCATGATAAACAGCTATGTTATTTATGCATAGAGCAACCGTGTGCTACAGGATTTCTTCCACGCTGCGTGCGGCGCGCTTGGCGTCCAGGAAGATCAGGCCCAGCTTGGCTTCCTTGCGTGCAATCACGGTCAGCACCGCATCGCGGCCGGCATAGCTCATCAGGATGTAGCCGGCATCGCCCTTCACCATCACTTGTTCCAGCTCGCCGCGCGCCAGCTCGCGCGCGGTACGCTCGCCCAGCGACAGCATGGCGGCGGCCATGGCGCCGACTCGGTCTTCGTCGACGCCTTGTGGTAGCAGCGCCGCCATGGTGAGGCCATCGGCCGAGATGATGGCGGAGGCTTCGATATCAGCCGAGGCGCCATTAAGGTCGCTAAGAATGGATTTGAGCAGTTGTTCGCGCATGGTGGTGGTTTCCGGTAATCGTTCAGGCGTAACGGCGGCACAGCGCCTCGGTCATGGCAACAAAGGCGTTATCGCCCAGTCGGGGTTGGCCGCCAATCACCAGTACAAACGACTGGCGGCCCAGATACAGCGGGTGAAAACTCAGCTCGGCATGAGCGGCAGGGTCGATCAGTGCCCAGGCCTGGGCCCCCAGCCCCAGGTTCTGGTTCAGCAAGCGGGCGTGACGGCGGCCCAGGCTGATGATGTCGCCGGCCAGCGCGGCGATCTGCTCCGCGGCCTCGTGGCGAAAACCGGCCGTGGCGTAGTACAGGCCATTATCGTCGGCCAGCAACGCACGACCTTCACCGGATAAGGCGGCCAACAAGGCCGGCAGGCGGCTTTCCAGGCTACCGGCCGGCTCGCTGCGGCCAGTCAGGCTACCGCTGACAAAGCCCAGGCGCTGCAAACGGTACAGCACGGCCAGCGCTTGCGCCGGGCTCTCTGTCGCACTCCACTCCTGCAGCCTGGCCTCGGTCAGCGCCAGCTCGCCACCGTGTTGCAGCAGCTGCAGCAACAGCTGCCGGTCGCTGCCTTCGTCGCGCGTACTCACCGCGTACCAGGCGCCCGCAGGGGTGAGCTCGGCGTAGAGTGCGCCATTCAGGCTGAGCGTGCTGTCCATGGCCTTAGCCCTCCAGCCCCGGGTCGATGGAATACAGCAGCGCGCACACCAGCGTCTTGATGTCTTCGCGGTTGCGCGCGTCTACCTCGAAAATCGGCGGGCGCAGGCCCAGCGTTTCCAGGATATCGGCGTAGTGGGCGGTAGTCGGCGTGGTGGCCAGGTCGGTCTTGGTAATGCCCACCACCAGTGGCGCGTCCTGCAGCAGCTTGTCGAAAGCCTTCAGGAAAAACTGCAGGTCGCGTATGGGGTGCGGCCGGGTGTTGTCCAGCAGCAGGATCAGCCCGATACCGCCCTGGCTGAGGATGTCCCACATGAAATCGAAGCGCTCCTGCCCCGGGGTGCCGTACAGGTGCACCTTGGTGTCGTCGTCCAGCATCAGCACACCGTAGTCCAGCGCCACGGTAGTGTGGCCTTTGCGGTCCAGCGTCATGTCCGAGGCGGTGGCGTCGGTGGTCACCGGCGGGATATCCGACAGGCTGGCGATGGCCGTGGTCTTGCCAGCGCCTACCGGGCCGGCAAACAGGATTTTGTTGTCACTGGGTCGCATGCAAAGCACCTACAGGTTCTTGATCCGCCCCAGCAAACGCGACAGCAAGCTCTGTCGGGCCGGGGGCAAGGGGGCGGGAGCCGGAGTCGTCGGCCGGGTAGCGGCAGAGGCCGCCTCGTTTGCCTTGCCTACTTGTTCCAGCAGGCCCAGCGCATGGCTGGCAGCAATGAAATTACACAGCTGGCCCGGCTCCATCTTGAGCAGGCTCACCGCCACACGCAGGCTGGTGGGCGTGCGCGACCACAGGCCGGCAATGCGCAGCGCGCCGGGCAAGGGCGCCAGGCGGGTCAGGTTGGGCCACTGGCGCAGGCGTAGCGGGGTATCCGGGTCTATGCCGGCCAGCAAGCGGCCACGGCAGCTCCACAGCGCTACCTGCCATAGCAAGGTAGACAAGGGCAGGCGTAGCATGGGTTCTTCCCCGCTCTGGCTAGACAGTGCCTCGGCGCCCAAGCGCAGGCCATTCAGCTCGCACAGCTGCTGCACGCTGGACAGCGTGGTGTACAGCGCTACCTGCCCCTGCACCGGGTCTACCGTGGCAAACAGGCGCTGCTCGCAGTGCAGCTGCTGCGGCTGTTTCTGGCGTGCCGCCACCACCAGCAGGCCGTAAATGGTGCCGGCAGGGTGAAAACGCTGCAGGGTACGGCGCTGGCTACTGCGCACCACCGGGGGCGCAGCGCCCGGCATGGCCAGCGAAGGCGGAACGGCCTGGGCCGGCGCGGGTTGCGGCGGCGGGCTGGCTACCGGCGGTGCGACAGGGGCGGCCACAGCGACGGCAGGCGCCGCAGGCGGGGCCGCCACGCTGGCTGCTTGGCCGGGTGCGGCCAACAGCTGGCGCAGTAGCGGAAACAGCTTCTCCATGCGCACCGGCTTTACCATCTGCAAGGCCGGGGCATTGTCGCTGGGGTAAGCCGTGACAATCAGCGCGGGCAGTGCCGGGTACTGCTGGCGATATTGCTGCCAAACCTTCCAGCCGCTGGCGCTATCGACATCTACAATGGCCACCTGCGGTGTGGCCGGGTGGTCACTGGCCAGGCGGTAGCGGTGCAGGGAGTGCAGGCGGAACGCCATGCGAAAGAGCGCCAGTTTGCGCTCGTCCATACCGGCGGTGAGTACGGTAATCGGCTCAGCCGGCGTGCTGACAGACATCGTCGTCCTCCAGATGGGTGCCCAGCGGGTCATCCAGTTTCAGTAATTGGCGCAGCTGCCCCAGGCGGCCAGCGATCTCGTGCGGCGGCCGGCCCAGCGTCTGGCGCAGGTGCTGTAACAGCGCGCGCAAATGGTCGGCCGCCTCCAGCCGCTGGTACAGGTCCAGCAGCAGCGGGTAGAGGCGCACGTCGGACGGGTTGGCAAACACGGCTTGCTCCAGCACTGCCAGCGCCTGCTCGGTCTGGCCGTAATCCAGATAGGCGTCGGCCTCGGCCAGCGCATCGTGCCGGGCCTCGGTGGCCGGGGCGGCAACCGTCACGCTCACCAGGGGCAGGCCGCTTCCTGCGCTGGGGCTGGCCGGCACAAAGCCCCACTCGCGCCCCAGCGCTTCCAGGCGCGCCGCGTCGGCGCCGCTGGCCAGCACGTCCAGTACCGGGTGGCGACCCAGGGCAAAACCCATGCGCAGCAAACGCTCGCGCAGGGCGGCACCATGCTCGCCCAGCAGCACAAAGCTTTGCCACAGGCGGCGGGTAAAGCCGGCCAGGTCGGCCTGGCGGTAATACAGATGCAGAATGTCCATCAGCGGCGTCAGCGGGTGGCGCGTCTGCACCAGCAGGGCTTCCAGCGTGCCGATGGCGGTAGCGGTTTCGCCTTGCTGCTGCAGAATGCGTACCCCCTGACGGGCGGGCATCAGGTGGCAAATGGCCAGGAGCTCGTGCGCGTTCAGCGCGGCCAGCGGCTGGCTGCCGCACACCAGCTGCACGCTGCCATCCCCCACCGCATCGGCCTGGCCAGCAGGCTGTGCCACCAGCGGGGAAGCACCGGCCGGCCGGCGCAGGCCGATGCGGCGGCTGACGGTAGCGATATCCCAGCCCAGGGTATCTTCGGCAAACACGCGCAGCGCCAGGTTGTCGGGGTCGATACGCAGGCCTTCTACCACGGCCTGCGCGGTGTCGGCCTCGGTCATGATGCCCAGTGCGGCCAACCTGTGCAGTATCTCGGTAAAGTCGTCGATGGCGTGCAGGCGCAGGTACAGGCCCAGCAGGCGCGCCAGCTCGCGGCTGGCGGGCGGGTTCTGGTCTACGTAGCTGCGCAGCAGCGCGGCGGCACGGTCCAGGTAGCCGAACTGCAGGTAAACGTCGGCCTCGGTCAGCAGGTCGGTATCGGCCACACCGATTTCCAGCTGCAGCTCGTCGGCGCTTGCCGCTTCACTGGCCACTGCCGCGGCGGGCGTCAGCGGGGGGGCACTGTCACTGGCAGCTGGCGTAGCCAGCGGTGCGTCAGGGTTGGCCGCAGGCTGCGGGCGCAGGATTTTCAGCGGCGGCAGCTGGCTGGCTGGGGGCGGGCTGGCCCGACGCTGACGCAGCGCCAGCAGCACACCCAGCAAGACAGCGGGGCTGGCGGCCAGCAGCAGCGTGAAATCGTCCGGCAGCAACATGGCTCAGCGGCGCGGCGGGAAGTCGGCTTCGGACAGCAAGTCGGTGCCGCACTCCAGCTTCTCGAACCAGTCGAGGAAGCGCTTCACCATGTCCTTGCCTTTGTACGAGGCGCCGTGCTGCGGCACAATCCACTCCACGTCCATCTGCCGCACCATGTTTACCCACAGGCGGGCGGCGCGGTTATTGCTCATGTAACGGCGGTGAAAGCCGGACATATGGTGGTCCACCAGATGGCGGTCGAAATCTTCTACCGGCTGCGCGGCGCTGATGCCGTCCATCAGCGAGGCGCCGATGTCACCGGAAAACAGGATCTTGCTGATGGGGTCATATACCTGGAAAAAGCCCACGGTGTGCAGGTAGTGCGCAGGGACGATTTCCAGCCGCGTGCGGCCCAGCGGCAGCGTCATGCCGCGCGCCGGGATCGGGATCAGCCGCCCTTCGGTGGCGCCTTTTACGCAGAAGTGCGGGATGAAGCGCGTCCATTCCTGCGCGATCACGATCTGGGCATCGGTGATCAACAGCCAGCCATTGGCCGAGGCAATGATGTCCGGGTCCTGGTGCGAGGCGAAAATATAGCGGGTATGCGAGGGCAGAAAGTGCTCGGCCATCTCGGCCAGCAGGTGCTTGTAGGTCAGGTTGCCGCCCGGGTCCAGCAGCATGCCGTCGCCATCATGCACAATGGCAAACTGGTTGGACTGGATGCCCTCACCCTGAACCAGGTCGGTAAAGGCGATGCATTTATGGTTGCCGTCGTTGTAGAGAACCTGTGCCATAACGCTTGCGAGCCACCTGCTCGGTGCAGACCGGATAGACCCGAAAGATTAGCCAGCCTAATACAAGCGGGTATTGACTCGGGTCAAACAGCAGGCAATGCCCGTAACGGTGCGGGTAACAACCTAGGTCAGCATGCAAAAACGCCCCGTCGTGCCTGGCACGAACGGGGCGCTGTGTTGCAAGGTTGGCCGCAGCTTAGTGCGACACCGCCTTCAGCATATCTTCCACCACTTTCTTGGCGTCGCCAAACACCATCATGGTCTTGTCCATGTAGAACAGCTCGTTGTCCAGGCCGGCGTAGCCCACGCTCATCGAACGCTTCACCACGATAACGGTACGCGCCTTGTGCGCTTCCAGGATAGGCATGCCGTAGATCGGGCTTTGCTTGTCCTTCTGCGCGGCCGGGTTCACCACATCGTTGGCGCCAATCACCAGTACCACGTCGGTGTTGGAGAAGTCGGAGTTGATCTCTTCCATCTCCTGCACCTGCTCGTACGGCACTTCGGCTTCGGCCAGCAGCACGTTCATGTGGCCTGGCATACGGCCCGCCACCGGGTGGATGGCGTAGCGTACGTTCACGCCCTTCTGGTGCAGCAGCTCGGCAAACTCCTGCAGCGCGTGCTGGGCGCGCGATACGGCCAGGCCGTAGCCCGGCACGATGATCACGCTGTCGGCGTTGCTCATCAGGAAGGTGGCGTCTTCGGCGGAGCCAGACTTGTAGTTCTTCGGCCCGCTGTCGGCGCTGCCGCCGCCACCGGCTTCGGCACCAAAGCCGCCCAGCAGCACGCTGACGATGGAACGGTTCATCGCCTTGCACATGATGTAGGACAGGATGGCACCGGACGAGCCCACGCAGGCGCCGGCAATGATCAGCACCGGGTTATTCAGCGTAAAGCCGATACCCGCTGCCGCCCAGCCGGAGTAGCTGTTCAGCATGGACACCACCACCGGCATGTCGGCACCGCCGATCGGGATGATCAGCGTCACGCCCAACACCAGTGCAATGGCCACCATCATCAGGAAGGCGCCGTGGCTATCGGTAAGGAAGTACGCCACGCCAAAGCCCACCATCGCCAGTGCCAGCACCAGGTTCAGCAAATGTTGGCCGCTGAAGTTCACGGCCTTGGCGCCGAACTTGCCGGACAGCTTGCCGTAAGCCACCACCGAGGCGGTGAAGGTAATGGCACCGATGAAAGCACCGATGAACAGCTCGATCTTCTGCACGCCGGTGTGCTCGACACCCGTGTGGAAAATGGCGGCCACGGCGATCAGCACCGCCGACAGGCCCACCAGCGAGTGCATGGCGGCTACCAGCTCGGGCATGCCGGTCATCTCGACGGTTTTGGCCTTGTACGCGCCAATGGCGCCACCGGCCACGATGGCACCGACAATCAGCGCCAGCACCGGCTTGTCCATGATCATGAAGGTGGTGGCCACGGCAATCAGCATGCCGATAATGCCGTAGCGGTTACCCTGAATCGCCGTGGTAGGCGAGGACAGGCCTTTCAGTGCCAGGATGAACAGCACGGCTGCCACCAGGTAAAGTACTGCGGATACGTTCTCCATCTGCTGTGCCCCTTACTTTTTCTTCTTCTTGAACATGTCGAGCATGCGCTGGGTGACCATGAAGCCACCGAAGATGTTGATACTGGCCAGGAAGATACCGATGGTGCCCAGCACCGACGTGACGGTGATCTGGCTGCCATGGATATCCACCACCTGCAGCATGGCGCCCACGATGATGATGCCGGAAATGGCATTGGTTACCGCCATCAGCGGGGTATGCAGGGCCGGGGTAACGTTCCACACCACGTGGTAGCCCACGAACACGGCCAGAACGAAGATGGTGAAGCTGGAGATAAACGGGTCAACCATGATGGGTCCTCCTAGTTGGCCGCGGGGAAGCGCACCTGGCCGTCGTGCGTCACCAGGGTGGCCGCCAGCAGGTCGTCTTCCAGATTAAGGTTGAAGCCTTCCTTGCCGAGCATCAGCGACAGGAAGGTGAGCAGGTTTTTGGCGTACAGGCTGGAGGCATCGGCCGCCAGCAGGCCCGGCAGGTTGTACAGGCCCACCACGGTCACGCCGTTATCGGTGCGGTGCACTTCGCCCGGTACGGTCAGCTCACAGTTGCCACCGGCTTCGGCAGCAATGTCGATAATCACGCTGCCCGGCTTCATGGCGGCCACGATATCGCGGCTGATCAGCGTCGGTGCCTTCTTGCCCGGAATCAGCGCGGTGGTGATGATGATGTCGGCCTGGCGCGCGTGCTTGGCCACCAGCTCGGCCTGACGGCGCTTGTAGTCGTCCGACATTTCCTTGGCGTACACACCGTCGTTGGCTTTCTTCTCTTCCTCGCTCATCGGTACTTCGATGAACTTGCCGCCCAGGCTTTCCACCTGTTCTTTGGTAGACGGGCGCACGTCGGTCGCCTCTACTACCGCCCCCAGGCGCTTGGCCGTGGCAATGGCCTGCAAGCCGGCCACCCCCACCCCCATGATCAGCACGCGAGCCGGCTTCACGGTACCGGCCGCGGTCATCAGCATGGGCATGAAGCGCGGGTAGTAATGCGTGGCCAGCAGCACGGCACGGTAGCCGGCAATGTTGTTCTGGCTGGACAGCACGTCCATGCTCTGCGCCCGCGTGGTACGCGGCAGCAGCTCCATGGCAAAGGCCGACACCTTGCGCGCAGCCAGCTGCGGGAAGGTGGTGTTCTGGAACGGTGCCAGCTGGCCGATCAGCACCGCGCCCTCTTTCAGCTCGGCAATGGCGTCTTCCGCCAGCGGGCGCACAGTGAGCACAATGTCGCCCTGTGCCAGTACCGCAGCGCGCGATCCGGCCAGGGTGGCACCGGCTTCGGCATACGCCGCGTCCGGCACGGCGGCCATAGTGCCCGCCCCCGCCTCTACCACCACGGCATGGCCCATGGCGACGAGCTTTTTAACCGTTTCCGGTGTCGCGGCCACGCGGCTTTCACCTGCCAGCCTTTCGGCTGGAATAGCGATTTGCATGGTCTTCCTTTCTGCAAATAGATGAATGACAAATAAAAAATCTAAAGATAGCGAACGCCCGTGCGAGGCTTTATTTCGAACGAGCGTTTGAATTCTTACTACATCACGACTTTTGATTTGGCGCAATGCTTTTACAAAAAAGCGACATGCCAAACGCGCTGCCACTGCACCAATGTCGTGCCATTGCTGTCATGAATACTGTCAGACAACAACTTAATCAACTGATTTGAAATGAGCTTTTAACATTTGTTGCATATGGCGCGGCCAACTGTGGCGTGCATTGCACGTTGCTGCGCTGCGACATTGCCATGGCCAGGGGAGGCACACACGCACCAGCATGGCGAAAAGACGCAGCGAATCAGCATATTGCGCCGCAACATATGCACTACAGTAGACAATCTTGTCCGACACTTTGTAAAGAAGGGTTTACGCTTAAGGGGTAATCCCTGTATCAAATGCAGCTAATTACTTACCGTATCAGGCAATTTCTGCATTATGACGACAGTTTTGTAACGCACCCCGTTACGCTTTTTTCATGAAATGGAGCAAAAGCATGCACTGGCCATATCCACTAGGCTTTGCCCACCGCCTGGGGGGCGCGCTGGCACCGGAAAACACGCTGGCGGGGTTGCTGCTGGCCCATAGGCTGGGCGTCAACGGGGTGGAGTGTGATGTGCAGCTCAGTGCAGATGGCAAGGCGGTAATCGTGCACGACCACGCGCTGGAGCGCACCACCACCGGCAGCGGCGATGTGGCGGGGCAAACCATCGCCCAGCTGCAAACGCTGGATGCAGGGCGTTACCACCATCTGGCCTTTGCCGGCGAGCCCTTACCCACACTGGCTGCCCTGGCAACAAAAAGCCGCAAGCTGGGCATGGCGGTAAACCTGGAGCTGAAACCGGCACGCGAGCCCGCCGCCATGGCCCGCGTCTGCGTGGCCGAAATCCAGGCGCTATGGCAGGGTGCGGCGCTGCCGCCGCTGCTATCGTCGTTCGATACGGCCGCGCTAGCCGCGGCACAGTTGGCCGCACCGCAGCTACCCCGCGCCCTGCTGCTGGACAGCTTGTCGGAAGACAGCGTGGCTCAGGCCCGGGCACTGGGCTGCAGCGCCATACACGTGCATTACCGGGCGCTGGACGAAACCAGCGTGCAGGCCCTGCACCAGGCCGGGCTGGCCGTGATGGCGTGGACGGTGAACCAGCTGGAAGACATGCAAAGGCTGCGCCACTGGGGGGTGAACATGCTGTGCACCGACCGGCCAGACCGGCTTGACCCCAGCTGGCTATAAACCGGACATCAGCACAGCCGCAGGCGCATCAGTGCCCTGCTGCTGACAAAAAAGCCTGCTTGCGGGGCAAACAGGCTTGGTCATCCATCAGGGCTGGCGATGGGCCCGCCCTACGGCCGCAAGGCACCGGCATCGTAGCCACAGCCCGGGGTACGCGCGCCAGGCATAGCGCGCTCGCAGCGGCGGCTAAGCGGTATCTGTCGGGTCGGGTCCAGCTGGCCGATAGCGCGCATACGCATAATCGCCATGGCCACATTGGCGCGGTAGGGGCCCCATGGCGACAGCCGGGAAAAGGCAATAAAGCCGCCGTAGGATTTGGCCTGCAAAGGCATCTGGCGCACACGCAGTGCCAATGACTCGGCCGCCAGCACGCTACGGCCGTGCAATACCGGCGCAATCACCACATCTACCCGCCCGGCCACCAGCTTGCGCATGGACTCGGCCGTATGCAGCGCCACGTCCTTTTGCAGCGAGGTATCGCTGTCGAACCGGGCAAAATAGCGCCGCGCGTGCGTCACCCCCACGCGCAAGCCAGCTAGGTCTTCATAGCGCGCCAACGGGCGACGGTCATTGCTGCGCATGAAAAAGGCAATGCGCGAATCCTCTTCCAGCCCCGGCGAGAGAAAATCGATATACGCCACCCGCTCTGGCGTAGCGGCCATGCCCAGCGCCACGTCGGCCTCCCCCCTTTGCATCAGCTGCAGGCAGCGGCTAAGCGAACACTCGATGAAATGCGGCGTGGCATCCAGCTGCTCGGCCAGCAGCCGCAAAATGTGCGCGTAGGGCCCTTGCGCCTCGCCATTGGCATCGATCGTTTTCCACGGCGGCATCACGCTAAAGGCAATATTCAGCACGGCAGGCTGTGCTGCCAGTACGGGCATGGCACAGCCTGCGGCCAACATCAGGGCCAGTAATCGGTAGCGCAGCTTCACGGTAACGGCCTTATTGCCATGCTGGCATCGGCCTTGGCCAGCAGGCGGCGGATCGTGCCGTCTTTCACCATCGCGGCCAACTGCTGCGACAGCACGCCCTGCAGCTGCTGGGCCACCACCGAACGGCGCGAGATGGCAATGCGCCGTGGCTCGCCAAACTCGAACGACACCCGGGCCTGACGGTACAGCCCGCGATAACGCGACTCGCGCAGCTCGCCCTGCGCCTGCAAAGCATTGATCAGCAGCACATCAAAACGCTTGGCCAGCAGCTTGCGCAGCGCCATGTCTATGGTGGGGGCCGCATCGCGGCGTATACGGTTATCGGCGTCAAACTGCGGGAAGTAGTGCACCCCCTCGACCACCCCCACGCGCAGGGGCAGCAGGTCTTCATAGCGCTGCAGCACACGCGGGTCGTTACTGCGCTGCAAGACCACGGTGCGGCTGCTGGGGGCAAACGGCGGGTCGAGAAACTGCAGGTAGGCATCGCGATCCGGGCCGCCCTTCACCCCGATAGTAATATCCGCGCTGCCGGTTTCCATCATGGCCAGTACGCGCTTGAGCGGCACCTGCTCGATTTCCAGCACCAGCTGGCTACGGCGAGCCAGCTCGCGGATGATGTCCACGTAAGCCCCGGCAGGCCGGCCGGCGGCATCCAGCATTTTGTAGGGTTCTGCCGTATTGAAGGCAAACACCAAACGCTGGGCATGCGCCGGCATGCTCAGGCACATGCCCAGCCAAAATGGCAGGCCTAGCCGCCGCGCCAAAGGCAGAAACGGCATCTTAATGCAGCCAGTGCCAGCAGCAGGTGCCGCAAGCTGGAAAGATTTTTAGCATGACATGCCAATAGTAATGTTTTAAAAATATGATATTAATTTTATACCATTACATTTTAGCAATAATTGCCATGATGCCAATACAGGTATCAAGGCTACCCTGCCAGGCTGGGTAGCCCCGGTCTTACTTGCCAATGCAAAAACGGCTAAAGATCACGCCCAGCAAATCGTCCGGGGTGAACTTGCCGGTGATTTCCGACAGGCTGTTCTGCGCCATGCGCAGCTCTTCGGCAAAGATTTCCACCATCTGCCAGTCGGCCTCGGCCAGGCCCAGGTGGTCGGCGGCGCGGGCGATGGCATCCAGGTGGCGTTCGCGCGCCAGGAATACGCCTTCGCTGTCGCCGCTGTAGCCAATCATCTCCAGCAGCAGTGCGCGCAGGTCGTCCACACCGGCGTGGGTACGCGCCGACAGATGCACCACCGGGTGGCCGTCTTGCTCGCTGCGGCCAACCTGGCCGCCAGATAGATCCACCTTGTTGAACACGTGCACGCGCGGCAGGCGCGGCGGCAGCTTGGCCAGAATGGCGTGCACCTCTGGCACCAGGCCATCGCGGCTATCGGCCAGCACCAGCGCCACGTCGGCGCGCTCTACCGCCTGCCAGGTGCGCTCGATGCCGATTTTCTCTACCACGTCGTTGGTATCGCGCAGGCCGGCGGTATCGATGATGTGCACCGGTACGCCGTCGATCACGATTTCCTCGCGCACGGTGTCGCGCGTGGTGCCGGCAATATCGGTGACGATGGCGATGTCGTCGCCGGCCAGCGCGTTCATCAGGCTGGACTTGCCCACGTTAGGCTGGCCCACCAGCACCACGTGCATGCCCTCGCGCAGCAGCGCACCCTGCTTGGCGGTGGCCTGTACTTTTTGCAGTTGGCCGCGCAGGCGGCGCAGGCGCCCTACCGCGTCGGCTTTTTCCAGAAAGTCGATGTCTTCTTCGGGGAAGTCCAGCGTGGCCTCTACCAGCATGCGCAGGTTGATCAGCTCGTCCACCAGGGTGTGAATCTCGTGCGAGAAGGCTCCTTTCAGCGATTTCAGCGCGCTCTTGGCAGCGCTTTCGCTGGCGGCGTCGATCAGGTCGGCCACGCTCTCGGCTTGCGCCAGGTCCAGCTTGTCGTTCAGGAAGGCGCGCTTGGTGAACTCGCCCGGCTCGGCCAGACGGGCACCCAGCTGCAGGCAGCGGCTCACCAGCATCTTCATCACCACCGGGCCACCGTGGCCCTGCAGCTCGATCACGTCTTCGCCGGTAAAGCTGTTGGGGCCGGGGAAGTACAGCAGCAGGCCGTTGTCGATGGCGCTGCCATCGGCATCGTAAAAATCGGTATAGGTGGCGTAGCGCGGCTTGGGCGTTTTACCGCCGCTGATGGCCTGGGCAAAGGGCAGCAGGTCGCGGCCGGAAACGCGCACCACCCCCACGCCGCCGCGGCCGGGGGCGGTGGCAATGGCGCAGATGGTGCTGGGGGTGTAGCTGAAGCTCATGGGATTTCCTTCAATTCTGGGGCCACGAAAACCACGAAAAGACACCAAAAAACAGCCCGTCAGGCAGACCCTGACAGACGGCTTTCGTGTTCTTTCGTGGGGTTCGTGGCAATAAGCATATTAGTCCGGTTGGTCACGCAGGCAGCAAAAAGCCCGGCCAAAAGGCCGGGCTGTGATTCTACCGTACAAGGTTGGCCGCAGATCAGGACTGCAGGGCCGCCTTGCGGGCGTTTTCGATACTCTGGTTCACGTACCACTGCTGCGCGATGGACAGCAGGTTGTTCACTACCCAGTACAGCACCAGGCCAGCCGGGAAGAAGAAGAACATCACCGAGAAGGCAATCGGCATGATCTTCATCATCTTGGCCTGCATCGGGTCGGCCGGTGGCGGGTTCAGGAAGGTCTGGGCAAACATGGTAATGGCCATGATCAGCGGCAGCGCGTAGAACGGGTCCGGGCGCGCCAGATCGTGGATGTACAGCCATTCAGCCTGGCGCAGCTCTACCGAAGCCAGCAGCGCCCAGTACAGGCCGATGAACACCGGAATCTGCACCAGCATAGGCAGGCAGCCACCCAGCGGGTTCACTTTCTCGGTTTTGTACATTTCCATTACGGCTTGCTGGAACTTCATGCGGTCGTCGCCGTACTGCTGCTTCAGGTTTTCCAGACGCGGTGCCAGCACCTTCATCTTGGCCATGGAGCGGTAGGAAGCGGCGGTCAGCGGGTAGAACACGGCTTTCACGGTGAGGGTGAGCAGCACGATCGCCCAGCCCCAGTTGTTCACCAGTGCGTGCAGCTTGGTAAGCAGCCAGAACAGCGGCGAGGCAAAGATATGCACCATGCCGTAGTCTTTGGCCAGGTCCAGGCCTTCGGCAATTTTGGTTACCGTGTTGTATTCCAGCGGGCCGGCGTACAACGGCACGGTCAGCGAGGTGCGTTGGCCGGCGGCTACGGTCGGCACGGTCACCAGGGCGGCTGCCGAGTAGGCGCCGTTTTTAGGCTCCAGCAGGAACTGGCAGCTTTGTGCATTGGCGCATACCGGCTTGCCTTCCAGCGGTTTCAGGATCCAGGCGCTACCAAAGTAGTGCTGCACCATGCCTACCCAGCCGTTGTCGGCGTTCTTGGCGTATTCGCCTTTGCCTTTGTCCAGGTCTTCAAAGCTGACTTTCTGGAACTTGGCATCGTGGGTATACACCGCCGGGCCGGTAAAGGTTTGCGCCATACGGCTTTCACCTTCCGGTGTCTGGCCGTCACGCAGCAGGCGGAAATAAGCCGTTGTGGACAGCGGGGTGCTACCACCGTTGACGATGTCGTAGCGCACGTCGATCAGGTAGCTACCCTTCTTGAAGGTGTACACCTTGCTCACCAGCACACCGTTGGCTACCGGGGCGGTCAGTTTCACTTCTACCTGGTCGCCCGCCAGCTGGTACTCGGCTTTTTCGGCAACAAACGCGGTTTTGTGGGTAGGCAGGGCAGCGTTACCGGCAGCGATCAGGCCGGTTTGTGCTACGTACAGGCGGTCACCCTTGTCGGTGAACAGCTCGAAGCGCTTGGAGGTATCTACCGCGCCATCGTGCTTCAGCAGCTGCAGGCTGCGCAGGTCGCCACCATTGGTGTCGATCTCGGCGCGCAGCACGTCGGTATTCACTACCACGCGCTGGCCTTTGGCCGGTTTGGCGGTATCGGCTAGCTGGGCTGCCGGTACATCGGAATGGGGGGCTGCGGTGGCGGCAGCTTGTTGCTGCACGGCAGGCTTGGCGGGCGGCTTCGGCGCAAAGTATTCCTGCCACAACAGCAGGATGCCGAAAGACAGCACGATAAAGATGATCAGTCGTTTGGAGTCCATCTCTCTTACCGGAAAGGTCAGGGAACCGGGTCATAACCGCTGCCGCCCCAAGGGTGGCAACGGCATATCCGTCGTGTCGCTAGCAGGCCGCCCTTGATGGCGCCGTGCTTTCTCAATGCTTCGATGGCGTAAGCCGAACAGGTGGGCTGATAACGGCAACGCGGTGGCAGCCAGGGGCTGATCGCCAGCTGGTAAAAGCGCACCAGAAGAATCAAGAATTTCGACATCGGGCTAGTTTAGCAAAGAGCGCAGCCAAAGCTGTGATTGCTTCGTGATATTCGTCGCGGTAATACGCCTGCCGGGAGCGGACAACAAAATCCATCGGTGGCAAAGCATGCTTGTTCAGGCGGAACCACTCGCGCACGGTGCGCTTGATGTAGTTACGGCGATTGGCACGCTTGGCTACCTTCTTGCCTACCACCAGGCCCAGACGCGCATGCGTCAGGCCATTGGGCCGGGCATACACCTGGAACAGGTTATTACTGCGCGCGTTCCGCAAATGAAAAACGGATGAGAACTCATCCGTTTTTAAAAGCCGGTGCGCACGGCGAAATGTGTTGTCCAAGCGATTAAACGGCCAGACGCTTGCGACCTTTAGCGCGACGGGCGGCCAGAACGGCACGACCACCACGGGTCTTGGAGCGAACGAGGAAGCCGTGAGTACGCTTGCGGCGGGTAGTAGAAGGCTGGTAAGTACGTTTCATGATGAAGTTTTCCTGTTTCGAAACGGAAATAAACGCGTGATTACACAGATAAATCCATGTTTTGTCAACCTTTGCCACCCGGAAGCACAGCAATAGCCCGCAGGCAGCGCGGGAAAGCACACATTATAGAGACACAACAGCCCGCCCATGGTGGGTAAAGCGCTGTACAAATTTTTTGCAGCGCTGTGGATAACTTTGCGCAAAAGCCGTAGAATAGCCAGCTGAAAACCTGCCTGTTGCCGTGCCCAATAAAAGCGAATCCCCAGCACGGCTACCTGACACAGGCAAGGCTAGCCAGCCCAACCCAACAATGACTGCCGGTGCCGCTTGCCGTCAGCCACTCCCGCCGCCCCCTGACCAGCTGTCCGTTTGCGGCGGGATTTTGTTTTTAATGACTTTGATGACTGAACCGGAACACTTCTGGGCCACGTGCCTGACGCGTCTGGAGGAAGAACTTTCCTCGCAGCAATTCAATACCTGGATCCGCCCTCTGGCCGCCGAGCCGACAGAGGAGGCACTGGTATTGTACGCACCCAACCGTTTCATCCTGCAGTTCATCAAAGACCGCTTCCTGGCGCGTATTGAAGAGCTGGCCATCGAGCTGCTGGGCGAAACGCCGGTAGAGCTGCGCATTGGCGCGCCCGCTGGTGCCACCCCGGCCCCGGTAACCCCGCCCAAAGCCACCCCGCGCGGCCAGGGCAGCGCGCCTGCGGCCAACCCTGCCGCCAGCGACAGCAAAACCGACAGCCGCCCGGCCAGCAACCCCAGCGTAGCCGCCAGCCCCAAGCAAACCGCACTGAAAGCCATAGGTGGCGGCCACGAAAGTACCCGTCTGAACCCGGCGTTTACCTTCGACACCCTGGTTACCGGTAAAGGTAACCAGCTGGCGCGCGCTGCCGCGCTGCAAATTGCCGAAAACCCGGGCGACCCGGCCTACAACCCGCTGTTTGTGTACGGTGGCGTGGGCCTGGGTAAGACCCACTTGATACAAGCCATCGGCAACCACGTTTACCAGAAAAACCCGCAGGCCAAGATTCGTTACATCCACGCCGAACGCTACGTAGCCGACATCATGCGCGCCTACCAGCACAAGGCCTTTGACGAGTTCAAGCGCTACTACCACAGCCTGGACCTGCTGCTGATCGACGACATCCAGTTTTTTGCCGGCAAAAACCGCACGCAGGAAGAATTCTTCTACGCCTTTAACGCGCTGATCGAGGGCGGCAAGCAGGTGATCATGACCTGCGACAGCTACCCCAAGCAGATAGAAGGCATGGAAGAGCGCCTGATTTCGCGCTTTAGCTGGGGCCTGACGGTAGAAATCCAGCCGCCGGAGCTGGAAATGCGCGTGGCCATTCTGATGAAAAAGGCCGAAGCCGATAACACCAAGCTGGACCACAACGTCGCCTTCTTCATTGCCCAGAACGTGCGCAGCAACGTGCGCGAGCTGGAAGGTGCACTGAAGCGCGTGGTGGCCTACGCCCGCTTTACCAGCCAGCCCATTACCATGGAGCTGGTAAAAGAAGCGCTGAAAGACATTCTGGCCGCCGGCAACCGCCAGATCACGGTAGACGCCATCCAGAAAACGGTGGCCGAGTACTACAAGATCAAGCTGTCCGACATGCACAGCAAAAAGCGCAGCCGCGACATCGCCCGGCCGCGCCAGGTCGCCATGGCCCTGGCCAAAGAGCTGACCTCGCTGAGCCTGCCGAACATTGGCGACGCCTTTGGCGGCCGCGACCACACCACCGTGCTGCACGCCTGCAAAACCATTGCAGAAATGCGCGGTAGTGACGCGGACATCGCCCACGATTACGATACGCTGCTATCCATGCTGCGTAACTGAACCTTTTCATAACGACCTGTAACCCCGGGAGTCCGCACATGCTGATTCTGCAAGCCGAACGCGATGCACTGCTCAAACCCCTGCTGGCTGTGACCGGCATCGTAGAGCGTCGCCACACCCTGCCTATCCTCTCCAACGTACTGATCGAGAAAAAGGCAGACGCGGTAAGCTTTCTGGCCACCGACCTGGAAATCCAGATCACCACGGCCAGCCCCGACGACATCGCCGGCGAAGCCTTCCGCCTGACCACCTCGGCCAAAAAGCTGCAGGACATCCTGCGCGCGATCCCCGACAAGACCACCGTTACGCTGGAACAGCAAGACGGCCGCCTGATGCTGAAAGCCGGCAAAAGCCGCTTCAACCTGCAAACCCTGCCGGCGGACGACTTTCCGCTGCTGTCGGCCGCCAGCGCCGCCGAAGCCAGCTTCAGCCTGGCCCAGCGCGACCTGAAGCGCCTGATCGCCCAGGTGCAGTACGCCATGGCCGTGCAGGACATTCGCTACTACCTGAACGGCCTGCTGCTGCAAACCGAAGGCAACCAGGTACGCCTGATCGCCACCGACGGCCACCGCCTGGCCTTTGCCAGCGCCGAAATTGCGGCCAACCTGGCCAAGAGCGAAGTGATCCTGCCGCGCAAAACCATCGTAGAGCTGTACAAGCTGCTGCAGGATAGCGACGAGCAGATCAACGTGGAGCTGCTGTCCAACCAGGTGCGCTTCAGCTTTGGCAGCACCGTGATCATCAGCAAAATCGTGGACGGCAAGTTCCCCGACTACAACCGCGTGATCCCGCTGGACAACAACAATATCTTCCTGCTGGAACGCGTGACCTTCCTGCAGGCGCTGCAACGCGCAGCCATCCTGGCCAACGAGAAATTCCGCGGCGTACGGCTGGTACTGCGCCCGGGCACCATGTCCATCCTGTGTACCAACAGCGAGCAGGAAGAAGCCGAAGAAGAGCTGGAAATCGCCTACCAGGGCGCCGAGCTGGAAATCGGCTTCAACATCAACTACCTGCTGGACGTGCTGACCAACCTGCCGGCTGAAACCGTGCAGCTCGCCTTTGGCGACGCCGTACGCGCCGTGCTGGTAACCATCCCGGACAACGCAACCTTCAAATACGTTGTGATGCCAATGCGCATCTAAACACCCGCCTGCCCTGCCCCGTGCAGGGCCAGCGGTGGCGGCCACCAGCCTAAGGTTGGCCGCCAGCATGGGGGCAGCTGCCCCGAACGAACAGAAACAAGAGTGGGTTTATGAGCGAACAGGAATACGGCGCGGACAGCATCAAGGTACTTAAAGGTCTGGACGCAGTGCGCAAGCGCCCCGGCATGTACATTGGCGACACGCAGGATGGCACCGGCCTGCACCACATGGTGTTCGAAGTACTGGACAACGCCATTGACGAGGCGCTGGCCGGCCACGCCGACACCATCAAAGTCACCATCCACCCGGATCAATCCATCTCGGTGGAAGACAACGGCCGCGGTATCCCTACCGACATACACCCGGAAGAAGGCCGCTCGGCAGCCGAGGTCATCATGACCATCCTGCACGCCGGCGGTAAGTTCGACAGCAACAGCTACAAAATCTCCGGCGGCCTGCACGGCGTAGGCGTATCGGTAGTGAACGCGCTGTCCGACTGGCTCAAGCTCAAAATCTGGCGTAACGGCCAGGTACACGAAATGGAATTCCGCCGTGGCGAAGCCGTGGCCCCGCTGACCATGACCGGGCACACCACCCACCGTGGTACCGAGGTCACCTTCCGCGCCAGCGAAGAAACCTTCGGCCACGTAGAGTTCCACTTCGACATTCTGGCCAAGCGCATCCGCGAGCTGTCGTTCCTGAACGACGGCGTGGCCATTACCCTGATCGACAAACGCAACGGCAAAGAAGAAAACTTTGCCTTTAGCGGCGGCGTAGCCGGCTTCGTGCAGTACATGAACCGCAACAAAAACCCGCTGCACCCCAAAGTGTTCTACGGCATTGGCGAAAAAGAAGGCATGACCGTAGAAGTCGCCATGCAGTGGAACGACAGCTACCAGGAAAACGTGCAGTGCTTCACCAACAACATCCCGCAGCGCGACGGTGGTAGCCACCTTACCGCCCTGCGCCAGGTGATGACCCGCACCCTGAACGGCTATATCGAACAAAGCGAAGTGGCCAAAAAAGCCAAGGTAGACACCACCGGCGACGACATGCGCGAAGGCCTGACCTGCGTGCTGTCCGTAAAACTGCCCGACCCCAAATTCAGCAGCCAGACCAAAGACAAACTGGTCTCCAGCGAAATCGGCCCCGTGGTAAACGAAGTCATCAGCGAAGCCCTGAAAAACTTCCTGATGGAAAACCCCAACGAAGCCAAAATCATTACCGGCAAGATCGTAGAAGCCGCCCGCGCCCGCGAAGCCGCCCGCAAAGCCCGCGAAATCACCCGCCGCAAAGGCGTGATGGACGGCCTGGGCCTGCCCGGCAAGCTGGCCGACTGCCAGGAAAAAGACCCGGCCATGTCCGAGCTTTACCTGGTCGAGGGTGACTCCGCCGGCGGCTCTGCCAAGCAAGGCCGCGACCGCAAGTTCCAGGCCATCCTGCCGCTAAAAGGCAAGATCCTGAACGTAGAACGCGCCCGCTTCGACAAAATGCTGCAAAGCCAGGAAGTCGCCACGCTGATTACCGCCCTGGGCTGCGGCATTGGCAAAGACGAATACAACCCGGACAAGCTGCGCTACCACCGCATCATCATCATGACCGATGCCGACGTGGACGGCGCGCACATCCGCACCCTGCTGCTGACCTTTTTCTACCGCCAGACCCCCGAGCTGGTAGAGCGTGGCCACATCTACATCGCCCAGCCGCCACTGTACAAAGCCAAGCACGGCAAGCAGGAACGCTACCTGAAAGACGATTTCGAGCTGAACCAGTACCTGCTGCAGCTGGCGCTGGACAAAGCCGAGCTCACCCCCGCCGCCGGCGAAGCCCCGCTCAGCGGCGACGCCCTGGGTGAAATCGCCCGCCAGTACCTGCAAGCCCGCGCCGCCATCGACCGCGAAAGCCGCGTAGTGGACCCGCTGGTACTGCACGCCCTGATGAAGGTTGGCCGCATCAGCCTGGATAGCGAAAGCGCCGCCGCCGCCGCCGTACAGCGCCTGGCCGCCGTACTGCCGGCCGAGCTCATCAAGCTGGAAGCCCTGCGCGACGAGAAAAACGACGCCTGGCTCATCAAGATCACCCGCATGCTGCACGGCAACGTGCTGGTAACCGTGCTGGACCAGGACTTCCTGGCCACCGCAGACTACGACGTACTGGCCAAAACCGGCGACATGCTGCACGGCCTGCTGCGCGACGGCGCCCAGGTAAAACGCGGCGAAACGGTAAAACCGGTAAGCGAATTTGGCGACGCGCTAGACTGGCTGCTGGGCGAAACCCGCAAGGGCCTGTCTATCCAGCGCTACAAAGGCCTGGGCGAAATGAACCCCGGCCAGCTGTGGGAAACCACCATGGACCCGACAGTACGCCGCCTGCTGAAAGTAAAAATCGAAGACGCCATGGCCGCCGACGACGTGTTTACCACCCTGATGGGCGACAACGTGGAACCACGCCGCGCGTTTATCGAGAGCAATGCGTTGATTGCGCGGAATATTGATGTGTAAACATGTAGGATCCCACGAATATCTAGATATTTCCCACTTTTCTAGATTTTTGGGATTCGGCTCGCTGTACTCAGCTTAGCAAATGGCCTCCAAGTTTGGAGGCCATTTTTCATTACCTAGGTCACTAAGCGCAATCCACTTTCACACAAGCAACTACAGAATCTCTTGAAGAATCGAAGCAATGATTTATCTTGCACAGGTAGGCAGGAAAATCATCCACCACTCGTTAAAAATTTAATCCTCATCTAGATAATCTTTATCGTAATAGCTAAGCAAGCTCTCTTCCGATACAGATATTCCACTCTCTTGCAAAGAATCTCGTCTACGCTCAAGCAAATCAATTAAAAATTCTCTTTTTTCACTCAACACTGCATGATGCAGTAATTTATGACAAAAAGGGCATAGTGCAACAATATTTGCTGGAACATCCAATGAGTATGTGAATAAATCTTGCTGCTCCATTGGTACTAAATGATGCGCCTCAATATAAGGTAATTTTTTTGAACTAGCAGTAAAAGTTTTATGCTCATCGCCTAGTTCACACTTAAAATTTGCACTTAGAACTGCTTGGGCAGCCATTGCAGGATCTCTAACGTGCCGATACTGACCTTTTGAAAGTCTTCTCTCTGGAACATCCACTTTTTTAATGAGATTATCAGCAGTACCTTTTTTATTTCTCTTATTTTTCGAGATAGCTTTTTCAATAACACTATTCTGAAATTGAGATTCAGTTGCTGGGCACAAGGAATCCAGTGAAACTCCGCAGCCATCTAGAATTTTGTCATAGCAACCTAAAAGCTCTTTGAAGTTCGATGTAAACTCTTGCTCAGTTGGTAAGGCATCATGCTTATAAAAAAAACTCTCAATAGCACCCAATTGATAACCTTTCCCTAACTCGCCAGATGCAGAAAGAGAAATCTCCCCTGCAATACTATTTGAACTGGCCTGGAAAAACCTCTTGGCATTTTTTGCAATTTGCTTAATCTTGTAGTGTGCAACACTACTTGAATATTGCTTTCCAAATCTAGTAAAACCCTGATTTAGACTTAAATAGCAACCACTCATATCTTCAGAAAACAGTAAGACTATGTAATATCCATCTTGCGCTGTTGTAGTAACCTTTTTATTAAAAATGGCAACCCAAGGAATATTTGCCATGTTACCAGCACCAAATGACCCCTCGACTTTAAATTCCCCCTGCCTACCAATGTCTTTCAAAATATTATTGAAAAATTCTGGCAACTTTTCTTGCAAGCTCACCTGATCAACTGAACCACTAAAATTGGCTTTACCTTTCTGAATATCTTTACTTGACAGATAATTGTCTAAAACACACTTTAATAGCTTCATGGACGTTCTATTTTTTATAAAATATGTAAAATTTTGGGGAAAGCGGCATACCCATATTGCATGCCATCAATAACTTCCTAATACGACCCTCGCCCTAAAACTCACCGCCTCTAGTTGACAGTGCTGCCCCACCGGCCCCGGCAGTTCAAAAAACTGGACGCTGTCAGCGTCTTCACTTAGCCCATACACGCGGTACAGCACGTAGGCGTCGGGGTGTTCGCAGGACACGTTTACTTCGTTGGCTGAGATGTAAAACGGCGTGTCGGCGGGGCCTTGGGTGGTTTTTACTTCGATGAATTTGGCGCGGCCATCTGGGTAAAACGACGCAATGTCGTAGCCGGCGGCCGCGTTTTGCAGCGCCACATGCTTTACTTCCGCGGCCAAGTCGGCGCGGCCTTGTTGCTGTAGCTGGGCGATTTCGTATTGCAGTACCCGCTCTTCACCGCGCAGCCCTAGGTCGCGGTTGCGTTGGTCGCGGGCGGCCCAGTCGATGTTGGCCGCAGCGTGCTTGGCTTTGCCGCGCTTGGGCGCAGGGTTGGCCGCAGGGGGGTCTACGCGCTGCAGTAACGGCAGCTGGGGCGTGGCGGGTGCGGCTTGGTACAGCGGGTTTAGGGCGGCGCGGTAGGGCAGCCCCATTTCGCTAAGCTGCTCGGGGGTGCGGTCCCAGTGCAGGATTTGCCACTCAAAATGCACCGGCTTTTGTTTGCTAGGGTGGTGATAGTGGTAGGCCAGCACGCCCATATAGGCGTATTGGTCGTGGTTGTTACCACGGACAAACAGGTGAATATTGCTTTGTGCGGCGTCGTGCTGCTGCAGGCGCTGGATAGCGGGTGAGGCAAAGTCGTGGCGGCTTTGCGATTCCCAAATCAGGTAGCCGTCTGCGGTGATGGCGTCTTGGTAGGGGTTGCCTTCGGTGGGTGGCCCCAGCGTGACCAAAAACACAAACTGGCCGCTGTTTTTGGGCGTTTCTACTATGCCCGGTATACCCCAGCGCCCAGACCCACGGCTAAAGCGGCAACCCGGCTCAAACAGCTGCGAGATGTCTTGGCGGCTATAGCGCTGGTAACGCTGCAGCGCCAGCTTGGGCACGATCTGAAACCCCAAACTCTGCAAGATGGCAAAACACGGCGAACCCAAGCCGCCAGCAAAGGCTTTGGGCGGCAGCGGCTGGCCCAGTAGCTGGCCTGCGGCCAACCCCAGTATGGCTTTGGGCGGGTAGCGCTGGGTGTCGTGCAGCAGGTCGTAGTCGGTAGAGTCGCTATAGCCATACTGCGCGGCAGTGCGGTAGCTAAAGCCTGCTATCGCCGCCAGCACGTGCTGCTGGCTAAGCCCGGCTAGGTACTGGCGCAGCTGATGAATACGACCGCTGGGGCCGGTGGAAACCGCCGTGATTGCACTTGCCATCTGCTTATTTCAATAGAATTTATGGCAGCTTATGGCATGGTTTCTATGGATGCAATATGTATATCGATAAAGGTTGGCCGCAGCCAAGCGGGGCCTAGTGCCCCGCTGTTTAGCCGGGGCACTAGGCCTGCGGCCAACCCTTCACCGCTACGCCGCCAGCTTGCCGGCGGCCAGTAGCAGCAGGCTGCCAGCGCTGGCTTCGACCAGGCGGCGCTTGGCGTCGCTGATGCCGCCGCGGCGGGCCATGCTGGCGGCGCTGTAGCCTATCAGGCCGTATACCACGGCACAGCTGCCGATAAAGATGGCGGATAGCAGCAGCGCCTGCAGGGCCACGGCTTCGCCGGGCTGGATGAAGTTGGGCAGGATGGACAGGTAGATCAGCAGGCCTTTGGGGTTCAGCAGGCTGGTGACAAAGCCGCGGGCAAACTGCCGCTGCGTGGGGCTGCCGTTTAGCGCCAGCGCGCCGGGCTGCATGGCGGAGCGGAACATCTGCACCGCCAGGTACAGCAGGTAGGCCAGCCCGGCCCAGCGGATGGCGTGAAACAGCGGCGGCCAGGCGGTAATGAGCGCGGCGATGCCGAATGCGGCCAACAGCGCGTGCACGCAGTAGCCGGTAAGAATGCCGGCGTTGGCACGGGTGGCGGCGGCGCGCCCGCCGGTAAGCCCCTGTGAGGCCACAAACAGGATGTCGGGCCCCGGGGTGCACACCAGCGGGAAAACAGTAATGCCGAATAGCAGCAGGGTGTGGCTGGTCATGGTGTTTCTCCCTAGTGGTGCCTGCCGCCGCCAGCGCAGCAGCCGGGGGAAATGGCGGTGCCGCAGTGGGCGGGGCAGGCAGACACAGTGTAGGGAAAGGCGGCCAGAATAGGCTTGCGTAGTGCGCGGCTTTTATTGCCATAATGCAATCCGGTTTCACAAAACAGGCAGGTGTTGCAATTGGATGCCGTAAAACTGGATAAGCTCGACCGCCGCATTCTGCAGGCGCTGCAGCGCGATGGCCGCATACAAAACGCTACCCTGGCGCAGCAGGTGGGGCTGTCGCCGTCCAGCTGCCTGCGCCGCGTGCGCCAGCTGGAAGAGGCAGGGGTGATAAGCCGCTACGTGGCGGTGCTGGATGGCAGCAAGGTGGGCGCGGGGCTCACGCTGTTTGCGCGGGTATGGCTAAAGGCGCAAGACGCGGACACCACCAACCACTTTATCCAGGCGGTGCGCGATATGCCGCAGGTGGTGGAATGCCACGTGATGGCGGGCGAGTGCGACATGCTGCTGCGCATTGTCACCACCGATCTGGCGTCGTACCGGCAGTTTCACGCCCACGAGCTCACGCGCATTGCCAGCGTGCAAAGCGTAAAAACCGAGGTACCGATGGAAACCGCCAAGCTCACCCACGCGCTGCCGCTGTAGGGTTGGCCGCAAGGCGGCTTCCCCCGCTGCCTATGGCTGCGATCTGATGGGGCGAGGTGCATATCACCAGCGGTCTATGCCGGGCGAGGTTGGCCGCATGGCGCCCTCCCCCCCGGCCCCTCTCCCCCTGGGCGAGGGGAGCACACCAGCGTGCGATACCTTGCCGGGTTGGCCGCAACACGCAGGCGGCTGGCTCAAGCCTACCCATAGCTGCGCATCATCATTGCACCTCTCCCGTGGGGCGAGAGGTGCAATGATCAATGCGCTAATACATGGTCAGGTTGGCCGCAGCGTACCGTGTGCCAGTTTGTGGTGTGCGCAGACAAACCAGGCGAACCGTATAGTGGCTGTAGCATGGCTGCTAAAATAGCTAGCATGCGCATAGGTGTCACAGGGGGAAGGCGATGTCCGACGTACCATTGCAAGGCGAATTTCTTCTGTACGAAACAGAAGATGGCCAAACCAGAGTGGAATGCCACTTTGCCGATGACAGCTTGTGGCTACCACAGGCACAGATCGCTTCGCTGTTTCAGACCACGCCACAAAACATTACCCTTCACCTGAAAGCGCTGTATCAGGAAGGCGAGCTAGCAGAGGCAGCAACGTGTAAGGATTACTTACAAGTTCGCACCGAGGGTAAGCGCCAGGTGTCTCGCAAGATCAAGTTCTACAGCCTGGACGCCATTCTGGCGGTGGGCTACAGGGTACGCTCGGTGCGTGGCACACAGTTTCGTCGCTGGGCGACTCAGCAGCTAGGCCAGTACCTGGTAAAAGGCTTTGTGATGGACGATGCCCGGCTGAAAAACCCGCCCGTCGCCAGCGCAGCTGTGCCGGACTATTTCGATGAGCTGCTGGCACGCATCCGCGACATTCGCGCTAGCGAGCGGCGCATGTATTTGCGTGTACGCGAGATTTTTGCACTCGCCGCCGACTATGCCCCGTCACTGGCTGACACCACACGCTTTTTTGGCATTATTCAGAACAAGCTGCACTTTGCCGTTACCGGCAAAACTGCTGCAGAGCTGATAGCGGAGCGTGCCAACCATGCACTGCCAAATATGGGCCTAAGCAGCTGGGCACGCAGCCAGGTGAATAAGTCCGATGTACGCGTGGCTAAAAACTACCTGCGTGATAGCGAAATAGACGAACTGAACCGTATCGTGGTGATGTGGCTGGATTTTGCCGAAGACCAGGCACGCCGACGGCAGCAAGTATTCTTGCAAGACTGGCAGGCCAAACTGGATGCATTCTTGCAGTTCAACGACCGGCAGGTGCTGCCCGGCACTGGCAGCATCAGCAAACAACAGGCCGATGCCATGGCAGAAGCGGAATACGAACAGTATGCAGCACGCCGCCGTGCCTATCTGGAAGCCGAAGGGCAGGCAAACCCGTTAAGCCCGTTGGTGGACTTGGCCGTTACACGGCCCCCCAAGCCTACTACCTAGAACACGCAACAAAGCGAGACACCCTGCTGCGCCATGTTCCCCTAGCCATGGCGATATAACGACGCGTATCTCTGCTATCTGATGGGGCTAGGGTGGCAGGGGTAAGGTTGGCCGCGTCGCGCCCTCACCCCCGGCCCCTCTCCCGTAGGGCAAGGGGCACACCAGCGCGCTATACCCGCCTGCGTTGGCCGCAGCACGCAGGCCGAGGCTTGGCCGCAGCGTAGCGCGCACCCAGCACACTACCCACGGCTGCGCACCATCGTTCCCCTCCCCCCGGGAGAGGGGCCTGGGGTGAGGGCCTGCGGCCAACATTGACTCGCCAGTAAACGGCCTAGCGCCCGCTGCGCAGCTGTTGCCAGATGCGGGTGTAGCCGTTGATGGTTTTGGGGTCGGGGGTCAGCGCGACAAAGCTGCCTTGCAGGTCGGCCGGCTGCGGGAAGATGGTGCGGTTGTTCACCAGCGCAGGCTGCATGTGCGGGCGGGCGGCCAGTACGGCGGTGGCGTAGGCCACGTGGTTGGCGTTGGCGGCGGCGGTTTTGGGCTCCAGCATGGCGTTGATGTAGGCGTGGGCGTTGTCTACGTTGGCCGCATCCCGCGGTATGGCCCACATGTCTACCCACAGGTCGGCGCCGGGTGCCAGCAGTGCCTGGATCTTGATGCCGTTGTGCGCTTCTTCGGCGCGCTGGCGCGCCAGGTTGAAGTCGCCGTTATAGCCCATGGCTACGCACAGGTCGCCGCTGGCCATCTGGTTGTAGTAGCTGGAGCCGGAAAACAGCTTGTAATGCGGGCGCACGGCTTTGAGCTTGTCGGCTACGATCTGGTAGTCGGCCAGCTTGTTGCTGTTGGGGTCCAGGCCAAAATAGTGCAGCGCCACCGGGAAGAACTCGCTGGGCGAATCCAGCACGCTGATGCCGCAGCCTTTCAGTTTGGCGGTGTATTCGGGCTTGAAGATCAGGTCCCACGGGTTGGCTGGCAGCTTGCCGCCCAGCGCCTTGTTCACCTTGTCTACATTGATACCCACGGTGTTAAAGCCCCAGTAGTTGGGCACGCCGTAGCGCTGGCCGGGGTCGAACTGCTCCACGATCTTGAGGATGGCCGGGTCCAGGTGCTTGAGGTTGGGCAGCTTGGCTTTGTCCAGCGGCAAAAACAGCCCGCCGCGTATGCCCAGCGCCAGCGTGTTGTGCGAGGGCACCACCACGTCGTAGCCGCTTTTGCCGGTCATCAGCTTGGCGCGCAGGATCTCGTTGCTGTCGAACACGTCGTAGCGCACCTTGATGCCGGTGGCGCGGGTGAAGTTGGCGTTGGTGCTGTCGGCTACGTAGTCGGTCCAGTTGTACACGTTCACCACACCAGCGGCGTGGCTGGCCAGGGTGGTAGCTGCTAGCGCGATGGCCAGTAGCGGGCGGTAGATCGATGCAGTCATGCGGGGCTCCTCAAGCGGGTTCACTAAGACGGTCGCGCCAGGCGTAGGCGGTATAAGCAAACTGCAGGCCCAGCTTTTGCAGCGCGGTGGCGGGCGGCAGCCGCGGGGCCAGGCCGTGCATGGCACAGGCGGCTTCGGTGGCGGTGGGCGGCTGCCCGGCCATGGCGCGCGCCAGTGCCCGCCCCAGCCACGGCATGGTGCTGACGCCGCTGCCAAAGCAGCCGGCGGCGTGCCACACGCTGCCATCATCCGGCAGGGCACCGTATTGCGGCAGCATACGCCGGTTGACGGCGATGAGCCCGCGCCAGAAGTAATCGATCTCCACCCCGGCCCAGGCCGGAAAGCGTGCGGCCAACTGTGCCTGCAGCGCGGCGCGCTGGCGCTGGCCGCTGGCGTCGCTGCCGCTCAGGTCGCCACGGGCGCCAAACAGCAGGCGGCCGTCGGGCAGGCGTCGCCAGTAGCTCAGCAGGTGGCGGGTATCGAACATGGGCGTGTGGCTGTGGTAGCCGTAGGCGCCCCACTCCGCCCCGCTTAGCGGGCGGGTCACGATGATGTTGGAAATCACCGGCAGCGTACGGTGGCGCAGCAGCGGCGGCAGTACGCCCGGCAAATAGCCATTGGTAGCCAGCAGTAGCTGGCGGGCGTGTACCACGCTGCCGCTGGCGTGCAAGGTGTGGCCGGTGGCGTGGCGCTGCCAGCGGCTTACCGGCTGCTGCGGCAGCAGCACGGCGCCGTAGCGCTGCGCCGCTTGCGCCAGGCCGCTCACCAGCGCCAGCGGGTTCAGCCCGCCCCCTTGCAGGATATGCAGTGCGCCGTGTTGCGCCGGGCCATCGTGCCCCATGCCGGCAAACACCTGGCGCGGCAATAGGCGGCAGGCTACCGGCGTGTGCTGGCGCCAGGCGTGGTATTCGGCCTGCAGCGCATCCCAGGCGGCCGGGCTGTGCGCCACCACGTAGCTGCCATCGCCACAGGCCTGGGTGGCGATGCCCTCCTCGGCCGCCAGCGTGGCCACCAGCTGCATGGCCTCGTTTTGCGCGGCCATGAAACCGGCAGCACCGGCCGGGCCCAGCTGGCGCAGCAGGCCGGCGTAGTCGTGCTTGGTGGCGGGCAACGTGTTGAAACCGGCGTTGCGGCCGGACGCGCCCCAGCCTATGTCGCCCGCCTCCAGCACCGCCACGCTGGCGCCGTGGTCGCGCGCCAGGTGCAGCGCCGCCGACAGCCCGCAGTAGCCGCCGCCGATAATGGCCACATCCACCGTGTGCTCGCCGCTGCCGGGCGCCAGGGTTGGCCGCGCCGTGGTGGCGTGCCAGTAGCTGGGCGGGGTCAGCTGGGGGCGGTACTGGTCGGTGTGGTAAAAGGGCTGGTACATGGCGGCTCCGCGAGTATTGCCACAGTGTGGCCAGCGCGCGGCGCTACCGGCAAGACACGCTTTTTGCTACCTTGTGTTAATTAATTTAACAGCTGGAGCCACCATGGCCCGCCGCCTGCCCCCGCTTAACAGTGTTCGCGCCTTTGAGGCCGCCGCCCGGCTGGGCAGCTTTGTGGCCGCCGCACAGGAGCTGAACGTGACCCAGCCAGCCATAGGCCGCCACGTGCGGCAGCTGGAAAGCTGGCTGGGTGTGGCGCTGTTTCAGCGCAATGCGCGTGGCGTGCAGCCCACCGCCGCCGGTGGGCAATATCTGGCTACCGCCAGCCGCCTGCTGGACGAGCTGGCCGCGGCCAGTGCCGCGCTGGCGCAGCCACAGCCAGCCCTGCTACGGCTGATGGTGGTGCCGGGTCTGGCACGGCGCTGGCTGGCACCGCTACTGGACGAGCTGCTGGCCGAGCGCCCCGGCCTGCGCCTGGCGATAGAGCCGCATGCCACGTTTTGTCAGCTGCAAGCCGGCCAGGCTGACCTGGGCCTGGTGGCCGACGATATCGCGCATTTGCCCGGCTACTACCACACGCTGGCGGTGCCGCCGGTGTTTCCGGTATGCACCCCGGCGTATCTGGCGCAGCACGGCACGCCGGCCAGCCCGGCCGCGCTGCTGCAGCACACGCTGATTCACGAAGACGATGGCGAATGGTGGCAGCTATGGTTGGCCGCACAGGGCCTGCACGTGCAGCTACAGCCACAGATGGTGTACTACAGCGCCGACCAGACGCTGGACGCCTGCCTGGCGCACAAGGGCATCGCGCTGGCCAACCCGCTGCTGGTGGGGCCAGAGCTGGCCAGCGGTGCGCTGGTGCGGCCGCTGGCGCAGGCTGTGGCGCTGCAGGGCTACCATTTCATTTTGCCACCGGGCGGCGCGGTGTCTGCCGATATGGCATGGCTGATAAGCGCGCTATGCCAGCGCGCCGCTGCCTGACAGGGCGGCGGCGCAGGCATGAAAAAGGGCGCGGCATCGCTGCCGCGCCCTACTGACTGATCTGTATCTACACTGCACTTTCACGCAGTGGCGCTACCTTATCATTACTTTAGTTTTGTGTGAAAGCTTTTTTACATTATCGAATTACACGCGCAGCCGCCTTACCACAGCGCGCCTCAGTGCACCTGCCCGGCGTGGTACCATGCCCGCCTGCTGCCCGCCACGGGTAGCCCTGTTCTGCGGCCAACCTTGGCCGCCCCTGTCGTTACCCGGCCCTGCGCCAGTGCGGCTTTACCTTTTCGGGTCGCCTGGCGGCTGTATTCATGATCACGCTTAAAAATGTTGTATTGCGCCGGGGCAGCAAGCTGCTGCTGGATGGCGCCACCGTTACCCTGAACCCGGGTGAAAAAGTGGGCCTGGTGGGCCGTAATGGCGCCGGTAAATCGTCGCTGTTTGCCGTGCTGAACGGCAGCCTGCACGAAGATGGCGGCGACTTCCACATCCCTAGCCAGTGGCGCATGGCGCAGGTGGCGCAGGACATGCCGGAAACCGCGCAAAGCGCTACCGACTTTGTAGTAGAGGGCGATACCGCCCTGCTGGCCGCGCAGCAGGAAGTGGCCGAAGCCGAGGCCGGCGAAGACTACATGCGCATGGCGCACGCCTACACCGCGCTGAACGACGCCGGTGCGCACGACGCCCCCGCCCGCGCCCAGGCGCTGATTCTGGGCCTGGGTTTTAGCGTGGCCGAGCTGCAGCGCCCGGTAAACAGCTTTTCCGGCGGCTGGCGTATGCGCCTGCAGCTGGCGCGCGCGCTGATGTGCCCGTCCGACCTGCTACTGCTGGACGAACCCACCAACCACTTGGACTTGGACGCCCTGGTGTGGCTGGAGGCCTGGCTCAAGCAATACGCCGGCACCCTGGTGGTAATCAGCCACGACCGCGAATTCCTCGACGCCATTACCAACGTGACCCTGCACATCGACCACGGCAAGCTGGTGCGCTACG
Source organism: beta proteobacterium L13 (assembly GCA_000335715.1). Classification (GTDB taxonomy): domain Bacteria; phylum Pseudomonadota; class Gammaproteobacteria; order Burkholderiales; family Chromobacteriaceae; genus Vogesella. Next base: position 53,666 of record AMYZ01000023.1, read on the forward strand.
GCGGCAACTACAGCAAGTTCGAAGACATGCGCGCCGAGCAGATGGTGCTGCAGCAGGCCGCGCAGGCCAAGCAGCAGGAAAAGATCGCCCACCTGCAAAAGTTTATCGACCGCTTCAAGGCCAAGGCCAGCAAGGCCAAGCAGGCGCAAAGCCGCGTAAAAGCGCTGGAGCGCATGGAAAAAATCGCGCCGGTACTGGCCGATGCCGAATTCCAGTTCGAATTCAAAGAGCCGTCCAGCCTGCCCAACCCCATGCTGACACTCAGCGAAGCCGCCTTCGGCTACCCGGCGCCAGACGACGCACCAGCCGCTACACCGCCGACAGTGATCGTGCAGGGCGTACGCCGCTCGGTGCTGGCCGGCCAGCGCATCGGCATTCTGGGCGCCAACGGCCAGGGCAAATCCACGCTGGTGAAAACCGTGGCCGAGGCGCTGCGCCCGGTCAGCGGCGAAGTCATTCGCGGCAAGGGCCTGAGCATAGGCTACTTCTCGCAGCAGGAGCTGGACGTACTGCGCCCCGAGGACGACCCGCTGCAACACATGCTGCGCCTGGCGCGCGACACCCCCGCCGCGCTGCGCCCGCCCGCTGCCGACTGCCGCGAACAAGGCCTGCGCAACTTCCTGGGTACGTTCAACTTTAGCGGCGACATGGTGAAGCAAGCCGTCGGCAGCATGAGCGGCGGCGAAAAAGCCCGCCTGGTGCTGTGCATGATCGTGTGGCTGCGCCCTAACCTGCTGCTGCTGGATGAACCGACCAACCACCTGGACCTGGCCACGCGCGAGGCGCTGAGCGTGGCGCTGAACGAATTCGAAGGCTCGGTGATGCTGGTGAGCCACGATCGCGCGCTGCTGCGCGCCGTGTGCGACGAGTTCTGGCTGGTCTCGCGCGGCGGGGTCAGCGACTTCGAAGGCGACCTGGACGACTACCAGGTGTACCTGCTGGAAGAAGCCAAGCGCCGCCGCGAAGAAGCCGCCGGCAAGCGCTAAGCCCGGCGACGGTGCCAGCACAAGGCCTGACGGCTATGCCGTCAGGCCTTGTTTTTTTTTGCAGGGTAGCCGCGCTGCCAGGTGTAGCTAGCGCCGCGCGATCAGCAAGATACCGATACCGATCAGCAGCATGCCGCCCAGCTCGCGCGTGGCCGGCCACTCGCCCAGGCTACTGGCCGCCATGGCCACCGCCAGCACCGGAATCACCAAGGCATTAAAACTGAGGGTGGACGCCGGCAGGCGGCGTAGCAGCCACAGCCAGGCCAGCCAGCCCACGGCGCTGGAAAACACGCCCGAATACACCAGCCCCAGCACAAACTGCGCCGACCACTGGATGCCGGCAAAGTCGGCAAACGGCAGCAGCAGCGGCAACGGTGCCAGGCCGATCAGCGCCTGCCAGCCGGAGAAATTCAGGCTATCCAGCGGGCCATTCTGCGCCGCCCGCTTGGTCAGCACGGAACCCAGCGCCCACAGCAAGCCGGCCAGCACCGCCAGCAACATGGGCAGCACGCCGCCGTGCAGCTGCCACGGCGCCACAATCAGCATCAGCCCGGCAAAACCGGCCACTAGCGCACGGCGGGCGTTGGCGGTAAACGGCTCGCCCAGTAGCCAGTGCGACAGCAGTGCCACCCAGAACGGCATGGTAAACACCAGTACCGAAGTACGCCCGGCCGCCCCCGCCACCAGCGCCAGCGTTACCGTTAGCCCGTAGGCAAAGGTGGTGGTCAGGCCCACCAGGCTGGCATCGCGCAGGCGCTGTGGTTTCAGCGCCCGCCCGCGCGCCAGCAGCACGCCAAACAGCGTCAGGCTGCCGATAGTGGTGCGCAGGATCAGGTGCGTCAGTGGCGTGGTGGCCTGCAGCGTGACCTTCATCACCACATAGTTGTAAGCCCACATCGTTACCAGGCCGGCAAACAGCGCGTAGGGCAGCCAGCGGCTGGCGGACAGGTCGGCAAGGTTGGCCGCAAGGCGGCGGCTAAGGCGGGCGGTGGTCATGGCGGGCGTATCCGTAGCGTGATGCTGCCAGTGTAGGCAGCCACCGGCTGCCGCCTGCTGCGTTATCATGCACAGCTGCGCAGCCAGGCTGCGACTTTGGGCAATTCAACGCAGGAAAACTGACATGCTGGATAACTACGACCGCAAGCTGCTGGCGCTGCTGCAAGAAGACGCCCGCCAGACCCACGACGCGCTGGCCGAGGCGGTAAACCTGTCGCCCACCGCCGTTACCCGCCGCCTGAAGCGGCTACGCGCCGACGGCCACATCCAGCGTGAGGTAGCCCTGGTGGACCCGGCGCTGTTCGGCCGCAGCCTGCGCCTGGTGGTAAACGTAATGCTGCAGCGCGCGCAAACGCCGCTGGTGGACGCGTTCAAGGCCAGCATGCAGGCCGCGCCCGAGGTAATGGAGTGCTACAACGTCACCGGCCGGCCGGATTTCGTGCTGATGGTGCTGGTGCGCGACATGGCCGACTACGAACGCTTTGCTCGCGCCCACCTGATGAACAACCCGCACGTGCGCGAGTTCGAATCGCTGGTGGTGATCAACACCTGCAAATACACCACGGCAGTGCCGCAGGACGCCGACACGGACTAAGGTTGGCCGCAAACGCCAAGGCACAAACCGCACCAACCAAGGGCAGGGCAAGCTGCCGGCTAAGCGGGCGAAAACACGCATGACAGGGAAATTTCCCCATCATGCGACGTCCACTTGCGATGTCGGGCGCTGCCTGGCCAGCCGCAAATGGTCGGCACCAGCATAAACTCGTCTTAAATGCAGATAGCCACCGCCCAGCCAAAACGGCTCCTGCCCGGCGGTGACATCTTCGGGTACTTCCGCCTGGCCGGCGGCCTTAGTAGCGTTGTACCGGGCTACCCATTCTTGTTCGGTGGCGCTTAGCCTATCGGCAGGCTGCCGAGACATTTGCTCCAGCATCGCCAGTATCTGGGGCTCCTCTTTGCCGGAAATCCTGAACCAGGCAAAAGAATCGTGCACCAGGTACTGAAACAGCTCGCTTGCCGCGCCTGGCACCACCGCTGGCTGGCTAGCATCATGCAAGGCTGGCAGCTTGTCCCGGATCAGCTGCCAATTGCGAACTACATCGCCATCCAGCGTTGGCGGGGAGTAGTCTTGTTCCCTGTCGCGGCCAACCCTTACTTTCTCCCGCCGCGCCCAGCGCCGGTAGCAGGCAAGCTGTGCAATAAACTTCAGGTTACCGCCTAGCAAGTCGTTCATGTCGGCGGTACTGATGGCGGTACTGATGGCGGCCAGGTTATCAAAGCGCTGCCGCAACTTGTCGCGGCTGTCGCAGTCCGCCCAGCTTAGCCGCCACGCCAGGTACGGCAAATACATATCCATCATCAGCGCTTTGTAGCTACCGCTCTGCCGCGGCAGCGTCGCCAGATAGGCATTAAAACGGCTAATCGTTTGCGGGTCGGCTTCCATGCGGTATTGAATGGCAGGGCGCATCTTCTCTGCTTTCAGCGGCACGCCAGCCAGCCTGGCCTTGCGGTACATCAGCCCCAGCGCGATGCGCGACAGCTTGTCTACCCCCTTGGGGTCGCTGCCGCGCCCCTGCTCTTTGGGGAGATAGCCGCCGCCTACGTCCGAGTGCACCCCAGGCAACAGGATTTCTTCGCTCTCCCCGTCCAGACTATCGCCCACCTGGATGGAATCCAGCGGAAACGAACGGCGAATCTCATGCCCAGCCACCAGATGCACGCACCGCACCCCCGGGGGCACCCGCAGCGACACCTCGGCATCCGCCCAGGCGGCATGGCCGTCCCATAGCAGCGATGACGACGCCAGCCCTACCGACGCCACAGTATCGAAGATACCCAGAAAGTCGAATTCCACCGGGAAACCCGCCAGGGTGTACTGGCTGCTGCTGTACAGCTGATTGGCATCGCGCAGCAGCTGCGCATCCAGCTCGCACAGTTTGCGCAGCCAGTTCAAAAAGCAGCGTGCCTTGGTGGCGCCGCGCGAAAAACCGAAAGCCGAGACATGAATGCGGATAACCTTGCCCTTGTCTTCGTTGGCCGGGCGGCCGTTGGGGCCGATCATGAACGCTGCCAATGCGCCGTGCAGCTCTGTCAGCACCCCGCGCAGCACAGCGTAGGAGGATTGCTGGCCGTTTTCGATTTCACGGGCGGACAGATAGCGTTCGCGCTTGAGGTGCCAGCCGGTCAGTACCAGCTGGCTGCTAATCTCGGCAATGCGTGCATCACTCAGCAGCGCCTTGCCAAAGAAATAGCGATGGATATTGTTGATGGCCTGCATCAGGCCCCAGCTTATGCGTTCGTGGCCAAATGCGGCCGCCGCGGCACCGAAAAGGCTGTCCCCGGGGTCGTTGACCTTATCAAAAGGGGTGCCCACCCCCGGCACATATACTTTGAAAAAGTGCGGGTAGTCCTGCCATGACTGGTCGCCGCTGATCACGCCCTGCACCACCTGGCCGGGGTAGGTATCGTATAGCCGGGCCACATTGGAATAGCCCTCGTTGCGGGTACAGCTATTATAGTTATTGCGGGTGCCGTCAAAGAAAAAACCGAAGAACAGATTGAAATCGCAACTGACCGCCGGGTTGGTAATGGGGGGGAGTTCGCGGTTTTCGTACCCTTGTAAGATAGTACGGTCGCTATCTGTAAAGAATGATCTAAAACTGCAGGGATCTGCCGCTGTAGCTGGAATGCTTGAGCAAATTTTAGTCATGGCCTCGCTCCCATAAGGGAGATACGTCTTTTAACAATCTCGATTGCTGCCCTGAATTTCTCTGCTTCAGCATCTCGACGCAGTAGTGCCTTTTCAAAGTCTTCTAAATCATCCGTTAACAGCTTCATATCCCTATCCCAAATCTTCCGTCTGTATTCCACGGTGGGCACCGGCCAACCCTTCACCTCGCCCGGCCACAGCGCATGGTTCGGGCTGTAACTGCTCACCACCAGCTTCACCTTGCCACCCGGCAATAGCTGCACCCATACCGTGCCGGCATCCTCCGGCTTGTACGGCGGAACATCGACACGGTGCAGGATCAGCGGCAGCGTTTCCTTGCTCCATTCGGCAGAATTCTTCGCGCGCGTACCATCGATGGTTTGTACCACCAGCTGCATACCCGGCTGCCACTTGGCCGGCAGGCTCACGCAGCACATGATGCCGCTGGCACCAAAAGCCTCTACCCCCTCTGCCGCCATCGCCTTGTCCGGCTCGTCCACGGTCGCCACGCCCACCCAGTCGAATGGCCAGTCGGTATAGTTCACCGCCGTCAGCGACGGCCCTAGCTTAATGCCGCCACCCAGGCTGCTGCAGGCGCAGAGCAGCAAAACCAATGTGACTGACAAGAGATAACGCCACTTTTTCATGACCGGTCTCCCCTAAGATGACAAGGCATCACTTTGCGCAAGTGATGCAATCGCTGCTAAACAAACGGAAATTCGTTCGTGCGGGTCTGCTATACCCTGCAGGTCTGCTGCATGCAAAGCACGCACCGTCACATCATGGCAGTCAGCCAGTACGGCGGGCTGTATACGGCTATGGAAATGGAGCTGGTACAGCACCTCATCGGCCTCTGCCGCGCTGATCAGGGCGTGGGTTTGGCGGGTATCCAGCGTGACTTTTTCAGCCGGTGCCAGGTTTTGATCAGCCATACGCATGGCGTGCCACCCTGCGCCCAGCCTGTCGGGCAGTAAGCAGCCTATTGCCGGGCCATAAAACTGGCCGCGCTGGATATCGCTTATAACCGCATCGACATCGCGTAAGCGCCGCGTGTCGGCGTAACGCAAATTGAAAAAGCTACCGTCTGCATTGACGACACACCACGGAAACAGGCGCTGTGCCAGCTCGGGCAGTGTTTCCGGCGTTTGCCAAAGGCTAGCCATTGGCAAACCGTCACAGATTTCTAGCAGCGCCTGCACGATGGCTCGGCTATCTGGCCCGATGGTGACAAGAAGGGGGGATACCGCTTGCAACTCATCCAGACCATCGTGGCATTGTGTAAAAACACTGATCCAGGGTTGGCCGCATTTCTTCAGCGAACGCAGTAACTTCGGGTGCTGTGAACCGTCCAGTAGCAGATATTGATGGATATCGTGGCGGCCTATGTTTTGCAGTTGGTTTTTTAGCGCGGCCACATCTACAGAGTGGATTAGTTTCATCATTGAACCTTGCTGAATGCTGAACCGGCTTTAGCGGCTCTGATCAGGCAGTCAATACAGATGGATTGGGGGAACTGCGGCATGGGTACATTCATGCTGGCCGGCCCACTCACCTCATGCTTGGCGCCTTTCACGCTCACGGTACCAGGGCAGTGCACCTCGATATTGCCGCCGCTCATGCGGATGTAGGCGCCGCCACCGACGTTGAGCAGGATTTCCTCTTTCGCCGCGATGGTGATGCGGTCTTTGCACGACGTCACCGTCACGTCCTTATCCGCCGTCAGTTCCATCGCGTCGCTTTGCGCCTGAATCTGCACTTTGCCCTTCGCCGCAATCAGCTTCAGGCTGACTTTGTCTTTTACCCCCGCCACAAACAGGCTGATGTGCTGGCCGACGTTGTGCAGCCAGCGGCGGCCGCTGGTCTGGTTGGTGTCGCGCTGGGCGACGCTGTCGATATTGCTGCCTGCGGCCAACGTTAAGGAGTTGTCGGTGGCTGCGGCCAACCCTGCCGGGGCGCTGAGGATGAGTAGCGACTGTTGGCCGGCTTGCTCTTTTGCTGCCCGGCCTTCCGGGTCGGTATTGCTGCCGGCCTCCCAGGCGCGCAGCGCGGCGGCGTGGTGTTGCAGGTGGCCGTCAGTTTTTTTGGCGCCTTGGCTGTTGTCGGGTTTGATTTCCTCGGGGCCGGTTTCCTGCCGGTCGGCGAGCTGGGCGCTGGCGGTGTCGGCCAGGCTTTGCGCCAGGGCGAGGGCGCTGTCGAGCTGGCTTTGGGCGCCGTCGCGGGCGAGCTGTTTGCCGCTGGCACCGCTTTGCGCTTCGGTGGACAGCAGCAGGCCGTGGCCGGCGCGAATGGCGCCGTGGTGGTCGGTGCGCAGCTCGAAGCCGTTGCCACGGGCGCTGGCCTGGCCGTTGCTGCGCGGGTGGGTGAGGTAGCCTTGGTTAAGCTGGGTTTTGCCGGGCTCGCTGCTGAGCTTGGCGCGCACTTGGCCGGGGGTGTCGTCGAACAGCAGCTCGCTGTACTGGCTGCCGTGGTGTTCGCGGCTCTGGATGCCGGACAGGGTTTTGTTGGCGGGCAGGCTGCCGGCGCCGCTGAATTGGGGTGTGGGGTGGCTGCCGTTGTAGAGCACGCCGCTGACGAGGGGGCGGTCGATGTCGCCTTCGAGGAAGTGGACGAGCACTTCCTGGCCGATGCGGGGGAGGAACTGGTGGCCCCAGCCGGCGCCGGCACTGGGCAGGGCGACGCGCAGCCAGCAGCTGGAGGTGTCGTCGAGGCGGGCGCCGATGTCGGGGTGTTCGTCGGGGCGTTGCCAGTGGAACTGGATTTTGATGCGGCCGAGGGCGTCGGTGTGCACTTCTTCGCCGGCGGGGCCGACCACGGTGGCGGTCTGGGCGCCGGGGGCGGTGGGTTTGGCGTGGGGGGTGTGGGCGTAGTCGGGGGTGAGCGGGATGCCGCGGCGCTGGGCGTCGAAGGTGGTGTGGAAGGCGAGGCTATCCTGGGTTGGCCGCAGGCTGGCGGGCAGCTGGCGGGCGAGCTCGTCGGGCAGGTTGTTGCGGGCGGTGAGCTGCTGGCGGGTGACGACGAATTCGCGCTGCTCGGCGTTATCGCTGGCGTGGGCGGGGTGGTCGTCCAGGCGGAACCAGTGGCCGGGGTGCAGGCCGCGCACGACGCCGCTGCCGTGGAAGGTTTTGGCGTGGCGGTCGT
>AMYZ01000024.1 GCA_000335715.1 beta proteobacterium L13
CCAACCAGACCAGCGGCCGCCGCTGGTTGCACAACGTCGGCCAGCACATCAGCCTGTTTGTGGCGGGGGTGAAAGACAAAGTCAGCCTGAAACTGATCGCGGCGAAGGGCAAAGTGCAGATTCAGGCGCAAAGCGACGCGCTGGAGATCACGGCGGATAAAGACGTGAACATCAGCAGCCTCAGCGCCAGCCAGCTGTTCAACGGCAAACAAGAAGTGCTGCTGACCTGTGGCGGTGCCTATATCCGCATCAAAGACGGCAAGATCGAGCTGCACGCGCCGGGCAAAGTGAGCTTCAAAGGCGCCAAACACGACTGGAGTGGCGGGGCCAGCATGAATGTGCCAATCCCGTCATTGAAACCGCCGCAGCCATGCAGTTTCCAGGCAGGCGAGGCCGCGCATAGTGGCGCAGCCAGCACCCCCTATCCGTTCGAGTAGCCTGCGGTATGAAATCTGATCAACATATGTTGCCCGCCGCCCTGTTAGCGACCGAATCCTCTGGCTGGTATTTGCTGCTGGACAGACACCAAGTCAACCCGTTGGCGGAAGCAGGTCATGTCCTGGCCGTGACAGAAGCGGCGGTAACGGTATTGCACGACCCATTCTTTGCCCACGAGCCAGACAAGGCACCACTGCTGCTTGATTTGTCAGTCGTGCCAGGTATTAGCAGCGAACAGAAGAGACAGTGGGCGCAGCTGGGTACTGATGGTCTCTGTCAATCACTGATAAGCGGTGGTAACACGCTGGTATCGGGCTGGCTTTACGCCACACAGCCGCTAGCACAAATTGCCAGGCATTTACGCCAGCTATTTGCCCAACCGCACCCCGATGGCCAAACCCACCATCTGCGCTACTACGACCCCCGCATTACCCGCTTGCTGGATGACACCCTGCCCACCGCGCAGCGCCAGCAACTGCTTGGCCCCATCGACAGCTGGTGGTACCCCGTTTTTCCTGGCGAATACCGCAGCATGCAGCAACAGCACGGTGCCCATGGCACAGCCTCGCTGGCTTTGGCACCCGAGCACTGGCAGCGCCTGAACCATGCCGCCGCCTATCACCAGCTGGTGCGCTGCATGGCTGGCCTGCATGAACTCTACCCCGACACCTTCAGTGGCGTAGTGGTGCCCGACTTTGCGCTGGTACATAGCCTCATGAGCCGGGCCGCCCGGCAAAGCTGGGTCAATAGCCAGGATGACCAAGTGGGCTGCGCGCTGTTATGGCTGGTGCTCGGGCCCGATTGCCAGGCATGCAACCCCGACGTCGCCGCAGCACTGCAGCAGTATCAGCAAGATCGCTCCCCGGCACTTACCGAATGGCTACTGTTTGCCGGCGCAGCCTTCTGGGCCAAACCCGCGGCCGACTACACCGCCAGCAGCACAAAAGGAACCATGGCGTGAGCGAACCGACACAATGTAAAAACAAGTTTTGCGGCAAGACCGGTTTACTACTGCTGCCGCTGCGTTACGCCGTGGCCGCCAGCGACACCGGGCATCAAGGCAGCCCGGTGCCGGAAGGCAGCTTGGGCAAGGACGTTACCGACAAAGCGCTGGTAACCGCAGCCTACACCGTACGCATGCTGCGCCATGGCTACCTGTACGTGATGGCCAAGCGGGCAGGCAAGCTCAAATGGGACAGCGCCTGGGCAGTCAATAGCCAGGGCTATATCGCCCGCATCCCCCTGGGCGAGCTGGTGGCCCCGCCTGCATTCAGCTGCAACCCTGACACCCATGGCGTGAACGCCTCCATGATCAGCATCGAAAAAGCGCAAGACGTTTCCGAGCTGAAAATCCTGTTCCTGCCAGACCCGCTAACCAAAGCCGCGCTGCTCAAGATAGAAAGCGACAGCAAGCTGCACAGCCTGCTGCAAAGCTTTCAGGCCAAGGCCGTGGCCCAGCCCCACGGCATCATGCCGGACAAACTGGCCAGCAGCGTAGCCGAGTTCCGCTCGGTAGAAGGCGAGGGCAGGGCGCTGGCGCCACGCTTTAACGACCATCTGCACCCCTTCTTCGGACAAAGCGTGCAGCTGGTAAAAAACCAGCCCTACGCCTATACCGCCCGCCTGAAAAACCTGCAAACCGAGCTGGCTGCCAAAAAAGGCCTGGCCATCGTACTGCACGACCCGCTGGGCATCGTGCAGGAGCTCAACAACTGGCGTAATGCCGCCATCAAGCAGCTGGATAGCCTGATGCAAAGGCCCACGCCGTTTTACGGCCAGTACCGCAACGAACAGCTGATGGCCATCATCACCGCGGTAGAACACGCCGAACAGCAAGTCAAACAAGGGGCCATCCAGCAGCGCGAGCCCAAGCTGGGCGTATCACTGGAAGACCTGGCAACCCAGGCCAAAAAGCAGCCCTACGCCATACCCGACCTGCGCGGCACCCCGCCCGAAGCCATCTACAAAAACCGGGCCGAATACGAACGCAAACGCGCAGAGTGGTACCGGCAAAACGCTGGCCGCATTGGCGATGCAGCCTGGGCAAAGTACGCCAAACGCCTGCTGCCCGCAGCCGTATACCAGGGGGTAAAACAAGGCTTTCAGCTTGTAGCCATGCGCTGCGATGCCCTGAACGAGCTACGCGCCCGCGACCAGCTGGCATGGCTGGGCGCCCCCTTGCTGCACCACACCCTGGCGTTTTACGACGAAAACCACCTGCCCAGCGGCGTGGCCTATGCCGCCCAAACCGGCATGTGCACGCACGGGGTCAACAGCTGCCAGCAGGGGCAAACCTGGCTCAACCTGCAGATGGATAGCCAAAGCCTTACCCCGGCCAGCCTGCTGCTCAATGCCATGCTGCTTAACCAGAAACAAGCCAAAGAAGCATTCATCGCCGCCGGCGGCCTGTCGGGCGGCATGGCCGACGCCGCCGGCAAATGGCAAGAAAGCCTCAAAGGCGTTAGCGACATGTGGGCCAAAACCAACGACCTGGCCAATGCGCTGATACAGGCCGGCCAGAACAACGCCCTCATCAGCGTATCGCACCTGGGCGGCCTGAGCCTGCTACTGGTGCAGGGCGGGCATACCCTGCTGGCCAACCTGCCCGGCGGGCGCTTTCTGGACAAACGCATCGTCCGCGCCACCACCCTGCACGCCCTGCTCAAGCTATCGCTGGGCCGCATCCTCAGCCTGGACCTGCAGGCCGCCTACCCCTCGCCACAGGCATACAACAGCAAAGCCCACGCCGTCAGCAAAGCCGCCCGCAACCAGATAAACCAGCTATTGATCGACGGCAGCAAAGGGGCCGATTTCAACGGCCTGCGCTTTGGCTGCGTGGTGGCGGTGCTGGAAATGGCCAACGTGCTGCTCAAGAGCAATTCGCTGGCCGGCAGCCCCGGGCAAAAAGCCGCCTGGGAGCTGACTGCCGCCAGCCTGGGCATGGGCGCGGTACTGCTGGAGCTAAGCGGTGGCGTGTGCGAACGCATGGCCAAAAGCCAGAACGCCGCCCTGATCAGCAGCAGCCACGTCGCCACCGCCGCGCTCAAACTGGGTGCCGGTGCGCTGGGTGCGGTGGGCGGCATCATTGGCGGCATTGTGGATTTTGATAGTGCGGCGGATTCAAAGGGAAAGAATACGGGCTTGGTGTTTATTTATGCGCTGCGAGGCGTTGTTTCAATATCTGGGGCCGTGATTGGTGCAGGTATTGCCTTGGGGGCGGCCGGGCCTTTTCTTGAATGGCTGTTGGCTAGAACGAACGGGACTATTTACAAGGCAGTGCTGCGACTGGCGATCAAAACCAGTGCTACTTTGGCAACAGAGCGGATGGCTTTGCTACTGTTGCGGGGGGCTCGTTTGTTTACGGTGGTTGGTGTGGGGTTAACTGCGGCCATATGGCTGTTTAGTGACGATGCGCTGGAAAGTTGGTGTGACAAGTCTTGTCTACGTAGGGATCGGAGCGCTAAGGGCTTTGATAAGGCAGAAGAAGAAATGGTTGCCTTGGATGCGGCCGTATTGGAGTTAACCTGACATGTATTTTCTGGAGTGGACCATCGCAATGGGCAGGCGCCGGCATGCCCCGGGTTCTTGGCTTGATGAGATTCAAAAAGACATTGCCAAAGATACTGCGGCCGATGAGCGTACATTATTGGCACGAGGCCTACGCCAAGATCTGAATTTTCGGGACGTGGATATTCGTGAAAGTCGCTCGGATACGGTAGATGATAATGGGACAATTTATTGCAAAACTAATGCCTATCTTGACGTTTGCACGTACAACGATGATAAGCGTGGAATGCTCAGCATGGTTTTGATTGCATTTTGTTATGGGATGTTATTTTTTGCGCAATTCTTGTTTGAGCTTTTGGGTCAGTTATTAACAGGAAAGGATTACTCTGGTGCTAATCTCGTTCCTGATGGTGGTTTTTGGCTGGCAATTATTGGTTCCTCAGTCGTGACGCCTTTGCTATTTTATGTTTTTTTTCATTATTTAATCAAATTCTGGCGCCTCGAAGCCTTCACCATGCGCCGGCTGGTGGTGCGTTTCAATCGTGAAACCCGCAAAGTTTATTTTCTGCGGCCAACCTTTCTGGGCGGAATAAAAGCATACGACTGGGCAATGCTTGATATCGGCTTGCCTAAGGATATGCCCAACCATCAAGGGGCGGGTGGAATGCTGGTGATCGGAGCGCAAGCCGAAGAAAACCATAACCCGCACATGGCGTTTGCGGTGGATGGCGCCTACGTCGGCAATGCTTGCCGCGACTACCAGCACCTGCTGTCGTTCTGGGAATACATCCGCCGTTTCATGGAAGACGGCGCCGACGCGGTGCCCGCGCCCAAGCGGCTGCGCAGCAAATGGCCCAACCCGCTACGCAGCATGCTGACCGTGTCGCGCCTTAGCCTGCCAGGCGGCTTCGACCTGGGGCGCATGTTTTTGTGGCTGCGGCTGGTGCTGGCGCCGGTGTTCTTCATCTGGGGGCTGGGCCATTACGCCTCGCTGCTGCTGAGCTACGAGCCGCGCTTTCCCAAGGCTATCCGCGTAGCCAGCCACGAATCGGAAGCCCGTTCGCTGTTGGCACTGCTGGGCTACAACCTGCTGCCGCCGCTCTATACCGCCGCAGGGTTGTGGCTGTGGTTTGCCTGGCAGCACGACCTGGACTGGCGCCTGCCGTGGCTCTGGCTGGCGGGGCGGTGATGCGATACCGATTGAATGACTGTATGCCTTGCCCGATGCCGGTGATGCCGGCCATGGCAATGCTGTAACCCGATAGGGCCTGATGATGCTTGAATCCCTGCTTCCCTATTACGAACGCGAGCTTGGCCATTTGCGCGAGCTGTCGGGTGAGTTTGCCCGCCGCTACCCCAAGATTGCCGGCCGCCTGCAGCTGGAGGGCGACCAGTGCGCCGACCCGCATACCGAGCGGCTGATCGAGGGCTTTGCCTTTCTGGCGGCGCGTATCCACAAGAAACTGGATGACGACTACCCCGAAATTGCCGGTAGCTTGCTGGATGTGCTGTACCCGCATTATCTGCAGCCCATGCCGGCGGCCACCATTGTGCAGTTCGAGTGCGACCCGCTGCGGCCGGAGATCGGCAAGCGCTACCGGATAGAGCGCGGCCAGCAGGTGCAGTCGCCTGCGGTGCAGGGGGTGGTGTGCAAGTTTCGTACGGTTTACCCGGTAGACCTGTACCCCTTGCAGCTGCAGGAGGCCAAGCTGGAGCTGTGCAGTGCTTCGCCTTGGCTGCGGGCGCTGGCGCCGGATGCTGCTGCCGTGTTGACCTTACGCCTGCAGGCGCAGGGTGGGGTGGGGCTGGGGGCGATGGGGCTTGATAGCTTGCGTTTTTTTCTGGATGGCGAGCCGGCGCTGATGCACCTGTTGTACGAGCTGCTGCTGTCGGATGTGCTGCGGGTACAGGTCAGCGACGGGCGCGACGACCCGGCATTCAGCCATACCCTGCCAGCTAGCGCCGTACAGCCGGTGGGGTTTGCGGTGGATGAGGGCATGCTGCCCTACGATGAGCGGTCTTTTACCGGCTACCGCTTGCTGTCGGAGTACTTTAGCTACCCCGACAAGTTCCTGTTTGTGGCGCTGGGCCAGCTGGGGCCGCTGGTGGCGGGCTGGCAGGGCGATACTTTGCAGCTGCGCTTCATTTTGCGTGATTACCCGGACAGCGAACGGCATCACCGCTTGCAAACCCAGCTGCAGGCCAGCCATTTGAAGCTGGGCTGCACCCCGGTGATCAACCTGTTTGCGCAGGCAGCGGAGCCGATTCGCGTGACGCACCAGCAAGCCAGTTACCCGGTGGTGGCGGATGGCCGCCGCCCGATGGCGTATGAGGTCGTGCAGATTCGCAAGGTGGTGCGGGTGGAGAAGCAGGGTGGGGTGGAGGCCAGTGCGGCGGTGCCGCCGTTCTACGCCATGCATCATGGCGGGGGGCAGGCGCAGGCACGGTTTTACTGGCATGCCAGCCGGGAGCCGGCGATTGCGCAGGGGGACAAGGGTACCGATATGGCCCTGCATTTGGTGGACTTGCAGTTTGACGCGATCCGCCCGGCTGCCGAGGTACTCAGCCTGGACTTGTTGTGCAGCAACCGCGACTTGCCGGAGCAGATTCCGTTTGGCGGTAGCCAGGCTACCCAGCGTACCGACTTTGTATTGCCCGGGCATTCCGTGGTGAAGCGGGTGCGCTTGCTGCGCAAGCCTTCGTCAAGCCAGCGCGTGTTGTTGGGCCGTGCTCTGCAGTGGCGGCTGATTTCGCATTTGTCGCTGAACTATCTGTCGCTGGTGGAGGCCGGGCGTGATGCGCTGCAGGAGATGCTGTCGCTGTACAACCTGAACGATGCTGCGGCCAACGTTAGGCAGATTCAGGGAATTACCGGCATTGGCAGCGAGCCGGCAGTGTGCCGTGTAAATGGCCGGCATTTCTCGGGCTTTGTGCGGGGGACGGACATCAGGCTGACGCTGGATGCCGATTACTACGTGGGGGGCAGTGTGTATTTGTTTGCCTCGGTGCTGGAGCGTTTCTTTGCGCTGTATGCCGCCCCCAATAGCTTTACCCGCTTGCGGGTAAATACGGTACAGCGAGAAGAAGAGGAGATGGCATGGCCAGCCAGAGCGGGCGAAGCCCTCGTGATCTGAGACAGGCGCTGGCACAGGATGCCAGCCAGTTCGGGTTTTTCCAGGCGGTGCGTGTGCTGGGCTTGAGCAGCCGGCGCCGCCGTGGCCCTTTGCCGGCGAATTTGCGGTTTCGCACCGTGGCGTCGTTGTCGTTTCCGGCTAGCGAGCTGCGGCGTTATCAGCCGGACGAGGCGGCGCTGGATGAGCTGACAGTGAGTTTCATGGGTCTGACCGGCCCCAGCGGGGCGCTGCCCGTGTCGTATACCGAGCTGCTGCTGGAGCGCAAGCATCAATACCGCGATGACACCTTGCATGCCTTTTTCGACATGTTCAGCCATCGCGCCATGGCCATGTTTTATGGCGCCTGGCGCAAGTACCGCTTTTGGTTGGCCGCAGAGGAGGGCGAGCAGGATGACTTTAGCCGCCATCTGCTGCACCTGGGTGGGGTGGGCCTGGGGCAGTCGCGGCAGCTGGCTACGGGCGAGGGGGCCGTACACGAGCATCTGTTTCTGTATTTTGCCGGCCTGCTGAGCCAGAAACCCTTGTCTGCCCAGGCTTTGCAAACAGTGGTGGCGGGCTTGTTCGGTATTCCTGCGGCACTGCTGCAGTTCGATGGCCAGTGGCTGCCGCTGCCGCCTGCGCAGCAAAGCAGGCTGGGGCAGAGCGAGTGCGAGCTGGGGGTGTCGCTGTTTTGCGGAGAGCGGGTGTGGGACAGGCAAACCAAGATGACGCTGCGGCTAGGGCCGATGGATCTGCAGCCGTTTATGGCATTGCAGCCTGGTGGCGAGGGGGCGAAGGCGCTACAGACCTTGCTGCATTTTGCGGTAGGGCACCAGCTGGCTGTCGATGTGGTGCTGGTGTTGTCCCGCCAGGCGGTGCCGCCGCCGCAGCTGGGTGGCACCCAGCCCCTGCGTCTGGGGGGCAATAGCTGGCTAGGCAAGCAGCCGGTTGACCCGGACTGCATGCGCTATGCCCTGCTGCATTGACGCAGCGCGAACCCACACCGGGCCGCAGGCCCGCAACAGAATTAAAAACAGATATTTCCGGAGAAAACCATTATGTCAGTCCCCCTGAAGGCGTTGATCGAACGCCTTACCCCACAAGCCCGCCAGAGCCTGGAGCAGGCGGCTAGCCGTGCGCTGAGCCGTACGCATTTCGACATTGAAGTGGAGCATGTTTTGCTGGCCATGCTGGCGCAGCCGGGCAATGCCGCTTTGTCGGCACTGGCGGCAGGCGGCGTCTCGTTGGCCGCATTGCAGCAGGCGCTGGAGCAGGCGCTGGATAGCTTTCGCAGCGGTAATTCACGTAACCCGGTGTTGTCGCCCATGTTGCCCACCTGGCTGGAGGCGGCCTGGCTTAGCGCCAGTGCTGCGTATGGCCAGCAGGATGTTTCCACGCTGGACCTGCTGCTGGTGCTGTGCCAGGACGCAGCGCTGCGTGCATCGGTGCAGCCGGCCGTGCCGTCTTTGTTCCGGCTGGACCTGGCGGCCATGCAGCAAGCCTACACCCGCTTGCGCCAGCATGGGGAGGAGCCCGCGGTGTTAACGGGGCAGGCCGCAGCCGGCAATGAGGCGCCAGAGGCTGATGATGAGCCTGCCCAGCAGGCTTCCAGGCGTGCTGCCGCACTGGATAAATACACGATAGACCTCACAGCCCAGGCACGTGCCGGCAAGATCGACCCTGTGCTGGGGCGTGATGCCGAGATACGCCAGATGATCGATATCCTGATGCGGCGGCGGCAGAACAACCCCATTCTGACGGGTGAACCGGGGGTGGGTAAAACAGCGGTGGTAGAGGGGCTGGCACGCAAGATCGTGTCGGGTGATGTGCCAGCGGTACTGGCCGATGTCACCTTGCGTACGCTGGACCTGGGTTTGCTGCAGGCCGGTGCCAGTGTGAAAGGCGAGTTTGAAAACCGCTTGCGGCAAGTGATTGATGACGTCAAGGCGTGCCCCACGCCGGTCATCCTGTTTATTGACGAGGCGCATACCCTGATTGGTGCGGGTGGGGCTGCCGGGCAGAATGATGCGGCCAACCTGCTCAAACCTGCTTTGGCCAGGGGCGAGTTGCGCACGATCGCGGCGACAACCTGGGCGGAATACAAAAAGTACTTTGAGAAAGATGCGGCACTGGCTCGGCGCTTTCAGGTGGTGAAGGTGGAAGAGCCTGCACCCGAGATGGCGGTACAGATGGTACGTGGCTTGGTGGAAGCCATGGCCCGGCACCATGCTGTGGAGATATTGAACGAAGCCGTGGTATCGGCGGTACATTTGTCTGGCCGCTATATCACCGGCAGGCAGCTGCCGGACAAGGCCATCAGCGTGCTGGATACCGCGTGCGCCCGGGTGGCTTTGTCGCGGGCAGGCAAGCCCGGCCCGCTGGAAGATGTGCTGGTGCTGATGGCGAATCTGGAGCGCGAGATGGCTGCCCTGCAAAAAGAAGAGGGGCATGCGCCGCGTCTGGCCGAGCTGCAGCAACAGCGAGAGGACCTGCAGCAAGACCTGGCGCGCTTGCAGGACGCGTGGCAAACCCAGCAGCAGCTGGTGGCGGAAATCGATGCGCTCAAGCAGGCACCGGACAAAGCCAGAGAAGGCAAGGGGAAGAAACCCGGGCCTTTGCATGCCAAGCGTCTGGCGCTGCGTGCCTTGCACAAGCAACAGCCGCTGGCATTCGAGTGTGTGGATGAGGGGGTGATTGCGGATGTGATTGCCGCCTGGACCGGCATCCCCTTGGGCCATATGGTGAGTAATGAATTGCAGCAGGTGCAGCAGCTGGCGGGTTTGCTGGCCAAGCGCGTTATCGGCCAGGATCATGCCCTGGCGCAGATTGCCGAGCATGTGCAGATTGCCAAAGCCGGGCTGGAAGATCCCGGCAAGCCCAAAGGGGTGTTTTTGCTGGTGGGGCCATCGGGTGTGGGCAAGACAGAAACGGCGCTGGCGCTGGCGGAGTCACTGTATGGCGGCGAGCGTAACCTGATTACCATCAATATGTCGGAGTATCAGGAATCTCACAGCGTGTCGGGGCTGAAGGGCTCGCCCCCCGGCTATGTGGGCTATGGCGAAGGCGGCGTGCTAACCGAAGCAGTGCGCCGCAAGCCTTATTCGGTGGTGCTGCTGGACGAAGTGGAAAAAGCACACCCCGATGTGCTGGAGCTGTTTTTCCAGGTGTTTGACAAAGGGGTGCTGGAAGACAGTGAAGGGCGCGAGGTGGACTTCCGTAACACCATCATTCTGTTGACGTCCAATGCCGGTAGCGACCTGGTGATGCGGGCTTGCGAACGGGGTGTCACCGTAGACGGTGAGGCCCGCTTCCCGACGGCAGATGATCTGGTGGAGGTGCTGCGGCCAACCCTGCAGCAGGTGTTCAAGCCTGCTTTTCTGGGCCGCCTGGCCATCGTGCCCTATTTCCCGATTGCAGACGATGTGCTGTTGCTGATCGTGCAGCTCAAGCTGGAGCGTATCCGGCAGCGCATTGCGGCCAACCATGGCGCGCAAGTGCAGTTCCCCGACGAGCTGGCGGCGATGCTGGCTGCGCGTTGCATGGATGTGGAAAGTGGTGCCCGCAACGCCGATGCCATCCTTACCCGCACCTTGCTGTCGCAGATTTCCAGCGACCTGCTGGCCCGCATGGCCAGTGGCAAGCCGGTCAAGAAAATTGCTGTCTCGCTCAAGGGCGAGGCAGTCAAGGTTCGCGTGAGCTAAGGAGGTGTCGATGTTCAGCATGCTGTCCGTTCTGTTGGGCAGTACCGTCGCCAGCTGGGGGCTGCTGTGGTTTGTGGTGCCAGTAGACTGGCTGCAAACCAGCCCCACGGCTGTCTTGATCGTACATGTGTTGCCGCCACTCCTGCTCACGCTGGGCTACTACCTGTGGCAGCGCGGCAAAGCTGCCAGGGAGGCGTTGGCAGCCAAAGCGCAAGAGGACGAGGCCGAGGCCGCGCGCCAGCAGCAGCGGGAGGCTGCCCGGTTGCAGCATCAGGCTGCACTGGCTGCCCGCCAGGTTGCAGCTGATTGTCGCTGGCTGTGGGTTCACACCCATCTCAGCGAAGCCTTGCCGGACTGGTTCCGGGAAATGCCAGAGGGGGTGTACTGGCAAACCTCGTCCGCTAGCGATGAGCGATTGTCATCCGACTGGCTGGACTACTTCGATGCGCCGGTGACGGAAGCCTTGACGACGCTTTATCGTGACCTGCCAGGCGCCGCTTGCCTTCCCTTGCTATTGCAGGTTGTGCCGCAAGTGTCAGGCATCGAGTACATGCAGCGGGTGAAAACATGGCAGCAGCAAGCCTGGCTGCAGGTCTGGCCGCAGCGCGGCATGCCGCCGCTTGACTGCCGTTTCCTGTCTGCAGGCAGCTGGCTGGCCGACAGCATCGTGTCCAGCTTGCAGCAAGACCCGGATTTACCTGGCGTCGTGGTGCTGGCGGCGGATGCACCTCTGCTATCGGCTACCGCGGAGGATGAGGATGCGGTGCAGCAGAGTCGCGCGCAGGGCGAGCCCGGGGCAGCGCTGGTCCTGGCCGTGATCTTGCGCACAGACCTGCCTGTGCCGATGGGTGTGGCGTGGCAACAGGGGGGAGAGTCTGACCCCTATCAGCCTTACTGGGAACGGCCGGCTGTGGTCGCGGGCGACGCTGCCTGGGGGGCAGTCCCCGAGTTTGACCAGCCGGCATTCCTGCAACAACCCCTGCACGTCCTGCTGGCGCAGTCCAGCCAGGTGTCGCTACCCCGGCAGGGAATGTTGCAACTGATCCGCTCCCTGCATCCCGCGCTTGACGATGCCTTGGTGAATGCCGGTTTGCTCGATTACGCTTTTGCCCCGGACGAGGCCTCTAATGAGCAAAACCGGCTGCACGAAGTTGCCTGGCTGGTGCATAACAGCGGCGATCTGGATACGGGAGGCATGCGCCTGGCGGCCATTGCCAGTAATTTGTCCCGGCAGGGTATCGATATCCAGCCTATCGATCAGGCCAGCAATACCGTGCGCGAGTGGGGTGATACCGGCGTAGCTGGCAGCCTGTTGTTGCTGGCTACAGCGGTAGCACAGGTGCATCGTCTGCAGGCGCCAGTGGTGCAGGCTTGCTTCGAGGCAGACCAGGTGTTTGTCGCCCTTGCCTACCCCGCTAACAGTAAGGAGTCAACATGAAGCGCGCTATTCGTTTGGGAGACCCCACCAGTCATGGTGGATCGGTTTTGAGTGCCGCCAGTAAAACCAGCTTGTTTGGCAAGCAGGTGGCTTGCAAGGGGGATTCTGTCAGTTGTCCCATGCAGGGGCATGTGAACTGCACCATTGTCGAGGGCGATGATAGCTGGCTGGTAGGGGGTAAGCCGGTAGCCTTGGAAGGTCACAAAGTAAGTTGTGGTGCTGCACTGATTTCAACCCTGCCCGACCTGGGCAAGGGCTAACGCGACGTTATGAAGGCAGGTTGAGGTATGACAGAATCGATTAACGACCTGATGAAGCCCATCCCCGGGGCCAACCCGGCAGGTGAGGATATGGTCTATTCCGTGGTTTTTGACCAGATACGCGAAGCGCGGCGTCAGGATGACCCCAGCCTGGCGCTGGGCGAGTGGGAGGTGCCTCTGAAGGTGGCGGATTGGCCGCGCGTGGTCAGGTTGTGTGAAGACACCTTGCAGCATAAGAGCAAAGATCTGCAATTACTGGTGTGGTACGCAGAGGCCATGGTGCGCCATAGGGGGTTTGCCGGTGCCGGCCTGGGTTTGCGAGCCATTGCCGGGTGGTTGAGCGACTACTGGGAGCAGGGCTTCCCGGAATACAACCCGCAAGATCTGGATGAGCGCATTGGCAAGTTTGAGTGGCTGAATCAGCATGTGGCACTGGCGCTAAGGCAGGTGCCTGTGGTGTCGCCAGCATATGGTGGATATCACTGGCTTGATTGGCACCAGTCGCGAGAGGTGGATAATCTGGGGCTGAAAAGCCCCGATGCCAAACAGGCGGCCCTTGACGAGGGAAAGCTTTCTGGGGAGATGTTTGACAAGTCTGCCGTGGAGAGTGGTCGTCAATGGTTTGCGGAATTGGCTGCGGCATTATCCGAACTGGTTGCGGCCTATGCCTATCTGGACGAGCAGTTGGTGCTGCGCTTTGCTGAGCAGGCCCCCGCCTTGGTAGACCTGAGGGATGCCATACATGCCTGCCAGGATCTGATCACACGATATCGCCAGCGCTGGGAGGAGGCCCTCCCCGAGTTGGCGCCGCCGCGAGCCATTGTCAATACGAACCGTCCGGTTTCTCCGGTGGTTGTCAGCCCAGTGGTAACGACTATGCCAGAACAAGCTAAGCCTACGTTTAATGGTCAAATTCAGCATCGGCAAGAGGCCGTATTGATGCTGCGTGAAGTCGCGCGTTACTTCCGTCAGCACGAGCCGCATAGCCCGGTGCCTTTGCTGGCCGAGCGGGCTGCGCGCTGGGCGGAGATGAGCCTGGAGGAGTGGCTGCTGCATGTCGTGAAAGACGAATCTACCCTGCAGCAGCTGCGTGAATTGCTGGACGTGCGTAATGACTAATGCCGCATAGCGGTTGCCGATCTGGTCGCATACGCTGTTGCCAAAGTGGAATTTCTTCGCTTTGGCCTGCTACCAAAACGTGCAGGCAGCATTTGTATTTATTCCGACCGGCCCCAAGGCCGGTTTTTCATTTGCTTAGCGGTATTTGTTCCAAGCCAAAGCTGGAGTAAAACAGTCGGCTTTGTTATAGTTTGTTTCATTGTATTGATTGCCAAATCAATAGCTATCAGGAATAAACAAACATGAAAAAGACACTTCTTACCCTGTCTCTGCTGGGCTTTGCGGCCAACGTGTACGCTGCCGACCTGCTGGATACCGTACAGCAACGCGGTACGCTGAAAATCGCGCTGGAAGGTACCTACCCGCCATTCAACTTCAAGGACAAAGAGCAGAAGCTGACCGGCTTTGAAGTGGAACTGGCCACCGCGCTGGCGCAGAAGCTGAAAGTGAAGCCGGAGTTCACCACCGGCGAGTGGAGCGGCCTGCTGGCTGGCCTGCAAGGCGGCAAGTTCGACGTGGTGCTGAACCAGGTGTCGATCAACGACAAGCGCAAGGAAGTGTTCGACTTTTCGCAGCCGTATACCATCTCCAGCGCGCAGCTGATCGTGCGCAAGAACGAGACTCGCGCCTTCAAGGGCCTGGCCGACCTGGCCGGCAAGAAAATGGGCGTGACCCAGGGCAGCAACTACGCCGAGATGGTGAAGGCGCAGGGCGGTATCGACGCCAAGTTCTACCCGTCTGCCGCCGAGATCTTCCAGGATCTGGCATTGGGTCGTGTTGATGCTGCGATCAACGACAGCCTGCTGATTCCGTTTGCGCTGAAAGAAGCCAAGCTGCCGCTGAAAGCCGGCGCACCGGTAGGTGGCACCACGCAGATGGGTATTCCGTTTGCCAAGGGCAACCCCAAGTTCAAGGCGGCGATCGACAATGCCCTGAATGCGCTGCACAAGGATGGCTCGTTCAAGAAAATTTCGGTGAAGTGGTTCGGTATTGATGTATCGAAAGCACCAGCTGCGCGATAATCCTGCAGCTTGAATATCACGCCCCTGCCGTGTGCAGGGGCGTTTGTGTTTTGGAGAGCATGAATGGAATGGTTGAGTCTGGCGCAAGAGGCGCTGCCGGTATTGCTCAAAGGCGCTGGCCTGACGGTATTCTTTGCGCTCAGTGCCATGGTGTTGGGGCTGACGCTGGGTTTTGTCGTGGCCATGGTGCGCTTGGCACGTGTGCCGCTGCTG
This sequence comes from beta proteobacterium L13, assembly GCA_000335715.1. Classification (GTDB taxonomy): domain Bacteria; phylum Pseudomonadota; class Gammaproteobacteria; order Burkholderiales; family Chromobacteriaceae; genus Vogesella. Next base: position 14,812 of record AMYZ01000024.1, read on the forward strand.
GCGCCGCTGCTGGCGTTTTACGTCAGCGCCATGCGCGGTACGCCGCTGCTGGTGCAGATTTTTGTTATCTACTATGGCCTGCCATCGGTAGGCATCGAATTCGAGCCGGTTACCGCCGGTGTGCTGGCGCTGACGCTGAACGTGGCGGCCTACTTGTCGGAAAGCTTGCGTGGCGCTATTGCCGGCGTGGATAAGGGCCAGTGGGACGCGGCGCAGTCGCTGGGCCTGAGCTGGTGGCAGAGCATGCGCCATATCATCGCGCCGCAGGGCATACGCCTGGCGGTGCCCAGCCTGGCCAACAGCCTTATCTCGCTGATCAAGGACACTTCGCTGGTGTCGGTGATTACCGTGTCCGAGCTGATGATGGCTACCAAGGACATGATCGCGCAGACTTTCCAGCCTCTGCCGCTGTACCTGATGGCTGCGGCCATCTACTGGGTACTCAGCGCGCTGTTTGAGCGCGTGCAAAAGCGCGTGGAGCAGCATTACGCCAAAGCCTATCAACGATAAGCCACTAACGCGGCCTGCGTGCTGGTGCCATGGCAGGCGTGGCCAATGCATACAGGCCAGGGTTGGCCGCAAGGGATAAAGACCATGAAATTTGCTACCAAGGCTGTACATGCCGGTTTCGACTATCACCAGCATAACCGTGCGGTGATGCCACCGATCTACCAGACCTCGGCGTTTGCCCACGACGCGGTAGGCGAGCAGCTGGACTTTGCCTACGCCCGCACCGGCACGCCGACGCGCGCTGCGCTGGAGGCCAACCTGGCGGCGCTGGAAGACGCGCAACACGGCCTGGCCTTCGCCAGCGGCATGGCCGCCATCGACGCGGTACTGCGTGCTACCTTGCAGCCGGGCGACGAGGTGATTGCGGTCGCCGACCTGTACGGCGGTGCCTACCGTATCCTGGATAAGGTGATGCAGCCGCTGGGCATCAAGGTGACCTTTGCCGACCTGAGCGATGCGGCCAACCTGCAGGCTGCGATTAGCCCGCAAACCCGTCTGGTATGGCTGGAAACGCCGACCAACCCGCTGCTGAACCTGGTGGACGTGGCGGCGCTGTCGGCCATTGCCCACGCTCACGGTGCCAAGGTGGCGGTGGATAACACCTTTGCCACGCCTTACCTGCAAAACCCGCTGAATCAGGGCGCCGATATCGTGGTGCATTCGGCCACCAAATACCTGGGCGGCCACTCCGATGTGCTGCTGGGCCTGGTGGCGGTGAACGACGAGGCACTGTTCAAGGCGATCAAGTTCATCCAGAACGCTGCCGGTGCGGTGCCCGGCCCGCAGGACTGCTTCCTGACCCTGCGCGGCATCAAGACGCTGGCGCTGCGCATGGAGCGTCACTGCGATAACGCCGAGCGGGTGGCGGCCTACCTGCAGCAGCACCCGGCCATCGAGAAAGTGTTCTTCCCCGGCCTGGCCGATCACCCGGGCCACGCGCTGGCCAAACGCCAGATGCGCCGTTTTGGCGGTATCGTCACCGTGTACCTGAAAGACGACAGCCGCGAAGCCGCCAGCCGTGTGGCCAGCCGCTTGCAGCTGTTCATGCTGGCGGAGTCGCTGGGCGGGGTAGAGTCGCTGGTGAACCACAGCTACACCATGTCGCACGGTGGTATGCCGCCGGAGCAAAAAGCGGTGTTGGGCATACGTGAGGGGCAGCTGCGTTTGTCTATCGGTATCGAGGACATCGACGACATCCTGGCCGACCTGGCGCAGGCTTTGGCTTGATCGTTAAGCAGCTTGGCCTAAATGGTGTGTTGGTTCAATAATGAATCAACATTGTCCATGAGCAGGGTAGCCATGAAGCGTCTTTTGCGAGGGCTGGTGCTAGGCGCTAGCATGCTGATGGCCACGGCGCAGTCCGCCAGCCTGCCTGCCATGGTGGTGGTCACCGAAGATGCGCGCCCGCTGCATTATGTGTGGCAAGGCCAGCTGCAGGGCGAGGCCCCGCCATTGATCGACCTGTTGTTGCAGGAAGCGGGTATACACTACAGTCAGCAGGTCTACCCATGGGCGCGGGCTTACATGATGGCCAGCAGTCTGCCCAATGTATTGATCTACTCGATCGCACGCACGCCAGAGCGTGAGGCCCAGTTTCACTGGGTAGGCAAACTGCTGACGGTGCAGTACGCCATGTATGCGCTGCAGACGCGTCAGGATATCCGCGCCCGCACGGTGGAGGATCTGCACAACTACCGGCTGGGGGTCACGGCCAACGATGTGCGCGCCCACTGGCTGCGTGAACAGGGTATTCGCGAGGTAAGCCCGGACAACCGTACCGGCATGGACGTGACCCATAATGGCTTGAGCAATATGCGCAAGCTGCTGCAAGGCCGCGTTGACATGGTGCCGACTTCTGCCGTGGGTTTGCGCTCATTCTGCCTGACCGAAAGTGTGGATTGCAGCCGTTTTCGCCGTGTCATGGTTTTGCCTTTCAGTGTGGACCTGTACGTAGCAGCTAGCCTGCAAACCCCCCAGCCAGTGGTGCAGGCTTTGCGTGGTGCCTATGACCGGATTAACCGTAATGGTCGCTATCAGCGCTTGATGGCACCGTATATCGATGGTACTAGCGTGGCGCTGGTACGGTAGAAAGCGTGATCATGAAAAAATGGACGCAGCGCTTGCTGGTGTTGGTGTGCTGGTGGAGTGTGTGCAGCATGGTGCAAGCCGCCACCGCCGCCACTTTCCGCGTGGTAACCGAGGATGCGCCACCTTTTACCTATTGGCACGATGGCGAACTGGCCGGCCCGGTACTGCCGTTTGTGGACAAGCTGATGCAGGCGGCCGGCTTGCCCTATACCCATCATGTTTATCCGTGGGCGCGCAGCCTGGCACTGGCGCAACATGCACCGAATGTACTGATCTACGCCTTGGCCCGCACGCCGGAGCGCGAAGCCAGCTTTCACTGGATAGGCGAGCTGGTCGAGATGCGCATCTACCTTTATGGCATGGTTGGCCGCAAGACTCCGCATGTGGACTCGCTGGCACAAGCCAGGCAGCTGCGTATCGGGGTCATCAACAAGGATGTGCGTCTGGATTGGTTCAAGGCAAACGGCTTTAGCGAATTGAGCCCCACCTCTGTGGGCGGGCTGGATCTGTCAGAAAACAGCGAGGTCAACATGCTCAAGCTACGGCGTGGCATGGTGGATGCCGTGCCAGTCAGCCGTATTGCCATGCAGACGTATTGTCGCCAGAGCAAGCTGGATTGTGGCCAGTTTCGACAGCTGTATCCGCTACCGATGACGATGTCGCTGTACCTGGCGGCCAGCAAAAAGACTTCTTACGAGTATGTGAATACCTTGCGCTACCACTACCGCAAGCTGGTACAGAACGGTAGCCATCACCAGGCGTTTTCCCGCTTGAACGACGGCTAGCTTGGTTGGTGAACATACCTGGATTAGCAGGGGTGCCACCTGCGTTCTGCTTGCGCGACTGGCAGCGGGTAATTTGCATGCAGCGCGGCGACAGTGATGAATATCGAGAGCGTCAGAAAGCAAACGGCAGCACCCGTAGGTGCTGCCGTAATGGTTTGTTATCGGCTTAGGGCCTTAGCTGCGTAGCGCATCTTTCAGGCGTTGCCATTGCTGTTTTGTTTCCGGGTTGTGCTGGCTTTTATCGATAGCCGCGCGCACAAAGGCCGTACAGCAACCTGCCATGACACCGGCCAGGATGAATAACAGGGCGATCAGTGCCCGACCAGGTTTGTCTGCTTTCTTGGGCAGCGTGGCCGGCATGGCAAGAACAATGGATTGCTCCTGCTGCTTCAGCGCCTTGAGCTCTTTTTCAATGTTCTGTATTACCAGTGTTTTGTAGGTATGAATGAACAGGTCCTTTTTCTGGCGGTCGTTGGCGCTGCTGGTTTTGCTGCCCGGCATAAGCGATACCGCATTTTCTTGCATCTTCTGCACTAATTGCTTCTCACCGCCTTGCAGGATAACCGATGATTCCAGCGCCGCAATCGGTAGGGCGTAGGCCAGGAACTCATTCTGCTCGATGTCAGCCTTGTCTGCCGGTACGGAAATGGCGGCAATTTCAGCCGCTACATCGGCTTTGGCCAGGTCAAGTTTACTTATCCGCTGGCTGACCGTGCTGAGCTGAAGTCGTTTGGCCTCGGCAATGATGCGCTGTGCGGTGTCATTGATGTTTTTCTGTGCGGCCTCGGCATCATCCAGTTTCAGGCTCAGCTGTATCTGGCTGGTTTTGTTATTCAGGCTGGCCGTGTAAGTGCCGTCCAGATCGTTGAGGATGTCCGCGTCGGTGGTCAAGCCATCTTTTTCCAGCTGCTTGATCAATGGCTGTTTGATGCCTTCGCTCTGCGCCAGGGAAACGAGGGTTTCCGGCGCGATACCCGCATCACTATTCTTGTTCGTGACAATGGTCGCGGTAGCGGTAAAGGTGCGAGTCTTGATTACATACGCGTAGCTTATCCCCAGCGCAGCAAATACCAGGGTGCAGACTGCAATCAGGCGGCGATGTACCACCAGGACGGTGAGCAATTCAATGAGAGAAAACTCGTCTTGTTCTTCTGTGTAGTGTTCGGATGGCGTCATGGAAGGTATACGGTTTTATTGTTGGCTAACACGTAATAGCAGCGATGAGATGCTTGTTGCAAGTTTATGATTATACCGAAATCATGCGTATACAAACAGACGTGGACATAGACCGTTGCTGGCAACAAGATATGCGATTGGCCAGTGTACAGGCGTGATATCTGCCATGGGCGGAAAATGCGTGCATCATCAAGGGTGATGTGCCTATGAAAGAGAACATGGTAATGGTGTGGTGTACAAGCCGGCCTTGTTTTGGCGTACTTATTCTGCTGACTGTCTGGCCTCATCATGCGCATCACCCAGATAGCTTCGCATGATGCGTTCGGTTTTTCCTTGTGCCTGTAGCTGCTGGAATGCCTGCTGTAGCGCTTGAATTGGTGGTTTCGGGGCATTCCGGTGGCAAGCCAGCCAGGAATGGGCTTCGCCCAGGCTGGCCACGGCTTTCAGCGGAAACCGGCTAAGCCTGGCTTCGTAGCGGGCTACCACGTCATGTACGGCCCAGTAGTCAGCCTGGCCTAGCTGTAGCAACCGTAAACCGTCTGCGACGACATTGGTTGTGCTATAGGGCAGGCGCAGTTGTTGCAGGCGTATTTCTGCCGACGAGCCTGCCAGTACGGTAATGCGTGCGTCGGTGGCGGCTTGCAGGTTTGCCAGGCGTGTGCTGCCCACCCAGCCATACAGGCGCAACTGGCCCGGCGCGATCAGCCCCACCCACTGGAACTGCTTTTCCCTGGCAGGGTGTCGGCTTAGAGGAAACACGCAGGCAGCGCGATGCTGGCTGGCCATCAGTTGCGCCCGGCGCCAGGGTACGGTGCTGATCCCGATAGTGATGCCGGCCAGGTTGGCCGCACGCAGTACCAGCTCGTCGGCGATACCGGGTTTTTGCCCACTGCCGGGGCCCATGTGTAGTGGCGGGTATAGCATGCTGTATGCCTGCAGCACGGTTTGGGCCTGGGCAGAAGGGGCGAATAGCAGAAAGAGTGTCAGCAGGCGAATCAGCATCTACAACATGGCCGGGGAAAATAAAAAAGGCGTACAGGGCAAAGCCTGTACGCCTTGATTGTACGCCTGTCGGCTTAGCCTGCCTTGACGCAATCCACGCAATACACTTTTTTACCGTCGACCAGTGTCGCCACCAGGCCGTGGACGTCGGTTTCAAAGCCCGGCAGCTGGCTGTTGAAGGCCTGTACGAAGCGCAGGTAGTCGACGATGGTGGTGTTGAACACTTCGCCCGGAATCAGCAGCGGGATGCCCGGCGGGTACGGTGTCAGCAGGACGGCGGTGACGCGGCCTTCCAGCGCCTCTACCGGTACGCGTTCGATCTCGCGGTGCGCCATCTTGGCAAAGGCGTCGGCCGGGCGCATGGCCGGTTCCATATCGGACAGGTAGATCTCGGTGGTGAGGCGGGCAATGTCGTGCTCGCGGTACAGGCTGTGGATCTTCAGGCACAAATCCTTCAGGCCCACGCGCTCGTACTGAGGGTATTTGGCGACAAATTCCGGCATCACGCGCCACAGTGGCTGGTTCTTGTCGAAGTCGTCCTTGAACTGCTGCAGCAGCGAGATCAGCGTGTTCCAGCGGCCTTTGGTAATGCCGATGGTGAACATGATGAAGAAGCTGTACAGGCCGGTTTTTTCCACCACCACGCCGTGTTCGGTGAGGTACTTGGTGACGATGGCGGCCGGGATGCCCAGCTCTTCGAAGCTGCCGTCCAGGGACAGGCCCGGGGTCAGTAGCGTGGCCTTGATCGGGTCCAGCATGTTGAAGCCGTCTTCGATGCCGGCAAAGCCGTGCCAGCTGTCTTCCGGCTTCAGCGTCCAGTCGATCGGGTCGCAGATGCCGTCATCGGACAGCGCGTCCGGGCCCCATACGCGGAACCACCAGTCGTCGCCGTACTCTTCGTCAACCTTGCGCATGGCGCGGCGGAAGTCCAGCGCTTCAACGAGCGACTCTTCTACCAGCGCCTGGCCACCCGGCTGCTCCATCATGGCCGCGGCCACGTCGCAGCTGGCGATGATGGCGTATTGCGGGCTGGTGGAGGTGTGCATCAGGTAGGCTTCGTTGAAGCTCATGGTGTCCAGCTGGCGGTTCTCCGGGTCCTGCACCAGGATCTGCGAGGCTTGCGAGATGCCGGCCAGCAGCTTGTGGGTGGACTGGGTGGAGAAAATCATCGATTCCTTGCAACGCGGACGGCCTTCGCCGATGGCGTGGAAGTCGCCGTAGAAATCGTGGAAGCTGGCGTGCGGCAGCCACGCTTCGTCAAAGTGAAGGGTGTCCACTTCACCATCCAGCATGCCCTTGATCTCTTCCACGTTGTACAGGATGCCGTCGTAGGTGGACTGGGTGATGGTGAGGATGCGCGGCTTGGTATTGGGGTTCTTGGCCAGTGCTTCACGGGCGAAAGGGTTGGCCGCAATCTTGGCGCGGATGCTGTCCAGCGAGAATTCGCTTTTCGGAATCGGGCCGATTATGCCGTAGTGGTTGCGCGTGGGCATCAGGAATACCGGAATGGCCCCGGTCATCATGATGGCGTGCAGGTTGGATTTGTGGCAGTTGCGGTCTACCAGCACGATGTCGCCGGCAGCCACGGTGCTGTGCCACACGATCTTGTTACTGGTGGAGGTGCCATTGGTGACGAAGAACAGGTGGTCGCAGCTGAAAATGCGGGCGGCGTTGCGTTCGGACGCGGCCACCGGGCCGGTATGGTCCAGCAGCTGGCCCAGTTCGTCTACCGCGTTGCACACGTCGGCGCGCAGCATGTTTTCGCCGAAGAACTGGTGGAACATCTGGCCCACCGGGCTCTTCAGGAAGGCTACGCCGCCGGAGTGGCCCGGGCAGTGCCAGCTGTAGGAGCCGTCGTAGGCGTAGTTCACCAGCGCGCGGAAGAACGGTGGGGCCAGGCTGTCCAGGTAGGATTTGGCTTCGCGGATGATGTGGCGTGCCACGAACTCCGGCGTGTCCTCGTGCATGTGGATGAAGCCGTGCAGCTCGCGCAGGATGTCGTTCGGGATGTGGCGTGCGGTGCGGGTTTCGCCGTACAGGTACACCGGAATGTCCGGGTTGCGGCGGCGGATTTCCGCCACAAAGCCGTACAGGCCGCCCAGCGCGGTTTCGGCCGAGTCGTCGGTGTGGAATTCCTCGTCATCAATAGACAGGATAAAGCCGGCAGCGCGGCTTTGCTGCTGCGCAAACGAAGTGAGGTCGCCGTAGCTGGTGTAGCCGATAACGCTCATGCCTTCCGCTTCGATGGCGGCGGCCAGTTCACGGATACCGGAACCGCTGGTGTTCTCGGAACGGAAGTCCTCGTCGATGATGACGATGGGAAAGTGAAAACGCATACCTGAGTCCTTGTTGCTGTTAACTCGGACACGTCAGGCTGCCGTGGGGCCGCTTGGGCTGCGCGTGAACCACGCCGGGTGCGACGGCGTGAGCACCTGTAACGCCAAAGCTGGCCTTCGCGGCGGGGCCGGAAGTGTCACTCGGTGCGCGTTGGGGCACAGTTCTGTACGTACGACGTGATGCCGCCGCCCTGGATGGCTGGCCTTGAGGCGCGATTGTTTATCCGCCATGCCAAGGCACGACGGAACAAAGGGGCGCTTTGCACCGCGGTCCGCACTGGGAGGCTCGCCTCCTTCACGTCTGCCGGCTTAGGGTGTTGTCGTCCGGGTGGCCTTGATTGAGGTTGGCCGCAACGGAAAACACCTTCGAATAACCCAAGAAAGCGCGCATTGTAGCGGCATTGTGGGCGTTTATGTTGCACGGCAGTATTACAGGCAGAAAAAGTTTTCGTGCCAGGCTGCTGCTGCAAGGTTATCAAGTGGATTTGATCAAAAAGACGTGCGCAAACAAGTGTTTGCTACGGTGTGGCGTCGGGTGGCGTACCGCTTTTTGGTGTGCTGCGCTGGCGCCGCCGCCAGAGCCGCGGCAAGGCGCGCAGTAGCACGCTACCGCCTAGTAGGACGAGCACCAGGGCGAGGGGTACCACCACCAGATAGGGTTGCCACAAAATGGCGGCGGCCAGCGCTAGCAGCACCAGGGCGATGCTGGCAAAGGCGCTGGCTTCGCTATCTTCGACATTGCGTGTGCCGCGTACAGCGGTGTCCAGTACCTCGCCTAGGCGGGCTGCCTGGCGCGCGGCGGCTGCGGCGCTGGCGGCCGCGTGCTGGCGCAAGGGCAGGCGTGGGCCTTGCTGGCGCGGCTTGGCCAGCGCCGGCCGTTTATGCATGCCGCTCAGCACGACCTCGGTGGCGTGATCGATATCCTGCAGAAAGCGGGTTTCCATCTGGGCCGCCAGCTGGGCATCTTCTATCGCCAGGTCCAGCTCGCGGTTGGCCAGCCAGCTGGACACGTTAAGGTTAGTAGAGCCGATGCGCGCCCAGCGGCCATCTGCCACCGCGGTCTTGGCGTGGATCATGGGCCCGTTCCATTCGAATACCCGCACGCCTGCTTCCAGCAGCGGGCGGTACAGTGTGCGCGATACGGTGGCGATCCAGCCGATATCGCTGCTGCGCGGCACCAGCAGGCGCACGTCCACCCCGTCGCGGGCGGCGTTGCATAAAGCGCTCAGATAGGCGCCCGTGCCCATGAAGTAGGCGTCGGTCAGCCACAGCCGTTCGCGGGCAAAGCCGGCGATCAGCAAGTCCAGCCGCATCAGCTTGGCGGTAGACGGTGTGGTGGCGATCAGCCGTGCGCTAACCTGGCCAGCCGCCGCAAGGTTGGCCGCAAGCGGGGGCAGGGGCTCACCGCAGGCCGCCCAGCTGTCGGCAAATGCCGCCATGGCGTCGGCCAGTAGCGGGCCGCGCAAGCGTAAGCCGGTATCGCGCCAGTCCTGCCAGCGCGAGCTGGCGCACAGGCCGCCGATAAACGCCGTCTCGCCATCTACTACGATCAGTTTGCGGTGGTCGCGCCCCAGCAGGCTCAGGCCGCTGGCCCAGCCAGGCGCTTGCCAGGCGCGTACTTGGGCGCCGGCCTGCTGTAGCGGTTTGAAAAAGCCGCGGTAGTGTTCCCGCCAGCAGCCTAGCCAGTCGTACAACACATACACCTGCACGCCTTGCGCCAGGCGTTCCAGCAGCAAGCCGCGCAGTTGCTGGCCAAACTCGTCGTCGGCAAACAGATACATCTCTATCAGCACGCTGTGCTGTGCCGTGGCGATACTGTCCCACCACGCCTGGAAATTGGCCTCGGCATCAAACAACACCTCGATCTGGTTCCCGGCTACCAGCGGTGCGCCAGCCGAGCGTGCCAGCGCCTGCTCCGCCAGTTGGCGAAACAATGAGCTTGGGTTCGGGCTAGCGTGGGGGGATGTCATTTGTTTATTGTCTGACAGTATTAAAAATTCATTATTTTGTAGGGTTTTGCTGCGACGTGAGGCAAGTCGTTTTTTTGAATGTTAGTGTCTCCAAATTATAAAGACTGATACGGGTAATCCCGCATTTTGTAGTGATAAAATTACAGTAAGTTGTTGTTTATTAAATGATAATGCGTCGCACAAAAAGCGGTTGCAGGGTCAGTATTCTTGACCTTAGAATCGAAACATTCGCATCACATTATAAGCAGGGACAAAAGATGGACAGACAGCGCTGGCTGGAGGGCACTTTATACAGCCCGGATTTCGAACAAGACAGCTGTGGTTTCGGCCTGATCGCCCAACTGGACGACAAGCCTTCGCACTGGCTGGTCAATACCGCCATATCTTCCTTGGCCAAACTCACTCACCGTGGCGCGGTAGCTGCCGACGGCAAATCGGGTGACGGCTGTGGCTTGCTGTTCCGCAAGCCGGACGGTTTCCTGCGTGAAGTCGCCGCAGAAGCCGGTATGGCTTTGAAGGCAGTGTACGCCGCGGGCCTGGTGTTTGCCCACCCCGATGCCGCCCAGGGCGAGCGCAGCCGCAACCGGCTGAAAGAATTCCTGGAAGCCCAGGGCCTGGAAGTGGCCGGCTTCCGCGAGGTGCCAATCGATATTGGCGCCTGTGGCGAGCAGGCAATGGCATCGTTGCCCAGCTTCTACCAGGTATTCGTTAACTGCCCCTTCGGCATGGACGAGTTGTCGTTCCAACGCCGCCTGTACATGGGTCGTCGCCAGGCTGAAAAAGCCAACAAGGCAGACGACCCTTATTTTTATCTGCCGACCCTGTCGCCGCACACGCTGTCGTACAAGGGCCTGGTAACGCCGGACAACCTGCACAAGTTCTACCTGGACTTGTCCGACCCGCGTTTCGAGTCCAGCCTGGCGGTATTCCACCAGCGCTTCTCCACCAATACCTGGCCGCAGTGGAAGCTGGCGCAACCGTTCCGCTTCCTGGCGCACAACGGCGAGATCAACACCGTGCAGGGCAACCGTAACTGGGCCCGTGCGCGCGAACGCATTATGACCTCGCCGCACATTGATATGGACGCCATCCGCCCGATCGTGCAGACCGACGGTTCCGACTCCATGAGCCTGGACAACATGCTGGAAGGCCTGCTGATGGGCGGCATCCCGCTGTTCCGTGCGCTGCGCCTGTTGGTGCCGCCAGCTTGGCAGAACGTGGACTCCACCGATAAAGACCTGCGTGCCTTCTACGAATTCAACTCCATGCACATGGAGCCGTGGGATGGCCCGGCCGGCATCGTGCTGACCGACGGCCGCTACGCTGGCTGTATGCTGGACCGTAACGGCCTGCGCCCGGCGCGCTGGGTGCTGACCAAAGACAACATCCTCACCATCGCCTCCGAAGTGGGCGTGTGGGACTACAAGCCGGAAGACGTGGTGAAGAAGGGCCGCGTGAAGCCGGGCCAGCTGTTTGCCGCCGACCTGCAAACCGGTGAAATCCTGTACCCGGAAGACATCGACGCGCAGCTGAAGTCGGCCAAACCGTACCGTCAGTGGATCAAGGACGCTGGTTCGCGCCTGGAGTTGTCCATCGAGGACGACGCCGGCCTGGAAGCGTGGCCGAAAGAGCAGCTGCTGACCTACCAGAAGCTGTTCAACATCAGCTTTGAAGAGCGTGATCAGATTCTGCGCGTACTGGCCGAAGACGGCCAGGAAGCCGTGGGTTCGATGGGGGATGACACCCCGATGGCAGTGCTCAGCCAGAAGGTGCGCTCGCCGTTTGACTACCTGCGCCAGCAGTTTGCCCAGGTGACCAACCCGCCGATCGACCCGATCCGCGAAGCCATCGTGATGTCGCTGAACACCGTGTTCGGCCCCGAGCGCAATATGTTCGAGGAAACCGCCGAGCACGCCAAACGCCTGGAAGTGCGCAGCCCGGTGCTGTCGCGCGAGAAGTTCATCCGTATTACCACGCGCACCGAGCCGTACCTGAAAACCACTACCTTTGACCTGTGCTTCGACCCGTCCGAGCGCACCTTGCAGCAAGCCATCGAACGTCTGGCGGCGCACGTGGTGGAAGCGGTACAGGAAGATACCGTGATCGTAGTACTGTCGGATCGCACCATTGCGGCCAACCGTCTGCCGATTCCGGCGCTATTCGCCGTTGGCGCCGTGCACCATGCGCTGATCGATGCCGGCCTGCGTTGCAAGGCCAACATCATCGCCGAAACCGGTACCGTGCGTGACCCGCACCAGATGGCGTGCCTGCTGGGTTACGGCGCTACCGCCGTTTACCCGTACCTGGCTTACCAGACCATCGTTGACCTGGTGGCCACCGGTGACGTGAGCCTGCGCGTGAACGAAGCGCTGCAACACTACCGCAAGGGCATCAACAAGGGCCTGATGAAAGTGCTGTCGAAGATGGGTATTTCCACCATCGCCAGCTATCGCGGTGCCCAGCTGTTCGAAGGCATCGGCCTGCACGAAGACCTGGTCAAGCTATGTCTGAAGGGCACGGTGTCGCGTATTTCCGGTGCCAGCTTCGAAGACTTCGAAGAAGACCAGAAGCTGCTGTCGCGCCTGGCGTTCAACCCGATGCGCCCGGTGACCCACGGCGGCCTGCTGAAATACGTGCACGGTGAGGAATACCACGCCTACAACCCGGACGTGGTGATGACGCTGCAAAAAGCGGTACAGAACACCGACTACGATGCCTACAAGCAATATGCCGAGCTGGTGAACACTCGCCCTGTGGCCATGTTCCGCGACCTGATGCAGCTGAATTTTGAAGGCGTGACTCCGATTGCCATCGACGAAGTCGAGCCGGTCGAGAGCATCCTCAAACGCTTTGACTCCGCCGGCATGTCGCTGGGTGCGCTGTCGCCCGAGGCGCACGAAGCCATGGCGACCGCCATGAACCGCCTGGGTGGCCGCTCGAACTCCGGTGAAGGTGGTGAAGACCCGGCGCGTTACGGCACCGAGAAGATGTCCAAGATCAAGCAGGTGGCGTCCGGCCGTTTCGGTGTGACCCCGCACTACCTGGTAAACGCCGAAGTACTGCAGATCAAGGTAGCCCAGGGCGCCAAGCCGGGCGAGGGCGGCCAACTGCCGGGCGACAAGGTATCGCCGCTGATTGCCAAGCTGCGCTGCTCCAAGCCGGGCATCAGCCTGATTTCGCCGCCGCCGCACCACGACATTTACTCCATCGAAGACTTGGCGCAGCTGATTTTCGATCTGAAACAGGTGAACCCGAAGGCGCTGGTGTCGGTGAAACTGGTGGCCGAGCCGGGCGTGGGCACCATCGCCGCCGGTGTGGCCAAGGCTTACGCCGACCTGATTACCATCTCCGGTTACGACGGTGGTACCGGTGCCAGCCCGCTGACCAGCGTGAAATACGCCGGTAGCCCGTGGGAGCTGGGCCTGACCGAGGCACAGCAAGTGCTGCGCGCCAACGGCCTGCGTGGCCGCGTCCGCGTGCAGACCGACGGCGGCCTGAAAACCGGCCTCGACGTGATCAAGGCCGCCATCATGGGCGCCGAGAGCTTCGGCTTTGGTACCGGCCCGATGGTCGCGCTGGGCTGCAAGTTCCTGCGTATATGCCACCTGAATAACTGCGCCACCGGCGTGGCCACCCAGGAAGTGAAGCTGCGTTCCAAGTACTTTATTGGCTTGCCGGAAATGGTGATGAACTACTTCCTGTTCATCGCCCAGGAAACCCGCGAGTGGATGGCCAAGCTGGGCGTACGCAATATGGAAGAGCTGATCGGCCGTATGGAAATGCTCACCCTGCAGGACGGCAAAACCAGCAAGCAGCAGCGTCTGGACCTGTCGCCGCTGCTGTCGCAAGGCACGGTGCCGGATAGCGTGCCACGCTTCTGCGTGAGCGACTCCAACCCGTCCTTCGACAAGGGCGAGCTGGCCGAGCAGATTCTGGTGGACGCACTGCCGGCCATCAACAACAAGCAGATGCTGGAGCTGAACTACCCGATCGAGAACATTCACCGCTCCATTGGCGCCCGCCTGTCCGGTGAAATCGCCCGTGTACACGGCGCAGCCGGCCTGCCGTTTGGCTGCCTGAAGGTGAAATTCACCGGCTCCGCCGGCCAGAGCTTTGGCGTGTGGAACGCGCCGGGCCTGCACCTGGAGCTGGAAGGCGATGCCAACGATTACGTGGGCAAGGGCATGGCCGGTGGCCGCGTGACCATCTACCCGCCAAAAGGCGCTGCGTACCAGTCGGACGAGTCCATCATCATCGGTAACACCTGCCTGTACGGCGCTACCGGCGGCCAGCTGTTTGCTGCCGGTGTGGCCGGCGAACGCTTTGCCGTGCGTAACTCTGGCGCCCTGGCGGTGATTGAAGGCGCGGGTGACCACTGCTGCGAATACATGACCGGCGGTAGCGTGATCGTGCTGGGTGAAACCGGCTACAACTTTGGCGCCGGCATGACCGGGGGCTTTGCCTTCGTGTACGACCGTGCCGAGAAGTTTGCCTACCGCTTCAACAACGAGCTGGTGGATATCAACCTGATCAACGGCGAAGCCATGGGCATGTACCGTGCCTACCTGCTGGAGAAGATCGCCAAGCACGTGGAGCTGACCGGCTCGGAAACCGGCCGCGCCATGCTGGAAAACTTCGACGATTACGTCGACTACTTTTGGCTGGTGAAGCCAAAGGCAGCCAAGCTGGAAAGCCTGCTGAAAGACTGATAGGGACGGGCGGGTTGGTCCGCCCCTTGATAGCAATAAAAGCACCTTGCGGCCAAGGTTGGCCGCAAGGGCAAAGGACAAGTGATCATGGGTGACGTTTTCCAGTTCATGAAGCTCTCGCGCAACCCGGGCGACAAAGTAGAAGTCGCCGTGCGCAAGATCGAATTCAAAGAGATTTACACTCCGCTGCACGCGGTAGACGCGACAGACCAGGCCGGCCGCTGCCTGTCCTGTGGCAACCCTTACTGCGAGTGGGAGTGCCCGGTGCACAACTACATTCCCAACTGGCTGAAGCTGGTGAAGGAAGGCAAGCTGTTCGAGGCGGCCGAGATGTCGCACAAGACCAATAGCCTGCCGGAAATCTGCGGCCGTGTTTGCCCGCAAGACCGCCTGTGCGAAGGTGCCTGCACGCTGGAGCAGGGCGGCTTTGGCGCCGTGACCATTGGCAGCGTAGAAAAATTCATCACCGATGAAGCCTACAAAGCCGGCTGGCGCCCGGATATGTCCAAAGTGGTGTGGACCGACAAGAAAGTCGCCATCATCGGTGCCGGCCCGGCTGGCCTGGCCTGTGCCGACGTGCTGGTGCGTAACGGCGTGCGCCCGGTGGTAATCGACCGCTACGAAGAAATCGGCGGCCTGCTGACCTTCGGCATCCCCGAATTCAAGCTGGAAAAGAGCGTGGTGCAACGCCGCCGCGAGATCATGGAAGGCATGGGCGTGACCTTCCAGCTGAATACCGAAGTGGGCCGCGATGTAGAAATCGAAGCCCTGCTGGAGCAGTACGACGCCGTGTTCATGGGCATGGGCGCCTACAAGTACATGAAGGGCGGTTTTGAAGGCGAAAGCCTGCCTGGCGTGCTGGAAGCGCTGCCTTTCCTGATCAACAATGTACGCCAGTGCATGGATACGCTGCCAGCCGGCGATGCACCGCTATCCATGGCCGGCAAGCGCGTGGTGGTGCTGGGTGGTGGCGATACCGCCATGGACTGCAACCGCACCTCCATCCGCCAGGGCGCCAGCAAGGTGATCTGTGCCTACCGCCGTGACGAGGCCAATATGCCGGGCTCCAAGCGCGAGGTGGCCAATGCCAAGGAAGAGGGCGTGGAATTCCTGTGGAACCGCCAGCCTATGGGCGTAGAGCAGGCCGCCGATGGCAGCTTGCGCCTGAAACTGGCCGAAACCCGCCTGGGTGCGCCGGACGCCAAAGGCCGTCGTAATGCCGAGATCGTGCCAGGCAGCGAAGAAGTGATCGAGTGCGACCACGTTATCGTGGCCTTCGGTTTCCAGGTGGAAGCCGCCAGCTGGTTCGAACGCCAGGGCATTGCCAGCAATGCGCAGGGCCGTACCGTGGCTCCGGCCAATGGCCACTTCAAGCACCAGACCAGCAACCCGAAAATCTTCGCCGGTGGTGACCAGGTGCGCGGTGCCGATCTGGTAGTGCGTGCCGTGTTCGAAGGCCGTCAGGCTGCAGAAGGCATGCTGGCCTACCTGCAAGTCTGGTAAAACGTGCGAGTGGCCCTTGCGGCCAACCTTGCCCAGCCCGCCATATGGCGGGCTTTGTCATTTCCGGCGGCGGCAAACAGTAAAAATCTTGGCCCGCCCCCTCTTGAAAACCGGCTATGCCGTCCCTATGATTAGCACTCGTCAGGGCAGAGTGCTAATGCACCTGTCCGCTATCGCTGAATTGATAGGTAATCATCTTTCAACAGCCACTGCTATTAGGAGAGTCAAATGGCAATTCGTCCTCTGCACGATCGTGTTGTTATCAAGCGCCTCGAGGCTGAAGAAAAAACCGCCTCCGGCATCGTTCTGCCGGGCGCCGCAGCTGAAAAACCAGACATGGGTGAAGTGGTTGCCGTAGGCAACGGCAAGATCCTGGAAAACGGCGACCGCCGTGCGCTGGAGCTGAAAGTTGGCGACAAGGTTATCTTCGGCAAGTATTCCGGCCAAACCGTCAAGGTTGACGGTGATGAGCTCCTCGTTATGCGCGAGGAAGACGTGATGGGCATCGTTGAGTAATCCGGGCCGCATCCCTCTTATCAAACTGATTCTGGAGAATTTCAAGCATGGCAGCTAAAGACGTACGCTTCGGCGATTCCGCCCGCGCAAAAATGGTAGTCGGTGTCAACATTCTGGCTGACGCCGTAAAAGTGACCCTGGGCCCGAAAGGCCGTAACGTGGTGCTGGACCGCTCCTTCGGCGCCCCGACCATCACCAAGGATGGTGTATCCGTTGCCAAAGAAATCGAACTGAAAGACAAGTTCGAAAACATGGGCGCCCAGATGGTGAAAGAAGTCGCTTCCAAGACTTCCGACGTTGCCGGTGACGGCACCACCACCGCTACCGTACTGGCCCAGGCTATCGTGCACGAAGGCATGAAGTTCGTGACTGCCGGCATGAACCCGATGGACCTGAAGCGCGGTATCGACAAAGCCGTTATCTCGCTGGTAGGCGAGATCGCCAAGATCGCCAAGCCTTGCGCCACCACCAAAGAAATCGCCCAGGTAGGCTCCATCTCCGCCAACTCCGATAGCGATATCGGTGAAATCATTGCTACCGCAATGGAAAAAGTCGGCAAAGAAGGTGTGATCACTGTAGAAGACGGCAAATCGCTGCAGAACGAGCTGGACGTGGTAGAAGGCATGCAGTTCGACCGCGGCTACCTGTCCCCGTACTTCATCAACAACCAGGAAAAACAGATTGCCGCACTGGATAATCCGTTCATCCTGCTGTTCGACAAAAAAATCTCCAACATCCGCGACCTGCTGCCAGTACTGGAGCAAGTAGCCAAGTCCGGCCGCCCGCTGCTGATCATCGCTGAAGACGTAGAAGGCGAAGCGCTGGCTACCCTGGTAGTGAACACCATCCGTGGCATCCTGAAAGTGGTAGCCGTGAAGGCGCCAGGTTTTGGCGACCGTCGCAAAGCCATGCTGCAAGACATCGCTACCCTGACCGGCGGCACCGTGATTGCAGAAGAAGTGGGCCTGACCCTGGAAAAAGTGACCCTGGACATGCTGGGCCAAGCCAAGCGCGTTGAAGTGGGTAAAGAAAACTCCACCATCATCGATGGCGCAGGCGATGCCGCCCTGATCCAGGCACGTGTTGCCGAGATCCGTCAGCAGATCGAAGCCGCTACTTCCGACTACGACCGTGAAAAACTGCAAGAACGCGTGGCCAAACTGGCCGGCGGTGTTGCCGTGATCAAGGTTGGCGCCGCTACCGAAGTGGAAATGAAAGAGAAGAAAGCCCGCGTGGAAGACGCGCTGCACGCTACCCGTGCTGCCGTGGAAGAAGGCGTGGTACCTGGCGGTGGTGTAGCCCTGCTGCGTGCCCGTTCCACGCTGGCCGATCTGGAAACTGCCAACGCCGACCAGGCTGCCGGCGTGAAGATCGTGCTGAAAGCCATCGAAGCCCCGCTGCGCCAGATCGTGCAGAACGCCGGCGACGAGCCATCCGTAGTCGTAAACAAAGTGCTGGAAGGCAAAGGTAACTTCGGTTACAACGCCGCTACCGGTGAATACGGCGACATGCTGGAAATGGGCGTGCTGGACCCAGCCAAAGTAACCCGCTCCGCGCTGCAGCACGCTGCTTCCGTAGCCGGCCTGATGCTGACCACCGACTGCATGGTAGCCGAACTGCCGGAAGACAAGCCTGCCATGCCAGACATGGGCGGCATGGGTGGTATGGGTGGTATGGGCGGCATGATGTAAGCTGCCTCGCCCCTGCGAAGCCAGAACCCCGCGCCACGGCGCGGGGTTTTTCTATGCGGCAAAACAATGCGGCCAACCTTTCACCAGGTTGGCCGCATTGTTTTGCCCGTGCAGTCTGGCACAATGCCGGCTTTATCTCGCGGAGCGTCAACATGAAACGATCAGATTTGCTCAAAGCGCTGGACGGCAAGCTGGAGCCGTGGCGCTTCAAGGATTACGCCCCCAACGGGCTGCAAGTGGAAGGCTGCGACGAGATCCGCCGTGTGGTAACCGGCGTCACCGCCTCGCAAGCCTTGATTGACGAAGCAATCCGCCTGCAAGCCGATGCCATCCTGGTGCATCACGGTTATTTCTGGAAAAGCGAGGCAGCGGCCATTACCGGTATCAAGCGCCAGCGCATTGCGGCGTTGCTGCGCAGCAACATCAACCTGTTTGCCTACCATCTGCCGCTGGATGCGCACCCGGAGCTGGGCAATAACGCGCAGCTGGGGCAGGTGCTGGGCTTGCAGCATGCGGCGCCATCCTTGGCTGAGCCACTGATCTGGACCGGTGAGCTGGCACAAGGCTGTACGGCCGATGCGCTGCGCGAGCAAGTTGGCCGCAGCCTGGGGCGCGAAGCGCTGCTGCTAGGGGACAAGACGCGTAGCGTGCAGCGTGTGGCCTGGTGTACCGGTGGCGCGCAGGGTTATTTCGAGCAGGCCATCGCTTTGGGGGTGGATGTGTTCATTACTGGCGAAGTGTCTGAGCAAAATCAGCATTTGGCCAATGAAACTGGCGTAAGCTTCATCGCGGCGGGCCATCATGCCACCGAACGCTATGGCGTAAAGGTGCTAGGCGAGTGGCTGGCGCATGATTTTGCCCTGGATGTGCAATTTATCGATCTCTTTAACCCGGTCTGAAAACTAAGCCCCTGTTGTCAATGAGGCGATTTGTCGCATATGCGCTTCAAGTTCCCTCATGGAATCGGGTAGAATTGTAAAGTTTCAAGTTTATAGCTCGGTTTCCACGTTTGAGGATGACTGTAATGAGTGAACAACACGTTGATGCGGGGCGCCGTCGTTTTCTGACGGTGGCCACCAGCGCGGTTGGTGGTGTGGCGGCAGCCGGTGTGGCTGTCCCGTTTTTGATGAGCTTTGCACCTTCTGAGCGTGCCAAGGCTGCAGGTGCGCCAGTAGAAGTGGACATCAGCAAGCTGGAGCCGGGCCAGAAGATCAACGTCGAATGGCGTGGCAAGCCGGTATGGGTTCTGTCCCGTACACCTGAGCAGCTGAAAAACCTGTCGACTATCGAAGGTGAGTTGCTGGATCCGAAGTGCGAATCGCCCGAACAGCCGGATTACTGCAAGAACCAGACTCGCTCCATCAAACCGGAGATTCTGGTTGCCGTGGGTATCTGTACCCATCTGGGCTGTTCTCCGACCCATCGTCCCGACATCGCCCCGGCTGATCTGGGTCCGAAGTGGGTTGGTGGCTTCTACTGTCCGTGCCACGGTTCCAAGTTCGACCTGTCCGCCCGCGTGTACAGCGGCGTACCGGCACCGAAGAACATGGAAATCCCGCCGCACAAGTACCTGACCGATACCACGCTGCTGATCGGCGATGACAAGTAAGCGAGGGGAAAATACATGAGCACTGGCCAAAAAATCCTCAATTGGGTGGATGAGCGTTTCCCGCTGTCCTCGATGATGAAAGAACACGTCACCGAGTACTACGCCCCAAAAAACTTTAACTTCTGGTACTTCTTCGGCTCCCTGGCACTGCTGGTGCTGGTGATCCAGATTGTTACCGGTATTTTCCTGACCATGAACTACAAACCGGATGGCACGCTGAACGGCGCGGGCATCCCGGTAGCGTTTGCTTCGGTGGAATACATCATGCGTGATGTGGCAGGTGGCTGGATCATCCGCTACATGCACTCTACCGGCGCATCCATGTTCTTTGTCGTGGTTTACCTGCATATGTTCCGTGGCGTGATCTACGGTTCCTACAAGCAGCCGCGCGAGCTGGTATGGGTATTCGGTACCCTGATCTTCCTGGTGCTGATGGCTGAAGCCTTCATGGGCTATCTGCTGCCATGGGGTCAGATGTCGTTCTGGGGTGCGCAGGTGATTGTTAACCTGTTTGCTTCCATCCCGGTTATCGGCCCGGACCTGTCGGTATTCATCCGTGGTGACTTCGTGGTGGGCGATGCAACGCTGAACCGCTTCTTTGCCCTGCACGTGATTGCCGTACCGCTGATTCTGCTGGCGCTGGTGGTAGCCCACCTGATCGCCCTGCACGAAGTGGGTTCCAACAACCCGGACGGCGTGGAAATCAAGAAATTGAAAGGCGAAGACGGCAAGCCGCTGGATGGCATTCCGTTCCACCCTTACTACACCGTAAAAGACGTACTGGGTGTGGCAGTGTTCCTGATCGTGTTCTCGGCTATCGTGTTCTTTGCCCCGGAAATGGGTGGTTACTTCCTGGAGCATCCGAACTTTGACCAGGCTGACCCGCTGAAGACCCCGGCCCACATTGCGCCGGTATGGTACTTCACCCCGTTCTACGCCATCCTGCGTGCCGTACCGTCGTTTGCCGGTACCCAGGTATGGGGCGTGCTGGCCATGGGTGCCGCAGTGGTGCTGATCGCCTTCCTGCCGTGGCTGGACAAGTCCCCTGTGAAGTCCATCCGTTATCGCGGTCCGAAGTTCAAGATCATGCTGACCTTGTTCATCACCGCCTTTATCGGTCTGGGTATCCTGGGTGCACTGCCATCCACCAACCTGCGTACCATCGTGGCTCAGCTGTTCTCCTTTATCTACTTTGCGTTCTTCCTGGGCATGCCGTTCTATACCAAGAACGACGTGGGCAGCACACCGGTTCCGACCCGTGTGACCATGAGCACTCCAGCTCGCCAGGTACGCTTTGTGGTACTGGTGGTAGTAACGCTGGTAGCCGCTACCCTGTTTGCAAAATTCATCTGATAGAGGGGGCACTATGAACAAGACTATCCGTCAACTGGTTGCCGCCGTAGCCCTCATGGTTCCTGCTGTTGGTGCGTTTGCTGCTTCCGAGGGCCCTGCCCTGGAAAAAGCACCGATCAACATTCAGGATACCGAAAGCCTGCAGCGTGGCGCACAGACCTTTGTGAACTACTGCTTGTCCTGCCATTCGGCCAGCGCCATGCGCTACAACCGACTGACTGACATCGGCCTTTCCGAAGAGCAGATCAAGTCCAACCTGATGTTTGCTACTGACAAGATCGGTGAGCAAATGAACGTGGCCATGGACAAGAAAGATGCCAAGGCCTGGTTTGGCGCAACGCCACCGGACTTGTCCGTGATTGCGCGCTCGCGTGGTGCCGACTACCTGTACGGCTACCTGCGTGGCTTCTATCGTGACCCTAGCCGCCCAACCGGCTGGAACAACTTGGTATTCGACAAGGTGGGCATGCCGCACATCCTGTGGGAATGGCAAGGCGAGCAAGAGCTGCGTACCCATAAAGGCGCAGATGGTCATGAAGAGCACAAACTGGAGCTGGTGAAAGCCGGTACGCTGACCAAGCTGGAGAACGGCAAAGCGAATACTGTCGAGTTTGACAAGCGCATGGCCGACCTGACCAACTTCCTGGTCTACATTGGCGAGCCGGTTCAAGTGAAGCGCCATCAGGTTGGCTACACTGTGCTGCTGTACCTGTTCTTGCTGCTGTTGCCTTTCGCCTACTTCCTGAAGAAGGAATACTGGAAAGACATCCACTAAGCCATATGCCAAGTGGGGCAGCTTGATGCTGCCAGCCAAACCCCCTTCGCTAGCGAAGGGGGTTTTTGCATTGAGCTCGCCTGAGTGTGCTTTTCCTGTTTTTCTGCAGGTTGTTTTTTAATATTTCTCTTTTTATTCATTGACTTATGCAACTTTTGTGGAAAGTGATAGGTCAAAGGTGCTAGAATTGCACGTTAATTGATCAACAAGCCTGTTTAAGGAATGAATGCCTCATGATGACCCTTTACTCTGGTAGTACTTGTCCTTTCAGCCAACGCTGTCGCATCGTGTTGTTCGAGAAGGGCATGGACTTCGAGATCATTGATGTGGATATTCACAACAAGCCTGAAGATCTGGCCGTGATGAACCCGTACAACGAGGTTCCGGTGCTGGTAGAACGCGACCTGATTCTTCATGAATCCAATATCATCAACGAATACATCGACGAGCGTTTCCCGCACCCACAGCTGATGCCGGCTGACCCGGTAATGCGCGCGCGCGCCCGCCTGTTCCTGTTCCGTTTCGAGCAAGAGCTGTTTGTGCACGTAAAAACGCTGGAAAACGGCGCTAGTGGCAAAGAAGCCAATAAAGCCCGCGAAGCCATTCGTGATGGCCTGGTAACCATCGCGCCGATTTTCGCCAAGCAGAAATTCATGCTGGGTGACGAGTTCTCCATGATTGACGTAGCCATCGCGCCGCTGATGTGGCGTCTGGAGCACTATGGCGTTGACCTGGGTAAAAACGCAGCCCCTATCCTGAAATACGCCGAGCGCCTGTTCCAGCGCCAGTCGTTTATTGACTCGCTGACGCCTGCAGAAAAGGCCATGCGCAAGTAATCGCATTACCAGGCAGGCCGGCTAGGCTTTGTGGCAGTGATCTTGCCATAGAGCTGGCTGGCCTGTTTTCATATTGCCAGCAGAGGAATTCCCCATGACAGCCAGTACCAGGCCCTATCTGATTCGCGCCATTCATCAGTGGTGCACCGATCAGGGGCAGACACCTTATATGGTGGTGTGGGTCGACGAGAACGTTCAGGTGCCGATGGAGTTTGTGAAGAACAACGAGATCGTACTCAATGTTGGCTACGGTGCGACGCAGGGTTTGAGTATCGAAAATGACTGGATTTCGTTTTCGGCGCGCTTTGGTGGCATCTCGCGTGAAATCTGGGTACCTGTTGGCAATGTGCTGTCCATCTTTTCACGCGATTCCGGCGAGGGTATGGGCTTTGAGCTGGAGAAGCTCGCAGAAACGGCGGTGCGCCCGTCTGTTGCCCCCGAGTTGACCGTTACCCCGGCCGAGCCGGCTGCCGATGCGGCGTCGCAAGGGGCGAAGGTCATCACCTTCCCCGGGCGTCGCAAGTAGACCATATGCCCATGAAAAAACCGCCCGGTAGTACCGGGCGGTTTTTTTGCGGCCAAGCCAGCGGCTTGGCTGTGTTACTTACTCTACACGCTCGCCATGGAGTACTACGTCCAGACCTTCGCGCTCCTCTTCTTCGCTGACGCGCAGACCCATTACCATATCCAGCAGTTTCAGCAGGATAAAGGTCACGATGGCGCAATACACCACGGTAGCGCCTACGCCTACCGCCTGAGTCATCAGATTGCCTTCCACACCACCGATTTCTTTTACCGCAAAGATGCCGGTCAGCAGTGCGCCGATGATGCCACCAACACCGTGAACACCAAAGGCATCCAGTGAGTCGTCGTACTTCAGCATGTGTTTCAGCGAGGTGGCGCTCCAGTAGCACACGGCGCCGGAGATCAGGCCAATTGCCAGCGCGCCTTTGGCATCAACAAAGCCAGCTGCCGGGGTAATGGCTACCAGGCCTGCAACTGCGCCGGACACGATACCCAGCACCGACGGCTTGCCTTTGGCGATCCACTCTGCAGCCATCCACGACAGGGCAGCCATACCGGTGGCAACTTGGGTTACGACCATGGCCATGGCGGCACGGCCATCAGCGGCTACAGCGGAACCGGCGTTGAAGCCAAACCAGCCAACCCACAGCATGGAAGCGCCGACCAGTGTCAGTACCAGGTTGTGTGGGGGCATGGCTTCACGGCCAAAACCGACACGTTTGCCCAGAACCAGCGCGGCTACCAAGCCTGCAATACCGGCGTTGATGTGTACAACCGTACCACCGGCAAAGTCCAGCACGCCGTGGTCAAACATCCAGCCGCCAGGTGCCCATACCCAGTGCGCAACCGGTACATAAACCAGCAAAGACCACAGCGCCATGAAAACCAGCATGGTGGAAAACTTCATGCGCTCGGCAAATGCGCCGGTAATCAGTGCTGGCGTGATAATGGCAAAGGTCATCTGGAAGATCATGAATACGGCTTCCGGGATGGTGCCAGCCAGGGGGTGCACAGTTAGCTTGCCTTCGTCTTTCAGATAGAGCATGCCGTCCAGCAGGATGCGATCCAAGCCGCCAATCAGGCTGTTGCCCGGGGTAAATGCCAAGCTGTAGCCCACTACGGTCCACAGTACGGTGATCAGCGCACAGATGGCAAAACTCTGCATCAAGGTAGCCAGTACGTTTTTCTTGCGCACCATGCCGGCGTAGAACAGTGCCAGGCCAGGGATGGTCATGAATAGTACCAGCGCGGTGGAGGTCATCATCCAGGCGGTATCACCCGCGCTGATGACTTTGGTTTCTACCAAGGTAGGTGCCCCATCGGCCAGCGCCGGGAAAGCTGTACACAGTGTGCCGAGTGCTGCTAGCGAGAGTAGTTTCTTGCTCATTTTATTGTCCTTTCAGCAGGGGCTTAAACGGCGTCGGCGCCAGTTTCGCCGGTACGGATACGAACGACTTGCTCCAGGTCGTAGACGAAGATCTTGCCATCACCGATTTTGCCGGTGCGAGCTGCCGTTTCAATTGCTTCAACCACCTGGTCTAGCTGCTCATTACTGATGGCAATCTCCAGTTTGACCTTGGGCAGAAAGTCGACGACATATTCTGCGCCACGGTATAGCTCGGTGTGGCCTTTCTGGCGGCCAAAACCTTTTACTTCGGTAACGGTAATACCTTGCACGCCGATGGCGGAAAGGGCTTCACGGACTTCGTCAAGCTTGAAGGGCTTGATAATGGCGCTGACCAGTTTCATGTTGGCTCCTTGGTGCTCAGTAATGAGTGAGTGTGACAAATTTGCCTATGCATGAACTGTGCCAGAATTGTATTTTCTTTATATTTCAATCAATTGCAGCAATTTCCACTTCTGTATTCGATATGTCCTTGCTGCGTTGCATGCTTTAAGGTGGCCTTGCTCGGTAATGGTGCGTCTGCGCTTATGCAGGGGAGAGCGCTTTTTGCTAAACTGCCCTGCATTCATCATGCCAAAGTCAAGGCGCCATCATGCTTAGTCAGAAACTGTTCGACGAAATCAGCAATAAAATCTCCGAAACCATCGCTGCCAGCCCGGCCAAAGATCTGGAAAAGAACGTGAAAGCCATGATGGCTGCGACGTTCAGCCGTATGGATCTGGTAACGCGTGAAGAGTTTGATATTCAACAGGAAGTACTGGCGCAGACCCGTGCTCAGCTGACCGAGCTGGAACGTCGCTTGGTACTGCTCGAAGCGCAGAATGCCGCGCCGGCCAGTGCAGAAGCGCCGGCCGATCCTGGCTAGGCCAGCATGTCGCTCGCGGTCTGCTTGAGCCGCGCGCTTGCCGGCGTCAGTGCACCGGAGGTGGCGGTTGAAGTGCACCTGGCTAATGGCCTGCCCGCCTTTACTCTGGTCGGGTTGCCTGATACCGAGGTAAAGGAAAGTCGCGAACGGGTGCGCGCGGCAATTATCCAGTCCGGCTTTGATTTTCCGGCCCGTCGCATTACGGTGAACCTGGCGCCCGCCGATTTGCCGAAAGAGTCGGGCCGTTTTGATTTACCCATCGCTGTGGCATTGTTGGCCGCAGATGGCCAGCTGCCGCTAGATGTTTTGTCCGGCTACGAGTTGGCCGGAGAGCTGGGTTTGGGCGGGGAGCTCAGGCCTGTTCGTGGTGCATTGGCCATGGTGGCGGCAGCACGTAGTAGTGGCAGGCGCTTTATCCTGCCCAGAAGTAGTGCAATAGAGGCGTCCTTGGTGCAAGGGGTCGAAATCTATGCTGCGGACAGCTTGGTCGAGGTTTGTGCACACCTATCAGGCATCAGCCTGCTGGCGCGCACTGTTTATCCCGAGGGTTGGCAAGGCCACGTGGTATACCCCGATCTGGATGAGGTGAAAGGTCAGGGTTTGCCCAAGCTGGCATTGGAAGTTGCTGCTGCTGGTGGGCATAGCCTGTTGATGCAAGGCCCTCCGGGTACGGGAAAGTCCATGCTGGCGGCACGTTTGCCCGGTATCTTGCCGGCAATGAGTCAAGATGAGGCACTAGAGAGCGCTGCTGTGCAGTCTTTGGGCAGCCAGGGCTTCGATGTACGTTTATGGTGCGTCAGGCCCTATCGGCACCCGCATCATACGGCTTCCGCAGTGGCGTTAGTGGGTGGTGGTTCAGATCCGCGCCCGGGCGAGATCACGCTGGCGCATCACGGCGTGCTGTTTCTGGATGAATTGCCAGAGTTTGACCGCAAAGTGTTGGAAGTGCTGCGGGAACCTCTTGAGACCGGCGAGATTCATATATCGCGTGCCGCGCGCCAGGTGTGTTATCCGGCCAGGTTCCAGCTGTTGGCCGCCATGAACCCTTGCCCTTGTGGCTACTTGGGGCATGCGCGCCGCACCTGCCGCTGTACGCCGGAGCAGGTTTTGCGCTATCGCGGTAAACTGTCAGGGCCTTTGCTGGACAGGTTTGATTTGATGGTAGAGGTTGGGTCGCTGTCGCTGGACGAGTTACAGACGCTACCTGCTGGTGAGTCTAGCGCCCAGGTGCGTGAGCGGGTCGATGCGGCCAGGCAGCGCCAGTGGCAGCGTCAGGGTAAGAGCAATGCCAGTTTGCAAGCTGCTGAGCTCACTTTGCATTGTGCCTTGTCGCCAGTCTTGCAGCAGCAGCTCAATCAGCTACTGGAAAAGCTGGATTTGTCAGCCCGTGCGTATCACCGCGTATTGCGCGTGGCGCGCACACTGGCCGATCTGGCGGGAAGCCCGGAGGTGTCACGCCAGCATATTCTGCAGGCGGTGCAGTTCCGGCGAGGGTTGGCCGGCTTTGGTGCGGGCAAGTAATCAGCTTGGCAAGATTAAAATTAATATAGTGGGCTTATGAGTAACAGAGATTTGAAGCATACCTCCCGAGCGGGGGGGCGTAGTGCGCCAGCTGGCAAGAGTAGTGGCGGTTTGATGGCTGGCGTGCTGGTAGGGCTAATTGTCGGTGTGGGCATTGCCGTTGGCATGACCATGTACCTGAATCGTGCCTCTACACCTTTCAGTAATCTCGAAAAGATGCAGGGCAAAGAGGAAGCCTCCTTGCCTGCCGCCGAGCTGTTGGAGCCAGGTCCAAAGCTGGCAACGACAGCCGCCCCGGTGCCAGTGCCTGCCACGGCACCGGTACCGCCTGTCGTACCGGCCTCGGCACCTGCCGCTGCGGTACAAGCCAAGCCGGCCCCGGCTGATGCCGATGGCCAGCGCTTTGATTTCTACAAGATTCTTCCTGGCCAGCAAGAGGCTATCCAGCAGGATGGCAAGCCGGCAGAGGCCGCGCAGCCTCCTGCGCTGCCACGCCTGTTCTTGCAAGCTGGTGCTTTCCAGTCGGAAAGCGATGCGGACAATATGAAAGCCAAGCTGGCTCTGATGGGGGTGGAAGCCAAGATCCAGTCGTTGAATCTGCCAGAAAAAGGCTTGGTACACCGGGTACGTATCGGGCCATTCGAGCGTCAAGAGGATGTCGATGCGTTGAAGGCCCGCCTGCGTCAGGAAGGTGTTGATGCATCGCTCGTAAAATTACCTGCTAAATAAGACGAAAGACCTGTCATGAAGAAGTGGTTGCTTGCCCTGATGTTTGCTCTTACCGGCTTTGCCCATGCCGCAATTGTGGAAGGTAAAGACTACACTGTGCTACCCAAGCCCCAACCGGTGGCGACGCCAGGCAAAGTGGAGGTGATCGAGTTTTTCTCTTATCACTGTGTGCATTGCTTCCATCTGGAGCCGGTATTGGCGCCTTGGGCCAAAAAGCTGCCTGCCAATGTAAGCTTCCGCCGTGAGCAGATTGTCTGGGGGGCACAGATGGAGCCGCTTGCCCGCCTGTTTGCTACCTTTAATGCCACCAAGACCCTGGAAAAGCTGCATGCTCCTGCACTGCAGGCCATGGTAGTGCAGAAGATCAACCTGGGCGACGAGGCTGCACTGGGCAAGTGGCTGGCTACACAGCCTGGTGTGAATGTGACGGCTTTCATGCAAACGTATAAATCCTTTGGTATCAATGCCCAGGTTGGCCGCGCCAGCAAGATGACCCGTGATTATGCCATCCAGGGCACCCCCACCATTATCGTGGCTGGCAAGTACGCTACCATGGCTGCCGAGCCTGCACGACTGTTGCAGGTGGTGGACGAGCTGATCATCAAAGCGCGCGGCAAGTAAGCTGTGGCGCCATGGCAGGCCGCCCCGTGACGGGCGGCCTGTTTTCTTTACTTAAGTACAAAAGGTTTTCTGTGGACTTTCTATTACTCGCCAAGGCGCTGCTCTTGGGTATTGTCGAGGGGATGACCGAGTTTCTGCCGGTATCCAGTACTGGCCACCTGATTGTGGTCGGCGATCTGATCAATTTCCAGAACGAAGGCAAAGTCTTCGAGATTGCCATCCAGTTTGGTGCCATTCTGGCGGTGCTGTTCCAGTACCGTGAGCGTTTTGTTTCGCTCGCTACCGGTATTACCCATGACGCCAAGGCGCAGCGTTTTGCGGCCAACTTGCTGATTGCTTTTCTGCCTGCGGCGGTCATCGGGCTGCTGTTTATCAAGCAGATCAAGGCGCATCTGTTTAACCCGATCAGCGTCGCCACCGCCCTGATCATCGGTGGCTTGGTGATTCTTTTTGCCGAGCGTCGTCAGCAGGTAGCGCGTATTCATACGGTGGATGATATCCGTGGTCGTGATGCCTTGAAGGTTGGATTGGCGCAAGTGATTGCCATGATCCCGGGTACCTCCCGTTCCGGCGCTACCATCATCGGTGGCATGTTCTTTGGGCTGGATCGCAAAGTGGCCGCCGAGTTTTCCTTCTTCCTGGCGGTGCCGACCATGTTTGCCGCAACCGTGTACGACCTGTACAAGCATCGCGACCTGCTATCCATGGCCGACTTTCCCATGTTTGCAGTCGGCTTTGTGGCGGCCTTCCTGAGTGCTTTGCTGGCCGTGCGCACCTTGGTCAAGTTTGTGGCCAACCATACCTATGAGATCTTTGCCTGGTATCGCATTGCGTTTGGTTTGGTGATTCTGGCGACATGGTATTTTGGCCTGGTAGCCTGGCACGTATAAAAAGGCTTGACGTTATTATAGGGATCGTCTATTATGCGTTCTCTCTGTCGCGGGATGGAGCAGTCTGGTAGCTCGTCGGGCTCATAACCCGAAGGTCGTAGGTTCAAATCCTGCTCCCGCAACCAAGTTTCAGGAAAAGCCGTCAATCATTGATTGACGGCTTTTTTCATATGCGTCCGTTTTAGACGCAGTAGATGTAAAAGCAAAACCCCTTTCACATCGAAAGGGGTTTTG
>AMYZ01000025.1 GCA_000335715.1 beta proteobacterium L13
CGGGACGCTGGATGTATCTGGCCTTGGTGCTGGATCTGTTTGCGCGCCGCATCGTGGGTTGGTCGCTGTCGGCCAGAGCAGACAGCGACTTGGTGATCAAAGCACTGGAGCATGCCTGGCTACGGCGCGGCCAACCTCATTGCGTTCTGTTTCATTCGGATCAGGGCAGCCAGTATGGTGCGTTGCGCTTCCGACAGCGGTTGTGGCGGTATCGGATGCAGCAGAGTATGAGCCGTCGGGGTAATTGCTGGGATAACGCCCCTATGGAGCGGGTGTTCCGTAGCCTGAAGAGCGAATGGATCCCGGCAGCGGGTTATCTGACGGAAGCGCTGGCCAGAAAAGATATTGGTGCTTACGTAATGGACTATTACAACGAGTCCAGACCGCACCAGTGGAATGACGGGTTGCCGCCAGCCGTGCGCGAGCGGCAACCTAATTTACTGTCCGGAAATGCTTGACCACTACAGGCCAACGTTGGCCGCAGCCTGCCGACACCAATATAAAGCCCGCGCAAGCGGGCTTTATATTGGTATTAGAAACAGCTACTGTCTTTGCTTTCTGCATAAATATTGACCCACTTTT
The DNA here is from genome assembly GCA_000335715.1 of beta proteobacterium L13. Classification (GTDB taxonomy): domain Bacteria; phylum Pseudomonadota; class Gammaproteobacteria; order Burkholderiales; family Chromobacteriaceae; genus Vogesella. The sequence goes on from AMYZ01000025.1 coordinate 583, forward strand.
TTAGTAAGGCCGTGGAGGCGCCGCTATCTGCCATTGTTCTCAAGGCCTTGTCTATGTCGTTGATCACGCCATCTGGTACGTGCTTGCCGAAACCTATGTGAATTTTGCTGACGGATACCGCTTGAGGCAGGTCTACGATGTGCTCGGTAAGTTGCCTTTTCTTGAGATAAGCGATACCGACATACCTGCCGGTGATGAAGTAGTCGATGCGGCCTAGTGCGAGCTTTCTGAAATTGCTTGCCATGTCTGATGCGGTTTCCACGGTGAGATGCGCGGCTAGATACTCGTCAAAGCCATCGCCAAAAATGTCACCCAGGCTGATGCCACCACGATAGGGCTTGAGGCTATGCCAGCCCTGGTAGGGTATGTTTTTACCTTTGCGTACAAAAATGGCAATAGGATTTTCAAAAGCAGGGTTTTGACTGAAGCGTAGATAGCGGGCGCGCTCAGCATTGATACGCAAGGGCAGAATAATGTCTATTTGGCCATTTTGGGCGCGTTGTAACACCCGTTTCCATGGATAAAGTTGCGGGAGTAGTTTTACCTTGGCAGGCAAGATCCGTTGCAGCTGTTCTACGCTGGCGCCGGTGAAACTGCGATGGTCATGGCACCAGTGAAAAGGTGGGTAGTCGGGGTTGCCGGAATAGCGCAGCACCGGCGCGCTTGTCGCGCCAGCGCCCCAGGCTGAAAAGATGAGAGAGAACAGTGCGACGGCACGACTGGCCAAGGTAACGCCCATCAAGCCTCCTTTTGCTACTCCTGGCGACTGGTAGCATTGGCACGCCTGTTTCCCAGAATGGAAAGGCGCAAATGCAATATGTCTCGGCTGGTTGTAGTGAATACCTGCCAGTCTTTGCCGCAGCCTTGCTATTTGCGATCAGCTGGGCAGATGGTAGATGTTATGGCTGGCATTTCATCTTATGCGCTGCCGCCAATGTGGGCTGATGTATCGCCAAGTTGTTTGCGTGCCCTGTTGTTAGGCAAGGGGTCATGCTACATCGGGGGGCAGGCCGGCGAGGGTGGATGAAGTATCGGTCAACGGTGTAGGTTGGCATGGTCTGCGCCAGGCGATCAAATAAGACATGACACCCCCCGTTTGCATGGTAAACGGGGGGTGTTGCAAGGCAGAGAGAGAATTGACCTAAGCGTAAATTTGGCCAGCACCTGGGGGGCCTTGTCAGCTGGTCAAACTTTATACCGCTGATGTTTATACGGTAGTGGCCAGTTTGCTGCGCAGGCGCTGGGTAACGTTCACCATGCGTTGCAGTGCGGCTTCGGCTTCGGGCCAGCCGCGGGTTTTCAGGCCGCAGTCCGGGTTGACCCACAGTCGTTGCGCCGGAATCACATCCAGGGCCTTGGTGAGCAGTTTTTCCAGCTCGTGCTCTGCTGGAATGCGCGGGCTGTGAATGTCGTACACACCGGGGCCGATTTCGTTGGGGTAGGCAAAGCTGGCAAAGTCACGCAGCAGTTCCATGTCCGAACGTGAGGTTTCGATGGTAATCACGTCGGCGTCCAGGGCGGCAATGGCCGGCAGTATGTCACCAAACTCCGAGTAGCACATATGGGTGTGAATCTGCGTGCTGTCATCGACGCGGGCGCACGACAGGCGGAACGCTTCGCCAGCCCAGGCCAGGTAGGCATCCCAGTCGGCACGTTTCAGCGGCAGGCCTTCGCGCACGGCTGGCTCGTCGATCTGGATCACTTTGATGCCAGCGTTTTCCAGGTCCAGTACTTCGTCGTTGATGGCGAGTGCAATCTGGCGGCACACCTCGCTGCGCGGCAGGTCATCGCGGACAAAGCTCCACTGCAGGATGGTCACCGGGCCGGTGAGCATGCCTTTCACCGGGCGCGGGGTCAGGCTTTGTGCGTACACCGACCAGGCCACGGTCATGGCTTGTGGGCGGGCGACGTCGCCAAAAATCAGTGGCGGTTTTACGCAGCGGCTGCCGTAGCTTTGCACCCAGCCGTATTCGGTAAAGGCAAAACCTGCCAGTTGTTCGCCAAAGTACTCCACCATGTCGTTACGCTCGGCTTCGCCGTGCACCAGCACATCGATATCCAGTGCTTCCTGCTTGCGGATCACCAGCTCGATTTCAGCCTTCATGGCTTGTTGGTAAGTCGCGGCATCGAGTTCGCAGCGTTTGAAGGCGGCACGTGCGCTGCGGATCTCGGCGGTCTGCGGGAACGAGCCAATGGTGGTGGTGGGCAGCAGCGGCAGCTTCAGCCAGGCCGCTTGCGCGGCGGCGCGTACCGGGTAAGGGCTGTGACGGCGGTCGCTATCGGCCGGCAGCGTGGCCAGGCGCGCGCTGACGTCGGCACGGTGGATGCGCGGGTGCTGGCGGCGTTGCTGGCTGGCAAAGTCGCTGGCGGCCAGCTCGTTGCTGATGCTGTCCTGCCCTTGCTGCAGGCCGCGTTTGAGCAGTTTGAGTTCGTTGAGCTTTTGTACCGCAAACGCCAGCCAGCTCTTCAGGTCCACATCCAGCTGTACTTCCTGTGCCAGATCTACCGGGGTGTGCAGCAGGCTGCAGCTCGGGGCCAGCCATAGCTGATCGCCCAGCAGTTTGTGCAGCTTCTCGGCGCTTGCCAGTGTGGCGGACAAGTTGTTGCGCCAGATATTGCGGCCATCAATCAGGCCGGCGGACAGCACGCGGCCTTGCGGCCAACCTTGCAGCAGCGTGGCCAGCTGTTCCGGTGCGCGTACCAGGTCCAGATGCAAGCCGGCCAGTGGCAGGCTGTGCAGCAGGTCGGCGTGCTCGGCTACGCTACCAAAGTAGGTGGCCAGCAGCAGTTTGAGCGGGGTACCCGCCAGGGTCTGATAGGTGTTGTGGAAAGCGGCCAGCCATTCTGCGGGCAGACCCAGCGCCAGGATGGGTTCGTCCAGCTGTACCCAGTCCACTTTCGCGTCGTTCAGTGCGCCCAGCAGCGCCTGATAGCTGCGCAGCAGGGCGGGTAGCAGGCTGAGACGATCAAAGTCGGCACCTTTGCACTTGCCCAGCCACAGCAGGGTAAGCGGGCCGATCAGTACCGGCTTGGCTTTTAGCCCCAGTGCCTGGGCTTCCGCCACCTGCGCCAGCAGCGGGGCAGGGTTGGCCGCAAAAATGGTGTTGGCGTGCCATTCCGGTACCAGGTAGTGGTAATTGGTATCGAACCATTTGGTCATTTCCAGCGCGTGCTGGCTGGCATTGCCGCGAGCCAGCTCAAAGTACTGCGCCTGGCTGAGCTTGGCGGCGTCAAAGCCGAAGCGTGGCGGGATGGCACCTACCAGAATCTGTGCATCCAGCACATGGTCGTATAGCGAGAAGTCGCCCACCGGGCTCAGGTCGATACCGGCGCCTTTTTGCAGCAGCCAGTGACGCTGGCGCAGTTCGCGTGCGCCGTGCTGCAACGCTTGCTCGTTGACGTCGCCACGCCAGTATTGCTCCAGCAGGAATTTCAGTTCGCGCTTGGCGCCGATGCGGGGGAAACCCAGAAGATGAACTTGGCTCATGTGGAATGCCTTTCGTGATGAATGTTGTGCATTCAGCATGCGGCAACTACAATCATGAGGCAATTTCATTATTTTAACGTTGATCATCAAGGTGATTCATGATGCAAAGCCAGCTGGAGCTCCGCCATCTGAAAACCCTGCTGGCGCTGGCCGAGTGCGGCAGCGTATCGCAGGCGGCCAAACGCGTATTCCTGACGCAGTCGGCGCTATCGCACCAGCTCAAGGCACTGGAAGAGGCTTACGGCCTGGCCTTGTTCGAGCGCAAAACGCAGCCGCTGCGTTTTACCCCGGCTGGCGAGCGCTTGCTGGCGCTGGCGCGCGACGTGGCCGCGCGCGTGACGCAGGCCGAACGCGACCTGGCGCGTTTACGCGAAGGCGAGGCGGGGGAGCTGCGCATTGCGGTGGAGTGCCACACCTGTTTTGACTGGCTGATGCCGGCGATGGACGCCTTTCGCCAGCACTGGCCGGCGGTGGAGCTGGATATCGTGTCCGGCTTTCATGCCGACCCGGTAGGCCTGCTGCTAACGCGGCGTGCTGACCTGGCCATTTGTTCGGAGGCCGAGCCGCAGGATGGGGTGGTCTATCAGCCTTTGTTCGCCTACGAGATGGTGTTGATCATGGCGAAAGATCACCCACTGGCGGCCAAGCCGGTGTGGCAGGCCGGGGATTTGGCCGACGAAACGCTGATCCACTACCCGGTGCCGGATGTGATGCTGGACCTGGTGCGCAAGGTGCTGAAGCCAGCAGGGGTGAACCCGGCGCGGCGTACCTCGGAGCTGACGGTGGCCATCATCCAGCTGGTGGCCAGCCGCCGTGGTGTGGCTGCCATGCCGTTCTGGGCGGTGAAACCGTATCTGGACCGTGGCTATATTGCCAGCGCCCGCATCGGTGATGCAGGTTTGCAAAGCGAGTTGTACGCGGCGCTGCGCCAGGACGACGCGGAGCTGGCGTATATGCATGATTTTCTGCATACCGTGCGCGAACAGAGCTTTGCTACCTTGCCAGGTCTGAGCGTGCTGGCCTGAGGGTTCTGCGGCCAACATGGCAAAACGGCACACCCTGGCAGAGTGTGCCGTTTTGCTTACGAGTGGGCTGAGCCGGCTAGGCCGACAATAGCTTGTAGAAATAGCGGGTGGCGTGTAGCCGGCCATCCGGGCTGGCGGCGTAGGCCGGGATGTCACCGGCGTGCTCCCAGCCCAGCTTGGGGTAGAGCTTGGCCGCTACCGATGTGCTATCGGTATCCAGCACCAGCGTGCTGCAGCCGGCGGCACAGGCGGCGCTTTCCGCCTGCTGCATCAGCTGGCGCGCTATGCCTTGGCCACGTGCGCTGCTGTGTACCATCAGTTTCTGGATCTCGCCACGGTGGCGGCCGTTGGCCTTACCGCATAGCGCCAGCTGCACGGTGCCGATAATCCGGCCTTGATCTTCTGCCAGCCAGCAATGCAGCAGCGGGCCCAGCGCAGCTGCGACATCTTGCCAGTAGTGTTGTGCTTCTTCGTGCGCTAGCGGTGCCAGAAAGCCGACCGAGGCGCCGCCGTGTACGCTGTCTTGCAGTAGCGATACCAGTGCGGCCAACTGCTGCTGGGCTATGGTGCGCAAGGGGCGGATGGTGATCATTCGTGCTCCAGCCCCAGCTCCTGGATTTTGCGGGTCAGCGTGTTGCGGCCCCAGCCCAGCAGCTGCGCGGCTTCGACCTTGCGCCCGCCGGTATGGGCCAGGCCGCTCTTGATGCAGGTGCTCTCGAAGCGCGCGGTCAGGTCGTCGATGATGCCGGTTTCCCCTGCGGCCAACCTTTGGCTGACCTCGCGGGCCAGCAGTTGCAGCCAGTCGCCATCGGCCAAAGCGGCCACGGCATGCGCGGGCACGCTGGCGGGCTGCGTGCTGGCGTCGGCTTCGTGGCTGTGGCTGTGGCTGTGGCTAGCCGCTACGGCGTCGGGCGGCAGGCGGAATTCGGGTGGCAAGTCGGCGCTTTCCACGGTCTGGCCCGGCGCCATCACGGTAATCCACTGGCACAGGTTTTCCAGCTGGCGCACGTTACCGGGAAAGGCGTACTGGCGCACAAAGGCCATGGCGCTGTCGGACAGGCGCTTGGGCTCCACGCCCAGGTTGGCCGCACTGCGCGACAGAAAATGGCGTACCAGCAGCGGAATGTCTTCGCTGCGCTCGCGCAGCGGCGGCAGGCGCAGGCGGATCACGTTCAGGCGGTGGAACAAGTCCTCGCGGAACTGGCCTTGCTTGACGCGTTCTTCCAGGTGCTGGTGGGTGGCGGCGATCACGCGCACATTGGCCTTGATCGGCGTGTGGCCACCCACGCGGTAAAAGTGGCCATCGGACAGCACGCGCAGCAGGCGGGTTTGCAGCTCGGTGGGCATGTCGCCGATTTCATCCAGAAACAGAGTGCCGCCTTCGGCTTCCTCGAAGCGGCCGCGGCGGCTGCCCACGGCGCCGGTAAAGGCACCTTTTTCGTGGCCGAACAGCTCGGATTCCAGCAGGTCTTTCGGAATCGCCGCGGTGTTCAGCGCGATGAACGGTTTGCTGGCGCGCACCGAGTGGCGGTGCAGCGCCTCGGCTACGCGTTCCTTGCCGGTGCCGGACTCGCCGGTAATCAGCACGGTCACGCTGGACTGCGACAGGCGGCCAATGGCGCGGAACACATCCTGCATGGCCGGGGCCTGGCCCAGCAGTGCCGGCATGGCTTCCGGGCTTTCGCCGACGGCATCGCCGCTGCGGCTTTCCGCTAGAGCGCGTTCGATCAGCGCCACGGCCTGGTCTACGTCGAAGGGTTTGGGCAGGTACTCGAAGGCCCCGCCCTGAAAGGCCGACACGGCCGAGTCCAGGTCGGAGTGCGCCGTCATGATGATGACCGGCAGGGCAGGGTGCTCGGCTTTGACCTTGCCCAGGAATTTCAGGCCATCGGTACCCGGCATGCGCACATCACTGATGATGACGCTGGGGATGGTGTCGTACAGGGCGTTCAGCGCATCGTCGGCGCTGGCAAAGCTCTGGTAGGCGATATTGCTGCGCGAGAGCGACTTTTCCAGCACCCAGCGGATGGCTTTGTCGTCGTCGATGATCCAGACCGTTTGCGTCATGTTGGCTCGCCTTGTGGTTTATTGATCGGGGCCGAACGGCATCAGTACCGTGAAGCAGGTGTAGCCCGGCCGCGATTCGAATTCGATGGTACCGCCGTGCTGGTGCACAAAGGTCTGCGCCAGCGTCAGCCCCAGCCCGGTGCCTTCTGCCCGGCCGGTGACCAGCGGGTAGAACACATGGTTGCGGATTTCTTCAGGAATGCCGGGGCCGTTGTCGATGATCTGCAATTTTAGTGCCAGGTTATGACGCTTTCGCGCCAGTGTGACCTGGCGTGCCACGCGGGTGCGGAAAACCAGCTCGCCGTTGCCTTGCATGGCTTGGACAGCGTTCTTGCCGATATTCAGTACCACCTGGATGAGCTGTTCTTTGTCTGCGGCCAACATGGGCAGGCTGATGTCGTAGTCGCGCTTTACCAGCAGGCCGTGCGGGTACTCGGCCAGGATGATGCTGCGCACGCGTTCCAGTACTTCGTGAATATTCACGTCGTTGGCAATGTGGCGGCGGTGCGGTGCCAGCAAGCGGTCTACCAGCGACTGCAAGCGCAGGGCTTCTTCGCGAATCACGCCGGTGTATTCCAGCAGCTCGGGGCGATCGGCGATTTCGTGCTCCAGCAACTGGGCGGCACCACGGATGCCACCCAGCGGGTTCTTGATTTCATGCGCCAGGTTGCGGATCAGCTCGCGATTGGCTTGCTGCTGCAGCAGCAGGCGCTCTTCGTTGACGATGCGCAGCTGTTGCTCGATAGGCCGCATTTCCACCAGCGCCAGGCGTACCGGGCCGTCGATGGGGGTAACGGTGAGGCCGATATGTAGCGGGTGGTCGCCTTCCGGCGAGACTTCCAGGTCGTGCTCGATAAAGCTGCCGGCGTGATCCAGCGCCATTTGCACGGCGTTTTTCAAGGCACGCGGGTGGTGGAAGTGCTCGTACAGCGTGTGCTTTTTCAGCCCTTTATGGCTGATGCCCAGCAGGTTTTCACTGGCCGGGTTGGCGTAGTGAAGCTGGCCGTTGCGCTCGACAATCATCACTGGGGTATCGAGCAGGTCGAGTCCGGCATACGGGTGTAGGGGCATGGTGTTGGTCCGGTTTGCCTGTAGGGCTACCTGCGCCAGGCTGGCGTGGGTATGACTATTGCCTTAGCAAAAGCCGCGCCCGTGAGCCGGGCGGATTGTTGCCAGTGCGGACACGCTATGTGCTGCAAAACGGCGCACAAACAGAAGTGTTCGGGTGGGGGCGTCGTTTTGGTGAGTTTACTGCACTATTTTGGTGCGGCGCTATTGCCTAGTTCTTTATTCAGCGCATCGATATTGCGTTCGCGGTCGGTGACCGCGTCTTGCAGGCGTTGCAGTTGCGCCGCTGCGGTGCCTGGTTTGCGGCGGGCTTCACTCAAAGCGGTGCGCGCTTCGCTCAGGGCTTTTTGCTCGTTATCCAGCTCGGTTTGCAGGATGCGGCGGCGACCTTCGTCGCGGTTGCGTTGCGTACCGGCGTCTACCGACGGTACGGCTACGTTGGCCGCAGGGGTGCGTTGACGTGGGGTATTGCTGCGAGGCGTGATGCTGCCGCGTGTGCCACCATCCGGGTTGGCTGGCGTAATCGAGATAGCCTGGGCCCCTGGCTGCGGCATATTGGTAAACGTAACGTGCCCGTCTTTATCAACATAGCGATAAATGGTGCTGGCCTGAGCTTGGGGTAGGCTGCAAAGGAGCAAGAGGGACAGAAAACGACGCATGGGGAAATGGGCGATAGTCATTGCAAACGCATGATAATTCAATCTCTTGCCGCTTGGCAGTGCTAATGCAAAAAAGCCACCCGGGTGGGGGCTGCGGTTTATCCGCCGCGGGTGCAAATGAAAACCCCGCACCGTTGCCGGTGCGGGGTTGCAGCGTACGCGGGTCGAATCGCTTACAGGCTGTAGTACATCGCAAATTCTACCGGGTGGGTAGTCATGCGGGTCAGGTTCACTTCCTTCATCTTCAGGTCGATGTAGGCGTCGATCCATTCGTTGGAGAACACACCGCCACGGGTCAGGAACTCGCGGTCTGCGTCCAGTGCGGCCAAGGCTTCATCCAGCGAGGCGCACACGGTCGGGATCAGTTTGTCTTCTTCCGGTGGCAGATCGTACAGGTTCTTGTCAGCAGCATCGCCTGGGTGAATCTTGTTCTGGATACCATCCAGACCAGCCATCAGCAGCGCGGAGAAGCACAGGTACGGGTTGGCCAGCGGGTCCGGGAAGCGTGCCTCGATACGGCGGCCTTTCGGGCTTGCTACGTGCGGGATACGGATGGAAGCGGAGCGGTTCTTGGCGGAGTAGGCCAGTTTTACCGGTGCTTCGTAGTGCGGTACCAGACGCTTGTAGGAGTTGGTGCCCGGGTTGGTGATGGCGTTCAGTGCCTTGGCGTGCTTGATGATACCGCCGATGTAGTACAGGGCGATGTCGGACAGGCCTGCGTAGCCGTCACCGGCAAACAGGTTTTTGCCGTCTTTCCAGATGGACTGGTGCACGTGCATGCCGGAACCGTTGTCGCCAACGATAGGCTTGGGCATGAAGGTGGCGGTTTTGCCGTAGCTGTGGGCGACGTTGTGTACCACGTACTTCAGGATCTGAGTCCAGTCAGCGCGCTGGGTCAGGGTGCTGAACTTGGTACCGATTTCGTTCTGGCCGGCAGTCGCCACTTCGTGGTGGTGTACTTCTACCGGTACGCCCAGCTCTTCCAGCAGCAGCACCATGGCCGAGCGGATGTCTTGCGAGGAGTCTACCGGTGGTACCGGGAAGTAGCCGCCTTTGACGCCAGGACGGTGGCCGGTGTTACCGCCTTCGAACTCTTCAGCGGAAGCCCAGGCAGCTTCTTCTGCCTTGATCTTCACGAAGCAGCCGGACATGTCGGTGCCCCAGGTGATGCTGTCGAAGATGAAAAATTCTGGCTCTGGGCCGAAGAAGGCGGTGTCGCCAATGCCGGAAGCTTTCAGGTAGGCTTCGGCGCGTTTGGCAACCGAGCGCGGGCAGCGGTCGTAACCCTTGCCGTCGGCAGGGTCGATGACGTCGCAGCTCATGAATACGGTCGGCTCGTCGAAGAACGGGTCGATTTTGGCGGTAGCCGGGTCGGCCATCAGCAGCATGTCGGAGGCCTGGATGCCTTTCCAGCCGGCGATGGAGGAGCCGTCAAACGCGTGGCCGCGCTCGAACCACTCGTCAGCGTCTTCCAGCAGAACGTGTGCCGGAATGGTTACGTGCTGCTCTTTACCCATTGTGTCGGTAAAGCGCAAGTCGACAAATTTTACGTCGTTTTCGGTAATGAGCTTGACTACGTCTGCAACCGCCATGGATATCTCCTAGAGAAAAGCTAAGTGCATCAAACGAGATGGCACAAATACAGGTGTGCCGGACTAAAAGCATGAACCGTGCCAGCCATCTGGCGCGGTTTCGGGTACTGCATTCACCAGCCTGGCGTGCCAGTCTAGGCTATTTGCGATCTATTTTGGTGCGTGCGCTAATTTGGTGCGCATTTTTGGTGCATGGCAACGCTTGCCTGCCTGCTTGCCACACTGCATGATGGCCAACATTATTATGCAAATCGTGCCGTGATGTCGTGATGACAATCAATAGACAGCCGTGGCCCTGACCCCATCCCTATTGAAGGAGAGCAAAATGACTGTCGAAACCATTCTGTCCACCGCCCGCAACCGTGGTGGCGAGCTGGGCCTGGCTTATAGCGGCGCGGTATTGCCCGCCGAGGCCTGGGCGCTGGGCCAGGGGCTGCCGGGTGTGGTGATGGTGGACGTGCGTAGTGCAGCTGAGTGGCAGTTTGTCGGTGTGGTTCCCGACGCTGTGCGTATCGAGCTGCGCAGCTACCCCGGCATGGTGCCCAATGCAGCGTTTATCAGCCAGCTGCAGCAGCAAGTGGACAAGGCTGCGACGGTGCTGTTTATCTGCCGCAGTGGTGCCCGCTCGGACGAAGCTGCCAGGTTGGCCGTAGAGGCGGGCTATGCGGAGGTTTATAACGTGCTGGAAGGTTTTGAAGGCGACCGTGACGCGCAGCAGCACCGCGGCCAGCTCAATGGCTGGAAGGCTGCCGGCTTGCCATGGATTCAGGGCTGACAGCGCGGGTTGCAGTTTCCTGTCCGACAAGGCAAAGTGTGCTTTCGGCCAAGCGGCTGCCACCGGCTTGCCTGACTTACCCTATATAGAGAAGTGAATCATGACTGATCGTTACGCTGTAATTGGCAACCCTATTTCTCATAGCCAATCGCCTTTCATCCATAGCGAATTTGCCAGCGCCACCGGCCAGGCATTGCAGTACGAAAAGCTGTTTGCCGATATCGGCAAGTTTGACGAAGTGGTATCGGCTTTTGTGGCGGCAGGTGGCAGTGGCCTGAACGTGACGCTGCCGTTCAAGGGCGATGCTTTCCGTTTTGCCCAGGAAGTCAGCGAGTGCGCCCGCCTGTCCGAGGCGGTGAATACCCTGAGTTTCCGTGATGGCAAGATTTATGGTGACAACACCGATGGCGTAGGCCTGGTGCGTGACATCGTCGACAACCTGGACGTGGCGATTGCCGGCAAACGCGTGCTGCTGCTGGGTGCCGGTGGCGCAGTACGGGGTGTGCTGCCGACGCTGCTGGCAGAAAAGCCGGCCACGCTGACCATTGCCAACCGTACCGTGGCCAAGGCCGAAGCGTTGGCCGCACAGTTTGCCAGCCTGGGCCAGATCGAGGCTGCAGGCTATGACGCACTGGCTGGCCGCCAGTTCGATATCGTCATCAACGGTACGTCTACCAGCCTGCAAGGCGAGCTGCCACCGATGCCTGCCGGCATTTTTGCGGCGGGTGCGCTGGCTTACGACATGGTGTACAGCCGTGGCCTGACGCCTTTCCTGCGCCGCGCCCAGAGCGAACAGGCCGGCATGCTGGCCGATGGCTTGGGCATGCTGGTAGAGCAGGCTGCCGAGTCGTTCCGCATCTGGCGTGACGTGCAGCCGGAAACGCGTAAAGTCACCAATATGCTGCGCGAGGTACTGGCCTAAGTGTTGCGCTGGACCTTACGCATCGGGGCGGCCCTGTTGGCCGCCCTTTTTCTGTACAACCTGTGGATCTTCGGCCACATCGTGTACTGGCGCAGCTTTAACCCGTCGGCCAGCGCGTTCATGACCGAGCAACTGGCACGGTTGCAAGAAGACGACCCTGAGGCAGAGCTGCGTCACAAATGGGTGCCGTACGAGCGCATTTCGACCAACCTCAAGCGCGCGCTGATTGCCTCGGAGGATGCCAAGTTTGTCGACCACGAAGGTTTTGACTGGGATGGCATCGAGGCGGCGTTCGAGAAGAACATGAAACAAGGGCGCATCGTGGCCGGTGGCTCCACCATCAGCCAGCAGCTGGCCAAAAACCTGTTCTTGTCTGGCCGCAAAACCCCGTGGCGCAAGCTGGAAGAGGCCATGATCACGGTGATGCTGGAGGCGGTGATGGACAAGCGCCGTATCTTCGAGATCTACCTGAACGTGATCGAGTGGGGTAATGGCGTGTTTGGTGCCGAGGCCGCCGCGCGTTATTACTACCGCACGCCAGCGTCGCGCTTATCCGCCGGTCAGGCCGCCAAGTTGGCCGCCATGGTGCCCAACCCGCGTTATTACGACGAGCACCGCAATGCGCCAGGCTTGGCGCGCAAGACCCGCATTATCTTGCGGCGCATGCCGATGGCGGATACGCCGTAGTGTTACGCTGCTTTATGGTGTGTCGACTGGCTCCGCTTGCGGAGCCAGTTTGCTTTCTGCCAGCGCCACCAGGTCCAGCAAACTTAGCAGCCGCTCTTGCTTGCCTTGCCCTACCAGCACATGGCGCCAGCTCGCCGCCAGATTGCTATGGCGGATGTGCGGTGGTGGCGCGCCTGTCTCGGCGTTGTCCAGCCGCTCTTGCCAGGCTTCGTCGATAGTAATCAGGCCGGGTACGGCAAAGCCGACCACCCCGCGGTGTGTTTCCACCACCAGCACGCTGGCTGTGTCGCGTATCGGGGCCAGCGGAATGCCCAGCGTGCTGCTAAGACAGTACAGCGGCAGGGTACGGCCACGGGCAATCAGCAGCCCGGCGTGTTCGCACTCCAGGCCAAACACGGCGCGTTCGGCTTGCCACGGCACAATATCAATAATCTGGCTGACTGGCGTGGCCACTTCAAAGCCCAGATCGTAGGTCAGCAGCTGGCAGCGCTCGCCCTGCTGGCGTGGGGTGCTGCCCGGCTGGGCCGGACTGCCGTTGCCGGTCTGCGCATCGTGCGGGGTATTCATGCCGGCCAGGCAGGCCAGGTCTGGCCGGTTTGTTAGCATGTCGCCATTCAGCAGTAGGTAGTGGCCACTGGCCGAGGCATGGTGGCCTACCGAGTCTGCCGGGGTTTCACTGGCCGGAATCGCCCCCAGAAAGTGGTCCGGCCGCAGCAGGGACTGCGTGGGCAGCGGTAGCAGGGTATGGCCGGTGCGTTGCACCACGTCGATGATGTGTTCCACCATGAACGCCACGTAGCCCTGGGCGTAGCGGATAACAAAGGCCTGCGTCAGCGCCGGTTTGGGGTTCTGCGGGATACTACAGGCGGCCAGCAGGCTGACAGCGGCAATCTGCTGGCCTGCGTACTGGATGGTGCCCATGCAGTAGCCGCTGCTCATGGCATTCTGGGTGATATGCGGGTTCAGGATGATGGTGTGGATATGATTGCACGCCATGGCCAGCGGCACGCTGCCGCACTGCATCAGCATGACGTGGTCGGGTTCGGTGCCGGTATCGTCTCGGGCGGAGGACGCGCTGTCCGGCGCCAGCCTGGCAGAGGGAATGCCGGGGTAGCCCAGCAGGGCGGCCGGGTTCAGCAAGGTGGCGCTGATGCCACCCGCCACGGCGGGCAGGCTGCCCTCCAGAATGCTGCCATTGTCACCGCTGATCCGTTGTGGCTCGGTTTCCTGTACGCCTTCTACATCGTCGGCCAGTACGCCCAGCAGTTTGTCCTGGTGCTGTACCACCACAACGCAGGCAGGCAGGGGGCCGTCAGCAACGGTACCGGTCAGCAGGCGCAGGTCGGCTACCGGCAAACGTTGGCCGCGCAGGTCCATGCTGCCCAGCACGTAGGGCGGGCAGCCGGGCAGCAGGGCCAGGGCGGTGGTGGGCACCGCCTCGCGAAGTGCCTCGATAGGTAGCGCCAGGTGGTTGCCATCCAGGCAAAACAGGCCAAAGCGTGCACTCATCGGGCGTCTTCTTCGCTATTGCGTGCCACATTGGTCAAGGCGGTCAGCAGTTGCTGTACCTCCCCGGTGACGCCGCTTTGCTGCTCGGTGCCTTGCACGATTTTCTCCACGCTTTGCGCGGTACGTTCCACGCAGCTCAGGATGCCTTCGAAGCTTTGTGCGGCTTGCTGGCTGATGTCGGCACCGCTGCTGACATGGCGTACCGACTCGTCTATCAGCTGGGTGATTTCCTTGGCCGCCTGGGCGCAGCGTTCGGCCAACTTGCGCACCTCGGCCGCCACCACCGAAAAGCCGACGCCATGGTGCCCGGCGCGTGCGGCTTCAATGGCTGCATTGAACGCCAGCAGGTTGGTCTGGCTGGCAATATCGCTGATCACGCGTACCACTTCGGCCACTTTTTGCGCGCTGTGCTGGCTCTGGCTGATGGCTGTAATGGCCTGGCGTAGCGCACCAAAACCGTGTTCGGCATTCCGGCTGGACTCGCGCGCCAGGTCGGACGCCACGCTGGCGTTGGCCGCAATGATGTCGATGCTGCCGATCAGGCTGTGCAGGTTGCCGGTCATCTGCGTGGATTTGCTCAGGATCTGCTGCTCCAGCTTCACCTCGTTGGTCACGTCATGCGCGTACTTGATGATCTTGACCACGTTGCCGTTCAGGTCGCGGATGGGGTTGTAGCTGGCTTGTATCCACACGTCGCGGCCAAATTTGCCTACGCGGTGGAAGCGCCCGCTGACAAACTGGCCTTCGCCCAGGCGTAGCCAGAAGTCACGATAGGTTTTGCTGTGGGTATATTCGGCGGTGCAGAAAATACTGTGATGCTGGCCCTGTATTTCGCGCTGGGTATAGCCCATGGCGGCCAGGAAGTTACGGTTGGCGCGTAGTACGTTGCCGGCCAGGTCAAATTCGATCACCGCTTGCCCCAGCTCGATGGCCGAGACTTTGGCCTCGTACTCGGCGGTGCGTAGCTTGGCCTGCGTCACGTCGGAGGCGAACTTCACCACTTTTACAGGTTGGCCGCGCGGGTCGAAGATAGGGTTGTAGGTGGCCTGGATCCACACTTCCTTGCCGCCACAGCCGATGCGTTTGTATTCGCCGGCAAAGTATTCGCCGCGCGACAGCCGCTCCCAGAAGCTGAGGTATTCGGCGGTGGCCGCGTATTGCGGGTCGACAAAAACACGGTGGTGTACGCCCTGTATCTGCTCCAGCCGGTAGCCCATCAGGTTCAGGAAGTTGTCGTTGGCGTGCAGTACCTTGCCGCCAAGGTCGAATTCGATCACCGCCTGTGCGCGGTCGATGGCGTCCAGTTTGCCGCCGGCATCCAGCTGTGCCAGCTTGGCCGAGGTGATGTCACGGGCGATCATGACCACCTTGCTGAGCAAACCATCCAGGCCCATTACCGGGCTGAGCATGCTGCCAAACCAGACTTCCCGCCCGTCCAGCGCGCGGCGGCGCAGCTCGCAGGCTACCGGCTGGCCATGGCGCAGCTGCTGCCACTGCGCCTGGCTGGCGGGGCTGTCGATGTCTTCTTCGAACATCAGCCGGCTTTGCGCCATGCCGCGCAGCTGCGCCAGGCTGTAGCCCAGTGCTTGCTCCATCAGCGCATTGCCGTCCAGTACATTGCCCAGGCGGTCCAGCTCCAGCAGGCAGCTGCTATTGCTGACAGCGCTCATGCGGGCTGCGTTTTCTATGCTGGCCAGTTTGCTGGCGGTAATGTCGGTGCAGTACTTCACCACTTTTACCGGCTGGCCTTCCAGATCCAGAATGGGGTTGTAGCTGGCCTGTATCCATACGCGGCGCCCATCTTTGCCAAAGCGCAGGTATTCGCCACGGTCAAATTCGCCGCGCCCCAGCTTTTGCCAGAAGCTGCGGTAGGCAGCACTGCCGGCTTCGTCGCGGTCGACAAACATGCGATGGTGCTCGCCGCGTATTTCTTCCAGCGTGTAGCCCATCAGCTGCAGGAAGTTGTCGTTGGCGCTGATGACATGCCCGCCCATGTCGAACTCGATCACCCCTTGCGAGCGCGAAATGGCAGCCACCTTGCCGTCGTCTTCCAGTGACTTGCGCTTGACGGCGGTGACGTCGCTGGCAAATTTCACGATTTTGCACAGGCGGCCATCGGGTGCGTAGAGCGGGCTGTAGATGGCTTGCAGCCATACCGGCTGGCCTTTGCTGGTCAGCCGCATGAACTCGCCGTGGTGCTGCTCGCCATTGCGCAGCTTTTCCCAGAATGCCTGGTACTCGGGGCTGCCGGTTTCACTGGCCGGGCAGAGGATGCGGTGGTGCTGGCCGCGAATGCCGTCCAGCGTGTAGCCCATCAGCTGCAGGAAGTTATCGTTGGCCGTGATAATGGTGCCATCCGGTGCAAACTCGATAATGGCCTGGGTGCGGTTCAGCGCCTGCAGCTTGCCAAAGTCTTCGTGCAACCGCAGCTTGGTGTCGGAGATGTCGGTAGCAAACTTCACCAGCTTGTAGGGTTGGCCGTTCTGGTCGCATAGCGGGTTGTAGTGTGCCTGGATATACACGCTACTGCCGTCCTGGCGCCGGCGGCGGTATTCGCCTTCTACCGGCTCGCCCTGGCATAGCCGCTGCCATAGCGCATCGTATTTGCCGGCCTCTACGTCTTCGTCGGTCCAGATGCGGTGGTGGTGCTGGCCTACGAGCTGATCCCGGCTGTAGCCGAACATGGCCAGAAACTTGGGGTTGGCATCCAGGAAGGTGCCATCGGGCGAAAATTCGGCCATAGCCAGGTTCACATGCATGGCACCCAGCAAGCCTACGATGTCCTGGATTTCACGGTTGCTATCCAGCCCGGTCTGGTGCAGGGCATGGCGCAGAGTGGTGAGCGTGGCGTCGTGCATGGTAACCCTCCCTTTTGTTTAAGTTGTATAGCAAATAACCCTGTTTTTTTATAAGAAAACACCGATTAATGGCCGGTTTTTCACCGCCGCGTGCGCTGGTTGCGCCCGGCATCGCATGCTACAATTCCGCCTCTTTCGTGATAGCTGCGCAGGAGCGCGGTGTAACTCATGGACTTACCCAGTTATTACTCATCTGATTTAGCCATTACGGCTCACTACTAGCCCCGCCTTTTTGCCGGATGCAGCGTCATTCCCGCCAAAGGCGGAAGGAGACGTGCATGACGGTTGTCGACAAGAAACAACCCACCGATCGTCTGCAGGACAGCCTCACCCAGGTGCAGCGCCTTATCGAGCGCCATCGTCTGGTAGAGGACCTTGTGCATCGCCAGGACATGCCACGGCATGATCTGGTGGAATCGCTCGTTCACAAGCAAAACCTGGCCGAGCTGGAGCACAAGCTCGAAGCCCTGCACCCGGCCGATATCGCCTACATTCTGGAAGCCCTGCCACTGGAAGACCGCCTGCTGGTGTGGAATCTGGTGCATAGCGACGACGAAGGCGACATCTTGCTGGAGGTGTCCGACGCCGTCCGCGAATCGCTGATCGAGTCGATGGAGCAGCACGAGCTGGTGGCTGCTGCCGAGCAGCTGGACGCCGACGAGCTGGCCGACCTGGCCGCCGACTTGCCGCGCCAGGTGGTGTACGAGGTGATGGGCGGCCTGGACGAAGAAGAACGCCAGCAGCTGCAGTCGGTGCTGTCGTACGAAGAGCACCAGGTGGGTGCGCTGATGGACTTCGAGCTGGTGAAGATCCGCGCCGATGTCAGCTGCGAGGTGGTGTTGCGCTATCTGCGCCGCTTCGACGAGCTGCCTAGCCAGACCGACAAGATTTTTGTGACCGACGAGGCCGGCGTGCTCAAGGGGGTGCTGCCGGTGCGCAAGCTGTTGGTGTCCGACACCGATGCGCTGGTCGAAGACGTGATGGCCACCGAGGTAGTGAGCTTCCGCCCGGAAGAAGACGCTGCCGACGCCGCACTGGCTTTCGAGCGCTATGACCTGGTCACGGCGCCGGTTCTGGACGAGCATGGTGTACTGATTGGCCGCCTGACGGTAGACGAGATGGTGGATCTGATCCGTGAGGAATCGGAAACCGAAGCGTTGAACCTGGCCGGCCTGAAAGAAGAGGAAGACCTGTTTGCCCCGGTGATCGACTCGGTGAAAAACCGCTGGGCCTGGCTGGCCATCAACCTGTGTACCGCCTTTGTGGCCAGCCGTGTCATTGGTGCCTTTGAGGGCAGTATCGAGAAGCTGGTGGCCTTGGCCGCACTGATGCCGATTGTGGCGGGGATTGGCGGTAACTCCGGTAACCAGACCATCACCATGATCGTGCGCGCACTGGCCATGGGTCAGCTGCAGCCGGGGCAGGCCAACCGCCTGTGGCGCAAAGAGCTGGGTGTGTCGGTGATTAACGGTGTGGTATGGGGCGGTGCACTGGGCGTGCTGGCCTGGATGCTGTACGGCAACTTTGCGCTGGGCCTGGTGATGTTGGCCGCCACCACGCTGAACCTGATGCTGGCCGCCTCCATGGGGGTGCTGATTCCCACCATGATGGAACGTTTCGGCAAAGACCCGGCAGTGGGCAGCAGTGTGCTGATTACCGCGTGTACCGACTCGGGCGGTTTTTTCATTTTCCTCGGCCTCGCCAGCCTGTTCTTGCTGTAAACCATGCCTACGCTAAACGAAGCATTACGCCATTTCGACTTGCCACGTCTGGAGGCCCGCCTGCTGCTGGCGCATGTCAGCGGCCTGAGCCACAGCGCCATGGTCTCCGCCGGCCCCGATCCGCTGCCGGATGAACAGTGGCAAGCCTTCTGCCAGCTGGCCCAGCGCCGTCTGGCCGGCGAGCCGGTGGCCTACCTGCTGGGCGAGCGCGAGTTTTATGGCCGCCGCTTTGCCGTGAGCTCGGCGGTACTGATACCGCGACCGGAAACCGAGCACCTGGTAGAGGCCGCGCTGGACAAGGTTGGCCGCAAGGCTGCCGCCCGCGTGGTAGACCTGGGTACCGGCAGCGGCGCCATTGCGGTGACGCTGGCGCGGGAAGCACCGGCCTGGCAGGTGGCGGCGGTTGATCTGTCGCCAGACGCATTGGCCATGGCGCGCAGTAATGCCGAGGCGCTGGGGGCGAGCGTGGCGTTTTACCATGGCAGCTGGTTCGCCCCGCTGCCTGTGGCTGCGCAGTACGAGCTGATTGTCAGCAACCCACCGTATATCGATGCCGCAGATCACCATTTGAGCGAAGGCGACGTACGCTTTGAGCCACGCATGGCGCTGACCGACGGTAACGATGGTCTGGATTGCCTGCGCGCTATCGCCGCAGGGGCGCCGGCAAGGTTGGCCGCAGGCGGCTGGCTGATGGTGGAGCACGGTTACGACCAGGGCCCGGCGTGCCGCCAGCTGTTCGAGCAAGCCGGCTTGCAGCAAGTACACACGCTGCCAGACCTGGCTGGTCTGGACCGTATCACGCTGGGGTGCAAACCATGAGCAGGGTCATGGCCGTGGTGCTTGGCATATTGGCGCTGCTGGTGTGGCTTGCCGGGGTGAATCAGCCATTGTTCATTACCCTGCATCACGCTCTGGCCGTGGTGCCGGGTGTGGTGTGGCGGCTGCTGAGCATGGCGGGCGAGTGGATGCTGGTGATCGGCGTGCTGCTACTGTTGGCCGCAAGGCAGCCTGCCGTGTTGCCGCGCATGCTGGTGCTGGGCTCGGCGGGCGTGTTGGCCAGTATCGCCTTGAAAGCCGGTTTTGATGTGCTGCGCCCGCCGCTGGTATTGCCCGCGGGCACGGTTAACTTGCTGGATGTGTTGCCGGGTAATCGCTCGTTTCCTTCCGGGCACGCGGTTGCCGTGGCGGCGCTGGCGGGTGTGCTGATGCCACGCCGCTCGCTAGCTGCGCAGCTGGGCCTGGTTTTGCTGGCGGTGCTGGTATGCCTGTCGCGCCTCGCGATAGGCGTGCACTGGCCGCTGGATGTGCTGGCCGGGGCTGCTTGCGGTTTTGTTCTGGCTCATTTGGCCGGGCGGGTGCGCAAAAGTAGCTGGCCTGCGGCCTTGCTGCTGCAGGCAGTAAAAGCGCTGGCACTGGTGCTGCTGGCAGTGACGGTGTGGAAGCTGGGGCAGGGCAGGCCGAACGAGGCGTATGTGTTGTATAACCTGATTACGCTGGCACTGTGCGCGGTGGTGTTGCGCGGGAAAATGCCCACTGTTTGAAAATGGCGGGGCGCAAAAAACGGGGCATGCGCCCCGTTTTGTCATCAGTGTGCCTGTGGAAGGCTTAGTGATGGTGACCGTGCTCGCCGTGGGCGTGGCCGTGGGTGATTTCGTCCGGGGTAGCCGGGCGTACTTCTGCCACGGTAGCCTGGAAGCGGATGGTCAGGCCAGCCAGTGGGTGGTTGCCGTCCAGAACGGCTTTGCCGTCGGCTACGTCGGTGACGCGGAACAGGATAACATCGCCGGTTTCCGGGTCGTCTGCTTCGAACATCATGCCGACTTCAACTTCTTCCGGCAGAACGTCCAGCGGCTCTACGCGCACCAGCTCTTCTTCCGGCTCGCCAAAGGCGTCGTCCGGGGTCAGGGTTACAGTGATGGACTCGCCCACAGCCTTGCCGTGCAGTGCTTCTTCCACCAGCGGGAAAATGCCGTCGTAGCCGCCATGCAGGTAAGCAATTGGCTCTTCAGTTTTGTCGAGCAGGGTGTTGTCGGCGTCGTACATTTCGTAGTGAATGGTTACGACCGAGTTTTTAACGATTTGCATGAGGCGGTACCGTCGTAGAGAAAAGAAAGGGAATCTTGATGCATCGCAGGCCGGCAAGCCTTGGGCTGCAGCAAAATCCGGCGCGAAACAGATATCCCCGTATTGTAAACCATTGCCTGAATGCGTAACGAGAATCTGCCATGAAACCAATCGAACTTCTGGGCGGCATGACCGCCGAGACCTTTTTAAAAGAGTACTGGCATAAAAAGCCTTTGCTCATCCGCGGCGCGCTGAAAGATGTCGGCGAGCATGTGGATTACGCCTGGCTGGCCAAGCTGGCTGCCGATGAAGACGTGGAATCGCGCCTGATCGAGTACAAGCAGGGTAAATGGCATCTGGAGCGTGGCCCGTTCCGCGCCGGCCGCTTGCGCCGCCTGCCGGAAACCGACTGGACGATCCTGGTACAGAACGTCAATCACCACTTGCCCCATATTGCCGACATTTTGTGGCGTTTCGATTTCATGCCCTATGCGCGGCTGGATGACCTGATGATCAGCTACGCGCCACCCGGTGGTACGGTTGGCCCGCACTTCGATTCTTATGACGTGTTCTTGCTGCAGGTGGGCGGGCGCAAGCGTTGGCAGATTTCGTCGCAAAAAGACGAATCGTTTATTGAAGACGCGCCCATCAAAGTATTGAAAGACTTCCAGGTAGAAGAGGAATTCATCCTGGAACACGGCGATATGCTGTACCTGCCACCCAAATGCGCACACTACGGTGTGGCACTGGAGCCCGGCATGACGTACTCCATCGGTTTCCGTGCCCCCTCGGCACAAGAAATTGCCACCGAGTTCCTGGTGTACCTGCAAGACCGCGTTTGCGTGCAAGGCCGTTATGCGGACCCGGACCTGCAGCAGCAGGCCGAGCCGGCACAGATTAGCGATGCCATGGTAGAGCAGGTCAGCCAGATGCTGCAGCAGATCAGCTGGGATAAAAATGTGGTGGCCGACTTTCTGGGGCATTACCTCACCGAACCCAAGCCGCACGTGTTTTATGAGGGGGCCGAGGACGAGCTGGATGAGGATGCCTTTGCCGAACAGGCCAAGGCGCATGGCATTGTTCTGGATTTGAAAAGCCAGATTCTTTATGTCAACAACATGCTGTACTGCAACGGACAGCTGTTGGAATGCGAACCTGCCCAGCTGGCTGCATGGCAGAAGCTGGCCAATGCCCGCGAACTGGCGCCTGCCGGATTGTCGGACAGTATGATGCCTTTGTTGTTCGAGGGTTATCTGTCCGGTTGGTGGCATATCGCGGCCTAGCGTCATCCTGCCGTAGCATGAGTGGGGCAAGATAAGTGATCGTAAACGAAGATTTTTTATCGAATGCACGAGGTTTGGGGGTGGGGAAATGTTGCGATGCAGCATCGACAAAGCAAATATCCGCAATAAATTAGCGTTTACCCCCTTCCCAACAATTTTATTCGTGCTAGAATTTGCGCACTGACAGTATCTACACTGCTTTCTCTGTCTGGAATTTTTTTGAGAGAGAGTAGTGAACCAGACGTCTTGTTCAACACTTACTTTCAAAGGTAATACACAAATGAAACAGTCGCTCATCGTTGCTGCCCTGCTGGCCGTTGCTCTGTCCGCTTGCGGTAAAAAAGAAGAAGCTCCAGTTGAAGCTTCCGCTCCTGCTGCTGACGCTTCCGCTCCGGCTGCTGACGCTTCCGCTCCGGCTGCTTCCGCTGCTCAGTAATCACGTTTTACGTGCTTACATGAAAACCGGCCCTCGGGCCGGTTTTTTCTTGCCTGCCGTTTCTGTTGCACCTGCTTTTCTTGCCCTTGTCGGGCCTCCGTGCTGACCATGTTCTTGGTCACTGCCATGTTGTTGATTGTTTCTGGCAAAATCATTCCATGCCCATTTATTCTGAAGCGGCTTTGCGGCTTTGCGGCTTTGCGGCTTTGCGGCTTTGCGGCTTTGCGGCTTTGCGGCTTTGCGTGTCAGCTGCCCGCTTGTTTACCAGGCTGCTTAGGGTGGTGATGTTGGTCACCGGCCGGTTGCCGGTGCTGTGATATGATGATCGCCGTTTTGAACCGCTGCGCCGGGTGCCGGTCGAAGTGGCTCATTTAATCTTTTCCAGCACCTCAGGCAGACATGGATATCCTGCAACTCCTTCTCGACTTCTTTACCGGGTATGGCTACTTCGCCGTATTCATCGTGCTGTTAGTCTGTGGTTTTGGCGTCCCCATTCCTGAGGACATTACGCTAGTCGCCGGTGGCATCATTTCCGGCCTGGGCTATACCAATGTTCACTGGATGTTTGCTGTGGGTATGGCAGGCGTGCTGGCGGGGGATGGCATCATGTTTGCCGCGGGCCGTCTCTATGGCGAGCGTGTGCTGCGTTTCCGCCCTGTGGCCAAGATCATGACGCCCGAACGCTTTGCTGCTACCCAGGAAAAGTTTGCCCGCTATGGCAACTGGGTGTTGTTCGTTGCCCGCTTCCTGCCAGGCCTGCGTTCGCCCATCTTCCTTACGGCCGGCCTGACCCGGCGTATTCCTTACTGGCGCTTTCTGATGATGGATGGTTTTGCTGCGCTGATCTCGGTGCCGGTGTGGGTGTATCTGGGTTATTTCGGTGCGCGTAACCGCGAGTGGCTGATGCATATGGTGCATCGTGGCCAGGCTGGTATCCTGATTACGCTGGCGGTAGCCGGGCTGGTATTGGGTGTGTATTTCTGGCGTAAAAAGCGCCAGGCGGCGAATGCCGACGCTTAAGGTTGGCCGCATGAATGAAAAACGCCCCGGGCTAAGGCTGCGGGGCGTTTTTCATGGCAGGCCGGCTTAGCCTACCTGTAGCAGCTCGACTTCGAATACCAGGGTGGCGTTTGGCGGAATAACGCCGCCAGCGCCGCGCGCGCCATAGCCCAGCTCGGACGGAATGGTCAGCTTGCGTTTGCCGCCCACTTTCATGCCCAGTACACCCTGATCCCAACCTTTGATCACGTAGCCTTCGCCCAGCGGGAAGCTGAACGGCTGGAAACGGTCTTTGCTGGAGTCGAATTTGGTGCCGTCAGTCAGCCAGCCAGTGTAGTGCACGGTGACTTCTTCGCCTGCGACTGCTTCTTTACCTTCGCCTGTCACCAGATCTTCGATGATCAGTTCTGCCATTGTGATGCCCTTCGTTACCGCATTGATCAGGGTGCGTATTCTATCAGCCATGGTGCGGGCTGTGGGCGACTGCTTTTGTATATGCCAATCAGTATCTTATAAAAAAGTATTGGTTAACTGACAGAAGCACTAAAGGGGTGGGACGATGACGCTACTTTGTCTGGCTACGCAGCAGCATATCGTGGTGCAGCGCCAGGGCCTGGCCGCCCCTTTGCGCTGGCTGAAACTGGGGTGGCGTGATTTGCAGCGCACGCCGGCCGATGCCTTGTTATACGGTGCGGTGTATGTGCTGATGGCTTATGGTCTGGCGTATCTGCTGCAGTATTTCCCGGAGATGGCGCTGGCACTGGGCTGGGTATGCTGGCTACTGGGGCCGTTTCTGGCCGCTGGACTTTACGATATCGCCAGGCAGCAGCAGGCTTTTAATGGTGGCCGGGTGATGCTACTGCATAGCGCGCTGGCCTGGCGTGCCAACCCGGGGGCTTTGGCGCTGTATGGTTGTGTGATGGCCTTGCTGTCGTGCGCCTGGGGTGCCAGCTCGATGCTGTTGTTTGCCTTGTTCGACCAGGGCCGGCTGCCCCGGCTGGAGGCCCTGCTGCCGGGCTTGCTGCAGGGCGATAACCTGCTGCTGCTATTGAGCTGGGTGGGCATGTCGCTGCTATTTGTGCTGTTAGTGCTGGCGCTGAGCATTTGCACCTGCGCCATGTTGCTGGACAAGGAAATAGACGTAGTCACGGCGATGCAAGCCAGCCTGCAAGTAGTTGGCCGCAATGGGGTGACGATGGTGGTGTGGGCCGCTATGATCGTGGCACTTGTTGCGATAGGCTTGGCCAGCCAGTTTGTCGGGCTGCTGCTGGTGGCTCCGCTGCTGGGCTTGTCGAGCTGGCATGCTTATCGCGCCCTTATTTCCTACGAATGCTGAACCCGCCATGACCCCCTTGCGTATTGTGTTTCTGGACCGTGACAGCTTGCCCGTGCCGCTGCCGGCTTTCGCGTTTGCTCATCACTATGTCGAGTATGCGGCCAGTGGCCGCGACGATATCGTCGCCCGGTGCGCCGACGCCGATGTGGTCATCACCAATAAAGTGCCGTTCGACGCCGCTACCCTGGCAGCGCTGCCGCAGCTGAAAATGCTGGCGATTGCGGCCACTGGCTACAACCACATCGACATCGACGCCTGCCGTCGCCAAGGCGTGGCGGTGGCCAATATCCGGCATTACGGTGACGACACGGTAGCCGAGCACGCTTTCATGCTGATGATGGCGCTGATGCGCAACCTGCCGGCCTACCAGCGCGATGTGGCGGCCGGTGTGTGGCAGAACGCGCCGCAGTTCTGCCACTTTGGTGCGCCCATTCGCGATTTGCAGGGCGCGACGCTGGGTATCTTTGGTAGTGGTGGCATTGGCCAGGCCATGGCCAGCCGCGCACGGGCTTTTGGCATGCAGGTACAGTTTGGCGAACGCAAGGGCGCGGGCGTGGTGCGTGATGGCTACGTGTCGTTTGACACCTTGCTGGCCACCTCCGACGTGATTTCGCTGCATTGCCCGCTGAATGACAGCACCCGCAACCTGATCGCCCAGCCCGAGCTGATGGCGATGAAGCAGGGCGCCATTCTGGTGAATACCGCCCGCGGCGGCCTGGTTGATGAAGAGGCACTGGTGGCCGCCTTGAAGTACGGCCAGATCGGCGGTGCCGGTTTCGATGTGCTGTCGGTAGAGCCGCCGCGCGAAGGCAACCCCTTGCTGAAAGCGCGCCTGCCGCACCTGATTGTTACGCCGCACGTGGGTTGGGCCAGCCGCGAGGCGATGGGCAGGTTGGCCGCACAGCTGGTGGCCAATATCGCAGCCTGGCAGCAAGGCCAGCGGCAGAACAGGCTGGACTAAGCCGCCAGGCAGCAGACCGTATCGACAAAAAACCCGCAAAGCGGGTTTTTTTATTGAACTAATCTATTTTGTACAGTACAAAGCATAAACAAAACCACAATTATCCGGTGTTGCCCGTGGGCAGCCCCAGACACAAGGAAGTCAGCATGCACATTGCAGTAGCGGGAGCGGGCATCGCAGGCCTGTCGGCAGCCTGGTTGCTGGCACGCAGCGGCCATCAGGTAACCCTGTTCGAAGCGGGTCGCTACGCCGGTGGCCATAGCAACACGGTGGACGTGACGCTGGATGGCGTGACAGCGCCGGTTGATACCGGTTTTCTGGTGCACAACGACCGCACCTATCCCAACCTGATCCGCCTGTTCGCCCTTTTGGGCGTACCGGTGTATCACACCGAAATGACGTTTTCGGTAGCGCTGGACCAGGAAAAGCTCGAATGGGCGGGCAGCGACCTGTTTACCCTGTTTGCCCAGAAGCGCAACCTGCTGCGCCCGGCGTTCTGGCACATGCTGCGGGACATTCTGCGCCTGCACCGCCAGGCCCCGGCCTTGCGTGACGAGGCGCGCGCCACTGGCGACACGCTGGGGCAGCTGCTCAACCGCCACGGCTACGGCCAACCGTTGCGCGACTGGTACTTGCTGCCGATGGGCGCGGCCATCTGGTCCAGCTCCACCCGCGACATGGCGGCTTTCCCGGCTGCCACTTTCTTTGATTTCTGCCTGAACCACGGCCTGATGCAGGTTCTGGACCGCCCGCAGTGGAAAACCGTGCAAGGCGGCTCGCGCGTGTACGTACAGCGCATGCTGCAAGACCTGCCCGGCCTGCGGCTGGATAGCCCGGTGCAGCGTGTACAGCGCGATGCCCACGGCGTGACCGTGCACAGCCGCCACGGCGAGGAGCGCTTCGACCACCTGGTACTGGCCTGCCACAGCGACCAGGCGCTGGCCTTGCTAGCCGATGCCAGCCCGGCGGAAACCGACGTACTGTCGCGGCTGCGCTACCAGCCCAACCGCGCCGTGCTGCACACCGACGCCAGCTTCCTGCCCGAGCGCCAGCAAGCCTGGGCGGCGTGGAATTACCGCGTTGGCCGGGCAGGGGAGAGCGATACGCCGGTAATGGTGAGCTATCTGCTTAACACGCTGCAGCAGTTGCCGTTCCAGCAGCCCGTGATCGTCACGCTGAACCCCTATCGCCAGCCGCAGGGCGTGCTGGCCGAGTTCGACTACGCCCACCCGGTATTCGACCGTGACGCCATTGCCGCACAGCAGGCGCTGGCGCAGATCCAGGGCCGCCAGCGCACCTGGTTTGCCGGTGCGTGGGCGGGCTACGGTTTTCATGAAGATGGCCTCAAGGCCGGCATGGCCGTGGCGCAAGGCCTGGGGGCTGCCGTGCCGTGGGATATCAGCCAGCCGGTGGCCGCGCACGCGCCGCTGCCGCAGCTGGCCGGTGCCGCAACATGAGCGTGCAGCTGTACGCCGGCCAGGTATGGCACGGCCGCCGCCAGCCGGCGCAACACCAGTTTTCCTACCGCCACAGCTGGGTAGCGGTGAGCCTGCCCGATGGCGATGTAGCGCAACACCGGCTGGCTCCTGGCGTGCGCTGGCTGCGCCGCCGCCACGGCCCGCGTGATGGTAGCGCGCTGTGGCCGTGGCTCACGCAAAGGTTGGCCGCAGCTGGCTTTCATGACGCTAGCCGCATCGAGCTGCACACCCTGCCCGGCGTACTGGGCTATGCCTTTAACCCGGTGAGCTTTTATCTGGTGTTCGACCGCGCCGCCGCGCTGCGGGCGGTATGGGTGGAAGTCAGCAATACCTTTGGCCAGCACCACGACTACTGCGTGCATCACCCGGACTGGCGCCCGATGCAGGCGCGCGACAGCTTTACCGCGCCCAAAGCGCTGCACGTGTCGCCGTTTTTCCAGGTGGAAGGCAGCTACCGCTTTCGTTTTGCCCGCCAGGCTGACGGGCGCTTCAGCGTACGCATTGCCTATAGCCGCGATGGCGACAGCACCGACTTTGTCGCCACCCAGCAAGGTTGGCCGCAGCCGGTGCGTGCCGCCACGGTATGGCGGCTGGTGTTGGGTTGCGCCACGCTCACCTTTGCCGTGTGGGCGCGCATCCACTGGCAGGCGCTGCAGCTGTGGCGCAAACGTGTTCCCTTTTTTGGCAAACAAGGCGTGCCCGCCACGCCGCCTACCGATTCCCGGAGTGTGTGATGACGACCCTGAGCCCTTCCCTGAACCCGCAGGCGCTGCGCGCGCCATGGTACGCCCGCCCGCTATTGGCTGGCCTGAGCAGGCTGCTGTACGGCCAGCTATTGCTGGTGGGCCCGGACGGCAGCCAGCAGCGCTACAGTGGCCGCCATGCTGGCCTGGATGCCGCCCTGCACATTCACGACTGGCGCGCCCTGCGCCGCATTGCGCTGGCCGGTGACATCGGCCTGGCCGAAGCCTGGCGCGATGGCCAGGTCAGCTCGCCCGACTGGGTGGCGCTGATGCGCCTGGCGCTGCAGAACGAGGCCGCGGTAGAGCAGGCCATCCACGGCAGCTGGCTGGGCAAGGTGGGCTACCTGCTGCGCCACCTGACCCGTGCCAATACGCGCAAGGGCAGCCGCCGCAATATCCACGCTCATTACGACCTGGGCAACGAGTTTTACAAGCTGTGGCTGGACCCCAGCATGAGCTACTCCTCGGCGGTGTTTGACGGTAATTACCGCCAGAGCCTGGAGTCGGCGCAATGGGCCAAGTACGAGCGCATCCTGCAGCGGCTGGACGCGCAGCCCGGGCAGCGAATTCTGGAAATCGGCTGTGGCTGGGGCGGCTTTGCCGAGTACGCTATCCGCACCCGTGGCGTCCACGTTACCGGTGTAACGCTGTCTACCGAGCAGCTGGCTTGGGCGCAGCACAGGTTGGCCGCAGCCGGGCTGGCCGCGCAGGCCGACCTGCGCCTGCAGGACTACCGCGATATCGATGGCGAGTTTGACCACATCGTGTCCATCGAGATGCTGGAGGCGGTAGGCGAGCGCTGGTGGCCGTCCTACTTTGCCACCCTGCGCGCGCGGCTGAAGCCGGGCGGCAAGGCCATGGTGCAGGTGATTACCATTGGCGACGAGTACTTTGCGCGCTACCGCAGCAGTACCGACTTCATCCAGCAGTTCATCTTCCCCGGCGGCATGCTGCCCTCGCCCGGCCAGCTGGACCAGCACATTGCCAATGCCGGCCTGCGCCTGAGCGACCGCTACACCTTTGGCGCCGATTACGCCGAAACCCTGCGCCGCTGGCTGGCCGACTTCGACGCCGTACAGCTTCGCGTGCGCGCCCAGGGCTTTGACGAAGCTTTTGTGCGGCTGTGGCAGTTTTACTTCTACTACTGCATTGCCGGCTTTGACGCCGGGCGCACCGATGTGTGCCAGCTGGAGATGACGCGTCATGTCTAGATGGGTGGCTACCGGCGCCTTGCTCGCCGGCTTGATGGTAACGGAGGTAGTCATGGCCCTGCCTGCAGAGCTCGCTAACCTGCGCCCGCTGGGGCAGGGCAATTTGCGCTGGTTCGGTTTCAAGCTGTACGACGCCACGCTGTATACCCAGCAAGGCCAGGCTTTTGACTGGGCGCGGCCGTTTGCCCTGTCGCTGCGCTACGCACGCGATATTCCGTCGGCCAAGATCGTGCAGGTCAGCCTGGAGGAAATGCAGCGCTACGGCCTGCCGGAAAACCGCCGTGCCAGCTGGCGCGATACCTTGGCAGCGGCCATCCCCGACGTACAGCAGGGCGACGAAATTGTTGGCGCATTCGATGGCAACAGCCTGCGCTTCTGGCACAACGGCCGCCACACGCGCACGGTGGACGACCCGCTGCTGGCGCGCACCTTCTTCCGTATCTGGCTAGACCCGGCCTCGCGTGCGCCCGCGCTGCGCGAGCAGCTGCTCAATAGCCGCGGATGAGGCCGCTACCGCTGGCGCTGGCGGGCCTGGCCGCCATGCCGCTCGCCATGCTGGCCTTGCCGGTGTACCTGCACTTGCCGGCGCTGTACGCACGGGACTTTGGCATGGCGCTGTCCAGCCTGGGCTTGCTGCTGTTTGTGACGCGGCTGCTGGACACCGTGCTGGACCCGCTGCTGGGGCAATGGCAAGACCGCCTCGGGCGTGGCGCACTGCGCCTGGCGGCAGGGTTGGCCGCAGCAGCTGCCGTAGCCGGCTTTGCCTGGCTGCTGTGGCCGCAGCCAGGCTGGCCGTTGTGGCTGCAGCTGTCTGCTGCCCTGCTGCTGGTGTATGTGGCGCATGGCTGGCTCTCCATCGCCCTGCTGCGCTACGGCGCCGCACTGTGGCCCACGCCTGCCGGGCGGGCGCGAGTGGCCGCCTGGCGCGAGGGCTGGGGGCTGGCGGGTGTGCTGCTGGCGGCGGCGCTACCGGCGTGGTGGGCCGGCAGCATGGGCGAGCTGGTGGCCATGCAGCGCTTTGTCTGGGTGCTGCTGGCCTTGGCGCTGCTGGCAGGGTTGGCCGCAGCCTGGGCGCCACGGCTACCGGCACCTGCCGCCGCCGAGGTGGCCGGGCAAGCCGGGCCACCCTGGTGGCGTGACGGCGCGCTGCGCGCCGCGGGTGTGGTGCTGTTGCTGAATGCGGTGGCCATGGCCATACCGGCGACCTTGCTGAATTTTTACGTGGCCGACGTGCTGCAGGCCAGCGCACAGACCGGCGTGTTTTTGCTGGCCTACTTTGTGGCAGCGGGCGTGTCGCTACCCGCCTGGGTGTGGCTGGCCGACCGTATCGGCAAGGTGCGCGCCTGGCGAGCCGGCATGGCGCTGGCCCTGCTGGGTTTCATGCCGGTGCCGTTGTTGGCCGCGGGGGATAGTGCCGGTTTTACGCTGGTGTGTGTGCTGACCGGCGTGGCACTGGGCGCTGATCTGGCCTTTGCCAGCGCGCTGGTGGCCGACGCACTGGGTGCCCGTGTACAGCAGGCGGGCGGCGCGGTGTTCGGTGCCGTGTCCATGCTCAACAAGCTGGCGCTGGCCGTGGCCGCAGGTGTGGCGCTGCCGCTGGCGCAGTGGGCGGGCTATGTGCCCGGCCAGGCGGCCGGTGGCCTGATGTGGGTGTACGCGGCATTGCCGGCATTCTTCAAATTGATGGCGTGGGGGTGGCTGCGTTACCGGCCGCCAACACAAGGAGCAGCATGATGTGGAAACGATGGGCTTGGCTGGTGGCCGCGATGGCGGCATTGGCACTGGGTGGCTGCAGCACCGCCAGTATCGACGACTACCGTGGTACGCGGCCAACCTTTGACCTGAAAACCTACTTTGACGGCCCGGTAACGGCGCAAGGCACCTTTCAGGACCGTAGCGGCAAAGTCATCCGCCGCTTTACCGTGCAGATGAACGCCAGCTGGCAGGGCGATACCGGCGTGCTGGACGAGCACTTCAGCTACGACGACGGTGAAAAGCAGCGCCGCATCTGGACACTGAAAAAGCTGCCCGACGGCCGCTACACCGGCACCGCGGATGACGTGGTCGGCCAGGCCAGCGGCCGTACCGAAGGCTTTGCCCTGTTCTGGGATTACACCCTGCGCCTACCGGTAGACGGCACCGTATACGAAGTGCGCTTTGACGACTGGATGTACCAGCTGGACGAGCGCACGGTACTGAACCGCTCGGTGATGAGCAAATGGGGCATCAAGCTGGGCGAAGTCACGCTGTTCTTCCGCAAAGGGGCACAGCCGTGAGCCTGAACCCCAAACTGCGTGCTTGGCACGGCCAGCGCGTGTGGCTGGTGGGCGCTGGCCATGGCATAGGTGCGGCGCTGGCGCAGGCGCTGCAGCAGCAGGGCGCCCACGTGGCACTGTCCGGCCGCACCGAGGCGGCGCTGCACGCCGTGGCGGCCGGGCAAGAACGCATGCAGGTGCACGCTATGGACGCCACCGTGCCGGAAGATTGGCAGCGCGTACGCGACACCCTGCTCGCCAGCTGGGGGCGCATCGACCTGGTGGTGATGCTGGCGGGCGACTATACCCCGCTACGCGCCTGGGAGCTGACGCCGGAAGCCGCGCAGCGCATGGTGAACGTCAACCTGCTTGCCAGCCTGTACGGCGTGGCGGCCAACGTGCCGCAGCTGATGGCGCAGCAGGGCGGCGGGCTGGTGCTGGTAGCCAGCGTGGCCGGCTGGGCCGGCATGAGCAATGGCCTGGTGTATGGCGCCACCAAGGCGGCGGTAAACCACCTGGCGCAAACGCTGTACCTGGACCTGCACCCGCACGGCATCGGCGTGTACGTGGTGAACCCCGGCTTTGTCACTACGCGGCTTACCGCACAAAACGACTTTGCCATGCCCGCGCTGATCAGCCCGCAGCAAGCCGCCGACGCCATCTTGCGCGGCCTGGCGCGCGGCGAGTTCGATATCCATTTTCCCAAGCGTTTCACGCGTGCGCTGAAGTTGGCCGCACACCTGCCATACCGCCTGTATTTCTGGCTTGCACACAAGGTAACCGGACTATGAACCCCGCACTTGCCCGCCATCTGGACTGGTTTGCAACCCTTTCCCCCGCCACGCTGGACGAGATTGACGCGGTATACGCCGACGGCGCCAGCTTTCGCGACCCCTTTAACGCCATCAAGGGGCGCTCGCAGATCAAGGCGCTGTACGCACGCATGTTCCGCAGCCTGGCCGAGCCACGCTTTGTGATTGGCGAGGTCATCGCGCAGGGCGACAAGGCTTTTGTCACCTGGGACTTTACCTTTGCCATGCTGGGCAAGCCGCAGTGCATCCACGGTGGCACCCTGTTTGTACTGGGCAGCGATGGCCGCATCGTGGACCACCGCGATTACTGGGACGCCGCCGAGGGCTTGTACGAAAAGCTGCCATTGCTGGGTGGCCTGCTGCGCTGCTTGAAACGGCGCGTGGCATAATGCCCGCCTTTGTTAATGTCTTGTCGCTTGCGGCCTTGTACAAATCATGAACGAACTGCCCGAAAACGACGCCACCGGCTTGCCGATTGCCGCCATCGAGCGCGAAACCGGCATCCCCAAAGACCTGCTGCGCATGTGGGAGCGCCGCTACGGCTTCCCGCAGCCCGCGCGTGACGCTGCCGGCGACCGCTTGTACTCGCAGGCCGACCTGGCTCGGCTAAAGCTGATCCGCCGCCTGCTCGACCTGGGGTTTCGCCCCGGCAAGCTGATGGCCATGAGCGATGCCCAGCTGCAGGCTCTGACCACCGAGCACACCCCGCAGCGCCAGGTCTCTGACGTATGCCAGGGCTTGCTGGGCGCGCTGCAAAGCCACGACGCGCAAGCGACGCGTGCCTACCTGCGCCACCGCATGCTGGAGCTGGGGCTGCGCCGCTTTGCCTGCGACTTTTTGCCCGAGGCCAACCAGCTGGTGGGCGATGCCTGGATGCGCGGCGAGCTGCAGATTGCCGAAGAGCACTTGTACTCCGAGGCGGTAAGCCGGGTGATGCGGGAAACCCTGGCGGCCATTCCGGCCGGTGCCATGTGGCCCCGCGTGATGCTGACCACGCCACCGGGCGAGCTGCATGTGCTGGGTCTGCTGATGGTAGAGGCGCTGCTACGCCTGGCCGGTTGTGACGCCATCGCCTTCGGCGCGCAAATGCCGCTGCAGGACGTGGCATTTGCCGCAGAAAAGCATCAGGTGGATATCGTAGTGCTGTCGTTCTCCGGTGCGTACGAGGGTAGTGTGCAGGCCGTGGCCGAACAGCTGCGCGCACTGTTGCCTGCCGCGACACAGCTGTGGCTGGGGGGCAAGGGCTGTCGCGGCCTGCGCCAGTTGCCGCATGGTGTTATCCATCTGCAGGAACCTGGCCAGCTGGACGAGCTGGTAGCGCAGTGGCGTGCCCGGCCTGCCGGCTAGGGTTTGCAAAACCGTAGCGGCTTGACCATAACAAAGGGACCGGCGTGCGGTCCCTTTGTTGTACGCCAGACAGTCTGGCTTAGTCGTCCATGTCCTTCAGGTTCAGGCGGCGTTCGTCTTCCGGGTCTTGGCCCAGCTTGCCGCGAATACAGGACAGATACACGTTGACATCCGGCCCGCCGCCGTAGCGCTGCGCCTGCCAGATCATCTCGCCCAGGCAATCGATCACCTCGTGCTGCGCGTCGTGTTCGCTGCCGGTTTTGGCCAGCAGCTGCT
Organism: beta proteobacterium L13; assembly: GCA_000335715.1. GTDB lineage: Bacteria > Pseudomonadota > Gammaproteobacteria > Burkholderiales > Chromobacteriaceae > Vogesella. Next base: position 34,154 of record AMYZ01000025.1, read on the forward strand.
GGTACAGGGCGCGAATGCCAAACGGCTGGTCGATGGACAGCTGTTCTTCCACCGCCAGGTGCATGCTCATATGCATGAAGGGGTTGGTTTCACCTTGCTCCGGCAGCCATTCGCGCTCGCCGTACTGCTCGGGGCGGCTAAGGATGGTGTGGTACTCGGGGTGGGCGGCGATCACGCTGGAGAGCAGTTTTTCCAGGTCGCTGAGCGGGTGGCCGGCTTGCTGTTTTTGCCAGGTATCAAAAAAGAAACGGCGGGCATCCTGCCGGCTGGGTGCAAACATGATTGTTGACTGATTTGTTCGGGAAATCAGCATTATACGGAGACACACGCACCATGACCACGCTTGCCAGCTTTACGGCCAACCTGGCCGATGGCCGCCCGCAGCCCCTGGCCGATTACCTGGGCCAGGTGGTGCTGGTGGTAAATACCGCCAGTGAATGCGGCTATACCCGCCAGTACCAGGGCCTGCAAGAACTGCAAGCCGCACTGGCCGCGCGGGGCTTTAGCGTACTGGCTTTTCCGTGCAACCAGTTTGGCGGGCAGGAGCCAGGTAGCGCAGACGACATCGCCGCGTTTTGCCAGACACGCTTTGGCGTGGACTTTCCGCTATTTGCCAAAGGCGACGTCAACGGCTCCGCCGCCAGCCTGCTATGGCAGTGGCTGACCGGCGTGGAAAGCGGCCACCCGCACCCGGTAAAGTGGAACTTCACCAAGTTCCTGATCGACCGCAAAGGCCGGCTGGTCAAACGCTACGAGCCAGCGGCCGAGCCACACGAGCTGCTGCCGGATATCGAAGCGCTGCTGGGTGGCTAGCTGCCGGTGCTGCCTCTGATAAACACGGCCAGCCGGCAGTGCCAAAGGTTGGCCGAAAGGGGAGGGGGGCGGCGCTAGTGGCGTAGAAATAATTCAACCTGTCGTAAGACCGGAAACGCCTCCTATGACCCCAGTCCAATCAGCTGGCGGCATAGTGCGCCCTTCGGTTTGCCGGCCTAACGTTTGAATTCACCGGACTGCGCGGCTTTTCGCGCAGGTCCGGTGGAATGATGGGTTCGACTTCTTCCACTTGCGCAACTTAGCTCTGGCACTCCCGTACGGAGCGACGGTGTTTACTTGAATCCACTTAGCAAGAGACCACTTCTGTCCTGCCCAATGACGCTTGCCAATGCCAAATAACGTATCTTCGCTGTTTGATTCAATGAAAAGCCGCATTCTTTCCTCCAACGCCTCAAACTGGGCGAGCAACTGCTTGAGTGTTTGTTCGTTCTGTTCTTGGTAAAAGGATTTTGCCAGCAACCCGAGTTGATTCCACTTGAATCCAGGTGCTGGCATTTCGACGGTTTCGCCGCGGGTCTCAAGGTCGTCCCAAGACAGGAGAAGCCGTCCCCAGCCAATCTGGTAAGCGATAAGGTCGCACGGTGAAATTCCACCTTCAAGCTCTGGATTACGCTGCAGATCTGAGGGAACCGCAGCAGCCTCCTCGACCAGTTTCGAGTACGCAGCCTGCAAGCTACTCAGAAGTTGGTTTTTGTTGGTTGGCAGAGGCATCTGGTTATTGAAATCGAACGTGAAATATACACCTTTGCAGGTGTATATTTGGTTTGTCTGTGTGTATAACTAGGAACGATAATAGCATTTCTCTTTGTTTTACAAGCCATTGGAGTTGCCAGTGGCTAAAACTACACAGCCAGATGGGACTTCCGCGCCACATTTACTGGAGTAGTGATAAACGGGGTCCTCGATGCGCTCGACAGCCCACAAAAAATGCCCCGGCCGAGGCCAGGGCATTTTTATTACGGTTAACCAACCATGCGGGCTGATGAGGGGAAGCCCGTCACACTATCTGTGCGCTTTTACGCCCTATAGCGGTGCAGGTTGGCCGTCTTTTTGACGCTTATCCGTGGCTTACTTGCGGGTAAAGATGATGTCCCACACGCCGTGGCCCAGGCGGATGCCGCGGGCTTCGAACTTGGTCAGCGGGCGGTAGTCCGGGCGCGGTGCGTACGCTTCGGCGGTGTTTTGCAGGTCGGCGTTGCCGTTGAAGACTTCCAGAATCTGGATGGCGTAGTCTTCCCAGTCGGTGGCGGCGTGCAGGTAGCCGCCCGGCTTCAGCTTTTTCACCAGCTTTTCTACCAGCGGGGCCTGGATCAGGCGGCGCTTGTTATGACGCTTTTTGTGCCACGGGTCGGGGAAGAAAATATGCACGCCGTCCAGGCTGCCGTCGGCCAGCATATTGTCCAGCACCTCTACCGCGTCATGGCGCAGCAGGCGCAGGTTGGTGAGCTGCTTTTCTTCGATCAGCTTGAACAGGTTGCCTACGCCCGGGCTGTGGACTTCTACACCCAGGTAGTCGTTATGCGGCATGTTGGCCGCAATTTCGGCAGTAGCGCCGCCCATGCCAAAGCCGATTTCCAGAATCTTGGGCGCGTCGCGGCCAAAGGCCTGGGCCAGGTCCAGCTGCTCGGGGCGGTATTCGATACCCCAGCGCGGCATGCCTTCGTCGATGGCGCGTTGCTGGGAAGCGGAGAGGTGGCCCTGACGCAGTACAAAGCTGCGGATGGCGCGCTTGAAGCCTGGATTTTCCATGGTGCGAACTCAAAAACTGCAAAAAGATCGCGATGTTACCGAATCTTGCGCCTGCCGGATAGCACGGGCTGCTTTGCCGCCGCTATGGCGTGAGTGTGCGCAGCAGGTGGCCGACGGTGGGGTAGTGCAGGCAGCCGGGCAGCTCGCGCAGCAGGCGGGCATTGCTCAGGCGGCGCGACTCGGCCATGAAAGACCACAAGCCGGGCGAGACCTGCTGCTGCACCTGGGTGCGTGGCAGGCGCGGTGCGCGCGGCAGGCCCAGGGTGTCGGCCAGCTGGTCGTACCATTCGCCTACCGGCAGGGGCTGGCTGTCGCAGGCGTTGTACACGCGAATGCCGCTGCGGCGGCGCTGCAGGGCGGCGGCGCACAGGCGTGCCAGGTCGCTGGCGTGAATATGGTTGCTGATGCTGTCTTCGCTGGCGTTGATCAGCGGGGTGCCGTTTTGCAGGCGGGCCAGCGGCAGGCGCTCGGCGGCGTAGATGCCGGGGGCGCGCAGGATGGTGAGTGCGGTGCCGTGGGCGACAGCGAAGGCGCGCAGGCAGCGTTCTGCATCGACACGGCGCTGGGCGCGGGGGGAGGTTGGCCGCAGCGGGGCGGTCTCGCTCAGCCACTTGCCATCGGCATTGCCGTACACGCCGCTGGTGCTGATATAGACGATTTGCTGTGGTAGACTCCCCGTTTTTGCCAGCTGCGACAAGACCTTGCGCATTCTGGGGTCTATCCTGCCCTGTTCTGGCGGCGGTGCGGTATACAGCACGGCGTCGGCTAGCCCGGCAATGCGCGACAGGCTGTTTTTGTCGTCCAGGTTGGCCAATAGCGGCAGTGCGCCATGCGCGCGCCAGGTGGCGGCGGCTTCCGGGCGGCGTATCAGTGCAATGACCCGCCAGTGTGGCGTCAGCAGGGGGAGGGCGCGCAAGGCGACATCGCCGCTGCCCAGTATCAACAAGGTTCGCATGCCGGCCATTTTAGCGAAGTTTAAGGGAAGAAGATGACGTGTCAGGTAAAGGTGCTTCCGAGCGGCCATTCTTTTGGCGTAGAAGCGCATGAAACCATTCTGGAAGCGGCATTGCGCCAGTCTGTCGGCCTGCCGTACGGCTGCCGCGATGGTGCCTGTGGCGCTTGCAAGGGCAAGGTTGTAGAAGGTGAAGTCGAGCACGGCGGTGCGCAGGACAAGGCGCTGTCGGCAGCCGACCGTGCCCAAGGCATGGCGCTGTTCTGCTGTGCCAAGCCCAAAGGCGATATCACCATCGAAGCGCGCGAAGTAGCCGGAGTGGGTGATATCCAGATCAAGACGCTGCCGTGCCGCGTGGAAAAGATCGAAAAAATCCACGACGTGGCGGTGCTGAAGCTGAAGCTGCCGGTGTCCGAACGCCTGCAGTTCAAGGCTGGCCAGTACATCGATATCCTGATGAAAGACGGCAAGAAGCGCAGCTTCTCCATTGCCAATGCGCCGCACGACGACGCGTTCATCGAGCTGCATATCCGCCACCAGCCTGGTGGCTCGTTCTCTGACTACGTGTTCAACACCATGAAAGAGAAAGAGATCATGCGCTTCAAGGGCCCGCTGGGCTCGTTCTTCCTGCGCGAAGATTCCGACAAGCCCATCATCATGGTGGCCAGCGGTACCGGCTTTGCCCCGATCAAGGGCATTATCGAGCACGCCATCCACCAGGGCATTACCCGCCCCATCGTGTTCTACTGGGGCGCCCGTACCCCGGCCGACCTGTACATGGCCGAGATGGCCGGCCAGTGGCAGGCGCAGTACGACAACATCACCTTTATCCCGGTGGTGTCGGACGCGCTGCCCGAGCATAACTGGCAGGGCCGCACCGGCTTCGTACACCAGGCCGTGCTGGACGACTTCGACAGCCTGGCCGGCTACCAGGTGTACGCCTGCGGCGCGCCGGTGATGGTAGAGGCCGCGCATACTGCCTTTATCGGCGAGCGCAGCTTGCCGGCAGACGAGTTCTTCTCTGATGCTTTCTTCCTGTCCAAGGACATGGGTAGCGCCAGCAAGTAAGCAGCTTGCCGTGCGTATGCCGCAGCCCCGGTCGGCCCC
>AMYZ01000026.1 GCA_000335715.1 beta proteobacterium L13
CGTGGTGTCGATGGTGACCGGTACCGTGGTGCTGGCGGTGTTACCGGCCGGGTCGGTGGCAGTGACCGGGAAGTTGGCCGCACCTTCCGGCAGCGGCTGGGTCGGGGTCACGCTCCAGCTGCCGTCCGGCTTCACCGTGGTGGTCAGCACTTCGCCGGTCGGCGTGGTGACTGTAATGGTGTTGCCCGGCTCGCTGACGCCGCTGATGGTCGGGGTGGTGTCGTTGGTGACGCCATCGCCCGGCGTGCCGCTGTCGCTGCCCGGGTCGAGCTGGGCGGTTAGCGCCGGGCCTTTGGTGTCTACTATCACCGGCACATTGGCACTAGTACTGTTACCCGCCGGGTCGGTCTCGACCACATTGATGGTGTTGTTGCCATCAGGCAAGGGGCGTACCGGTGTAGCTGTCCAGCTGCCATCCGGCCGCACTGTGGTGACCAGAACTTCACCAACCGGCGTAGTCACCGTAATGGTATTGCCAGGCTCACCAGTGCCGCTAATGGTGGGTGTGTTGTCGTTGGTAAGGCCATCGCCTTTGGTACCGCTGTCGCTGGATGGATCCAGCAGCGCGGTCAGTGCGGGGGCTGTCACATCCTGTTCTATCTGGGCTAGAGTGTCATCATCTGCCAATTCAATACTGATCGGGGCAGCCTGCCCCAGCTGGGAGCTGAGCGACAGCGGCTGGATACTCTCGGCAATACGTGCAATACGGACAAATGAGCTGCCGCCATCTTCACCAGAGCCCCCAGTCAGGCCAGCAGCGGTAGGTTCAAGCGCTTGCAAAGGGTCTTGAGTGCTCTCAAGGGCAGCCAATACACTACGGGCATCCTGATTAAGTGGTGCGATAGCGGTGTCGGTAGTATCTGACGGGGCTTGAGAAAATACATCGTCAGTAATACTGATACTACGTTCTTCGGCGACTCTAACAATATTACCATTCACGCCGCGAATTTCTATAAAAGCATCCGCCGGAATAATAAGCCGCTCTCCAGAAAAAACTCTGTCACCCAGTTGCAACACCCGGGTTGAACCATCAGCCGCAACAGCCAGAATTTTCCCAGAAAGTGCTTCGACAGTACCTTGAACGCTTGCTGCATTAGCCATGATGAAAGCCCCAATACATTGTTGTAGTAATCAACAATGTATTGGGGCTTTCAGGACCTACCTATTGTACTAACGGGCAAAATCTATCAAGCGGCCAATTTCAATAATAACTGTATCCTGTCTGATACATCGAACTTGGCAAAAATGGCCGTTAGATGAGCTTTTACTGTGCGTTCCGAAATATCCATTTCTTTGGCAATAAGTTTATTGCTCTTACCCATTTTCAAGTACTGCACAACCTCACGCTCTCTTTCGGTAAGTTGTGCTATTAAATGATGCTGTGGTTTTGCTAATTGGCCAAAGCGTGCACAGAGCTGTTGCATCAGGCCGACCCCGACCCATAAGCCACCCGACTCAACAACTGCCATGGTTTGTCGTAGTGTTTCCGGGGTAGAAAAAGCATGCAGATAGCCTGCTGCACCGTGGCCAAGCCAATCTACGGCTGCGGCATCATTAGGTGTACTGCTCAATACAATGACCCGCACCAGACCAAAATCCCCTTTACATAATCTTTTAATCAGATCAGGGTCCTGATTGTCACCATCAACCCAAACCAGATCACCCTGGCGAAAACGGGTATTACTTGGCAGATCCCATAATGAAGGTTGTACCTCTATAAAACTACCCAGTGCTGCGGCCAAATGCTCTTGCAAAGAAATGCTGGATGATATCAATAAGGTATACATATTATCGCTCACTCAGTGCCTGCGCTTTTGCCCGCAAAACCGGCTTGAGCAAATAGTTCAGCACGCTTTTATTGCCTGTAATGATATCCACCTCAGCCGTCATACCGGGAATGATAGGTAACTTGCCCTGATTCCCCAGATGCGATGAGTCTGTTTTCACGCGGACAACATAATAAGTATTACCCTTCTCGTCCGTAATCGAGTCGGCACCAATTTGTTGCAGAGAGCCCTTTAAGCCACCATAGATGGTCGAGTCATAGGCAGTGAAGCGCACAAACACACGCTGCCCCGGGTGCAAAAAGGCAATATCGCGTGGCGAGATTTTAGCCTCGATCAGCAAGGACTCATCCAGCGGCACAATCTCCAGAATATCCCGCCCCGGCTGCACCACCCCACCCACGGTATTCACCAGCAAACGTTTGACCTCGCCACGTACAGGCGAGCGCACTTCAGTCAGTTTTACCTTGTCCTGCAAGGCTGCATTGCCTGCACCCAGCGTGCTGAGCTTGGCCAAGGTTTCGGAGAGCTCGGTACTGGCCTGGTTGCGGAAAGTCAGCTCGACCTCCTGGATCTTGCGGGATGCCTCGCTGATGGCTGACTGAATCTTGGGTACCTGGGCATTAGACATATCCCGCTCGCCACGATAGCGCGATACATCCCGCTCCAGACGCAGGATGTCCACCTCTGACACCGCACCAGATTTCAACAGGGGACGAGTCACATTCAGCTCTCGCTGCGTCAGTTCCAGCCCCTGGTTAGCCTGGTCGCGCCGGGCGCGCGCCTCGTTCAGCTCTTGACTACGCTGTGCCAGTTGCTGGCGGGCGATAGACAAGTTAGCGTCCAGCTCCATCCGTTTAGACTGGTAAAGGTCCATTTCCTGACGCGCGATTTCCGGCGCTTTGGCGGTGACTTCGGGGGGCAGACTGAACGGCTTGCCTTCGGACAAAGCACGCAGCCGTGATGACTTTGCCTGCAAGGACAGTAGCTGGGACTGGTTTTCGTTAAGCGAAGACACAAACCGGGTGTTGTCCACCTGTAGCAACAGTTGGCCGCGATCGACAATATCGCCCTCTTTTACCAAAATCTTCGACACCACCCCGCCGTCAAGGCTTTGCAGATGTTGCACTTGGCTGGTAGGCACCACCTTGCCCTCGCCACGCGCTACTTCGTCCAGCGTAGCCAAAGCGGACCAGAGCAGGGCACACACGATAAACAGGCCAATGGTCCAGATGAACAAGCGCGGGCGACGCGGGTCTTGCGTCAGGATGGCCCACTCGGCGTCTGAGGCAAAATCCTGGCGGTCTTGCAGGTCTTCGGCCGACGACCAGCCCAGAATCTTCTGGATCAGCGGGTTGCTGGTATTACGCAGCTTCTCCAACATGCTACTTAGCCATTTCATGCTTGCGCCCTCCCCACTTTACCCTGCTGCAGGGCCTGCACAACTTCTTGCTTGGGGCCATCAGCCAAAATGCGGCCTTGATCAATCACGATAATACGGTCAACCAAATCCAGCAGCGCAGTATGGTGCGTCACAAGAATCAGGGTCTTGCCTGCCACAATTTTCTCGAAAGTGCGCTTCATGGCAGCTTCGGTACTGTGATCCATATTGCTGGTGGGCTCATCCAGCAGCAATATCGGTGGCGCATTCAATAGCGCGCGCGCAATCGTGATGGCTTTGCGCTGCCCGCCAGACAATGACTCGCCGCGCTCGCCGATGACCATATCAAAGCCATCAGGGTGCGCGTTGATAAACTCGGTCAAGCCGGCCAGCTCGGCAGCCGCCGCGATGGTGGCATCGTGTACATGCGGCTGGCCCATGCTGATGTTCTGGCGCAAGGTGCCATAGAACAGCACCGGGTCTTGCGAAACATAACCGACATGTCGGCGCAGCTCGGCCGGGTCAACCTGCTGAACGTTGACACCATCAATACGTACCGCGCCCTGCTGGGGCTGATAAAGCCCCATGACCAGCTTCTGGATAGTGGATTTACCCGAGCCGACCCGGCCCAGAATGGCAACCCGCTCCCCCGCTTTGATACGGAACGTTACATTGTGCAAAGCACCAAGCGGGCTGTTCGGGTAAGTAAAGTCCACACTATTGAACTCGATATCGCCATTGAAATGCGTGCGGTGGAAGAACGTGCTTTCGTGTTCGCGCTCTACCGGCTGCTTCATCATGCCTTCTAGCGATGTCAAAGACGACTTGGCATTGTTGTACTGTGACATCAGCCCGGCTACCGCGCCCAGCGGGGCAATGGCGCGGCCAGCCAGCATGGTGCAAGCAATCAGGCCACCGACAGACGTCTGGCCTTCCTTGATCAGATAAACGCCCACGATCAGGATAGCCACGGACATCAGTTGCTGGATAAAAGCCGCCAGGTTCATGGTAACGGCAGACAAAAACTTGAGACGGCTACCGATCTGGGCCAGAAAGAGTGTGGCCTTTTCCCAGCGTCCTTGCAGCTCGCCTTCCGCACTCAGCGTCTTGACGGTCTCCAGGCCTACCAGGCTCTCCACCAGATGCGCGTTCCGTTGTGCGGAGGCGCGGAACGTGCTTTCTGACAGTTCGTGCATCTTGGCCTGCACAATGTAGGCCAGCAACAGCATGAGAACGATGGCCACCACAGGCGGAATCACCATCCACGGGGAAATCCACAGCATCACAAACAGGAACAACAGTGCGAAAGGCACGTCGACCAGGGTGGTAATCGTGGCCGACGCAATAAAATCGCGCAGTGATTCAAAAGCACGAAGGTTGGCCGCAAATGCCCCGACCGAAGCCGGGCGGGCTTCCATACGGATACCCAGCACGCGCTCCATGATCAGTGCCGACAGCATGACGTCTACCCGTTTGCTCGCCAGATCGATCAGGTAGCCACGCGTAAGCTTCAACACAAAGTCGAACACCAGCATGAGCACTACGCCCGCCGCCAGCACCCACAGCGTATCAAACGCCATATTGGGCACTACGCGGTCGTACACATTCATGGAAAACAGCGGGAAAGCCAGTGCAAAGAAGTTAACAAAGAAGGCTGCAATCAGTGCATCGCGATAAAGCGGGCGACCTTGCAAAACGGCATGCCAGAACCAGTGTTCGTTACGAGCCGCCTGCAACTCTGGTACACGCTTTTCAAAACGGAAGCGCGGCTTCACTACGATAGCCAGGCCGGTATAGATGGCCTGCAACTCTTCCAGTGTCATCACCTGGATCGACTCTGGCAATTCACCCGGGCTGATGTGGAAGCTACCATCACTCCCGACCTCCCGAAGCAGGCAGGCCTGGTCATTTTTCAATATCAGCACAGCGGGTAGCAGCACGGCCGGTAGCTGATTCAGCGGACGGCGCAATACCCGGGAGGCCAAACCAGCGCGACGTGCCGCGCGCGAAAACATGGAAGGGCTCAGCCGCTGGTCTTCCATGGGAATACCGGCGACCAGCGAATCTCGCGTGGTGGTGACACCATGTAGGCGAGTCAGCTCGAACAGACAATCCAGCAGGGGGTCGAGGTGCGTGGCACGCAGGGTAATTCCTGCGGTAGTGGGGCTAGTTTCGGGCTTATCCATACGCTCTTTTCAAGGTGTGGCCTTGCTTTTCGTTATTCGGCAGCTCGCTGTGCGGCACTTTTTTTATATCGGATACATTATCAACAAGGCATGCCAAACCTGCAAGCATCATTTGATTGATCTTTAACAACCTATTGCCAATTATAGAAATTGCTATCAGGCAAAAGAAAAGCCAGCATTGCGCTGGCTTAGCATAACGAAGATTACCTGCCTTAGGATGACAGTTGTAGCCGTTTGGCTCTTACATACAACACCACACTGCCGAAAAACAGCACAGTGAGCCACACCTCTATCATGGCCAGTTGCTGTGACAAACCACGATCCCCCCAGGCTCGCATAACGCCTTCGGCAAAAAAAGCCAGGATAAACATGCTGGACCACTGGTAGGTATACACCCGCTCTTTCAAGACACCCATCAACGGTAGCAGCAGCAGCACAGACTTCAGCACCAGCCATGAGCCACCCGGGCGCAGCGGCGCCAGCCAGAGCTCCCATGCCAGGTTCAACATAATCAGGGCAAGCAGGCTGAATACCGCACCCCAATGAAACGGTTTGGGGTTAGCCATTCGCCACATCCGGTTTTTCCTTGTTTACCAGCATCGACATCACGATGCCTACTTCGTACAGCAACCACAACGGTACAGCCATCATCACCTGGGATAACACATCGGGTGGCGTTACCACGGCAGCCACGACAAAAGCGCCCACAATCACATACGAGCGCCCTTCACGCAGCTGCTTGAGGGTAACGATGCCCATGCGGTTGAGTACCACCACAATCACGGGGACTTCAAAGGTAATGCCGAACGCAACAAACATACCCAGTGCAAACGACAGGTATTTGTCGATATCGGTCATCATGGCCACCCCTTCCGGCGTATGTGCGCTCATGAAACCAAATACCACTGGGAAAACGGCAAAATAGGCAAAGGCCATGCCCACCATGAACAGCAGCACGCTGCTGACAATCAGCGGAACAATCAGCTTTTTCTCGTGGTTATACAGGCCGGGCGCAATGAATGCCCAGATCTGGTACAGGGTATGCGGCAGGGTGGCCACAAACGCGACCAGCATGGTGACTTTCAGCGGCACGAAGAACGGTGCTGTCACTTCGGTTGCAATCATGCTGCTGTTTTGCGGCAGCACATCCAGCAGGGGCTTGGCAAACAGGTGATAGACATCACCCGCCCACGGCACCATGGCCAGCAAGGCAACCATCAGTACGATGGCAATACGCACCAGCCGGTTGCGCAGCTCGACCAGGTGCGCCAGTAAAGGTTGTTGATCCATGTATTTAAGAACGGGGCTCGGCTACGGATTGGTCGGAAGCGGTCTTCGTGGCCGGCGTGGCAAACAGGTCGAGCTGGCCTTCATCTGCAGCAGCCTGCGGCTCGGGCACCACACCGGCAGCGGCCAACATGTTTTCCGGTGCAATGCTTTCGGATGGCTGGTTCGCCTCATCGGCAATGCGGGCAAGCTCGCTGGCAGACTCTTGCACCGCGGCACCGACAGGCTCTACGGAATACGCAATATCCTGCGCTACCTGACGCGTCTCATCCACCTCGCGCTGAACCTGATCACGGAAAGCGTTGGCCGCGTCCTGCACATCCTGCTTGAGCTCCTGCAGCCCGGCCATCTGGCTTTGCTGGTGGATATCGGATTTCACGCTAGCGACAAAGCGCTGCGCGCGGCCAACCAGCGCGCCAATGGTACGCGCCACCGTAGGCAGGCGCTCCGGGCCCAGCACGATCAGTGCTACCGCACCGATGACCAGCAGTTCGCCAAAACTGATTTCAAACACAGTATGACCTGCGCTTATTTCTTGTCTTGGTCGGCATCGATCACGCGACCATTCGCGTTATCTTTTTCAGCCTCACCCTTCATGCCTTCCTTGAAACCCTTCACTGCACCGCCCAGATCTTCGCCAACATTACGCAGCTTCTTGGTACCGAATACCAGAACCACTACCAGCAGAACGATCAGCCAATGCCAGATGCTAAAGGAACCCATGGACACTTACCTCTAAACAGGTCGGGTATGCTTACCCGGATTTATCGATTGCCGTACACGTGTACGTGCAGGTGGAAAACTTCCTGGCCACCACCGACACCGGTATTGATGGCCGTCTTGAAACCTTGCGCCAGGCCGTGCTCGGCCGCCAGTACCGGCGCCAGCAGCAACAGCTTGCCCAGCATCTGCTGATGGCGGATATCGCACTGCGCCAGCGATTCTACATGCAGTTTGGGGATCAGCAGCAAGTGCACGTCCGCCTTGGGGTTGATGTCGTGAAACACCACCACGTCGTCGTCTTCGTAAGCTTTCTTGGCCGGGATCTCGCCTTTGGCGATTTTGCAGAAAATACAGTCACTCATGTCTCTGGCTCCCTTCAGCCTTGCGTGCGCGACGCTTTTTCATCAATGCCGGAAATACCTTCGCGGCGCTTGAGCTCCATTACCACATCTTCGGCGCGCAAGCCGTGGTGGGCCAGCAGCACCATGGAATGGAACCACAGGTCGGCCACTTCGCGCACCAGGTGCAGGCGGTCCTTGTCTTTGGAGGCCATCAGCACTTCAGCCGCCTCTTCCGCCACCTTTTTCAGGATGGCGTCCTCGCCCTTGTGCAACAGCGAAGCTACGTAGGACGAAGACGGGCTGGCTTCTTTGCGGGCTTCCAGCGTGTCACCAATATTCTTGAAAATTTCAGTCGCGTTCATCTTGCGTCTCCCGGCTACCGGCGCGGTGCCAGTATATGTCGATAATGTGACATCCTTGTAACAGGTCGTAGTGGGGCAAACCCTGCAGCAGATCAGATTCAGTGCTGATGGTAAATGGCGTGCGGGTCTTTCAGTACCTCGTCGGTCACTACCCACTGGCCATCGCGCCAGACGCGGAAGAAGCAACTTTCGCGGCCGGTATGACAGGCGATGCCGCCTGCTTGTTCAATCTGCATGGTAATCACGTCGCCGTCGCAGTCCAGGCGCAGCTCTTTCACCGCCTGCGTGTGGCCGGACTCCTCGCCCTTTTTCCACAGTTTCTGGCGCGAGCGCGTCCAGTAATGGGCAATGCCGGTTTCGGCAGTCAGCTGCAGCGACTCGCGGTTCATATAGGCCACCATCAGTACACGGCCACTGTGGGCATCCTGGGCAATGGCTACCACCAGCCCCTTGTCGTCCCATTTCACTTCATCCAGCCAATTCAGCGTAGTCATGCGGCCAACCTCACAGACGGACTTCAATGCCGGCGGCGCGCATGGCTTCTTTGGCCTGGCGCACCGTGTATTCGCCAAAGTGGAAAATGCTGGCCGCCAGTACCGCATCGGCCTTGCCCAGCGTAACGCCTTCTACCAGATGCTGCAGATTGCCCACGCCACCGGAGGCAATCACCGGAATCGGCACCGCGTCGGACACGGCGCGGGTCAACGGCAGATTGAAACCGATCTTGGTGCCGTCGCGGTCCATGCTGGTAAGCAGAATTTCGCCGGCGCCATATTCAGCCATGCGTGCCGCCCATTCCACCGCGTCCAGGCCGGTCGGTTTGCGCCCGCCGTGGGTAAAGATTTCCCAGCGGTCGTTTTGCGGCGTTACCGCCTTGGCGTCTACTGCCACCACGATGCACTGGCTGCCAAACTTGTCGGCGGCTTCTTTCACCAGGTCGGGGTTGGTCACCGCTGCAGTATTGATGCTGACCTTGTCGGCACCGGCGTTCAGCAGGCGGCGGATATCGGCTACCTGGCGCACACCACCGCCTACGGTCAACGGAATGAACACCTGCTCGGCGACCGATTCAATCACGTGCAGGATCAGGTCGCGGTCGTCGGAGCTCGCGGTAATGTCGAGGAAAGTAAGCTCGTCGGCGCCTTGTTCGTTGTAACGCTTGGCGATTTCGACCGGGTCACCGGCGTCGCGCAGGCCGACAAAATTGACACCCTTCACCACGCGACCGGCAGTCACGTCGAGGCAGGGGATGATACGTTTGGCTAGAGACATGATGAACAACAACAGAAGGTTGGCCGCACGCCGGGTGGCAGGCGGCCAACGCAGGGGTTAGGCGTCGGACAATTCGTCGGCCAGGTCCTGTGCGGCAGCAAAATCGATGCTGCCTTCGTAAATGGCACGGCCGGTGATGGCACCTTCGATGCCTTCGGCTTCCACCTCGCACAGCTTGCGTACGTCTTCCAGGTCGGTGAGGCCGCCGGAGGCGATCACCGGCACGGTCAGCGCCTGCGCCAGCTTGACGGTGGCTTCGATATTCACACCGTTCATCATGCCGTCGCGGCCGATATCAGTGTAAATCACCGAATTCACGCCGTAGTCTTCAAAGCGCTTGGCCAGGTCGATCACGTTATGGCCGGTTACCTTGGCCCAGCCATCGATGGCAACCATGCCGTCCTTGGCGTCCAGGCCCACAATCACCTGGCCCGGGAAGGCATCGCACGCATCGTGCAGGAAGCCAGGGTTTTTCACCGCGGCGGTGCCGATAATCACGTATTTCAAGCCCAGATCGAAGTACTTTTCGATGGTGTCCAGATCGCGGATACCACCACCCAGTTGTACCGGCATGTCGTCACCGACGGCAGCCAGAATGTCGCGGATGACCGACAGGTTTTTCGGTTTGCCAGCAAAGGCACCGTTCAAATCCACCAGATGCAGGCGACGGGCACCTTGGTCGCGCCAATGCAGCGCAACTTTCACTGGGTCATCGGAAAATACGGTGGCATCACTCATTACGCCTTGTTTCAGGCGTACGCATTGACCGTCCTTGAGGTCGATAGCGGGTATCAGCAGCATGGTGCGGAAGATCTACGGTAAGTTAAACAGTGCCGTCCCACGCCAGGAAGTTCTTCATCATCTGAAGACCGGCGCGGTGGCTCTTTTCGGTGTGGAACTGGGTGGCGAATATATTGCCATCACCGACAATACAGGAAAACCGTTCGGGATACTCGCTTTCGGCCAGCGTGATGGCGCTGCTGGCCGGTGCAAAGTGGTAACTGTGCACAAAATAGAAACGCTCGCCGTCCTCGATGCCGGCAAACAGCGGGTGCGCGCGCTGCTGGAACACGCGATTCCAGCCCATATGCGGCACCTTCAGGCGCTCGCCCTGCGCATCCAGCAAGTTGGCCGCAAAGCGTTTCACCTGCCCCGGAAAAATACCCAGCCCTGGCGTATCGCCCTCTTCGCTGTGATCAAATAGCAGCTGGGCGCCCACGCAGATACCGAAAAACGGTTTGGTGCGCGTGGTTTCGCGTACAGCGTCGGCCAGGCCGTAAGCATTGAGCTCGCGCATGCAGTCCGGCATGGCGCCCTGGCCGGGGAAGATGACCTTATCGGCCGCCACCACCAGCTCCGGGTCGGAGGTCAGGAAGATGTCGGCGCCGATGTCGTTGACGTACTGAACGGACTTGAGCACCGAGTGCAGGTTGCCCATGCCGTAATCGATGACGGCTACTTTCATGCTGTCAGCGTCCCTTTGGTGGACGGCGTCTGGCCGGCCATGCGTTCGTCTACTTCCACCGCCATGCGCAGCGCGCGTCCGAAGGCTTTGAACACGGTTTCGGCCTGGTGGTGGCTGTTCACGCCACGCAGGTTGTCGATGTGCAGCGTCACCATGCTGTGGTTCACAAAGCCGTGGAAGAATTCGCTGAACAAATCCACGTCGAAGCTGCCGATACAGGCGCGGGTGAACGGGATGTGATATTCCAGACCCGGGCGGCCGGACAGGTCGATCACCACGCGCGACAGCGCCTCGTCCAGCGGCACGTAGGCGTGGCCGTAGCGGCGGATGCCTTTCTTGTCGCCAATAGCCTTGGCAAAAGCCTGGCCCAGCGTGATGCCGATATCTTCCACGGTGTGATGGGCGTCGATATGCAGGTCGCCGCGGGCGTGCACGTCCAGGTCGATCAGGCCGTGGCGGGCGATCTGGTCCATCATGTGGTCGAGAAACGGCACGCCGGTGTCAAAGCGGCCTACGCCGGTACCATCCAGGTTCAGGCTGATGGTGATCTGGGTTTCCAGGGTATTGCGGGTAACGGTAGCGGTGCGCATGGGTTTCAGGCAAAAAAGGAATCGATGGCCGCAAGCACGGCCGTGTTTTCATCGGGGCTACCCACGGTCAGGCGCAGGCAGTGTTGCAATAGCGGGTGGTAACCGTGCAGGTTTTTTACCAGGATGCCGGCAGCTTTCAGCGCAGCAAACAGCGCCGGGGCATCCGGCACGCGCACGGTGACAAAGTTGGCCTCGGAAGGGAAAACCGTGCACTGCGCGTATGCCGACAGCGCTGCGGCCAACCTGCTGCGCTCGGCGCGCAGCTCGGCCGCCTGGGCGTCGAACACGTCCAGATGGCGCAGCGCGAATTTGGCGGCGGCCTGGGTCAGCACGTTCACGTTATACGGCGGGCGCACCTTGTCCAGCTGGGCGATCACGTGCGGCACGCCGGCAGCGTAACCCAGACGCAGGCCGGCCAAACCGATCTTGGACAGCGTGCGCATCACGATGAGCTGCGGGTGCTGGCCGGCCAGATCCATGAAGGTATCGGCGGCAAAGGCCTGATAGGCCTCATCCACCACCACCAAGCCCGGCGCGGCGGCCAGAATGGCTTCTACCTGCTGGCGGGCAAAGCGCGGGCCGGTAGGGTTGTTGGGGTAGGACACAAACACCACCGCCGGCTGGTGCGCGGCAATGGCGGCCAAGGTGGCGTCCAGATTCAGGGTGAAATCGTCGTTCAGCGGCACGCCGATGTAACGCATACGCGACAGCTGCGCGTTCATGCGGTACATCACAAAGGAAGGCTCCAGCGCCAGCACCACGCTGTCGGCGGGCAGCGCCTGGGTCAGCAGGGTAATCAACTCGTCGGAGCCGTTGCCCAGCACCACGTCGGCAGCGGCGGGGATGGCAAACGCCGACTTGAGCTGGTCTTTGAGGCCATCTCCGTGCGGGTCGGGGTAACGGTTCAGCGCCACCTCGGCCAGCTGCTGGCCGAGCTCGGCGCGCAAGGCGTCAGGGAGTCGGTACGGGTTTTCCATAGCATCGAGCTTGAGATAGCCCGTTGCATCGGCAACATGGTAGGCCTGCATGGCCAGGACATCGGGGCGGAACCACTGCTGTATAGACATTTTGCTCGACATTTCAATACCGGCGGGGCCGGTTGGAACTGCCGGCAAAGCCCGACGCAATCAATTCACAGAACCGTCATCCTAACCCGATTCGGCCGGGTCGGCTACTCGATCAGCTGCACTTGCCCGTGCCATGCCGGCGGCAGGGTAAGGCCGAAACGCTGCAGCGCACGCCGGCTGAACAGCAAGTGGCCACTGCCGCCATTGAGCGGAAACAGGCTGCCTGGCTGGCGGCGCTGAAACAGGACCTGCTGCACCAGGCCTGCGGCCAACCTGCCTTGGTCGCTACCGGACAACACCAGCCCGCCTATGGCCTTGTCCGGCCCGATGGCAAAATCCCAGAACGCGAACAGCGGCAGCTTGCTGTTGGCCGCCGTCCAGGCGATAACCTCGTTATCCGGTACCAGTTTGCCGTTGGCGTCGCGCAGCGTCTGGTACAGGCCGGTCCAGATGGCCTGGTAGCGGCCACCGGCCTGGCTCACCTGACGCTGCCAGTCGGCGTAGTCGATAGCGCGTACCAGGTCGATCTGCACGGCGCCGTCCTGCAGGCTGCTGGCGCGGCCGAACAGCTCCTCCTGAATCACCTCGGAGGTCAGGTCGTTATCAAACAGCAGCAGCACACGCCGCATACCCGGCACCATCTGGCGCATCAGGTTGATATTACGGCGTATCAGCGGCCGCTCCAGTACGCCAGTCACGTTGGCCACGTAGTCCTGCAGGTAATGGCGCGGGTTCTGGTTGATACCCAGATACACCACCGGCGTGGTGCTGCCAGCCAGGCGAGTACCGACAAAGCGCAAGGCGGCATCGTCCGCCACTACCACCAGCTGCGGCTGCTGGCGCTGGATCTGCGCCATAATCTGCTTGGCTCGCGGCTCCAGCTGGTCACGTGGCTGGCGTTTGCTATCCAGCTCGGCGTAGGAAAACTGCACCGAGCTGCCCAGCGTGCGCATCAGCGCGGCGCGCCAAGCCTGGCTCCAGGCGTAACCGGCGTGATAGCTGTCTACCAGTAACACGGTGGGCGTAGCGGCGTAAGCCTGCGCAAAAAGAAAGGCCAGACAGAGTCTGGCCAGATAACGTGTCATTGGCGTTGTGCTCCTTATGCTTTGGAGCCTAGGCCAGTTTCGTTAAATTTTCATTCATCCAGGCGTAATTCTGCCGCACGGGCGTGTGCGGTCAGGCCCTCGCCATGCGCCAGGATGCTGGCGATCTTGCCCAGCTTTTGCGCCCCGGCGTGCGACACGCGAATCAGGCTGCTGCGCTTCTGGAAGTCGTACACGCCCAGCGGGCTGGCAAAGCGCGCGGTGCGGCTGGTAGGCAGCACGTGGTTGGGGCCGGCACAGTAGTCACCCAGGCTTTCCGAGGTGAAACGGCCCATGAAGATGGCGCCGGCGTGGCGCAGGCTGGGCAGCCAGGCTTCGGGCTCGGCCACCGACAGCTCCAGGTGCTCGGGGGCGATGTAATTCGAAATCTCGCAGGCTTCGGCCAGGTCACGCACCTGGATCAGCGCGCCACGGTTGGCCAGGCTCTGCTCGATGATGGCGCGGCGCGGCATGGCCGGCAGCAGCTTGGCGATGCTGGCTTCCACGCGGGCGATGTAGTCGGCCGACGGGCACAGCAGGATGGCCTGGGCGATTTCGTCGTGCTCGGCCTGGCTGAACAGGTCCATCGCGATCCAGTCCGGGTCGGTGTCGCCGTCGCAAATCACCAGGATCTCGGACGGGCCGGCCACCATGTCGATACCCACCACGCCGAACACGCGGCGCTTGGCCGCGGCCACGTAGGCATTACCGGGGCCGGTGATCTTGTCTACCTGCGGCACGCTCTCGGTACCGTAGGCCAGCGCGGCCACCGCCTGGGCGCCGCCACAGGTAAATACCTTGTCCACGCCGGCAATGTACGCTGCGGCCAACACCAGGTCGTTCTGCTCGCCATTGGGGGTGGGCACCACCATGATGATTTCACCCACACCCGCCACCTTGGCCGGCATGGCGTTCATCAGCACCGAGCTGGGGTAGGCTGCCTTGCCACCGGGTACGTAGATGCCCACGCGGTCCAGCGGCGTAACTTGCTGGCCCAGCAGCGTGCCGTCTTCGTCCTCGTAGCTCCAGGAATGCGCCAGCTGCTTTTCGTGATAGCGGCGCACGCGCTCGGCGGCAGCGACCAGCGCGTCGCGCCCGTGGCCAGGCAGGCGGTCGTGGGCGGCTTGCAGCGCTTCGCGGCTGAGGGTGAGCTCGGCCATGCTGGCGGCGCTCATGCGGTCGAAACGGTTGGTGTACTCCACGACGGCGGCGTCACCGCGGGCTTTGACGTCCTCGCAGATGGCGGCGACAGCGGTATCCACTGCAGGGTCCTGGGCGGTTTCGAACGCCAGCAGGGCTTTCAGGCGGGCGTCAAAGTCGGCTTGGGTAGAAGACAGGCGTTGCATGCGTGCGGCTCCGGGGGCCGCGACCCACCACAAGGTTGGCCGCAGCGGGGACAGTTACGGCTGGACGGCGCCAGCGAAGGCATCCAGCACCGGCTGGATGGTGTCGTACTTGAGTTTCAGCGCCGCCTGGTTCACTACCAGACGCGAGCTGATATCGATGATGTGCTCCACGGCCACCAGGTTGTTGGCCTTCAGCGTGCCACCGGTAGACACCAGGTCGACGATGGCGTCGGCCAGGCCCACCAGCGGCGCCAGCTCCATGGAACCGTACAGTTTGATGATGTCCACGTGCACGCCTTTGGCGGCAAAGTGCTCGCGCGCGATTTGCGGGTATTTGGTGGCCACTTTCAGGCGGGCGCCGTGCTTGACGGCGGCCTCGTAGTCAAAGCCGTTTTCCACCGCCACCATCATCTTGCACTTGGCAATATTGAGGTCCAGCGGCTGGTACAGGCCGGCACCACCGTGCTCGATCAGCACGTCGCGGCCGGCAATACCCAGGTCGGCGGCGCCGTACTGTACATAGGTGGGCACGTCGGAGGCGCGCACGATGACCAGCTTCACGTCTGGGCGGTTGGTACCGATGATGAGTTTGCGCGACGATTCCGGCGCCTCGGCCGGCACAATGCCTGCCGCGGCCAACAAGGGAAGGGTTTCTTCAAAAATGCGGCCCTTGGACAGGGCAATGGTCAGGGTCATGATGGCGTGCTGCGTTGCAATAGGTTGGCCTCAGCGTACCAGAGCACGGCGCTCCCGCTCAAGCTGCGCGATATAGCGCTGTACCAGCGTTTCGCGCGGCGTGTTCATACCTTGGAACAAACAGCCCGCACGCAGCATTTCCATGCCATTTTTCAGCTGCAGTCGCATGATATGGCGCACTTCCACGCCCACTTGCAACACCCCGAAAGGTTTAAGCTCGATCACCGCCTGGCGCAACACCATGCCCTCGCTCAGCCAGCCGGCCTGCGCCGGGGTCAGCGTCAGTGCCATGCCGCCCAGGCTGATATCAAACAGCGGAATCAGCTTTTCTCCGTCAGGGTGGTCTGTCAGCCGGCATAGCACCGGCTGCGCTACCGGGGTATGAATGCGGAAAAAATCGCGGCGCTGCAGGCGTATCACTTGCTGCGGCAGCGGCGCCTCGAACGCAGGGGCACCTTCAAAGCTGATTTCGCGGACTTCGCCGGTGGCAAACTGGGTTTTCACCCCGGACGGGGCGCTGACGAACACATTGCGCTCGCTTTGCAGCAACATGCGGTTTTCGTGCTCTTTCGCCCCCCAGTCCAGCACCATCACGCCGCGCTCGGGGTCGATATCCAGCAGCCGGGTAATGATGAAAGACTTACCCTTGTTGGAAAACACCGTTACGTTCTGGCGCTGGTCGATAATGGTGCGCAGATGCTGCACGATCTCGGCCCGGCTAGACAGGGTAAACCGGGACAGGTCTGCGGGCTCGCTGCCGCTATGTTTTTCTTCAGTCACAATCTGCTTATCCGCTGCCAGCTACTGGCTAAAAATGACACCCAAGTCTAGCGCAACAATTGCTGCAAATCATGCGCGATATCTGCAGACGGGGTGCCGTAAGGCACATACACGCGCAGCTGGCCCTGGGTATCAAACAAATAGCTGCCAGCGCTGTGGTCCATGGTGTAGCCGCCGTCCTGGCGCGCCTGCCGCTGCGCCACGATCTTGTACTGGCTGGCCACCGCCTGCACCTGCGCCGGGCTACCGGTCAGCCCCATGAAGCGCTTGTCGAAAAACGGTACATAACCGGCCAGCACTTGCGGCGTATCGCGCTGCGGGTCGATGCTGACAAACAAGACCTGCACGCGGTCGCCATCCTTGCCCAGCTGCTTCATCACCTGCTGGTACTCCAGCATGGTGGTAGGGCAAATATCCGGGCAGTGGGTATAGCCAAAAAACAGCGCCACGGCCTTGCCCTGATAATCGGCCAGATTATGCGGTTTGCCGTCCTGCCCCGTCAGGGTAAACGGCTTGCCGAAATCGGCAGTGCTGATATCCGTGCCCTTGAACGACAGCGTTTCAGCGGGCGTACATGCCAGTAAAGACATGGCCAGCGCGGCCGCGGCCAACAGTTTGCCAAACGGTTTCATACGTCACTCACCAGGAAGATAGTGTTGATTCGACCCGGCTGTTCGCAGCAGGGAACGGCCAGCAGCATAGGCCTGGCAAGGCGCGGCGGCAAGCAGGCAGATCAAGCAAGACGACGGGGCAAGAGGCGCGAGAAGGATAAAAGCAGTAATCCCAGCATCAAGGCCATCCCCGCTTGCCGATAGTGCCTGGCGGGGTCAGCCGCCGCGCTGACCGGCCAGCTGGTATGCGGCCGCAGCGCCGGGTCGAGCACCACCAGCCCCTGGCGCAAAGGCCCGGGCAGCTGCCGCGCTAAGGCCTGCCAGTCCAGGCTATCCACCTCGCCGCTCAGCCCCAGCCTGGCCGGCGGAGCCACCTTCTCGGGCGGCCGGGGTACCCAGCGGCCTAACAGCCGCCCGGTGGGCAAGGGCAGTAGCAATACCCCGGCCGGCCTGGCCAGCCAGCCGCGGTCGATTACTACCCAGCTACCATCCGCCAGCTGCACTGCCTGCCACTGGCGTACCCCCTCGCGGCCTTGCAGCCTGGCATTGGCAATGCTCACACTGGCGGCGCTATCGCGTACTGCCAGCCAGACGCGCTGCCCTTGCGGTACCGCATCCCGTGCCACCTCGGCCAAGGCTTGCGGTGGCAGGTTGGCCGCACGGGCAAACGCCTCTTGCAGCTGCACCGCCTGCACACCCTGCTGCCACTGCCACAACGCCCAGCCAAGCGCCAGCAGCGCCAGGCAACGCAACACACATCGCCAGCAAGGGGGACGCAGAGCAGTGAGCAAGGACATAGGCAGCGCCAAGGAAGGGGAAAGACGTTCTTACCTTAGCGGCCAAAACGGCATAACACCAGCCAAGCCGGCCGGGAAAAACGGCCATCAGGCGCGCCAGTAGTGCCCTAGTAGAAATAAAAGCATCACCAGCGCGGCCACCAGCACAATCGCCGCTGCCACCCAATCGGCCAGCCGCCAGCGCGGCCGGTAGCGTGGCAGCCAGGCGTGGCGGGGTGAGGGGCGTTTCATGCCGGCTTATCCTGTATCTGATACGCCAGGCTTATCTGGCGCAGCGTGGCCGGTAGCTGCTTGTCGATGACTAGCACTACCGGGAAGCGGCGCACCTGGCCCGGCGAGAACAGCTGCTGCGCGAAGCAGAAACACTCGAGCTTTTGCACATATGCGGCGGCAGAAACCGGCTGATAGACCGGCAAGGCCTGCATGGCCGCAAAATGCGGCTGCTTATTGCTCACCTCCACCATCAGCTGCACAAACTGCCCCGGTTTTACCTGCTGCGGGCCCTGCAAGGGGCGCACCTGCCAGGGCTGGCCCGGGGTACTTTCATCAATGCGCAGCCATACCAGCTGGCTAGCGGGCACGGCCTGCGCACGGGCAGCGCCCCCCAAACCGGTAAGGCGCATGAACGCCTGATACAGCGGCGAAAAACCTGCGGCCAACATGCCCAGCACACACAAGATCAGCAAGATTTTGAGCAGCAGGACAATAAACGAAGGGGCGGAAGGACGGTGGTCTGGCATGGCGAACCCGGGGATAAGCAAGGTACATCAAGCAGGATGGCAGGGGGCAGCAGCCCCCAGGTCTCGTGTTGGCCGGAGAACCCGAGCGACAGCACTTGTACGGCATGCTGTTCTGCAAGCAGCTTAGCTGCTTGCAGTATAAAAACAAGCACGCCCCATACTGCAGCGCAGCAATCTAGCTGGCGCCCTCATACGGCAGCAGCAGCATGGGCTCCCCCAGATGCTGCACCAGCGTGGCCAGATTGTCTTCGAAAGCCGGCTGGTTCGGCACCACCCGGTTCGCCACCCAGCCCGCCAGCTGGCAACCGGCGGCGCGGATGGCCTGCGCCGTCAGCAGCGCGTGGTTGATGCAGCCCAGACGCATGCCCACCACCAGGATCACAGGCAGGGCAAGGTGGCGCGCCAGGTCTTGCATCAGACAATCATCACGCAGCGGTGCCATCCAGCCGCCCGCCCCTTCCACCAGCAGCACATCGCAGTCTGCGGCCAACCTTTGCGCATGGTCGGCCAGCACGTCCAGCGATACCGTCACCCCGGCCTGACGGGCGGCGATATGCGGCGATACCGGTGGCAAAAAGCAGTACGGGTTCATCAGCGCGGTATCGGTCTGGCCGGTGGCCGCGCACAGCCGCGCCACGTCGTCGTTGTGCCAGCTGCCGTCCGGCAGCACGTCGCAACCGCTGGCTACCGGTTTCATCGCCAGCACGCGCAGGCCTTGCCCCTGGTAATGCTGCGCCAGTTTCACCGCGCTATGGGTCTTGCCGATTTCGGTATCGGTGCCGGTAATGAAAAAAGCCTGGCTCATGGCAACTCCTTGCTGGAAAGTAGCGGCACTATAAGCGGCTGGCGGACAAAACCAAAGCACAAAGGCCGCCGGAATACGGCGGCCTGGTGATCTGGGCGAGCGCGTACCGCGCCAGCCGGCTTAGCTACCGCTGACTGGCGCTGCAGCAGGTACAGCCGGGCTGCTGACCGGTACCACCGCTGGCACACTGGCAGGCGCCGGAGCAGCGTTGGCCGTAGCCGCATCGGCGGCTTGCTTCTTCAGCTTGGCCTGCTGCTCTGCCTCCAGCTTGGCCACACGCTCGGCTTCCAGCCGCGCCTTGATTTCCATTTCGATACGCAGTTTCTGCTCGATTTCGCTACGCAGGCGGGCATCGTCTTCCAGCTTCTGGCTTTCCAGCTGGGTGCGCACGTTGGGTACTTCCCGCTCGATAGAAGCAAACATGCGTTCGTAGAACAACGGGTCGACCACCGTCTCGCCGCGCTCTTTGGTGAGCGTGGCGGTAGTGCCGGTAGGAATGGGAATGGACAAGCTCAGAAAACCGACAGACGTCGTCTGCTTGGTTTCGTGGCTTTTCAGCGTCACCTCTTGCGCGGCAATCCACGCGTCAGACGTATTGCCGGCACCGGTCACGATGCCGGAAATGGTCAGCAGGGTATTCAGGTTATCTTGCTGGTACTGTTTGGACACTACCAGCGCGTTATTGGCTTCCGCGTCTTTTTCCACAGCAAAACCCTGGCGCAGCGCCACGCGTTTCATGGCCTGGTAGACCACGGCTTTCGGGGCATTGAAGTGCCGGTCAAACGGGCCTTTGGTATCAAACGCTTCTTTTTGATACGCGTACTTGGTGCCAGAACAGGCGGCCAGCAGTGCCAGGCTACCCAGGACAACAACTCGTGCGAATGCGCTCATGCTTTGCTTGAACCATATAGTTTTGGATATATGTTCAACATACCATGAATCAATAAACTGATTCATTAGACTCAATTTAAAGATACCCACGCCAAATCAAAGAAACCGCATTTGTTACCTGTCATACAACAATAACGCCAGACAAAAGCAAAACGGCAGACGCGACATTGCCGACCTCGTGGGTCGGCTGTCAGCGCCTGCCGTGGTGGGGGCAAGGGCCAAATGGGGCGGCCTTGTGAGCCTTTGATCTTTCGCGCTGCGGCCAACCTTGCCCGGTAGGGTGGCCTGCCGCAACGCGTGCGCGCGCTTTGCTGTTACACCGGGCCTTGCGCGTGTACGCGCTCGGTCTTGCTGGACAGCTTGTTCAGTGCAGCCAGGTACGCCTTGGCGCTGGCCACGATAATGTCGGTATCGGCGCCCTGACCGTTAACGATGCGGCCATCCTTGGCCAGGCGTACGGTCACTTCACCCTGCGATTCGGTGCCCTTGGTGATGGCGTTCACCGAGTACAGCTCCAGCTCGGCTTCGCTCTTCACCACGCTTTCGATGGCCTTGAAGGCGGCGTCCACCGGGCCGGACCCACCGGACTCGGCGCGGTGCTCGTTGCCGCGCTCCACAAACACGATGTGTGCCTGCGGCTCTTCGCCGGTTTCGGTAGCCACTTTCAGCGACACGAACTTGTAGTCTTCCTGCTCGGCGGCCACCAGCTGGTCGGATACCAGGGCGTGCAGATCTTCGTCGAAAATCTCGCGTTTCTTGTCGGCAAGTTCTTTAAAGCGGGCAAAAGCAGCGTTCAGTGCTTCTTCGCTTTCCAGCACGATGCCCAGTGCCTGCAGCTTGGTGCGGAAGGCGTTGCGACCGGACAGTTTGCCCAGCGTCAGGCGGTTGGCGGTCCAGCCCACCGATTCGGCCGACATGATTTCGTAGGTCTCGCGGTGCTTCAGCACGCCATCCTGGTGAATGCCGGACTCGTGGGCAAAGGCGTTGGCGCCCACGATGGCCTTGTTCGGCTGCACCGGGTAGCCGGTGATGGTGGACACCAGCTTGGACGCCGGCACGATCTGGGTGGCATCCACGCCGGTTTCCACACCGAACACGTCTTTGCGGGTACGCACGGCCATCACGATTTCTTCCATCGCGGCATTACCGGCGCGCTCGCCCAGGCCGTTGATGGTGCATTCCACCTGGCGGGCACCGCCCAGTACCGCCGCCAGGCTATTGGCCACGGCCATGCCCAGGTCGTTGTGGCAGTGGGCAGACCAGATCACTTTGTCGCCGCCCGGGGTCTTGGCGATCAGCTCGCGGAAGAAGGCTTCGGTGACTTTTGGCACCGCGTAGCCCACGGTGTCCGGCACGTTCAGCGTGGTGGCACCGGCCTTGATGACTTCGCCGAAGATGCGGGCGAGGAAGTCGATGTCGGAGCGCAGCGCGTCTTCGGCGGAGAATTCCACGTCGTCGGTGTATTCGCGCGCCAGTTTCACGGCTTTGATCGCGGCCTCCACCACTTCATCCGGCGTCATGCGCAGCTTTTTCTCCATATGGATAGGGCTGGTGGCGATGAAGGTGTGGATGCGTTTTTTCGGTGCCGGGGCGATGGCTTCGCCGGCGGCGCGGATGTCGCGCTCGTTGGCACGCGCCAGGCTACAGACGGTGGATTCCTTGATGACTTCGGCGATAGCGCGGATGGCGTCGGCGTCACCCGGGCTGGCGGCGGCAAAACCGGCTTCGATCACGTCCACACCCAGGCGCTCCAGCTGGCGGGCGATACGTACTTTTTCTTCTTTGGTCATGGCCGCGCCTGGCGATTGCTCGCCGTCACGCAGGGTGGTATCGAAAATGTAAAGACGGTCGCCCATGTCTGGTGATCTCCATTGTGCCGCGGGTTGTGCCCCGGCCAGATAGTCGTTGAAATCGAAACGCTTGCCCTGATCGGCGGCGAGTTTGGCCAGCTTGTTCAGCTGTGCCAGCGGCAAGGTGCCGCGCTCGCGCCATTTGTAGATGGCAGCACGGGACACCGGCTCATCGGGAAAGGCCGCCGTCAACGCTTCCGCGAGCGTACCGGGGCCACCAAAATCCTCGATTAGACGTTCGATGTCCAATTGCATGCTGCCACTCCTGTCTTGTTATGGGTTTACGATACAAATCCGACGACAATCTGTCAAATGCACTGCACCAAATCGCCTGATGCTGTGTTGCAAAATAGTGTCCAATGCATTTTATTGGACATATTGTAGAATTTTAGCCATGGCAGCGCACAAAAAACAAGGCCCCCGCCTGGGCGGGGGCCTTGCTGCTTACGGTAAATAGCAGGGCTAGAAGCGGTAATCCACGTTCATGCCCAGCGTGCGCGGCGCACCGACATAAAAGCCGGTAGTGCGCTTGCCCAGCATGATGTCTGCGTTCAGCGCATTTTTCACGTAGGCACGCACCGTGGTCTCGTCGTTCATGGCGTAGGCCAGGTTGAGGTTGACCAGGTTGTAATCGCCCCCCATGGTGGTGCTGGTATTGGCGGTATCGGTGTAGTACTCGCCCACGTGCTGCAGGTTGGCCGCAACGCTCCAGCTACCCCACTGCTTTTTGACCCCCAGCGTGGCGGTGATGTCCGGTGCGTAGGTCATCTCCTTGCCGGCAATGCCACCGGCGCCGGCGGGTGCCTTGTCTACCTTGCTGCGCAGCAAGCCCAGGCCGGCGTTAAGCTCCAGCCCGCCGATAATGCTGGCCGCCGCACTCAGCTCCAGGCCAGTGGTATGCGCTTGCGGTACATTGCGCAGGCGGCTGGCGTAGCTCATCTGGTAGTCGGTGTAGTCGTTGTAAAACAGGTTGGCCCCCAGCAGCACGCCACCCTGGCGGGTTTTCAGTGCGTATTCGTAGGCATTCACCTTTTCGCTGCCGTACTCGAACACCACGTTTTTCTCGTCCACCGACACCCCGCCCGGGTTATAGCCCTGGCGCACGGTAAAACTCATCTGGGTAACTGGCGACCATTGGTGGCTGATACCGATCTTGGGCAGCAGCAGGGTTTTGCCGATATCGCCCTTGATGGGCATGCGGTTGTAGACCACATCACGGTTCTGCGTTTCGCGCTCGGCACGCAGGCCGGCCAGTAGCGACCAGCTGTCGTTCAGCGCCAGCTCGCCGTCCGCGTAGGCGGCCAGCGTGGTGACTTTATCCGTACCACGGAATAGCGGGCTGCTGCCCTGGTTGGCAAACAGGTCCTGATCGCGCTGGTAGGCGTACAGGCCCAGCACGCCGCCAAGTGCGCTTTGCGGGCGCTGGAATACCAGCCTGCCTTCCAGCGTGTGGTTCTGGTCGTCCAGCGCCAGGCTCATGCGCGACGGGTATTGCTCGAAGCCGATGTGGTTATCGCTGTAGCTGTACTGCAGGTGGCCGGTCACGCCGTTCTGGAAGTCGTATTCGGTATCCAGCGTAGTGGTGGTGTTCTGCGAATCCTGAATGCGGGCGTTGGCCGCCGCACTGGCTTTGTAGGTGTACGCGCCCAGCTCCGGGCCGGTAATCAGGTTCAGGTACTCGCCCTGATAGTCGCGGTGCGCCACCGTCAGCCGCGCTTGCAGCTGCGGTATCGATTTGGGCTTCCACAGCAGCTTGCCGCGCACATTGCTACGCTGCAGCGCGGACGGGTCCTGGCCGCCGGTGATACCGGTGTAGTTGATGAAGCCGTGCCCCTTCACCGCATTGGCAGTCAGGCGGTAGGCCAGCTCGTCTTCCACCAGCGCGCCGGACAACATGCCGGCCACGTTGGCGCGGCCATCGGTATCTTCCCAGCCCAGACGCAGCGCACCTTCCTGCTGGAAGCTCGGGTCGTTGGTTTGTACCAGCACCGCGCCGCCCAATGCATTGCGGCCCTGGGTGGTGGATTGCGGCCCGCGCAACACTTCTACCTGCTTCACGTCCCACACATCGCTGTCCAGGTACTGCTGGCCAGTCCACACGTCGGCGACACCGTCCAGGCTGGTGCTGATGCGCGGGCGACCACCGCCGACAAAGGAATAAAAGCCCACGCCCGGGCCGGCGCCCTCTACCCCGCGAATGTTCACGCCACCCACGGCGTTGATGGTCATATTGGGCACCTGGGCGGCCACCTCGTTAACCGAGCTGACCTCGCCGGTGTCTACCTTCTCGGCTTGCAGTACGCTGACCGCCGTGGTGGTTTTGGCCAGGCTGCGCTTCATTTTCTCGCCGGTCACCGTCACCGTGTCCAGCACCGTCTCGGTGCCGGCAGCGTGCACGGCAGCCGGTAACAGCATGGCGCTACCGAACAGGATGGCGTACAGCGGGTTGGCCGCAAGGCGGGCCCTGGAATGCTTGCGTTGTTTCATTTTTTTCCCGAAATAAGCGGGGTGACAGGCCACCCCATCACATGAAATCAGTGGCCTGGCTGCCAGGCCGGGCTAAAGGCGATGGCCAGCGCACGGTCTATGGCGTAGCCGTGCATCTGGCCGTGATCATGGCCAGGCACGACGCGGTAATCACTTACCAGGCCAGGCAGGCCGTATAGCCTGGCGTGTAGCTCGGCGGTATTGCTCACCATGCGGTTTTGCTGCAGGCGCTGCTGCCGTTGGCGCTCTACCGCCAGGTCGTAGCTGGCCGGCTGCTCGTCCTGCCCTACCCACAACACCAGCAGGCGTGGCGACGCCAC
Organism: beta proteobacterium L13; assembly: GCA_000335715.1. Lineage (GTDB taxonomy): Bacteria > Pseudomonadota > Gammaproteobacteria > Burkholderiales > Chromobacteriaceae > Vogesella. The sequence continues at coordinate 24,864 of AMYZ01000026.1, forward strand.
CGGCAGCGCGGGCACGGGTGCGGCCAACAGCGCGCGGTCGCCAAACCACAGCGAGGGGCTGATGGCAAAGAAATGCTGGAAGCTCTGCGGCTGGCGCAGCAGCTGGTACACGGTAAACAGGCCGCCATACGAGTGGCCGAACAGGCTCTGGCGCGCCGGGTTCAGTGGCAGGCGGCGGGCGACTTCCGGCTTGAGCTCCTCGTTGATAAAGCGGGCAAAGGCGTCCGCCCCGCCATGGCGCGGCGAAGACAGCTCGCAGGCCTGGCACGACAGCGGCGGGGTGTAATCTTCGGCGCGCCAATCCATCGTCTGGCTGAACGGGCGGCCATAGCCTATGCCCACCACCACGCCAGGCTGCGGCACCACCGGCCCATGCTGGCGCAAGCGCTCGAACACGCTGGCCTCGCGCGGGTTGGCCTGATGCAAACGGGCAAAACTGGCGTCGCCATCCAGTGCGTACAGCACCGGATAGCCCCCCGCTGGCGGCGGCACGGCTGGCACCGACAGATAAATGCGATAGTCGCGCCCGGTATGCCGCGAATGCAGCGCAAACTGGCTAGCCCCATCCAGCACCACTGGCTCTGCCATGGCCAGCGGCAAGAGATTCAGGCACAGCAGTAAGCCGGCCAGGCGGCGCAAGGTACGCTGCTTGATACACATTGTTACCACCCTCTTGTTGATAATCATTCTTATTACCAAGAAGTCTGGTAGTATCCGGCATAGCCTGTCTGGCTGCTTTTGCGATACGGGCAAGCTTGTTTGCGCAAGACGCGCAGAGGGAACACGGAGGAAACAGCATGCAGGGCCAGCAGGGTGACATCCGCCCGACCACCAGCGATTTGGCCTGGGTACAACACACCACGCCCGGTTTTCTGATCAGCGCCAACCGCAGCCGCGCCAACCCGCATAGCCACAGCAATGCCAGCGCCGCCGGGCTACGGCTGATCGTGGCGCTGCAAGGCCCGATCAAGCTGAACTTCGACCAGCACGACTTCCGCCTGCAGCCGCAGCAACAAGCGCAAGTGCTGCTGGTTAACCTGAACGAACCCGCCCTGTTCCAGCGCCACTGCGGCCAACCCGGTATCGAACAGAAAGTGTGCATGGCGCTGGATCACCCCTGGCTGGAGCAGCACGGCCTGCCCGAGCTCGGTAGCCAGTCAGCCCTGGCACGCCTGGCCAGCCGTCACCTGGCTGCCATGCAGTGGGTCGCCAGCCCGCAGCTCACGCGGCTGGCGCAGCAGATGGTGCAGCACCATGCGGCCAACCCGCTGCTGGCTCGCATCGAACGCGAGGGCATGGGCATGCTGCTACTCGGGCAGGCCTTGACGGAAATAGGTAGCCCGCCACAAGGCAGCCCGGCCACCCCGCAGCTGAGCCGCCGCCTGCAGCGGGTAAAGGCGCTGATAGACAGCGGGGAAGGCGAAAACTGGAGCCTGCACCAGCTCGCTGCCGCTGCGTGCATGAGCAGCAGCACCCTGCAACGGCACTTTCGCCGCCACTTTGACTGCAGCGTGATGGACTACCTGCGCGGGCAGCGGCTGGAAAGCGCCCGCCAGATGCTGCTAAGCGGGCAGCGCAGCATTACCGATGTGGCACTGGGGGCGGGCTACAGCTCTGCGGCCAACTTTGCCACCGCGTTTCGCCGCCGCTTCGGCCAACCGCCCAGCGCCTGCCTGCGTTAGGCACACAAAAGACAAAACCGCCCGAAGGCGGTTTATGTACTGGGACCAAGCGGCTTAGCTGGCTGCCGGTGGTGGCGATTTGCGCACCAGGCCCAGCAATGCCATGACGTAACCCGACAGCGCATAGCAGACAAAGAAGCCAAACAGCACCAGCGGCGGCTCCGACATCAGCAACAGCAACACCACCACCAGCGCCAGCAACATCACAAACGGCACACGGCGGCGCAGGTGAATCTCCTTGAAGCTCCAGTACTTCACATTGGTCACCATGGTGATACCGGCAAACGCGGTAAACACCAGCGCCAGCCAGTGCAGGCCGGGCAGCTGCTGGTAGCCGTAGGCGTGGCAAATCCACACCAGCCCCGCCACCAGCGCCGCCGCTGCCGGGCTGGGCAGGCCGGTAAACCAGCGCTTGTCGGCGGTACCGACCATGGTATTGAAGCGCGCCAAGCGCAGCGCCGCACCGGCACAGTAGATAAACGCCACCATCCAGCCCAGCTTGCCCATGTCTTTCAGCAGCCACTCGTAGGCCACCAGCGCCGGCGCCACGCCAAAGCTCACCATGTCCGACAAGCTGTCGAACTCGGCACCGAAGGCGCTCTGGCTATGCGTCATGCGCGCCACGCGGCCATCCATGCCGTCCAGAATCATGGCAATGAAAATAGCGACGGCCGCCAGCTCGAAACGCTGGTTCATGGCCTGCACAATGGCGTAAAAACCGGCAAACAGCGCGGCCAGCGTAAACGAGTTAGGCAGCAGATAAATACCCTGGCGACGCAGCGAGGGCTTGGCAGGTACAGGATCGTGATGCATGGGCTTCCCGTCACAAATAAACAGTAGGTTGGCCGCACAGGCCAAGAGTCGGACATTGTACGGTGCTTTGGCGGCTAGCCCCAAGCCACGGCGGCCGCGCATGAAAAAACCGGGCACAGGGCCCGGTTTGTCAGAACAATGCCGCAAGGCTTAGTTCTTGGATTGGTCTACCAGCTTGTTCTTGGCGATCCAAGGCATCATGGCGCGCAGCTCGGCACCCACTTTTTCGATCGGGTGATCGGCGTTCAGGCGACGGCGGGCAGTCATGCTCGGGTAGTTGGTCTTGCCTTCCAGGATGAACATCTTGGCGTATTCGCCAGACTGGATGCGGTACAGCGCCTTTTTCATGGCTTCCTTGGTGGCGGAGGTCACCACTTCCGGGCCAGTCACGTACTCGCCATACTCCGCGTTATTGGAGATGGAGTAGTTCATGTTGGCGATACCGCCTTCGTACATCAGGTCCACGATCAGTTTCAGTTCGTGCAGACATTCGAAGTAGGCCATTTCCGGGGCGTAACCGGCTTCGGTCAGGGTTTCGAAACCGGCTTTTACCAGCTCTACGGCACCGCCGCACAGTACGGCTTGCTCGCCGAACAGGTCGGTTTCGGTTTCTTCACGGAAGTTGGTTTCGATCACGCCGCCTTTGGTGCCGCCATTGGCTGCAGCATAGGACAGGGCGATGTCACGGGCTTTGCCGGATTTGTCCTGGTACACAGCGATCAGGGTTGGTACACCACCACCCTTCACGTACTCGGAACGCACGGTGTGGCCCGGGCCTTTCGGAGCAACCATGATCACGTCCAGGTCGTCACGCGGCACGATCTGGTTGTAGTGCACGTTGAAGCCGTGGGCAAACGCCAGGGCTGCGCCGTGCTTGATGTTGGCCGCGATTTCCTTGTAGTACACGTCCGGCTGCGATTCGTCCGGCAGCAGGATCATCACCACGTCGGCCGCTTTCACGGCTTCGGCAACTTCTTTTACCTGGTGACCGGCTGCTTCAGCTTTTTTCCACGATGCGCCATCTTTGCGCAGGCCGACGATCACGTTCACGCCGGATTCTTTCAGGTTCTGGGCGTGGGCGTGGCCTTGCGAGCCGTAACCGATGATGGCGACCTGCTTGCCTTTGATGATGGAGAGGTCAGCGTCTTTGTCGTAGAAAACTTTCATTTTATGTCCCTAGTTGTTCTCGGGCAGCGGGTAGCCGCCCTGGTGATATCAGATCTTCAGAATACGTTCGCCGCGACCAATTCCGGATGCACCGGTACGCACCGTTTCCAGGATCACTGAACGGTCGATCGCCTCGATAAAGGCGTTGAGCTTGTCGCTGGTACCAGTGAGCTCGATGGTGTAGGTCTTTTCCGTCACGTCGATGATGCGGCCGCGGAAGATATCAGCCATGCGCTTCATCTCTTCACGATCCTTGCCGGTGGCACGGACCTTGATCAGCATCATCTCGCGTTCGATATGGTCGGACTCGTTGAGGTCAATCACCTTGACCACCTCGATCAGCTTGTTGAGCTGCTTGGTGATCTGCTCGATGACTTCGTCAGACCCGTGGGTGACGATGGTCATGCGCGACAGTGTCGGGTCTTCGGTAGTCGACACGGTCAGCGAATCGATATTGTATGCGCGCGCGGAAAAAAGTCCCACTACTCGTGACAGGGCGCCCGCTTCGTTTTCCAGCAAAATAGAAAGAATATGTCGCATGCTGCTAGGCCTTAACACATGTTGCCGTAGTCACGGTTGTTCTCGAACGGGGCAATCTGCAGGTCGCGCATGTGCGGCGGCAGATCCATCTGGTCCAGACCTTTGCCGTTCTGGATCATCGGGAACACGTTTTCGGACTGGTCGGTACGGAAATCCAGGAATACCAGGCGCTCTTTCAGCGCCGGGCTGAACGCTTCGCGCAGCACCGGCTCTACGTCGGCCGGGTTTTCCACCTTGATACCCACGTGGCCGTAGGCTTCGGCAATCTTCACGAAGTCCGGCAGCGCATCCATGTACGACTCGGAATAGCGGGTGCCGTAGAAGAACTCCTGCCACTGGCGCACCATGCCCAGGTAACGGTTGTTCAGCGCAATGACCTTCACCGGGGTGTGGTACTGCTTGGCGGTGGACAGCTCCTGGATATTCATCTGGATGGAGCCTTCACCGGTAATGCACGCTACTTGTGCATCTGGGTTGGCCAGCTGCGCGCCAATGGCGGCGGGCAAGCCAAAGCCCATGGTGCCCAGGCCACCGGAGTTCAGCCACTGTTTCGGGCGCTTGAACGGGTAGTACTGTGCTGCCCACATCTGGTGCTGGCCCACATCGGAGGTGATGATGGCATCGCCGCCGGTAATTTCGTACAGCTTCTGCACCACGTACTGCGGCTTGATGAACTCGGTAGACGGGGTGTACAGCAGGCTGTTGTAGCTGCGCCATTCTTCGATCTGCTTCCACCAGTTGGCCAGGTGTTGCTGTGGCACTTGCTGGCCGGTTTGCTTGAGCAGGTCGATCATGTCGCGCAGCACGTGTTTCACATCGCCCACGATAGGCACGTCTACCTTCACGCGTTTGGCGATGGAGGACGGGTCCACGTCGATGTGAACAATCTTTTTCGGCTGCGACAGGAAGTGCGACGGCACGCTGATGACGCGGTCGTCAAAACGTGCACCCACGGCAATCAGCACATCGCAGTACTGCATGGCCATATTGGCTTCGTAGGTGCCGTGCATGCCCAGCATGCCCAGGAACTGCTGATCCTGCCCCGGATAAGCGCCCAGGCCCATCAGGGTGTTGGTACATGGCACGCCCAGCATTTTCACCAGCTCGGTGACTTCGGCCGAGGCATTGCCCTGCACCGCGCCGCCGCCCACATAAATGTACGGGCGCTTGGCTTCGGCCAGCAGGTTCACAGCCTTTTTGATCTGGCCGGGGTGGCCACGCGTTACCGGCACGTAGGAGCGGATGCTCACGCTTTCCGGGTAGTGGAACTCGGCCAGGCGCTGGGTCACGTCTTTCGGGATGTCTACCACCACCGGGCCGGGGCGGCCGGACGCAGCAATGTAGAACGCCTTCTTGATGGTAGGCGCCAGCTCATTGATGTCTTTCACCAGGAAGTTGTGCTTCACGCACGGGCGGGTAATGCCCACCATGTCCACTTCCTGGAAAGCATCCATGCCGATGGCCGGTGTGGACACCTGGCCCGAAATCACCACCATGGGGATGGAATCCATGTACGCCGTGGCAATGCCGGTCACGGCATTGGTCGCGCCAGGGCCGGATGTCACCAGGGCGACACCCACCTTGTTACTGGAACGCGAGTAAGCGTCAGCAGCGTGTACCGCCGCCTGTTCGTGGCGCACCAGTACGTGTTTGAACTGCTGCTGCCGGAAAATAGCATCATATATCTCAAGGACCGCGCCGCCGGGGTAGCCGAAAACGAATTCGACTCCTTCTTCCTGCAAGCTGCGAACCAGGATCTCCGCGCCCGATATCTGCATCTTTGCCTCTTCTTAATTCAGGTATTAATTTTTTGTCCCGTGATGAACGAACTTAGCCGAAGCACCAAAGTCGGTCAAGCGCTTTTGTGCAGGTGCAAAAAAAGGGCAAAAACCAGCAAAAACAGCCACTTTTATAGGGGTAGGCGGCACACGGGGGCTTTGGTAAGATGCTGAGTTGGCCGCAAGGCTGTTCCCCAGTTTTCCCCTATCATCATGACCCGCTCTACCGACTTTCCCGGCCTGACGCGCCGCCTGGCCAGCCTGGTGTACGAATCCCTGCTGGTTGGCACCCTGTGGCTGGTCGCAGCCGCCGCCTTCACGCCAGTGCTGGCTTTGGGCAACCATGCCCCGCTGCTGGAATGGCTGTACCGCCTGTTTGTGGCGGGCGTGTTCTTTGGCTACTTTGGCTATTGCTGGGTAAAAGGCGGGCAAACGCTGGCCATGAAGCCGTGGCGGCTGAAAGTGGCCATGCCCGATGGCCGCCCGCTGTCGTGGCAGCAAGCCGGTATACGCTTTGCCGTCGCACTGGTGCTGTTTGTCGGCGTGCCGGTGCTGTCGTACATCACCTGGCTGCCCGCGCTGGGCTCGCCCAAGCTGGCAGCGTGGGCGGCGCTGGCATGGTGGCTGCTGCCACTGCTGTGGGTGTTCATGGATAACGACAAGCAATTCCTGCACGACCGCCTGGCCGGTACGCGCATCTTCCTGCTCGCCAAAGGCGAACGCGCCTGAGCCGGCTCAGCGCCAAT
>AMYZ01000027.1 GCA_000335715.1 beta proteobacterium L13
TGGAGTGAACTATACGCTTGCGATTTCGACTCGTCAACAGCGTTTTTAAAGAAAAATGGCAATACGCAAATCAAAACACATCAAGCCATTGAAAGTAAAAGAATTTTCAATTGCAAAATATCAATAAACTTTTCACTTCCACGCTAAAAAGCGCCATGAATCCACATTTGCAGAACTGGAAATGTGATTTTTATGCTGTTTACCAATGTATTTTATGTTTACTGCGCTTTTGACAAGATAGCCCCAGCTTGGTGCATAGCCTGACAGGGTCTGCAGAATAGAAAAGAGCCATGCTTGCGCATGGCTCTTGGCGATCAGCCAGTAAAGGCCTAGCTTAGCTGCGATAGTCCGCATTGATCTTTACATAATCATAGGAGAAGTCGCAGGTCCAGACGGTGGCGTTGGACAGGCCGCGGTTGAGTACGATTCTGACTGTGATTTCGTCTTGTTTCATCACACGTTGGCCGTCTTCTTCCTTATAGAGCGGGTTGCGGCCACCGTCTTTGGCGACCAGTACATCGTCCAGATACATTTCCAGGCGGTCTACATCCAGATCGTGAATACCGGCGTAACCGATGGCGGCCAACAGACGGCCCAGGTTCGGGTCGGAGGCGAAGAAGGCGGTTTTCACCAGCGGCGAACGGCCGATGGCGTAGCCGACGGCCTTACACTCGGCGACGGTGCGGCCGCCTTCTACCTGGACAGTGATGAATTTGGTAGCGCCTTCACCATCACGCACGATGGCTTGCGCCAGCTCGATGGATACTTCCAGCAGCGCGGCCTTTAGCTGTTCGTAGGCCGGATGGTTCACGCTGTCGATGCGCGGTGCGCTGCTCTGACCGGTAGAGATCAGCATGAAGCTATCGTTGGTAGAGGTATCGCCGTCAATGGTGATGCTATTGAAGCTAAGGTCGGCCACCTCTTTTACCAGCTGGGTCAGTACCGGACGGGTAACAGGTGCATCGGTAGCGATGAAGCCCAGCATGGTGGCCATATTGGGGTGAATCATGCCGGCACCTTTGGCGATACCGGTGATGTTCACGGCCTGGCCGTCGATCTGGATGGTACGGCTGGTGGCTTTGGGGGCCACATCGGTGGTCATGATGGCTTCTGCGGCATCGGCCCAGGTGGCGGGCTGGCGTGTTGGCAGTGCGGTGATGATTTTGTCGACTGGCAGCGGCTCCAGAATAACGCCGGTGGAGAACGGCAAGATTTGCTCGGGCAGGCAGTCCAGCTCTTTGGCCAGCGCGGCGCACACGTCACGAGCGTGCTGGCGGCCGCTTTCGCCCGTACCTGCATTGGCATTACCGGTATTCACTACCAGGGCGCGGATTTGGACGCCGGCGTCCAGGTTCTGTTTACAGATCTGTACCGGGGCGGCGCAGAAACGGTTTTGGGTGAAGACGCCCGCGACGGTATTGCCTTTATCGATACGAATGACCAGCACATCTTTGCGGCCGGGCTTTTTGATACCGGCTTCGGCATAGGCCAAGTCTACGCCGGCAATGGGCGCCAGCTGGGCATTATCGATAGGCTTGAGATTCACGGGCATGACGTTTCTCCGAAATTTGATGTCGCGCTATTGTAACTGCGCAGGTGCAGCAATGCCATGTGCAGGCTGGACCGGTCAATCCGCCAGGGCGTCTTGCAGGATTTCCAGCAATGGCTGGCCATAACGTGCCACTTTCAACTCGCCCAGACCATAAATCTTGCGCAGTGCCACCAGGCTTTGCGGCTTTTGCAGGACCAGCTCTTGCAGACTTTTATCGGAAAACACGGCATAGGCTGGCACATTATGTTCGTCGGCCATGGCTTTGCGCCAACGGCGCAGCGCTTGCCACAACCGCTCTTCGCGCTCGGTGCGCAGCCAGCGTTCGGCATGCACGCTCTGGCGTTTTTTGTCGTCGGCCAGCGGGCGCAGTGCGATGGTTTCCTGGCCTTTGAGCAGCGGGCGGCAGGCATCGGTCAGCAGTAGCGATTGGCCACGCACGATATCGACCACCAGCAGCTTGCGCGCTACCAGCTGGCGGATGATGGAACGCCAGCCTTTCTGGTTCAGCTCGCGGCCGATACCAAAGGTAGAAAGCTTGTCGTGGCCAAAGTGCGTAACGCTGGCATTGGGCCGCCCCAGCAACACGTCGATCACGTGGCTGGCGGCAAAGCGTTGCCCCACACGATAAATGCAGGACAGCAGCTTTTGTACCTGTACGGTGGCATCAAAGGTGGTGGGCGGGCGCTGACAGTTGTCGCACTGGCCACAGGGCTGGGAGGCTTCGCCAAAGTAAGCCAGGACTTGCTGACGGCGACAGCTGGCGGTTTCGCAGTAGCCCAGCATGGCGTCCAGCTTGTTGAGCTCTACCTGCTTTTGCTGCTCCGGGCTATCACCGGACTCGATCATCTGGGTCAGCTGTACCATGTCGTTCAGGCCGTAACAGAGCCAGCTGGTAGAAGGCAGACCGTCGCGACCGGCACGGCCGGATTCCTGATAAAAGTTTTCCGGGCTTTTGGGCAGGTCGATATGGGCGACAAAACGTACGTCCGGCTTATCAATGCCCATGCCAAAAGCGATGGTGGCCACCATGACCAGCCCGTCTTCACGCAGGAAGGCACGCTGGTTGGCCTCGCGCTCGGCATGGCTCATGCCTGCGTGGTAAGGCAAGGCACGGACACCGTTTTCGCATAGCCACTGGGCGGTATCGTCCACGCGCTTGCGCGATAGGCAATACACAATGCCGGAGGCACCGGGGTAATCGTTTTCGATAAAAGCTAGCAGCTGCTTCTTGGCGCTATCTTTTTCGACTACCTGATAAAACAGATTGGGCCGGTCGAAGCTGGTGACAAACTGGCGCGCATCCTGCAGCTGCAGGTAATGCAGCATGTCGGCACGGGTTTCTGCATCGGCGGTAGCGGTCAGCGCGATGCGCGGCACCTGCGGCCAACGTTGAAACAACACGCCCAGCTGCTGATATTCGGGGCGGAAATCATGGCCCCACTGGCTGACGCAATGCGCTTCGTCTATGGCAAACAGACTGATTTGCGGCAGGCTGGCCAGAAAGTCGAGAAAACGCGGGCTGAGCAGGCGCTCGGGTGCCACGTACAGCAAGTCCAGGTCGCCATAGCGTGCTGCGTAGGCGATATCGCGGGCATCGTCCTGGCTGGTGGCCGAATTCAGGCAGGCCGCTTTGACCCCGGCTTCGCGCAAGGCGGCGACCTGGTCTTGCATCAGGGCAATCAGCGGGGACACCACCACCGCCACGCCGGGTCGCAACAGGGCCGGAATCTGGAAACACAGGCTTTTGCCACCACCGGTAGGCATGAGTACCAGCGCATGGCCGCCCTGCGACACGTGCTCGATGATATCGGCTTGCATGCCACGGAAGGCGGGGTAGCCAAAGGTGTTCTGGAGTAGATTAAGTGCGTCCTGCATCGGCTTTCCTGCGAGAAGACCGCCATTGTACGCAAAAAAAGCGGCCACCCGAGGATGGCCGCGCACAATAAATACCTGGAGACAAAGTGAAACAATGAAGAGTGATGGCACTCGAATGCTTCGAATGCTGCACGCCAGGCAAGTTCCCGCCCCTTTGGCTTTGCCTGCGAGTATGCGAGACTTCTTGCCATTCATTGCCGAGCGAGCCACACCATGAAGCCATACCTGATTCCCGCCGTTTTGCTTGCCAGCCTACTGGCAGGCTGCGCCAGCGCACCGCGCACTACCCCGCCACTGACCACCAAACCCGGTACGCCCGGCATCAGCAACCGGCCGGTGCAAGCCGGAAAACCTGTCGCCACACCAAATGCCGAGTGGGTCATCATGGGTGTGACACCTAACGGGAATATCCTGCACGAGGTAGACAAGCTGAGCCTGGAACGCAAAGGGACGCTGGTGCAGTTCCGCGACCGCAAGACCATCTTCAACCCGAAAAAAGAAAACTTCCTGAACACCCCGCGCCATAAACAATCCATCAATTACTGGGAAGTGGACTGCGCGGCTGCCACATTCCGCCTGACCCGCATGATTCTGCTGGATGATAATGGCCGGGAAATCATTAACCGCACCTATAATGACAGCGAAATTCGCGCTATGCCGGTAGTACGCCAGTCTGCTGGCTTCCAACAGGTGGACTATGTGTGCAAACAGCAAGCGTAATACGCCAGGCCGGCCCGGCTAGCAGACAAACTTGCGGCCAACTACGTGCCAGGCGCTAACCGTTGACTATGTAAAGGGTGATCATGCGTCGTGTGGTATTCAATCAGAAAGGCGGGGTGGGCAAATCCACTATTACCGTAAACCTGGCTGCCGCAGCCGCCCAGGCTGGCAAGCGCGTTTTACTCATTGATCTGGACCCGCAGGGCAACGCCAGCCACTACCTGACGGGTAGCCATACGCCGCCGGCGAATAATGCGGCAGGCTTTTTCAACCAGATGCTGACTATCAGCATGTTTGAAAAAGCGCCGGCAGAATTTATCGTACCCACCGCACATGCGGGGCTGGACCTGCTGGCATCACACCCGGAGCTGAGCGAGCTGATGGTCAAGCTGGAAGCGCGCTACAAGATGTTCAAACTGCGCGAGGTACTGCTGCAGCTAGACACCAGCTATGACGAAATCTGGATAGACACCCCCCCCGCGCTGAACTTCTATACCCGCTCGGCGCTGATTGCCGCACAACGCTGCCTGATTCCGTTCGACTGCGATACGTTCTCGCGCCACGCCCTGCTCGGTTTGCTGGATAGCGCGGCCGAGATTCGCGCCGACCACAACCCCGAGCTGCAGATAGAAGGCATCATCGTGAACCAGTACCAGCCACGCGCCAGCCTGCCTGCGCGCATGGTGCAAGCCTTGCGTGACGAAGGCCACCCGGTGTTATCGCCACCGCTATCCGCATCGGTAAAAATCCGTGAATCACACGAGCGTAGCCTGCCCATGGTCTACCTGGACCCCAAGCACAAGCTGGCGCAGGAGTTCACCCAGCTGTATCAGAACCTGGCAGCAGGCTGATCTGCTTCGCTGGCTGGCTGCACCATGAAACCCGACCAGACAACCCGGCTCACCTGGCTAGGCAGCATCTTGCTGGCGCTGGGTATCTGGCTACTGGCCATGGTGCTGCAGGAGCAGGAGAACCAGAATACTTACCGTAAGCAGCAACTGGCCCAGGCTACGCTGCAGCTGGAGCACCTGACACAACGGATACAGCAGCTCAGCCAGGCAGGGCAAACGGCTACCGAGCTGCTGATCAGCACTAATGACCGTAGCGCGCATGGCAGTTTTGAGCACTACGCTCCGTATGTCCTGGGCTCCAGCGATGCGTTTGACTTCGTCGCGCTGATCGAGCGCATCTCCCCTGTGCAGCGCCAGGCCATGGAAGAACAACAAAGCCTGAGCATCCGGGAGTTTCAGGGGGGGCAGCTCGGCAATGCCCGTGCGCGGGCCATGTACTTTGTCACCACCTTGCAGCACCCGGAAGATGGCAAGGCACTGCCTTCCCGCCTGGATCTGGGCGCAGAAGCAGCCGTCTACAGCACGCTGGTACAGGCCAGTGCCAGCGGGCAGCCCGTGATTGCGCGCATTCGTGCGGGCAACCTGCAACGCATGGCCATTTTCTTCAGCCCGAAAGCCAGGTCCCAAGCCATCATGGTGATGTTTGGCCTGAATAGCGATGCACTGCTGGCCAGGCTCAACAAAGACACACCACCTGCCCTTCAGCTAAGGCTGCGTCTGCTGCTAAACAGCAACCCTGCTGTCTTGGTGGTGGATAGTCACCCAGGAAAACCCGTCTCGACACTCCCCTTACTCAGTGCCACTCGCATTATCGGCGGCCAACGTCTGAGCTTCGAGTTCAGCCCGCTAAACGACAGCAACGAGCCCGAATACCCACACTTGCCACTGTCGTTAGGCATGCTGTTGGCACTGGGTATCTTGATCACGGGTGGGCACTACTATAGCCGGGGCAACCTGCGCGAAATCCAGCGCCAGAACAGCGCGCTGTCACTACTGCAAGAAAGCAACCAGGCATTGCGCCTGCAATACAGCCAGCAACAACAGCATATAAAGCCACTGCATGACAGCGAGGAGCGTCACCATAGCGTATTGCACGGGGCAGCTGACGGCATGCTGCTGCTATCCGAACAAGGCGAGGTCCTGGACCTTAACCCTGCCGCCGCAGCCCTGATAGGCCAGCCACGCGAAAGCCTGCTACAGCTCCCGGCGGGTGCGCTGATCAGCGAGCTGCACTGCCGCAATGGCCTGCGCTTTGAACAGCATGCCGCCCCGCTACTGGGCATGCCATTCGAGGCCATGCTGATTTGCGACCAGTCTTTCATGCTGCAAGTCGAACTGAGCCTTAGCCTGATACGCCCGCAGCGATCGGCCCCGTTCTATCTGGTGGTCTGCCGCAACATTGCTGCCCGTAAAGAGCGCGAGGCGGCACTGATACGGCTGAAAGATTCGCTGGCCGAGCAGGTAGAAACACAAAACCGGCAGCTTACCGCCCTGCTGGATGCCAGCCCCATGGCCATGGCCTATATCGTGGACCGCCAGTTCAAACAGGTAAACAAAGCCTTTCTGGAGCTGTTTGCCCGGGAAGAAAGTACAACGGTAGACCACTCTACCCGCCTGATTTACGACAGCGACGAGCACTTTCTGCGTACCGGCAGGCTGATTTACCCCATGCTGCACGAGGGCAAGGTAACGCAGAATACCCTGCGCCTGCAGCGTGGTGATGGCAGCACGCTATGGGTAAACATGTACGGCCGCGCGGTAAAGCCGGACACGCCGGGCCTGGGCTCGGTCTGGCTGTACCAGGACATTTCCACCCAGCGCAATACCGAAGAAGCGCTACGCCAGGCGCGTGACCTGGCCGAAGAAACCAGCCGCGCCAAAACCGAGTTTCTGGCCAATATGTCGCACGAGCTGCGCACGCCACTGCACGCCATTCTGGGGTTTGCCGAAATGGGCGAAGCGCGCAGCCACGGCGGCGACGGCAACAAGATCGCCCACTGCTTCGAGCGCATACACAATAGCGGCAGCCGGCTGCTTTCCCTGCTGAACGACCTGCTGGACCTGGCCAAAATGGAAGTCGGCAAGATGGACTACCAGTTTTCGCGCAGCGACCTGGAACAAGTGGTGCGCGAAGCGGTAGAGGATCTGCGCGGCCAGGCCGGCAAATGCCACGTCACGCTGGTACAGCTGCCGGCACCGGCTCGGCTACAGGCTGAAATGGACCCGTTCCGCATTGGCCAGGTGGTGCGTAATCTGCTGGCCAACGCCATCAAGTTCAGCCCCAGCGGAAGCCGGGTAGAAATCGGCTTTAACCTGACACCCGGCCAACCCGCCCTGCTTCATGTCAGCGTCCGCGACCATGGCCCCGGCGTACCACAGAGCGAACAAGAGCGCATTTTCGACAAATTCATTCAAAGCAGCCTGACCAAGACCGGTGCTGGCGGTACGGGTTTGGGCCTGGCCATCAGCCGTGAAATCATCAACGCCCACCAGGGCGTGATATCCGTTCGCAATGCCGCCGACGGTGGCGCCATTTTCAGTTTCACACTGCCGCAAACACACAGCGTGCCGCACAAGGAGAGCTAAGCATGGGCAAGCGCCTGCTATTGGTAGACGATGAGCCATTCAACCTGGAGCTGATGACCGAGCTACTGCAAGACGCCGGCTACGACACGGTACAAGCCGAAGACGGTGAAGCCGCCTGGCAGATACTGCAGCAAGAAGGCGAAACGTTCTCGGCCGTGCTACTGGACAAAATGATGCCCGGCATTAGCGGCTTCGACCTGCTGCGTCGCATGAAATCGTCCAACAAGCTGGCCTTTGTGCCCGCCATCATGCAAACCGCGGTGGGTGCCGCCGCCAGCGTGCAGGAAGGCCTGTCATCCGGTGCCTTTTACTACCTCACCAAACCGTTCTCGCGCGACATGCTGCTGGCCGTGGTGGCCGCCGCCGCCGTGCACTGGGACCGTCACCAGCACTTCAAGGAGCTGGCCAGCCAGCAAGCCGGCGCGCTGCGGCACATGAACAGCGCCAGCTTCAGCTTTCATAACCTGCAGGAAGCGCAGCACGTTACCTCGCTGCTGGCCAAAGCCAGCCCGCACCCGGAAAAGGTCGCCACCGGCCTGTTCGAGCTGATCGTCAACGCCATCGAACACGGCAATCTGGAAGTCAGCTACCAGGAAAAAACCCGGCTGCAAAGCCAGGAACAATGGGAAAACGAGCTGGAAAAGCGCCTGGCTGACCCACGCATGGGCCAGCGCCGGGTCTATGTGGACATGGCTCGCGATGCCAACACCCTGCGCTTTACCATCCGCGACGAAGGCCAGGGTTTTGACTGGCAGAACTTTCAGGACAGCGCGCCGGATACCCTGCTGTCCAGCCACGGCCGCGGCATCCTGATTGCCCGCAAGCTCTCGTTCGACCAGCTGGACTACCTGGGCAACGGCAATACCGTGGTGGCCACCAGCTACCTGGCAGCCCAGTAAGGCTGCCAGCCCTGGCGCACGGCAGCCAGCTGTAGCGGCGGCCCCAGTTTCAGCTGTACTGCACCCTGGGTATCGGTACGCCACACGGTGACGCCGGCCGTGTGCAAGCGGGACAGCACCTCGGCGTGCGGGTGGCGGTAACGGTTCTGGTAGCCGGCACTCACAATAGCGTGCTGTGGCTGCAGTACCGCCAGCCAGTCGGCACCACTGGATGTGCGGCTGCCATGATGGCCCAACACCAGCACCTGGCTACGCAGTGCGCTACCGTATTGCCGCACCAGGGTGTTTTCCACCGCCAAGGTGGCGTCGCCGGTCAGCATCAGCGCCTGCGTGGGGGTGGCGACCCGCAGCACGCAGCTCAGGGCATTGTCCTCCCCCTGGCTCGTCGCCCCAGGCCACAGCACATCAAAGCGGATACCGTCCCACACCCAGCTTTGCCCGGCCAGGCAAGGTTGGCCGCGCCAGACGGCCGCACTAGCGGGTTGCCCGCGAAACAGCTGGCGCACCGGAAACTGCTGTAACAAGGTATCGGCCGCGCCGTCGTGGTCGTTATCGTGATGCGATAGCAGCAGGGCATCCAGCTGTGTCACCCCCCGCGCGCGCAACACCGGCAGCAGCACACGCCCCGCCTCCCCCGCCCCGGTATCAAACAGCACATCGTGCCGCGCGGTATGCAGCAGCACCGCCAACCCCTGGCCTACGTCAATCACCTCGGCCCACAACTCGCCCACAGCCGGGCGCGGCGGGCGGTACAACAGCAGGGGCAAGAGCAGCAACACGCCCCAGCTACGCCAGGCACGGCCCAGAGGCAGCAGCCATACCAGGCTACCCAGCACACCGGCTAGCCAGAGTTGCCACGGCAATTGCGGCCTGCGGTAGGGCGGCCACTGCGCCAGCCAGTCTGCCCCCCACCAGAAAACATGCGCAACCTTGCCCGCCAGCCAGGCCAGGCCGTCAAACGGCAAGGCGGCGGCCAACAGCACCAAAGGGGTCAACACAACGGATACCAGCGGAATAGCCAGCGCATTGGCCAGCGGTGACAGCCAGGGAAAGCTGCCAAACAAACATAACAGCGGTACAAACGAGGCCAGCGTGGCGCGCCACTGCGCCCACAGCGCCGAACGCCAGGCCGTTGGGCGCTGCCGCAGCCCCAGCTCGCCGGCAATCAGCGCCCCCACCAGGCCAAACGACAGCCAGAAGCCGGCCGCCAGCACGGCAAACGGGTCCAGCAGCAACACTACCGTCAGTGCCGCCAGCCATACCTGCAGTGCCGACAAACCACGGTGCAGCGCCAGGGCTAGGCACACGGTCAGCAGCATCCACACCGTACGCTGTGTCGGTACCGAAAAGCCCGCCAGCAGCGCATACAGCAGGGCGGCGGCAGCCCCCGCCCACAATGGCAGCATGGCCGGCACACGCGGCCAACGCTGCCGCAGCAAGCTGGCCGCCACGGCCACCAGCGCAGCTACCAGCGTAATGTGCAAGCCCGACACGCTGACAATATGCGTCAGGCCGGTAGCCGACAGCACGTCCCACTGCGCACGCTCAATACCCTGCTGCGCCCCCACCGCCAGCGCTGCCAGCAGGGCACCATCGCGCGGCTCACCCTGCCCAGCCAGACGCATGGCAATGCGCTCGCGCAGTGCGTCCAGCCATGCCTGCACATCCCGCCCACCAGCAGGACGGGGGTATCGCGCCTTGCCCACCGTACCGGTGGCCAGTATCCCCTCGCTCCAGTACCAGCGTTCAGCGTCAAAACCCGCCACGTTGGCCGCACCATGCGGCTGCCGCAGCCGTACCGACAATTCCCAGCGGCTACCGGCGGGCCAAGGCCGCTGGCGGTAATCGTTCAGCAGCAATACCAGTGGCAGCGCCACCTCGGCCTGCTGCACCTCAAAGCGAAAACGCATGCCAAACTCGCCAGGGTCCGCCAGGCCGCGCACCACCCCCTGCACGTGCAGCACGCTACCCGCCAGCGCCGGGTCCAGCCGCTGCACCAGGCGCAGCTCGGCACGCCAGCTGGCGTAGCTCAACCCCAGGCTGAACCACAACAAGGCACATAGCCAGGCTCGGCGGCTGCGCCACCACAGCGGCCACACCATCAGCCATAGCGCCGGCAACAAAAACCAAGGCGGCAGCGCAGGCAGTAGCGCACACAGCACGACACCGGCGCACAGGAAGGCAAGCTTGTACATGGCACCATGCTAGCCAGCACATTTATCGACAAGCAAAGCAGTTGCCGCGCACGGTGCGATACCGTATCTTCGCCGCGTCAAAAAAGGAAAAACCATGCACGCCACGCCCCTGTACTGCGCCGAAAGCGCCCGCCGCGACACTGCCGAAAGCCTGGCCGCACGCTTTGCCCTGCCGCTGGTCAAACAGCGCCCGGACAGTGGCTACTGGCTGGAGCTGGGCCCGCAGCGGCTGGAGCTGGTCACCACCGGCAAGCACGGCGCGGTGTACGCCGAGTTTGTAGAAGGCGCCGCCAAGCACCGCCGCGAACAGGGCGGCGGCCGCGGCCAACCCGTGGCCAAGGCAGTGGGGCTGAAAGGCGCCAAAGACCTGCCGCGCATCGTGGACGCCACCGCCGGCCTGGGCGGCGACAGCTTCGTGCTGGCCACGCTGGGCTGTGAGGTCACCCTGCTGGAACGCTCGCCGGTGGCCGCCGCGCTGCTGTTTGACGCGCTGGAACGCGCCAGCGTGCACCCGGACACCATGGACATCGCCGCGCGCATGACGCTGATTCACGCCAACTCCATAAGCTGGCTGGCCGGGCAGGCCGAATTACCGTGGGAACAGCGCCCCGAGGTAGTGTTTGTCGACCCGATGTTCCCCGATACCGACAAGAAAAGCGCTGCCGCCAAGAAAGGCATGCAGGCCTTCCAGCACGTGATTGGCGACGACATGGACAGCGCCGCGTTGCTGGAAGCCGCCATCGCCGCCGCCACCGGCCGCGTGGTGGTGAAACGCCCGCAGCGCGGCGTACCGATCGAAGGCGTGAAGCCATCGGTAGTGCTGGACGGCAAATCCACCCGCTTCGACCTGTACGTGATCAAGGCGCTGCGGCCGCAGGACTTTGTTGGCCGCGACTAGATTTGGTCGCGACGCGACAGCAACAAGGGCAAGCCGCAGGCTTGCCCTTGTGCTTTTATCCATCGCCCGCGCCATGCCATAATGCCGGATCATTCAAAAAGCATATCCGGTGATGCCATGCCTGCGCCCATCAAACTCGTCATCCTGATCGATACCCTGCCCGGCCGTGGCGAAGAGCAAATACAGGCCTTTGCCGCACTGGCGCCGCAGGTGCGCGCCGAAAAAGGCTGTCTCGCCTACCAGCTGCACCGCGTGCCCGGGCAGAACGACCGCTTCGTACTGACCGAAAGCTGGGCCAGCGCAGCCGACCTGGCCGCCCACGACGCCAGCGAGCACATGCAGGACGCGGCCCCGTGGCTGGCCAGCTTTCGCGCCGGGCCGGTTACCGTGCTGCCGCTGCAAGAAGTGCACCCGGCCCCGCCCCCTGCCGCGCCCAAAAGCGACAACAGTTTGCCGCCCTTCATGGCTAGCAGCATCCTGATCGGTACTGCATTGGCAACGCTGGCGCAACATTATTGGCCGCTCGGCTACAGCCTGCTGGCCAGCGTCGGCAGCATGCTGCTCATGCAACGCTTGCTGCGGGGCAGCCAGCAGCGCGGCTGGCTGCCGTGCCGCCGCTGACGCGGCCAACCTCCCGCGCTGGCGCCCCCCTGCGCTACACTGCCTTCCCCGTGTCCGGCGCCCACGCGGCACAGACCGCCCGCGCCGCCTTGCAACCCTTGCCTATGGAGCCTGCCGATGACTGTTTTTACCCTGGAAATGAAAGTCCGCGATTACGAGTGCGATATGCAGGGCATCGTCAACAATGGTGTCTACTTCAACTACCTGGAACACGCCCGCCATGAATTCCTGCTGGAAAAAGGCATCGACTTCGCCCAGCTGGCGCGCGACAAGGTGAACCTGGTGGTAGTGCGCGCCGAGCTGGACTACAAAGGCTCGCTCACCAGCGGCGACCGCTTTGCCGTGACCGTGGCTTACGAAGCCGTGTCCAAGGTGCGCTTCGGCTTCCGCCAGCAAGTGATTCGCCTGGCCGACAACAAAGTGGTGCTGGAAGGCCTGATTGTCGGCACCGCCATCAACGAACGCGGCCGCCCGGCCATTCCGGCAGACTTCGCCGTCAGTCTGGCCGGCGAGTAGGGCTAGCAGCTGCCCCACATCTGCGCCGCCACACCATGCGCTGGATACATCACGCCTTATGCCACGCTATGGCTGACTGCTATCGTGATAGCACCCGCTGTCCGCCGGAAGCTGCAGGTGCTGCGTCATGCTGTAATCGCGCAGCACCTGCACCACCCTCAGCGGGTAATCGGCAAACACCCCGCCCCGACCGGCCAGCTGCGCCATGCGGTGCGCCTCCTGCTGCGGCCAGGCGGCTAGAGCTTACTCGTCTCGCCAGTAGCACAAGGCCAGCATGCTTGTGTCTGGCTTCTGTGGGCATTCGCTGCTGATCACGGCGCAGGGGCGGCAGTAGGTGCCTGTAACAGCAGTTGGGCTTGAAGCGATAGACAGGCACCGCTCGTGCTGTCATCAACCGTCACAAACGGTTACCCTGTTTGCGCAAACGTTTGGCCGCAAACGTGGTCAAATATGGGCAGTAAACGAATCATCAAGGGAGTACGCACCATGAAATCCAGACAAATCCTGATCGCCGGCATGCTGACCATGGTGGCACTTACCGGCTGCGCGACCAGCTCTGACTCGGCACAGGTGTACAGCAAAGGCCAGATGCGCCAGATGCACGAAGTGGAATACGGCAAGATCCTGGACATCAAGAACGTAAAAATGGAAGGCGACAAGAACGACCTGCTGACCCTGGGCGGCACCGCACTGGGTGGCCTGGCCGGTAGCAATATCGGTAAAGGTAGCGGCTCGGTAGCCGGCGCCATTGTGGGTGCCATGGCCGGTGGCCTGGCCAGCGAAGCCGTACAACGCAACAACACCAAAAACGCCTACGAGCTGACCGTACAGATGGAAAAAGGCCGCACCGTGTCCATCGTGCAGGAAGCCGACGTGGTACTGACCGTGGGCCAGCGGGTAAAGGTGATTACCGGCGGCGGCACCGCGCGCGTACTGCCGATGTAAGCCCTGCCCCATCACCTGTTCTGGTGATGACAAACACACACAGCCTCCCTAGCGGAGGCTGTTTTGCATTCTGCACCCGCCCGGCACCGGGTGCGGCCAACTGGACAGACAAGCAAACAAGGGGTAGGCTCGCGGCCTTTTTTCCTTGTAAAACAATAACTTTGTATATACAAATGCTTGCCATCCCTGTCGCTATTACCTTGATGCTGGCCCTGTCGCTGGCGCGTACCCACGTTGTCATCAGCCTGATCGTCGCCGCGCTGGCCGGCGGCCTGCTGGGCGGGCTGGACCTGCCGCAAACCCTGGCCGCCTTCAACAAGGGCATTACCGGCGGTGCGTCCGTCGCACTGTCCTACGCCTTGCTGGGCGCCTTTGCCGTGGCCATTGCCAAATCCGGCCTGCCGCACGCGCTGGCCGACGCCGCCGTGCAACAGCTGCAAAACAGCCAGCGCCAGACCAAGCTGAAGTGGCTGATGATCGGCCTGCTAGCGGTAGTCAGCGTGATGAGCCAGAACCTGGTGCCCATCCATATTGCCTTTATCCCGCTGCTGGTGCCGCCGCTGCTGTACGTGATGGCGCGCCTGCAGCTGGACCGCCGGCTGGTGGCCTGCGTGATTACCTTTGGCCTTACCACGCCGTACATGCTGTTTCCGGTGGGCTTTGGCGAAATCTTCCTGAAGCAGATTCTGCTGGGCAATATCGAAAAAGCCGGCATGCATGTGGCCGATGTCAACGTGATGCACGCCATGGCCATCCCCGCCGTGGGCATGCTGGCCGGCCTGCTGCTGGCGGTGTTTGTCAGCTACCGCCAGCCGCGCCACTACAGCCTGGGCAAGATCGAACACACCGAGCGTACCCACGCTAAGGTTGGCCGCAAATCGCTGCTGACCTCGCTGTTTGCCATTGCCGCCGCGTTTGGCGTGCAACTGTACAGCGACTCGATGATGCTGGGCGCGTTGGCCGGCTTTCTGCTGTTCATCGCCAGCGGCGTAGTGAAATGGGGCGACGCCGATAGCGTGTTCAGCGACGGCATGAAGATGATGGCGATGATCGGCTTCATCATGATCACCGCCCAGGGCTTTGCCGAGGTGCTGCAAGCCACCGGCAAGATCGGCGAGCTGGTACAGGTTTCGGCCGAGTTGTTCGGCCACAGCCGGGGCGCGGCGGCGTTTGCCATGCTGCTGGTTGGCCTGCTGGTGACCATGGGCATCGGCTCGTCGTTTTCCACCGTGCCCATCCTCACCGCCATCTACGTACCGCTGTGCCTGCAGCTGGGCTTCTCGCCCATGGCTACCGTGGCGCTGATCGGCACCGCCGGTGCGCTGGGCGATGCCGGCTCGCCAGCGTCCGACTCCACCCTGGGGCCCACCTCCGGCCTGAACGTGGACGGCCAGCACGACCACATGCGCGATACCGTGATCCCTACCTTCCTGCATTACAACCTGCCGCTGTTGGCCGCAGGCTGGGTTGCGGCCATGGTGCTGTAAGCGATAAACGGTGGGGCTGCGCTACAATGCCGGTCAAACATTGACGGAACACACCATGGAATCGCGCCTCACCGAGCTGGAAATCAAGGTGGCCCTGCAGGACGACCTGCTGGACACGCTTAACCTCACCATCGCCCGCCAGCAACAGCAGATCGACCTGCTGCAAGAGCAGCTGCGCCACCTGTACCGCATGCAGCAGGCTGGTAACCAGCCGGAAGAACAACGCTCGCTGCGCGACGAGATTCCGCCACACTACTGAGCCTGCCATGCCCGACCTCACCCTGCGCCCGGCGTTGCCGGGCGACGCCGACGCGCTGGTGCCGCTGATGCAGCAGCTGGGCTACCACACCAGCGCCGAACACCTGGCAAACTGGCTGGCTGGCGCCCTGCCGGCGCGCGACCGCGCCTGGGTCGCGCTGCGGGATGGCCACATAGCCGGTGTGATCAGCCTGCAGTTTCTGCCGCTTATCCATCAGGCTGAAACGCTGGCGCGGGTCACGGCGCTGGTCGTGGACGCCCAAGCCCGTGGCAGCGGCGTGGCCAGCGCCCTGCTGCAGCAAGCCGAGGCGGCAGCCCGCGAGCAAGGCTGCCAGCGCATGGAAATCACCAGCAGCAATGACCGCCACGATGCCCACGCCTTTTACCGTCACCACGGTTACCAGGTGCCCGACGTTACCCGCTTCATCAAGCCGCTATGAGCCAGCCCACCTTGCTGGACGAGTTGCTGTCACTGGACACGCTGACCTTGCGCCAGCATACCGAAGCTGCCGGCGATCGCTTCGACCCGGCGGCGCACCGCCAGCAGTTGGCCGCCAGCCTGGCCGATAGCCAGCTGCTGCTCGTGCGCGGCAGCGATGGCAGCCTGCACGGCTATGCTCTGCTGCGCCAGCAGTCGGCCACACACTGGTTTGTCGGCATGCTGAATGTCCACCCGGCGCACCGCCATCGCCGCGTGCTGCAGGCGCTGTTCCGGCAGCTGGCCGCCCTGCCTGGCTGGGCGCCAGACAGTGTTTTGCAAAGTCATGTGTATCGAACCAACCAAGCTTCGTTACAATTCCATAAAAAGTTGGGTTTTACCCCCGAGCAGCAAAGCGATAAGGCCGTGGCCTTATCGATACGCTACGACGCGCTGCAGATACGCCTGCAGCGCCTACTGATGAAAGAACTCGCATGAGCAACCCGCTGGCTCTGGCCAGAGAACTGGCACCCCAACTGGCAGGCCACTGCTGGGCCATCGGTGGCAGCACCCTGCTGCAACACCTGGACCTGGTGGAACAGCCACGCGACCTGGACATCGTGACCACCGCAGCCGACTTTGCCGCCGTGCACGCCGTCCTGGCGGCGCGTGGCCAGGACATCACGCCGCCACCGCATCCGCAATACACCACCCGCCACTTTGCCCGCTTCGATATGGGCAATGGCCTGAGCGTAGACCTGATCGCCGAGATGGCCATCAAGCTGGAAAAAGGCAGCTACCGTTGGCCGTTTGACGCCAGTGCCCGCTTCGAGGCAGACGGCCTGCCGTGGTGCTGCCCGGAAGACTGGGCGCTGCTGTACCGGCTGATGGGGCGCGAGGAGCAAACCGAAGCGCTGGACGAATGGCTGAACGAATACGGCGTACAACACCCGCAGCGGCTTGCGGCCAACCTGTTTGCCCAGTACCCGGCCAGCGCCATGCAGCCAGCCCCTGACTGGTGGCCGTGGGACGAATGAGCCGCCTTGCTGCCTGGCTGGTACTGTTCACTACCCTGCTGTGCGCTAACGCGCACGCCGGGCGCGTGGTCAACCTGGCCAGTACCGATTACCCGCCCTATTTTTCGCCGCAATTACCCGGCGATGGCGTGGTTGCGGCCATTACCCGTGCCGCACTGGCCAAACACGGCCATACACTAAAGCTGCACTACCGGCCATGGGCCAGGCTGATCGCCGAAGTAAAAGCCGGGCAGTTCGATGGCGTGATGGCGGTATGGTACGAGCCGGCCCGTGCCGAATACCTGCATTACAGCCTGCCCTTGGTGAATACCGTGATGGGGTTTTACGGGCGCGTGGACAAGCCACTGGCCACCCTGCCGCTGTCTGCGTTGCGTACACAGGTTGTCGGCACGGTGCGGGGCTACAAAAACCCGGATGTATTCGAACAGGCAGGCCTGAAACAAGAGCTGGCAGCCGATGACCTTACCAATTTGCGCAAGTTGGCAGCGGGGCGGCTGGACCTGGTGCTGATCGACAAGGTACTGGCGCAGCAGCTACGCAGCCACCTCAGCCCCCAGGAACGCCAGGCCATTCGCTGGCAAGACCCGCCACTGGAAGTGATGCCGCTACACGTAGGCCTGCGCCGCGGGCTGGCAGACAGCGAGCAGCTACTGGCCGACTTTAACGACGGCCTGCAAACCCTGCGCAAAAACGGCCAGCTGGCGGCGCTGATCCGCCAGCACCAGCTGGCGCAGTAGTACGCTTAGCTGCGGCGTTTGCGGTCGCGCGATACCACGGCTTCGATATTCTTGCGGCCAATCAGCAGGCCGGCACGCACCGGCTGCGGCGCGGTGGCAGCCAGTAACGCCTGTGCGGCAGGGTTGGCCGCAAACACGCCGTCACTTTGCAGCAACAAGCCCGCCGCCAGCATGACCTGCAGCTGGCCCTGCACCGCCTCCCGGCTTTCCTTGCATGCCTCGCTCAACTGGCCAGCAGTCTGGCCGTGGCTAGCGGCAGCCAGCTGCTGCCACAGTTGCTGTGCCAGCGCAGCTGCCAGTGCCGCGCGCAAGCTTGTCAGATCCGGTGTTGTCATGGTGTTCGCCTGAGAAAAAGTGGCCGGATTATGGCAGCAAGTGCGCGTGCCAGCTACGCGCTGGCCACCGCCGGCTGCGCCCGCGGCTTGGCCACAATGCGCCCCGATAGCAGGCTGGCACTGGCAATCAGCGCACCACCGATGTACTCCTGCAATTGCATGTGCTCGCCAGCCAGCAGCCAGGCCGAAACCGCCGCGAACACCAGCTCCATCAGCATCAATGTCATGATTTGCGTGGCAGGCAGAATGCTCAGGCCGTGCATCGAAATAATACTGGTAGACAGCAGCGTCACCCCCAGTACCACGATCATCAGCAGGATGGGGATGTCGATCAGCGCCAGCTCGGCGCCCAGTTGGCCGCGCCACAGCAGCGATACCAGCCCGCAGCCGGCCACGCCCAGCCACACCGACGCCGACTTCACCGGCACCGGCAGGCTGCTGGCACGTTTGGACAACACATTACCCAGCGCAAAGCTGATGCCGCCAGACAGCGCCAGCCAGTCGGCGCGGCTTTGCAGCAAGCCGCCCTGCAGCATGTCGGGGCGGTACAGGATGGTGATGCAGCCCAGCAGCGACAGCGCCACCACGCCCCAGCCCACCGGGCTTAGCCGCTCGCGCAACAGCAGGCGCGAAAACAGTACCGTCCATAAAGGCGACAAATAAAACAGCAACAGCACGCGCATGACCTGGCCTTCCGACACCGCCCAGGTATAGCTGAAATTGCACCAGCCATAGAGCAAAGTCAGCGGAATCAGCACGCGGTCAAAACGAAACTGCCGCCGGAACACCTCGCGAAACACGAATACACCCAGGCAGGCCGACACCATATACACCGTCAGCGAGGTCGCGGCAGTAGAAAACCCCGCCTCGTGCAAGGTGCGAAACGGGTACCACATCAGCCCCCACACCAGCGCCGTGGTCAGCGCGCAGCTCACGGCCAACAGCTTTTGTTTTACAAAATCCATATTGTTTTCTTACTATTGTCCTTTTGTTGCATTGCAAGGAAGCGGCGTTGAACCCCCACCTCGATCTGTTGCAGCCCTACCCGTTTCAGCGCTTGCGCGGCCTGCTGGCCGGCGTAACGCCCCCTGCCGAGCTGGCCCACATCAACCTGTCCATCGGCGAACCCAAACACCCTACGCCTGACGTGGTAAAAAATGCGCTGATCGCCAACCTGGACGGCCTGGCCGCCTACCCGGCCACGCTGGGCAGCGACGCACTGCGCCAGGCCTGCAGCAGCTGGCTGCAACGCCGCTACGGCATAGCCGTCGACCCGGCGCGCGAGATTCTGCCGGTATGCGGCAGCCGCGAGGCGCTGTTTTCGTTTGTGCAGGCCGTCATCGACCCGCGCGGCAGCGACAAGCCGGTGCTGATCTCGCCCAACCCCTTCTACCAGATCTACGAAGGCGCCGCCCTGCTGGCAGGCGCCGAACCTTACTACGTGAACTGCCTGGCAGCCAACGGCTACCAGCCGGACTGGCAAGCCGTGCCGGAAGCCATCTGGCAGCGCACGCAAGTCGTGGTAGTGTGCAGCCCCGGCAACCCCACCGGGGCGGTAATGTCGCTGGATGACTGGAACACACTGTTCACGCTGTCCGACCGTTACGGCTTTATCATTGCCAGCGACGAATGCTACAGCGAGATCTATTTCGATACACCACCGCTGGGCGGGCTGCAGGCCGCACAACAGCTGGGCCGCAACTACGAACGCCTGGTGATGTTTACCAGCCTGTCCAAGCGCAGCAACGCGCCAGGCCTGCGTTCCGGCTTTGTGGCGGGCGACGCACGCATTCTGGAAAAATTCCTGCTGTACCGCACCTACCATGGCAGCGCCATGAGCCAGACCATCCAGCAGGCCAGTATTGCTGCCTGGCAGGACGAAGAGCATGTCGCGGCCAACCGCGCAGCGTATACTGCCAAGTTCGACGCCGTCACCGCGCCTTTGGCACAGGTACTGAACGTCAGCCGCCCGGACGCCGGTTTTTACCTGTGGGCCGAAGTACCCGGTGGCGACGATGCCGCCTTTGCCCGCGCGCTGTTTGCCGAACAACACATTACCGTGCTGCCCGGCAGCTACCTGGCCCGCGACGCCCACGGTGTAAACCCTGGCGCCGGCCGCATCCGCCTGGCGCTGGTCGCCCCGCTGGCCGAATGCGAAGCTGCCGTGCCGCGCCTAATCCGCTTTGTGAAAAGCCGTACATAACAGACATCGAGATCATGACCACTATCCACATTGCCCAAGGACTGAACCATATGCACCCGATCCAGCCCATTATCGAACTGGCTTTTGAAAACCGTGCCGAGATCACCCCGGCTACCGTATCGCCCGAGCTGAAAGCCGCGGTAGAGCAAGTGATCGAAGAGCTGGACAACGGCCACCTGCGCGTAGCCGAAAAGATCGACGGCGACTGGGTCGTACACCAGTGGGTGAAAAAAGCCGTGCTGCTGTCGTTCCGCATCCGCGACAACGTACTGCTGGACGACGGCGTGAGCCGCTACTTCGACAAGGTAGACACCAAGTTTGCCGACTGGAACCAGCAACGCTTCCAGCAAGCCGGCTTCCGCGCCGTACCGGGTGCCGTAGCGCGCAAGGGCAGCTTCGTGGCCAAGAACACCGTGTTGATGCCGTCCTACGTGAACATTGGCGCCTATGTAGACGAAGGCACCATGGTCGACACCTGGGCTACCGTAGGTAGCTGCGCCCAGATCGGCAAGAACGTGCACCTGTCCGGCGGCGTCGGCATCGGTGGCGTACTGGAGCCACTGCAAGCCAACCCGACCATCATCGAAGACAACTGCTTCATCGGCGCGCGCTCCGAGGTGGTAGAAGGCGTGATCGTGGGCGAAGGCTCGGTGATCTCCATGGGCGTGTACATTGGCCAGTCCACCAAGATCTACGACCGCGAAACCGGCGAAGTGAGCTATGGCCGCATCCCGCCAGGCTCGGTAGTGGTATCCGGCAACCTGCCATCGAAAGACGGCAGCCACAGCCTGTACTGCGCCGTCATCGTGAAAAAGGTCGATGCACAAACACGCAGCAAGACCAGCATCAACGAACTGTTGCGCGGGGTGTAAAGCCAACAGGTAGTGCTTTGTTTCCATTGCGTTTTTCGATACAAATAATCACGCACGGTAACAATTTTCACACAAAAAAAACGCACTGGCATTTTGCGCACTGCACACAAGGCAGATAAAATGCTCACAGGGGGTCGGGTAAGCCGGCTCCCTGTTTCTTCTTGATTTCACAGGACAATCCCTGATCGTGTCTTCCGACAGTTTCATAGAGCTCAAGAATGTCAGTTTTGCGTACGGCGACCGGCCGATACTGCAAGACATTTCGCTCACCATCCCCCGCGGCAAGCTGGTGGCCATCATGGGCGGCAGCGGCAGCGGCAAAACCACGCTGTTACGCTTGATCTCCGGCCAGGTGCTGGCACAAAAGGGCCAGGTACTGGTAAACGGCCAGGACGTTGGCCGCATGAGCAGCCGTGATCTGTACCAGCACCGCCGCCGCATGGGCATGCTGTTCCAGTTTGGCGCCCTGTTTACCGACCTGTCGGTATTCGACAACGTTGCCTTCCCTATTCGCGAACACACCCGCCTGCCGGAAAGCCTGATCCGCGACCTGGTGCTGATGAAGCTGAACGCAGTGGGTTTGCGTGGCACCGAAGCGCTGATGCCGGCCGAGCTCTCTGGCGGCATGGCGCGCCGTATTGCCTTGGCGCGCGCCATCGCACTCGACCCGCAGATCATGCTGTACGACGAGCCGTTTACCGGCCTGGACCCGATCTCGCTGGGCACCATCGCGCTGCTGATCAAAAAACTGAACGATGCCCTGGGTACCTCGGCCGTGATGGTGACGCACGACGTGCATAAATCGCTGGAAATCGTCGACCACGTGTACTTTGTCGCCGGTGGCAAGATTGCTGCCGAAGGCACACCGGACGAAGTGCGCCACTCGTCCTCCCCCTGGGTACAACAGTTTGTGCAGGGCGAGGCCGACGGCCCAGTGCACTTTGCCTACCCGGCCGGCAATAGCCTGGCCGAGGCATTCGGCATCAAAGGGGAAACCGCATGAACGCCCTGCTAGCCCCTATCCGCCGCCTAGGCGCGCTCAGCATCAACGCCATCTGGCGCCTGGGTTTCATCAGCCGCTTTTTTGTGGCCATCCTGCTGAACTCGGGCCAGAGCCTGCTGCGTTTCCGGCTCACCATCCGCGAAGTGTACTTTGCCGGCGTGCTGTCGCTGATCATCATCATCGTGTCCGGCCTGTTTGTCGGCATGGTGCTGGGCCTGCAGGGCTACAACACCCTGGCACGCTTTGGCTCTGCCGACGCGCTGGGCGCGCTGGTGGCCCTGTCGCTACTGCGCGAGCTGGGCCCGGTGTTGGCCGCCCTGCTGTTTGCCAGCCGCTCCGGCAGCGCCATGACCGCCGAAATCGGCCTGATGAAAGCCACCGAACAGCTGGAAGCCATGAGCGTGATGGCAGTGAACCCCATCGCCCGTGTGGTGGCCCCGCGCTTTTGGGCCGGGGTGATCTCCATGCCTATCCTGGCCGCGCTGTTCAACGTGATGGGTATCTTTGGCGGCTACCTGGTGGGTGTGGAAATGATCGGCCTGGACGCCGGCACCTTCTGGTCGCAGATGCAGAACAACGTTGACCTGCACTACGACGTGGTCAACGGCCTGATCAAGAGCCTGTTCTTCGGCATGGCCGTTACCCTGATCGCCGTCTTCGAAGGCTACGACGCCACCCCGACGGCCGCTGGCGTGTCGTCTGCCACTACCCGCACCGTGGTCACCTCGGCACTGGTCATCCTGGCACTGGACTTTGTCCTGACTGCCTTCATGTTCTAGGAACTACACAATGAAACGCTCTACGATTGATTTATGGGTTGGCCTGTTTGTGGCCATCGGTATTGCCGCCGTGACTTTCCTGTCGCTGAAGGTCGCCAATCTCACACCACAAAGCGGCAGCGACACCTACACGCTGACGGCAGACTTCGACAATATCGGCGGCCTGAAAGTAAAAGCGCCGGTGAAATCGTCCGGCGTAGTGGTTGGCCGCGTGACCAAGATCGAGCTGGACACCCAGCGCTACGTGGCTCGCGCCACGCTGACACTGGACAAACAGTACCAGTTCAGCCGCGATACCAGCGCCGAGATCCTCACTGCCGGCCTGCTGGGCGAGCAGTATATCGGCCTGGTACAAGGCGGTGACCCGGATAACCTGGCCAGCGGCGACCGCATCAGCCTGACCTCCTCCGCCCTGGTGCTGGAGCAGCTGATCGGCAAGTTCATGACCAGCTTTGCCGAGAAGGGCACACAAGACGCCCCGGCCAAAACAGAATAAACCTGACCTCTCCAGAGAAAGACGCACATCATGAAAAAACTGTTCACCACCCTGCTGCTCATGCTTGGCCTGTCCACACCGGCCCTGGCAGCCGGCGATAGCCCGGTAGACGTGATCAGCACCACTTCGCAAAACGCCCTGGACCTGCTGAAAAAAGAAAACGGCAAGAACACCGCCCAGGTTCGCAAGCAAGTAGAAGAAATGGTTGTCCCGCTGTTTGACTTTACCCGCATGACCGCACTGGCAGTAGGTAAAGACTGGCGCGCGGCTACCCCGGCACAACAAACCCAGCTGGCCGAGCAGTTCCAGACCCTGCTGGTGCGCACCTACTCGTCTACCATGACCCGCTTCAAAAGCGCGCAAATCGACGTGAAGCCCAACGCGCAGATCAACAACAACGGCCGTGAAGCCGTAGTGAAGTCCGAAGTCACCCTGCCAGGCAATGGCGACAAGAAAAACGTGATGGTGGACTACACCCTGTACAAGGGTGCACAGGGCTGGAAAATCTTCAATGTCAGCGTAGAAGGTGCCAGCCTGGTCACCATCTACCGCAACCAGTTTGGTGAAGAAATCCGCAAAAACGGCGTGGATGGCCTGATCAAGCTGCTGAAAGACAAAAACCATCCAGGCAAAGCGGCATGACCATCACCCGTACCGCCCCCGGCCAGCTTGCCCTGCAAGGTAACGTGGGCATGGACAGCGCCGCTGCCATCCAGGCCGAGCTGGCAACCGCCTTGCAAGGCGGCGACGTCACCCTGGACCTGGCAGGGCTGGGCAAGGTGGACTCTGCCGCCATCGCCCTGCTAATGGACGCCATGCGCCAACAGCAGGCGCAAGGCGGCCAACTGCACCTGCGTAACGTACCCGATAGCATCCATGTGCTGGCCCAGCTGTACGAGCTGGCACCGCTACTGGGCCTGAACCGGAGCGAAACGCCATGAAACAGCCGCTGATTCTGGTGGCTTGCTGCGCGCTGGCCGCCTGCGCCAGCCCCGGAGGCCACCCGCAAGACCCGCTGGAACCGATGAACCGGGCGGTGTTCGGCTTTAACGAAAAAGCCGACCAGTACGTGCTGAAACCGGTGTCGGAAGGCTACCGCTACATCACGCCGCAGCCGGTACGCACTGCCGTGGGCAATGTGTTCGACAACCTGCGCGATGTCTACAGCCTGGCCAACCATGCCCTGCAGCTGGAAGGCAAGAAAACCGCTACCGACGTACTGCGTGTATCCATCAACAGTACCTTCGGCCTGTTCGGCCTGATCGACCTGGCTACCCCGATGGGCCTGCCCAGCTACAAAGCCACCCTGGGCGATACCTTCGCCCACTACGGCTGGAAGCAGAGCAGCTACCTGGTATTACCGCTGCTGGGGCCAAGCACCATCCGTGATGGTACCGGCATGGGGCTGTCGTTCGGCTATAGCAGCGGTACCTGGGTATTCCAGGAAAACCGCGATGCCGCAGCGGCCACCATACTGTACGGCGTAGCCAGCCGCGAAAAGCTGCTGGGCCTGGACGAGACCTTTAGCGAAGCCGCGCTGGACCGCTACAGCTATATGCGTGACGGCTACCTGCAATACCGCAACGCCAAGGTAGGCTTCACCCCGCCGGCCAGCCAGCAAAACCCGGACGACGATAATATCGACGACCTGGTGCCTGCAGACACACCAGCCTCCGCGCCTGCCGCTGCTGCGCCACAGGCGGATGCCTCTGCCCCTGTGGCGGCGGCCCCCGCTCCATAGGCCAGCCTGCAGGCCCAAACAAACGGCTACCCTCGGGTAGCCGCCAGGCTGCGGACAAGGTACTGACCAGCGTTTTACCGGCCCCGGCAAAGCCGGGCCGCGCCACATCTGTGTTTGAATCCGCAGCCTTCCTGTTTACAA
>AMYZ01000028.1 GCA_000335715.1 beta proteobacterium L13
GGACTCTAAAGCGTAGTGCTACTGAGATTGGGGGGACCTCGACACGACACAGACGTCGAACAGGAAACTGCTGCTCATGCGTCCGGATGAAGGCATACCTTACCCGGACTCCTTGGCAAAGTATGCGGCGGCCTTTTTTAGGATGTCGCGTTCCTCGGTTACACGTTTGAGCTCAGCCTTGAGACGCCGTATTTCGGCTTGCTGTTCGGTGGACTCTGCAGGAATGGAGC
Organism: beta proteobacterium L13; assembly: GCA_000335715.1. Classification (GTDB taxonomy): domain Bacteria; phylum Pseudomonadota; class Gammaproteobacteria; order Burkholderiales; family Chromobacteriaceae; genus Vogesella. Next base: position 231 of record AMYZ01000028.1, read on the forward strand.
GCTTGGGGTCGTAGCGTTTCAGCCATTGATACAGGCTGTGCGCCGACACACCGAGGCGACTGGCGACTTCGGCAACCGGATAACCACGGTCGATTACCTGCTTGACGGCTTCAATCTTGAACTCTTCAGGAAAACTCAGCTTGCTCATGACACCTCCTTGCACGGCCTAGTGTGAGGCTCACGAGGTATCTAGGAAAGTGGGGGCGATTCACAGAGCTCTATATCGATTGTTGACTTCGAATTTCTTCAAGAGCAGCCAAATACTTCTCAATAACAATCTGCTCATCAAACTCAGCGACCATCTTAGCACGACCTCGACGCCCCATTTCTGAGCGCTGCGCAGACGACAGCAATAACATACGCTCCATCTTTTCAGCCAAGTCCCTCGCATCGCGAACCTTGCAAAGGTAACCATTCAAACCATCATCCACCACTTCACGGCAACCCACGGCGTCACTAGCGACAATAGGGCGAGCCATAGCTGCAGCTTCAAGCAGAGTGCGGGGTGTACCCTCTCGGTACGAGGGCAGCACAACACAGTCAGCCAGGACAATTTGGGTGCGCACATCGTCACACACACCAAGGTAATCCACTACGCCTTCTGCAACCCAAGCATCAATCTCGGAACGAGAAATAGCCGCCGGATTTTTCACATCAACAAAACCCAACAAGCAGAACTCGGTTAGCGGCCAACGCTGACGAAGCAGACGAGCAGCCTCAACATATTCAACTATGCCTTTGTCGCGCAACATGCGCGCAATTAATAAAAACCTAAACTTAGAGTTTTCAGTAACAGACTTCGGCTGCGAGGTAAAACGTTCCAAATCAATCCCGGACCCCGGAAGCAATTCAGCAGCCTCCGCACGCACCATACCACCATTAATAAACAAAGCTTTGTCATCGGGATTCTGAAAAAAAACTTTGGCAGAACGTTTTACGGTCATACGATACAGTAGACGAACAACCCATACGAGCCAATCATCTTTAATAAATACCGCACCCAATCCAGCAATATTATTTATGACAGGGACACCCATCACGTGAGCTGCAAGCGAGCCATAAATATTTGGCTTAACAGTATAGCTTAAATAGACATGAGGACGCTCTCTAGAAAAAAGGTGTATAAACCTCCAAGCTAATAAAACATCCTTCACCGGATTAGTGCCACCATTGTCCATGTGTAAAGGAATAAATCGACAGCCCAGCGCACTCAGACCATTAGCATACTCATCACTTGGCGCAACAGCCACCACCTCATAACCTGAGGCAATTAGCGCTCGGATCAAGCCTGAACGAAAATTCAACAAATTCCAAGCCGTATTCAGACAGATGATAATTTTCATAACCTCAAGTCTCGTTCTCAGCCAGCCACGCCTGAAACATCAAAACATCCCATAAGTGATACTGCCAATTGCGTGTATTTGACAAATGCTCTGCCCACTTCTGTCGTATAGGAGCCGGTTGAAAATATCCTTCGCGTCGCAAGCGAGCTTCATCCAATAAATTCTCAGCCCAGTCGCGCAACGGGCCGCGAAGCCAGTCACCGATTGGTACACCAAAGCCCATCTTTGGACGTTCAATCAACTCTTTTGGCACATGCCGATAAAGTACTTGGCGCAGCACCCACTTACCCATGCCATCACGTAGCTTCATATTCTGCGGAAGGCTCCAAGCAAACTCTACCACTCTGTGATCTAAAAAGGGTACACGACCTTCTAGAGATACACCCATACCAGCACGATCAACTTTAACTAGGATATCGTCTGGTAGATAAGTAAGCGTATCCAAAGCCATCATACGCTGTATATCATCCAAACCATCCAGTGCTGGTGCGTTGCCAGCCAGCAGGGTAGGAGGTTCATTGCCACCAATTACAACGCTAGCAGGATCGTCCCAATGCGATACAAGACCAAGATACAGCTCATTTACACTACCTGCTGCTAACACCCCAGCAGCTTTATGCAGCTTGCCTCCCCAGTTAACTTGTTGCAAAGACTTTGGGAAACACCCCTGTATTGGCGATAAAAGTGAATCCCACTGGTAAGGCGATAGCACGGTCAACCCGCGAGCCACTAGCCGACGACTACTGGTAGGCAGTACAGACAATTTCTTCCACAGTTTATCAGCTAACAAATAACGGTTATAACCACAAAACAGTTCATCACCTGCATCTCCAGACAGAGATACTGTCACTTGCTGGCGCGCCAATTGAGAGACCAAAAAAGTCGGAATTTGCGATGAATCCGAAAACGGCTCACAATACAGTGAGGGGAGTTGGGGAATAACATTCAGAGCTTGCTGAGGAGAAACATATAGCTCAGTGTGATCAGTCCCCAAATATACTGCTATCGCCTTAGCGTGGGCCGCCTCATTGTAACCTTTTTCATTAAACCCTATCGTAAAAGTCTTGACAGGACGACTAGCCTGAGTTTGCATGAGGGCCACAACTGTAGACGAATCTATTCCACCTGACAAAAAAGCCCCAAGCGGCACATCAGCCGCCATCTGCAGCTGCACCGCAGACTTCAGCAACTCTTCAAGCCTATCTACGGCTTGGCCAGGCGAGCCTGTAAAAGACGCGTCACAACTATAAACCGCCACAGATGCTGCTGACCAGTAACGCACAATTTTAGGCTCTGGCTGGGCAAGCGAGACACTCAATAGACAGCCAGGCTCCAGTTTATTAATACCTTGATATATAGAATATGGTGCAGGAATATAACTGTGGCGCATCAGCAAACACAGTGCATCTCGGTCAATACCAGCATCAAAGGTCGGGTATGCTTTCAATGCCTTCAACTCAGAACCAAACAAAAAAGTGGACAGTGACCCCATACCTTGCCAGCCGTAGTACAGCGGCTTTTCTCCCAACCGATCACGCCCAAGCGTTAGTGTACGAGTCTGCCTATCCCAGACTGCAAACGCAAACATACCGATACAGCGCTCGATCGTAGACTGGATCCCCCAAACTTCAAATCCTGCAAGCAACGACTCAGTATCCGAATGCCCCCGCCAAGAAAAAGTCTCACCAGCAGCAGTAAGTGCAGCGCGACACTCCATGTGGTTATATATCTCTCCGTTATAAACCATAAGATATCGCCCACTTCTTGATTCCATTGGCTGATGGCCTGCAGGTGACAAATCAACAATGGATAAGCGGCGGTGACCAAGCGCAATACCACGCTCATCGTCAGTCCATACTCCAGAGTCGTCAGGACCTCGGCTTTTGATAGATTCGGCCATAGCCGTTACATAAACCTGAGAACTAGCGTTCTTACTCATTCCTGCGGTCAAAAATCCAACAATTCCACACATTTTTAAATTTTAGCCCAAAGTAAAATCTGGAAAATAGACAAAACAAATTCACAACATAAAAAAGAAATTACCAAAACAAACCGCATAGCATCGGTTTGAAAACACACATACAATTCACACCCAAAATATTAAAAAAAAGAAATGAAACTATCCAATTACATTTTTAACATAAAAATCCTTAACCGCGATCAACCACATAACGTGCGCAAAAAGAATTGTTATAAAAAAAAGCCTGTAATTATTCATAAAATCACCAGTACCCAGCATCATGAAAAACGAAATACAAGTAATTACGGCCCCTGAAATTAGCCTCCCTGACTTTGCAGTCTTCACAACATTCAGAAAAAGAAATGCAAAAAAACCATAAATAAAAATTGCACAAGGCACACCGTAAACCAAAGGCCAAGCAATAAGCTGCGAGTCAGTAACATCAAGCCCATAGGCACGACCTGGACCGACCCCAAAGAAAGGAGACCGATCAATGTATGCAATCGCATTATTCACAAGGTCAAATCGGATACTTGCAGTTTCTACATACCCAATACTCCCACTCCTCAGCGCATCAATTAATTCAACAATGCGCGAAAAGCCTTCCGAAGCTTCCACCAAAGCAGCCACATAGTAAAACAAGAGCGCATGGAAAAAAGTGAAAATAGCTAGGCCCAGCTTCGTTACGAAAGCACTTCGGATAAAATAAAAATAGGAAAGAAACAATACAGGCAAGGCAGAAATTAAACCAGATCTTGAACCAGTCAAAAATAAAGAACACAACGCAAGCGCCGCAAAGACAGTCGACTTTCTAAACGAAATAAAATAAGAAAGTGCGAATACAAAAAAAAGCGCTGCAAAATTTGGATTTGCAAATGGGATACCTATACGTATCTGGCCAAAATCGTACTGCACTTTTGCATCAGCATAGATAAACATCACCATAGCTGATAGACCAGGAATATCAGCCAACAGTACTATAGAAGATGCCAAATTGAACAATACAACCATCTTTACCGCAAGAGTAAAACCATCGATATCACTCTCATTTATTGCCGAGCCAACATAAAGAGCAAGCGGTATAAAAATCAAAAATCGCATAAGATCTTGCAAATCCTTAATATCCATCTGCAAGCCCATGAAAATACCACTATACAGCGAACCAAGAATGCCCGACATTAGTAAAAAAAACAAAACAACAGCAGCCATATCGAAGGACGGCAACCCACAACAGGTTTGAATCTACGATTTATAATGAAAAACCATACAAACGCAGAAATTAACTGCACTGCCAACCAGGCCCACTCAATCATCCAATCAAACATGTGACCTGGAAGAAAAAAACCAAGAGGATACTGTATGGAATAGCTATAATTTTGCTAAGCTTCTGATTAAAGAACAACATAAATTTTACTCAAAGATGAGCTCTTACTATTCTGAACGAATGGCCTTTCCAGCACCATCAATAATATATGGCAGCGCACTTTTTTGTGAAATTACGCGTGCTGGCACACCTCCCAGCGTCACATTTGGCTCTTCCCAAGATTTATTGACTACAGCTTGTGCTGCGATAGCTATTCCATCCGCAACTTTAATTAATCCAAACAACTTAGCACCAGGCCCAAGGTAGCAATTATCTCCGATCACAGGGGCCTCGCCCTGTGTCCCAGCATTGGTTCCTATATTAACTCCAGAGTGTATTCGACAATTCTTCCCAATACGCGCATGCGGATTAATAATTACTGGACCACGATGTGCCAAACTCAAACCGGGGCCCACCACAAAAGGCGGAATTTCAAAATTGAGCCTGATTGCCAACTTGTAATACCTAAAGTGCCAGTAAAACCTTGGCAACACCGAAAAAAACTATCAGTTTGTACAAGCCAGTATTCGTAATGGCGAAGCGCACGCTGATACTTCCATATGTCATCACCAACAATTCTAGGACGAAAATGCTTAATACCCAACGAAATTCGATCTGCTTCAAGGTAGTACTGAAGTTCTTTGCGCGTTTTCATTTGCTAAGCTCAGCGCTAATATGCTTAACAATTTCCTGTGCACTATCACCACGACCATACGGTGAAAAATTGTTACTTCCGCGAGAACCAATTGAATTACGGCAGACATCAACGATATCGTCGTTAAGAACATCAACAAGACGATTCCACCCCATGTCTACGAGTTCACCCCATTCGGTTTGGTCACGAAGAGTAAGGCATGGTACTTGGAAGAAATAAGCTTCCTTCTGCACTCCTCCGGAGTCCGTTATGATCAATGCAGCACCTTGCTCAATTGCAAGCATTTCAAGATAACCCAACGGTTCGATCACATACATTCCTCGACACCGAAGTAGATCACCAAAACCCATTTCAGTCAGCCGGTCTCTAGTCCGCGGATGTAAAGGAAAAACAACCGGTATCTCTTGTGATAGCTTAGTTAGAGCATGAACAATGGCTGCTAACTTGTGAGGGTTGTCCGTATTCTCCTGCCGATGAATCGTCGCCAATATATACTCACCGGCAGCTAACTGCTGTTGTAATTCGGACTTAAATGAATCCTTCGCAATTTGGCCGAAATGCAATGCTGCATCGAACATAATATCACCAACCAAGTGCACACCGCTCACTATCCCTTCTTTCTTAAGATTTTGTACGGCATTCTCTGTGGGACAGAAAAGCAGCTCAGACATGTGATCAGTAAGTATACGATTCACCTCTTCAGGCATGTGGCGATTGTACGAGCGTAATCCAGCCTCAACATGCGCAATTGGGATGTGTAACTTGGCAGCAGCTAGAGAACCCGCAATAGTAGAGTTCGTATCACCATAAACTAATACAAAGTCAGGCTCTTCTTTAAGCATAACAGGCTCAAGCGCACAGAGCATACGGCCAGTCATCTCACCATGGCCGCCACCTGCTATACCCAATGCATGAGCAGGTGCAGGAATGCTAAGCTGTCTGAAGAAAACATCCGACATGCTCGGGTCATAATGCTGTCCGGTGTGTACAATGACTTCGTTAAAGCACCCTGAAGTACAAAGTGCGTTACTCAACATCGCTGCCTTAACAAACTGTGGACGAGCGCCCACAATGGTCAGTATCTTTTTCATACAGCACGGCCCTTTAAAGAACGAAGCCAACCGACAATTTTGGATTTGAAACGTAATAACTTCTCAATACGCTCTGCATTGGAGGGATAGTCCAAATGTGTTTTTTTTGGTCTAGCCAAAATTGCATCAAATTCGGCGTCTGACACTCCAAGTTTCTTGGCAACAAACGATTTGTCTTCACTTGCTTCGTCAGCTACAAAAGGAGGGTTAGCCAGTTCTTCTAGCGCTGCCTGTCTTGTGATTTCACCAGACACAACCAAACTGGCTAAATGAGCGCGACGTTTGTCATAACCGAACTTAGTGGGCAGATAGTAAGACTGAAAAAACTTTGTGAAGCGTGACTCATAGTGCTTACCTCCATAGTCACGCCAATCGTACTTGTCCATAAGAAGCTGCTTTGCTTCATCTTTACGATAATCTTCGAAGTTCAGCATCTTCAGAATTTTAATTTTCCGTACATACGGCCACCAAAAGGTGTACTGGAAAAGCGAATACGTCGGAAATGACTTCAAGGGGTGTTTACCGAATTGGCTATGAATTGAATGCAGATGTTTAGAATCTATACTTAGATAACCCCAACTCTCGGGCAAAATAGATTCTGTTTGCAAGTTATGACCACTAATGATCCAACGTATTCCTTTCTTTTCTGCCAATTTAAATAGCACCGCGACAAAAGCATGATCTTGAGGTACGTCACAATTTGCAACTCCTGACTTAATAAAAGCCAGCTGCAAATCACGCATCTCCTCCCAATCAATCACAGTGGTGAATAGATCAATCTTTAACGCATTAACAATTTTCTCAATATTACTTACTGCCAACTCAGAATTCCAACCAGTGTCAACATGAACCGCCAAAGGCCGTAAACCAAGTTCAATTACACGGTGAGCAACATAGCTGCTATCTACTCCACCGGATATACCGATGAGGCAGTCATAGTCTTTCCCCTTGCCTGCAGCTTTCATCTGAGCTACAAAACTATCGAGAGCAACTTCACCTTCACTCCCTTTGAGAAGTTGCGGTTTTTGTAATGTCTCAAAATCTATGCAATGATTGCATACACCATCTTTATTAAATTGGATATCTTCATCAGTTGTATCCATTACGCAGTTAGTACATATTTGATATGGTCGATGTGTCATTTTCGCTTCGTACTTGAAAGATGATTATGAATGTCGAGCGCATCAGGGTAGCTTAACAGAACTGCTCGATGAGGGCCTCGAAATACAAACAGAGCACCAGCAGCAACGGCTGATGCACCAGAATGCTCTACGGCTTGTACTAAATCAGCAGGGCCAGACGCACCACCTGCAGCGATAACGGGAAGTGTTGTTCGATCAGTGACAGCTTTTATTAACGTATGGTCATAGCCATTCATTGTCCCATCTTTATCAATAGCATTTAGCAGCAATTCACCAGCTCCTGCTTTAGTCACTGCATCAATCGTGCCCAAGAGATCTCTACTAATTCGGTTGGTGCCAGAGCGTGTAAAAACATCATAACCACTCATCCATCGCTTTTTGACATCAACACTAACTACCACACTCTGACTGCCAACAGAGGCAGCTGCAGCTCTGACAAGATCCAGATTCTCAAGTGCTGCAGTATTCAAAATTACCTTCTCGACTCCGAGTTGAATAATTCTCTCAATTTCTGATATCGATCTAACTCCGCCCCCGTACGCCAAAGGCATAAAGCATTCACTACTCATCTCATTAATCAAATCGAAGTCAGGCCCTCTCTGCTCACGAGTAGCTGATATATCTACTACCGCAATCTCGTCGACTTCTTTCTCATTGAAGATACGCAAACTATTGATCAGATCACCTACATAACTCGGATTGCGATAACCTGTAGTTTTGACAAGACGTCCTCGATCAACTTGCAGACAAGGAATAACCCGGAAAGGATTGAAGGAAGTATATTGGTCACTCATCTGAACGGCCCACGGGCAAGGCGGAAAAGTTTTGAAAAAGGGCTAAGCCGTAACGATGGCTTTTTTCCGGATGAAACTGAACGCCATAGACATTGCCCTTCTCAACTGCAGCAGTGAAATCATGCCCATGAAGTGCCACACCGGCAATATCTTCAGTATTTTCACATTCAAAATAGTACGAATGCACAAAGTAAAACCTATTGATCTCGCTAAGATCACCTTTGAACAAGGTTGAACTAGCGAATGTTTGTACCGGACACCACGCCATGTGTGGCACACGTAAGTTTCGTGAACCTAGCTTACCCAAATCGAAACGACGGACAACACCAGGGACTAGATCGAGCCCAGCAAGGCTACCTTCTTCGCTTGAAGTTGCTAGCATTTGCATACCTACGCAAATACCAAGAAGAGGAACACCTCGTTCTACAGCGCCGCGTATTGACTTCTCTAATCCGTCGATTTGGTCCAGTGCACGCCGGCAAGTATCAAACGCACCAACACCGGGCAACACTAAACGCTCTGCTTTTTGAACATCAGCAGCATTTCGTGCAAAATGCACCTCTGCACCACTCCTCTTAATCATGTTAGCTACGGAGTTAAGGTTACCTACGCCGTAATCTATGATGGCAATGCTAGGCTTTTTCATATGAGGGACTTCAGATGGCGATCACGAAAGGATGGAAAATCAGCAGCCGCGATGAATCCGTGGAATTCTTCAGCACTACGATGCAGCACACATTCTGATGGGGAAAGAACCTTTATAATCCGAGCCGGGTTTCCCGCGATAACTTGGAAGCCATCGCAGAAAGATTTCGTAACCACAGAGCCAGCACCAACAATAGTGTAGCACCCAAGTTCAACCCCAGGCAAAATAACAGCATGGGCACCGATCCAGCAGTGCGATCCAATCCGCACAGAAGCGCATGGAAGGTGTTTACGATTGTCATTCAATGCATGGTTAGCACTGATGATTGCCACGCCCGCTGCAATCTGTGTGTAGTCACCAATCTCAATGCCATTTGTCCCCTGTATGTAACACCCTGGCATCAAGCCAGGGGAGGTCTCGACACCGATGTGTATGAAGGCTGGGTCCACTACTACACTAGATGAATGAGTGGGCCAATAGACATGTCGACGTAGCCCACTTCGAAATGCTAGCAAAGACCAAATAGGTACCGGTGTCTGAGTACCACGAGTTAAATACACCGCACTAAGTATGGGAATGCGACGAATAGTATTCCAGTAGAAATCTCTTAGCCAACGCCTCATAGCGACCTCCGCAGAGTAGAAACAAGCCGCCTGCTATCCACTGATAATTTAGCAAAATACAACGAACGAACTCCGTATACAATGTATATGCTGCAAAGCACGCTTCCATAAATCAAGAGTACATGCTTGAACGCCAAAACAATCATTTGTGCGTAAATGAATAGCGTAATGGTGGCGACAAAACTCAAACACTGCAAAATCAAATCCTCACTGTGTCGATTAGCCAAATAGTAGTTATACGTTAGTGGCGACACCACCAAACGTAAAAAATAAGGCAGAGTCAACATTTGCACAACAACACCAGTCAGCGCCCACTGCGCACCAAATATAAGCGGGAATAACAAAGGTGCAAATATGACTGATGCAATCGCAGGCATAAACGCTATTAAACACAGCGTACGAAGCGTATGTACTGTTATATTCCAATAGCACCCTTCTAGATTTAGGCTCTTAACAGACGATTGCCTGTACGCATCGGAAAATGCAGAACCAATTAACATCAGAGGCATACCCAAAGTTCGCTGAGCAAGCGTAAATGCACCCGCGGTAACCAAACCATAAGTGCTTCCGATAAAAAGCATGGGGAGGTTAGCACCCAGACTGTTTAGCATATCAGATGGAGCGGTAAAGATAGGGAATCGCTGATAAAGCACAGCGCTTCGCACTAGCAAACTCCAACGCAACGGGGTTATGAAGGGCTTGCATCGGTCGCGCTGGAGCAGCAAAATCACAATACCTAGCACTTGTCCGGAGATTGACGAAGCAACTAGAGCCATACCTGTGGGCATCCAAAAACCGAGAACCAGAGACGTCACGGTACTTATAAGCGCTTGGCCAATTCTCACCTTAGCTACTACAGCAAACTGCTCGCCGCGAAACAACATGGAAGTCAACGCTTGGCTTAAACCGGCGAGCAAGAGAGTAACAGGCAACCACGCAGCATATGAGCGATCCACCGCAAACCATTTTGAAGCAAACCATGCGTCGGGAGCAGACAGAATCACCAAACCCAATAAACCAGCCAGTGTAGCCGTACAGATGAAACAAAGGGCAAATACATGAAACGCGACAACGGCATTCCTCGCCAACAGTACACCATGATCATACTTGAGGTTTGCCAAGGATGCCAATATCGACGATGCGGCCATAAATATGCCAAACTGTCCAAACAAGTCTGGCGAGTAAAGACGTGATAGCAACGGTAATGCACAAAGTGGCAATGCTTGCGCTAAAACTGACCCTAAGAGCAGGATCGATACCTTGCGGCCAAGTGTTCGCTTCATCCTAAACAATCTTGATCAATTGCAGCTTGATCCGTGCCTATGAGAATTTGATCTACGATTGGATAAAAACTCGGATTCAACCGCCAGAAACCAAAAACCAATTGCACTATCCAGCAGCTGTAGTTAACTGCAGAACGAATACCCTGAAAAATCGTAAAAACTAAAAAAGTTAAAATTGGCAGCCCGCCTGCTACCCACGACAGCCATGGCGTTGCTGCAATTGCAACTACAATGCTTAGCAGCATCAAATATGCATGCGGCTTGAGACGCACAAAATCTATAAAATTGCCATTATTCAATGTAAACCTAGTTACCTGCCCTGCACCGTAGAATTTCTTACCCAGGTAAGATCGGAATGGGACAACTGCCCCCAAAATTTTATGCTTCAGGGCCACTTTGGGAGTTTTGTGCTCGACCATACGGTGATCATACCATAGCACATTGACTTCACAGCGCAATAGCCGACTATACAATTCAGACTCTTCATAAGCATAGAGCGCACAAGACCAATTGCCAGCTTCTAGTACCTTTACCCTTGGTAACAACACAGCACCACCAAACATACGACACTTATAGCCAGCAAAATTACCCCGAAAATATATTAGATCGCGAGAGCCATCAGGGTAGACATTTTCAGTAAAACCACAAAGACCATCGCTAGTTTTTCCTGAACGAATCAGCTCATCAATATCGACTAATATCTCGGGAGCAAGCTCCATATCACCATCCAAATAAAGCACCCAATCCCCTTGGGCATGTAGCGTTCCTACATTACGTGCGGCCCCGGCATTGAGAAGTTGACTCGCTCTTAGGCACAGTACTTTGTCAAATCCACCTTGAGCAATGAGTACAGAGTTATCAGTCGATGCTGAATCGACAAAGATAGTTTCATAGCCAACATCTAGAATATCAAGTTGACGCAATGAATTTATGCACGCCGGCAAATGAGTAGCCTCGTTGCGTCCAATAACGCACACGCTCAGCCTTATCCTTTGGGCAGCATCTTTCGATATTATCTTTTGTTGCATTCGACACTTACGCTCAATGTTCATTTATCAGATGCAAAAAGTTTTCGAATTGTCCCTCTCGCGTGAAAGATTCAAGTCGGCACTGGTCACGTTTAGGCATATTTTCCATTGCCTTACATTCAGAAAGCTTTACCAACAATTCAACAATGGCATTCTGATTTGTATGCTCAGCACTAAAAGCACTTGCATCATCAGAAAGCAGCTCATTAACGGCCATATTATTTGGACCAATAGACAAAATTGGCAGACCTGAAGCAATGTACTCGAAAACTTTGCCTGTAACGACCTCATCAGCGCCATCTTCACGCGTATGAAGTAGAAGAAGTGCATCCATATCAGCCATCTTCTTAAGAGCCTCATGATGCGCCAGTCGAGGCCCAATAACTAACCTGCTCCCTAACTTAGTCTGCCAAGCTGGAGAAATCTGAATCGAGCCATAGAATTCAAGATGAATTGCAAGCTTGGGAACACTACAGATCGCATCAAGAATGCACGTCGGATTTCTATAACTAGCTTCACTGTCATCGATGGCTCCGAAGTATCCTAATCGCAGTGGACCCGCCTGTTGTCTCTTATTCCGGAAGACTTCAAGCAAATCCAGGTCATAACCGTTGGCTATCAGCTGCGATTTACCAACGAGGCACACTCCACTCAACTGCTGAACTTTGTTTAGCATCGGACTACTGATATAAGTAAAATGGTCACACTGCGCGAGAATGCCGTATTCGAATCGCTCGTTCAACTTTTGCATTAGTCTATAACGCTTACGAAAAAGAGAAGTAGCGTTCCAACTATCACGATAATCAACTATCCATTGGATGGCAGGAAAGCATTTTTTCAACCAAGATCCAACCAAGTGGGCACTGTGAGGTGGCCCAGAAGTTATAACTGTCATATTTGGTTGTGCCGCAACAATGGAGCGCGCTATTTTCCGCATACGACTGACTGTCAGTATTGCAGTATCAGGAGTCAATGCATCAATCACGAACTGCTTAAATCTGGATCTGATGCTCAGATTTTGCTCTTTGATATCTATCGACTGATCTCGACCCTCGCCAAAAACACGTGCTCCTGCGAGTGCGACAGGATCATCGACATAAGTAATTTTTAATGATGCCAACAGCTCATCATAACCATAAGTGTCAAAATATGCAGTTCGCGCGCAAAGGATGTGAACGTCGTGGCCATTCTTCTGCAGAAAGTCTGCCAACTTTAACATCCTGATAGCCCCTCCCAAACTCTTAATGTGGGGTGGAAAGCCATACGTAACGATCAGAATAGGTTTACCGGACATTTCGTTCACTTTTTCGCTTTAGCCCATTTAGTACCATCGTAAATGATGGCTGTGAGTAGCGATATTTTCAATGCAAAATTCTAGACAAAAGATGATGAAGTATGTCTTCACCAACGCTATCTAGACCATTGGATTTCAATTTAACACGGTTATTGTTGAATTTGCGTACTAGAACATACTCCCACTAGTGGGTTTACTATAAAAACACAACGCAACAAAAAACCACACCCAAAAAATAATTGAAGTCACCGAAGCACTTCAAACAAAGCTTATTAACACACCGACAAAAATCGAGCAAATAGATCATTACATCTATCACCTAATCAATTGCTACCGGAAGTTTCTGACTATCAATATACACCTTAAAGTACAAAATATCTCCACAAGCCCTAACCACAAATACATCAACCATGAAAGCCTTGCACTCCAGCATCAGCTAATTGACTCCCCGGAAATTACGTCTACAATCTACTTGAAAACTGCAACTCAGACCTAGAAGATCGCTCAAAGAACCGACTCATTAAAAATATGATTTTCCGCACTAGCTATGCATCGGAGACCAGATCACTGCTATGTTTTTACACAAGTAAATTTTCCCTTCGGTAATCAACCAGCCTTTTGACTTCCGCCTATATGGCAAAATGCAGTGCACACATAGCGAAACCACCCATTTCCTTCAAAAAAACTCAAACCCCCTCAACAATCCATATTTTTCAAAATGTGGAGGGGCACATTAACAACTTATCAATATGAAACTACCCCCTACAAGCCAATGCAAACTTCTCAAAATATACCATGAGTGAGCGATATAACCCCGACCAAAACTCGGAAGCAACAGACTGCTTCAAAGCTCCACAGAAATATGAAAAATTTCAACAACCAAGAAGGCAAGCAAAATAAAAATCACTTCTTCACGGTCACACGAGAATCTAAAGAAGTTTTTCCATCTCAAAATCGCACTAGCCGAGCAAGAAATTCTGAGGTGAAACGAGTTATCTCCATCAGGAGCTTATCATCTTCGCAAAAGAAACTTCACATCCTAGCCAACAAGCTAAGAGCTACAGCAAACCATCATCTACAATATCAAAATCACACCACCTAAAACTCGAGAGGCAAAGAAATTGTTTTGCCATCACGAGCTGACAGATACGCAGCAATCAGAAGTTCTAATGATTTCAAGCCCTCGCGACCATCCGTCTCAGGCTCTGCACTCCCCCTTAGTACATCGATAACGTTAGTATAGTAAAGGGGATGCCCAAAACCATAAACCGAAGTGGTACTGTAGTTAGCCGCCTGGATATGTTTATCATAGTCTTTGGGCTCTTCAAACTCCCAAAGTTGAATGTCGTTAACCGCGACTCCTCCAACACGTACAGTACCCTTTTCCCCCAAGATCGTGATGCTGCCCTCGAGATTTTTTGGGTAGGTTAGCATCGTGACACTCATAGAACCCAACGCACCGTTACGCCATTTAACATTGAGCACACCAGTATCTTCCACTTCGATATCACGCGTTGTACTCATCATGGCTTGCACTTTTTCAACCGGACCTATCAGCCAGTCAAGCAGATCAACATAATGGCTAGCTTGATTCATGAAAGCACCACCATCAAACTCCCACGTACCACGCCAACCATTACCTTGATCGTAGTAAGACTGAGGGCGGGTCCAGAAAACGTTGAGGTGCACCATATGAATTTTGCCAAAGCGCTTTTCTACGACAGCACGCTTGAGCAATTGCAAAGTAGTATTAAGTCTGTTTTGTTTGACAACAAACAGACGAACACCTGCCTCATCGCAAGCTTTAACCATTCGCACGCCATCCTGCCAGCGGGTTGCCATGGGCTTTTCCGTCATGACATTCACACCAAACCTTGCCGCTATAACTGCCTGATCAGGATGTATGCCGCTCGGGGTACACAACGCGACTAGATCGAGTTCTTCTGACTTGAGCATATCTTCAAGGCTAATATAACCGGGTACCTTGTAGGCATTAGAATGCTCGTGGAGTACATTTTGATCTATATCACATACAGAGACCAACTCAAGATTATCCGCATGCTTTTCTATCGACCCAAAGTGGTTTTTAGCTATCCGACCGCAACCAACTATGCCGACTCGAATTTTCCTATTTTCGATCTTGGCTTTCACAAATCTCTCCCAACTGATGCACAATGGTTGATATACCAACTCATGGCTTCGACAATTCCATCCGAAACTCGGTGAGTAGGCATGTAACCAAGTAGTTTATTAGCCTTACTAATATCGGCTAGCGAGTGGCGTACATCACCAGTCCGAAAATCACGATATATTGGTACAATATCTTCTAAATATCCAAATCGGGGCAACAAGCTAGTACGCAACTGGTGATATAAATCATTAAGACTAGTTCGATCTCCTACAGCAACATTATATACTTGACCTATCGCTTTCTCATCCTCAGCACATGCCGCCAGCAGGTTAACTTGAACCGCATTATCTATGTAACAAAAATCTCGACTAGTTTCACCATCCCCGTTGATATAAACGGGATCATTTTTTATCAAAGCTGCAATCCACTTAGGTATCACTGCAGCATAGGCACCCAATGGATCCTGCCTGCGCCCAAATATATTGAAGTAGCGTAGACCAATAGACTTAAACCCATAGGCACTGGAAAATACTTCGGCGTACAATTCATTCACAAATTTGGTGACGGCATAAGGTGATAGTGGCCTACCAATTCTGTCTTCAACTTTTGGCAATCCAGGATGATCCCCATACGTCGAACTACTTGCAGCGTAAACAAAACGCCTTACCTTTGCATCATTGGCCGCAACCAGCATATTCAGAAAGCCATCAATATTGTTTTGATTGGTTGCAATCGGATTTTCGATACTACGAGGAACTGAACCAAGTGCAGCTTGGTGCAGAACATAGTCAACATCTTTACATGCCAGTCGACAGTCATGAAGGTTACGAATATCACCGTTGATAAACAAGAAATTGGCCCACTGACTAGCAGAAACCAAGGACTGAACTTCATCAAGGTTGTGCTGATACCCAGTACTAAAGTTATCCAGGCCGATGACTCGCTGGTCGAGCTTGAGAAGAGCTTCAAGCAAATTACTACCAATAAAGCCGGCGACACCCGTCACCAACCATGTCATTGGTGCGGTTTTTAGTTTCAGTTGTAGCGATTCGTAGGCTGACATATCAAAGACGCAGATCAGATTCAGAAACTTGCAGAAGATATTTGAGATCGTAAACAATACTCATTGACTTACCAAGCGCACGAATATTCGTCGCCCCCATATCCTTAAATTGATGATGTGCTACAGCGAGAATTATTGCGTCATAACTACCCAATTCGGGGTTTGAAATTGGGGTGATACCGTATTCATGCTGCGCCTCTTCCACTGCTACCCATGGATCGTAAACGTCGACTTGGCAGTTGTAATCTTTAAGCTCAGAGACGATGTCAACGACTCTCGTGTTACGTAGATCCGGGCAGTTTTCTTTGAAAGTAAGTCCCATCACCAAAACTCTAGCCCCTTCAACATAAATGCGTCTTCCTATCATAGCTTTGACAAGCTGTGCAACAACGTAGCTGCCCATGCTGTCATTCAGTCGACGACCTGCAAGGATGATTTCGGGATGATAACCAATTGCCTGTGCTTTATGTGTGAGATAGTAGGGATCAACACCAATGCAATGCCCACCAACCAAACCTGGTCGAAATGGCAGAAAATTCCATTTACTTCCAGCAGCCTTAAGGACTGACTCTGTATCGATACCCATTCTGTTGAAAATTAGCGCCAGCTCATTGATCAGGGCAATATTGAGATCACGCTGAGTATTTTCGATTACCTTGGCTGCCTCGGCAACCTTGATGCTTTCTGCCTTATGAGTACCAACAGTGATAATTTCGTTATAAAGGGCATCTACTAGATCAGCCACTTCTGTCGTTGAGCCTGATGTGACTTTTTTTATCGTTGTTACGCGATGTTCTTTATCACCTGGATTGATGCGTTCAGGGCTGTAGCCACAAAAAAAGTCCGTATTAAATTTAAGCCCAGAAAACTTCTCTAGAACGGGAACGCAATCCTCCTCGGTTGCCCCAGGATATACTGTAGACTCATATATAACAATATCGCCAATCTTCAATACCTTACCAATTGTCTCGCTCGCCTTTATAAGCGGCGTCAAATCTGGCCTCTTATACTCGTCGATAGGAGTAGGCACTGTAATGATGAAACAATTACATGAGCGCAACTCATCAATATTGGTTGTATAATTGAGGTGTTTTGCTGCAGCCAGTTCGTCAGCGCTTGTCTCAAGCGTAAAGTCATATCCGGACTTCAACTCGCCAATGCGCTTTTCATTAATATCGAAACCAACAACTGGACGCTTTCGACCAAATTCAACAGCAAGCGGAAGGCCAACGTAGCCAAGTCCAATAATTGCGAGATTGATGTCTTGTTGATTCATAGTTACTCCACAGTCAAAGATTTAGCGAGATTTCTGGGCATGCCACATTAGCCCCCTTGACCAACGCGACATAACACCAGAGCAGTAGAGCCTCACCACTCAGTACAGTGAAGAGTAGCACCACTGCCTGCTGGCTGATGGTATTGCCCCCCTGCATCAGTTTGCTAATCGGCGAGGCTACGCTGCAAAACAGCACGATCGGCCAAGTTGCCACCTAGGCATTTGAATTTTATTAAATTCCTTGATCAGAACCAGAATAATGCTTATTTTCGCTGCAGCAATATGCTGCACATACTCTGGCTTTACCTTTCTGAGTTAAAGTCGTGGTTTGCATTAGATGCATTTCAGAATGGTTAATTTTCAGCTTCTAGCGCTTCAAACTCATCTATTTTGCGCAGCGGGAAAAAAATGGAAGAGCCATCGTTTATGTCACTTTAGCTAGTATAGGTGCCATAGATGAATTTAAACTCTTGCATGAATTTGGCGACGCTTTTATGTCCAATGTGTCTTTTCTCATTCAAAGTTCAAACTGAAATACAGCACAGCTAGAGTTATACTCATTTTCATGACAAACCCGCATTAGATGCTGTGAGGATCATCTTTCAAACTGTGCTCACTATATAGGCACGCGCATTTTTGACGTCTTACTCGGTGACTTGTATGGAAGAGCTTTCTCGCTATGCTTTACGCTTCGATGAGTTTAAGGCATACCACTGCCTTCCTGCAGTCCACCCTTCAAGGGTAGTCACCAAGGGGGGATAGTAATATTTGATGGGCCGCACAAGAACTTGGTCATTGTACTCGGCAGGCAGCCACTCGGTCCACCCTGTCATAAAAAATTGTTCTCAGACACATGACCGCCTCCCAACTAACCGAGCGGTCTGACTTAGAGATCCCGGGCTTCAAGGTGGGCGAGCCGGAACTCGCTGGGAGTCCGGTCGCCCAGCTAGCTATGTGGCCTAAATGTCGCATCCCTGACGATCATATAAGCAATCGACTACTAAAACTGAACACTGCACGAGAAGTCACGGGTATCCTGCTACAACTCTCTCGAGCGCCCAATCCATGATCGTCAAACTGCACAAACAAGCCCGCACCACCCCCGCCATCCGCGAGGAAATCAAACACGCCGTCGGCACGCTTGCCGAGTTGGCCGCACGCTTCAATGTCAGCATCCACACCATCCGCAAGTGGAAGCAGCGCGACAGCGTATTGGACCAGCCCCATACCGCCCACCGCCTGCAGACTACCCTCAGCCCGGCGCAAGAAATCGTGGCGGTTGCACTGCGAAAGCTTTGCCGTCTGGGCCTGGACGATCTGCTTGTCGTCGTACGCGAATTCCTCAATCCGGACGTTTCCCGCTCAGGCCTGGACCGCTGTCTGCGTCGGCACGGTGTAGGTAACTTGCGCGATCTGGATACGCGGCCAACCACCCCGGCCAGCAAGCCATTCAAAGCCTACGAGCCTGGCTATTTCCACATGGATATCAAATACTTGCCGCAAATGCCGGATGAAACCTCGCGCCGCTATCTGTTTGTCGCCATCGACCGCGCTACCCGGTGGGTATTTGCCCAGCTACGCCCGAGCAAGACGGCGAAAGAGGCCAGGCAATTCTTGGCGGCGCTGCATAAAGCCAGCCCATGCCACATCCGCACCCTGCTGACAGATAACGGTAGCGAGTTCACCGACCGTCTGTTCAATAAGCAAAAGCAGGCCCGCGGTCACCATGAATTCGATCAGCTGTGCGTAGCGCTGGCGATCGAGCACCGGCTAACCAAGCCTCGCCACCCACAAACGAATGGCATGGTAGAGCGCTTCAACGGGCGTATCAGTGAGGTGCTGGCCACGCACCGCTTTGAGTCTGGGCAAGATCTGGAGGCGACGCTGCTGCGTTATGTCTTGTTGTACAACCAGCATCTACCGCAAAAGATGCTGGCGCATCAGACACCATTGCTGGCGATGAAACAGTGGCAGAAATCACATCCCGAACTGTTCAAAAAGCAGGTGCGTAATCGTCCGGGACTAGACACCTAAACTCATTGTAATTCTGTCGCCAACGTTCGATCTTGTCACGGGCGTCATCCAGTGACAGAAACCAATGAACGTTCAGGCACTCATCCCGCAAGCTGCCATTAAACGACTCGATAAAGGGATTATCCGTGGGTTTTCCTGGTCGCGAGAAGTCCAGCATCACACTTTGTTCATAGGCCCATT
>AMYZ01000029.1 GCA_000335715.1 beta proteobacterium L13
GTCTTTTTTGTTGCGGCCAACTGTGCGGCCAACCCAAGGTTGGCCGCAGCCGCTTAGAAGAACACGAAAGTCAGCAGCACAAAGGTAGGAATCAGGAACAGGCAGGCCCAGCCGATGTAGGCAAAGAAGCTGGGCATGGCCACGCCGCGTTCTTCCACGATGGCTTTCACCATGAAGTTGGGCGCATTGCCGATATAGCTGTTGGCCCCCATGAACACCGCACCCATCGAGATGGCCAGCAAGGTGTTGGCGCCGGGGCCCATCAGCTGCTGGGCATCACCACCGGCCAGGTTGAAGAACACCAGGTAGGTGGGGGCGTTATCCAGGAAGCTGGACAGCGCGCCGGTGAGCCAGAAGTAGGCACCATTGACCGGCGCACCGTCTGGCGTGCTCACCATGGACACCAGCTCGGCAAAGGCGCCGGCTTTGCCAGCCTTCAGCATGGCCAGCACCGGAATCATGGTGATGAAGATGGCGGCAAACAGCTTGGCCACCTCCAGCATTGGGCCCCAGTTAAAGGCGTTGGCCTGGCGGCAGCGGCCCGGGGTGAGCTTGAGCGACAGCAGTGTCACGCCCAGCAGCAGGATGTCGCGCACCACGTTTTGCAGCTCGATATCCAGCCCGGCAATGTGCCAGCTGATGCCCGGCTTCCAGATGCCCGACAGCAGGACGGCCACCACAATGCCGCCCAGCAGGGCAAAGTTCACCTTGCCTTCAATACTCACGCGCGAATCCGGCGTTGGGTCCGGCAGCGGCGGCAGGTCTTCTTCCTTGTGGTAGTAGTGACGGTCCAGCAGGTAGAACACCACCAGCAGCATGGCGCTGGCCAGTGCCATCGGCGCCAGCATGTGCACCATGGTCCAGCCAAAGCCCACACCTTTCAAGAAGCCCAGAAACAGCGGCGGGTCGCCCAGCGGCGTCAGCGAGCCGCCGATATTGGCCACCAGGAAGATGAAGAACACGAACACGTGGGTCTTGTAGCGGCGGTTGTCGTTGGCGCGCAGCAGCGGGCGAATCAGCAACATGGCCGCACCGGTGGTGCCGGTAAAGCTGGCCAGCACGGTACCTACGCCCAGAAAGCCGGTGTTCAGCAGCGGCGAGCCGTGCAGGTTGCCGCGCAGGTAGATGCCGCCGGCCACGGTAAACAGCGACACCAGCAGGATGATGAACGGCACGTATTCCAGCACCAGCGTGTGCGCCATTTCGTAGGCCGTGGCGCCCAGCCCGTGGCTGGCGGCAAACGGTACGATGAACAACAGCGACCACATGGCGGCAATCTTGCCGAAGTGGTGGTGCCAGACGTTGGCCGCCAACAGCGGCAGCAGGGCAATGGACAGCAGCATGCCGGCAAACGGCAGTGCCCAGGCAATAGCCAGCTCGCCGCCATTGATGCTGGCCTGCGCAAATGCAGGTAACAGCAGCAGGGCGCCGGCCAGCAAGTGCGGCAGACGGGAGAGGTTCATGGTGAATCCTGTGTTGTCGGTAACGCAGCCCGTTCCGGCGCCGGATGCGTCGTCCTTTATGGTTTGCTCTGTCAGGGGTAACCGGAAGCGCGGCAGTTTACCAGCATCTGCCGGTAGTGGGGCTATCGGGGCTTTCCCCTTGCTGTTGCAGAATGTAAACAGCTGATATGCCAAGTAAAACGGCACCGCGCGTGTGCACGGTGCCGTTGCGTGATGCGATGGGGATTCAGGCGGGCAGTGCGCTGGTCTGGGTAGCGGCCACTAGCGCGGCCCAGCCGGGGTCGGCGGCGCTGCCGTCTTTCAGCGCCACGCCGCTGCCCTGCTGCAGTGCGGCGCGGATCAGCCACGCCAGCTTGAACGCGGCCAGCGGGTAGGGCAGGCCGGCCGGGCGCACATTGGAGATGCAGTTGCGTTCCGAGTCCATGCGGCCAACCTTGGGCGCGCTGGTCAGATAGACGCCCAGGCTGTCCGGCGAGCTCAGGCCCGGGCGTTCGCCGATCAGCATCACCACCAGCCGCGCCTGCAGGCACTCGCCGGCTTCGTCGGACAGCGCCACGCGGGCCTGGCTGGCGATGACGACCGGGCCGACGCTGAGCCCGGCTTCGGCCAGATAAGGCAGCGTGGCCGCCAGCAGCGGCGCAGCGTGGCTGGCGGTGGCCAGCGACGACAGGCCATCACCCACCACAAACAGCACATCGCAGCCGCCGGCCTGCTGTGCCAGCAGCTGTGCGCGGCTGTCGGGGTGCAGCCGGCGGCCCAGGTCGGGGCGCTGCAGGTACTGCGCCCGGTTGGCCGCAGCCGACTGCACCTGCAGCACGCGGTGGCCAGCCTGCGTGAGCGTGGCGGCCAGCGCGGCGCTGTCCAGCGGGGTGTGCACCGCATCGCGCGCCTGGGCGTGTGCCAAGGCAAAGCGCAGCGTCTCGCGGGTGGGCAGGCTGGCACCGGCACGGCCCAGCGCGATGCGCGCTACCGTGTGCTGGCCCAGCGCCTGCCAGCTGTCTTCGGTAATGGTGTCAGGGTTGGCCGCCGGGCCGGGGAAAGGGATCACGCTCATGCTACGGTCTCCATCAGGCCCAAGAGCGGCGGCTGCTGGCCGTGCGCCTGCAGGCGGCCCGCGCGGGTAATGGCCATGGTTTCCAGCCAGTCTTCGAATTCCGGCGCCCGTTTCAGCCCCAGCAGCTCGCGCAGGTAGAGCGCGTCGTGAAAGGACGTGCTCTGGTAGCCCAGCATGATGTCGTCGGCGCCAGGCACGCCGATGATGAAGTGGATGCCGGCGGTGCCCAGCAGCGTCAGCAGGGTGTCCATATCGTCCTGGTCGGCTTCGGCGTGGTTGGTGTAGCAGATGTCGCAGCCCATCGGCAGCCCCAGCAGCTTGCCGCAGAAGTGGTCTTCCAGGCCGGCGCGGATGATCTGCTTGCCGTCGTACAGGTACTCCGGCCCGATAAAGCCCACCACGGTGTTGACCAGCAGCGGGCTGAAGTGGCGTGCCACCGCGTAGGCGCGGGCCTCGCAGGTTTGCTGGTCTGCCCCCCAGTGTGCGCCGGCCGACAGCGCGCTGCCCTGGCCGGTTTCGAAGTACATCACGTTGTTGCCCACCGTGCCGCGCTGCAGGCTGCGCGCGGCGTCGTGCGCTTCTTGCAGTACGGCCAGGTTGATGCCAAAGCCGCTGTTGGCCCGCTCGGTACCCGCTACCGACTGGAACACCAGGTCCACCGGCGCGCCGCGGCCTATCAGTTCCAGTGTGGTGGTGACGTGGGTCAGCACGCAGCTTTGGGTGGGGATGGCGTAACGCAGGCGCACCTCGTCCATCATCGCCAGCATGGTGTGGATAGCCTCCGGGCTGTCGGTGGCCGGGTTGATGCCGATCACCGCGTCGCCGGCACCGTACAACAGGCCGTCCAGCATGGCGGCGGCTATGCCGCGCGCGTCGTCGGTGGGGTGGTTGGGCTGCAGCCTCACGCCCATGCGGCCGGGCAGGCCCTGGGTATTGCGGAAGGCGGTTACCACGCGGCATTTGCGCGCCACCAGAATCAGGTCCTGATTGCGCATCAGCTTGCTGACGGCGGCCACCATTTCCGGTGTGACGCCGGGGGCCAGTGCGGCCAACGTGGCAGGGTTGGCCGCGTCGGACAGCAACCAGTCGCGAAAGCCGCCCACGGTGAGGTGGGCTACCGTGGCAAAGGCGGCGGCATGGTGGCTGTCGATGATCAGCCGGGTGACCTCGTCTTCCTCGTACGGGATGATGGCGTGCTGCAGAAAGTCGCGCAGCGGTACGTCCGCCAGGCAGTAGCGCGCCGCCACGCGCTCTTCGGCGCTGGCAGCGGCCACGCCGGCCAGCAGGTCGCCGGAGCGTAGCGGCGAGGCGCGGGCTAGCAGGGTTTTGAGGTCGGCAAAGTGGTAACGGCGCGGGCCGATGGTGATCTGGTACATGCTGCTTCAGGGCCGGCGGCGCCGGCCCTGCCTCCACGGGGTATCAGGGTGCTTCGGTGGCCAAGGTCGGTTTCACGTCGGCGCCGGCGGCCTCGCCGTGCAGCAGCGCGTCGTGCGCGGCGGCGGCGCGCTGGCGGTGGGTGGCCAGATAGTAGGCAAAGCCGGCGGCCAGGATGGCGAGGAACAAACCGGTCAGCATGGTGTTGTAATACACCAGCGCTGCCAGGCACACCAAGGCGCAGCCCAGTGCAATGGCTGGCAGCAGTGGGAACAGCGGCGCGGCGTAGGGGCGCGCCAGGCCGGGTTCGCTACGGCGCAGTTTGAACAGCGACAGCATGGACACGATGTACATCACAATGGCGCCGAACACCGACAGCGTCACGATGTTGGCGGTGAGTGGCAGGCCGCCAATCTGGATAAAGCTATCGCTGAAGATGGCCGCGATACCGATCACACCACCGGCCAGAATGGCACGATGCGGGGTCTTGAAGCGCGGGTGTACCACCGCCAGCGCAGGTGGCAGGTAGCCGGCACGGGCCAGCGCAAAGATCTGGCGCGAGTAACCCATGATGATGCCGTGGAAGCTGGCGATCAGGCCGAATACACCCAGCCATACCAGCATGTGCAGCCAGCCGCTGTCACCGCCCACAATCACTTTCATCGCCTGCGGCAGCGGGTCGTTGATATTGGACAGCGTGCGCCAGTCGCCCACGCCACCGGCCATCACCATCACGCCCAGCGCCAGCGCGACCAGTGTGAGGATGCCGGCGATGTAGGCGCGCGGAATGGTCCGCACCGGGTCGCGCGCTTCTTCGGCGGCCATGGCGGCGCCTTCGATCGCCAGAAAGAACCAGATGGCAAACGGAATCGCCGCAAAAATGCCGCCAATGGCCGCCAGGCTGAACGCGTCGTTGCCGGCCCAGCCGTGGGCGGTGAAGTTGGCCCAGCTAAAGCCCGGCGCCACCACGCCCATGAACACCAGCAGCTCGAAAATGGCCAGCAGCGTGACGCACAGCTCGAAGGTGGCGGCAATGCTCACCCCCACGATATTCAGCGTCATGAACACCAGGTAAGCGCCGCAGGCGATCCACTTGGCGTCCAGCGCCGGGAACTGCACGTTCAGGTACGCCCCGATGGCCAGCGCAATGGCCGGCGGCGCAAACACGAACTCGCACAGCGTGGCAAAGCCGGCCACAAAGCCACCCACCGGGCCAAAGGCACGCCGGGCGTAGGCAAACGGGCCGCCCGCGTGCGGGATGGCGGTGGTGAGTTCGGTAAAGCTGAAAATGAAGGCGGTGTACATCAGCGCCACAAATAGTGTGGTCACCAGAAAGCCCAGCGTGCCTGCCTGCGCCCAGCCGTAACTCCAGCCAAAATATTCGCCCGAGATCACCAGCCCGACGGCGATGCCCCAGAGCTGCCAGCCGCCCAGCTTGCGTGCCAGGCCATGGTTGCTTGTGCTCATTGTTGTTGCTCCATGCTTGTTTGCTCCCTGCCTGCAGCACCCGCTGTCAGGCCCTCAACGCCATGGTAGAAAGCGGCTGTCTGTGGCCGGTATCGCAAAACGGAAATTGCGCCCGGGGCCTGCCTGCCAGATGGGCGGTTTTTGCCGCAATGCAGCAAAAGCTGTGCCGCTGGTTTGCCCAGCAGCAGTGCACATGCTTGCCAGCGGAAGCACGTGCTGCACCTGGCTAGCGCATGCTGGCTACCTGGCGTGCACAAAGCTGGCGAATTTGCCGGTTTTGGATAGCCAATGTCATGGCGGCACGCTGGTGTGGATATTGCTGCTTACCGCTGTGGTTTTTGATAAACGGAGGACGCCATGCAAACCCTTACCGGCATGGCCAGCATGCAGCTGACTACACGCATGGCTGAAGACGCGGCCGATCACGCGGCCTTTATCACGGGCTGGCAGCAGGACTACGCCCAGCTGTCCTGCGGCCGCTACCAGGGGCGGCTGGACGAGCTGTGCCTGCCGCGGCTGCAGCTGTTCCGCGAGTTTTCGTCCTGCGAAACCTGGCAGCACTGCCAGGCCTGGCCGGACGCCGTGTGGTTCGGCATTGCGCGCCCTGGCAGCGGCGGCCAACTGCGCTATTGTGGTCGCAGCGTGCCCGAATACACCGTGCTGTTGTCACCCGGTGGTAGCGACTTCACGCTGCGAACCCCGCAGGGCTTCCTGATCTACGGCATGGTGCTGCCACTGGCCTTGCTGGACCTGCACGCCCAGCTGCTGACTGGCCTCGATGCGCCGGCCAGCTGGCGTCACAGCGGCATGCTGACGCTGCCCGCTACCGCCTACGCCCAGCTATGCCACACGCTGGACAGCATTCTCGACACCCCGGCGGCCAGTGCTGCACCGTCACGGCTGGGGCAGGCCAGCATCACGGCGCTGGTGCAGGCGCTGCTGCAGGGGCAGGGTGGGGGGCATGTTGGCCGCAGCAGCATCCAGCAGCGCCATCTGGACTGGGTGACGGCTGCCAGTGTGCTGGCGGCTAGTCCTGCCGACGCGCTGCCAACGGTGGACGAGCTGTGCGCCCGCCTGCACGTTACCCGGCGGACGCTGCAAAACGGTTTTCAGGAAGTGGTGGCTACCAGCCCGCTGCAATGGCTGCGTGCGCTACGCCTGCACCATGTCCGCCAGGCGTTGCGTAGTGGGGCGGACGACGATACCCCCATCAATGACCTGGCCGCCGCCTGGGGCTTTGCCAGCCCCAGCCACTTCAGCTACGACTATCGCCGCCAGTTTGGTGAAACACCCAGCCAGACGCGACTGCTGGCGTGGCAGGGCCGTGGCCCCTAGCCTGGTGCCTGGCCACCGTGCTGGCGGCGCCTGCATCGCGCCAGGCGTGAAGGGGCTGCGCTAACGGCGCGCTTGCTTGAGCCATTGGTTACGGTAACAGGACGGGGTGGTGTTTTCCCAACGCTGGAATGCCCGTGTGAAGGCACTTTGCTCGCTGTAGCCTAGCAGCAGGGCAATCTCGGCCAGCGTCAGCCCGTTATCCAGCAGATAGCGCCTGGCAAGTGTTTGCCGGGTGCTATCCAGTAACTGTTGCCAGTTGGTCTGGTTGGCCTCCAGCCTGCGCTGCAGGGTGCGTGGCGAGATGGCCAGGCACTCTGCCAGTTTGTCTTGTGATACTTCCCCCTCCGGTAGCCGGCGCATGATCAAGGCTTGCAAGTCCTGCAGCCAGTGCTGCTCCGGCTGTCTGGCCAGCTGGTTGTCGGCATGGCTTTGCAGCAGGGATAGCAAGGCATCGTCTGCGCCTTTCATGGGCTGCATCAACTGTGCGGCAGGCCCGGTCAGGCTGGTGTAAGGGCTGTTGTAGCGCACCTCGCAGCCGAAAAAACGTTCGCAAGCCTCGCGCCGTTCTGCGCTGCCGCTACCGGCAAACTGTACCCGCGTGAGCTGCAAGGGCTGGTGCATGTGCCCGTTCAGCAAGGTCACGATGCCTGCCATCGTCGACTCCTCGTGGTCCAGGCACACGCTGTTCTTGTGCCAGCTCAGGGTGGCCATATTGTCTGCAATGTTGAAATCGGCAATATCGTTGCCATAAAACAGCCTTTCGTAGCGCAGATAGCTTTGCAGCGCCCGGCCCAAGGTGGTGCTGTAAATAGCCAGATACCCCAGAACACCTGCGTGTTTAGGTTCTATTCCCCGCCCGATATCCAGCCCTGGTGCAATAAGGCCTGGCTTTAATTGGCATGCCTGCTGCAATAACGTATTCCATCTGCCCAGAGGAATATATTCCTCTGCCTGCATTGTAATTATTTCTTTGCCTATTTCTTCATTGTTTAAATCGTTTTTATCCAGCCAATCTTTTAGTAGCCCTGGCCATGCAGAAGTAATATGCAACATTTTTAATTGTCTTTCTTAAAGGTTGGCGTGCTTTGTCAAATCAATGTCGCAAGATGTCAATATTGCATGCTGTGTGCAGCGTAGATTATCGACTCGGCGGGGTCAATTGAAGCAAGTCAATTTATCTATTCGCCAATTAAATTGACATAAGCCGTGGCCAGTAATGCGCCTTAGCGCGAGCAGGCCGCTGCACACAGGGTGGCGGAACGGGATATGGGCATTTCTCCTTGGTTGTCGAGTATCTGGCTGATGTCGGTGTTGCTGCAAGCCGCGAGTGCGATGCCGCTGGCTTGTACCGATGCGCCGCGTCTGGAGGTATCGGGCTTGTCGGTGCTGTCGGCACCGCAGCAGGACTATCTCGCACAAAACCTGCCCGGCTGTTTGCGCCAGGGGGAGGGAGACGCGTTATCGCGTTTGCTGGCTGCGGCCTTTTTGCAGGATGGTTATCCGCGCATTCATGTTGCACAGCTGTCGGCGCCACCTGACACGCTGAAGCTGGCTGTGCGCCCGTGGCTGCTGGGCCGGGTGGAAAGCGAAAACGGCCAGCTGGACCCTGCTGCAGCCTTCCCACAGTCGGCCACGCGCTGGCTGAACCTGTTCGAGCTGGAACAAGGCCTGGCACAGCTTAACCGCCTGTCCGGCAACCAGGTGTCCATGAGCATTTATCCAGCTGACGAAGCTGAAGGCATTGCCGCCATCCGCTTGCGCAACGATGGTGACGGCAAGCCGCTACATGCCCTGCTCAGTAGCGAGCTGGTGGATGATGGCGTGCAGCAGCAAGCCAGTGCCAGCGCCACCCTGCTGTGGGATAACCCGCTGGGCTGGATGGATGGCTTGGCCGTATCTGCCCGGCAGACGCGCCGTGGCCAGATGCAGAGTGCGTCCTACAGCATTCCTTATGGCTATTGGACATTTGCCGCCAACTACGGCGAAAGCCGCAGTCATCAGCCCTGGGTTTCCCCACACTTCGAAACCACGATCGATACCTACGCCAGCCAAGGCGGGCTGCAGCTGACGCGCACCCTGCAGCGCGATGCTATCGGCTACGCCGCTTGGCGCGTCGGCCTGCAGCAGCAGCGGGTAGATACCCGCTTTGCCGGCAGCCAGATTGCCGTGCAGAGCCCTCGCCTCAGCAAGCTTTCTGTGGCGCTGGACCGTGAATGGCAGCTTGATGGCCAGCAGGTGGCAGCCAGCCTTACCTGGCAGCGCGGGCTGAAGCTGGGCGGGAGTAGCCAGCTGCCGCCGCAAGCCGGGCCGTTCTACCCGACCGCACATTTCGACAAGTATCTGCTCTCGCTGGACAACACGCGCCACTGGCAGGCGGGCGCATACCGCCTGGCCCTGCGGCAGTCGCTGGCCGCGCAGTACACACCCCATGCCCTCTATGCCGTCGAGCAGTTCAGCCTGGGGGGCAGGGACTCGGTACGCGGCCTCAGCCGCGGGGCCAGCTCGGCCAACCGGGGTGCCAGCTGGCAAAACACGCTCTTTCTCGATGTTCCCGGTGCTGATGGCATGCAGCTGCGCCCCTTTGTGGGTGTCGACGTTGGCCGCAGCTGGTCGTCCGGCCTGGGGGAAGAATCCATGCGTATGGCGGGTGTCACTGCTGGTTTGCGGATGCAGCAACAGGCACTGACGCTATCGCTTGATGTGGCCAAAGCGATTCAGCCCGCGCGTGCACGGCGGGGCGCCGAATTGAACCTGGCCATTCACTGGTACATGTAGCCATTTAAAGCATGTACATCTGTTATTGACGAAAAACAGGAAACAAGCATGAAACCTATCAGCAAGGATATCCACGTCAGTCGCTTGCGTAGTAACGCGCAATTGGCGGTATTTGTCAGTATGTCTTTTGTTTCAGTGGGCCCGGTTTTGGCGGCCGGTATCATTTCAGCGGGCGGGGCCGAGGTTTATAACAAGGGCAATGTTGAAGTAGTCAATATTGTGGCGCCTAATCAGCATGGCCTGTCGCACAACCAATACCAGCAATACAATGTCAATCAGCCAGGGGTGGTGCTGAATAACTCGGTAAATGGCGGGCAATCCGTACTGGCTGGCCAGTTGGCCGCAAACGGCAAGCTGGGTGGCAATGCTGCCCGCCTCATCCTCAATGAGGTGGTGGGTGCCAACCCTTCCTTGCTGCTGGGCAAGCAAGAGGTGTTCGGCATGCTGGCCGACTACGTGCTGGCCAACCCGAACGGTATTACCAGCAAGGACAGTGGCTTCATCAATACCGGCCGTGCCTCGCTGGTGGTGGGTAGCCCGGTGTTGCAGGATGGCCGCCTGGATAGCGTGATGCTGGGCAATGGTGCCGGCAGAAACAGCCGCTTGCAGGTAACGGGCCAGCTGGACGGCGCGCGGGTGCTGGACCTGTTGGCACCCAAGATCGAACTGGATGGCACCATCAGGAGCGAGCAGGCCATCAATGTGCTGGCAGGCCGCAATGAAGTACGGCTGACACCAGACCAGGGCCTGCAGTTATCGGCCATGCGCGACATGCCGCCAGCGCCACCGCCGCCGCCGCCGAAGCGGGAAATCTGCATTTTGCCCTGGTTGTGCATCCCCGATTTGCTGAGCGTGTTTACCCCGCCGCCTAGCCAGCCTGCGGCTGACCCCGGCCCGGCACAGGTGCTGGATAGCCGGGTCCTGGGCAGTCTGCAAAGCGGGCGCATCCGCTTGTATAACACCGACCAGTCGGCCACCACCACCGTACAAGCCAGCATCAATGCCCAGCAGGGCCTGGCGGCAGACATGGCGGGCAAGCTGGTGATCCAGGGCAGCCATATCCAGGCTGGCGAAGCCGACCTGCGCGCAGGCAGCCTCAAGCTGGCTGCACTGCGCCAGCAACAAGACCAGCAACAGCGTGACTCGACTGGCGGCCTGAAAAACCTGCTACAGCTGTGGACGCTGGATACCGACAAGGCAAGCCATAGCGAGCAACTGGCTGCTAGCGAGCTGGCGGTACGTGGCCAGGCCAGGCTGGAAGCACGGCAAGGACCGTTGCAAGTGGATGGCAGCAAGCTCAGTGCCGACCGGCTACAGCTGATCAGCAGCGGTGACATGGACATTGCCGCCGCGAAAGCGACCGACAGCCTGCGGGTAAAGGAAACCAGCTCCGGCATGGACAAAGCCATGCAGGTGGTGGAAACCACACGTAACGAGTCACGTGACAAACTGCTGGCCGCCACACTGAACGGCCGCGATATCGAACTGAAGGCCGGCGGCCAACTCGGTATCAGCGCGGCAACCGTGACGGCAGCTAACGCGCTGGATGTGCAGGCCGGCAAGCTGATGCTGGGTAGCCAGGTGACCGCCCAGCAGCAAGACAGCAGCAGCCGCCGTACCGACAATATTCTTGCGCTGGGCAGCCTGTCCTTGCTCACCACGCATGAGGAAAGCCAGGCCGATACCCAGCGTACCGAGCAACTGCACGTGAGCAAGCTCAGCGCCGCTAACCGCATGTCGCTGGCCAGCCAGGGGAATATTGTGGCCAGCGGCAGCAAGTTGCAGGCGGCGTCGCTGAGCATGCAGGGCCAGAACATTACCCTGCAGCAGGCAGCGGCGGAAAGCAGCCAGGGGCACAAGGAACGCCGTGCCGACCTGCTGAACCTGTTCAATACCGACACCGCGGCGCGCGAGTCACGCCAACAGCAGGTAGAAACCGTTGCCATCAACGGTAACGACATCAATCTTGCTGCCCGCGGCCAGCTCAGCCTCAGTGGTGCGGCGCAGCGCGAAAGCCGCCAGTCGGAAACCACTTACGGGTTGGCGCTCAAGCAAGACGGCAGTAATTTTGGCCACGACCGCCAGGCCTGGCAGCAAGAGCAGCTGGTTGCGGCCAACGTGGCGGGGCGCAATGTGCAACTGACAGCCGGTGGCCAGATGCAGCTGGATGGCAGCCGCATCACTGCAGAAGGCGACGTGAAGTTGCAAGCCGGGGCGCTGCGTGCCGGTATGGTAGCTACCCGCAATAGCGACAGCGCCGACCGCCACAGCATCGGTTTGCTGCACAGCGTGCGCGATAGCCGCAGCCAAGTGGAAGACAAACAGCATGGCAGTGAGATCCGCGCCGGCAAGCAGCTCACCGTGCAAGCCGGTGTGCTGGATGGCAAGGGCGTGGTGCTGTCTGGTGCCAGTGCCACCGTTGGGGGCGGCAAGTTGCAGCTGACGCACGCGCTGGATAGCCAGCAGGCCAGTACCCTGCATCGCGAAGCCACTGGCTTTGACCTGCTGCAAACCACCATGGATAGCAGTGACTCGCTGCACCAGACCGTCAAGGGCAGCCTGATACAGGCGCGCCAGGGCGACGCCAGCATCAATGCCGATCAGGTCGCGTTGACGGCCAGCCGGGTAGAGGCCAGCGGCAATGCCCGCGTTATTGCCAAAGGCGACATCGTGCTGCAAGGCGCTAGCGAGCAGCACGAGCAGCGCAACAAGACCTGGCGGCCATCGGCAGACTTTTACGTTAGCCAGGAAGGCACGGACTGGGAAAAAGAGCTGGGCGCCAGGCTAGACCTGAAAGAGGTGCTGGAATCGGTGCTGGACCGCGCGGTAACGGCCGATGAGGACCTGCAGTTCCGCCTCGGGGTGCGCGCCAACGGCAAGACCCACGAAACGGTGGCGCGGCAGGTTCTGCATCAGGGCAGTGCCGTCAGTGCCGGCGCGGGGCAAGCCTATCTGCAGGCTGACAAGGTCGCCCTGTCGGGTAGCCATTTGCAGGCCGATGCCGATGAGGCATCCATCCAGGCGCGCGACATCGCGCTGACTGCCGGCAAGTCGCAGCGCATCACCGAAGACAATCTGCGCACCGACGGCATTGGCCCCTATGTGTCTGCCGGGGTGAACCGCGTGGCCGCAGGTGTGGATGCCGTTACCTTCCAGTACAACGTGCACGACGAAGATAACAAGGCCGCCGTCAGCACTGTACGTGGCAAGTCGGTCTGGCTGCTGGGGTCTGAAAAAATCGCCAGCGAAGGCGCACAACTGCGCGCGGATGGCGACGTGTCGGTATGGTCGGGCTCCGTACGCCTGGAAAACGCCACCGACGATACGCTGCACCAGATTACCC
The DNA here is from genome assembly GCA_000335715.1 of beta proteobacterium L13. GTDB lineage: Bacteria > Pseudomonadota > Gammaproteobacteria > Burkholderiales > Chromobacteriaceae > Vogesella. The sequence continues at coordinate 12,812 of AMYZ01000029.1, forward strand.
AGCCACGACTGGGCGCTGAAGCCGATATCTTCCTGAAGTACAGCCCGGCGGTGGGGGCGCAGGCTGCCGTATTCGGCAAGCTGGATGTGGCGCGCGACTTTACCACCACGGCGGTCGGCACCCGGCTGGAAGGCGGCAGCATCCAGGTACGCGGTAACGATGTGCGTGACCGCGGTACTGTGTACCAGGCCAACAAGCAGGCGACGGTGCAGGGCAGGCAGTACAACAACCTCGATCGCGGTGACGTACTGATCAAGGCCAGCAACTACGAAAACTTTGCCGCAGAAAACAGCCAGTACAGCACGCGCGACAAGATCAAGGGCCGCTTCGAGCTGCAGGCGTATACATCTACCTTCCAGGACGTCACCATCAAGGGCATTTTGTCCGGCGGTGCCCGCCATGAGGAAAGCGGCAAGGCCCAGGCTGTCAAGGGTATGGTCGTTGCCGATGACCTGACCATCGATGCGGCGCAGCGCGCAGTGACCAGTAGTGATGCCCGTCTGAGCGGTAATTACACCGTGAAAGCCGGCAGCGAGGCCACCATCGCGCAGGCGCGAGATCGCAGCTGGCTGGACCGCCAAGGCTTCAATGCCTCGGTCGGCATTGGCGCCAAAGTGTTTCCTGCCGGTATGGGGGCCACGCTGCCGGTCATTAACCTGAAAGGCGATTTCAACACCAAGACCGTGCGGGATGTTAGCGGGGTGGGGGCCGATATCGCTGCGGCCAACCTTGTACTGACTGGCGAGCAGATGGCTCTGGTCGAGGGGGCAAAGGTGGTGACACCGGGTGACGTGACGATGCAGGGCGCCCGCACGCACTACGACGCCGCCTACGGCAGCCATCTGGCACAAGGCATCAGCGCTGGGGGCAGCTTCGACTTTGCGCCGCTGGATGGGGCGCTGGGCAACCTCGGCGTTAGCGCCGATCTGGACTTTATCGATGAAAGCGGCAGCAGTGCCAAGGGCGGCAGCGTGCAGGCACGCAAGCTGCTGATGCAGGCCGACAGCGCCGGCGAAGCGGCCAGTATCGTGGGTGCCAAGCTGCAGCTGGCCGAGCTGGACATCAGCAACAAGCGCGGCGGCGTCGGCATCGTGGCGGCGCAGTCGGACAGCCGCAAAGCCAACTTTGGTGGTGGCTTCAAGTTCGGCATCGGCATAGACAAGAAGTCGCTGAACAGCCTGACGGTAGGTGGCCGGATCGATGTGGACTTTGACAAGGTGCACACCATTGACCAGGCGGTGGTCAATAGCCAGCGCATCAAGCTGAACAGTGCCCAGGACGCGCGTCTGGTCGGGGCCGATATCCAGGCCGATAGCCTGCAGGGCAAGGTAGGGGGCAACCTGCAGATCGGCTCGCTGGCCGAGATGCAAGACCGTAAGCGCCTGCTGGTGGACGTGGGCCTGGGCGGCGCCCCGGCCAAGATCGAAACGGCCAAGGACGGTGCCGGCGTGGTGCGTGACGCATTGCTGGACGGCACGCTGTTCGGCTTCAATGGTCACGCCAACATCGATGCCCAGTACGTTGACTACGTGAAAACGCAGCCCAGCCAGCTGCGCCTGGGCGAGCTGTTGCTACCGGTAGCCGGCAAGGTGACGGTGGATGCCGCCAGCGTACATGCCGCGAAAGGTAGCCATTTCGGTGGTGCGCCGTTACAGGCCACGTCGCAAGCCAACAAGGATCACCGTGCCGGCGTCACGCTCAATGTGTCGACCAATTTGTTCAAGATGGTCATGCAGGGGGTGGATGATATCCGCGCGGGCAAGTTCCCCCTGCTTCAGGCGCACTTCAAATGGGAAGACAGCGTAGCCAATGCCGATGTCGACCTGAAACCCTAAGCCTGCAACCCGGCACGACCATGTCTGGCCGTGTCTTGGCCCCCGCCCTGCGGGACGGGGGCGTCTGTTGATCACCACAGCCCGTTCGGGCAATGCCCATCCGTGTGGCGTGTTGTTTGTTGCCCTGTGCCAAGGGGCAACGCGTTGCGCGTCAAAGAGGCAATAAAGGGAGCATGATGAAACCGCTTGTACTACTGCTGTGTAGCGTATTGGGGGCATCCGACGCCAAGGCACAGATATTGTGGCAACTGGCCAATGGCGAATGGCAGCCTTACCAGTCTGCCGACTTGCCGCAATACGGCTTTGCCTCGGCCGTGGTGCGCGAGGCCGCCGCGCTGGCCGGCATACGTGTGCATTACGTGTTTTACCCATGGAAGCGGGCCGAAGAAATGGTCAGTCACGGGCTGGTAGACGGCTCGCTGGTGTGGAGCCGCAGCCCGCTACGCGATGCTTTTGCGCTATTTAGCGACCCCATCATCAGCGACCGCGAAGTGCTGATACACCGCATAGACCGCCCGCTGGCCGACTGGCCGCAGCGTGAACGCTGGCATGGTGTGAAGCTGGCCCTGCCGCTGGGGTCGCGGCCGTTTGAGGAGCTGACCCTGCTGGAGCGCCAGGGGCGGGTGGAGTACCACCGGGTGGAGAGTGCCGAAGCAGGCTTGCGCATGATCCTGGCCGGGCGCTTGCAGGCCATGACGCTGGCAGAAGGGGTATACCGCCAGCTGCGCTGGCAAAGTGGCATCCGGCAAGAACAGGTCTGGCTGACTACCTTGCCAACCCCGCTGGAAACGGTGGCATTCTCGCTGATGCTCTCACGGCGCAGCCCGCGTGCCGCTACCGTTCTAGTGGCCTTCAATCGTGCTTTGCAACAGCTGAAACACAACGGTCGTTACGCACAACTGGCGCGCCAACTACTACCGGTGGATATCGTGCCGCTGATTATCGATACAAAGCGTCCCGCCGCCCTGGGGCGGCCGACACTTTGAGTGCAGCCAGTAAAAAAAGCCACCGTCGAACGGTGGGCGTTTTTACTTGGTC
>AMYZ01000030.1 GCA_000335715.1 beta proteobacterium L13
CTGCAGGCAGTAGCTGCGGGTGGGCAGCGGTGCGGCGAGAGCGAAGCTGGTGCGGTGGTGGGCGGCCATGACGGGGTTGGCCGCGGCGTGTTCGTCGAGGATCTGGCGGACGATGGCGTCGACGCTCAGGTCCTGGAACACGCGGCTGGTGCGGCGGTGCTGCAGCAGGGCGAAGGGCGGCTCGATCTCGAGGGCGTAGCGGGCAAAGCCGCCGTCGGCGCCGAGGGTGCGGGCGCGGGTGACGACGCCGCCGCGCAGCAGGGTGCTGCCGTCTTGCTGTTGCAGGGAGAGGGTGGCGGGGAGGCCGACGAGGGAGGCCAGCGGGATGGTGTCGTCGGGGGCGAGGCATTCCAGCTGGTAGTGGTAGGGCTGGGAGAGGGCTTCGCTAGTGGTGAGGGAGAGGGGGAGCAGGCCGAGTTGCTGCTGCAGGTTATCGCCCAGTTGCAGGGTAAGCTGGCGTGTGTGCTGGGTGAAGGCGCTGGCAAAGCTGGCCAGGAGGGTGGCGATATCCATAAGCTTGCTAACGGGCCTTAGCCCTGTACCTTGTAAACGTTGGAAGACAGCTGCAGCGTGGCATCAAAAGTAACGGGCGGGCGGTGCGGATGGACCTTGAGTACCGCATCCACACGAAAACGCAGATGGCGCTCGCTCTCGCGGGGCGCATCCAGGCTGATACGCACGCGAGACAGACGTGGTTCGTGTGTTTCTATGGCGCGCCGTAACTGCTCTCGCAATAGCTCGCGATCTTCCGGGTTGAGCAGGCTGATACCGGACAGATCGGGAATGCCATAACGCAACATGCTGGCGCTGGCTTGCGGATACTCTTCAAATGTTTCGGTCTGCGCCATCAGCCGGGTATTGAGTAGCGACTCCAGATCCCGCGCCAAGGCACGACGAAAGTAGGACAGCTCGAACAGCACGCGCTCGTTGAGCTGCGTGTGCTCGGGTTCGTCGTCCAGCAATCGATCCAGGACGGAAGGGAGTACGGTAGTTGCTCGGCCCGCCAGGCTCATGCTCATATCCCGAACAGCTTGCCGAGCTGCTGCCCAAGCAGCCACTGATAACCACCCCAGATCACAACAGCCACGACGGCAAGCAGGGCAAAGTACAGCCATAGCGGCAACTCATGTCGTACAAATGCCTGAAAACGCTGCGGCAGCTGCCAATTGGGCGCAAACGGCGCCTTCCCTCCTCTTACCTGCTGAATCTCCTGGCCGAGCTTTTGAGTAAGGTAGCCAAGCTTCTCCTCCCCTTCCAGCAGATAACGCCCCTGAAACCCCAGTAGCAGGCAGGTATAAAACACTTCCAGTGCCTCGATGTTGGCCGCAGGGTCCAGCCGCAATTGCTCAAGCCGGCTAAAGAACCCCTCGCCCGCCAGATGCTCGCCAAAAAGACGCAGCTGCAACGGCATGCTTTCCCACTCTTGGCGAAGGCCAATATCCGAAGACAAGACAATCTCGTCCAACAACGCGCAAAACGCATAACGGGCCTGCCCTACCGCGTCCATACTTTTACCGAAGTTGCGGGCATTGCGATCGAGCTGAGCCAAAAACTGGTCGACTCGTCGATTGAATTCGGCCGCGCCTCCCGGTGCGTTACCGTCTTTCAGCAGAAACAGCAGATAGATACCATCCTCCATTAGCTCACGCAGGCTGGGGCCGGCAGAAGACAAGGCGATGGTGTTATCAGGCGCAGGGGCTACGGTTTCGGTCATGATCTACTCAGCGAAAAACAGCAAAGAGCTCCATTGACACATCGGAGAGTGTTTGGGGCACATAGATACAAATGCTACGGGACTGCAGCATGCGGCTGAAAATGTCGCCTTGAGGCTGCAATGCGAAATAATGGTTACCTACACGCACGGGAATGGCCGACGGTGTTTGTAAAACATGCTGCAACGCCACGCCACGCATAGCGGAGTTCAGAATTCTCTCCACATCATCCGGTGCGCCGATTTTCAGTTTGAGTGGCACATTCTCAATGATGTGACTGGCCGGTAGCTCGCTACTGATCGAAAGGTAGAAATCCACGCCCTCCACAAGGCGGTCACTTTCAAGCCGGCCAAGATGGATGGATGCCCGGGGGGAGTGCAGCGGAATACACTGGTAACGCGATGAGATAACCGTCTCAAGCAGACTGCGCAATTGCTGGTCGAGCTCATTGAATACCGCAAACAAGGCTTCGTGCCGATAAACGGGCACATCGGATAGCGCATAAAGGCTGGAGAAGGTCTGCATTTCACCGCAAAACTCGGCCACTGCCTGGTATAGCATTTCCGGGTGAAGCGGCTCGCAGAGTGACAAGTGCCGCAAGCGGATAAAATTCCGATTGATGGTATGCAATAACCAGAATGTGCTGATGTCTGATGTGCCGTACTCCATCACATTCTGTGCTCGCTCTCTCAACGCAGCAGATAACGCCTGATTACGCACCAGCAAGATATCTAGCCAGCGTCGCAACATACGGTGCAACCAGTCGGAAGCCTGAATGGACAGTAGGGGCGGAATATAGTCAGTAGCGACACACCACTGCCCTGTAGCATCTTTTTCAAGGCGGCACACCGGGATGGCATCGTAACCATCCCGGTTTTCCTCCTCAAACATCAAGCGCACATCCGGCTTCAACACAGCCAGATCCGCAGGCAAAGCCTGGGTATAAAGGTCTGCCACCTCGGCCTGACTACTCTGGAATCGCGATGGTCGTACCGCCCCCTCACGAGCAGCAACATTGCCGCCATAGGCCTGCATCTCAGCCAAGCAAGCATAAAGCGTGGTTGCTGCCCCCAACTGGGGCAGGTTGCTCATATCACGCGACAAAGGCAGTGGCACAGCCTCTGGCGCACGGAACAAAGCACCATCACGAAAAACCAGGTGCAGGCGGTCTACTCGCAGCATACCGGCTTTCAACGCTTGCTCATCAAGGCTCAAACTCCGCACGCCCCAGGCATGTCTTAAGCTCAGCTGAAAGCGCGCACTCGCCTCTTGTTCCAGCATCAGCACCTGCTGCTGGAAGTGCTGTGGGCGCAGGAACATCCCCTCACCCCACAGCACCCTATTTGCAAATTGCATAAAATATCAGACCACTAAAAGCCAGCCAGACCAGGCCAGATTGATACAAACATCACGTCACCGGCTACAACTTGGCGACCACCCCTTTACCTGATCAGGTAAAGCCTTGGCTGGAGGCTGAACTGCTACCAGGTAACAATCCTCCACTTTAAAAAACACTTTCCTTCCCTTCACTCGCTCAACAGGGAAAAGCAAGCGCCAATAAGCTCTATCTGGCTGACGGAAAAAACCGACCAAGGCAACAAAGCGGGTTTCTTCATCCACTTTGAAGCCATCAAGGCTCACAACGCCACCGGGCAGCATCAGAATATCTTTCATGCCAATCAGATCAGCCCCGAGCAAGGCCTGCTCCCCCCTGCCTGCTGTCAAGGCGTCGTAAGTTAGCCTGCTGAATACCTGATCTGATTTGAGCTGATACACACGCACAGCAACAGACAATGACTTGCCCGTGTAATCTCGATTGATCACGCTCGCAGCCTCTCCTTGCATGGAAATGTCGGCCTTACTGGCACAGCCAGACAGACACTGCACAACGGCCAACACACATCCAGCCAGACGCCAAGACAGACATACCCTCTGCTTAAACCATGTCATTTAAGTAAGCCACCCAATCATCAACCATTACGTATCAAACAAAATTCAAAATACATTTTTTATTGCAAATTTCAAAGATAACGTTAGCATATATCAACCAGTTGCAGCACAGCAACATCTGTCAGACCCCATGACTTACGCAGGATGATGGCACTGTGTATCTATTCATTCCACTAGCACTTTCAACCTTACTACTCCTAGTAACGACCTGGATAGGCTGGCGCTATTTTTCAAAAAAAACATATAAAATTCAAAATCTTAAAGAAATATCCACCACGAACAACAGTACTGATCGCATCAGAAAACGCGAGAACACCTTGCGCAAGAGGCCACCAGGCAAAGACCACCGCACCTACACAATAAAAATTGACGGGACCACAAGAAAACTAATCACCATTAGCGCATGGCCAATCCTATCCATACTATTAATATCAACAACATCAATAACAGTACTTTTTTTAACAAAAACCATAAAATTGAAAATTTAACTCCAAAAGAATATGCATATGGTGCAAAAATAAAACTCACGCTGGAAGAGGAGTTACTTGTACCTCCCCCACCACTCCCGCCTGAGGCGTTTGTCGATGTGATCATGGAGCGGCCAAGTCTGAACACCGCCAATCGTGACTGGGCTCTTCTGGATGCTGCATTTGTGCAAAAGGTCTTGCACATCATGGAAAAGCTGAGGGCCCGTGGTTACCCGATGACGCTTTTGGAAGGTTACCGAAGCCCTGAGCGCCAAGACGCCTTGGCAGGCCAAGCAACCTTGGTAACTAAAGCAAAAGGGGGGCAAAGCAAACATCAATATGGCTTGGCGGTTGATCTAGCCCCAGTCAGGAACGGCAAAGTTGTCATTTCCGAAAAAGACCCATGGGCACTAGAGGCTTACCAAGCATTGGGTGAAGAAGCACACGCTGCCGGCATCACATGGGGCGGAGTGTGGCGATTCCGGGATTACGGGCACATAGAGAAGAGTGGCCCACTACATAAACCACAAGGTCGCTGACCAATCACAGAAAAGGTGTAACCAGGTGTTTATCAAAGGTTGGCTCCGTCACGCCAAAGTTGCGTCTGCAATAGGTTTTCTGATCCTTATCGCCCTGATATGGTTTTTAGGGGCGTGGATGGGGCTTACTTCTGTCGAATCACGGCTAGGCTGGATCATCTGCATCATGCTGCTCTGGGTTGGTACCTTGCTTGCAGGACAGCTTCTTGCAAGGCGTGCCAGCGGTCTGATTGAGAAAATGCTTCGGCAACAAGCAGATGATGCGGTCATTCACTCGGGCTCAGACAAACGTGCAGAAGTAACACTGCTTCGACAGCGCTTGTTAAGCGCCATTGACACCCTGAAAAAATCCAAACTAGGCCATGCCAGCGGCAGTGCAGCCCTGTACGAATTGCCTTGGTACATGATTATCGGACACCCTGCTGCGGGCAAAAGTACAGCCATCCTGCAGTCTGGCCTGACTTTTCCTTTTAGCGAAAAAAGTGGGATACAAGGTATTGGTGGCACCCGTAACTGCGATTGGTTTTTCTCAACAGAAGGGGTGTTACTGGACACGGCCGGGCGCTACGCTACGCAACAAGAAGACCGAACAGAGTGGCTAGGCTTTCTCAAATTACTAAAAAAATACCGGGCCAAAGCACCAGTCAATGGCATTTTGGTTGCAATCAGCCTGCCCGAGCTGGCTCAACATAACAGCGAAGGTTTTGCCACATACGCAAGGCAGGTCAAAGAGCGCATACATGAGATCTGTCAGACCTTTGCTTTGCAAGTTCCGATCTATCTAGTCTTTACCAAACTGGACCTTTTGGGTGGGTTTACACAGTTTTATCAAGACTGGTCTGAAGAAGAGCGTAGTCAAGTCTGGGGGTGCACTTTCACTGCTAATCAGGGCGACAGCTTTGATGCGGCCAATGCCACTGCGCAGCAATTCGAACTGCTGTATCGCGGCTTGGTGCAGGCAGGGGAGGAAAAGCTACAGCAGCATAGAGGCAGCCGGGTACACCCTGCACACTTCGCTTTCCCGATCGAATTTCATGGTTTGAAAGAGGCCGTCGTCAAGTTTGTCGATTTGCTCACGGAAAACGACCCGTATCACGCACGTCCGCTTATAAGGGGCTTCTACTTTACTAGTGCTTTGCAAGAAGGCATGCCGCGTATTGTGGCCGCTAATCGTGTACAAAATCAGTTTGGCTTGACTCATAGCGAAACATCCCCAGGCAAACTGGCTGCGCCCGCATCCTATAGCTATTTTCTTCGCGATCTCTTCCGTAAAGTACTTTTCCAAGATCAGCACCTGATTGGGCGGCAAGCGGATACAGGCAGCAACCGCTGGCGTGCTGCCATGATGGCAACCGGCATTTTGTCTGTTGCCACACTGGCAGGCCTCTGGAGCTGGTCATATATCGGCAATCAGAAAATGCTGAATGAAATTCAGCAGGACCGTGCTCGAGTCATCAAGCTGGCGTCATCACCACAGCTATACGATAAGCTTCTATCGCTACAAGTATTGCAGAACCATCTGGAAACGCTTCAAACCTATCGCAAAGATGGCGCGCCATGGGAAATTGGTATGGGCCTCTACCAAGGCGAAAAACTGGAGCAGAAGCTTCGGCAGGAATATTTTGCCGGTCTGAAGCAAACGATGCTGCTGCCCATACAGCGCAATCTTGAAACGACGCTTGTCGCACAGAAAGAACCAACGACAGTCGCCCCACCGCCCCCCAAGGCAGAGCCCGCTCCGGCGAGCAAGCCCAAACAGCCATCACGCCCACGTATAAAAAGTAGGCCCAATGATGGCCGCAAACTGCCCAATATTGTAATTGGTGCGGCAGCCTTGGGTATGTCTGCACAGCCGGTCAAGCTAACACACGCAGAGATGGCGCAGGCATGGCAAGCAAAATGGTGGCGCCATCAGAATCACGGATTCGCTCTGCGTAACGTAGCACTCACCGTACCAGCTGCAACGCGCATGCCTCCGGAAAGCACGGAAGCCGAGACCTCATCAAGTACAACGCAAGAGGCCCCAGCCCTGCAGCGCACACCCCAACTTGATGCCAGCTACAACGCACTCAAAACCTATCTGATGCTATACGACCCCAAACGGATGGAGCAGGCACATCTTGCCGATCAGCTCCCCCGTTACTGGCGCCCATACCTTGAGGAACATCGCGGGCAATATGCGCAAGCGGAAGTCATGGCGATCGCTGAAAAGCTGATTGGCTTTTATGTCAGCCAGCTACAAGCACCCGATCGCCCGCTGATTACACCCAATATGCACATCGTGAACAGCTCGCGAGAAGTACTTCGTGGCTCATTCAAACGAATGTCAGCCCAGGAGCGCGTGTTTAACGAAATTCGGGCCAGGGCAAACACGAAGTTTGCACCAATGACTGTTGCACGCATTCTCGAAAACAAAGATCTGGACATCATGGCCGGCAGTCAGATGGTTGAGGGTGCCTTTACCAGGGAGGCTTGGGAGCAATACATAAAGTCTGCCATTGAAGAAGCCAGTAAGGGGGAGATCCGCAGTGATGACTGGGTTTTGGCCGCCAGTAGTCAAGATGATCTGGGCCAGGATGGCAACAGTGAAAAAAGTCGCCAAGCATTGATCGCGCTTTATAAACAGCAATACACCTTGATCTGGTCACGCTTCTTGCAAGGTATCACCCTGAGGGATATGCAGTCCCCAGCGCAATCAGCCTCAGCCATGACAAGGCTGGCAGACCGGCAGAACTCGCCCATTAAGCTGATTCTGACTCGAGCAGCCTATGAAACCAGCTGGGACAACCCCTCCGAGCTTAATCGTTCGCTAGCCAATGCCAAGCAGAATGTCCTGGAGCGCACAACCCAGCTGCTGACGGGTGGAGAAAAACCAGAGCAAAACGCTGAAAAACTCGGCGAGGTAGGTAAGCATTTCTCAGGCATCGCGTTACTGGTTAAAGGCGAAAATGCGCCGATTAACAGCTATCTCGACCAGCTCGCCAAACTCAAGGGGAAAATGGCCAGCATTGCCAGCACAGATGACCCCGGCAGCGTGGCACGCACAACGCTGCAGGCTACTTACAACGGTGGTGGCTCTGAATTGGCTGACGCCATCACTTATGTAGATAACGCACTTCTGGCTCAAGTCACGCCACAAACAGCTGAAATGGTGCGCCCCATGCTGGTAAGGCCACTTAGTCAGTCATACAGCGCATTACTTGGCCCGGTCAGTACTGACATCAACCAGGCATGGGCAAATGAGGTGTTGCCACAATGGCGCTTACTCTCAGCCAAATATCCTTTTAGTGACTCGGCCAGTACCGCCACCATTGCGGAAATCAACCGTTTCATCAAACCCAATGACGGCACGCTCGACCGGTTTGTCAATAAATACCTAGCCGGGCTCGTACAGAAAAAGGGGGATGAACTAGTTCCTCGCTCTTGGGGCGACTTAGGCATCAGATTTAATCCAGCCTTCCTCGCTGCAGTCAGCAAGCTTTCCAGCTTGGCCAGCAGCCAGATGCAGGACGGGGAAAGTATCCGATTTGAACTTCAGCCTCAACCCACACCAGGGCTATCGGAAATTGTTTTTGATATAGATGGGCAGGAGATGCGCTATCGGAATGGGCCACAACTTTGGCAGCCATTCACTTGGAATGGCAATGGACAAGGAAGCGGCGCTCGTATTCAGGCGGTGAATTACAGTGGCGTCGCCAGCGTGGTAGCTAACCATAGTGGTGGCATGGGCTTTCTGCGCCTGCTGTCAGCTGCCAAAACCCAGCAAGACACATCAGACACCGCACAACTGAGCTGGCAGGTTCGCAAGGGCGATGACTCACAACTTATCAAAGTCAATTTACGGGTCGTCAGCGGGGTAAATCCCATGCAACTGAACCGCCTTAACAAAATGACGCTGCCCGACCGCGTAACACAGTAGCCCGAGATAAGTGTCATGACTTTTACCTTCAAGCGACAGCAAGAAACTTTGGCGACCTATAGCATTTTTGGCAAGTTGCCCTGCCGTGCGGATTTTATACGCATCAATGCTTCACATCCTGCCGCCAGCGCACTGGACGAACTACTTGCCAACAGTATGGCCCTGCTTGCTAGCCAGAACAGTCTGGATCGTTACCGTAGCATGCCAGCTTCGTTCTTCATGCTGCAAACACAAGATCAGCAATGGCTCTCTTTAGGGGCATTACAGCCCAGTACCGATCAAAGTGGCAGGCACTATCCACTGGTAGCGGCCATGCATCTACCTGTGCTGCAAGACATGCCCACCATTGCAATCATGCTCTTGTCTTGCGAATTATTTTTTAGCGGGCTGCGGGAGCAACTTAATAGCGCACTGGATAACGCAGTAGAAATGCTTGCCTGTAGGCAATACCTGGAAGCGCAGGTCGCATTTGGCGCCACCTCCAAAGAAGACATCACACTAGCTGCGCAGCTACTTGAGCATTACATGCGCAACACCCGTAGCAACGCACTCGCCCGGCTATGTGCCGCGGATCTGCCAGGCGGACTCGAGGCAATGCTTATGGCATTCATATTTCATAGCCGCCTCATTCACAAATTCAAAGATAGTCTTGCCGCGCAAACCTACCTGCTACCTCTACCCAACCAAGATGGGGAGGACATGCTGGTCGCCGCTACCTGGTTGTCCCTTTACGCCGCAGCAACCGAGCAATATGCATCCAGCAGCATGCAATGCCTGCTGATAAGAAGGCCGGAAGGCCGCTTCCTGGCGCTACAACTTTCCCCCCCTGATGCGCACATCATCGCCCACTGCTGGGGGGAACCCTTGGCCTCACGTTTTGTTGTCAATACAGACGAAGACACTGCCCCATGGCGACAACATCAGTCATATGCAGAAGCATCCTACATTCTGGGCAAACGCATGAACGACCCGGATTTCACAATCGCCCAGCTGCGTGACCTGATCGCCGGTTTGGCAAACGGTATGAACTAGCCGTCCTCATCCAACGCCATCTTTTCAGGAGAAAACACGATGAGCAAAGAAAGCACGCAGAAAAAGCTGTCCCGAGTTCGCCCACCTCGCGTCCAGATTACCTATGACGTAGAAATTGGCGATGCCCTGGAAACGAAAGAACTCCCTTTTGTCATGGGTGTCATGGGCGATTACAGCGGACATAGCAAAGATCCCCTACCCAAGCTGAAAGAACGCAAGTTTGTTCAGATCGATAGCGACAATTTCGATGATGCACTCAAAGGAATGGCGCCCCGGCTGGCGCTAAAAGTCGACAACAAGCTTAAAAATGACGACTCGCAGCTTTCAGTCGAGATCAACTTTAGTGAGCTCGCTGACTTCGAGCCACAAAACGTAGCTCAGCAAATTAGCCCGCTCAAACAGCTGCTGGATGCCCGCACACGCCTTGCAGACCTGCGCAACAAGTTGGCCGGAAACGACAAGCTAGAAGAGCTCCTGGACGACGTTCTGCGCGACACCGAAAAGCTTCGCCAAATCAGCCAGGGCACCACCCCATCTACGGAGGAGTAAGCATGAACCTCACACCGCAACAGGAAAATCAGCTCACAGCAGAACTATCCGATGCTGGCAGCTTGCTAGACAACATCATCGAGCAAAGCCGCATAGCCAGCAATGCAGCAGAGAAAGTTCGTACCCGCGATCTGATTGGCGAACTCGTAGAACAAGTCCTGCAGGGGAGCGTCACCGTTTCCCGAGACCTGTGTGCCAGCATTGACGCACGTATTGCCGAACTGGACGCCCTGATTTCCGGCCAGCTCAATGCCATCATGCACCATCCTGAATTTCAACAACTGGAAGCCTCATGGCGTGGTTTGAAATATCTGGTTGACCATACCGAAACCAGTACCATGCTAAAGATCAAGGTACTGAACACCAACAAGAAAGATCTGGTTAAGGATTTCAAATCGGCCTCAGCTTTCGACCAGAGCGCCCTCTTCAAAAAAATCTACGAAGAAGAGTACGGCACCTTTGGTGGTGCACCTTACGCAGCCCTGGTAGGTGACTTCAAATTCACGCGACATCCAGAAGACTTTTACCTGCTGGAAGAACTATCGCACGTAGCCGCTGCCGCGCATGCCCCACTCATCTCTGCAGCAGACCCGGCATTGTTCGGGCTGGAAAGCTTCACCCACATTGGCAGGCCTCGCGACCTGGCCAAAATCTTCGACACAGTCGAATACGCCAAATGGAAATCGTTCCGCGAATCCGAAGACTCACGCTATGTCGGCTTGGTACTGCCCCATGTACTAGGCCGCCTGCCTTATGGCCGCAATACCGTACCCGTCGAATCATTCAATTTTGAAGAGGACGTTAATGGCAGCCACCATGACAAATACCTGTGGACCAACGCTGCCTACTCGTATGCCGCCCGCCTCACAGCTGCGTTTGCCAACTATGGCTGGCTGGCTGCTATCCGCGGAGTAGAAGGTGGTGGTCTGGTAGAAGGCCTGCCAGCGCATACCTTTGCCACAGAAGATGGTGAAGTTGCGCTCAAATGCCCCACAGAAGTAGCCATTACCGACCGCACAGAGAAACTGCTATCCGACCTGGGCTTCATCTCGCTCGTACACTGCAAGAATACCGACTATGCCGCCTTCTTCAGTGGCCAGGCCGTACAAAAGCCCAAGGTCTACAACACCGATGCGGCCAACGCCAATGCCCGCCTGTCCACCCAACTACCCTACATCTTTGCCGTATCCCGTATCGCGCATTACATGAAATCCATCATGCGCGACAAGATCGGCAGCTTTGGCTCCAGAGAAGACATTCAGCGCGACCTCAATACCTGGCTATCCAGTTATGTACTACTGGATGACTCGGCCAGCCAGGAAGCCAAGTCCAAATATCCGCTTCGTGAAGCAAGGGTTGATGTCGTAGAAGTCCCCGGCAAGCCTGGTGTCTATCGCGCAGCCGCATTTCTGCGCCCTCATTTCCAGCTAGACGAACTCACCATTTCTCTGCGGCTTGTGGCAGAGCTCCCACAAGCTGCGGGTTAACCCCAGCAGAAGCTTGCTGTTTGTACAACGCTAATCAACGAGGTCAATCATGGCATTTGACGCATTTCTGAAGATCGATGGCATCCCGGGTGAAAGTGGCGATGCCGCCCACAAAGACTGGATCGAGATCCAATCCTTTTCCCACAAACTGGAACAGCCAGCACAGGTAACAGCCAGCTCTGCTGGTGGTGCTACCGCCGAACGTGTGAACCATGGCATGTACGAGATCACCCACTTTCTGGACAAGGCCAGCCCCAAGATCTACGAAGCGTGCTGCACTGGTAAGCACATCAAGGAAATCACCATCGAGCTGTGCCGCTCCGGTGGTGACAAACTGAAATACATGGAAATCAAGATGGAGCAAGTGCTGGTCTCCAAGGTGGAGCCGGAAGGCACTGCCAATGACAGCGGCTTCCCCAGCGAGAAAGTCAGCTTCAGCTACGGCAAGATCAAGTGGACCTACACCCAGCAAAAACGCGCCGATGGCGCCGGTGGCGGCAACGTCAGCGCAGGCTGGGACCTTACCGCCAACAAGGTAATTGCCTAACCACCAGGGCCCGCCCCGGCGGGCCCACTTTGACAAGGATCCCCATGAAATACTCTACGCTCGCACTCGTCCTCTGCACCGGCCTGCTCACCGCCTGCGCTGCCAACAAAGCCAAAATGGACGCAACACAGCAGGCAGCAGAAGCCGCCAAAGCCACGGCCAGCCAACAAACTCAACAAACAAGGGACATCACCGGCAAAGTAACCGAAACGCTAGGGCAAGCCACTGCACGTATCGTTGAAGCCACCGGCAATACCGACGTAGTAAGCGACCCCACCTTGATTCCTTTTGCCAAAATGGATGCAAAACTCACCCCGCTTACCGAACAGCAAGTACGCGCGCTGGTTCCCGGCCTGGTTATTGCCAAGCAAGTTATCGTCGTAGGCTACTGCAACCGCAAAGAAGTGGGCAATGCCATTGCCGCAGCCAAAGCCCGGGCAGAAGCCGTCAAAAAAGTGCTGATTGAAAACGGCATCTCGGCCAAACGCATCATCACGCAATACGACACTACCAAGCCCCTGCACGCTGTGCGCGTTCGCTTCAACGGCTAAATCCGTCAGTTCAGGCACAAAAAAATGAGCATTCAAGCGTTGCTATCCAGCTTTGCCAGCGCCTTCACCCAGCACACACGCCAGCTTACCCTGCAACTGGGCGATAACCTGCAGCAGCAACTCGGCCTGCTCCCCCTCTCCCTCACCACTAGCGAAGCCCTCTCCCAGCCCTACCACTACCAGCTGGAATGCCTCGCCCCCGACGACACCATCCCGCTGGCCTCCCTCGTCGGCCTCCCCGCCACCCTCTCCCTGCAACAGCAAGACGGCACACCCCTGCTGCGCGGCGGCGTCGTCACCCGCGCCCGCACCCTCGGCGCCGACGGCGGCTTTGCCCGCTACGCCCTCGAGATCGAGCCGCCCTTCGCCCTGCTGCAGCACCGCCGCACCAGCCGCGTGTTCCAGGACCTGAGCGTCGACGCCATCATCCGCCAGATTCTCGACGAACACGCTGCGGCCAACCCCGTCATGGCCGCCCACCACAGCACCAGCTTCGCTCTCGCCGCACCGCTGCCCACCCGCAGCTACTGCCTGCAGTACCGCGAAACCGACCTCGACTTCATCGTGCGCCTGCTACACGAAGAAGGCCTGGCCTGGCGCTTTGAACACGCCCACGACAGCCGCTACCTCAGCACACTCGTCGCCTTCGACGACCCCTACAGCCTGCCCGCCGCCGCCATCGAACGCGTCCGCTTCCACCGCGCCGACGCCACCGAGGCCGAAGACGGCCTCACCGCCTGGCACAGCCAGCGCCAGCTCGTCACCGACAACGTGCAGCTGGCCAGCTACGATTACCAGCCGGTGGCCACCGCCCACAGCGGCGACCACAGCGCCATCGCCCAGGGCAGCGGCCAGGCCGCCCAGGCAAGCCTCACCGACTACGACGCCCCCGGCCCTTACTACGCCAGCAGCCACGACCAA
>AMYZ01000031.1 GCA_000335715.1 beta proteobacterium L13
GGGGGCAGGTCGAAAGCGCGAGAGGCTTCGGCTACCGTGCTCTTGCCTTGAATGATCTCCATCACCAGCGCGGCTTTGCGCTTGGCGGTCCAGCGTTTGATATCGTCTTCCATGGTCATACTCATCACGTGCTCCTGTGTGAATTATGACCTGTGCAGGTTTTTAGTGGGTCATTACAGCTGCACCATGGGCGCCGCTAGATTACGTTGTCAGCTTTCACCTTCAGATTGCCCGGCAGCTTGGCCTGGGCTGGCAGGCTATGTCACAGCAGACAGCAACATGAAATACGCCGTTAACACTAGCAATACCACCCCAAGCAGAAAGACAAGCTGCACACCGCCAATGACATCCGATACCTGCTTGGCCACCCCTCTCAAGTCATAGCGTGCCGCCATAGGCAGCATCGGGCCAGCCTGTGCGGCAGGCAGGAACAAAAATGCTGGCAGCAGCGCCAGTACCGAGAAGAGCATGCATACGAATAGCACCAGGCGCAGCGGCAAATCCGACAAAAACACCAGGCCCAAGGCGACAACGGTCAACAACACCAGGCACTCCAGAAGATCGCTCACGACGTCAAAGCAAAGCAACATATGCTGACGAACAAAACGTTTGGTTAACGCTATCCATGAGGTAGCTTGCACCATATGTACGATACCGTAGATGAACAGGATCGCATGCAAAGCCCAATCGTACATTGCCAGCCAATCGATACCGCTGACAAAAAGAGTAATGCAAACTACCCCCACCAATAGTGAAATGATGACACTCGCCCGTGGATTGCCATGCTCCATCACCATATCCGCTAGCCCACGGAAAAGTGCTGCCGGCAGCAAAAGCAGCATGCCGGCAATCACTAAGTCACCAATATCGCCGGTTGTTTTATACACCCACCACAATAACTCATACTGTATGACCACCGAGCTCACATGCGATGCCATCTGACCCAACAACGAAATCCAGAACATTCTCGGTAACCACAATAAAAGCATGAGGTAATGAAAGGTAAGTCGTCCTACTGGCACATAACCATAAGCCTTTCATTCGTAAGCCGGCTTTGCGGATCAGGTAGAACCCCCCCCCCTAAAACCTTGTAAAGAGAAATGAAATTACTCATTTCGGCCGCACGTAAATCCAGCAGCACCTGACGCGCACTATAGAGCTGCCTCTGCGAGTCAAGCAGCTCCAGCCGGCCGTCCATACCAGCACGATAACGCAGGCTGGACAGATGTACTCTCTTCTCCGCACTGGCCACTACTCGTTGCTGGGCTTCTATCTGGCGATCATAGGTTTCACGCCCTGCCAACCCGTCAGCTACCTCTCGGAAGGCAATCTGGATGGCGCGTTCATATTCGGCAATAGCAATAGACTTCCTTATTTCAGCCAGGCGCAATTCAGCTTTTAATTTGCCAGCCGTAAAAATGGGGATAGTGAGCTGGGGCACAAATGTCCACGACCGGCTATCGCTGGCGAACAAATTGCTCATCTCCGCAGTACCGTAGCCAAAGGTTGTCGTTAATGAAATCCGCGGAAAAAATGCAGCCCGCGCAGCACCAATATCTGCATTCGCAGCACGTAAATTATGCTCTGCTTGCAGTACATCAGGGCGGCGGGTCAGAAGCTCAGATGGCAAACCGGCTTGAAGCACGGGACGTGGTAATGCTTCAACTATCGGAACCGATACCACATCATCAGGCAGACTCCCCCCAATAAGTAGCTGTATATTGTTGCGCGCCAATGCCAAAGCACGGCCGCGGGCCTCAACATCTGCTTCAGCACTCGCCACTTGCCCCTCAGCCTGGGCAACATCCAGCCCGCTACTTTGATTAGCGTCCTTTAATTGACGGACCAGCAGCAGGGATTGCTGCCAATCAAGCAATGTTTTTCTCGCCAGTTGTAACTGCTCATTTGCCAGTAACTCAGCATAATAGGCATCGGCTACCGCGCTAATCAGCGATATCTCGGCAGCATGACGCCCTTGCTCGCTGGCAAGATAGCGATCAAAAGCAGCATCGGCCATTGTGCTAGCGCGAGCAAACAGATCCACCTCAAATGCACTTATCCCGATGCCAAGGCTTTTCTGCGAACTCACCGCTGCACCACTGCCATTGGCATTATTACGCTGACGGGTAAGACTGGCCGTGGCATCCATAGCAGGAAAACTCGCTGAGCGCTGAATACCATACTGCGCCTGAACTGCCGCAACATTAAGCGTTGCCAGCTTAAGGTCACGGTTATTAGCAAGCGCGTGTTTGATCAGCTGCTGCAAACGAGCATCAATGAATATTTCCGACCAACCGCTATACACTTTTTTCACCTGGCCATCATTGCCACCAGGCAATGGATAAAGCTTAGGCACGGGTGCATCCGGCAGCACCAGATCCGGTGTCAGCGAACAAGCAGACAGCGCCGCCATGGATAACAGAATGACTGCTTGCTTTTTCATCAGACAGATTCCTCATTGATGGCCGTAGTACTTACTCGATGTTTACCCAGCCACATATTGATTTTCTCTTGCAGGCCCATCACAAACACAAAGAAAACCGGCACAAAAAATACGGCCAGCACGGTTGCACTCACCATGCCGCCGAACACACCCGTACCAATGGCATGCTGCGTTTCTGCGCTGGCGCCTGCGGCCAACATCAACGGTACGACGCCAAGGCCAAATGCCAGCGAGGTCATCAGGATCGGGCGCAAACGCAAGCGTGAAGCGGTCAATACTGCGTCGGCAATGGTCATGCCTTGCTCTCTAAGCTGCTTGGCAACCTCGACGATCAAGATGGCATTTTTAGCCGACAGACCAATCACGGTAATCATGCCTACCTTAAAGAACACATCATTTGGCAGCCCCCTCAGCAAGACTGCCGCCACGGCACCCAGTAGCCCCAACGGCACCACCAGCATCACCGCCATCGGGATACTCCAGCTTTCATACAGTGCAGCCAGCACCAGGAAAACCACCAGCATCGACAACACCATCAACAACGGTGCTTGCGTCGCAGACGCGCGTTCTTGCAGGGACTGCCCCGTCCAGGCAATGCTGAATCCCGGTGGCAGCTGCCTGGCCAGCCGCTCCATCTCGGCCATGGCCGCACCACTTGAGGCACCAGGTGCCGCACTACCGGATATTTGCGTGGCCGGCACACCCTGGTACCTCACCATTTGCAATGGCGTTTCATTCCATACCGGTTTCACCACTTCCGATAGTGGCACCATGCCGCCTTGGGCATTGCGCACATATAACTTGAGTACATCATCAAACTGCATGCGTGCCGGTGCATCTGCCTGCAAAATGACCTGCTGCATCCGCCCGGCATTGGGGAAATCATTCACGTATAGCGACCCGATAGCCGAAGACAAGGTATCGCTGATACTGGTAAAGGCAACGCCCAATGCCTCTGCTTTTTGCCTGTCAATATCTAGACGAATACTGGTTCCAGCGGGCAGCCCGTCAGGATATACATCCGTTACCACCGTACTTCTTGCGGCCAACTCAAGCAGCTTCACTCCCGCAGCCTTTAACGCGGCATACCCCTGATTGGCTCGGTCCTGCAGCCGGAGCGTAAATCCCGAGCTGGTGCCTAGCTCTTCAATCGCAGGTGGCGACATATGCATCACCCGGCCCTCGGCTACCACCCCCTCGGTCGCTTCCGATGCAGATTCCACTTCAGATTTCACAGTCGCACCGCCGCGTTGGTCCCAATCTTTCAGCGTGGTAAAGGTCATGGCGGTATTCGGGCCGGAGCCGGAAAAACCAAAACCCAGCACCGACAAACTGGAACCTACTGCCGGGCGTTGCAGTACATGCTTCTCGAACTTCTCGACCACCTCCAAGGTTCTGGGTGTCGTGGCATCGGCTGGCAGCTGAAAAACCGTCATGAAATAACCTTGATCTTCTTCCGGCAAAAATGAAGAAGGCAGAATGCTGAAACCCGCAAGCAAGCATGCCGTTAACACCGAAAAAATCAGCATCATCCGACCTGCTTTCAAAATCAGCTTTGCCACTTGGGAGTGATAACGGCTTGCCATCGCATCGAAGGCGCGATTGAACCAGCCAAAAAAGCCTTTCTTGGCATGGTGCCCGGGAGCAGCAGGCTTAAGCAAAGTAGCGCACAAAGCCGGTGTCAGCGTCAGCGCCAAAAACGCGGAAAACAGGATGGAAACCGCCATGGATAAACTGAACTGCTGATAAATCACCCCCACCGAACCACTCGCAAACGCCATAGGAATAAACACGGCGGTCAACACCAAGGTAATGCCGATTACCGCACCGGATATTTCACGCATGGCCTTGATGGTTGCGTCACGTGGTGACAGCCCCTCTTCGGTCATGATCCTTTCTACGTTCTCAACCACCACAATGGCATCATCAACAATAATGCCAATGCCCAACACCATGCCAAACATGGTCAATACGTTAATGGAGGCACCAGCCAAAAGCATGACGGTGAACGTACCCAGCAAAGCGATAGGTGCAACAATGGCGGGTATTAATGTGTAGCGGATATTCTGCAAAAACAGAAACATCACCAGAAATACCAATACCATGGCCTCGATCAGGGTATGGATCACTTTCTCGATAGAAGCTTTAACAAATGGTGCGGTATCAAAAGGGATCGAGTAAGTCATGCCTTTGGGCATGGTTTGGCTAAGTTCAGCCAAGCGGGCTTTCACTGCATCGGCGGTTTTTACCGCATTGGCGCCTGGTGCCAACTGAATGGCCGCTGCGGTTGCACTTTTGCCATTCTCACGGTTATCAAAACCATATGACTGCGCCCCCAGCTCGACACGCGCCACGTCGCCCAAAACGACTTTCGAACCATTTGCAGTGGATTTGAGGACAACGCTGGCAAACTCGGCAGGGCTGCTCAGTTGGCCCTGTACTGTCAGCGGGACAGTGACCCGCTGACCGGATACCACAGGCGCCGCGCCAATACTGCCCGGGGATATCTGGGCATTTTGCTGGCTGATCGCCGTAGACAAATCAGCCATCGTCAGACCATATGCAACTAGCTTGGCGGGGTCTACCCAGATGCGCATGGCTTGCTCCGCACCAAACAGCTGTACGCGGCCAACGCCCTCGATGCGACGCAACTCTTCCACCATGTTGCGCGCCATATAGTCGCTCAGCTCCACCTCACTGAATTGGCCGGTATCGGCGCGCAGCCCGATGATCATCAAGAAACCGGACGAAGCAGACTCTACCGACAGACCATTCTGGCGAACCGCTTGCGGCAAACGGGACTCGATCGATTTGAGCCTGTTCTGCACATCGACTTGTGCCAGCTCCGGGTCAGTACCGGGTTTGAATGTAACGGTAATAGAGGCAGAGCCCGAGGTATCCGTGGTCGATTCGAAATACAGAAGATTCTTCACCCCGGATATTTCGCGCTCGATCAGACTCAGCACCCCATCGTTCATTGCCTGGGGTGTCGCGCCAGGGTAGCTGGCGGTTATCGTCACGCTTGGTGGCGCCACCGAGGGGTAGCGCGCAATCGGCAGATTGGGAATAGCCATCAAACCAGATAGCATGATGAAAAATGCAATAACCCAGGCAAACACCGGGCGATCAATAAAGAACTTAGCCATGAATAAAACCCTTCCGTCCGGTTAGTGCACAGCCGGCTGAGTCGCAGCCTGATTGCTACGCAGCGTCACTGGCGAGCCCTCTATCAGGCGCTCCATCCCCGCCACCACAATGCGCTGGCTTCGTTTCAGACCCGATACGATGCGATAACGCTGGCTGACCAATTCGCCCAACTCAACCGGTGCAAGGTGCGCCGCATTCTGGCTATTGATGGTCCACACATGGGCTTTGCCCCCGGGCCTGACCACCGCTTGTTGCGGCACACTCAAGGCATCCGGGTAACTGGCCAGCGGAATGCGTGCACGCACAAACATGCCAGGCAGCAGTTGGCGCTTCGGGTTATCGACTTGCACGCGCAAGAGGACATCGCCAGTGCCCGAGTCAACATTGATGCCGGAAAACAGCACCTTGGCGCTCACTTCATATGCACCGCCAGCGCTTTTCAAAATGGCGACCGGCAGTCCGTTGCTGGTATTCACACGATGCTTTTCCAGCGCCTGTTGCAATGCTTCCAGCGAAGCCGCAGGGCGCCGGACATCGACGTACACTTTGTCAATCTGCTGAATACGCGCCATGGGGCTGCTGTCGGATGTGCCAACCAGCGCCCCTTCCGTCACCAATGCCTGATCGATACGGCCAGCAATCGGGGCATCTACAGTCGTGAATTTCAGGTCCAGTTGGCGGCGAGCCAATGCTGCACGTGCCTGTGCAACGTCCGCAGCAGCTTGATCACGCTGGGAAACAGCATCGTCGTAAACTTGGCGGCTAATCGCATCTGAGGCCACGAGCGGCGCCAGACGCTTGGTCTGAACTTGTGCACGTGTCAAAGCGGCCTCAGCCCTTTGCAGTGCAGCGTTGGCCGTGTCTTTCTCGGCAACGAACGGTGCCGGATTAATCTGGTAAAGCGGCTGGCCGGCACGCACCTCCCCGCCTTGCTCGAACAGCCGCTTCAGGACGATGCCGCTGACTTGCGGCCGGATTTCGGCAACGCGGAAAGCCTCCACCCGCCCCGGGAGGTCTTCACTGGTGTTGAATGTAGCGTGAAGCACAAGCTCGGTAGACACCACCGGGGGTAATGGTGTTTCATCTGCGACAGGTTGCTCGCAAGCGGCCAACATCAATGACACGGCTACTGCACCACCTTGCAGCAAAACCTGATTTATCTTCATACAAACCTCGCCAGGAACAGGTAAAAAAGCAAGCCAGGATAGATTTTGCATTTACCTGATGGATTTACCGTTGGCGTTGTGTGGAGATTGGATGGAGATAAAAGAAATTGTCTGACCTGAATGGACCTACCCCCTCATCTGGCCTGATCCTGATCGCAGAAGACGAGGCCGAAATTGCCGAAATACTGGCCGCCTATTTGTCACGCAGTGGCATGCGCTGTGTGTTTGCTGCAAACGGGCGCGAAGCACTGGCGCTGCACAATAGCGCCAAACCAGACCTGGTCTTACTGGATGTGCAGATGCCCGAAATGGATGGGTGGCGCGTACTGACGGAAATACGCCTGCACAGCAATACCCCCGTCATCATGCTTACTGCCATGGACCAGGACATCGACAAGCTGATGGGGCTGCGGATCGGTGCGGACGACTATATTGTCAAGCCATTCAACCCTGCAGAAGTTGTCGCACGCGTCCAGGCAGTACTGCGGCGCAGCAACATGCGTCAGCCCCAGCATCAGCCATCATTACTCAAAGCAGCGCCCTTTCTGATCAACTTGCAAAGCCATGAAGTGATGGTAGAAATCGGCGAGAAGACATTCACACTCGAGCTGACACTGACCGAATTCAAACTTTTGACCCAGCTGGCGACAACGCCCAAGCGTGTCTTCAGCCGAGCAGAACTGCTTGCCAATTGTTTGCCAGAAGGCGATACCCTCGAGCGCACGGTGGATAGCCACATCAGCAAGCTTCGGAAAAAGCTGGAAAAACTAGGCATAGCAGACATGCCACATGGTGTACGTGGTGTTGGCTACCGGCTTTGGAGCTAGATATGAAACTGGTTGGCATCTACCGTCAGATTGCACTCACCATGATGGCCATGGCCGTTGGCATAACGCTACTGGTAGTGATTACTTCTTACGTGCTTTACTATCTTTGGCAAAAATACTGGCCAAACTATTTCCCCGACGAAGACTATATGCAGACAGGCCCGGAATGGGTTTGGCTTATATTAACGACAATGATTGCACTGGCACTCGCCACTGCCGTTGCATCCCACATCTCAAGACGAATACTTGCACCACTAAAATCCGTCACCGACAGTATCAAAAAAGTTGCTGGCGGTGATTTATCTGCACGCGCCATCGCCGATAAAAATGCGCCGCTAGAGGCTTTTTATCTTGCCAATGACTTTAACTTGCTCGTTGAAAAGTTGCAGCAAGCCACAGATGAACAAGCATTCTGGAATGCAGCTATCGCACACGAGTTGCGAACACCGGTCACTATCCTGAGGGGGCGCTTGCAGGCTTTGGCGGAAGGGGTTTTCCAGCCTGACGAACGACAGTTTCGCAGTTTACTGGTTCAAGTAGAAAGCCTAAGCCAGCTTATCGAAGACCTTCGAGTAGTCAGCCTGGATGAAAGCGGCCACCTATCCATCAATAGCCAGAAAACCGACATCAGCGCAGAAGTACAATTTTTGATTGACTCAATGGCCGGTGTATTTGAAAAAACAAACCAGCACATTACGCTGGACATTCAGACAAAATCAATCTACTGCGACACACTGAAAATCAGGCAAGCCATGCTGGCGCTATTAGAGAATGCAACAAAACATGCCAACCCTGGATGTATTCTTATAAAGACAAGCATGGAGAATGGTGCGTTTATTTTAAGCATCGAGGATGAAGGCCCGGGTATATCAGACACATTCCAGCCCTTTCTATTTACAGCATTCAGGCGAGCCCCAAGCGCACAAGGTCATGGCAGTGGCCTGGGCCTGGCGGTTGTTGCCGCCATCGCAAGAGCACATGGCGGCAAAGCCACGTACGCCAGAAATGCCCGAAATGGTTCATCGTTCACAATAGCTATTCCACAGCCCACTTAGGAATATCACTGCCCATTCGAAAAAATACCAGCCCAGGCCCGACAAACCATACGCCACCGAAAGATGACAGCTATCATGAACAAAGAAAAGATAAGCCTGAAAGACATCACACCTGAAGATGTGACGACTTTCAAAAAAGAATTGCAGGAAGCCTTCTCCCTGGCAGTCATCGATGAGTTAGGCGCCTCCCCGGACGAACCGATTCCTGACGATGATGATCTGGACAATGCTATAAATTCGCCGAACAGTGTTGTATTGCGGATTATTTCCCGAAATAAAAAAGTAGGTGGCGCAATCTTGAGCATCAATAAAGAAACCAATGAGAATTCTCTTGATTTTTTCTTTATAAAAACAGGTGAGCACGGCAAGGGTTTAGGGCGAAAAGCATGGTTTGCTATCGAAGTACGCTACCCTGACACCAAAAAATGGCAAACACACACGCCATACTTTGAAAAAAGAAACATCCATTTTTACGTGAATATATGCGGCTTCAAGATTGTCGAATTTTTCAACCAGAATCACATGGATCCCAATATGCCTTCATCGGATAACACCCCGGAAATCGATGAGGCATTCCGGTTTGAGAAGTCAATGCAGTCAAGATAGTAAGCACATTGCCCCACCATTAGGTGTATTCGCAAAAAATCAGACGCGTAATGCGTCACTACTCTCAGTGAAGTATCCGGGGTGTACGCAGTGAAAAAGTAATCTGGCTACTATCGGAGTAGCTTGGTCGAAACGAAAATACATATCCCTAACGGCTCAAGAACTACCAGCAGTCGTGAAACGCTGACAAGCAGGTAGCAGAACTCCAAACTAGCTCGACTACTCAGCTGCGCCGGACATGCAACAAGCGGTACGCGAAAGATAGATCTGCCTGAGGGTGAAGCGGGCTTGGCTTTAAATTGATTGATGCTATGCGGTAACGCGGCAGCCAGTAAAAAAGCCACCGTC
>AMYZ01000032.1 GCA_000335715.1 beta proteobacterium L13
CCGCTACCAGAACAAAGCCCGCTTGCGCGGGCTTTTTGCTTTTAACGTCGCCGATCAGGCACGTTTCAGTCTGGGTTTGAGCAGCGCTAGCGGTGTGGGTAGCAGCTGATCCGGGGTGCTGAGGCCTAGTGCATAGCGGATGACTTCTTTCTTCACCGGGCCGCTGTGGTTGGCCAGCTTCAGGCCCAGGTTACGCACGAAGCGCAGCGGGCCGCTGTCGTTGCTGAAGCCGTAGCAGAAGGCGTCCATCAGGCGTTGCATGCCGTGGTTGGGCAGCATGCGCTGGCGCTGGTAGCGCTGTAGTACGGCCAGGCTGGCGATGTCTTCGCCTTGCTGCACGGCCTGCTCCAGTACCTGGCACAGCGCCTCGGCGTCCTGGAAGCCCAGGTTCACGCCCTGGCCGGCCAGCGGGTGGATGGTGTGGGCGGCGTCGCCGGCCAGCACCACGCCGGCACGCACGTAGTCCTGCGCGTGGCGGCGGATCAGCGCAAAGCTGCCACGGCTGACCACGTGGGTGAGGGTGGGCAGTGCGTCGGGGAATTCGCGGCTAAATGCCGCGATCAGCGCGGTATCGTCCAATTGCAGCAGTTGTTGTACCTGTTGTGGCTGGTGGTACCACACCAGGGAGGCGTAGTCGCCCGGCAGCGGCAGCAGCGATTGCGGGCCGTTGGGGGTGAAGCGCTGCCAAGTGATGTCGCGCTCGCCGCCCTGGATACCGACGGTGGCCACGAAGGCGTGCATCGGGTATTCGTGGCTGTTGAGGCCAATGCTGGCGGCGTCGCGTACTTGCGATTTGGCGCCGTCGGCGCCGATCACCAGCCGTGCGACAAAGCTGCGGCCGCTGGCCAGCTCGATACGGCTGCCGCCGGCCTGGATGTCCAGCCGCTGGATGCTGTCCGGGCAGATCAGCTGGATGTTGGCGTGCTGTTGCAGTGCCTGGGTGCAGGCCAGCTGCACGATGCGGTTTTCGATGATGTGGCCCAGGTTGGCCGCGTCTACTTCGCCAGCGTCGAACAGTGTGCCGGCGCTACGGTCGGTTTCCCATACCTGCATGCGCTGGTAGGGGGCGCTACGCATGGCTTCGATGTGTGGCCAGGCGCCGATGCGCTCCAGTAGTGCGCGCGAGGCCGGGCTGATGGCGGATACGCGCAGGTCGGGCGGGCTGTCGGGGTCGAAGGCCGGTGGTGCCTGCTGTTCCAGCACGGCGATGTTCAGGCCGCTGTGGCCCAGCCGGGCAGCGATGGCGGTGCCCACCATGCCGCCGCCCACGATGAAGATGTCTACATGTTCGACCATAAAACCCCCGATAGCACGCCGGCGCGGCCGGCAGGAAAGCGGCTACTGTAGCAGCGCACCTTGCGGCCAACCTTGGCCTGCATCAATCATGGGCTGCCGAGTTTGTCCTGCAGGCGCGGGATGATGAAGCTCATGAAAGCCTGGTATTTGCGCGGTAGCGGCTGCTGGTAGGCAAACACCAGGAATACCGGCCAGCCGGCAGCGCGCCAGTCTGGCAGCACTTCGGCCAGAATGCCTTTTTCCACCAGCGGCTGGCCCATATAGCTGGGCAGCAGCCCGATGCCGTGGTGCTGTTTGAGCACCGAGGCCACCACGCTGTACTGGTCTACCGTGAGCGCCGGGCGCAGCTTGATGGTGGTTTGCTGGTCATCGCGCTCCAGCCGCCATTCTTCGCCCTGCTCGCTGTAGTAGGCGTTGCTGATCAGGCGATGCAGCTGCAGGTCGTCCAGCGCATGCGGGCTGCCGTGCTCGGCCAGGTAGTCGGGCGAGGCGTACAGTTTTTCCCACACCAAGCCTACCGGACGCGCTACCAGCCTGTCGTCGTGTACGTTGCGGGTGCGCAGGCAGAAATCCAGCCCCTCTACCACCGGGTCGACCACGCGGTTTTCTACCTGCAGGCGGACTTGCAGGTCGGGAAACTCGTGCGCCAGCTCGGCCAGCAAGGGGCCCAGCAGTTGCTGCGCCAGGCCGGCGGAACAGCCGATACGCAGCGGGCCTTCTACCTTGTCTTTGCTTTCATCGATATCGGTGCGGATGCCCGCCAGCAGCAGGCGCAGCTTTTCGGCGTGGCGCGCCAGGCGCTGCCCGCTTTCGGTCAGTACTACGCGGCGGGTATTGCGCAGCACCAGCACGGTGCCCAGCTCTTGCTCCAGCTCTTTGATGAGCTGGCTGACGCGGCTTTTGGCGCAGCCCAGGTCGTTGGCCGCAGCGGTAAAACTGAGGCAGCGGGCGAGGGCGTCAAAAGCCAGAAGGGCGTCTGGCGGCAGGCTGGGCGTGGCTTTCATGTCAGGGCACAAGCGCGGTATCGGGTCTGCCAGTGTATCACCGTGCTTGCAATAATTGCGTAGCAAGGCGCTGGCCCAGGGTGGTAATGGCAGCCTCAAGAGCCGGGGTGAAAGGTTGGCCGCAGTTGATGCGCAGGCAGTGGCCAAAGCGCGGCTCGGCCGAAAACGCCATGCCGGGCGCAAAGCTGATGCCGTCGGCCAGCGCCGCCTGCAGCAGCGCGGTGGTATCGCTTTGCGGCGGGCACTCTACCCACAGCAGCATGCCGCCCTGCGGCTTGCGGATGCGCGTGCCCTTGGGAAAGTGGCGCAGCACGGCGTCGGCGGTGGCGTGCATCTGGCTGGCCAGCTGCTGGCGGATGCGGGCGCTGGTGCGCTGGTAGTCGCCGCTGTCCAGCACGTCGGCCAGCACCGCCTGCAATAGCGGCGACACCGCCAGCGTGCTGCTGGCCTGCAGCTGCGCCAGCGCGGCGTGGTGGCGGCCGGCGGCTACCCAGCCCAGCCGCAGCGATGGCGCGTAGCTCTTGGTGAACGAGGCACAGTAGATCACCTGGTCGTGGCGGTCCCAGGCCTTGATTGGCGTGGGGCGTTCGCTGCCGTAGTACAGGTCGCCGAATACATCGTCCTCGATCAGCGTCAGGCCGTACTGGCTGGCCAGCTGTAGCAGGCGCTTCTTGTGTTCGTCCGGCATCAGCGCGCCGGTGGGGTTCTGGAAGTGCGGTACACACACCAGGCACTTTACGGCCGGGCCGTGGCGCAGCGCGAACTCCAGCGCCTCCAGCGATAGCCCGCTGTCTGGCGTGCAGGGGATCTCCAGCGCCTTTAGCCCCAGGCCCTGCAGTGTTTGCAGCAGGCCAAAGTACACCGGGGTTTCTACCGCCACCGTGTCGCCGGGGCGGGTGAGGTAGCGCAGCGCCAGGCTGATGCCCTCGGTAATGCCGTGGCAGGGCAGGATGCTGTCTGCCTGCAGCGACAGGCCGCGTTCGCTGGCGATGCGCTGCAGGCCGTGGCACAGGCGGCGCTGGATATCGCCCGGCAGGTGGGCGCCAATCAGCCCGGGCTGGCGCGTGAGTGTGCTTTGCAGCCGCCGTGCCAGCTCGGCCGACGGGTACAGCGTGGGCGAGGCTTCGGCCATGTGCAGCTGCCAGCGGATGCGCTCGTCACCCAGCTGTAGCAGGGTGGACATGCGGCTCTTGAGGTCGACCAGCGCCGCCGCTGCAGGTAACGGCGAAGCCTGGCCGCCGCCTGCCAGCGGGCGCGGTGGCAGCGCGGCAAAGTAGCCGGCGCGCGGGCGGGCCACCACACGCTGTTGCTGTTCCAGGTAGCGGTAGGCGGCCAGCGCGGTGAGCACATTCACATCGTGCTGGGCGGCCAGCGCACGGACAGACGGCAGGCGGCTGCCTGGCGGGTAGTGGCCGCTATCAAGCTGTTGCAGCAAGTTGGCCGCAATGCGCTGGTAGACGGCGGGGGAGGCGGTATCGGTCATCGCTCTGTTATATAGAACAGACACGCCGTGCGCCAGTGTGTTGTAGCCGGCTGTGGCAGGCGGGCCACGCGGCTACCGCGTACAGTACGCTTACCGGTGCTGTTCTGCCTGCCGCCTGCGGCGGGCCATACAGCAAGCGGCTGCCCAGACGGCAGCGCAGCCTGCGGGGGCTTGTTTACCCGTGGCGGCCTACCCGGAAGCCTTTTGTATGAAAGAACAGCATGCTTAAACACTTACCCCCGTCTACCCTGATCGCCGGTGTGCTAACGATTGCCGTTGGCTATACCGGCCCCTTTCTCATCATCGTGCACGCCGCGCAGCAGGCCGGCCTCAGCGCCGCCGAGCTGGCCAGCTGGCTGTGGGCGGTGTCCATCGGCTCCGGTGTGGTGGGCCTGTGGCTGTCGTGGCGCTGGAAGATGCCCATCATTACCGCCTGGTCCACCCCCGGTGCCGCGCTGCTGTTGGCCGCGCTGCCCACGGTGAGCTACCCGGAGGCGGTGGGTGGTTATGTGATCGCCGGGCTGCTGGTCTGGCTGATCGGCATCAGCGGCGCGTTTGATGCGCTGATGAAGCGCTTTCCGCCCGCGCTGGCCTCTGCCCTGCTGGCCGGCATCCTGTTCCGCTTTGTGGCCGAGCTGGTGCCGGCGGTGCGCGAGCACGCGGCGCTGGTGCTGCCCATGGCGCTGATGTTTTTTGTCGGCCGCCGGTTGTGGCCGCGCTACGCGCTGATGGGTGCGCTGGCGCTGGGCGGCGTGTTTCTGGCTGCCACCGGTGGCTTTGCCGCGGCGCCCAGCCTGGCTAATAGCGCCAGCGGCCCGCTGTGGACCACGCCGGTGTTTACGCTGGCCGGCCTGAGCAATATTGCGCTGCCGCTGACGCTGATTGCGCTTACCGGCCAGTTTCTGCCCGGCATGGCAGTGCTGAAGAACGACGGCTATGACATCCCGGCGCGGGTGCCGGTGAGTGCGCTGGGCGGCGCCTCGCTGCTGCTGGCGCCGTTTGGCTGCCACGGTGTGGTGCTGGCAGCGATCACAGCAGCGATGTGTACCGGCCCCGAGGCCCATCCGGACCGCGCCCAGCGCTGGAAAGCCGGTGTGGTGGCCGCCTGCTGCTACATTCTGGTGGCGCTGCTGGGTGGTGCGCTGGTGGCACTGCTGCTGGTGCTGCCCAAGGCGCTGGTGATGGCTGCGGCGGCGCTGGCGCTGTTTGGCACCTTGGCCAGCTCGCTATCGGCGGCACTGGCCAGCGACACCCAGCGCGAGGCGGCGCTGCTGACCTTTGTGGTGGCCGCGTCGGGGGTGAGCTTTGCCGGCATCGGCTCGCCGCTGTGGGCGCTGCTGGCTGGCGTGGCGGTAAGCTTGTTGCTGCGCTGGCAGCTGCCCAAGGCGGCCAAGAGCGCTACTTCCTGCCGCGAAAGCAGCGCCAAACGCTGAAAAGTGGCAATGCTGCCACTGCACAGGCCACATCCAGCGGGTGTTGGCCTGTTTTTCTATACAAATAGGCGATTGTATACAAAAATGCTGGCTTCACCGCTCACCACCGGAAGCCACCATGTTCCAGCCCGCCATCTACCAGCAGCGTCGTGACAAACTCGCTGCCCTGCTGCCCGATAGCCTGATCCTGTTTTTGGGCAATGTTGATTCGCCGATGAACTACCGCGACAACATTTTCCCCTTCGTGCAGGACAGCTCGTTCCGCTACTTCTTCGGCCTGAACGAGCCGGGCCTGGCGGGCGTGATGGACACCGCCAGCGGCGACAGCACGCTGTTCGGCAACGACCCGGACGTGGCCGACATCGTGTGGACCGGCGAGCTGCCCACGCTGGCCCAGCGCGCTGACCGTGCCCAGGTTGGCCGCAGCCAGCCGTACGCCGATCTGGCCGGCGTGCTGGCCTCTGCCCGCGCTGCCGGCCGCGCCGTGCACTACCTGCAACCTTACCGTGGCGAAACCGTGCTGGCGCTGGCCGGCCTGCTGGATGTCACCCCGCAAGCGGCACAGCAAGGCTATAGCGAGGCGCTGACCCGTGCCGTAGTGAGCCTGCGCGAAATCAAGGGCGAGGAGGAAATCGCCGAGATGGAAGCCGCGCTGGCGGTAACCCGCGTCGCCCATCTGGCCGCCATGCGCGCCGCCCGCCCCGGCGTGGTGGAACACGCCATCGTTGGCGAAATGGAAGGCATCGTGCGCCGTCACGACTGGCAGCTGGCCTACCCCAGCATCTTCTCGCGCCGCGGCGAAGTGCTGCACAACCATCACCACAACCAAGTGCTGCAAGCCGGTGACCTAGTGGTCAACGACACCGGCGCCGCCAGCGGCGGCGGCTACGCCAGCGACATCACCCGCACCATTCCGGTGGGTGGCAAGTTCAGCCCGCGCCAGCGCGAACTGTACGACACGGTGCTGGCCATGCAGCTGGCCGCCATCGACGCCATCCGCCCCGGTGTGCGCTACCTGGACATCCACAAGCTGTCCGCCCGCGTGATGGTGGAACGCATGAGCGCGCTGGGCTTCTTCCACGGTGACGCCGACGCCATCGTGGAAAGCGGCGCCTACGCCATTGCCTTCCCGCACGGCCTGGGTCACCAGATCGGCATGGACGTGCACGATATGGAAGGCCTGGGCGAAGACCTGGTGGGCTACGGCGACGGTACCGAGCGCAGCCCGCTGTTTGGCCTGGGCTACCTGCGCCTGGGCAAACCGCTGCTGGCCGGCATGGTCATTACCGTGGAGCCGGGCATTTACTTTATTCCGGCGCTGATCGACGCCTGGCAAGCCGAAGGCCGCCACGCGCAGTACATCAACTACGCCCGTTTCAACGAATACCGCGATTTTGGCGGCATCCGCATCGAAGACGACGTGCTGGTCACCGCCGACGGCAGCCGCGTGCTGGGCGAGCCTATTGCCAAGACGGCAGACGAAGTCGAGGCCGTCATGGCCGGTTAACCCTGTTTCATCGTGCAATACTCCATCACTCATACCGCCCTCCGGGGCGGTTTTTTTGTTTTATGCTGTGGTATGCACCCGTTGATATCGAACAAACCGTTACCAATACTTGCATAAAAAAGCTGTGCATTTGCCCGCCGTGTGCTTAGATGAAAGTACCGGCAAGCAAAGGGGAGTGAAAAAGCTTGCCCGGCCCCCCGCCACCCCAGGCGGCAAGACAATCCCGGGGTGTTGCCACCGCACCCGGTAGCGGCACCCGCGAAGAGGAGAATCATCATGGAATACCACGCCCTGCAAACGCTGAGCCTGCCCGCACAAACCGACCTGATCCACGTAGAACAACGCCCGCAGCGCCAGGTCACGCTGAAAAGCCCGGCCACCGAAGTGATGACCGACCTGCGCGTGATCGACCCGATCAGCATCAACGAAGACGCGCTACTGGATGACGCCCACGCCCGCATGGTGAGCCACGGTATCCGCCTGCTGTTCGTTACCGACGCCGACGGCAGCTTTGCCGGCCTGCTCACCGCTACCGATGTGCTGGGCGAGCGCCCGCTCAAGCAGATCCACGAGCACGGCAAGCGCCACAAAGAGATTGTGGTGGGCGACGTGATGACCCCGCGCAAGCAGCTGGAAGCGCTGAATCTGGCCGACATCAGCCGCTCCACCGTGGGCCACGTGGTGGCCACCATGAAAGACCTGGGTCGCCAGCATTCGCTGGTGGTCGAGCGTAACGAGTCCAGCGGCCACTATGAGGTGTGCGGGCTGTTCTCCACCTCCACCATCGCTCGCCGCCTGGGTACCTCGCTGAACTTTGTACGCGTGCCCAAAGCGTTTTCCGAGATTGAACACGCGCTGATGCACGAAGAGTAAGCGCGCCACGGTATCGGGCATCAGCCCACACCCGCCTGTCTGTGTGGCGTAGTGGGCTGATGGGGGTTATTAAAGTACACCCCCAGTGGGTGGTCGCTCAATTTATAAACACCTATGTCAAATGCCTAAATGCATCGCCGAAGTGCTTTTGGCGTCTCCAGAATAATGGCATAGTCCTGATTTTGCCCGCAGGACTGCCGCCATGGCCGATATCGCCACCCTCCTGGCCAGCTTTGCCAGCGCCTTCACCCAGCACACACGCCAGCTTACCCTGCAACTGGGCGATAACCTGCAGCAGCAACTCGGCCTGCTCCCCCTCTCCCTCTCCACTAGCGAAGCCCTCTCCCAGCCCTACCACTACCAGCTGGAATGCCTCGCCCCCGACGACACCATCCCGCTGGCCAGCCTCGTCGGCCTCCCCGCCACCCTCTCCCTGCAACAGCAAGACGGCAGCACCCTGCTGCGCGGCGGCGTCGTTACCCGCGCCCGCACCCTCGGCGCCGACGGCGGCTTTGCCCGCTACGCCCTCGAGATCGAACCGCCCTTCGCCCTGCTGCAGCACCGCCGCACCAGCCGCGTGTTCCAGGACCTGAGCGTCGACGCCATCGTCCGCCAGATTCTCGACGAACACGCCGCGGCCAACCCCGTCATGGCCGCCCACCACCGCACCAGCTTCGCTCTCGCCGCACCGCTGCCTACCCGCAGCTACTGCCTGCAA
>AMYZ01000033.1 GCA_000335715.1 beta proteobacterium L13
ACCGCCCAGCTCGACCCGGGCAGCGACAGCGGCACGCCGGGCGATGGCGTCACCAACGACACCACCCCGACCATCAGCGGCGTCAGCGAGCCGGGCAACACCATTACAGTCACCACGCCGACCGGCGAAGTGCTGACCACCACGGTGAAGCCGGACGGCAGCTGGAGCGTGACCCCGACCCAGCCGCTGCCGGAGGGTGCGGCCAACTTCCCGGTCACTGCCACCGACCCGGCCGGTAACACCGCCAGCACCACGGTACCGGTCACCATCGACACCACGCCGCCAGTGGCCAGCATCACGCTGAACCCGAACATCACCGACGACGACGTGATCAACGCGGCCGAAGCCGGCCAAGAGATCCCGGTCAGCGGTACCGTCGGTGGCGACGTGAAGGTTGGCGACACCGTTACGCTGACGGTGAACGGCAAACAGTTCACCGGTCTGGTACAAGCGGACAAGAGCTTCACCATCAACGTGCCCGGTGCCGACCTGGTAGCGGATAGCGACAAGGTCATCGACGCCAGCGCCACCACCACCGACGCCGCCGGTAACAGCAGCACTGCCACCGACACCGAGGGCTATCGCGTGCAGACCACGCTGCCGACCGTCACCGCCCAGCTCGACCCGGGCAGCGACAGCGGCACGCCGGGCGATGGCGTCACCAACGACACCACCCCGACCATCAGCGGCGTCAGCGAGCCGGGCAACACCATTACAGTCACCACGCCGACAGGCGAAGTGCTGACCACCACGGTGAAGCCGGACGGCAGCTGGAGCGTGACCCCGACCCAGCCGCTGCCGGAAGGTGCGGCCAACTTCCCGGTCACCGCCACCGACCCGGCCGGTAACACCGCCAGCACCACGGTGCCGGTCACCATCGACACCACGCCGCCAGTGGCCAGCATCACGCTGAACCCCAACATCACCGACGATGACGTGATCAACGCTGCCGAAGCCGGCCAAGAGATCCCGGTCAGCGGTACCGTCGGTGGCGACGTGAAGGTGGGCGACACCGTTACCCTCACCGTCAACGGCAAACAGTTCACCGGCCTGGTACAAGCGGACAAGAGCTTCACCATCAACGTGCCCGGTGCCGACCTGGTAGCCGATAGCGACAAGACCGTCGAAGCGAAAGTGACCACCACCGACGCCGCCGGTAACAGCAGCACTGCCACCGACACCGAGGGCTATCGCGTGCAGACCACGCTGCCGACCGTCACCGCCCAGCTCGACCCGGGCAGCGACAGCGGCACGCCGGGCGATGGCGTCA
The DNA here is from genome assembly GCA_000335715.1 of beta proteobacterium L13. Classification (GTDB taxonomy): domain Bacteria; phylum Pseudomonadota; class Gammaproteobacteria; order Burkholderiales; family Chromobacteriaceae; genus Vogesella. The sequence continues at coordinate 1,271 of AMYZ01000033.1, forward strand.
CCAACGACACCACCCCGACCATCAGCGGCGTCAGCGAGCCGGGCAACACCATTACAGTCACCACGCCGACAGGCGAAGTGCTGACCACTACGGTGAAGCCGGACGGCAGCTGGAGCGTGACCCCGACCCAGCCGCTGCCGGAAGGTGCGGCCAACTTCCCGGTCACCGCCACCGACCCGGCCGGTAACACCGCCAGCACCACGGTGCCGGTCACCATCGACACCACACCGCCAGCGGCCAGCATCACGCTGAACCCCAACATCACCGACGACGACGTGATCAATGCCGCCGAAGCCGGCCAAGAGATCCCGGTCAGCGGTACCGTCGGTGGCGGCGTCAAAGTGGGCGACACCGTTACCCTCACCGTCAACGGCAAACAGTTCACCGGCCTGGTACAAGCCGACAAGAGCTTCACCATCAACGTGCCCGGCGCGGACCTGGTAGCCGATAGCGACAAGGTCATCGACGCCAGCGTCACCACCACCGACGCCGCCGGCAACAGCGCTACGGCTACCGATACTGAAGGTTACAAGGTGGATACTGATGCGCCGTCGCTGGTGATTACTACGAGTGATGGCACCTTGTCGCCGGGTGAGACCGTAACGCTCACGTTCACCTTTAGCGAGGCTGTTACCGGTTTTACTGCCAGCGATGTGGCCATTATGGGTGGTACGCTGAATGCCGCTACGCTAGCTACGGCTGATGGTGGCAAAACGTGGACTGCTACCATGACGCAGAGTGGGACTGCCCAGCCGGTGGTGACGGTGAATAATGGCAGCTACACAGATCTGGCGGGTAACGCAGGTACTGGCAACAGCTTGAAACTGAACAATGCGCCGGATGCTATCGACGACAAGTATGTGATGAGCACATTGACCAGCAAGTACTGGGGTTATCGTGAGGGGCCAGATGGGGCTAACCTGACGTCGATTGCCCAGGTGGAGGCCTTTGCGCAAACCCATGCCGCAACGGCAACATTCCAGACCATTGCGTTGAGCTTTGGGGGTGTGCCAAATAGTCTGGGTAGTGCTGGCAATCTGGCGGCATTCTTGGGCAAAAATGGCAGCAATTTGCAGACCACTGCCGACTATGGGACTACGTCGGATGCAATTGTCCAGATCAACGGCAAAATCAACCTAGCACCCGGTACCTATAACTTCCGTGTGTATGCTGATGATGGGTTTGTCATCCGCATCAACGGGCAGGATGTGTGTAAGTTCGATGGTATTCAGCAGCCTACCTTGCGTGAGTTCCCCAGCTTTACCATTGCGCAAGGTGGTGAGCAGAACATCGAGATTTTCTACTGGGACCAGGGGGGCTACGCTGCATTTACAGCCGAGCTTCGTCCTGAGGGCGGGTTCTATCAGGGGTTGACCGTGAATTCGCAGTATGGCACTGGCCCGTTGATTACCATGGAGGACACGCCGCTGACCATCGCCCCCGCCAGTTTGCTGGGTAATGACGCAGACCCGAATGGCGATGCGCTGCAAATCCTGTCGGTACAAAATGCGACCCATGGTACGGTGGCGCTGGTCAACGGGAACGTAGTGTTTACGCCCGCGGCCAACTATAACGGTGACGCTACTTTTACCTATACCGTTACCGACGGTAAGGGGGGGACCGATACGGCAACCGTGACGCTTAAGGTGAATCCAGCGCCTGATAATGTGATGGCCACGAATGTAAGTGATGCGAGTCTGGCGGGTGACAATACCTTCACTGGTGGGCCGGGCGACGACTACATGATTGGCGGCAAGGGAAGCGATACCCTGACAGGCGGTGCCGGCAAGGACACTTTCGTGTGGCATCTTGGTGATGGCGGCAGCCCCGGTGCCCCGGTTCGCGACACCATTACGGACTTCAACCGCAGCGAAGGCGATGTGCTCGACCTGCGAGACCTGTTGCAGAACGAATCGGCGGCTACGCTGGACAAGTACTTACACTTTACTGCCAGTGGCACCGATACCTTGATCCAGGTTAGCAGCGCGGGTGGTTTTAACGGGAGTAACTATGCTGCTACTGCTGATCAGGAGATCTTGCTCAAAGGCGTGGCGATGGCGGACTTGGGTAGTACCGACGGTCAGATCATTGCTGAGCTGGTGAAAAGTAACCTGAAGGTCGATGGTATGTAAGGAAACTTTGCGCTTAATCAAGTAGTTAATTCAAAGAGCCGGCTTGCCGGCTCTTTTTGTTTGCATGCATATCAAATGGTGCGACGCAGCGGCAATGTTGTGGTATGGTATTTCTGCATTTTATTTTTTATATCAAATACTTATGTGATTTTATGTAACCCTGCCTAGGTAGGGAAAGATGGCATCTTTGCCCATCAGTACAATAGGTTGACTTCCACAAGTATCTCTATAATCTTCCCATCAAAAATAGTTTCTGGAGTTCGACCATGGCTGCCGCTGTCAATGTTGCTCAAGGTAAAGTTGTGTCTCTCACTGGCAAAGTACTGGCCATTGCAGCAGATGGTTCCCAGCGTATTCTGAAGCTGGGCGATATTGTGGCCACGGGGGAGCGTCTGGTTGTCCCTGCTGATGGCGCAATCGAACTCCAGGGTAGTAACGGCTTCATCGTCAAGATTGCCGAGGCGCGTGATCTCACGATTACCGACGACGTATTTGGGCTTCAGGGCACGGACGCTACGGATGCGGCCATTGCAGCACTGAACCCGGATGCCCAACAGGTGTTGGCCGCGCTGGAAAGTGGTCAGGATCCATTGCAAGGCCTGGAGGAGACCGCAGCAGGTCTGGCGGCTGGCGGTGGCGAGGATGGCGGCAACTCGTTTGTGGTGATTAACCGGGTAGCCGAGAGCATTCAGCCGCTGTCGTTGAATAACCAGATTGATGCGCTTAGCGTCGAAACGCTCCAGACCACAGACGCCACCACCGTACTGGTCGACGACAGCACCACGGTTACCATCAATAACGTTGGTCCTAGCCGTGACAACACCCCACTGCTTACCGGTACCGGCGAAGCCGGCGCAACGGTTGTCATCACCAATGCAGCAGGCCAGGTGATTGCGACTACCGTGGTCGCCGGTAATGGTACCTGGTCGGTAGAGTCTACTGTTGCCTTGCCGGATGGCAACACCGGCCTGACTGCAGTGGCCACCGATACCAATGGCAACAAAGCTACCAGTGTAGCTACGGCCATTATCGATACCACCACGACCGTTACTATTGATAACGTAGGCCCTACGCGCGATACCACACCACTTCTCACGGGTACTGGCGAAACTGGCGCTACCATTGTCGTAAGCGACAAAGACGGTAATGTCATTGGCACAGCTACTGTCGGTACCGATGGCCGCTGGTCGGTAGAGTCGACCCGCCCGCTGCCAGAGGGTGGCAGCAACCTCACCGTTACCGCTACCGATCCGCTGGGTAATACCGCCAGCAATACCGGTAGCGCGCAGATCGATACCACCGCGCCGCTTGCCCCGGTGGTAGTGATTACCGAAGACACCAATAACGACGGGGTTATCGCCAACGGCGAGCTGTCCGGCAAGGTAGATGTCAGCATTACCCTGCCTGCAGGCACCAATGCAGGTGACGTGCTCACCATCAAGAGTGGCACTACCACACAGACTATTACCCTGACGGATAGCGATATCCGTACCGGTACTGTCGCCATTACCCTGGATCCTCCGGCCGAAGGTAGTCAGCTTACCGTTACCGCCACCCTTACCGACCCGGCTGGTAACGTCTCGCCAGAAGGCAAAGACAGTGCGCAGATCAACACTGCCCAGATCGACTTTGTCGGCTCCTCCGTTGGCCCTGGTGCAGCCTCGGCAGACGAGGGCAGCAATCTGGTGTTTGATGTTCGCCTCAGCACGGCTAGTACGATAGCTACCACCTTCGACTTTGTGCTGAAAGACGGCACTGCCACGTCCGATGACTACGGCAAAGCCAGCTTCAGCAACGGCGTAAGCTACGACGCCAGCACCGGCAAGATCACCGTACCGGCCGGCGTGACCAGCTTCACCGTGACCGTACCGACCACGCAGGACACCACCGACGAAGCTGACGAAACCGTCAAA
>AMYZ01000034.1 GCA_000335715.1 beta proteobacterium L13
GACCGAACTGCCTGGCGTAGTGCGCCCATACGGTGTAGCTGGACCATTTTTGCAGTAGCCAGAACAGGCGGCGGCGGTTGTGTTGCAGGGTCATTTTGTGGCTTTCCTCCGCTTGCCCCGATAGCGGGTGTGGTGGTGCTGCTGCTTGCCGGTGCGGCTGAGACCGCCCCCGGCACAAGGTGGCAAAACGCGTAAGCAGACGAAGCAACATGGTGGCCAACCTTATTCCGCCTCGTGGTACCAGATGGTGGCGCCGTAGCTGCTGTCGGGGTAGTCCGGCATGATGTCGCCCTGGGCGAAGGCGCGGCGGGCGTCGGGTTTGGCGGGTGTCCACCAGGTGCCGCTCTGCGGGCAGGGCTGGCCAGCTGCTACACGGCCGGATGATGGTGGCGCTGTCGGGTTGGCTTCTGCCTGCTCGGGCGCTGCTGGCGTGATGACGGGGTTGAGGTAGAAAGACTCGTCCGGTATCACGCCATCGAGGTAGCGGGTGTCTTCCCACACCAGGCGCCAGCTAACGGGCAGGGCAAACTGTTTGCCATGCACATATTCACGATTACGATCATTAATCCACGGTGTAACCGCACCTTTGACGAAATAGTTGAGACAGTCGGTTTCACTGGGGGCGCGGTGCGGAAAAACCTGTTCCCAGATACCATCGTGCGTTACGCGCTGACCGCTTGTGATGAGAATGCTGGTTGGAGGGGGGGTGTCCGGGCAGTGAGTAGGAAGAGGCCCTACATCCTGATCCTGCCTCGTACTCTGGAAATAGGCTTCCGGGAGGCTTTCCCGGCCGAGATACGCAATAGGGTGCCAATCGGCATAGGTCGGTCTGGACTCATATACAAATTCGGCCCATCTAGGCGTTGCCGCCTCTTTCAGCAATCGCAGCTGCTCCAGTCTGTCGGTCCACACGGTGTAGAGCGGGGTGCCATGTTCCCCTCCATATTCACTATTAATTTCCTTGGAGGTGATGCCGTCCATTGCGCTAAAGGCTTCAGATTCGGCACAGAGTAAATAGGCATCTTCACGCATCGTGCGCCATACAGAGCGATCCCCTTTTGCCAATGCCGCCAGGCCTTTCGGATACAAGTCCTGCGCCAGGTAGGCAAAGCGCACATTGTATTCGGGCGGACGCTCGCCATCCGGCCAGGTGGCCAGTGCTTCTTCATAGGCTTTGACGAACACGTCGAACTGCTTGGCGTAGTGCGCCCATACGGTGTAGCTGGACCATTTTTGCAGTAGCCAGAACAGGCGGCGGCGGTTGTGTTGCAGGGTCATTTTGCGGTTTCCTTTTGTTTGTTCTGGCTGCCGGCACGGGTGGCGGCAACGGCGGCGCTATTGCTGGTTTTGGCTTTGATCTCTTCGGTTTCCAGCTGTCGGGTAATGGCATAGCGCGACAGGTCTTCCCCCTCTTTGGAGTAGCCATATTTGCCTTCCACGTCGGCCCAGCCGGTTTGGCGGACTTCGATCTTCACGCCCATCACTTCACCACTACCCATTTTGCCAGCCTTGGCGGCCTCGCCCAGTTCGGTGATTTTGGCATTCAGCGCAGCCGGCAAGGCGCCCATGCCGATTTGTTTGCCGCCGCCTTCGAGAAACTGGTTTCTGATTTTGTCGCCGAACTGTTCGGCGATGCTGCCATGCCAGCCCTTGAGCGCCTGCACCAGTTCCGGCTGCTGGCGGATGCGGGCCAGTGACGGAAAGGTTACCAGTACCATCAGGCCATTGGCGTTCCATTCGTCCAGTACCGCTGCCATTTCGCGCCAGGCTTTGGCGTTTTGCGGGATAGCACCTGCGCCCCAGAAATAGCCACCGGCATTGGACGGCCCGGCCAGCTTGCCACCGGGACCAAAGGCGCGGTAGAGCGTTTGGCCGGCGAACTGCTCCGGCTCCCAGGCGGTAATCTTGCCGCTGAAGGTGCATAGCGAGTTGTAATATTTGACTTCTCCATGCCCGGGAAGTTTGACCTGTTTCCATAGCAAATCGGGCCAGCCTTCGGCGATTTTGCGTTGGTCGAACCACTTGGCAATTTGTTCTTGTACTTCAGGATTAGTCCGCTTCCCTGACAGCAAATTCTGCGGCCACTTGCCGGCCTTGATTGCCGCCCGTACTTGATTGCTCAGCATCACCGCTTCGGCTTCTCGCATCAGATTGCGCTGGCCGGTAGCCAGGGTATGCACTTCCCCTTGGTAGACCAGCTTCTGCAGCACCTTGAGCTTGGCGTGCAGTTCTTTCAGCGCCAGCGGAATCATCTTCCCACCCAGATCTTTCAGCACCAGGATGCCGGCTTGTACCCGTTGCAACTGGGCTCGCATCGCGTCTGGCAGCAGTTTGCCTGTGCGCGATTTGATGATGCCGCTGATGGTATCTGCCAAGCTGGTACACAAATCGGTGAACTTGCTGATCAGCTCGCCTTGGTACTTCATTACATCCAGCTGTTTAAGCCACTGCACCGCATTGCCGCGTCCCATCCGGTTCAAAAAACGGATGGTTTCTGCAAGCAGTTTGCTGTTCTCGGCCGCATTTTGCCCGACGCGCAATGCCAAGCGGCCTATCCCTTTGATGACCCCGCCGATAACGGGAATCAAGGCAAAGAGCAATACGACCAGCAATACCCACTCGCTGACTTGTTCCCGGCGCTGTGGCTCGTTGCTCATCCGCAGCAATACGGCGATCAGATCACGTACGGCAGTGGCATCTCCTACGAGCGGGATCATGCCGATAACCGCATCGACGATGATTTGCGCGGTCGTTTGTCGCTCGTTGAAGGCGCCTTGTGCTGTGCCCCAAATCCAGTCGCCTGTTCCGGCGGCGATACTCTTGATTTCTGCAAGGCTTATGCCGGACATTTTCAGTTACCTCCGTGCTTGGCGATAAGCGCCTGGATATCGTTGCTGCTAAGTTTGGTTTTGTAACCCGGTGTGGCTTGCTGATCTTTGCGTTTATAGGCACGAGCATCAGGCCCAAACCGTACCTGTACCGCACCTGGCGGCACGTCATCGAGCTGAGCTTGTCCTTCGCTATCTAGTACCCCACTGCGGGTACTGCCATCGGCAAATGTTGCGATGTACTCAGCGCCTTGCAGTGCTTCTTGATCGTGGTATTCACGTTTGATATGAAGCTGCGCTTTACCAAGCGGCAATATAGGGAGGGTGACCCCCATGCGCCCCCCGCCGCTTAACTCGTGCTTGGCGCCCTTCACGCTCACGGTATCAGGGCAGTGCACCTCGATATTGCCGCCAGACAGCCTGATATAGCCGCCGCCGCTGGTGAGCAGGATTTCCTGCTTGGCGGCGATGACCACCTTGCCTTTGCACGACGTCACCGTCACGTCCTTATCCGCCGTCAGCTCCAGCGCGTCGCTTTGCGCCTGGATCTGCACCTTGCCCTTCGCTGCGATCAGCTTCAGGCTGACTTTGTCTTTCACCCCCGCCACAAACAGGCTGATGTGCTGGCCGACGTTGTGCAGCCAGCGGCGGCCGCTGGTCTGGTTGC
>AMYZ01000035.1 GCA_000335715.1 beta proteobacterium L13
GTTACATGGGGCGTCTGGCGGTGTCCTACTTTCACACAGGTATCTGCACTATCATCGGCGCTGAGGCGTTTCACGGTCCTGTTCGGAATGGGAAGGCGTGGGACCACCTCGCTATGGCCACCAGACATAAACTGTCACAAACTTGAAGAAGCCAGGCTGGAAGTCTTCCAGCCGGTAGAATTTTCTTGTATCAACCAGCGCTTCGTCATCAACAAAGCAACTCAAATGATAGGATCAAGCCTCACGAGCAATTAGTATCGGTTAGCTTAACGCCTCACAGCGCTTCCACACCCGACCTATCAACGTCCTGGTCTCGAACGACTCTTCAGGGAGGTCAAGCCTCCAGGGAAGTCTCATCTTCAGGCAAGTTTCCCGCTTAGATGCTTTCAGCGGTTATCTCTTCCGAACTTAGCTACCCGGCGATGCGACTGGCGTCACAACCGGTACACCAGAGGTTCGTCCACTCCGGTCCTCTCGTACTAGGAGCAGCCCCCGTCAAACTTCCAACGCCCACTGCAGATAGGGACCAAACTGTCTCACGACGTTTTGAACCCAGCTCACGTACCACTTTAAATGGCGAACAGCCATACCCTTGGGACCGGCTACAGCCCCAGGATGTGATGAGCCGACATCGAGGTGCCAAACTCCGCCGTCGATGTGAACTCTTGGGCGGAATCAGCCTGTTATCCCCGGAGTACCTTTTATCCGTTGAGCGATGGCCCTTCCATTCAGAACCACCGGATCACTATGTCCTGCTTTCGCACCTGCTCGACTTGTCGGTCTCGCAGTTAAGCTACCTTTTGCCATTGCACTATCAGCACGATTTCCGACCGTACCTAGGTAACCTTCGAACTCCTCCGTTACACTTTGGGAGGAGACCGCCCCAGTCAAACTGCCTACCATGCACTGTCCCCGATCCGGATCACGGACCAAGGTTAGAACCTCAAACACACCAGGGTGGTATTTCAAGGACGGCTCCACTGAAACTAGCGTTCCAGCTTCATAGCCTCCCACCTATCCTACACAAGTCTGTTCAAAGTCCAATGCAAAGCTACAGTAAAGGTTCACGGGGTCTTTCCGTCTAGCAGCGGGTAGATTGCATCTTCACAAACATTTCAACTTCGCTGAGTCTCAGGAGGAGACAGTGTGGCCATCGTTACGCCATTCGTGCGGGTCGGAACTTACCCGACAAGGAATTTCGCTACCTTAGGACCGTTATAGTTACGGCCGCCGTTTACTGGGACTTCAATCAAGAGCTTGCACCCCATCATTTAATCTTCCAGCACCGGGCAGGCGTCACTCCGTATACGTCCACTTTCGTGTTGGCACAGAGCTGTGTTTTTGTTAAACAGTCGCAGCCACCTATTCTCTGCGACCTCTACTAGCTTCGGACGCGAGGTCCTACACCAACAGAGGCACACCTTCTCCCGAAGTTACGGTGTCAATTTGCCGAGTTCCTTCTCCTGAGTTCTCTCAAGCGCCTTAGAATTCTCATCCTGCCCACCTGTGTCGGTTTGCGGTACGGTTCTTATGCAGCTGAAGCTTAGTGGCTTTTCCTGGAAGCGTGGTATCAGTTACTTCAGGTCCGTAGACCCTCGTCATCACCTCTCGGCCTTAAGGTGCAGCGGATTTGCCTACCGCACCAGCCTACCGGCTTAAACGACCTATTCCAACAGGCCGCTAACCTAACCTTCTCCGTCCCCACATCGCACTGCATAAAAGTACGGGAATATTAACCCGTTTCCCATCGACTACGCTTTTCAGCCTCGCCTTAGGGGCCGACTCACCCTACGCCGATGAACGTTGCGTAGGAAACCTTGGGCTTTCGGCGAGCGGGCTTTTCACCCGCTTTATCGCTACTCATGTCAGCATTCGCACTTCTGATATCTCCAGCAGGGTTTACACCACCACCTTCACAGACCTACAGAACGCTCCCCTACCACGGACACATTAATGTGCCCATCCGCAGCTTCGGTTATCAGTTTGAGCCCCGTTACATCTTCCGCGCAGGACGACTCGACCAGTGAGCTATTACGCTTTCTTTAAATGATGGCTGCTTCTAAGCCAACATCCTGGCTGTCTAGGCCTTCCCACCTCGTTTACCACTTAACTGATCATTTGGGACCTTAGCTGGCGGTCTGGGTTGTTTCCCTCTTGACGATGGACGTTAGCACCCACCGTCTGTCTCCCATGCTTGCACTTTCCGGTATTCAGAGTTTGCCATGGTTTGGTAAATCGCAATGACCCCCTAGCCATAACAGTGCTTTACCCCCGGAAGTGATACATGAGGCACTACCTAAATAGTTTTCGGGGAGAACCAGCTATCTCCGAGTTTGTTTAGCCTTTCACCCCTATCCACAGCTCATCCCCTAGTTTTGCAACACTAGTGGGTTCGGACCTCCAGTGCGTGTTACCGCACCTTCATCCTGGCCATGGATAGATCACTCGGTTTCGGGTCTACACCCAGCGACTGATTCGCCCTATTCGGACTCGGTTTCCCTACGCCTCCCCTATGCGGTTAAGCTTGCCACTGAATGTAAGTCGCTGACCCATTATACAAAAGGTACGCAGTCACCCGTTTCCAGGCTCCCACTGTTTGTATGCATCCGGTTTCAGGTTCTATTTCACTCCCCTCCCGGGGTTCTTTTCGCCTTTCCCTCACGGTACTGGTTCACTATCGGTCGATCACGAGTATTTAGCCTTGGAGGATGGTCCCCCCATATTCAGACAGGATTTCGCGTGTCCCGCCCTACTTGTCGTATGCTTAGTTCTTGGAATGGGTTTTCGTGTACGGGGCTATCACCCACTATGGCCGCACTTTCCAGAGCGTTCCACTAACTCAATCCATAACACATACAGGCTCTTCCGCGTTCGCTCGCCACTACTTACGGAATCTCGGTTGATTTCTTTTCCTCGGGGTACTTAGATGTTTCAGTTCTCCCGGTTCGCCTCCATGCGCCTATATATTCAGCGCAGGATCTCCTTGCGGAGGGGTTTCCCCATTCGGATATCAGTGGATCAAAGCTCCATTGCCAGCTCCCCACTGCTTTTCGCAGGCTTGCACGTCCTTCATCGCCTGTGATCGCCAAGGCATCCACCAGATGCACTTAGTCGCTTGACCCTATCATTTCAGTTACCTTAATCTGATGAGCTTCGCGCTGGTGACTTGTCGCACACTAAGGCGTATACGACAGTCGATACAATCTTTCTACCCAAGTCGACGATCCATCACGATCAGAGTTAACTCATCGTTTTGTCTCGCCGCTTGTAAATTGGCTTCTTCAGTTTGTTAAAGATCGGGCGTTTTACAACGCAAACAGAAAGTCACTCAGCGTGCTGAATGCGTTTTTGTTTGCATTGGGTGGTGGAGGATGACGGGATCGAACCGACGACCCCCTGCTTGCAAAGCAGGTGCTCTCCCAACTGAGCTAATCCCCCTCT
>AMYZ01000036.1 GCA_000335715.1 beta proteobacterium L13
CCGGCACTCGCATCAGGCTTTGGGGTGAGGACGCCAGTGATGGTGTATCAATTAGCTGCCTGACCTCTGCAGAATCGACAGATCGATTACAAAATGGAAAATCGCCCCTCGGGGCGATTTTTTTATGCGAGCTTTTTGATATACGCCGCCACGCCACCGAGCAGCATTTCAATGGATATGGCTGTCAGCACCAGGCCCATCAGGCGTTCCAGCGCGGTGATGGCTTGTTCGCCCAGGGCGCGGTGGATTTTGCCGGAGAACAGGAAGACCAGCAGCGTGACCAGCATGGTGAGGGTGAGGGCGCCTATCCACTCCAGCATGCGTTCCGGTTCGCGGGTGGACATCAGCAGTACGGTGGCCATGGCGGAAGGGCCGGCGATCAGCGGTACGGCGATAGGTACGATGAAGGGCTCGCCGTGCATTTTGTCGCCGCCAAACATGCTGCCTTCGCCGGGGAAGATCATCTTGATGGCGATGAGAAACAGGATGACGCCACCTGCTACGCGCAGGCTTTCGTCGGTGAGGTGCATCAGCTCCAGAAAGCCTTTGCCAAAGAACATGAAGGTGAGCAGTACCGCAAACGCGATAAAGCATTCGCGGAAGACCACTCGGCGGCGGCGTTCCGGTTTCACCTGTTTGAGGGCCGAGATGAAGAGGGGAATGTTGCCCAGCGGATCGGTAATCAGGATCAGCAGGATGGTGGCAGACAGGAAAGAGGTATCCATAGCTTTTACAGTATGCGGTATCCGGTAAAAAACAAAGTCTGGGTTAGCGTTGCCGGCTGAAGTCATCGTAGTAGATGCTGGCCGATTGCAGGCAAAGGTTGGCCGCAGGCAGTAAGAAAGGCCTTGCGCAGAGCGTAAGGCCTTTTTGGTATGTGCATGCCATGCGTTGCAAGTACTGGCAGGGCGTGATTATGTCACGCCCTGTTTTTTATGGCAGCGGGTGTGTCCGTTTACTGACCGCTTGTGTCGTCTTTTTCCTTGCGATTAGAACCTTCTACCAGTGTGAAGGCGTAAACGCGGCATTCCAGTGCGCCGTTGTACAGCATGGGGCGGCTGTCTGCGGCCAGGCGCATCAGGCTGGGCAGGCGGGTATCGGCGGTCATCAGGTGAGCGGTCCAGCCGGCAAACTGGCGCTTGAGCCAGGTGGCCAGCAGCGGGTACAGCTCGGCCAGGCTGTCTTGCTCGTCCAGACGGATGCCGTACGGCGGATTGCACACGATCAGGCCTTGCTTGGCTGGTGCGGCCAACTCGGTGGCGTCGCCCACGCTCAGGGTAACCAGCTCGGCCAGGCCGGTGCGTTCCAGGTTGCGGCGGGTGATGTCTACCATGTGGGCAGCGCGGTCGTTGCCGTACAGCGGCAGGCTGGTCAGCTTGCGGCTGGCCAGCTCGGCGTCGTTCTTGATGCTGTGCCACAGCAGATCGTTGTGGTTTTTCAGCAGCTCGAAGGCAAAGCCACGGTCGCGGCCGGGGGCCCGGTTCAGGGCGATGTCGGCGGCTTCTACCAGGAAGGTACCGCTACCGCACATCGGATCCAGTAGCGGCTGGGTGCCGTTGTAGCCGGCCAGCAGCAGGATGCCGGCTGCCAGGTTTTCGCGCAGCGGGGCTTCGCCGGTTTCATCGCGCCAGCCGCGTTTGAACAGCGCTTCGCCGCTGGTATCCAGGTAGATCTGCACGTCAAAGCCGGACAGGAACACGCGGATGCGCATGTCCGGGGTGCGGGTGTCTACGCTGGGGCGCTCGCCGCCCAGGTCGCGGAAGCGGTCGCAGATGGCGTCTTTCACGATCAGCGATACGTAGTCGATGCTCTTCAGGCGGGCGTGGCCGTCGGTTTTTACCTTGATGGTGCAGCCCACATCAAACAGCTCTGGCCAGTTGATGTCTTTGGCCAGGGTGTAGATGTCGCGCTCTTCGCGGAAGGTGCCCATGGCCAGCTGCATCAGCAGGCGGCTGGCGGTGCGCGAGTGCAGGTTCACGCGCATCATCACTTCTTGCGTGCCGGTAAAGGCCACGCCACCGTCGGTCAGCTGCAGCTCGGTACCGCCTTGCAGGGCAATTTCTTCGCCCAGCAGTTTTTCCAGGCCACGCGGGCAGCTGGCAAACAGGGCGAATTCGCCGTCTTTCAGCGTGCGTGGTTGGGCTTTGACGAAAGGCGTGCGGCCAACCTTGTCGCCGCCGCCTTGCTTGCCAAAGCCTTGGCCTGGTTCACGGGCTTCGCCTTTGCTGAACAGCGTGCGGGCTGGTGCTGCGTCGCGCTGGAAGCCGCCTTCGCGACGCTCGCCGCCGAAGCGCGGTTTGTCGAAGCTGCGCTCTTCGCGCTGGAAGCCGCCTTCGCGACGCTCGCCGCCGAAGCGCGGTTTGTCGAAGCTGCGCTCTTCGCGCT
>AMYZ01000038.1 GCA_000335715.1 beta proteobacterium L13
TGTCGCGCTGGGCGACGCTGTCGATATTGCTGCCGGCGGCCAACGTCAGGCTGTTATCAGTTGATGCGGCCAACCCTGCGGGGGCGCTGAGGATGAGCAGCGGCTGTTGGCCGGCTTGATCTTTGGCGGTGTTGCCGTTTGCGTCGGTGTTGCTACCGGCTTCCCAGGCGCGTAGCGCGGCGGCGTGGTGTTGCAGGTGACCGTCGGCCTTTTTGGCCCCTTTGCTGTTGTCGGCTTGGATTGCCTCGGGGCCGGTTTCCTGCCGGTCGGCGAGCTGGGCGCTGGCGGTGTCGGCCAGGCTTTGCGCCAGGGCCAGGGCGCTGTCGAGCTGGCTTTGGGCGCCGTCGCGGGCGAGCTGTTTGCCGCTGGCGCCGCTTTGCGCTTCGGTGGAGAGCAGCAGGCCGTGGCCGGCGCGGATGGCGCCGTGGTGGTCGGTGCGCAGCTCGAAGCCGTTGCCGCGGGCGCTGGCCTGGCCGTTGCTGCGCGGGTGGGTGAGGTAGCCTTGGTTGAGCTGGGTTTTGCCGGGCTCGCTGCTGAGTTTGGCGCGTACCTGGCCGGGGGTGTCGTCGAACAGCAGTTCGCTGTACTGGCTGCCGTGGTGTTCGCGGCTCTGGATGCCGGAGAGGGTTTTGTTGGTGGGCAGGCTGCCGGCGCCGCTGAATTGCGGTGGCGGGTGGCTGCCGTTGTAGAGCACGCCGCTGACGAGGGGGCGGTCGATGTCGCCTTCGAGGAAGTGGACGAGCACTTCTTGCCCGATGCGGGGCAGAAACTGGTGGCCCCAGCCGGCGCCGGCGCTGGACAGGGCGACGCGCAGCCAGCAGCTGGAGGTGTCATCCAGGCGGGCGCCGGTGTCGGGGTGCTCGTCGGGGCGCTGCCAGTGGAACTGGATCTTGATGCGGCCGAGGGTGTCGGTGTGCACTTCTTCGCCGGCGGGGCCGACCACGGTGGCGGTCTGGGCGCCAGGGGCGGTGGGTTTGGCGTGGGGGGTGTGGGCGTAGTCGGGGGTGAGCGGGATGCCGCGGCGCTGGGCGTCGAAGGTGGTGTGGAAGGCGGGGCTATCCTGGGTGGGCCGCAGGCTGGCGGGCAGCTGGCGGGCGAGCTCGTCGGGCAGGTTGTTGCGGGCGGTGAGCTGCTGGCGGGTGACGACGAATTCGCGCTGCTCGGCGTTATCGCTGGCGTGGGAGGGGTGATCGTCCAGGCGGAACCAGTGGCCGGGGTGCAGGCCGCGCACAACGCCGCTGCCGTGAAAGGTTTTGGCGTGGCGGTCGT
>AMYZ01000039.1 GCA_000335715.1 beta proteobacterium L13
CCGTCTTTCAGCACGAAGTCGAAGCTGGTGCTGTTGCTGCTGGCGTTACTCAGCTTGACGGTAAAGGTCAGCTCGCTGCCTTCGTCGGCGGACACGTCGTTCGGGTTGGCCGCAGCCGGGTCCGGTTTGCCGATGTGTTCGATGGTCGGCGCGTTGTCGTTGTCGACGATGGTACCGGTGGCGTCTTTGCCGCCTACGGTCAACTTCAGTGTCTCGTCCGGCTCATCCACGGTGTCGTTGATGGTCGGCACGGTGACGGTGAAGCTGCTCACGCCAGCAGGCACGATCACGCTCTTGCCGTCGGGACTGAGGGTCACGCCGTTGGTGAAGGTGACTTTGCTGCGGTCGAAGTCGCCTTCGGCTGCGGTCACGCCGGCCAGGCTGAAGTCAAAGGTGGTCTGGCTGGCGGACGCATTGCTCAGCTGTACGTTGAAGTTCAGCGCGCTGCCTTCGTCGGCCTTGGCGTCGGCGTTGCTCACGTCAACGGAGGCGATGGTCGGTGCGCCGTCGTTGTCGACGATGGTACCGGTGGCGTCTTTGCCGCCGATGCTCAGTTTGACGGTTTCGTCGGCTTCGTCGGTGGTGTCCTGCGTGGTCGGTACGGTGACGGTAAAGCTGGTCACGCCGGCCGGTACGGTGATCTTGCCGGTGCTGGCGTCGTAACTTACGCCGTTGCTGAAGCTGGCTTTGCCGTAGTCGTCAGCGGTGGCGGTGCCGTCTTTCAGTACAAAGTCGAAGCTGGTGCTGGTGCTGCTGGCGTTGGACAGCTTGACGGTAAAGGTCAGCTCGCTGCCTTCGTCGGCGGACACGTCGTTCGGGTTGGCCGCAGCCGGGTCTGGCTTGCCGATGTGTTCGATGGTCGGCGCGTTGTCGTTGTCGACGATGGTGCCGGTGGCGTCTTTGCCACCGACGGCCAACTTCAGCGTTTCGTCGGCTTCATCCACGGTGTCGTTGATGGTCGGTACGGTGGCGGTGAAGCTGCTCACGCCAGCCGGCACGATCACGCTCTTGCCGTCGGCGCTCAGCGTCACGCCATTGGTGAACGTTACTTTGCTGCGGTCGAAGTCGCCTTCGGCTGCAGTGACACCGGCCAGGCTGAAGTCAAAGGTGGTCTGGCTGGCGGAGGCGTTGCTCAGCTGTACGTTGAAGTTCAGCGCGCTGCCTTCGTCGGCCTTGGCGTCGGCGTTGCTCACGTCAACGGAGGCGATGGTCGGGGCGCCGTCGTTGTCG
>AMYZ01000040.1 GCA_000335715.1 beta proteobacterium L13
GGGCTCCAGATCAATGGGATAATGTTGGTTTTCTAACTGATACAGGAACAATGGCTTGGGTTAATAAGTATAGGCTAAGAGATCATATTGTAGTGACTGATAATGTAAAGGTTATATCGGCCAAGCGACTTTTTGAGGTTATTGGTTATGGTAGGCAGAAATACTTGGTGCCTATTTTAAAGCATGTGGAAGGGTGCCAAAAATCTTCTGAAGAGGTGGCTTAGATGATCTATTTCTTAAGATGGTTTGTCTTGTTCTTATTGTTGCTTTTTTTGTCTTTCAATTTTAAGTTGTCTATTTCTTATGATGACTTTAAGGACTTTGCTGAAATATTGCTAAATGTGTCTGGAGTTGTCTTTACAGTTATGGGTATATGGATTGCTCTTATTTATCCGGCGGCGCTTAGTAAGATAATTGACTCTGATAAAGTTGTGCTTGTTGATTTTTCTGAGTTGAAAACAGATACAAAAAGATTGGAGTTTCTTGTTTTTAGTGTTTTAAAATCTGCCTTTGTTGTGGTTGTTATTTTATTCTCTTATTTATTTAGGCTTGTTGTTATAAATTTTGAAATTTACCTTGAGTTCCTGTTTTTATTTAAATCCTTTGCTGTCTCTGTCTTGGCTTTGCTGTTTCTTATGCATCTGGAGTCAATATGGCATATTGTTGCGGCAAATGTTATGTTTATAAATGATTTGCATAGGAAAAGACAGGAGAGAGAAGCAGATCGAGATATTTAATTTTTTATCTTAATTAAGGTCTGCGGCGCGTATTTGGTGATAATCTGGTTCGTGTTGGCTGAATGTTTTCTACGATCCAAATTCCAACGTTCACCGCGCCCCGCAAGGTTGGCCGCATGCCGTCACGGTATGGCGGCCAACCTTTTGTTTTGTGTGCCGCTGCGCGGCGTGATGATCTGCCGCTTACCGCGCGGCGGC
>AMYZ01000041.1 GCA_000335715.1 beta proteobacterium L13
TGTGGTGTCGATGGTGACCGGCACCGTGGTGCTGGCGGTGTTACCGGCCGGGTCGGTGGCAGTGACCGGGAAGTTGGCCGCACCTTCCGGCAGCGGCTGGGTCGGGGTCACGCTCCAGCTGCCGTCCGGCTTCACCGTGGTGGTCAGCACTTCGCCGGTCGGCGTGGTGACTGTAATGGTGTTGCCCGGCTCGCTGACGCCGCTGATGGTCGGGGTGGTGTCGTTGGTGACGCCATCGCCCGGCGTGCCGCTGTCGCTGCCCGGGTCGAGCTGGGCGGTGACAGTCGGCAGCGTGGTCTGCACGCGATAGCCCTCGGTGTCGGTGGCAGTGCTGCTGTTACCGGCGGCGTCGGTGGTGGTGACGCTGGCGTCGATGGTCTTGTCGCTATCGGCTACCAGGTCCGCGCCGGGTACGCTGATGGTGAAGCTCTTGTCAGCTTGTACCAGACCGGTGAACTGTTTGCCGTTGACGGTGAGGGTAACGGTGTCGCCCACTTTGACGTCACCGCCTACTTTGCCACCTACCGGAATCTGCTGGGTGGCTTCGGCGGCGTTGATCACGTCATCGTCGGTGATGTTGGGGTTCAGCGTGATGCTGGCCACTGGCGGTGTGGTGTCGATGGTGACCGGCACCGTGGTGCTGGCGGTGTTACCGGCCGGGTCGGTGGCAGTCACCGGGAAGTTGGCCGCACCTTCCGGCAGCGGCTGGGTCGGGGTCACGCTCCAGCTGCCATCCGGCTTCACCGTGGTGGTCAGCACTTCGCCGGTCGGCGTGGTGACTGTAATGGTGTTGCCCGGCTCGCTGACGCCGCTGATGGTCGGGGTGGTGTCGTTGGTGACGCCATCGCCTGGCGTGCCGCTGTCACTGCCTGGGTCGAGCTGGGCGGT
>AMYZ01000042.1 GCA_000335715.1 beta proteobacterium L13
ATCACATAGAGGTGTTCATGAGCCGTCGCAGCATTACCCCAGAATTCAAGCACGAAGCCGCCAGCCTCGTCGTCCAGCAAAACTACACCATCAAACAAGCCTGTCAGGCTCTCGGTGTCGGTGAAACCGCCATGCGACGCTGGGTGCGTCAGTTACAGCAAGAACTACAAGGTGTCACGCCAAGCAGCAAAGCCCTTACCCCGGAGCAACAACGCATCCAGGAACTCGAAGCACGCATCCAGCGGCTGGAAATGGAAAAGGCCATCCTAAAAAAGGCTACCGCTCTCTTGATGTCGGACGAACTCAAACCGACGCGCTGGTAGACCAGTTAAGCGAGCACTATCCCGTAGCCACGGTCTGCCAAGTATTTCAGGTCTCTCGCGCCAGTTTCTATGCCCGCAAACACACCCGGCGAGTCATTCAGCCTGAGCGGCTGAAGCACCGCGCGAAAGTACGCGAACTGTTTGATAAAAGCCGGGGCGCAGCAGGTAGCCGCACGCTGGTCAGCCAGCTTGCCAACGAAGGGTTGAAGGTTGGCCGCTACCAAGTGCGCAGCCTGATGCGCGAAGCCGGCTTGCAAAGCAAGCAACCTAGCAAGCCACGTTATCAAGCCAGTCTCGAGCGGCCAAGCATACCGAACCGTCTGGCCCGGGACTTCGCACCGGCGTCGCCAAACCTGGTGTGGTGCGGCGATATTACCTACGTCTGGGTCGCGGCGACGTCCACCCCACCTTGAGTAGCATGTAACTTTAGAGTCCAATCCACCATGACAAGGAGTTGGACATGAAGAAACGATTCACCGAAGAACAGATCATTGGCTTCCTGCGCGAAGCAGAAGCCGGCATGCCCGTAGCCGAG
>AMYZ01000043.1 GCA_000335715.1 beta proteobacterium L13
TCAACGACACCGAGGATGAAGCCGACGAAACCGTCAAGCTGAGCATCGGCGGCAAAGACGCCACCGGTACCATCATCGACAACGACGGCGCACCGACCATCGCCTCCGTTGACGTGAGCAACGCCGACGCCAAGGCCGACGAAGGCAGCGCGCTGAACTTCAACGTACAGCTGAGCAACGCGTCTGCCAGCCAGACCACCTTTGACTTCAGCCTGGCCGGCGTGACCGCAGCCGAAGGCGACTTCGACCGCAGTAAAGTAACGTTCACCAACGGCGTGACGTTGAGCGCCGACGGCAAGAGCGTGATCGTGCCGGCTGGCGTGAGCAGCTTCACCGTCACCGTGCCGACCATCAACGACACCGTGGATGAAGCCGACGAAACGCTGAAACTGGCCGTAGGTGGCAAAGACGCCACCGGTACCATCGTTGATAACGACAACGCGCCGACCATCGAACACATCGGCAAACCGGACCCGGCTGCGGCCAACCCGAACGACGTGTCCGCCGACGAAGGCAGCGAGCTGAGCTTTACCGTCAAGCTGAGTAACGCCAGCAGCACCAGCACCAGCTTCGACTTTGTACTGAAAGACGGCACCGCCACCGCTGACGACTACGGCAAAGCCAGCTTCAGCAACGGCGTAAGCTACGACGCCAGCACCGGCAAGATCACCGTACCGGCC
>AMYZ01000044.1 GCA_000335715.1 beta proteobacterium L13
GCTTCTTCACCTGCCAGCCTTTGAGCTGAAAGATGCGCTGCACGGTGTTTTTATTCATGCCCAGCAGGCCTGCCACGGTGCGGTAGCCGAATGAAGGATTCTCTTCAATCATCTCTTTGATGGGCTCGACCAGCTGCGGCTGCAGCTTGGGCGCGGCCTTTTGCGGGCGGTAGTACAGCGTGCGACGCGGCACGCCGAACCAGCGGCACAGCTTGCTGATGGGCACCTGGATGCCGTCGTCTGCCAGTCCCTGCCGGACGAGGTGGACTACTTGTCGTCCTCGCCCAGCAGAGACTGCAGCTTTTTTCTAGCGCGCAGCTCCAGCATGGCTTCGCCGTAGGCTTCCTGCAATTCTTTGAGCTGTTTCTCGTACTGCTCGCGGATGTCCATCGGCTTGGCACGCAGGGCGTTCTCCATGCCACGCTTGGCTTCATCGACCCAGGTTTCTATCTCGGAGGGAGCCAGGTCGAAGGCGCGGGAGGCTTCGGCCACCGTGCTCTTGCCTTGAATGATCTCCATCACCAGCGCGGCTTTGCGCTTGGCGGTCCAGCGTTTGATGTCGTCTTCCATGGTCATACTCATCACATGCTCCTGTATGAATTATGACCTGTGCAGGTTTTTAGTGGGTCATTACA
>AMYZ01000045.1 GCA_000335715.1 beta proteobacterium L13
GGCCGGTACGGTGATCTTGCCGGTGCTGGCGTCGTAGCTTACGCCATTGCTGAAGCTGGCTTTGCCGTAGTCATCGGACGTGGCGGTGCCGTCTTTCAGTACAAAGTCGAAGCTGGTGCTGGTGCTGCTGGCGTTACTCAGCTTGACGGTAAAGGTCAGCTCGCTGCCTTCGTCGACGGACACGTCGTTCGGGTTGGCCGCAGCCGGGTCTGGCTTGCCGATGTGTTCGATGGTCGGCGCGTTGTCGTTGTCGACGATGGTGCCGGTGGCGTCTTTGCCACCGACGGCCAGTTTCAGCGTTTCGTCGGCTTCATCCACGGTGTCGTTGATGGTCGGCACGGTGACGGTGAAGCTGCTCACACCGGCCGGCACGATCACGCTCTTGCCGTCGGTGCTCAGCGTCACGCCAT
This sequence comes from beta proteobacterium L13, assembly GCA_000335715.1. Lineage (GTDB taxonomy): Bacteria > Pseudomonadota > Gammaproteobacteria > Burkholderiales > Chromobacteriaceae > Vogesella. Next base: position 411 of record AMYZ01000045.1, read on the forward strand.
TGGTGAACGTTACTTTGCTGCGGTCGAAGTCGCCTTCGGCTGCGGTCACGCCGGCCAGGCTGAAGCTGTGGCTGGTGGCTTGTTCGCTGGCGGCGCTCAGGTCCACCTTGAAGTTCAGCGCGCTGCCTTCGTCGGCTTTGGCGCCGGTGTTGGTCACGCTCACGCCACTGATGGTCGGGGTGGCATCGTTATCGACGATGGTG
>AMYZ01000046.1 GCA_000335715.1 beta proteobacterium L13
CTATTGTGCCGGAACGGGCAATGAGCGGCGTTCACCTGACGCGTGTCCTTGATCAGTTAGCGCAGACGCGAGGCTTGCCCAAAGCCATCAGGACGGATAACGGCAAGGAGTTTTGCAGCCGGGCGATGTTGGATTGGGCGCATGCTCGGGGTGTTCAGCTCTTCCTCATTGAGCCGAGCAAGCCGAATCAGAACGCTTACATCGAATCGTTCAACGGGCGCTTCCGGGACGAATGCCTGAACGAACACTGGTTCACCAGTCTGCGCCATGCTCAGGTCGTCATCGAAGCCTGGCGAAGGGAATGCAACAACGAAAGGCCGAAGAAAGCGCTGGGTGGTTTGACGCCAGCGGCCTACGCCAAATTACTGGCGGAGAAATCAGGTAAATTAGCCTTGGACTCTAAAGCGTAGTGCTACTGAGATTGGGGGGACGTCGGGTGAACGTCGGCGGTATCACTGCGGCCAACGTTGGCCGCAGCATAGGAAATGGTAGCCCGGCATAAGCCGAAGGCGCATCCGGGGGCTGGCCGCAGGCCAGCAAAGGGAAGGCGGACGTTGTCAGTACAAAGCACAAAGCCCAGCTCGTGTGAGCTGGGCTTC
>AMYZ01000047.1 GCA_000335715.1 beta proteobacterium L13
GACCAGTTGGCTTCCGCCCGCGCGTGCAAGCCCTGCCATCGGTGGCGACCGAGCCCAACCAACGCGGGGCGACAGACCTGTGCCGCATCTGGGCCGGGAAGGATGGCTGGTGCCATTTGGCCTTGGTGATTGACTGCTGCACCCGCGAGCTGCTGGGCTGGCATCTGTCACGCAGTGGCAAGTCCAAAACGGCCGAGTCGGCGCTGGAACACGCGCTGATCAACTGCTTTGACTGCCTGGGGCGGGTACCGCAACGCTTTCTGCTGCGTAGCGACAACGATTTGGTATTTACCAGCCGCAGCTACACCGCGCTGGTGAAAAGCTACGGCTTGCAGCAGGAGTTCATCACGCCGTACACGCCGGAGCAGAACGGGATGGTGGAACGGGTGATCCGCACCTTGAAAGAGCAGTGCGCGCATCGGCACCGCTTTGAAAGTCTGGCACACGCCAGCCGGGTGATTGCCGACTGGATCGGGTTCTACAACCACCGGCGCCCGCACCAGGCTTTGGGGATGAAGACACCGGCGATGGCGTATCAATTAGCAGCCTGACCTGTGCAGAAAGGGCTGGGTCATTACACA
>AMYZ01000048.1 GCA_000335715.1 beta proteobacterium L13
CCACCATCCCGTTCTGCTCCGGCGTGTACGGCGTGATGAACTCCTGCTGCAAGCCGTAGCTTTTCACCAGCGCGGTGTAGCTGCGGCTGGTGAACACCAAACCGTTGTCGCTGCGCAGCAGAAAGCGTTGCGGTACCCACCCCAGGCAGCCAAAGCGGTTGATCAGCGCGTGTTCCAGTGCCGATTCAGCCGTTTTGGACTTGCCACTGCGTGACAGATGCCAGCCCAGTAGCTCGCGGGTGCAGCAGTCGATTACTAATGCCAAGTGGCACCAGCCATCCTTGCCGGCCCAGATGCGGCACAGGTCGGTGGCCCAGCGTTGGTTGGGTTCAGCCGCCACCGATGGCAAGACTTGCACGCGCGGGCGGAAGCCGACTGGCCGCTTCTTCACCTGCCAGCCTTTGAGCTGGAAGATGCGTTGCACGGTGTTTTTGTTCATGCCCAGCAGGCCTGCCACGGTGCGGTAGCCGAATGAAGGGTTCTCTTCAATCATCTCTTTGATGGGCTCGACCAGTTGCGGCTGCAGCTTGGGCGCGGCCTTTTGCGGGCGGTAGTACAGCGTGCGACGTGGCACGTC
>AMYZ01000049.1 GCA_000335715.1 beta proteobacterium L13
AGTCGCCTTCGGCGGCAGTCACGCCGGCCAGGCTGAAGCTGTGGCTGGTGCTTTGTTCGCTGGCCGCGCTCAGGTCGACCTTGAAGTTCAGTGCGCTGCCTTCGTCGGCTTTGGCGCCGGTATTGGTCACGCTCACGCCACTGATGGTCGGGGTGGCATCGTTGTCGACGATGGTGCCGGTGGCGTCTTTGCCACCGACGGCCAGTTTCAGCGTTTCGTCGGCTTCATCCACGGTGTCGTTGATGGTCGGCACGGTGACGGTGAAGCTGCTCACCCCGGCCGGCACGATCACGCTCTTGCCGTCGGCGCTGAGGGTGACACCGTTAGTAAACGTTACTTTGCTGCGGTCGAAGTCGCCTTCGGCTGCGGTCACGCCGGCCAGGCTGAAGTCAAAGGTGGTCTGGCTGGCGGAGGCGTTGCTCAGCTGTACGTTGAAGTTCAGCGCGCTGCCTTCGTCGGCCTTGGCGTCGGCGTTGCTCACGTCAACGGAGGCGATGGTCGGGGCGCCGTCGTTGTC